>NZ_JHXY01000017.1 GCF_000621585.1 [Eubacterium] cellulosolvens LD2006 | reverse complement strand
TTTTCAAGAATGGTCTTATATCTTGCGATAACAGTCTTAAACACAGACTGAGCCATTTGAGATTTTAAGCCAAACTTTTCTCGGAGAGTGGAATATAGAACCTTATTTAGGGAGAACTGTTTTAAGTCATGTGTACGGAATACATAATCAGACACGTAGTTACAGGCATCAGAATAGACAGACATGGTTTCATCAAGTAAAGCCTTACTGCCTGCATCAACAGATATCTGAATTTTAGCTGTAACTGTTATTTGTTCCATAAACTTACCCCATAGATATTTTATTAATTACATGTTATGCTTTTTATTAGTAAAAGGCAATATATTTGAGAGATTTGCTATGGATAATAGATATAGCCGTCATAATTCCTGTCTAAGCAGTATTGGAAGAAGAAAATTTTTTGGTCTGATGGCTATTTTGCTTGTAGTATAGGAGAAGTATCATCGGCCACCATACAAAAATACATCGAAAACCAAGGTTAATGGCTACGAATCTACAAGGCTCCTCCCACCGCCCAAGGGCAGTGGGAGGAGCCTACGAAACCGAAAGGATTATATTTATGAAGTGGTTTTTCTACGTCTATTATCCGCTTCATCTGATCATCATCGGAATGATCCGTTTGATTGTATATGGAAATGTAAATATTTGTTTGTGATACTTATGAGGAAGATGTTGTTTGAGCTTCTATGCAGGAATTTCAAACAATGAACACGGCAGTCGCTGATAAAGCGGCTGCTTTTTTTCATAGATAAAATTATTACGTAATAATCAGTTGCATTGACTCAGCTCAGAAAATGCATTAAACTAAACGTAAACACGAAAATTCAATTTATAACCGTAATAATTATAGGAGGTCTGCATGCCAATCAATATTCTGTTCCATGCGAAAAAGGGCGGTGTCGGGAAGACAACCCTTTCTGTCAATCTGGCTGCCTTCTTCGCAAACGAAGGTTACAAAGTTCTTCTCGTCGGTGCAGATGATCAGGGCGACTGTGGAAAATATTTTTTCGCCGGTGATGAGGATTACGAGAATGGAAACTATGTGAATCTGCGGGATATTCTGGAGGATACCGTCTATGACCGGGACGTATACCTTCAGACTCCGGAGTTTAAAAAGTACAAATATTTCGGCTACAGCAAAAGTGTAGTATCCAGAACCCTGGTAAGAAATGAGAGCTACCATCTGTCCATCATTCCCTCCGGTCCGTCCCTGGATGATCTCGTCTACACAGATCGAAACCATGTAAAGAAAAAGCTGGCTCCTTATACGGAAGACTTCGACCTTGTCATCATCGACGCCCCCACCAGATTTGGTCTGATGAATCAGCTCTATGCCATGGCCGACTATGTCATCTGTCCGGTAGAGGGAAAAGACTCTTTCCCCTCTGTTGTATCCGTTGCAAATCAGATCGAGATCGAACAGAACAATGGCAGCCCCATCGAATTCCTTGGAATCATCATCAACCGATACCACTCTATCCGCGTCCGTGAGCGGGATGAGAAAGCCATCTATGAGGAACACGTCGGTGAACTGATTCTTGGTGATTTCATCCGGGAGAGTTCGGAAATCGGTGACGCCAAAGACAACGAAATACCCATCTGTTCCTACAGAAAATCCGATGTCACCATGGATCTCTACAATATGTATGCAGATGTAAAAAAGAGAATAGGAGTGAAGTAAATGCCGGAGATCAGAAAAACTAAAGCTGCGTTTCAGGCCAATAAAGAAATGGCTATGCTGAAGAGCAGCATCCTGAAGAAAAAAGAAGAGACACAGGCCGAGATAAAGAATTCCGGCATCAAAGACCTGGATATCACGCGAATAAAGTCGAACAAACTAAACACCGATTTTGACATGGACGATGTCGCAGAGTACGCAAAGGAAATCAAAAAAGTCGGTCTGCTGGAGCCCCTTCTTGTATATGAAGAACACGACGGCAGTTTTGAGCTCGTCTCCGGCCACCAGCGTCTGGCCGCGGTTCGAAAACTGGGCTGGAAAACCGTTCCCTGCCGTATGATTCCATACACAGAAGATCCGGAGAAAAGATTTTTCCAGCACTTCTACGCAAACAAAAAACGGAAACACAATTCCAGATTCTGGTCCGTTGAAATCCGGAATGCCCGTCAGGTCATGAATTCCCTCAAGCTTACGCAAACCAGGGAGGAAGAGTACAACCAGCTCTCCGACATGCTTGGACTGAGTGTTCCCCAAATTTACAAGATCGAGGCCGTGGCAAAACTTGTTCCTGAACTTCAGAAACTGGAGGAAGAAAACATCATCGCCACATCAGCGCTCTCAAAAGCTGTTATGCTCAGTGAGGTACAACAGCGTCGTCTCGCCAAAGATGTTCGAAGGATACTTGATGAAAACCCGGAGGCATCCATCACAAGAGATGATTTCCGTGAGCTCGTGCAAAAGATCCGGGAAGGAAATACCGCCGACACATCCGAAAAGAAAACCTCTGCAACTGTTCGCTATACGTCCTACGGAATCCGTCTTTCCAGAGAAGAAAGCAAATTCGTGAAACGCCTGGAGAGCGCAAAAACAAATGACGAGATCGCAGATGCCCTTCAGCATATCAGCACACTTCGTGATCAGCTTCTGGAAGTGGAACAGAATCTGCGAACAAAGCTGAGCCATGAACATACGTAAGAACATACGTAAGCATTACTGTCACCTTCATCCACATATTCATATCGTTTACGGAACACGATAAATTAAGATCCATACCCGGTTTTACGACGCACGGCTTACAACTGATTACATAAATACCGGAATTACTCCCATGTTAATTGCGTACAAAATAGGTTACGCACAACATGGGAGTTTTTTAGTTTCATTTGAAATAATACCGGCGCGAGAATCATTTAACGCATCCTTTGGAATTCCAACCGTTCTAGACATTGTTTTGAACTCCGTACAAATAAGGTTTCTGATAATTCCGTACAAATCTGGTCAGGTTTTCCCCCGGTTGTTGTTTATATATATTATTAACTACGACATTATTTGATTTATTTGTTTATTGTCATCGCACAAATCCCGTATTTACAGGCATTGAGGATCATTGCACCGTACAGATCGGGTGCGAGGTGCGTACAAATATGGTGCAAGGAGTGTATCAACCGGGGCATATCTCTGTACAATACAGGTAATAGATCCGTACAAATCGGGTACCTGAAACTGAAGCGGTATAGGGCTAGATCCGTACAAGAAGGGTAGATACTCCGTACAGATGGGGTGCATTTCAAAAAAATCAAGTACCAATTTTGTACGGAATTAGAGCCTGACCACTTTCAGCGTAGCATAAAACGGCAGAAAGTACAGGTCTAAAGAGAAAAGACTACCCTAAAATGTACGGGATTAAGTGTTTCGGGCATAGAAAACCAGGCTTCGAACGATTTACGAGCGAAAACAGGAACATATTTTACTCCATTTGTACGGTATTTCACGGAATTTCTTCCTAATATAATGAGGTATGACCCCGAAATGTACGGAGTTTCGATGTTGAAACGGTGATAATTACTATATCTTGTATTGAAATGTTTATATAGGCACCATATCTGTACGGAGATTCCGTGATAAACGTTCGATTTGCATCGCGATAAACGCAGAATCCGGATGTTTCGTAGATGCTACGCCGCATGAGAAACCCAAAATGTACAGAGTTTGGGGTTTCAGTGAGGGAGAACTACGGGATTTTCCGGAAAGACGGTTCTTTTGCAGCCTGACACAGAAGGAATGAGGAACAGATTCACCGGATTTGTACGGAACAGGCACTTGAAATGTACGGAATTAGCATCCGTCCGCCGGATTTTTACCTGAAATGTACGGGATTAGTGCTTGAAAACAGACTTGTCCGATGACGCAACCTGAAATATTACCGGGAAAGCAACCGGAATGCAACCTGAAATGTACGGAGTTTGCGTACGTGAGGTACCTGCCCGGGTGCCGGATTGCATGAATGATGCGGTAAAACCTCAAGTCAGGAGGATCTGAAGATTAATTCAGACGAAGATCGGAAGATTCGCACCGGTTTTGTACGGAATTAAGATAAGCTGGTTCCGGATCAATGATCAAAATACAGAAGAAGAGACAAAAAACGTAAAGATCCGCGTGATAAAGCGGAAGAACCGTACAAATCAGGGGAACCGTACAAAGTGGGTGCAAGCCGGGACGTACAGAATGATACCCTATTTGTACGGAGTTAAGTGATCTGTGCCCGGGGATTAGATTAGTTTCTGCAGAGAGTGTGTGAGTCATGGATGCAGGTAACCGAAAATGTACGGCATTCATTGAAAACAACGGGAATACGGGATGTAAACCAACCAGATGGCACCATAAATGTACGGAGTTAAGTCCCTGCCACTTGTATTTCTAACAAAATCGTGAGATAATCGTACTCGATTTAATAAATATGTAACCATATCTGTACGCCAAATGGTATAATACAGTACAAATGTGGTTTTTTAACTGTGATTCTATGAGGTAATAATATGACGACGAAGAAAAACAGAGAAACAGACGTTGCTGTTTCTTTCATCAGTGACGACAACTCTGTGACTTATCTTGAAGGGGAAGTCATTGATAAACCGAATAAGAAGAAGAATCCGAATTCCAACGTCATGCTCAAGCGAAGCAACCGCTTCATGGAGGCGAAGTACAAATCGACCCTTATGGAGAAGAAGCTGCTGACCCTTGGACTTTCGAAGATGACCATGCGCGAGGGAAAACTGATTGCCACCATGAATACCAGCGAGATCAGGGATGCTCTCGGTTATTCCGGTAACAGCCTTTACCAGAAACTGAAGGAGCTTTCTGCCCAGGCGATTCAGCATTATATGTTCATTAAGAAAGATGACAAGAACCAGGAGTTTGAGATCACCGGTGTCGTGGACAAAGTTGTGTACAAAAATGGTGTGCTGAACATCTATTTCAACGATGCGGTCAAGAAGCATACTCTTGAGGTAGAAAAGAAATACACACTGGTTCCGAGGAATACGCTTCTGGCGATGAAGAGCAACAACACCTTCACGCTGTACGATCTTCTCATGACCCATTTCTATATGCTCAGCGATGATGATGTGCTGACGGTGTACTATGGCCTGAATGAGTTGAAGTTCAGTCTCGGTCTGGTGGATATCTATGATAAGAAGATCAGCGCTGCACTGAACAAGGGTATGGATTACGACGACATCGTGGAGAAGTATTTCACGAAGACCGACAAGAACGGCAACAAGGTGTGTACCATTCCCTACAGTGACTGGACAAACTTCCGGAGAAGAATCATCGAGCCCGCGAGAAAAGAGCTGGATAATTCCGATCTGGTTCAGTTTACGTTTACGTTCAAACCGGTTACTGCAGGCCGGGGCGGAAAAACGGTCGGCGTCAACTTTTTCATGAAAAAGAAGAAAACCGTTGCGCCTTCGAAGAAAGCACTGGAGCGGGAGAGCAAGGTGGACAACAATACACTGTCGAAGCTCATGGCTTACGCAGATGGTCATCTTACCTCTGCAGAATGTGTTCAGCTTCTGGCGAAGGCGGAGAATGATTACGACAAGGTCGTATATCTCTTCAATTACACCATGCTGGACAAGAAGATTGTAAACAAAGTCGGCTGGATGATTTCTGCGCTCGACGGAAACTGGGAGATCCCGGCCAACTACCGCGAACAGCTTCAGGCTGCGGCGGCAAAGAAAGAGCCGGCAGAGTCCACGGCCTTTAATGCGAACTTCCACCAGAGAGAGTATGACTTCGAAGAACTGGAGAGTCAGCTTCTCAGAAGTCAGATGGAAGAGGATCCGGGTGAGGACATGAGCGAAGATATGTTCATGACAACCGCGGAGGAGATTCCGTTGGATACAGAGGATGAGCTTGCAGTGAATCCGGCAGATCACCGTGCAGAAGACTTGCAGCCGGAGAATACGGAGAGCAGTCGCGAAACGACTCTGGAGAGTATCGATCTCAACGGTCTCGATATTGACTTTAATGAGCTCGATCCGGAAATCAAGAAATCTATTCTGGAACAGGTACTTAAGAAAAAGAAGAAGTGATAAGAAATGAAAACATTAAAGAAATTTGTATCCTACTACGGTCCCTATAAAGCCGTCTTTCTCCTGGATCTGCTCTGTGCCGCCTTTATCAGTCTGGTGGATCTGGCTTATCCGCAGCTCTTAAGAGAGCTGACCCGCACGGTATTCACGAAAGACGGGAATGCAATTCTGCACACCATACCTCTGATCGGAGGAATTCTACTGGCCGCCTACATCCTGCAGGCTTTATGCCAGTATTATGTCTCCTGTCAGGGCCATATCATGGGAGCAAGAATGGAGAGAGACATGAGGGCAGAGCTTTTCGAAAAATACGAGAGGCTCTCCTTCTCATATTATGACAAAAACAACACCGGTCAGATGATGAGTAAACTTGTGTCGGATCTTTTTGATATTTCCGAGCTGGCACATCACGGCCCCGAGAACCTCTTTATCTCGGCAGTGAAGATCATAGGATCCTTTATTTTTCTCTTCATCATCCAGTGGAAGCTGGCAGTTGTACTTCTGATCACGGTATTCGTGATGGGATTCTTTTCCCTGCGGCAGAACCGGAGCATGCATGCTACCTTTGTGGACAACCGGAGAAAGATCGGCGATATCAATGCAACTCTGCAGGACTCCCTGGCCGGTATCCGCATCGTTCAGGCCTTCGCCAATGAAGATCTGGAGAGAAAAAAATTCCGCGCAGGGAACGAAGGTTTCCTCGTCTCCAAAATCGACAATTACCATGCCATGGGAAAATTCAACAGTACGAATCTGTTTTTTCAGGGAATGATGTATCTGCTGACGATGGTGGTAGGAGCGTATCTGATCGCGAAGGGCGAGATGACAGTGGAAGATATGGCAATGTTCGCCCTCTATATCGGAGTTTTTGTCAGCCCCATCAAGATTCTCGTGGAACTCACGGAGATGCTGCAGAAGGGAATGTCCGGGTTCGGCCGTTTCCTGGAAGTGGTGGAGACGCCGGTTGAGATCAAGGACGCGCCGGATGCCGTGGCAATGATCGATCCCCGGGGAGATATTACGCTGGATGATGTAAGTTTTTCCTATGAAAAAGAAGACAAGGTTCTTCACCATGTGTCTATGCACATTCCTTCCGGAAAAAGCATAGCTCTGGTCGGACCTTCCGGCGGAGGAAAAACAACAATCACTTCGCTGATACCCAGATTTTATGACGTCACCGGGGGAAGCATCCGCATCGGAGGTCAGGATATCCGGGATATGAAGTTGGAAAGTCTTCGCAGCAACATCGGAATCGTTCAGCAGGAAGTATATCTCTTTGACGGAACGATCCGGGAGAATATCGCCTTCGGAAAACCGGATGCCACAGAAGCTGAGATTCGTGAGGCGGCGAAACGGGCAAATCTTGAAGAGTTCATAGATTCTCTTCCGGAGGGATATGACACCATCGTAGGAGAGCGGGGCACAAGGCTGTCCGGAGGACAGAAACAGAGGGTATCGATCGCAAGGATTTTTCTGAAGAATCCTCCGATCCTCATTCTCGACGAGGCCACCTCTGCCCTGGATAATGAAAGCGAGCAGTTCATTCAGGATAGTCTGGAGAAACTGAGCACAGGAAGGACGACTATTACGATCGCCCACAGACTTTCCACCATCCGGAACGCGGATTCCATTTATGTTATCGAGGACGGAAAAATCTCTGAGCAGGGAAATCACGGGGAACTGCTGACTGCAGGCGGTACCTATGCGAGATACTACGAGATGTCCAGAAACTGAAAAGTTAATTCTTTAATCTGATTTTAATCTTTCTCCAAGGATTCATTAATTTTGGACTGATATAAATAGATCATCAGCTGAGGGAAACAAAGCGGCGGGGATCGATCATAAGCTC
Source organism: [Eubacterium] cellulosolvens LD2006 (assembly GCF_000621585.1). Taxonomy (GTDB): domain Bacteria; phylum Bacillota; class Clostridia; order Lachnospirales; family Lachnospiraceae; genus Bilifractor; species Bilifractor cellulosolvens. The sequence continues at coordinate 66,762 of NZ_JHXY01000017.1, read as the reverse complement.
CCGGGGAGCAGATCGGAAGCGTCGTGAAGAGAAAAAGTTAAAATGATGACCTGAAAAACAGGAGAAAGATGAGGAAGATAAAATGGATGAGTTCGAGAAAGTTGAGAGATTAAGAGAAAAAGCAAATGTATCTTACGAAGAGGCACGTGAGGCCTTAAAAGAGGCAAACGGAGATCTGCTGGATGCCATGGTAATTCTTGAGAAGCAGGGAAAAGTCAAGGCACCCGCACAGGAGCAGGTGACCACCAGCTATGAACAGAAGCGGGAATACACAGATGTGGTGAAGACCGTGGCTTCTTCGGAGGAAGCATCCGGAACAGAGCCCTTCGGTGTGAAGTTTAAACGCTTCGTGAAGAAATGCTGGCGTTATCTGTCTGTCAATTTTCTTTCCGTCACAAAGAAGGACAAGGAAACCGGCATGGAGAAGGAAGTCTTCAAGATGCCTCTTTGGGGAGTGGTGCTCATCGCTCTTGCTGCATGGCATGTGATGATTCCGGTTGTGATCATCTCGCTTTTCTTCGGAATCCGTTATGATTTCATCGGCGAGAACAATATGGATCCGGCCAACAAAGTAATGAACAAAGCGGCTGATGTGACAGATTCCATCAAGGATGAGTTCAACAAGCCGGAATGATTGTCACATAGACAAATCCTCTGTTGAGGGACTTTGAGCCGACGAGCCGGATATATTTATAAGGAAATAAGTTCATAATGATCCGAAGCACAAAGAGGAAGGAAAGACTGCTGAAAGTGTTTTTTCTTCCTCCGTGTTTCGGATCATTTACGATTTTTTTTATCTCATAGGAAATTCCTCAGAATTTCCCATGAGACAAAACGCTCCGCAGGATGCGCACTCGCGCGATATGTAGATGCGTTGCATCCGCGCTCGGCGCGAGAATGTCGCTAGCGACATTCTTTTTTATGAACCACGCGGTTTTACGAACGTTGATGTAGATTGGATGACTTTCGTTCAGCCAACCGCACAGATAAAAAAATGTACCATAAAACAGGGAGACGATATGGGAGCACATATTTTAATAGTGGAAGATGAGAGCAAGCTTGCCAGATATGTGGAACTGGAGCTTCTGCACGAAGGATATGAGGTGACAAAATCAGAGAACGGACGGGAGGCACTGGAGCTTGCCCTGTCGAACCACTTCGATCTGATTCTTCTGGATATCATGCTTCCGGGACTGAATGGACTGGAGGTTCTAAGAAGGCTCAACAAGGAACAGGAGATGAATCCGACGCCGGTGATCCTGCTGACTGCAAGGGATGCTGTCATGGACAAGGTCTCCGGTCTGGACGCAGGAGCGGTGGACTACATCACAAAACCTTTCGCCATTGAAGAACTTCTTGCAAGGATCCGTGTGGCCTTAAAGCTCTATGAGGCAAGGAACCGGGGAGCGTCATCCGGCGCTGTGGAGAAGGAAAAGGAAGAAGGCGTCTATACATGGAACAAGCTCCGGCTGGACGAGAAAAGACACACGGTTCACTTCGACGGACATGAGGTCACGCTTACAAACCGTGAGTTTCTGATGCTTGAGACACTCCTTGCAAACATGGACATCGTTCTCAGTCGTGACACGTTGCTGGAGAAGGTCTGCGGTTATGATTACATTGGAGAGACGAATGTCGTCGATGTGTATGTGCGATATCTGCGAAGTAAGATTGACGAGGCCTACGGTGTGAAGATGATCCAGACGGTTCGCGGTGTGGGATATGTGATCAAATCGGAGACGGATGAATAAGCAAGAGAAAAGCAGCATGACAGGTAAGCAGAGAGGGAACCGGTCATGGAAGTCTAGGGATAACAACGGAAAAGGAGCTCGTAAAGGGATGGGATCATCTCAGAACCAGAATACACAGAATATAACGGGAAAGAACCGGATGGAAGATCCCCGGAACCATCACAAAGAGAGAATACAGAAAGACGGTAACAGCAGTCAGCCTGTGAACAAAAAAATGTCCTCCATCACAAGGTCGCTGTTCTGGTCAGGACTCTGGGAGAAAGTTGGACTCTATATAAAAGCGGATCTGGTGCTTTTTCTCGCGATCGTTTTTGGGTTTGTTCTGGACAGGGAGTACGCGAAGTTCGGAAATATTTCGTTCCGGCGCTGGTTCTATTTTACCTGGAAGGGTGGACTGGAACACCTGACCATGGTTCTTACGGATCATAAATTCGAAAAGGTCTATTACCGGGAGGTCTGTTATTATCCGTTTCTTGCGCTCACAGCACTTATGGTGACGGTGATTTTCTTGCAGTTCATGCATCTGGTTTTTTCTGCTTACAGTGAGCATCGGAAGATTCGCAAAATTCTGAAGCCCATCAATGACCTGGCGCTCAAGGCGGATGAGTTGAACCGTTTTTCTTTCCCGGATACGGAGAAATATCACCGGCTGGAGGAAGCGATCGGGGAAATTGATCCGGAACACGAGGGAACGCTTCATCTTGGAGATTCTGACCTGGCAGGAATCGAGGGCGCCATGAACAATCTCATCATTCGCATGCGTGACTCCTACAAGCAGCAGGCTCGCTTTGTCAACGATGCATCCCATGAGCTCCGGACGCCGATTGCGGTTATCAAAGGGTACGCGAATATGCTGGAACGATGGGGAAGAGAAGATGAGAAAGTTCTGGATGAGTCGGTGACAGCAATCTCCCACGAGGCAGAACATATGAATATACTGGTGGAGCAGCTTCTCTTTCTTGCGAGGGGAGACGCGGGACGGATGAAACTGTCCATGGAAGAGATCAGTCTCAATGAATTGATGCAGGAGATTTATGAGGAATCCCTGATGATAGATGAGAATCATATCTACCGGTTCCGTCAGATAGAAACTGCCATCAGAGTCTGGGCGGATCCCACGATGCTTAAACAGGCCATCCGGATTCTGGTAGACAACGCGGCCAAGTATACAAAAGAAAAAGACGAGATCATTCTGTCTCTTGGATATGATGAGAACCGCAATCCTTATCTTCAGGTACAGGATACGGGAATCGGTATGAAAGAAGCGGATGTGATGCATATGTTTGAGCGGTTCTACCGCTCAGATGAAGTCCGGTCTTACAACGGAACCGGACTTGGACTGTCCATTGCCAAATGGATCGTGGACAAACACCGGGGACATTTCCGGGTTCTCTCCAGAGAGGGACTCGGAACAAGGATCCGGGTGGTGCTGAATAGCAGAGAAATTGTACAATGATACCGTTAGTCAGTCTGGAAACTACGAAGGGAGGTGCAGGCGTTGACCGCACATTATCATCTGCCCGGCCTGTTTGAATTTTACGAACTGTACAGGATTTTTCTTCCGCTGTACCGCTCACACCCGGAGTACTTCTACTCGTGGTGTGACATTGGCTCCGTATACGGAGCCCCGCCGGATTGTATCTGGGGAGGCGGCCGGATTGAGTGCGGGGAGGACAATCCCCGGGAAGTCCTGGCTCTTTTGAAGGAGTACGGGATTTCTGCCAGTCTGACGTTCAGTAACTCTCTTCTTCGGGAGGAACATCTGAAGGATGAGCGCTGCAATGAACTATGCAGACTCTTTTCTTCAGGGGCGGATATGCAGAACGGGGTGATCATACACTCAGAACTTCTGCTTCAGTACCTGAGAGAAAATTATCCGGAGCTCTATCTGGTCTCATCTACCACGAAAGTTCTCACGTCTTTTCCGGCTTTTGAAGAAGAACTGAAGCGGGAGGAATTTGCTTATGTGGTTCCCGATTTTCGATTGAATAAAAGGATGGAGCAACTGGAAAAACTGTCTCCGGAATACAAGGAAAAAACAGAATTTCTCTGCAATGAGTGTTGTGCCTTCGGCTGCAAAGACCGGAAGGCATGCTATGAGAATGTAAGCAGGCAGAATCTGGGCGAAGATTGTCCGGACTTTCCCTGTTCTTCTCCCGGGGGCGCGGAGGGGTACCGGTTCTCGCGAGCCATGGAAAATCCGGGCTTTCTGTCTGTTGGGGACATACGGAACACATATCTTCCCATGGGGTTCACAAACTTCAAGATTGAAGGGCGGGGACTGGGCAGTGCTCTCGTGCTTGAATTCTTTCTGTATTACATGGTGCGCCCGGAATATCAGATCCATGTGAGGGAAGCAGTCTATCTGGATAATATGCTGGATCTTTTTTAAAAAAAGCATACACGTTTCAGTTTGCAATAAAGGGGTAGATGACGATAGAATCAAAGTAGTAAATGAAAAGGTAAATCACAATGAAAGCGAGGAACACGCAATGGATAAAGTATATGAGTTTTTGAAATAGGAAATTCCTCCGAATTTACCATGAAACAAAACGCTCCGCTTACATGCGCAGCTCGCAGATGGGAAGATCGCTTCGCGATTCTGCTCGCGCGCCTTTCGTCCGCTGCGCTCACCGGGAGGATTGGGGGGCTGGGGGAGTCGAGGTCCGCTTGCGGACTTTGTTCTGGTATAGGAAATTGCTCCGCAATCCCTATACCAGAACGCTCCGCAGGATGCGCACTCGCGCGATATGTAGATGCGTTGCATCCGCGCTCGGCGCGAGAATGTCGCTAGCGACATTCTTTTTTATGTGTAAAGAACAGCATTTATCTTTTCCAAACGAAGTCTGTTTGGGAAGCTCCGGTGTTCCGCATATGAATACATTGCGAAAACGATTAATCAATGATAAGGTAAAGGTTAGAAATATTACAGATTAGAAGGAAATCACAGTACGCAATAAGAAAATCCGGGAAGGCCGTCATGGTATGTGTGAACGGCCGGATCCGAACGACAGAGGTGGGGTATGATCAAAGCTGATCTGCAGAAACTAAACACACGGCGTGCCAAGAAACAGTCAAGCAGCAGATATGTATTCCGGACATGCTGTGCTATTATTCTGACAGCGATGTTCTCGGCATCGTTTTTCTATGTATGGCTGGAATTCGTTGAGGAGCACAACCAGACCGGACACCTGCTCGGACTGGCCAACCTTCTCATGGCGGTGTTGATTTACGGAGGCATCAGTATTCTTCTGTTCAACTGGCTGGGTGGATACCGGATCGGTGTCTACCGGAAAGCGAATATCGTGGCGTCACAGATTTCGGGTCTGTTTCTGTTGAACATCGCGGAGATCTTCGTGTCCATGGCGATCACTGGACAGTTCCGATTCTTCTTTGATTTTCTCTGGCGGTACGCCCTGCTCTTTATTGTGCAGGCGGTGGCGGATGTGGTCGTGACGGACATCATGGTCAATGTCTATCGGAAAATGTTCCCGCCCTTCCGGCTGCTGGAAGTCTATGACAAGCACGAGGGATACGCGAAGGTGCTTCCGCATAAGCTGAACAGCATGCAGTACAAGTATCATGTCGCCGCAAGCATCCGTTCCAGTGTGCCGGAGGATGAGCTGATCAGCGAGATGCTGGAATACGACGCGGTTCTGATCAATGATCTGCCCGCGGAAGAAGAAAAAACAATACTGAAGCTTTGTTTTGCCATGAACAAGAGAGTTTACTTCGTTCCGAAAATCTCGGATATTCTGGTTAAATCTTCCGGGGAGCTCAACCAGTTTGATTCTCCACTCTATTATAGAAGAAACCTGCCGATGAATTTCTGGGAGAGAATGTGGAAGAGGTTTTTCGATGTTCTTCTTTCCGCACTGGCAATTCTCCTGCTCTCGCCGCTTTTCGCGGCAGTGGCGATCGCGATCAGGATGGAAGATGGCGGCAGTGTGTTTTTCCGTCAGGAGCGCTGTACCATTGGCGGAAAAGTATTCTCGATTCTGAAGTTCCGCAGTATGATCGAAGACGCGGACAAGGACGGAGAGGTTCATCCGGCCGAAGACGAGGATCCGCGTATTACAAAGGTCGGGCGCTTTATTCGAAAGTTTCGGATTGATGAGCTTCCGCAGCTCATCAATATTCTGAAGGGAGATATGAGTATCGTCGGACCCAGACCGGAGCGGATTGAGCACATTGAGAAATATACGAAGGATATTCCGGAATTCTGTTTCCGGGAAAAAGTGAAGGGAGGGCTGACCGGCTACGCGCAGGTTTACGGCAAGTACAACACCTCCGCTCTCGACAAGCTGAAGATGGATATCATCTATATCGTCAACTACTCGGTTCTTCTGGATATCCAGATTATCTTTGAGACGGTTCGCGTGTTGTTTTCCAAAGAGAGCACCGAGGGCTTCGGAGAGGAGCAGAGCTGGTACGACAATGATGCGTCTTCGGAGGAACACGTGGAAGAGAATCCCTGAGTGATATAACAACCTCGCCTCGGTTGGAGCTACTATCTCCGACTGAGAAAAACGCTACGCGCTATGTCTCTCGGGGCAATACGTGAAATTGCGTTGAAACAACTGCTTTCGGGTAGAAAAAATGGAGGCCGTAGATGGAAAGGGCTTAAACACAAAATGAAACGAAACAGATTTATCATAGTACTTCTTACAGTTCTTGTGCTTGTTGTATGCCTGTGGGGCTGTGATCTCCCGGACGAAGATACCACCGGTCGTCAGCTGAACATCGGATATGATTACTGGAACGACATGGGAAGCGGAGACGAGGGATTAAAGAAGCACACGGATCTGAGAAGAAGAGAAATCGTTTACGAGGATTCTTTTGGCACGTTCCGTGTCTATTCCGCAAATTCGAAGAGGATCACTCTGGAGATTAAGGAAGGCGCATTTGTGGAGAAAGATGGCGACGGGATCAATCTTAATGCCGAACCGCTGAAGAGAATTACCATAGAGAAGGGTGAGTCGGTAACCGTCGCGTCGCAGACAATGGACGCAGGCGTCAAGTTGACCTTTCGTTATCTGTGATAACAGAAATGATCCGCGAGGATGTGCAGGAATTTGCACAGGAGCCTTGTCAGTTTCGTCGACGCAAATTTCGAGCCCTGTATAGCTGTTCTTAAATCACTCGACCAAATACTTGCCTGCATGCCCGAATAGCACGCAGCGGAAAGCTTCGGCGTAGTCTCCGCGGGGGCGAAACTTAAATTCGGACGACGGAGTGCGCGACTTACAGCACCGGGCAGCGGACATCTCCTACGGACACGTAGTTGTCGAGGACTGCCCGAAGGTCTGTACCCTCGGCAAAGGCGGAGGCATCGAGCATATGGCCGGACAGTTTCACGACGGTGTCATCTCCGGTCTGTGAAATGAGATGGTAGGTATCCGGGATGACGAGCTGCGGCGCGATGCGGCGGTCATAGAGAACCCCCCGGCACTGGTCGGCCGGGCAGTTCGGGAAGTTGATATTCCGGACGGAATCCCCCGGGGGTTCTTCCTTCAGGAGGCCGGCGGTGATGTCATGAAAGCAGGCGCGAACGGTGCCGTAATCTGCGTCCCCTCTTCGCAGCCGGGAATAAGCAATGGCCGGAATGCCCAGCATGAGAGCCTCCATGGCGGCGCCGATGGTTCCGGAGTAAGCGATATCAAAGCCTGCGTTGATGCCGTCATTGATGCCGGAAAAGACATAGTCCGGTTTCAGATGGAGGAAGCCGATGGCCGCCTTGACGCAGTCCGCCGGTGTACCGTCGAAGGCATAGGCCTCGCAGCCCTCGACCGGAAAGCTGCACTTGCGGATACACTGATCCCGGTCGATACTTACCCGGTGCGACATGGCGCTGCACTGTTTCATGGGAGCGACAACCGTCACAGTGCCGAAATCTTTGGCGAGTTCCGCCAGAATGTGGATACCTTCATATTCAATTCCGTCATCGTTTACAATCAGGATCTGCATCAGCTGTTCCCCTCTTTCGTTATCTCATCAGATTTTTCGAAGCTGCTTTTGCCGTAGGTCTTCCGAAGGACATGCGGGTGCACGTTTTTTTCAGTGATCGCCGACGTATATTTCTTTACAAGTTTCTGAATGGAACGGGCACTGAGTCTCGCTCCGTTTCTCGACAGAAAGAATGCCCGGTCCTTCGGATCGGCGGCCGGTGAGCGAAGCCGCTCATCCAGTTATCCCATCAGATAGGCGTTACACTCGTCGGAGTAATAGATCTTCGCTGCTGTTGTCCCCTCCTTGTGAAGGAGAAGACAGCGCTCGTCGGTGTCGATGTCGTCGATATCCAGCGCGACACATTCGGAGACCCGGATGCCGGTGGAGAGCATGAGGTAGACCAGCGCCAGATCTCTGTTCTTTTCCCGGATATGGAATTTCTTCTGCCTGCCGCGCAGGTTGTTGCCGAACTCGACATTGTCCATGAGGAGAGCTGCTTCGCTGACATCGAGGCGTGTCCCCTCCGGCCCCGTGACCTTCGGTGTGGCAACGACGTCCATCGGGTTGCAGTCGAAGACTTCCGATTTGCAGAAGAAACGGTAGAAGTTTTTCACGGTGCCGATCTTCCTCTTTGCACCCGCAGAACTGTTCGTGCGACGGATGCCGTCTTTGTTTTTGTAGGAGCGAAGGAAGAGGACAAAGCCGGCTGCCTCCGGATCCGTGATGGAGCCCACCTCACCGGTGGAGAGAGCAGAAGCCGGACGATCCGAAAACCGGGGGATTTCCCGGGTGATGTACTCGAAGTAGACCTGCAGGTCTCTGGCGTAGGCGAGAATCGTATTGCTGGCTTTTTCCTCCGTGAGGGAAGACAGGTAGATTCTGCAGCAGGACGGCAGGGTCTTCAGCAGAGCTTCCAGTTTCTGTTCATTTGTATGTTTGACCTGATCGGCATAGCTCATGATATCGCTCCTGTGTGTGATTCTGAGAAAACTGGGAATTATTTCCGCACATACACCTCCATTTGTTCCACGCGATCGAGAAGGCGGTAGTTTTTATCCGTCACTTTTTTTATTTCGTTCTTTACGGAATCGTAGAAGGAGCAGGTACTGTCAACAATGAGCATTTTTGCTTTCAGGCTCTGAAGGTCCATGAGATATTCGTTTAAAATCTCCGGACTTACCGCGGCAATCGGATCCTGATACGAGTATTTGGATACAGATGACCGGCCGGAAAGCAGGTAGATAATATTGCAGTTGCCCATGACAGAGATCGCATCATCATCTTCGGTGTTTGCCGTCACTTCGTTTACGATAGTTTTCACCATCGGCTGTTTTTCTACGTCTCGGATCGGATCGGCGATGTAGCCCGCGATGGAGAGAAAGGTAGAGTTAAACAGCATACAGACGGCAAGCGAAAGGGTCAATGCGTAGGTCCATTTCCTTTTTTGTACTGTCCGGTTTTGTTCGACGAAGGACAGTGCCCGAGCCGTTGTCCATGCAAACAGCGGGCAGAGCAGCAGGCCGTAATGGAAGAAATAATGCCCGGACAGGCAGAGCAGCAGGAGTGAAACCGGATAGCAGATCAGGCAGAGGATGTCCGTCAGCTTTCTTTCCCGGAGACAGAACCAGGTTGTAACCGGGATACCGATCAGCACCGGGGTATCCTTCAGGAAACCATTCATGGACTGGAAAATCCGAATACTGCCGTGCCCGGTGGAATAGGCGAAGTTGAACTTCAGGTAATCTTCAACAAACGCAAAGAAAGCATGATTTCGAATCAGCCAGACAAGAACCGGGAGGCTGACGACAACGGTTCCCAGCAGAAAATATAGGATCAGCTTTGGCAGTTTGTTCGCTTTGCGCTGTTTCACGCAGTCGACGATCACCCCGAGACAAAGGATGAACCAGAGACCTGCCATATTTACACGGATCAGACAGACCGCCGCGAAGGCCGCTCCGCAGGCTGTTAATTCCACGCGCGATATTCTGTCTGTCAGGAAATACTTCAGGAAACAGAACAGGGATATCATCAGCAGAGGAAAGGCATATTCCTCCTCGATGTTTCCACCGTCAAAGAAAAAAGAAGCTAAGGACAGCGTCGTCACAAAAACGGTTACGCAGGAGGATACACGTCCGCATCCGTAGAGTCGGGCGCATCGATACGTGTAAAACAGCCCGATGGCCAGCGAGAGTATTTCCAGGAACCATATGCCGATATTTCTGTGAATTGTGAGCCCGAGCAGCTCGATCAGATAGAGTACGGGCCCCTTGTGATCGAAGGCATCGAGGTAAGGCATACCACCATCCTTCATCACATGGCCTATGTAAGTATAAACAGAGGAGTCCGTATACGTATTGCCGATGTCGAAGGGATTATTCGATGGAAGAAAAAAGATGATAACAATACTGCAGACGATCAGAAATAAAGCAAAAACTGTTTTCAGGTTAGTGGAATACTTGGACATCACCGGAAACCCCTTTTCACGTGTATTTTGCTAAAAATGATACTTAGGTGCCTTGAATTGCTAACAATGGAGATATAAATGCCATAAATTGTTTGATAAAATGATATAAAATAGAGAACACAGTTAAAAATGTGTTTATTAGTCATCATAACGAATACAATTTCAGACGTCAAGACATGTCATGCGTAGGCGCGCCGCAGACGCATGCTGCGAAAGGAGACTTGACCATGAGTTTTGTGCAAATAAGGAACGTAAAGAAACACTACGGGGAGGGCGAGGCGAAAGCGACCGTGCTGACCGGAGTTGACCTGGATATTGAAAAAGGCGAATTTTGTGTTCTTCTCGGACCCTCCGGCAGCGGAAAGTCGACACTGCTCAATATCATCGGCGGGATTGACGAGGCCGATGAAGGATATGTGATGATTGATGGGGAAAAGACCGGGGAGATGAATGAGAAGCGGCTGACGCAGTACCGCCGGAATCACCTGGGCTATGTCTTTCAGCTGTACAATCTGATTCCGAACCTCACGGTTCGTGAGAACGTGGAAGTCGGCGCATACTTAAGTCAAAAGCCCCTTGAGGTGGATGAACTTCTGAAAACGCTTGGTCTCTATGACCACCGGGACAAACTGCCGAATCAGTTGTCCGGAGGGCAGCAGCAGCGGACGGCCATCGGCCGCGCAGTCATAAAAAATCCGGACATTCTTCTCTGCGATGAGCCGACCGGCGCGCTGGATTACAGCACATCCAAAGAGATTCTGTCTCTTTTGGAGCGGATTAACCGGGAATACGGAAATACAATCATCATGGTCACACACAACGACGCGTTGAAAAATATGGCCGACCGCGTCGTCCGGCTCAGAGACGGCCGCGTCCATCACAGTTACACCAATGAGAGGCGCACGCCGGTATCCGAACTTGAGTGGTAAAGTGGTATAACGATGAAAGATAAACAGCAGGCTCAACGGTCAGATGAGAACTCGGGAGATGAGAGAGCGAAGTGTCAAAATCGGTGAGTTTTTTCGACTGGATTAAGAAAAATGCAAAGAGGAGTCTGCTTACAGATGTTGTACGCATTTCGTTCAGGAGGAGACCATGAAAAATCCCATGAATCGCAGATTTCTGCGTGAGCTGAAATCTGATTTCGGAAAATACCTTGTCATTTTTCTCTTCATTGTAATGGTTGTGTCTGTCGTCTCCAGTTTTCTGGTTGCGAACGCCGGCGTCGCAAAGGCCTATGAAAAAAATATGGTGGAAAACCGGGTGGAGAACGGGCATCTGGCTTTCAATGTCAAACCGGAAGACGGGCTTCTGAAGGCCGTGGAGAAGAAGGCAAAGGTGGAGCTCTTTGAGACTGCGTTTTTCGAGGAGCGCCGCGGGAAAGAAACCTTCCGCATGTACCGCCTCGGCAGTGAGGTCAATAAACCGTGGTTGACACAGGGAAGGCTTCCGGAAACGACAGGTGAGGTGGCCCTCGACAATCTTCATTATTCCAATGCGGAAATGAAGGTCGGAGAGAGAATAACGCTGAACGGCCGGGAACTTACCGTCACCGGTTTTGTGGCACTGCCGAATTACAGCTCCCTGTTCAAAGACAACGCGGATCTTATGTTTGATATGGAGAATTTCGGCGTCGGCGTGATGGCTCCGGATGGCTTCGATGATTTTTCTTCCGATCATGTGACGTTCGGCTATGCATGGAGGTACAAAGAGGCTCCGGTCACGGACAGGGAGAAGAAAGAAGCTGCCGAAAAACTTCTCGACGCCTTCCGTGAGGAACTCATCTCTGTAAACACAGACATCACGCAGCGGACCGCACAGGGTGAGGAGGGGCTGACCCCGGTTGAGATGACGGACTATCTGCCGGATTATGAAAACAAAGCCATCAATTTCGCCGGTGAAGACATGAGCGGCGACGGCGCCTCGATGGAGGCTTTCCTTTACATCGTTGTCGCCGTGCTCGCTTTTATTGTGGCAGTCACCACACTGAACACACTCTCAAAGGAAGCGTCGGTGATCGGCACGCTGCGGGCGTCCGGGTACACAAGAGGTGAGTTGGTGAGACATTATCTCATCCTGCCGCTTTTCGCCTTCCTTGCCGGAATGGTCGTTGGAAATGCGCTGGGATATACGACCATGCGCGATTTGATGATGAAGATCTACCGATCCATGTATTCTCTCGGCGAGGTGGAGACGTTCTGGAACAAGGAAGCTTTTCTGAAGACGACGCTGATTCCGACCGCGATCATGATTGCCATCAATGTATGCATTCTGATTCGAAAACTGCGGATCGGGCCGCTTCAGTTTTTGCGAAGAGAGATATCCGCGAAGGGAAAAATGCGCGCGCTCAGGCTCCCTTACCGCATACCCTTTACCGCGAGGTTCCGTCTTCGGATTATCCTCCAGAATCTTCCGAACTATATCACCATGGCGGTCGGCATCATCATGGCCGGTTCCATCATCATCTTCGGCCTGATGTTTCAGCCGCTTCTCACGGAAGTGTCCAAAAGAATCCGTGACACAAGCATCAGCCAGTATCAGTACGTGCTGAAAATGCCGGAGGAGGCGGAAGAAGCTTCGGCGGAGCGTTTCGCGATGACAAGCCTTGAGACGCAAAAGGCCGACTACAAAACGGATGAAATCTCGGTCTACGGAATCGTGGACGACAGCCGTTATGTGAAAAAAGAGATTCCCCAGGGGAAAATTCTTGTATCGAACGGCTACATGGAAAAGTACCGTCTGAAGGACGGAGATCCGGTGGATCTCTACGACAAGTACGCGGACAGGACGTATACCTTTACAGTCGCAGGGGAATATCCGTATGAAGCGACGCTGGCGGTCTTCCTGAACCTGGATGAATTCAATGAGATCTTTGAAAGAGAACCGGAGGATTACAGCGGGTATTTTGCGGACGAAAAGCTGAGGAGTCTCACGGAGTCAAACATTTACATGGTTCTCGACAGCACCACATTCAGCGCCTATGCCGATCAGCTCTGGCAGTCCTTCGCGGATCTGATGGGCCCGGTGGAGTGGTTCGGCATCATCATGTTTGTTCTGATGGTATATCTTCTTGCCAAACAGATCATCGAGCGAAACGCCGTCAGCATTTCCATGGCGAAGATCCTTGGGTTTTCCGCCGGGGAAATCGGGGGACTCTACATCGTATCCACGACGATTGTGGTTGTGGCTTCACTGCTTCTGGCGGTTCCGGTCGTGGACTGGCTCCTCAGGCTGATCTTCAGGTACTATCTCTATCAGCGGATGAGCGGTTATCTGCCCTACTGTATCAGCAGTGACTGCTATGTGAAGATGGTACTTCTCGGAATCGTCAGCTACGCGGCAGTTGCCGTCATGCAGCTTCTGAAGATCCGTAAGATCAAAAAGAGTGATGCCTTGAAAAATATGGATTAATTTTATCCATCACGTATCTTTTCAGTTTATTGTTATGAGAGTACTGCAATGTGACGAAAATATATTTGGACATTTATTATTTTGGCATAGAGTTGCATTAAAAGTAATTGCATATAAACAATTCACTGAAAGGAAAAATCTATGGAACAGAAGCGATGGAAACTAGGGATTCATTCATTGAGATTCACAATTGTGGCAATGCTTCTTGCAACTGCTCTGTTGACGGCCTTCGGAACAGCGCTTTTCTCGATCTGGGGTACGGCAAAGAACAACAACAGACAGGTCGCTGCGTACCGCACCAGGCTGGAAGAAGACGTTATGGCGAAACTGAAACAGGAGACGGAAATCGCGATCGGTATGATCGACCAGATTCACCAGAGAGAGCTGAGCGGCGAGTATACCGAGAAAGAAGCGAAGAAGCTGGCCGCCGACATCGTGCGGGAACTGAGATATGACGACGGCAGTGGATATTTCTGGATCGACACCTACGAGGGCGTAAACGTCGTTCTTCTGGGAAGAGACACGGAAGGGCAGTCCCGATGGGATTCCGTGGATCCGGACGGCAATTATTTCATTCAGGAGATGATCAGGAACGGAAGGCAGGAGGGCGGAGGCTTTACAGACCTCAAATTCGCGAAACCGAATGAGACGGAACCTCTCCCGAAGAAGAATTATACCTGTGCGTATGAACCCTATGAGTGGGTGATCGGAACCGGCGTCTGGATCGACGATCTGGACGAGGCGGCAGCCGAATACGTCAATGAGGCGAACCGGGCGATCTACTCGACGATTCGGAACCTTCTGATTTTCATCCTCGTTGGATTTGGAATTATCATTTGTGTCTCCATTTGTTTTGGAACGGTTCTTGTGAAGCCGATCAAGGGGATTACGCATGCGGCAACGAGAATTGCCAGGGGAGACTTCGACCTCGATCTGGACGTGAAAGCAAAGAATGAGGTAGGAATTCTGGGAAGTGCCTTCGGGGAGACGATCATTCAGCTGAAGAATTATCAGGCGTACATCGATGAGATCGCGGAAGCTCTGAGTGAGATTTCGGAGGGAAAACTGGACATCCAGCTTCAGAGGGAATACGTCGGACAGTTTGCAAAGCTGAAGACCAATATGGATATGCTCCTGTCAAAACTCAACGCTACGATGGGAGAGATCAACGGGGCGGCAGACAATGTAAACAGAGTCGCGGATCAGGTTTCCTCCGGTGCGCAGGCGCTGGCACAGGGAGCCACCGAGCAGGCGTCTTCGATCGAGAAACTGTCGGATACAATGAACGATATCTCTGTAAAAGTCAACGATACCGCGAATATGTCCAGACAGGCACTGGATTTCTCTACCAATGTCAGCAAGGACATGAAGATCAGTAACGACAAGATGGATGAGATGTCCAGGGCGATGGAGGAGATTGTCGAGCGGTCGAATGAGATTTCCAAGATCATCAAGACCATCGACGACATCGCGTTCCAGACCAACATCCTTTCTCTCAACGCTGCCATCGAGGCGGCGCGCGCGGGACAGGCCGGCAAGGGCTTTGCGGTAGTGGCAGACGAAGTCGGTAATCTTGCCAAGAAATCCCAGGAGGCTGCGAAGGATACGGCACGCCTGATCGAGCAGACCATCGACGCCGTACAGAAGGGCGGCGAGATCACCGCGCAGACGGCCGAGTCGATCGAATCCGTCTCTCATGGAGCAAAGCAGATCACAGAAATCGTAAGCAAGATTTCCGAGGCGTCCGAGGAAGAGGCAGATGGAATCAAGACGATCGCAAGAGGAATCGATCAGATTTCCTCGGTCGTTCAGACGAATGCGGCGACAGCACAGGAGAGCGCGGCATCCAGCGAAGAGATGACGAAGATGGCAAAGAGCCTCAGCGACGAAGTGGGGCATTTCAAATTGAGATAAGAGCGATTATCGAACCTGAGATTGTGCCGGAGGATCTATAAAATTCTCCGGAAGTGAAAATGAGCGAGGTCACGAGAAATGAGGAATCATTTTTTGTGGCCTCTTTTGCGTCATAGCATCATTCCTTTATGAGGACGAAAACGGATAGATTTTGATGGCTAAAGACTTGATGGATCATATGGGGAGGAAATATCTCTGATTTTGTATGACACGGAACGTTTCTTTGAAATGCGCGAAAATAAGTATTACCGGATATGAATGATTGATATTGCATGAAGTGTTATGATAAGATCGAAAAGATGTACATATGTATAAAAATGAGTGGGAAGGGCAATAGAAAAATGGGTTCTATATTATATGTTGTGATCCCCTGTTATAATGAAGAGAAGGTTCTGCCGATCACTGCGCCGCGTTTTCTGGATAAACTAAAGAAGCTGATCTCAGACGGAAGGATCAGTGACAGAAGTCGGATTATGTTTGTCAATGACGGGTCAAAGGATTCTACATGGGAACTGATTCGTGAACTGGCTGAGCGGGATGAGCATTATGTCGGCATATCACAATCCTGCAACCGCGGGCATCAGAGTTCGCTGCTTGCGGGACTGATGGAGGCGAGAAAACGCTGTGATATAACAATCTCCATAGATTGTGACGGTCAGGACGACATAAATGCCATGGATGAAATGATCGAACAGTATAACCGTGGATTCGAGGTCGTGTACGGCGTTCGTTCCCGGCGGGATACGGATACATTTTTTAAAAGGTTTACCGCAGAGTCTTTTTATAAACTAATGACAAACATGGGGGTTCAGGCGATCTACAATCATGCGGATTACAGGCTCATTTCGTCCAGGGTTCTTGACGAACTGGAAAAATTTCATGAGGTGAATTTGTATCTGCGCGGCATGGTTCCCCTGGTTGGTTTTCCGAGTACATCCGTATATTATGAGCGTCATGAGCGAATGGCCGGTGAATCGCATTATCCGCTCTCAAAAATGATTTCTCTTGCGCTTAACGGGATCACCAGCCTTTCGATCAAACCGATTCGTATCATCACTGCGTTTGGTTTTCTGGTGACCTTTCTCAGTATGGTTGCCATTCTCTGGGCGCTGGTTACCTGGATACAGGGGGAAACCGTATCCGGCTGGGCCAGTCTGATTTGTGTTGTCTGTTTTTTCGGCGGAGCGATCCTGATGTCGCTTGGAATTATCGGAGAGTATGTCGGAAAAACGTATATAGAAACAAAGGCGAGACCGAGATATATCATCAGCGAGAGAACATATGAGGAATGATTTTAAAAGCGGTGATGATATATATACGATTTGGACGGAAGAACGATAAAAGGAGAGTTCAGTGTTTTTGGATGTGAGAAAGAAAAAGATCGTTGTGTCAGTGGTGTATTCACTGCTATTTGTTTTTGTATTGTCGGTTTTGTTATGGAAGTGTCGTTTTGGATACTCGTTTTGGGATGAAGCTTTCTATCTCACAATTCCGTACAGATTCTGCAAGGGAGATGTTCCGCTGCTGCATGAGTGGCATCTGACTCAACTTGGAGGGTTGATCCTGTACCCGCTGATGAAAATACGGTTGTGGTTAAACCCGGGTATGGATGGCATTATTCTTTCCTTTCGATATCTGTTCACGATGATATGGGCGCTCTGCGCGCTGTTCCTTTTCCTGCGGCTGAAATGCTTTTCTCTGACCGGAAGCGCAGTGGCTTCCCTGACGTTTCTGATCTATACGCATTTCGGGATTATGGCGCTCAGTTATTATACATGCGGCATTATGTTCCTTCTTGTCAGTTGCGTAATGCTCGCAACCGCTCGAAAACTGGTGCGGCTGCAGTATGTCATCGCGGGCGTCTTGTTCGCTGGAGCAGTGCTCTGCTGTCCGTATCTTGTGCTCCTGTATATTCTGTTCACTGTGTGCTTTCTGATCAGTATTCGGAAGCGATCTGCTTATATGAGAAAAGTCTGGATCTGGACCAGTGCAGGCTGTGCGATTCTGTTCGGTCTGTTTTGCCTGTTTCTTTTCTCACGGGGAGTGACTCCCGGAAAAATCATGGAGACGGCGTCTCTGATGTTGATGGATCCGGAACATCCGCGGCAGTCCTTTAAGAGAGTGGTGTTCAAGTATTTCAGCGCGATTGTTGGGAGTTGTGCAGCGGCTCCATTCTGTATGGCTGCTGCAGGCCTGGTTCTATGGCTGTCGGTTAAGAAAAAGATTTCGTTCTATACAGGGCTGATCGTGACCTGCATTGCATGTATGGTATGGGAATTGTGGTTCTTGTTTTTTGATCCATATATCTGTTTTTTTCTGTTTCCGTTGAATTTGATCGTGCCGTATTGTGTGCTTCATTGTGATTCATCAAAAGTCAGGATCCCTTTTTTTTATATCTGGCTTCCCGGACTTATTTATACATTTTGTATGCACATGGCTTCGAATCAGAATTTTTATGCGATCTCGTCGGTATCGACCGTCATGTGTGTCGCCGGCACGGTGATTCTGGTGGCGACCGTATCCGAAAAAGCAGAGGATACGCGGATGAAGCAGACGCCATCCGGTCAGCCGGACAAAATAAGACGGCCACGGGCAGTGTATCTGGCGGTTTTTGTTCTGCTGATGATCCAGTTATGTACGCTGGGGTGGTTCCGTTACGATTTCATCTATGGGGAAAAGGGCGGAATATCCGAGCAGACGGAAGTCTGCGATTCCGGTCCGTGCGGAGGAATCCGGATGATCCCGGGAAGGTTGCAGCTTTACAGGGACATGGAAACCGATATGCGTGTCATTCGTGAAGATCAAAAGATTCGAAAGGTCCTGATTTTAACCAGAGATATCACGAAGTATCTGCTGGCGGAGAAAGAAATTGCAAGTTATTCCACATGGCTTTCCAACGTGAATGATCAGTCGATTCACCGGTTGGAACAGTATTTCGCATTGTTTCCGGAAAAGAAACCGGATGTCATTTTTGTCAATGATTCCTTTAAGCGGTATGTGGGATATTTTCAAAGATACGGTTATCGTGCAGAAAAAATGAAGACTGGCGTGTATCTGTATAAGAAACAGCAATCGTGAGAGGAAAACCGAAAAAGACGGACAACGGAGGGAATACATGAACAATCTGGTTTTGATCACAGGCGCGTCGCGGGGAATCGGAAAGGCGACGGCGGAGGTTTTTGCGAAGAACGGATGGGATCTCGCTCTGGTGTGCCGGAAAAACACGGATCTGCTGAAGGTGCACGCCGATCATCTGACAGAAAAATACGGGGCGAACGTTTATTGTTATGCCGGCGATGTGGCGGATTACCGTTTCATCGAAAGCATACGCAGCGATCTGGAGGAGAGAAACGTTCAGCCGGAGATCCTCATCAACAACGCCGGAATTTCCGTGGTCGGACTGATGACGGATCTGACACCGGGGGACTGGGCGGAAGTCATGAATACAAACCTCACTTCTGTCTTCAATACCTGCAATCTGTTTGTACCCGGTATGGTCAGAAGAAAATCCGGGCGGATCATCAATGTGTCGTCGATCTGGGGAAATGTGGGAGCCTCCTGTGAGGTGGCATATTCAGCCAGCAAGGGAGGAGTAAATTCCTTCACACGGGCATTGGCAAAGGAGCTGGCGCCGAGTGGTATTTCGGTGAACGCGGTTGCCTTTGGCGCCATCGATACGGAAATGAACGGACACCTCAGCGCAGAGGAAAAGGCGGCGTTCGAAGAGGAAATCCCCGCAGGCCGGATGGGAACTCCCGAAGAAGCCGCGGCTTTCACCTATCAGATCGCCACGGCACCCGGCTACATGACCGGACAGATCGTCACCTTTGACGGCGCGTATCTGTAAAGCGCATAACTGTAGAGTGCATAACCGCAGAGTGCATAACTGAATAAGCTGATCCAGAGCCTTCGGGATTCCAGACGGATTCCGGAGGCTTGTTTTGTGTTATAAGATATTTCTTCGGAATTTCCATAACACAAAACGATCCCCGTATAAGCCGGGCACACCGGGGGTGTGGTCGTACCAGAAAATACTCCGTATTTCTCTTGTGGAAGTTCGTTATGATCAAAATAAATATAGACATTTCTAAAGGATCTGATAAAATAATGTCAAACGTGGTATTACCACAAAGTGAAAGTATGTGTAGAACAACGAAGGAGGCTGAAGAAATGGAAGCAAAGAACGATCCACATTATCCGCTTCGCCCGGAGTGCGCGAACGTCGATGAACCGATGCGGGGGCCAATCGTAAAACTTGGAAAGATGATCACAGACCGTATTCCGATCAAGCTCGGACTGCAGAAGATCACGAAGGACGATCCGGAGTACTGGGCAGTGGCAAGACTCTGCACCGACGAGGAGGCAGAACTGGCACTGAAATTCGGAGGAATCCGCAAGCCGAAGACGTTCGCGCAGTTGAAGAAACTGTCCGGTATTGAGGACACAAAACTTCAGGAGATGCTGGATCATATGTCCTGGACGGGACTGCTCGAGTGGAACTACGAGAACGAGCAGCATGAGAAGCAGTACGTCCTTCCGATGTTTGTTCCTGGATCCGGAGAGTTTTCCAACATGAATAAGGATCTCATTGAAGAGTATCCGGAACTGGGTTTGTTCTTTGAGCATATGACAAGACTGCCGTTGGAGAAGGTGACAAAGATTGTTCCTCCGGGAGGCGCCGGAATCGGTATGCATGTCATTCCGGTGGAGAAGGCGGTCGAGATGAACAACGAGGCCATTGATATCGAGAAGATTTCGCACTGGCTTGATAAGTACGACGGCAAGTATGCGAAATCCCCTTGTTCCTGCCGCCGCAGCCGCAAGACCTACGATGAAGGCTGCGGTGATGTGGAGGATGGCTGGTGTATCGCGGTCGGCGACATGGCGGACTACGTTGTCGAGACCAACAAGGGCGGTGTCTACATCAACCGTGAAGAGGCAATGGAAATCTTCCGCAAGGCCGAGGAGAACGGCTTTGTGCACCAGATCACGAACATCGACGGAGAGAACAAGATTTTTGCGATCTGCAACTGCAACGTGAATGTCTGCTACGCCCTTCGTACCTCTCTGCTCTTCAACACACCGAACCTCTCCCGCTCCGCTTACGTGGCGCGTGTGGACGCGAAGAACTGCGTGGCCTGCGGACGCTGTGTGGAGTACTGCCCGGCAGGTGCTGTAAAGCTCGGTCAGAAACTTTGCAAAAAAGACGGAAGCAAGGCCCGGTATCCGAAACATCAGCTTCCTTCCGAGAAGAAGTGGACCAAAGAGGACTGGGACTGGAACTACAGAGACAATAACCGGATCGAGTCCTACCGCTCCGGAACCGCTCCGTGCAAGACGGCCTGCCCGGCACACATTGCCGTACAGGGTTATCTGAAGATGGCTTCTCAGGGCAGATATCAGGAGGCGCTGGCGCTGATCAAGAAGAACAACCCGCTTCCGGCCATCTGCGGACATATCTGCAACCGCCGTTGTGAGGACGCCTGCACGAGAGGAACCATTGATGAGGCCATTGCCATCGATGAAGTAAAGAAATTCATCGCGATGCAGGACCTCGACGCCGGGACCCGCTACATTCCGAAGAAGGTCATTCCGAAGGTCGACGGTGATTTTTCCAATGAGAAGATCGCCATCATCGGAGCCGGACCAGCCGGACTTTCCTGCGCGTTCTACCTCGCGGAAAAAGGATACGCTCCGACCGTCTTCGAGAAAAACGAGAAAGCCGGCGGTATGCTTGTGTACGGAATCCCGTCCTATAAGCTGGAGAAGGATGTGGTTGAAGCCGAGATCGATGTCATCCGCGCTATGGGTGTGGAGATCCGCACCGGCGTGGAAGTCGGAAAGGACATCACCATTGAAGAACTCCGCGAGCAGGGATACAAGGCCTTCTACATTGCCATCGGCTGCCAGGGCGGACGCATGGTTGGCGTGCCCGGCGAAGACGCCACAGGCGTGACCACGGCCGTTGACTTCCTCAAAGAAATCAACGCAAATGAGAAATACGATATTCAGGGAGATGTGGTTGTAGTCGGAGGCGGAAACGTGGCCATCGACTGTTCCAGAGACGCTGTCCGTGTGGGCGCCGGAAAGGTGACACAGCTTTGTCTCGAGGGAAGAGACATCATGCCGGCAGCAGAGGACGAGATCGCCGAGGCCGAAGAGGACGGCGTTGAGATTCGCTGCGGATGGGGACCGAAGGAAATCCTCAAGGACGAGACCGGAAACGTATCCGGAATCGTCTTCAAGAAATGTCTTGCTGTCAAAGATGAGCAGGGGCGTTTCAACCCGACCTACGCAGAGGATGAGACCATTACCATTCCGTGCCGTCACGTAGTACTTGCTGTCGGACAGAGTATCGAGTGGGGAAGCCTTCTCATGGGCACTGCCGTACAGCTCGGAAGAGGAAACGGCGCAGTGGCTGATCCGAAGACTTACCAGACCGCAGAGCCGGATATTTTTGTCGGCGGAGACGTTTACACCGGACCGAAGTTTGCAATTGACGCCATCGCTGCAGGAAAAGAGGGAGCCATCTCCATTCACCGTTTCGTACAACCCCACACTTCCCTGACGATCGGAAGAAATCAGAACGATTACGTGGAGCTTGACAAGGATGACATCCTTGTGGAGAGCTACGACAACTCCTCCCGTCAGATTCCGGGAAGAAGAACCGATGTGGCGCCGAAGACCTTCCGTGATCCGAAGGCAGTATTTACCGAGGAGCAGGTGAAAAAAGAGACGGCCAGATGTCTGGGCTGCGGTGCCAGCGTCGTAGATGAGAACCACTGTATCGGTTGCGGCGTCTGCACGACCAAGTGTGAATTCGACGCCATCAGACTGATCCGCGAGAATCCGGAGTGCTCCGTGATGAGAAAGAGCGAGGACAAGATGAAATACATCATTCCTTACGCGGCGAAACAGGCGATCCACATCAAGTTTGGGAAGAAAAAATCATAAGGGATAATGCGTTTGTGAGTTTGGGCCGTGTGGCACAGAAATTTTGCCGGTAACGGTCTTCCTGTGATGAAAAAACTGTACAAAGAAGCTATATGCAATTGTAAACGGAGAACAGATATGCACGAATTGGGTGTAGTCTTCCGAGTGGCGGAAGATCTGAAACAGGTAGCGGAGGAACATAACCTCTCCTCCATCAGCAAAGTGACGATCAGCCTCGGAGAGGTGTCGACGGTCGTTCCGGAATATTTGCAGGATTGCTGGAAGTGGGCGCGCAAGCGCACGCCCCTTCTGGTAGAAACTGAGCTCTTCATCGAAAAAATCCCTGCGGTAACCCTCTGCGGGGATTGCGGGAAGAGCTACGAAACGGTAAAATATGCAAAGAAGTGTCCGCACTGCGGCAGTGACCACACCTGGCTGATTCAGGGAAACGAATTTCTGATCAAGGAGATAGAGGTTCCGGAGCCGGAAGATGAATGTTGCGGAGACGGTTTCAAAGAGCTAGTATAGTTGTTCTTAAATAACTCGACCAAATACTTGCCTGCTTGCCCGAATAGCACGCATCAGAAAGCCTCGGCGTAGCCAGACGATACAGAGCGAAGAGCACTGCGGACGAAAGCCATATAAGCGGAATTTTTCAGCTGCGAGCTGCGCTGGGGTGGAAAGAGCGGTGTACGGTACACGTAGAGAATGTAGACAGCAGATCACGGCGTGAGGATAGATACATGAAAATTGAGAAACTGACGATGCCCTCCCAGAGGGAGCTCTTCATCCGGAAGATTCAGGAGATGATCCTGTCGGGGGAGTGGCCGGTGCAGCACCGGATCCCGCCGGAGAGAGAACTTGCGGAAAAAATGGGCGTCAGCCGTACAATCGTCAATACGGGGATCGCGGTTCTGGAGAGCCAGGGCTTTCTCGAAGTGATTCCGAGGCAGGGGATTTTTGTCGCGGACTATCAGAAGACAGCGACGGTTGAGACGCTGAACGCGATCATGCGTCTCAAGGGAGATGTTCTCAGCGACAATGATATCCGCTCCGTCCTGGAGATCCGGTGGGCGCTGGAGAGACTGACCATCCGAAAGGCACTGGACCGCGTGTCGGATGAACAGCTGGACGGTCTCAGGGAGATCGTTGAGCAGATCCGGACCGCCGAGAGTTTTCAGGATGCGGCGGAGTCAGCCCTGTCTTTTCAGAGGGAGCTCGCCCAGCTCGGTGAGAACCCGATGCTCGCGCTGATCATCATTACCTTTCGTGTGCCGTGTGTTGCCATGTGGCAGCGTTTTTGCAGGATCTACGGAACGGAAGTCCTGTACCGGCATACACTGAAATCCTGGGAACTTCTGAAACAGAGAGACTACGAGGCCGCCCTTGAGTGGATCGAGCAGTTCACCCGGGAAGCGCTGGACGGAAAGTACACACTATATGACAAGGATGTAAAGGGAATACAAAGATGAATAAACGTGAATACGATATTCTGGAGACGAAAGAAAATATCCTGGCAGACAACGACAAAGTGGCAGAGCAGGTGCGCGCGCATCTCAAAGAGCACGGTACCTTCCTTGTCAATCTGATGGCATCCCCGGGTGCCGGCAAAACGACAACGCTCGTCCGCACGATCCACGCCCTCAAAGACACCTACCGGATCGGCGTCATGGAGGCCGATGTCGACAGCGATGTCGACGCGGCGAAGGTACAGGAGGCAGGCGCGAAAGTGATTCAGCTTCACACGGGCGGTTCCTGTCACATGGACGCGGACATGACCCGACGCGGTCTTGAGATGCTTGGCGTGGAAGACATCGACATCCTTTTTCTCGAGAATGTCGGCAATCTCGTGTGTCCGGCGGAATTCGATATCGGCGCGGCAAAGAAAGTCTGCATTCTCAGCGTTCCCGAGGGCGATGACAAACCATTGAAATATCCCCTGATGTTTACGGTCAGCGATTTGCTCATGATCGGAAAAATCGACGTCAAACCGGTCTTTGATTTCGACGAAGACGCCCTGCGCAAATACGTGAAGGAACTGAATCCGGACATGCCGGTACTTCCTGTTTCCGCAAAGACCGGCGAGGGCTTCGACGCCTGGATTGACTGGCTGAAGAAGGAAGTAGCGATCTGGAGAGAAGGAGGAGAAGAGGTATGAGAATTATCGAGCTGAACAAGTCTGTTACCGAATCCAACGACAGAGACGCGGACTGCTTAAGGGCAGAGATGAAGAAAAACGGAACGCTGATGATCAATCTTATGTCCTCACCCGGATCCGGCAAGACCACCCTTCTTTCCCGTGTCATCACCGACATGAAGGAAGAACTCCGGATCGGCGTCATGGAGGCCGACATCGCCTCCGACGTGGATGCCCTCCGCATCGAGGCGCTCGGGGCGAGAGCGATTCAGGCACACACCGACGGTATGTGCCATATGGACGCAGGGATGACGGAGCGTGCCCTTCGCGCCATGGGGGATCAGGATCTGGACCTGGTCTTTCTCGAGAACGTGGGAAACCTCATCTGTCCGGCGGAATTCGATACCGGCTCCGGCAGGAATATTATGATCCTCAGCATTCCCGAGGGCGACGACAAGCCGCTGAAGTATCCGCTCATGTTTGAGACGTGCGACGCGCTTCTTCTGACAAAAACAGACACAAAAGAATACTTCGACTTCGACTTCGAGGCCTGCGAGAAGAGGGTGAAATCGCTGAACCCGGACATCCGGATCTTCCCTGTTTCCGCGAAAACCGGCGAAGGGATGGCAAGATTTGAGGACTGGATCAGAGAAGAGGTCAGGAACTGGAAGGAATAAAAAGCTTGAAGATACAGGAAACTGCGAGGGTATGACCAATGGGTTATACCTTCTTTTGTCTCATAGAAATTGCTCCGCATTCCCTATGAGACAAAAACGCTCCGCGGGATGCGCAGCTCGCAGATGGGAAGATCGCTTCGCGATTCTGCTCGCGCGCCAAAGTCCTGCTGCGCTCCCCTCAGGATTGAGGGGATGGGGGAGTCGAAGTCCGCTTGCGGACTTTGTTCCGTCACAGGAAATGCGTTCGGAATTTCTATGACAGCCAAATGCTTCGCCGCTTTGGGCGAACAACAAAGGAAAAGGAGAACGAATGATGAACTACATAGCAAAGCTGGCAGTGAGCCTGATCGTACTACCGCTTCTCGGAGCTGTTTTTGCTGCATCCCGGTTGTCGAGGGCACGCAGGGAAGCAATCGAGGAGGGCGTTTTCAGTGATCAGAGCAGCGGGCGGAAAAAAGATCAGGAGATGACGGAGATGCAGGCGAGAAGCCGGGTATCGACCCTGTTTATGGTGATCTTTGCGAATGTCATCTACGGCGTGGTGGAATTCGCCATGATCCTGGTCAAAAAGTTTAACGGCTTTCCGGATCTCCGTATGATGAAGGGGATTCGCATCGTGTCGGACAAATACATGCTGATTCTGTTCGCCATCGGGATGCTGGGGATGGTGATCAATATCGCGGCCGGCCTTCTTCTGGCGAAGGACATCCGGGGCGGTGCTTTGAATCAGGACGCCGTCGGGAATCAGAAATACGCCATGTGTATGATGAAGGCGGCGGCTCTCGATACAGCGGGAATCCTCGCGCTCAGCTATGTGCTCATCCATCTGCCGCAGATGATGGCATGATTCCAGGCGACTTGTCGTAGTTGTTCGGATTTTAAGACAACTACAAGTTGTATCAAATATACATAAAAATTACTCAATTACGGAACTTGGCATATATTTGGGATGAAATTCATGATAAAATGAAAGAAATATCTAAGATACGATTTGCGGGTATGCGATGATCAATATACAGAATACAGAGCAAAAAATGAGGGCAGAATATGAGAAATACAAACAGGTTTTTGACTAGAGCGCTGGGGCTGCTTATGGCCGGAAGTCTCTCGGTGGGAGGCTCTTTTCTGCAGGCGGCTCCTGTCGCGGCAGCGGACAACGGCGGCATCCTGAACAACTGCTGTACGAAAGCGGCACTTTCGGACGAAACGGCAGCGGCGACTGCGCAACTTCCTGGAACGGCAGCGGAGTGGAATGTGGATCCTACGAAGGAATACAAGCTGAATCTGACATTTGCCGAGAACGCCGGGAGCTTATGGAACGGATCGGAGATGGTGTACGATTTTCCGTCTTTCTTTGAGCCGTCTGTGAACGGAACGGGCGGAATCAACGGCACAAGTCAGTCCGGCGTGACAACGATCACTGCAAGTGGGGCAAACGTTTCGGCTTACTATGAGATTGGTCCGGACGGAAAGCTTCACGTCTACCCGAACGGGCAGGATGAAGGCTTCACAAAAATGAAAGGTTCGAAGGACGACACATTTTCCGTGAACATCGACGGATATTTTGTCTCGGAGGGAAGTGGAAAAGAATACGCCCTTGTCTCCGGCTCTTCGGCATCGTACACGATCGATTTCCCGGATCAGCTTACGCACCAGGTTCTGATCCGGAACGTGAATGTCAACGGTGAAGTGCTCGCGGACGGCGCCTTCAAAATCCTGAATTCCGAAGGCAAAGAGATAAATGCGGAACTCTCGAGAGATTCCAAAGGTCTTCTCTCGGTGTCTCTTCCGGCCGGTTCTTATCAGCTGGTACAGACCCAAAAGCCTGCAAAAACAATGGCAGACACAAAGGGCTCCTACAACCTGGCGGCGACGGTATCCTTTCAGGTCGGAGAAGACGGGGCAATCCGCTACAGTTCCGCGCAGAACAGCACGTTCGAAACGGCCGCTGATCAGATGCTGGATGTTGTAAATCTCACAGGCGCGGACGACGATCCGGAGCTCAAGAAGGCGACGATCAAGCTCAGCGGACACGTTGTATTTGAGGACAACAACGACGCGGACAAGCTTCGCCCGAACAAAGGCGGAATCCGTCTGCATCTGCTTCGGGACGGAAAAGAGCTTGCGAGCACAACGGTCAACGAAGCACACAAATGGGAGTTCAGCAGCAGCAATAATATCCGTCTCTCGGACGCCGGCAGATATGAGCTGAAGGTTGACCCGATCCCGGTCAAAGACGGACAGAATCCCTATACGATCACGGTAAACAAATACGTCGATGAGCAGCGTCTGTTTTTCAACGTTGTGGCTGTGCATATCGCGAAGAAGTCATCTTCTTCCACAAGTAAGTCCGGCTCTGTAAAAACCGGAGACGCCGGAGGATTGCTGCACTACCTTATCCTATTCCTCGCGGCAGGCACATTATGTATCGCGCTCTTCCGCGTGAAGAACAACAGAAGAAAGAAGAATCAGATCATTGGCCTCGGTCTCTCCGTCGTGATGGCGGCATCCGTGGCGGCCGGTGTCGGTGCGCGGGACGTGCGCGCGGAAGTGAGTGACCCCGGTGTATCTGTTTCGGGAACAGCATCGCAGGGTTCCGGGGAAAGCGCGGCGAAGAATGCGGAGCAGGATGATTCCAAAGCCGTATCCGATGGAACAGCCGGCGGAACTTCTTCAAAGAGCAGTTCCGACAGCACGGCGCCGGAAGGAAAAGAAGATGTCGTGTCCGGAAGCGACAAGGGCGGCAAGAATGTCGTTGTCTCACCGACGGAAAAAGCAGCCGACGGCAAGGAAAAGAAAAACAAAGCAAAGAACAGCAAGTCCGGCAAGAACGCCGTTACAAAGAAAGATGCGGATGAGAATCTTGTCAGCGGCGAGAAGGTGATTCTCGTCGGCGTGGGCGGAAAAACGCTCGAGTTGCTGAATCCGTATTTCAAATCCGCAAAACTGACCAGGAACGATGTGGAGCTGAAGGCGGAGGCTAAGGAAAGTGAAAACAGTTTCGACTGGACGGGGCTCAGTCCGCGCAGTACATACGAGCTGGAGCTGACGCTGGCGGCGAAGAAAAGCCAGTGCTTCTCACCGGATCAGGAACACCCGGAGTGTGTGTTTGCACTGCCGTCGAACTTCCGTCTTGCGGACAGCGCAAATGCGGAAGTGCAGACGAATCTTACGATCAAGGGCAAAGACAAGGACGGCAGGGAATACAGCCTTTCCGGCAACAAGGTATGGAGCGAGATGTCCTTTGAGGCGAAGAACGCAGATGCTTCTGATCCGGCAAAAGCAATCGCTTCCGTGAAGCCGATGATCCATGTGAAATTTAACACTGCGGATGAAGATCTTCTTAAGAAATTCACAGAGGACGAAAGCGTTGCGTTTACAGTGACTGCGGAAGTTTTTGCGGGTTCCGGAAAAACCTCGTTCTGTGATACAGACAAGCTCAAGGTAATCGGAACGACGACGACAACCGGACAGAGAGTTGTGAATTTCTGTGCGCAGACACCGACGGGGGATCCGCTGGAAGGTGTTGAATTTGAACTGCGTGGTTCCAATCAGCAGGCGGTTTCGGGCGTTTCGAAGTGGACGAGTCACAGGAATGCGAATGGAAAATCTGTAAACTCGTTGCACGCCGTGCTGCTGGACGATGGCATTTACTACCTTCATGTAAATTCCGTTCCGGAGGGTGTCACGAAGCCGACGCATGATCTGGAAATTACTGTCGGTGGATCGGAGGATGGCATCACCGTGAGCGGAGAATCCGGCGGCAGGAACGTTGCGGCGGATGGAACTGCTTACGTATACATGAACCTGGCAAAAACAACGCCGAAGTCAGTAGAAAAGAAAGTGACCCTTACGCCGAAGAGCCTGAACGAGGATCTGACGCCGCTTACGAGTGGTCAGCTCAAAGTAGTTGCAAAAACAGCAGGTACAATCGCGGATATTGACGGTGATGCCTGGACAGTGAAAGCGGGCTATTCCTACACGCTTCAGGAATCAGCAACACCATCCGATTACAAGAAGGCGGCAGACCGCACCTTCTACGTGGATTCCGCAGGTCATCTCTTCCTGAACTCCGGCGAAGTCAAGGCGGCAGATCCGAAGAAGATCGACAGCGGATATGTGCTGAATGTTTTGCATCTGAAAAACACTTCAGGCACAGAAAGCGTGCATGTCTGGGCACAGACCAGCTGGAACGATATGGAAAATCTTGACAACTGCAGACCGACGGATCTGACGATCACGGTTCGCAAGTCCACACAGAGTACGGCGCTGTACGATAACGTGAAGGTAGCCGATAAGGAAGCCTCCCACGACTTCCAGAGACAGCCCGTCAAGGAAAACAACAAATCAATTACCTATACGGTAAATCCGAAGAAGACGCCGACAAAGGATTACACGGTCGCAATGGTGGATACCTACAAGGTAGACGGCATGCAGATGACGACGATTATTTACCGCCACGTGCCGAAGAAGTCAGCGACTTCTACACCGAAGCTGACGGCCACGACGAAGCCGTCCACTACACAGAAAGCCACCGGTTCTCTGGATACGTCGGCAGGTACAACAACTTCGCCGACCCCGACGGATTCAGCATCAGCGACCGGATCGGCTGCGCCGGGAGTGACGTCAACCGATGCATCCTCCGGAACAAATCAGAGCGCGGTAATAAACGTCGAAGAAACGGATGAGCACCCGGTGGGAAACGCGGCAGAGAGCGACGACGGAAAATACGGTGAAGACGTAGACGTCAGATAAGACCTGACGAAATGAATAATGGTAAAATGATTTACAGATACACTTCTATAAAGCGATGATAAGAACTCCCCGCGGGCAGCGAACGGCAGAGCGACCGAACGAGCCTCAGGGGAGTTCTTCGTTTTTGTGTTATAGGTATTTTCTCATAGTATTTATAGAAAGTTTAGACTGTTTCGTGACAATTTGGTGTAAAATATTCAGCATGTAAGTCCGATCTGCGAGGATGCGCAGGTATTTGCCGGAATTTGCATAGAAACCATGCCGGCTTCGATGACGCAAAGTTCGCGCCAGGTCTCGTGGCGCGAGACTTAAATGAACACAAGAACCCCCACACAGGAGTAAATATATGTTACAGATCAAGAACATCAAAAAAGAATACCGCACCGGTGATCTGGTGCAGAAAGCTCTGGATGATGTCAGTCTCAATCTCAGGGACAATGAGTTTGTCGCCATTCTCGGACCCAGTGGTTCCGGAAAAACAACTCTACTCAACATCATCGGTGGTCTGGATCGATATGACAGCGGAGATCTCATCATCAATGGAACGTCCACCAGAAAATACAAGGACAGGGACTGGGATTCCTACCGGAATCACACCATCGGTTTTGTATTTCAGAGCTATAACCTGATTATGCACCAGACGGTACTGGCAAACGTGGAGCTCGCTCTGACGATCTCCGGTATTTCCGGCGCGGAGCGCAGACGGAGGGCGGAGGAGGCTCTTCGAAAGGTTGGCCTGGGAGCGCAGCTTCACAAGAAGCCGAATCAGATGTCCGGAGGTCAGATGCAGAGGGTGGCCATCGCCAGAGCCCTTGTCAATGACCCGGATATCGTTCTGGCGGATGAGCCCACAGGTGCTTTGGACTCCGAGACCAGCGTGCAGGTCATGGATCTTTTGAAAGAGGTGGCAAGGGACAGGCTCGTAGTCATGGTCACCCACAATCCGGAGCTGGCGGAAGAATATGCCACGAGAATCGTCACCATTCAGGACGGCCGGATCAGGAATGACACGGATCCCTTCCGGATCGCTGAAAAAGAGGCTCCGCCGGCTGTTCACAGGAATCTGGGCCACGCGTCGATGTCCTTTCTGACTGCGTTGTCTCTTAGTTTCAATAACCTGCGGACGAAGAAGGCACGAACCTTCCTTGTGTCCTTCGCGGGCTCCATCGGCATCATCGGCATCGCCATGATCATGGCGCTCTCCAGCGGCGCAAACCGCTATATCGACGCCCAGGAGGCCGAGGCGCTCGCTCAGTATCCGCTGCAGATCGAGAAACAGGGCTACGACCTCACCAGTCTGATGATGGGATCGGATACCAGCGGCACCGCGGCAGAGGATACTTCCTCCGTCTCGGCGTCTCCGGATGGAAAAATCGGCGTGATGAATATGGCAGACTCGCTCTTCTCCGGGGTCAGCAACAATGACCTTGTCTCCCTCAAGAAATTTCTGGACAGCGAGGAGAGCGGCGTGGACAAATATGTCAACGCCATTGAGTACAACTACGGGATCACGCCGCAGATCTACCGGATCGAAGATTCGGCAGCTGGAAGCGAAGGAAGGCAAAACTCCGGGACTGCTGAAGCGCTGAAGGCGACGGCAGTACCGGCTTCGAGCACGACAAGCCCCGGCAATGCGGGCACGCCTTCTGCGGCAAAGAGTACGCAGAAAACAGCTGCAGCAGGAGCGTCGGATACGAAAGAGGCGAAACCGACGCCGGCAGCGGATGGCGTGGAAATCTATCAGCTCAACCCCAACAAAATGTTCAGCTCCCTCGCCACGGGCCGGATGGACTTCAGCAGCATGATGAGCGGAACCCTCGGCAGCGACATCTTCTCGTCGCTCCCGAAATCGAAGCCCCTCTATGAGGATTCCTATGATGTGAAGGCCGGTCACTGGCCGGAGAAGAACAACGAGCTTGTTCTCGTCCTCTCCGGAAACGGGACGGTCAGTGATGTCCTGCTCTATCAGCTCGGTATCAAGGATGAGAAGATCCTGCAGGATAAAATCGCGGCGTTCACGGACAACAGGAGTACGCCGACGCCGACGCCTGCCCCGACGCCGAGCCTGACCTTGAAGCCGACTTCAACATCGGAACCGATGTCGAGCTCTTCACTGTTGCCGGACAGTGGATCGGCGTCATCAAAATCAGAAGGAGATCAAGCCGGTGTATTGCCGGAACCAACATTGAAAGAAAGAAGTGTATCTTCGGAGAGTTCTTCGCTGATTGCTCTATCTTCGTCCGACAACTTAAGCGATGGATCTGCGGATTCTGACGGAGTTGTGGTGGCGGCCTCATCTCCCGGAGAAGAATTCTACACCTACGACACCTTCCTCGGCAGAACCTTCAAGGTGGTTTCCGGCAGCGACTACTATGCCTACGACAGGGAGTACAAGGTCTGGACGGATAAGTCCGGGAACGAAGAGTATCTGAAGAAACTGGTGAAGAAGGGCAGAGACCTTACGATCGTCGGAATCGTACAGCCGAAGAAAGGAAGCACGGTGCGTTCCCTGCAGCAGGGAATCTCCTATCCGTACGGACTGATCGAGGATACCATGAAGCAGGCGGCCGACAGCCCGGTGGTTCGCGCCCAGCTGGCCGACAGGGACATCAACGTTTTTACGGGAAAAAGGTTTGACGAGGACGCCGGAGACAGCTTCGATATGAGCAAGCTGTTTTCCGTGGACGAGGAGGCCATTTCAAAGGCGTTTTCTGTCGACACCGATGCGCTGAAGGGCGGAAGCGGGGATTTGACCGACGGCCTTAATCTGGGAGGAATGAATCTCGGGGGCATAGATATGAGCGGGATCGACTTCAGCAACATGGATCTCGGAAGCATGATTGACGCAGGAGCTCTGCAGGACGCCCTGCCCTCGATGAGCGCCGACGAGATCGGCGAACTGCTGTCCGGCGTGCGGATCAACGCGACGAAGCAGGAGCTCACGAGCCTCTTTGAAACCATCCTTACCGGCTTCGGCGACTATGCGGCAAAGGATCCGTCCACGGATCTGTCGAAACTGAACAGCGCCGTCCGCGATTATCTGTGGAGCCCGGATGCTCAGGAAACCATCCGGGAACAGATCAAAAAGATTCTCGAGGAGAGCAACGCGGAGGCTGTCACCACAGAAGACGTGTCGGCGATGCTCATGCAGATTCTGGACAGTTATCGAGCCTGGGCGACGCAGAACGGCCTCGATCCTGCGGACGGAAATACACTGAACCGATATCTGAACGATCCTTCCAGCGGCAGTTCGTCGGTCATCGCGAACGCGTCGTCCACAATCACGGAGAAACTTCGAAAGGTAGAAATAACCAACGAGCAGCTGCAGAATTTTTCCACGGCTCTGGTGAACGGATATGAGGAATATGCGAAAGAACATGGCGCGCCGCAGCCGACCAAAATCGGAGAGGCCTTCCTGAATTATCTGAATACGGAAGAGGCGAAGCGGGTCATGACAAACGCCGCGTCGAAAATGATCGACACGGGAAACCTTGAGCAGAACCTGGCGTCTGTTTTTTCGGATACGATGAGCGGCGTGGCCGGCGCCCTTTCCAGTCAGATCGGCGGCGCGCTTCAGAGTGTGATGGGAAGCGTGGCCGGAGAGCTCGAGAGCGTCCTGACGCAGGCGATGACCGAGACGATGACGAAACTCGGCAGCAGCATGGGGGATATGTTCAGGGCGAACCCGGAGGCCTTCGCGGACATGATTTCCACGAATATGGACGCAGGCCAGATCGAGGAGCTGCTGTCGTCCATGTTTTCCGGGGAGAAAAACAGCCTCGACAAGAATCTCTCGAAGCTGGGTTACGCCGATCCGGAGAAGCCGACCAGTGTCTATATCTACGCGAAGGACTTCAAGGCCAAGAACGCCGTCGTGAAGATTCTCGACGACTATAACAAGAGAATGGAAAAAGAGGGAGAGGACGACAAGGTCATCACCTACACAGACGTCGTGGCGACTATGATGAAATCCGTGACAAAGATCATTGACGCCATCAGCTACGTGCTCATCGCCTTCGTGGCCATCTCCCTGGTGGTATCGTCGATTATGATCGGCGTCATCACCTACATCAGCGTACTGGAGAGACGCAAAGAGATCGGAATCCTCCGCGCGATCGGAGCATCCAAACACAACGTCGCCCAGGTATTTAACGCGGAGACATTCATTACAGGACTTCTAGCCGGTATCATCGGAATCACAATCACAGAGATCCTGATCATTCCGACGAATATCATCATCCGCGCCGCGACAAATGTCGAGGACATTCGCGCCGTGCTCCCCGTCGGGGCAGCGATCGGTCTCATTATTCTCAGCGTCATTCTGACCATGATCGCAGGCCTGATGCCCTCCGGCAAAGCCGCCAAGAGCGATCCGGTCACCGCACTGCGGACAGAGTAAAAAGAAACGGAGAGGATGTCGCGTTGCGACATCCTTTTCATTGTCTTTATTGCATTTATTGCACTTTCCAGTATCCGGTCTTTCTCGATCCGATTCGTTCCAGCATCCCGGTCTCAACCAGAAGGTCGAGATGGCGATGGGTGGTGGCAGTGGATTTTCCGATGGCAGCGGAGATTTGAACGATGGTGGCATGAGAATTTTGGCGCAGATATTCCAGGATCTGCGAGTCCGTCGCGGACAAATATACACCGGCGGGTTCTTTGACCGTGTACGTCGGTCTTGGAGAGATAAAGTGATCATATTGTCCCCCGCGAAAATTCGATGGCGGATCGTAGAAGGTATTGCCGGTGACGTCTGATCGATCATAGGCGTTGCTTCGCTTGAAGACAAAAGTAAACCCGTATTCATCATTCCAATACTCATAATTAACGGAGAACCGGGAACACAAATGAAAGGTTCGATCGAACCCGGTACCGAAGGCATCAATCAGGCCATTTTTGAAGAGAACGGTAGCAATCAGAGGGTTGCGGATCTTACTGCCGACTTTTCCAGAGGCGAAGTCCCTTGGACTCGTATCGTTTAGGATACTGCCGGGATTATAGATGCGTACGTTGGATCTGCTGATGGAGATTTCGTTGTAGTCGCCTTTTTGATATCGACAGTGGGCAAAGGAATTGATCAGAATCTCTTTCAAGGCTTCTACCGGAATTTCCGGAGTCTCTTCGCGTCGTGTGCCGACAATCGCAGCGTGATAATGGATATTGTTCTGAATATACTTCAGGCCTTCCCGGATACACTCCAGAATATTGCCGTTGAACTGTTTGAGATCTGTGAAATACTGCCGTTCATCCGTCGGATAGACAACTTCTTTCAATAATACAGGACCGTCATTTCCGAAGAGATAATAACCGGCCATATTGAGATGACCCTCCTCGTTCATCAGATTCAGTTTGTTCAGGGCTTCCTCGGCATTTCGGTAGATATAATTCAGACGGCCGGTATCGTTGGCTTCCCGGATGAAGCGGATCAGTTCATCTTCATTTACTTTTTCAATTCCGTAAGGCGTTATTTCCTCTTCCCAATGGGAGTAGGTATTACTCTTGGATTCAAAGAATTTCCGGAGTTGAGCGGAATCCATATAGATATCTGAATCATCCATTCGGGTGTAGTATCTGCCATAGGCGGAATACGGCGTGTCAGACCCGTTGGCGCTGACCTTTATGAGATCCTTGTCTTCGAAAGTCTCAATGGTGATGGAAACCTCCGGAATCGGTTTCAGATTATTCCGGACTTCATGGGAAATGTCAGCAGTTGTTCTCTTGCCGATCAGCTGTCCGCAGACGGTTCCATCATCCTTAATGCCAAAATAGACTACGCCTTTGTTGTGCTTGTTCAGCATGGCACATAGCGAAATGACTGCTTCCTTTAATTGTGCGGTGGATTTCTTAAACTCCAGTATTTCGGACTCTCTGGTTTCCATGAGTAGCATATCCTTTCTCCACGTGGTTAGTTACTGATTTTCAACGCTTTTCTCTTATCAATATATCGTCATTTAATGTATCAAATATAATATCGTTTATTGTATCATAGACGGAATATTTTATCATTATTTTTGATGAGCGAAGGAAAAGGAGAGGATGTCGCATTGCGACATCCTCTCCCGTTTTCTGATCAAAAATAATTAAGAAACAAATCGATTTAGAACAGTCTTCCCAGGCTTACATCTCCGTCCAGATCGATGGCAGTGTACTTCACTGTCCGTCTCGGTTTCGGAGTGGCCGTTGGCTTGGGCGTTGCTGTGGGTTTCGGCGTTGCCGTAGCGGTTGGCTTTGGTGTAGCTGTCGGCTTCGGAGTTGCCGTAGGTTTCGGTGTAGCTGTAGGCTGGGCGATGGCCTCGAATACCCACTGCTGGTTCTTGCCCTCGTTGTAGGACCACTGCACAATGTTGGTTCCGTCGGTTTTGCCGCCTCCCTCGGCGTCGAAAGCTTTGGTTCCGTTGGAACATCTGGTGAAGATGTAGTAGGTGTTGTTGCCGGAGGCTTTTTTCAGAAGAAGCTGCTGAGCCCCACCGCCGTAGTTCTCGTACAGCTGAACGTTTGCGCCGTCTTCATCCGCGCCGTAGGCGATATCGGCGTTGAAATCACCTACTTTGGACTTCAGAGTGAAGTAGCCGTCATTGTTGTAGGATACATACCACTTCTGTCCGTTGCTGCCGCTTCCTGTTGCCAGTTCAATGTTTGCGGCGTTTTTCGCCTGGTTATCCTTAACGGTCAGATATTTCTGAGCGTTAACATTTTTGATGTAGTACCATCCCTCGGAAATCTTCGCTGCGGAAGACGGTTCAACGACCGGTTTGGGTGCCTCGGTAGGCTTCGGTGTGGCTGTTGGAGCCGCGGTCGGAACTACGCCGCCCTGTCCGAAGGTCTCCGTGTAGGCCTGCAGAACCTTGTAGTAGCAGGACTTCGGAACGCCGGGTGCAGAGAAGAGCAGAGGTTTCTGGTTGCTGATCCAGGTAGTCTGGTCAGAGAGACCCCACCAGGTGATACCTGTGATTCTGCCGTATTTCTTCTGTGCCGCGCAGATGCCCTTGAAGAGCGGATATACATAGTTGTCGAAATCCGTCTGACCGCTGTTGGATACATCGATTTCCGTGATCTGCACTTTATAGCCTGCAGCAAGGAACTTATTCAATGCTGAGCAGTAGTAATCCGGAGACGGGAAGTTCGTTCCCACGTGGGACTGCATACCGATACCGGAGCAGATTTTTTTCTCGCCGTTGATCCAATTGACGATGGCAAGCTCCTTGTCCGCGTCCATATAGGTGTTGAAATCGTTCCAGAAGAGCTCGACGGAATTCGTCTTCTTGAAGTACTCCAGCGTCTCATAGGCGAACTGGAAAGCCTTTTTGCAGAAGGACGGGTAGTTGCCCATTTTTCCGTAGACTCTTTCCCAGTCGGAGTTGGTGGCGTGGATGTACTCATTGACAACGTCCCAGGCGTACACGACGTCCGCGTAGTTGCTGGTGTACACGTGATTCATGACAGTTTTTACGTACATCTCCAGACGGGCGTCCATCTGATCCTTGCTTACGAAGCCCTGGGATTCGTTGTAGTTCTGATGAAAAAATCTGTGCGGCGTCTGAGCGTGCCACAGAAGCGTGTGGGCTCTCATCTTGATGCCGTTGTCGTGGCAGATCTTCATAACCTGATCCACAGTGCTGAAGTTGATGGAGGGCACCAGGCTCTCCTTGTAGTTGTCCGGAATGTAGTAGCCCTGGTTCTTTGCCTGGCTCACACTCAGGGTGCCGCTTCCCCACATCAGAGAATCCGGTTTCATCTCATTCTCAAGCGTGATACTGTTGAAGTTCTTTTTCAGAGCTGCCAGCTGGGACGCGTCCTTGAGCTGATAAAGGTTGATACAGGTGCCCGAGTGCTTGAAGGTGACACCGTAGGTGTTCAGAAGCGTCTGTTCTGCCGCCTCAGCGTCTGTGTATGCGCCGGCTCCGGCGATGGTGCCGAGAACCATGGCAAACATGCACAAAAGAGACAGCAATCGTTTCCAACATTTGTTACCTGCTGTTTTCATAAAATTCCCCCCATTCATGTGTGTGTCACGGAAATAATATAATCAAGTGACCATATTGTTGCCGTTTTAACAAAATATTTTAAAGTTGTATATATTATTTCACAAAAATAGGGTAAAAGCCATACCATAATCAACCGAATATCAGGAATAATAACTGTGCAAAACCGTGCCGAACGCACGAAAACGTTTACGAAAGTTTCCAAAATGGCTTAAAATAAGGGCTTTTTACAGGTGAAAAATCACGGTACACGAAAATGACATTTTAATTACGAGGACATGAATCTGACATATATAGCATGCGATTTGTGCCTGAATAATACCAAAAGGACAAGAAATGAGTAGCAAAACCTTATAATCACATACCAGACACTGTATGTGTGACCGAAATACCTTATGTTACCACAATAGTGCACAATAAAAACTATACGTCTATGTGCAGAAATACTAGCTTCGGTAAAAAAAAAGGTAGATCCATGATATGGAATTTGTTTCTTATGGTTGCTATAATAGGTACTGTTCCTGAAACAGGTGAATTAGGAAGCATCTGTCTGAAAAAAGTGGAACAAGGAAACAAAAGGCTACAAAGAAACACAACAGCAGTACAGAGCAGCAACTGGAAATGCAAGAAACGAAACAGTAGCAACATTTAGGAAAAAGAGAAACAAAATGCAACCAGAGACTTGGATAGCCGGACGCAGGGGAGTTGTTCCGGCGGGAAAAAGAAGGAGTACAAAAAATGGGACAGGTAATTGAATGCCGTGATATTCAACTCAATGACATGAATGATATCAAGCAGCTCGTGGCTCTCGCGTCACAGGTTGATTTCTATGTAGATGTTCAGAGCGGACATAGCACCATCGATGCTGAATCCGTACTTGGCCTGCTTTCACTGGATCTCCACAGACCGGTGACACTGGCATACAATGGATATGACAAGAATTTCGAGGCATTCGTCTCCGCACATAAATGCGCATAAGAACCCTCATCCCGGGCTGGCATCTGCCGGCCCGGTTTTTATAAGTAAAAAAATCTATCAGATAGCATATCTGCATATTTCTTAAGATCTATTTCCGGAGCCTCTGTGCTCATTCTCTCACCAAACATTTTCCCATGGTGTTCTCATTTATTTCATTCAGAATAGTATTTAGGTAAAAATACACACGATATATGCTCTGTGTGTATGAATACTTTAATACACGGTTGATTTGCTCCATATGTCGCGGTATTATTAGAGTAATCATACACACAATAATATATTCGTGTGTATGATTTAATAAAACCCAAAATACAAGGAGGGAGGAACAACATGGTCCTTACCTATAATGAATGCATAGAAAAATATGGATCGGATTATAAGATTAAGAAAGAACTGAATAATGGAGACCTCTTTATGAAAGAAAAGGGAGTTTATTCCACAGAGAGAAATGTTTCTGACCTTGATGTAATAGCACACAAATTTCCGCGGGCAGTGTTTACCGGAAAAAGTGCTTTTTATTATCATTCGCTTACAGACGTAATACCGGATCATTTTCATCTTGCAACTCGTAGAGAGGATTCAAGAATTAAAGATCAAAGAGTCATACAGTCTTTCTTAAAAGATGAAATATTCGAACCCGGCATAATAGAGATGAAGTATAACAATTCGAGCATCAGGATATATGACAGGGAACGGATGCTCATAGAACTTATGCGTTTTAGAAAAAGTATCCCATTTGATTTATACAAGGAGATAATACAAAGCTATAGGAACTTAGTAGACGAGATGGATTTTGGACTTATTGAGGATTATGCATGCATGTTCCGAAATGGTAACACGCTTATGAATCAAATACAGTTGGAGGTGCTTTGAGTTTATGAATTTAAGAGAAGAAGTAGAAAAGATATAAGGAAGTATTTGATATATGCTATTTAATTGATGAGGTAGACAAGAGGCAGCTTAGAACCTGTATTGAAAAGAATATCATTTCAGACGAAACACTTAGAAATGTTTCGGCAATGGATGATGTTGTTAAGCGTGTGGAAAGAGTTTTTGAAAACAAAGAATACATAGACGCAGTTTCAAGATCAGGAAAAAACTGGCTTGATATGCCAGTTGAGGTGGTACTTAAAAAAGATCTGGATTTCATTAAGTCGCTGTGAGCAGGTCTCGAACGCCCTGCCTGTCTGCACATTTCTTCTCAAGTTTCATTTTCAGAGCTTCTGTGCTCATTCTTGAACGATCAACAGGACACGCTGTTGGTATCTTAACTTCAAAAGGAAAATTCCCTGTTTATAATAACCGCATATCCCTTCTTAAGTTTCATATCCGGAGCCACTGCGCTCAGTCTCTCACCATACATTTTCTCATGGTGTCCCCATATTCATTAGGAATAGGATTTAGGTAAAAGTACACACAACATATAATTTGTGCGTATAAAAAACTTCAATGCACGGTTGATTTACTCCTGCTTCAGCCGTTTCTGCTCTTCTTCAACCTATTTGAAGCTTAATTGAAGTGATATTGAAGTTGACTTTGAAGTGAACTTGAAGTTGACTTTGAAGCGCACTTGAAGTAATGTTGAAGTAGTTCAAGAAAAGAGGGTGAAACCAAATGTATCTGGAAGAAATAATTGAAGATCTGCAGTTAGAGAACGATAGGTTTGAAGCAAAATCAATCTTGAATCGCGATGATGTTGTTGGTTGGCTGAAAAGTATTGCCGGGTTTGCAAATGCTCTCGGCGGAGAGTTTTACATTGGTGTAGAGGATAAAACAAATAAGCTGATCGGATTTGATAGAAAGAGCGCGGATAACGAAAGAAACTATTTTAATAATCAGGTGAATGAGCATTTGACACCCAGACCGGCAATGAAGATTTCATTTATCAGATATGAGATCAAAGGGAACGAGCGTTTTATCATTAAAGTGCGCGTAGATGAATCACCGGTAAAACCTGTTATTCTGAAGTACAAGAATATCCCTTCAATTTATATGAGAAGGGATGGTTTCACAAATGGAGCCACTTATGAAGAAATCATAGAGATGAGCGTAAAAAGCAAGAAAACTCAATATGATGTTTTGGATTCGGATGTGAAATACGATTGGGATAAATTGACAGATTTGTGTGAATTCTATGAAAAACATAATGATGGAGCAAGTCTTAAAGAAAAGGCGCTTAAGTCATTAGGCTTTGTGAATGAGAATGGATATTTGCTCAATGGAGCTGTTTTGTTTCTTGATGAGTATATGGGAAAGAAAACAGAGGTTCAATGTTCCGTTTTTTCCGGGTTTAATAAAGGTAGCGAAAGAATTGTTACTATAAATAAATTTTGTGGAAATATTACAAGCTCGATTGAGTATATTATGGCCTTTGTAAAGCAGAGAATGAATCATTCAATGGTAAAAATGCCTGATGAGCGAATTAACATAGATGCATATCCAGCAAGAGCGCTGTTTGAGGGCGTGATTAATGCAGTGGCTCATCGCGATTATTACCTGGATGGAACACAAATACAAGTAGATCTATTTAAGGATCGATTGGAGATATCATCGCCAGGTGGTTTTTACAGGGGAGAAAAGCTTGGTAAGACGTATGACTTATCAGGAGTCATCTCTAAAAGAAGAAACGAGTTGATATCAGGGGTATTGGTAGCTTGTAATGTCATGGAGGCTGCAGGTACCGGATTTGATAAGATAACAGAAGAATATGCAACTGCTGATGAAGCACATAAACCTTATATATATTCTTCCTCAGATCATTTTACCTTGGTACTTCCCGATTTGACTTATGAAAAAGGCGTCGAGGATGAAACATTACCTGTGCTTACGTTCGCTCCTGTTCCGGGGGGAACAAACCTTGATGGAAAAGTACTGTCGTTCTGTTACCTGAAAGCTCGTAAGGTCGCAGAAATAGCAGCACATTTAGGAATCAGTGATTCTACATATCTACGAAAACAGATCCTCGGAAATATGGAAAATAACGATTACTTAGTGAAGAGCAAGGTTTCAAGGGCAACATATTATAAAACAAATCCGGAAATGGTTACTGTTGAATAATGGCTCGACACGTGAACTTGAAGTTGACATTGAAGTACACTTGAAGTAATAGAGATGAGTATAAAAGGCAAGAAGACCCAGTATGATGTTTTGGATTCGGATGTGAAATATGTTTGGGACAAAATAACAGGATTCGCTGTTGAGATCCTAACCTCAAACGAATACCCCAATTGAAAGAAGTCGTTTTCTTTCGATAAAACTTCCAATGCTCTATACACTTGATGAAGTTCGCATTCTGGTTTTTCAAGAAACTTCTGGGCCAGCTCCATGGAAGATCTTTTTGAACCTGGGTAAATGATGCGTGTGAAAACGAGCATGGACAGGATGGCGTTCAAGTCATACTGAAACTTATACTTTTAATCGTCTCTTTGGAGATGGGTTTGCACCAAGGTATTTTAGTAACGGAAAACAGGTGCGTCTAGTTGCTGCGAGCATTTCCGTACCGAATACCCGACGAGGCTTTGTAGGACGTCCTGTTGGAGAAAAAGGGCGAGGGTAGAATGTACCGGCAAAGCGTGAAAAAAAGAAAACGAAATCGAAGAAACGAGATCCATGGCAGATTGATGCGAGGATTTTTTTTCTTGCACAAAAAGAAATATCGACCAGTATCGGGAGGATATATGAAAACTAAGAAAAATGTAAGAATTGGTTGCAAAATTGGTCATATAGAGGTAACATAATAGATACCAAAGCAATAAATATTCAGATAAATATGTCCTGCAACTCTTTATTTTTCATAAACGATGTAATGGACATTTTTTTTATACAGTTGAAAAACCAGCCATTCTAAGGCGAAGTTCTATGTTGGGTTTTTCAAATCTATTCGGCTTTCATAAAGCATCAAGCATTCTTTATAGCAGTATGAACTGTGGTTTTTGTTAAGAGAAGTATCATTTTGTATTTTTTGTAACGGAAACAATCAATAAGAAGTCTTAATTTACCAGCAACTAATAAAAAGTGAATGAGGGAAAAGGGGAACCGTTATGGATTACATCAACGATCCCAGATTTCAGGGGTTAAAACCTTTTGAAAATAAGATCTGGCTGTCGAGTCCTACGATGCACGGTGACGAGCAGAAGTGGGTGGATGAAGCAATCCGGACGAACTGGGTATCTACCGTCGGAGAAAACATAAATGTCATCGAAGAACAGGTGGCAGGAATTGTTGGCAGAAAATACGCCGTGGCACTTGCTTCCGGCTCAGCCGCTTTGCATCTTGCGATCCGGCTTTGCGCAGAAAAGCTGTACGGACAGCCTCCGGCAGGACAGGGAAGTCTGGCCGGCAAGAAGGTCTTCGCCAGCGACATGACGTTTGCCGCGACGGTGAATCCGATCTGCTATGAAGGCGGAACGCCCGTATTCATTGATTCTGAGCATGAAACCTGGAACATGGATCCGAAGGCACTGGAGAAGGCTTTTAAAAAGTATCCGGACGTGAAGCTCATCGTCATGGCGCATCTCTACGGATCCCCGGCAAAAATCGATGAGATCCGCAAGATCGCGGATCGCCACGGGGTACTGATCGTGGAAGACGCGGCGGAGTCCTTCGGCGCGTCTTTTCAGGGAGCGCAGACCGGAAGTTTTGGAGATGTGAGTATCCTCTCCGGAAATGGAAACAAGATTATTACCGGAAGTTCCGGCGGTTTTCTTTTGACAGATTCCGAAGAGGACGCGAGCAGAGTACGCAAGTGGTCCACCCAGAGCAGGGAGGCAGCGCCCTGGTATCAGCACGAAGAGCTGGGCTACAACTACCGGATGAGTAACATCATCGCCGGCATCCTGCGAGGTCAGCTCCCCTATCTGGATGAACATATCGAGCAGAAGCGTCAGATCTACCGAAGATACAAAGACGGTCTGAAAGATCTTCCGGTCACCATGAACCCCTTCGATGAAAAGAACAGCAAACCCAATTACTGGCTGAGCTGTATACTCATCGATCCGAAGGCCATGTGCCGGACGGTGCGGAGTGACAAAGATGAACTCTGGATCTCCGAACATGGAACGTCCTGTCCCGGAGAAATCCTTGCGGCACTAAAATCCTACAATGCGGAAGGACGACCGATCTGGAAACCCATGCATCTGCAACCGATTTACCGGAATCAGGACTTTGTAGTGGCTGAGAAAGGGAAAAATGTTCCGGATGCGGGGGCGGATATCTTCCGAAGGGGCGTGTGTCTGCCAAGTGATAATAAGATGACGAAAGAAGAGCAAGATATCGTGATTGAGATTGTGCATAGATGTTTTGAGTGATCTGAATGATCGAAATCTGAGTTGAGTAGAGGAAAGCAATCGACCCGGAACAGGAGCATCGGATGTGGAGAAAAACGATCAAAGTAATCAAGATTATCGTTGGAATTGCTGCACTGGCAGGAACAGTTGCCGGAATCGTGCAGCTGTTGGAAAAGAAAGAGAATAACCACAGGCCGAAGGGCATCTATGAGGCCTTCTTTAAGCGAGTTCTGGATGTTTTTCTCTCGACGGGAGCACTGATCGTACTAAGTCCTGTCATTGGAATTACAGCGATTTTGGTCAGGACCAAGTTGGGATCACCGGTGCTTTATATACAGGAAAGACCGGGAAGGGACGAGAAGATCTTCAAGATCTATAAGTTCCGAACAATGACGAATGAGAGGGATGAAAACGGAGAATTATTGCCGGATGAATACAGATTGACAGAGTTTGGCAAATTCCTTCGCAGTACTTCGCTCGATGAACTTCCGGAGTTGTTCAATATCATCAAGGGGGATATGAGTATCGTCGGGCCGAGACCGCTTCTGGTTCGCTATTTAGAAAGATATAACAATGAACAGCATCAGAG
This sequence comes from [Eubacterium] cellulosolvens LD2006, assembly GCF_000621585.1. Classification (GTDB taxonomy): domain Bacteria; phylum Bacillota; class Clostridia; order Lachnospirales; family Lachnospiraceae; genus Bilifractor; species Bilifractor cellulosolvens. Next base: position 21,937 of record NZ_JHXY01000017.1, on the reverse strand, counting down.
ACATGATGTAAGACCGGGACTTACCGGCTATGCACAGGCAAATGGAAGAAATAGCCTTTCATGGGAAGAGCGCCTGGCAATGGATGTCCGGTATACAAAAAACATTACGTTTACAAACGACCTGAAGATCGTGATGGATACGATAAAATCGGTTGTAAAACGTGACGGAATCAGCTCAGACACATCGGCAACGATGGAAGAATTTATGGGAACGCTGGAAGGGGTGAAGACAGAATGGGAGGCGACAGCCGGAACAGATTGATCATCATAGGCGCTGGTGGACATGGAAAAGTTGTAGCGGACATCGCTAAAAGGAAGGGATATGAGGATATCGTGTTCCTTGATAATGATACAAGTGTTAAGGAATGTTTCGGTTACCCGGTGATAGGACCGGATACAAGAGATCGAGAGCTTGAAGGAGATTTGTTTGTTGCCGTCGGAAATCCATTCATAAGAATGAAACTTATGGAACGGAACAAGGAAAGAAGTTTTCCGACACTGATCCATCCGGATGCAGTGATAGCAGATGATACAGAGATCGGAGGGGGAACGGTAGTGATGGCAGGAACCGTAGTCAATCCGGGAACAAAAATAGGGATGGGATGCATTGTAAATACATCTGCGTCTGTAGACCATGACTGTATCGTTGGCGATTATAGTCACATTTCGGTTGGTGCACATCTGTGCGGAACCGTAAAGATCGGAAACAGGGTATGGGTCGGAGCAGGAGCTACAGTAAGCAATAATGTCAATATCTGTCCGGATATAACGATTGGTGCCGGTGCTGTTGTTATACATAATATAGAAGAAAAAGGAATTTATATTGGTGTGCCGGCGAAGCGTTCAAATAAGTCACATATGACCGAGGGGGGGGCGAGCCCTCCGGAACAAATATGATCGCATCATGTATCAACCCCTCAGTGGCTTTTTACAGAAAGCAGACAGGAGGGCGGTGTGATGAAAGATCTGATTATTATTGGCGCAGGTGGATTTGGAAGAGAGGTCGTCTGGGCGGTAGAGCGTATCAATAAGAACTCTCCAACCTGGAATCTTTTGGGTTTTATAGATGGAAATGAAACGTTACAGAATACAACAATAAATGGGTATCCGGTGCTTGGGAATGAAGACGATCTAAAGAAGTATCCGGGTGCTTATTGCGTTATAGCCGTCGGTTCGGCGAGAACAAGAGAGAAGATCGTGTCCCGCATAAGGGGAGAAAACCCGGACATCAAATTCGGAACCATCATAGATCCGAGCGTCGAGATGTCGGAGTATGTGTCAATCGGTGAAGGAACAATCATCTGTGCGCATACGATCATTACGGTCAATGTCACTATTGGCAGACATGTAATTATCAATCTCGACTGTACGGTAGGACATGATGCTGTTCTAGAGGATTTTGTCACTTGTTATCCGTCGGCAAATATCTCGGGAATGAGCGAGATCGGGCATGCTGTTGAACTGGGAACTGGGATGCAAATAATTCAGGGAAAGAAAATCGGGAATTACAGCATCATCGGAGCGGGATCAACGGTTGTAAAAGATATACCGGAGAGGTGTACGGCGGTGGGAAGCCCGGCGCAGGTGATAAAGTACTTCGAATAAATGTTGTTAGGGGAGATTGAATACCTTTAAAAAGGAATGCAACAAAGGGCGCGGAGATATGGAAAAACGAATGTTAATGGTAGCTACTGTACCATCTATGATCGGACAATTCAATATGAACAATATTCGCATTCTTCAAGGGTTGGGCTATGTAGTGGATGTTGCAGCGAATTTTACAGATACAAGTGTTTGGACATCTGAACGGGTACAGAAGTTTAAGGATCAAATGACAGAAATGAATATCGAGTGCGTTCAAATCGATTTTTCCAGAAGTCCGAGAGAGATAAGCAAACATATAGCAGCATATAAAGAAACACTTAAGCTTTTAAGAGAACGTAACTATTCTTTCGTTCATACACACACACCGATTGCATCAGCGATTTTGAGGAGGGCTGCTCACAAAACAAGAATAAAAGTAATTTATACTGCACACGGTTTTCACTTCTATGACGGCGCACCTATGAAGAATTGGATAGTCTTTTATCCGATTGAGAAATATTTGAGTCGTTACACTGATGTTCTGATTACGATAAATAAGGAAGACTATCATAGGGCAAAAACAAAATTCAAGGCAAGAAAAACGGTTTATATTCCGGGTGTCGGAGTTGATACAGAAAAGTTCAAACCACGGGATAATGGACGTGAACGAATTAGAAAAGAATTGGGATTAGCAGAGGATAGATTATTACTGCTGTCAGTTGGGGAACTTAATGAGAATAAGAATCATAAATCTGTCATCAAGGCGCTAAAAGGGATTGAAAATATCACTTATGTGATTGTCGGGAAGGGAACCTTGGGAGACGCATTAAGTATCGTAGCAAAACAGAGCAATGTCGATCTACGATTAACGGGATACCGCTCAGATATTTCAGATTTCTATGATGCAGCGGATATTTATATCCTCCCTTCGATACGAGAAGGATTGAATGTTAGCCTTATGGAAGCGATGGCGAGCGCGTTGCCTTGTTGTGCTGGAAAGATTCGAGGGAGTATAGATATGTTGGATGAAACGGGAGGTTGTCTTTTTAATCCTTTGAAGATTGAAGAGATAAAAAAAGCGGTCGAGCAGGCGATAGAAATGGATGAAAACCAAAGAAAAGAATTGGGAAATTACAACAGGAAGAAGATTAAGGCTTTTGATAAGGGTGAAGTAAACAAAAAGATGAAAGAAGTTTATGCCAATGTCTAAACTTAGGGTGATGCATGTATTGAACACAAATAAATACTCAGGAGCTGAGAATGTTGTCATTACAATGATCAACGCATACCGAGACACGGTTGATGCTGTATATGTATCAATGGATGGCCCTATACGAGAATATTTAGAGGAGAATAATATTGACTTCTTTCCAATAAATAAGATGTCTGTGACAGAGGTCAAAAAAGCGATCAAATGTGTGAACCCACAGATTATCCATGCGCATGATTACACAACAGGCATCATAAGTGTTGCAACGTTAACAAGAATACCGATTATCAATCACATCCATAATAATTCTCCATGGATAAAGAGATACGGTGTAAAGAGTCTTGTTTATGGAATATGTTGTAATGGGTTTGCAAAGATACTTTCGGTGTCTGATTCAATCATGGATGAATACGTATTTGGAAAAAAATTTAAGAGCAAGACAGATGTTGTTAGCAATCCAATTGATGTAAAAAAAATCAGACAACTTGCTGAAGGCTCGAATGTAAAAGAATACGACATTGCATTTTTGGGTAGGCTTTCCCCCCCAAAAAATCCCCATGAGTTTATTAGAATTATTTTAGGGATAAAGCATCTATTACCATCTGTGAAAGCGGTGATGATAGGTGGGGGCGAACTGACGGAAGAAGTGAAAAAGCATATTAAAGAGGAGAATTTAATAGACACCATAGAATTAGTGGGTTTTCAGAAAAATCCATATTGGTTTCTCAATCAAACTCGAATACTATGTATGCCGTCGTCATGGGAAGGATATGGCTTGGCTGCGGTAGAAGGGCTTGCATTAGGGAAACCTGTAATTTGTTCCGGTGCGGGTGGGTTAAAAAAAATAGTGAATGATACATGCGGAAGAATCTGTGAACAAACAGAAGACTATATAAGTGAAATAATGAGCCTATTATACGACGCTCAACAATATGATAGGCTATCACAAGGGGCTTTACGTAGAGCTGAAGAAATAGACAATTTGGATTCCTATTGCAAGCAAATTCTTTCTGTTTATCAATCTGTTCATGAAAAAAAGTGCGTTGAGGGCGTTTTATGAATTTGACAATATTCACGCCTACATATAATAGGGCGTATACTTTGACAAGACTTTATAAGTCTCTTTGCAAACAAAACAATAAGAGTTTTGAGTGGTTGATTGTTGATGATGGATCTGCGGATGAGACGGGGGAATTATGTGCAACTTGGATAGCTGAAGGACGGATTTCAATTCAGTATTTTTGGAAGGAAAATGGTGGAAAGCCAAGTGCATATAATGTTGGCATAGAAAAGGCGCAAGGGGATCTGTTCACTATTGTCGATTCGGATGATTATCTGACAGAAGACGCTGTAGAAACCATTCGAAAGGATTGGAATGATATAGAACCATGGACTAACAGTTTAATGATTGGTTTAATTTACTTCAGAAAGAATAAAGAAGGTGATTTGATCACCAAATACAAAAGAAAAAAAACAAATGCAACCTTATTAGATTTCTACAGAAAGCATGGATTGAAGGGAGATACCATGCTTGTTTATAGAACAAATGTGGTCAGGAAATATAAGTTTCCGTATTTCGAAGGGGAAAAATTTGTGCCGGAATCCTATATTTATGATCTGCTTGATGACGAAGGCTCGCTTCACATTGTTCAAAAAGCAATATATGTGTGTGAATACTTGCCGGATGGATATACGGCTTCCATGAGGAAGGTGAATCACGATAATCCTCAGGGATACGAAGCATATATAATGAGTCGGATAAAAAAAGATAAATCGATAAGAGATATCATTGAAGACACAATAAAATATATAGCTATTGAAAAAGTAAAAGGTAATAAAGCGATTGTGGTTGGTAGTCAACATAAACTAATAACGCTTTTTCTTTTACTACCAGGATGGATTTTTTATAAGAGAGTTTATTCGAAGTATGAATGATCTTGTAAGCTGTGTATGCAATAGGGAAAAATACTCATCGAAGACGTGATAGATTTAATCGTCGGTATATTTGATTTAGAAGAGGGGGTAACTCGATACATAACCCAGTGTTAAGGGACAGGATTTATACGAATATGGAAAAAAAGAGAGGATAATTCACATTAATAATACATCTAGTACTTCTGTTTTGGTTTTATCATTTATGCTGTCTGGTTTGGCATATACTTTGGGGCAAAAATATCAACGTTTATTGTTTGCTATTACTATCGGAATTTTTCTAGCATCGTTAATGTTTAAGAAAAAATTCGATTAATAACAAAACCATTAGCAATGGTTTATTATCTGTTTGTAGTAAGCTTTTTTATAGATGCAGTTTATGGAAGATCTACAAATGGATTAGTGTATGGAAGCACAATGTTATTTGTTTGGTGGATTCTTGTTTTGTATGCGGATCTGGGTGTCAGGTACCAATGTAGAGCCCCGGCAATGCCATTAAGCTGGAGTGTCAACAAAACCTGGGTGTCAGGTACCATGAAGTAGAAGAAGGTAAATATGACCTTGTACATTGCCATACGCCTATTGCAGCTGCAGTAACAAGGGTGGCGTGCCGGCCGTTGAGGAAGAAAGGGGTAAAGGTTCTTTATACTGCACATGGGTTTCATTTCTATGATGGGGCACCACTTAAAAACTGGTTACTATATTATCCGGTTGAATGGTTGTGTGCATTTTGGACGGATGGTTTGATTACCATTAATAGTGAAGATTATCGTCGTGCGAAGAAACGATTGCATGCGAAACGTGTTTATTATGTTCCTGGTGTTGGCACAAACATTGATGGTTTTGGGGTTGATTGTAAGCATGAAATTAGAAAAGAATTCAACATCCCAGAGTCGGCGATTCTGTTTTTGTCCGTCGGCGAATTAAATAAGAATAAAAACCATCAGGTGGTTATAAAAGCACTGGCGGAAGTGAACAATACGAATATTTATTATATCATTGCTGGCGCTGGAGACGAGGTTCCTCTTAAAGACTTAATACAAAAATACAGATTAGAGAACAGAGTTTTCCTGGCTGGATATAGGACAAATATAAAAGACTTTTTGGCGGATGCCGATGTATATATATTACCGTCCATTCGCGAAGGATTGAATGTTAGCATTATGGAAGCTATGGCATCGGGAAAACCGTGTCTGGTTTCAGATATTCGAGGGAACCGAGATTTGATTGATGATCATGGAGGAATCCGGTTTGATCCGCACAGTGTTGTTGATACAAGAAAAGCGATAGTCCAGATGCTAGATAAGAGAGAGATGTGGAGACAATACGGAGGGCGTAATCGGAGAAAAGTGGAGAAGTATGAGTCTAAGCGAGTGAATACATTGTTAGAACGAATATACAACGAAGTTAAATGATTGTTGCTGATTATTGAATTGTTGAAGACTTTTTATACCATCGTTAGGTCTAGATGAATCATGATGAAAAAACTAGTTATGCATGTTCTGAACACAGGGAAATACTCTGGCGCTGAAAACGTGGTTATTACACTAATTGGCTCGATGAGAGACAGAACAGAGGCCGTATATGTATCATTGGACGGACCTATAAGAGACTATCTATCAGATAATGATATTCCTTTTGAGCCGATAAGCAAGCTTACCGTTTCGGAGATGAAAAGGGTAATAAAAAAGATTAATCCAGATATTATCCATGCACACGATTTTACAGCGGGACTTATTTGTTCATTAGCGACAAATAGACCAATCATTAACCATATTCATAATAAGTCGCCGTGGATTAGAAGACTTAATGCAAAAAGTGTTATGTATGCAATCAGCTGTTTTAAATACAAAAGAATTCTTACGGTATCGGAATCTGTTATGGATGAGTACATATTTGGAAAATGGTTTAAAAAGAAAACGGAAGTGGTTGGAAATCCAATTAATCTAGAAAGGATAAGAAGTCTAGCGGGCAACGCTGATATTAATTATGATGTGGCATTTTTAGGACGGCTGTCCCCCCCCCAAAAAAATCCATTTTTATTTCTGGATATAATATGTGAAGTAAAGAGATCTAAACCGGGCATCACGGTGATTATGATCGGTGATGGAGAATTGCGAGAAGACGTTAAAGCTAGAATTAATGAGTTAAATCTTGAAACCAACATTACAATGGTAGGTTTTCAGAAAAAACCATATAAATATCTTAATCAAGCGAAGATTTTGCTAATGCCTTCGTCGTGGGAGGGGTATGGATTAGCAGCAGTTGAAGCATTAGCTCTTGGGAAACCTGTAGTGTGTTCAAACGCAGGGGGATTACCACTGATTGTTAATGATCATTGTGGCAAAATATGTAGGGGCTTGGCTGAATATGTGGCGGTGATTAATAGCTTATTAATACCAACCAATTACGTGAAATACTCTCGAAAATCCATAGAACGTGCTTACGAGATGGAGAATGTAGAGGAGTATATGAATAGAATGCTACGAACATATAGTAGAGTATGGATTGTATAAATATTGGGAACTAAAATATGGACAAGTTTGAGATGAGTAAAGAGTTCATAGACTAAACAGCGGGTGAATAAAAATGACATTTTTGCTTTTTGTTTCCGCAATACTAGCGGGGTTGCTTTTCAGAAAATCGAAGCTTTGTACGATTTATATTTTTGCGATTATGTATGTTTTTTCTGCATATCGCACATTTGATGCGGATTATAATGCTTATCTAATAGGTTATAACAATCTATCACGGGGAACGGCCTATCGCTATGTGGGTTACAGTTCTTTTCTAAAGATTTTTTCCAATATGGGTCTTAGTTTTGATGCATATAATCGTATATTTTTCTTAATCGTGTTTATTTTACTATTAGTATCTGTGAGATTATTAACTAGAAATATTAACGCTGTATTAGCTTTATATTTGATTTATCCATATTCACTTGATGTTGTTCAAATGAAAAGTTGCATAGCGGACATACTAGCTTTGATTAGTATAGTCTTAGTTATTAATCTAAAAACACACTATCTAGATGAAGAGAGAAAAAGAAAAATTGCAAGCGTTGTTGCGATAATGAGCCTTTTCTTGGCTGCATGTATGCATTTTTCTGCAGCGTATTATTCTCTTACACTCGCATTATATTTGGTAGTAAGAAATCGAGAAAACTTAGGAATTAAAATGCTTGTGCTATCATGTAGTATGATTGCACTCTTGTATAGCGGTTTTTTAGTGATTATTATTCGTTTTGCAAATAAACTAGGAATATTGGGTGAATTGGACTATATTTTCCAATGGACTACTAAGTCAACAAGATATGGATATCTTCTCTATTTCGCGATAATAGGTCTAATGGTTCTTTCTACAACTTATAATCACGTCGAAATGATAAAAAATAAAAGGCAACAGGAGCTTAGATATTTTTTGATGTCTTCATTATTGATTTTGCCTTTTGTGTTCCTTAATGCTCATTATTTGAGACTGCTTAGAATATACATAATTCTTACATATAGTATTTTTGCAGATCAGGATCGTTCGAGCGTTATAACCGGAAAACGAATACTTAACAATATTATGTGTTTTGTCACGATTTCGGTATTGTTCTATTTTGAGATAGCAAATAACTATAGTAATGTATTGGGAGCGCTTTTGAATTATAATTCTTTATTTGGGGTTCTGCATTATTAAAAAATGAGAAGAATATAAATTTCTATTATGCTGTTTTGGCAAATTAACTAAGCGCATTCGTGAGCGCTCTTATTACATTGTTATTGACCCAAGTTGTTTCCGTTGATGCTTAAAACCATACAAGGCTTGGAAAATAACTATAAGTTGCGGACAATCTATAAATAATTGCCAACTGAATGAAGCGTATCAGTAATGTAGCAAGCTATAGCTTATTCTCTTATAGGAGCTCATAATTAGATGAATATACTCTTTTTGTTTTTTAATAATAGCAGAAGTGAAAACAATATTCTAAAAAAAATAAGTTCAATTGAAAAGTACGATGCAGAATGTGTATTTAAGCCAATAAGAGTTTGGGGAAGAGTTATACGAAGAATTCATATAATTTCTGGACTTCCTGGGATAGGTATATGGATGCTTTCATGGAAAAAAAGAATAACGCAATACGATGTGTGTGTGTGTGTAGCGAGTCGCTATTCTGCTAACATCCTTAAATGGATAAAAAGAAAGAATAAAAACATTAAATGTATTAATTATTTTTGGGATAAGGTTGATATATCTGGTTATCCGGTTGAAGAGAGTAGGATACTCGAAAATTGGTCGTTTGATAAATCGGATTGCCAAAAATACAAGATGATTTATAATCCTCAATTTTACGTGATTAATTCTTGCTTTGATAAGTATCAAGTATTATATGATGTAACCTATGTAGGGGCAGATCGAAATGGGAGGTTAACAGAGCGCACAAAGCTTGTTACTAAGTATTATTCGTTATTTAAAAGCCTTGGGATTAGTTGTTGGTTCTATTATGTTACTCAAGCTAATAGTGTACCAGAAGACATTAAGCATGTTTCATTGTTGCCGGAAAAAGATTTTTACAAAATTTGTTCGCAAGGGAAGGCAATTCTTGATCTAGTTGATGGGGAAATTAAATGGATGACATTTCGTCCTTTGTTGGCCTTATCAAATGGAAAGAAGGTTATTACAAATAACTCAGACATAGTGAAAGAGCCGTATTACAAAAAACAAAACATTTTTATTTTGGGAATTGATGATGAAGGACAATTGAAATCTTTTATTGAATCAGGATTCGATCCATATAATGATGACGTGCTAGAATATTATTCGGTTGAAAATTGGTGTGAAAGGTTTTGGGGTCCTGTTGTGAATACTGAAAGATTGGTGACAGGTAGTGGGCCCTGAAAGGTAGGGCTGATATTTGACGTTATAGAGGTAAAAAACGGAGTTGAGAGTTGATGCCGTGGGAAATTCACATATAAGGCAAAGGGATAACATTTTAAGGATACGTATGATGAGGTTATTGGATCGTGAATACGGGAGAAAGCTATGAGAAAAAAGGGGTTATATCTTGCTTTTGACAGCAATAATTATGTTGCGTCCTTGGATGTTTCGCACTTAGATGGAATTCAAAGAAAGATTCATTTGCAAATCAAAACGTTTGAGGGATATGGATATGATATGGATTTTTATAATCCATATCTGCATAGAAAACACTCCACTGAACGCTTTTTAAGAAGGATGCCGCTACAATTTCTTCGAAGATGGGATTTTGATTTTGAAAGAATAAAGCATTATGATTTTATTTACATCCGAAAAGCATGGTTCATGGATGGCGATTTAATAATGGCACTCAAGACAATTAAAAAACGTTTGCATAATGTAAAGGTGATGTTAGAGATTCCGACTTATCCTTATGATAATGAGGGGAAGAAACTTGACATGATCCCTCTTTTAATTAAAGATAAATTCTGGAGAAAGCAATTGTTTAAATATGTTGATAGAATTGTTACGTACTCTAACGACAATGAAATATTTGGTATAAAGACGCTGATTACATCGAATGCTATTGATTATGAAAGCGTAAAAAGAACTAAGATTCTGCGGGATGTGGATTCGACAATTAATATAATTGCATGTGCAAACTTATCTTATTGGCACGGATATGATAGAGCAATTGAGGGAATTAAAGAGTACTATAAAAACCCGAGAGCAAAAGAGATTGTTCTTTATATAGTTGGTGATGGAGCGGAGTATTCAACCTATCATGATCTAATTAAAAAGTATTCCCTAGAAAAACGCATAATTCTGACAGGAAGTCAATTTGGGCAAGAACTAGATGAAATTTACAATAATTGCATTGTCGGGCTGGATAGTATGGGTAGACATAGGTCAAATGTCTATTATAATAGTTCGCTTAAAGGAAAGGAGTATTGTGCTAAAGGGTTGATGATTGTTTCAGGTGTTGAGAGTGAATTAGATAATAGCAAGGATTTTGACTATTATTATCGGGTATCAGCGGATGACTCGCCATTGGACTTTTGTGGTATTGTTGATTTTGTGTTAAACAAAGTTGGGAAAGAGGGAATTGCTAATATACAAAAGAGTGTTATGCGCTATGCAAAGGAACGTTTTGATTTTCCCGTAGTAATGGATATAATTAGACAGTTTATAGAATCATAAGGACATTTGGTGACAGCCCCGTGTGGAAGAGTAGATAATAATGAACCTGGGTGTCAGGTACCATGAAGTGGCCATAAAGAAAATTAAAATTATGTAAATTGGCGAAGAAAGCTTCGGACCTGGTGCCTGTCACCGTGAAATGCGTTGGAATTGTGTTTGAGATCTGGATGCGGACATTGATTATTGCGATACTATTGTGGAGGTATGGCATGGTTGGAAGAATGGCGAGACTGAAAACACTGAAGGATATCGGCGGATTAAAGCTTGTATGTTTAAAAGTGCTTGACAGATTGATGCATGAAGATAAGACAGGAGAACGTCTATACAACATATGTGAATCTGCAGAAACAGGCGAGTATCCTGACTTATTGGAAAAACTTTTTAAGTATTATGGGGGGGTACAGGCAAACTGCAGCTAGATCATCCGCGACTTTTTACGGAGAAGATTCAATGGATGAAATTATATGATTCAACATATGAAAAAACAAGACTTGCGGACAAGTACCTGGTGAGAGAATGGATCAAGGAGACGATCGGAGAAAGATATCTTGTTCCATTACTGGGAGTCTGGGATCGTTTCGAGGAAATCGATTTTGATAAGTTGCCGGAGAACTACGTTTTGAAATGCAACCATGGAAGTGGCATGAACCTTGTTGTAAAGAATAACTTGGATAAGGAAAAGGCAAGGGAACTATTCGATAAATGGATGAATACTAATTACGCCTTCAGAGCCGGACTCGAAATGCATTACGCGGATATGCCAAGAAAAATCATTGCTGAGAAATACATTGAGGAAATGGATGGCTCGCTATATGATTACAAGATCCATTGCTTTGGCGGGGAACCGAAGTTTATCCAGTGCATCGGGGATCGAGATTTGAAGAAACATACCGGATATCAGATGAATTATGACACGGAGTGGCATGAACTTGATTGGACATTTGAAACTTATCCAAGATTTCCGTACGAGGTAGAAAAGCCGGTATGTCTTGATGAAATGATTAATGTCGCGAAAAAACTATCGGCAGGTTTTTCATATGTACGTGTTGATCTGTATGAGATTAAAGGAAATGTGTTATTTGGTGAGATGACGTTTACACCTGCATCGGGTAACTATAGATACCAAGGAAGTTTTACCAGAGATGTGGACATGAGATTGGGGGAAATGATTGAACTCAATAATGAAGGCTACAATTCATGATAAACGCATAGAATTTATTGATGTATTTCGGGCAGTTGGAATTATCTTTATGATCATGGGACATATTGGATATGGTGGTGTATTTGATAAGTGGATTCACGCATTTCATATGCCCATGTTCTTTTTTGTTTCCGGATTCTTTTGGCGAAAAAGGAATCTTCGAGAGCTGGTTAAATTAAAGGCAAAATCTTTGTTGATTCCATATGTCTGCTTCGGATTTGCGCAGTTGGTTTTTCTTTCGGCTTTTAGCAGTGGTTATAGAACGCTTAAGCCGGTAAAACTGCTTTTGACGAACAACACGGACGGCATGCAACCGGTTCCTGGAGCTTTATGGTTTTTGACGTCCTTATTTATTGCAGAAATCGTATACAGCCTTATACGGCATCTGATTGGTCGTGAATGGATTGCGCACATGGTTGTTTGCCTGACGGTCTTATGTGGTACTGTCATACCGTATTATTTCAGATTGCCTTGGGGTGCGGATACTGCTTTTGTAGGTATCGGATTTATGCATGCCGGATGTCTTTTCAGAGAAAAAAAGTATTTATCGAAACTGTTGCAATTAAAACCTGTACCCGCTTGTATTTTAGGGGGGGGTACAACCGTACTCATTTTTTTGAATTCTTCGGTCAACCTTAGGGCGGGACAGTATGAGGTCGTGCCTTTATTCTGGATAAATGCGATTGCGGCGATTATTGTCGGCTGGAATTTGGCAAGGTATCTGGAAGATGTGCTCGACCGGATGAGATGGTCTCGTATATCACTGTGGTTGAAAAGTATAGGGAAAAACAGCATTGTCCATCTGTGTCTTAATCAGATATGCATTTTGGTTTTCCGCAAGGCTTTTCAACTCATAGGGATTACAGGCATTATCGAAAGGATTCTCCTTTTACCGGCAACGCTAGGGGCACTTTTTGTGGCGCAGCAACTGATTTGTGGAACCAGACTGAGAATTATGATCGGTAGATATTGGACAGCGAGGTCGACGTAGCGTGCAGATGAATGTTGTTGGAAATGCAAAGCGAAATCTTATCTTTGGAATCCTGGGCAAGGTTATTGTCATGCTCTGTCCTTTTGTGGAGCGGTTTGCCGTGCAGAGGATTCTCGGTGTGGAATACCTGGGCTTGGGGAGTCTGTATTCTTCGGTGCTCTCAGTTCTCTGTCTCTCTGAACTGGGATTCAGTACGGCCATGGTCTACAATATGTACAAGCCGGCTGCGGAGGGCGATGTCGAGAAGATGGACGCTCTCCTCAATTTTTACAGAAAGGTCTACCGGGTGATCGGCGTTGCCATCATCCTTTTGGGACTGGCCTTCATTCCGTTTCTTCCCGGACTGATCAAGGATTCTTATCCGGCGGATATCAATCTGATCAGTCTTTATCTGATCTATCTGGCTAATACTTCCCTCAGTTATTTTCTATATGCGTATCTATCCTCGCTGATCGTTGTTCATCAGCGGGAGGATATCAACAGCGTCATCACTGCCGTGGTGAAGATCGGATTGACCGCTTCGCAGATCGCGGCTCTCCTGATTACCCGGAATTATTATTGGCTGGCCTTGATGATGCCGGTGTTCACCATCCTGAACAATCTGCTGATTGCGTGGAGGGTGCGAAGTATTTTTCCCCAGTATAAGGCAAAGGGAAAGCTGGGAGCCGGAGATGTCAGGGGTATTAAGAAGCTGGTGGCAGGAACCTTTATCCAGTCGGCGTGCGCCGTCACGAGAAATTCCCTTGACAGTATCTGTATTTCTGCCTTTCTCGGACTGGTGCTGACCGGTGTTTACAACAATTATTTTCTGGTAATGAGCGGAGTAAATGCCTTTGTCGGGCTGATTACCGTGTCCTTTATGGGAGGCGTGGGGAATCACGTGGCGACCCGCGATGTGGAAGAGAATTATCAGGAGATGAAGAGGCTGGACTTTATCTATCTGTGGATCGGTGGCTGGTGTATGATCTGTCTTCTCTGTCTGTATCAACCTTTTATGAAGCTGTGGATGGGGGAGGATATGCTCCTGCCGATGTCGGCGGTGGGATTGATCTGTCTGTATTTTTACCTCTTAAAGCTTGGAGACGTCCGGTCTATGTACCATGCGGCCAACGGGCTCTGGTGGGAACACAGGTACCGGGCGGTGTGCGAGACGGTGCTGAATCTGGTGTTGAATATTTCCCTGGGAAAGCTGTTCGGGGTGCACGGGATTATTCTGGCGACGATCATCAGTCTGTTCTTCTGCAATTATATCTGGGGCTGTGCCATTACCTTCCGGCTCTATTTCAAGAAGGAGCACCGGAGGGATTATCATTTGTATCAGGGAACACAGAGCTTTCTCGTTATGCTGGTGGCGGCGCTGACCTATGGAGTCTGCGTGGCGATTCCGGTGGAGGGGGCGCTGATGCAGCTGCTGGTGAGGGCGGTGATCTGCGTATTGCTTCCGAACGTGATCTTTATTCTTGCTTACAGGAAGACGGATTCTTTTCAGTATTTGAAGGGGATAGTGTGGGGGAAGTGAGGATTTGGAAGTGCGTCTGATAGATCTTGCTCATGGCAACCTGCATGTCTATGCCATTTTTTTTACATATTTCCTTAAAAATATTTGGCATATCTTTGTAAAAGGTATGGCTGTTCCCAATAAATAGTGTTCTCATATTCCGTTTCCATTTTTTCTGTCATAACAATATAGAAGATAAGACTTTTTATCCCTGACCACGAAGCGCCAGGTAAAAGAGCACCGCCTCCCTAAATTTTCTGGGATTTAGCCCGCTACTCTGGCTAATCCTGTTAAGTCGCTGCTGTACGGTATTTTTATGTAAAAACAGTTCCTCTGCGGTGGCGGCCAACGACATTTCTTTTTCATAATAGATCTCAAGAAATTTCCTGTCTTCCCCTGAAAGTGTGGAAAGCACTTTGTCAGAGAATTCCCTAAATTGCTGCTTTGAAATACCGGAAAAGAGTATTTCCAATGTCAGTGTATCGAAATTGACATAGTAAAGCTTCTTATCTTTGATCGTTTTCAGTGCATGCTCTGCGCTTTGATAGGATTCATTACATTTATAAACTTCTACAGCCTTCCCGATTGCTGTCTTCACAATCTCCCTATGCCTTTCGGCGAAACGAATAAACATATACTCCTTTTTATCAAATTCTTCCGCTTCAACCAAGCCGATAAATAGTTTCGGATAGTTATAGACATAAATACCATTTCTCATTGAGCTGAACAGAGCCTCCACCTGCTGCTCAAGTAAGGAGATATTCACGGGATTATAGCGGCTGTTTACTTCGATCTGTACCATTCGGTAGGTTTGTTCCCAAACAACATTAAACTCCCTGAAGCATTCCCGCAGATAGTCCATGTTTTCAAATTCGCTGTAGATCAGTGAGCGGATCATGTACTGCTTCTTTTCATCTAATGTACGATGGACAGCATTTAATTCCTGTTCATGAAGGAGCAGGCTCGCGATTCGTTCAGCCAGCTTGGCAAAACGTCGAACTTCTGAGGGTTCGCCGGAAATACCGACCACTGCGATCACACGCATATGGTGGAACACCGGAATATTGATTCCCTTATGAGTTCCCGGGAATTGCTCATCCGATTCCACTTCAATGGTTTCTCCGGTTCGTGCCGACTCCCTTCCGATGTCATGGTATGTGTTCAGACGATCCGGGTCGCTGGAGGCATAGATCATCCCATTGGTATTGATGAAGTTGACATGATAACCGCAGACAGCATGGATATTGTCGACAATCTGCTGCGCCAGATTCCTGGAAATTGATGTGATCATGGTAAAACCTCCGGATTGCAGATGCTGTAATCATAGCTAATGTCATAGATGACAATTTATTTGCTAAATAATATATATTTAATATTATGCTTAACATATCATAATGAAATTCTTTTGTCTATAATATATTCATAACGAAGCAGAACGAAGCAGAACTGGAACAGTTAATCGAAAAAAGGAGAAAAGCGTCATGAAGGTTGTAACAGCAATAGATTCTTTTAAAGGAAGCATGTCCTCCATCGAAGCCGGTTATGCAGTAGCCGAGGGCTTTAAAAGAGCAAACCACACTGTGGAAGTGGCTGTCCGCCCGCTGGCCGACGGAGGTGAGGGAACGGTGGAAGCACTGATCGAGGGAATGAACGGAGAACGACACGAGGTTGTTGTGACAGGTCCTTTGGGAAGTCCGGTGAGCTGCGCTTACGGAATTATACGTGATACCATGACCGCTGTGGTGGAAATGAGCGGCGCGGCAGGCATAACTCTGGTGGCAAGAAATGAATTAAACCCTCTAAATGCGACAACCTATGGTGTCGGGGAAGTCATAAAAGATGCAATCAATAAAGGATGTAGGCGTTTTATCGTAGGGATAGGCGGAAGCGCCACAAATGACGGTGGCGTAGGCATGCTGCAGGCACTGGGTTACGAATTTCTGGATAAGGCCGGAAGGCAGATTCCTTTCGGTGCCAAGGGCCTTAAGGAGCTTGAGACCATCACCGATACCTATGTAATCCCGGAGCTTAAGGACTGCGAGTTCATGGTAGCCTGTGATGTTACGAATCCGCTCTGCGGAACCGACGGCTGCAGTGCGGTGTATGGTCCTCAGAAGGGGGCAACTCCTTCCATGATCATGGATATGGATAAATGGCTCGGCTATTATGCTGCGGCTTCAAGGGAAAAATATCCCCAGGCAGATCCGAAGTATCCTGGCACCGGTGCAGCCGGTGGTCTTGGATTCGCTTTTTTAACCTATACAAACGCAAAATTACAGTCCGGGATCAATATCGTACTTGAAGAGACTAGGCTGGAGGATTATATCAAGGACGCCGATCTTGTGGTGACCGGGGAAGGCATGCTGGATTTCCAGACAGCCATGGGTAAGGCACCTGTTGGTGTGGCAAAGCTGGCAAAAAAATACGGCAAGCCCGTGATCGCCTTTGCAGGTGGAGTGACTGAGCAGGCTGTGGAGTGCAACCGAAACGGTATCGACGCATTCTTTCCCATTGTAAGAGGTGTAACCACACTCGATGAAGCCATGGACAATACAAATGCCAAAAACAATTTGGCTGCTGCTGCGGAACAGGTAATGCGGCTTATGCTCATAAATATAGGAGGAACAAGTCATGTATGATTTTTCAACCATCGGTGCAATCATTGGTATGGCAATTGCCATTATACTTATAATTAAAAAATTCCATCCCGCTTACAGTCTGATCCTCGGCGCCCTTGTCGGTGGTATTGTGGGATCTGCGGGAAATCTTGGGTTAACAGTAAGCACGATGATGACAGGTGCCGGCAGTATGATCACTTCGGTGCTGCGCATCATGACTTCCGGAATCCTTGCCGGTGCTTTGATAAAAACCGGTGCGGCGGAAAAGATTGCCCAGGGAATCGTCGGAAAGCTTGGCGCAAAAAAAGCCCTCCTCGCCGTTGCCGTTGCAACAATGGTAATCTGCGCTGTTGGTGTGTTTGTGGATATCTCAGTTATTACAGTAGCGCCTATCGCTCTGGCTATAGGTAAGGAGGCCGGTTACAACAAGCAGTCCCTTCTTCTTGCCATGATCGGAGGAGGAAAGGCCGGAAACATTATTTCTCCTAATCCCAACACCATCGCAGTCTCAGAATCTTTTGGTGTGGATCTGACATCTCTTATGATGAAAAACGCGATTCCGGCAATCTGCGCACTAATCGTAACCGTGATTCTTGCCAATCTTCTTTCAAAAAAAGAAGGGCTTAAGGTGCTAGAATCCGATCTTGAAAAAGGTGAAACCAAGGAGCTGCCTTCATTCCTAACAGCAATTCTGGGACCTTTGGTGGTGATCATCCTTTTAGCGCTTAGGCCTATCGCAAATATTACGGTGGATCCTATGATCGCATTACCAATCGGCGGTCTTGTCTGCACCATTGCCACAGGCAATATCAAAAAGTTTGGATCCTTTGCAGAATTCGGTCTCGGAAAGGTAACAGGTGTTTCCATCCTGCTACTTGGAACCGGAACTATTGCAGGAATCATCAAAGCCTCTGCCCTTCAGCAGGATGTTGTGAATATTCTGAACATCTTTAATATGCCGGCTTTCCTGCTTGCTCCAATTGCAGGTATCCTGATGGCCGGAGCAACAGCCTCAACCACGGCAGGAGCAACAGTTGCAGCCCAGACCTTCTCTTCGATCCTTACTGCCGAAGGCGTAAATGCTCTGTCTGCCGGCGCTATGATTCATGCCGGAGCAACAGTAATAGATTCTCTGCCCCACGGTTCCTTCTTCCATGCTACTGGCGGTGCAGTAAACATGAACATTTCGGAGCGGATGAAGCTTATAATATTTGAAGCTTTGGTAGGATTAACAAGTACGGTGGTCGCAGTGCTGATATTTGCGGTGACATCTGCAATTTAGCAGGTCACGGACATTGGTGTCAGGTACCATGAAGGGGATTCAGCACGGCGATGGTCTACAATATGTACAAGCCGGCTGCGGAGGGCGATGTCGAGAAGATGGACGCCCTCCTCAATTTTTACAGAAAGGTCTACCGGGTGATCGGTGTTGCCATCATCCTTCTGGGGCTGGCTTTCATTCCGTTTCTTCCCGGCCTGATCAAGGATTCTTATCCGGCGGATATCAATCTGATCAGTCTTTATCTGATCTATCTGGCTAATACTTCCCTCAGTTATTTCCTGTATGCGTATCTCTCCTCGCTGATCGTTGTTCATCAGCGGGAGGATATCAACAGCGTCATCACTGCCGTGGTGAAGATCGGATTGACCGCTTCGCAGATCGCGGCTCTCCTGGTTACCCGGAATTATTATTGGCTGGCCTTGATGATGCCGGTGTTCACCATCCTGAACAACCTGCTGATTGCATGGAGGGTGCGAAGCATTTTTCCCCAGTATAAGGCAAAGGGAAAGCTGGGAGCCGGAGATGTCAGGGGTATTAAGAAGCTGGTGGCAGGAACCTTTATTCAGGCGGCGTGCGGAGTAACCAGAAATTCTCTGGACAGTATCTGTATTTCGGCCTTTCTCGGACTCGTGCTGACCGGTGTTTACAACAATTATTTTCTGGTAATGAGCGGAGTAAATGCCTTTGTCGGGCTGATTACCGTGTCCTTTATGGGAGGCGTGGGCAATCATGTGGCGACCCGCGATGTGGAAGAGAATTATCAGGAGATGAAGCGGCTGGACTTTATCTATCTGTGGATCGGTGGCTGGTGTATGATCTGTCTTCTCTGTCTGTATCAACCGTTTATGAAGCTGTGGATGGGGGAGGATATGCTCCTGCCGATGTCGGCGGTGGGATTGATCTGTCTGTATTTTTACCTCGTAAAGCTTGGAGACGTCCGGTCTATGTACCATGCGGCCAACGGGCTCTGGTGGGAACACAGGTACCGGGCGGTGTGCGAGACGGTGCTGAATCTGGTGTTGAATATTTCCCTGGGAAAGCTGTTCGGGGTGCACGGGATTATTCTGGCGACGATCATCAGTCTGTTCTTCTGCAATTATATCTGGGGCTGTGCCATTACCTTCCGCCTCTATTTCAAGAAGGAGCACCGGAGGGATTATCACTTGTATCAGGGAACACAGAGCTTTCTTGTTATGCTGGTGGCGGCGATGACCTATGGAGTCTGTGTGGCGATTCCGGTGGAGGGGGCGCTGATGCAACTGCTGGTGAGGGCGGTGATCTGTGTATTGCTTCCGAACGTGATCTTTATTCTTGCTTACAGGAAGACGGATTCTTTTCAGTATTTGAAGGGGATAGTGTGGGGGAAGTGAGGAGTTGGAAGTGCGTCTGATAGATCTTGCTCATGGCAATTGAACCTTGCTTAAATCGATAGATTTATCACATTTTTCGACTATGCTATATTTATTTTCGGAGTACTTTTTGCTTAATACTGCATAAATCTTCTTTTGTGGTTTAGATGAAACGGTTCGAATATCTTTTTTCAACAAAGTATTCGGAACGTTAAGGTTTGAATACTTGTCACGAACAAATCCTATACATGCATAAATGTTTCCGGCAATTTTTTCTGAATACAGTCGTGGCCCTGCATCCGTAAAATCACCTATCATAGATGCGGTTTTCTTGATGTTCATCATATCTGTCAGTACTTCTAGTTTTTGTACAGTAGACCCGTCTTTAGACAGATAAAAATCTTCTTCAGATAATCTTCCGTCTAAACATTTTGAGTAGAAATTGATTGCAGAACTCACCTTCTTTTTATTCAATTTTAGACCTGTCAAATGGAGGAAGTTAGCTCTGTGAAATACAACTTCGTAGAATCCCAGACAGGTTATCCTCACGACATTTTCTTCAATCTGTTTTTTGACTTCGGATGGTATACCATAAACGAATATAATTTTTTGATCTTCCAATTCTTTGTGATAGATTTTAGCCGCTTTAGTTACGGTAGATATTATTCTTCTTTTGTCCATAGCCCTTATTGTCCTCAAAATTTAAAATGGGAATGTATATGCCGTAGCAATGTACATTCCCATTTTATGGTTGATTTTTCCGTTGTCTGCCAACCTCCGGTACCTACGTCCGGAAAATATCAGGTTTTTCCGTTGCCTGCCAACCTCCAGCACCTACGTCTGGAAAATATATCAGATTTTAGGTGTCAACCCACCAAGGCATATGCCTTTTCTTACTTATATAGTATATCAGATTTCATCATAACACAAGATGCATTTTCTGCATCGACGGCTGTTGCGACCTTGGTGTAAAACATTGGCGCCAGGTACCATGAATGATGATGCCGAACCGCGCGAACCGCGTACCAGGTACCATGAACACAGGAAAATCGGTGAGATGCGGACAATGAGAACTAAGGACATTGTTAAGAAGCTAAACGAGATACTGGTTGGTTATTTCCATTACTACGGGATTTCAGATAACTCAAGGAGTATTAAAGCTTTTAGGTATGAGGTGATGAAGAGCTTGTTCTATTGGCTCAATAGACGTAGTCAGAAGAAAAGCTACAATTGGGTGGATTTTCTTAAGATGTTAGATTATACTCACCCCTTAGCCGAAGCAAAAATATACGTGAGTATCTACGCATGATAGTATACGAGGAATGAGTCTCGTAAAGAGCCGGATGCGGGAAATCTGCATGTCCGGAATTCTGTGAGGGGCAGAGGGAGCAATCCCCCTGTCTACTCGACCCATGAAGAAAGATGATGGATCCTAGGGTACGAGATCCGTCAGTAACCTCTTGATTTCAGGTCCCTGAGGATATCCACATACATTTCCCGAACGTCATAACCGGGTACGTTGTTTCCGTAGAGGTCAATGACGTCGGCGTGGGTGATCCCCTCTTCGCTTTTTGGCTCAATGAGTGTGAACTTACTTCCCCACTTCATGGAGGAGACTGCGACGAGGCCGTCGTTTCGCTCACCGTCAAAATACTCAACCAGATTGCGTGTCATATTCAGCGGAAAATCGCTGGACTGCGCATCCGGCGCATAAGTGCCGTAGCTCTGGTAGTACACATCGGGATCGTCCGGGCAGTTTTCGTTGAAATCCGCACAGTTTTCTGCGGTCAGATCCTCGACGGCATCGAGGAAATCCGGATCCTCGTCTCCGAGTTTGGATACGACGGTGTTATAGGTTTTGGCAACGGTTTTCTTCACGGCCTTCGGCGCTTTGTTCAGCAGATAATCCGCAAACATGCAGCCGCGGTGAGGGGTGTTGATGGTGGTCAGAGACGCGACATATTTGTCTGCTCCGTATTTCGTGATGGCGGCGCGCATATCCAGACCGCCTTTGCTGTGAGCAATGACGTTGAGTTTTTTGCAGCCTTTCTCACGGCAGATCTTTTTGATCCTCTCCGCGAGCTCCCGGCCGCATTCGTCGACGGAGGCG
>NZ_JHXY01000016.1 GCF_000621585.1 [Eubacterium] cellulosolvens LD2006 | reverse complement strand
ATACTTGCCGCCGCGCAACCATGGTTACATAAATACAAAAAAACCGTCAGAACTAAGAGGGCTTCCTGCCCTATCAGTTCTGACGGTTATATTTGTCCGCACGTATTCTGTTTACATCAAAAATAACACAGTTAAGCTTTATGCTTCGCTGTGCCTGCAACGTGTCGTGTCGTGTCGTGTCGTGTCGTGTCGTGTCGTGTCGTGTCGTGTCGTGTCGTGTCGTGTCGTTCAAGCATATGGCTGTATCGCATACGTGTCAAGTCCTTTATCCCTGATCGCGCCCGTAGAAGCGGGCACGCATTTTCCCTACACTTTAACTTCGACACTATATAAAGAATTAAAAAGCCCCGGCGTGAAAGCCGGGGCAAAAAGATTACATTTTTTTGATGCGGTCGATGGCACGAACCGTGTTCTCGTAGCTTCCGAAGGCTGTGAGACGGAAGAAATGCTCGCCGCTCGGTCCGAAGCCGGATCCGGGTGTTCCCACAATGTTTACCTCTGAGAGAAGGTGATCGAAGAACTCCCAGCTTGTCATCTGATCCGGTGTCTTGAGCCAGATGTAAGGAGCGTTTTTTCCACCGTATACGGTGTAGCCTGCGTCCTGAAGTCCTGTGCGGATCAGCTCAGCGTTCTTCATGTAATAGGCTACCTGCTCACGGATCTGTTTCTGTCCTTCCGGCATGTATACGGCAGCGCCGGCTCTCTGAATGATGTAGGGAGCGCCGTTGTACTTTGTGCCGTGTCTTCTGGCCCAGAGGCTGTGGAGGGCGATTCCGTCTGCATCCTTGAGTTCCTTCGGAACTACTGTGAAGCCCAGACGAACGCCGGTAAAGCCTGCGTTCTTGGAGAAGCTTCGAATCTCGATGGCACAGGTCTGCGCGCCCTCACACTCGAAGATGGAGTGCGGCACATCCGGCTCGGAGATGTAGGCCTCATAGGCTGCATCGTAGAGGATGACTGCGCCGATGCGGTTCGCGTAGTCCACCCACTCCTGCAGCTTGTCCTTACTGATGGTCATACCTGTCGGGTTGTTGGGATAGCACAGGTAGATCAGATCCGGATTCTCTTTCGGGAATTCCGGTGTGAAGTTATTCTCCTCGGTACAGGGCATGTAGATGAAGTTCTCATATCTCTGAAGATCCGGGTTCCAGTTTCCGGAGCGTCCGGCCATAACGTTGGAATCCACATACACCGGGTAAACCGGGTCGCAGATGGCCACCTTGCTGTCTGCGGCAAAAATTTCCTGGATGTTTCCGGAATCACTCTTTGCTCCGTCAGACACAAAGATCTCATCGTCAGCGATG
Source organism: [Eubacterium] cellulosolvens LD2006 (assembly GCF_000621585.1). GTDB lineage: Bacteria > Bacillota > Clostridia > Lachnospirales > Lachnospiraceae > Bilifractor > Bilifractor cellulosolvens. Next base: position 92,192 of record NZ_JHXY01000016.1, on the reverse strand, counting down.
TTGCATCCTCTCAGTCTGTATTCCTCTGCAATGGCATTTCGAAGGAACTCATAACCCAGATCCGGAGCATAACCCCGGAAGGTGGAGGCGTCTGCCATCTCATCTACCGCTTTGTGAAGCTCACTGATAATCTGCGGTGCCAGAGGCTGTGTTACGTCGCCGATGCCGAGGCGGATGATATCTGCATCCTTATTTGCCTCTGTGTAAGCTGCTACTTTTTTTGCGATTGTAGAGAAGAGATAGCTTCCCTGCAGACGCTGATAATCCGGATTTGCCTTAAACATTTCTTTACCCTCCCATTTCTTGCGGCAGACATCTGCCCTGTTTCTCATATTTTTTTCAAAGGAAACGCTGATTACCTGCTCTGCTTATATTTCAGAGCAGCGGCCACAAAGCCTCTGAACAGCGGGTGCGGACGGTTCGGTCTGCTCTTGAACTCAGGGTGAGCCTGTGTACCTACGTAGAACGGATGATTTTCTTTTGCGACCTCTACCATCTCGACGATGTGTCCGTCCGGTGATACACCGGAGAGAACCATTCCGTTTTCGGAGAGTGCCTTGCGGTAGTCGTTGTTTACCTCATAGCGGTGTCTGTGTCTCTCGTGAATCAGTCTCTGACCATAGAGTTCTCTTGCCAGTGTGTTCTCGCCCAGCTCGCAGGGATAGGATCCCAGACGGAGAGTTCCTCCCAGATCGGTCACGCCGTTCTGATCCGGAAGAAGGGCGATAACCGGATGCAGAGTATCCGGATCAAGCTCGAAACTGTTGGCGTCGCGATATCCGCAGACGTTTCTCGCGAACTCGATGATAGCGACCTGCATTCCAAGGCAGAGTCCCAGGTACGGGATCTTGTTTTCTCTCGCGAATTTAGCGGCAGTGATCATGCCCTCGACACCTCTGTTTCCGAACCCTCCCGGCACGATGATACCATCCATCTCTCCAAGGGTCTCGGCCACATTTGTCTCATCCAGTTTCTCGGAATCGATCCAGATCAGATCCACCTCTGCGCTGTTGCGGATTCCACCGTGTTTGAGTGCCTCGACAACGCTCAGATATGCGTCATGAAGCGCGATATATTTTCCTACAAGAGCGATCTTTACATGGTTCTTCAGATTGCGAAGATTGTCCACCATCTCGATCCAGTCTGTGAGATCCGGTGTGGGATCCTCCAGCTTGAGACACTCGAGAACTACATCTGCCAGATGCTCTTTCTCCATGGCAAGCGGCGCCTCATAGAGGTACTCCACATCCAGGTTCTGAAGGACATGGCTGCTGGGCACGTTACAGAACAGCGCGATCTTGTCCTTGATATCCTGTGTCACCGGATGCTCGGAGCGGCAGACAAGGATGTCAGGCATGATTCCGATGCTCTGCAGCATTTTTACCGAAGTCTGCGTAGGCTTTGTCTTCAACTCGCCGGAAGCCTTCAGATAAGGAATCAGTGTCACATGGATCATGATGGCATTCTCATGTCCGATGTCATGCTGGAACTGACGGATGGCCTCAAGGAACGGCTGGGACTCGATGTCTCCCACAGTTCCGCCCACCTCGATGATGGCGATCTTCTCCTCGTTCTCTGTCTTCGCGCGATAGAAACGGCTCTTGATCTCATTGGTGATACCCGGGATAACCTGAACGGTACCTCCGCCGTAGTCGCCGTGACGCTCTTTCTGAATTACCGCGGAATAAACCTTTCCGGTGGTGACGTTGGAATTCCGGTCCAGAGACTCATCAATAAAGCGCTCGTAATGTCCCAGATCCAGGTCTGTCTCGGTACCGTCATCTGTAACAAAAACTTCGCCGTGCTGAATCGGATTCATAGTTCCCGGATCCACATTGAGATATGGGTCAAACTTCTGCATGGTCACGCTGTATCCACGGGCTTTCAGCAGTCTTCCAAGAGACGCTGCGGTAATTCCTTTACCAAGTCCTGAAACAACTCCACCGGTTACAAACACATACTTTACTGACATTCTTCCTCCTCCGGCCCGGATCTGTTCACGAGCCTTAAGCATAGTAAATTTATAAAAGCCGGACATCGGCTTCATTTCTTTGTTTTTGTCGCTCTCCCTGACAAAAACTTTGAAACCGCAATCTCCCATTCCCGGGAAAAAACGGGATCACACATAGTAAAATTTCTCAGCAGCCTTCCAGAAGATCCCGGATTTCATGCTTTGGAACCTCCATGGGATAGTCATTGTTGAAGCAGGCCTTACAGATGGGCAGATCCTTCCCTACCATATTCTGTAATTCCTCGATCGGCATATATCCAAGCGAGTCTGCTCCGATCATTTTGCGGATCTCCTCCACCGAATGACTGGACGCGATCAGCTGTTTGTTGGACGGAACATCCACACCAAAGAAGCACGGATGCAGGAACGGCGGCGAACTGATCCGCACGTGCACCTCCGTCGCGCCAAATCTCTTGAGGGTTCGAATCAGATTGCCAATCGTCGTACCCCTGACGATCGAATCGTCGACAAGAACGATTCTTTTCCCTTTCACAACCGATTCGATGACGCTCAGCTTGATGCGGACGCTCGATTCCCTCTCATCCTGACTCGGCTTGATAAAGGTTCTTCCAACATAGCTGTTCTTGTGGAAAGCCATGCCGAACGGGATCCCCGATTCTTCGGAATACCCTTTCGCAGAAGCCAGACCGGAATCCGGAACACCGACAACGAGATCAGCCTCCACAGGGAAGTTCCTGGCAAGGGCCGCTCCGCCGCGAATACGCGCGTCATACACATTGACTCCGTCAATTTTTGAATCCAGTCTCGCAAAATAAATATACTCGAAAATACATCTGGCCTGCTTTTCCGGCTCCACGACACTGTCCATAAAGGTGGAGCGCAGCTCTCCGTCCGTTCCAACGGTGACAATCTCACCCGGTCGCACATCACGGATGAATTCAGCTCCAATGGAATGTAGGGCGCAGTCCTCCGATGCAAAAACATAAGCGTTGTCTCTTTTTCCGATGCAGAGCGGACGCAGACCGTAGGGATCTCTCGCTCCGATCAGCTTTCTGGGGCTCATCAGAACGATCGCAAACGCGCCGCGGATCTGGTCGCAGGCTTTTTTTACCGCATCCTCGATCTTGTCCGATTTCACGCGTTCTCTTGCGATGCAGTAGGCGATGACCTCCGAGTCAATCGTAGTATGAAAAATAGCCCCGGAATTTTCCATTTCTTCCCGGAGCTCCAGAGCATTTACCAGGTTCCCGTTGTGTGCCAGAGCCAGTGATCCCTTGATATAGTTGAGAACCAGCGGCTGAGCGTTGTTGACGTTCAGAGAACCCGATGTAGAATAGCGCACATGGCCAACACCGATGTTGCCATTCAGTTCTTCAATTTTACCCGGTCGGAAAACCTCAGAGAGGAGACCGATCCCCTTGCAGGACTTTACTCTTCCTTTCGGACCTTCCGTGTCAGACACTGCGATTCCGCAGGATTCCTGACCTCTGTGCTGAAGGGCTTCAAGTCCGTAGTAGACAGATCTGCTGACATCTCCGCCGTCCAGATCATAGATACCAAATACACCGCATTCTTCTTTCAAACCTGTCTCGTAATGTGACATTTGTTTCCTCCGCTCCGCTGAAATACAGCAACGCATGCATATAACCATTTCCGATTCAACAAAATTGAATCCATTGTAATCTTACATACTTCATGTCCCGCATGAAATACTCAATTTTGATTATAAAAAGGATGTCGCTCGCGACATTCTCGCGCCGAGCGCGGATGCGAAGCATCTACTCCTCGCGCGAGTGCGCATCCCGCGGAGCGTTTTGTTACATTGGGAACGCGGAACAATTTCCTATGTAACAAAAAACGAAGGGGACGCCCGACTGCGGCATCCCCTGGTTTGTCGCTCCCGGTTTCCTTTGCAGCTGTCCCGGGAATCTCTTCTTAATAGAAAGAATCAGAAAACTTTTGATAAAGCCCCGGATCACTTCTGTTTTCCGAGAACCTCTATGTTTTTGATGATGTAATCACAGAGTGAAATAACGGTGAGTGCTGTAGCCACAGCGATCAGCACCAGCTCAAAGACACGCCATCCGCTGATATTGAGAAGGATGACCACAATCATAATCATCTGTGACACCGTCTTTGTCTTGCCCCACCAGCTGGCAGCGATGACAATTCCGTTATCCGCAGCCACCAGACGGAAGCCGCTGATGATGAATTCTCTGGCGATGATGATGAGAACCACATAAGCCGGAATCTCCCGCGTATCAACAAGGCAGATCAGCGCGGAGCAAACAAGAAGCTTATCGGCGAGAGGATCCATGAACTTACCGAAATCCGTCACCAGATGATACTTCCGCGCGATGTATCCATCGGCAGTATCCGTGAGACTGGCAACTACAAAAATCGCAAGCGCCACGTATCTGGCCCAACCCTGTGGAAGATACATGAAAACAACAAAAAAAGGAATCATTGCCATTCGCAGACAAGTCAGTTTGTTAGGTAAATTCATATCACTATCTCCTGTCCTTAATTTTCCCTCATATAATGAAATGTCACTTGAAGCATCCCCGCACAAAGCATCTCCAGCGCGCGAGTCCGCATTCCGCATTTCTTCGCAGACGACAATAATCACTCGGCGGATTTGCCGAGCAGTTCGTCGGTCTCGTCGTCGACAAGCTGACCGATCAGATCATACTCCATCGCCGCAGTGACGATCACTTTCACGAAATCTCCGGAATTCAATGTCTCGCTTGTCTGGATAAAAATCATTCCGTCGACATTCGGAATATCTGCGTAGGTTCTGCCGACATAAGCATTTTCCTGACTCATATATCCTTCAACAAAAACTTCCAGCGTAGAGCCGATCAGATTCTGTCCACGCTCCGAAGAAATCTCCTGCTGAATCGTCATAAGTGCATCCTGACGATCCTTCATGACTTCTTCGTCGATCTGCCCGTCCATCCGCGCAGCCGCCGTTCCCTCTTCACAGGAATAGGTGAAGACCCCGAGTCTGTCGAATCTCATCTCACGGATGAAGTCGCAGACATCCTCGAACTGCTCCTCTGTCTCTGACGGGAAACCGGTGATCAGTGTCGTTCGGATGGCTATATCCGGAATCTCCTGACGCAGGGTATTTACCACTCTCACCAGATCAGCCCGGGACGTTTTTCTTCCCATCTTCTTAAGGATTTCGTCGTTGGCATGCTGGATCGGAATATCCATGTAGTGACAGATCTTCGGCTCTTCCTTCATCGTCTGAATGAGCTCCGGATAGATCTCCTCCGGATAGCAGTAGAGCACGCGAATCCAGTGAAGGTCTTCGATCTTGCAGAGTTCCTTCAGAAGAATATGAAGTCTCTTCTCGCCGTAGAGATCGGTGCCGTAAAGCGTCGTCTCCTGAGCGACGAGGATCAGTTCCTTTACGCCGTCGGCGGCAAGACCTTTCGCCTCTTCGATCAGGTCTTCCATCGGTACGCTGCGGTACGGTCCGCGCATATCAGGGATCGCACAGTACGTACAATGCCGGTCGCAGCCCTCCGCGATCTTCAGGTACTCAAAGAAACCACCGGTCGCCATGACACGTCTCTTTTCACCCTTCGGGATGTAATTGAGCGGTTCCAGAATCGCCGGCCGCGCTCCCTCGCCGACCTTGAGGATTGCCTCTTCGATCTTATTATAGCTGTTTGTTCCGACAATCGCGTCGACTTCCGGAATCTCTTCCAGAACCTCTTCTTTGTAACGCTCTGCCACACAGCCGGTTACAATGAGCGTATGACATTTGCCCTCTGTTTTGTATCTGGCCATGTCGAGGATCGTGTTGACACTCTCCTCCTTCGCGGAATCAATGAAACAGCAGGTGTTTACAATGATGATCTCCGCCTCTGTCTCATCGTCCGTCATCTCATAGCCGCGACCCGCGAGGCTGCCGAGCATATGCTCCGCATCCACGAGATTCTTGTCGCAGCCCAGCGATATAAATAATACTTTCATATATTATTCTTCACCATCGTCTTCTCTCGGAAGAATATTTACCTCGCCGTCGTAAAGCTCGTCAACAGCGATGCTCAGCGGCTTTCTCTCTGTTCCGTTCTTGTCTTTGCTGTTTACTCTCGGCTTGTCACCGTCGATAATCTGACGTGCTCTCTTCGCAGAAGCAAGTACGATGGAGTAACGGCTTGTTACAAGCGGTGCCTCTTCTCTGTCCTGGTCCTTGTTAATTTTCTCGATCATTTCTACGTATGACGGATGAATCATTTCTTGTTCTCCTCTCGTTCTTTTAACTGTCTGCAGATGTTTGTGATAAATTCTTTCTGATGACTCGACTGGCTGTGCTGTGACTGGATCAGCGCGTGAAGTTCATCCGTGCAGGTCTCCAGATCATCATTGACCAGAATGTAGTCATACAGCGCCATGCTTCCCGATTCTTCAACAGCTCTTGCCATTCTCTGGGAAATAACCTCCGCTGTCTCTGTACCTCTTCCGGTGAGTCTTCGCTCAAGCTCCTCCGCGTTCGGCGGCGTGACAAAAATAAGCACCGTATCCGGTCTCTTTGCCTTCACCTTCAGCGCGCCCTGGATCTCGATCTCAAGGATCACATCTTTGCCGCCGGCAAGCTGTTCGTCGACGTACGCCGAAGGCGTTCCGTAAGAGTGGTTCACATAGCATGCATATTCGAGGAATTCATCGTTTTTTATCATTTCCAGAAATTCCTCATCAGTTTTATAAAAATAATCAACGCCGTCCTTCTCTCCCGGTCTCGGACTTCTTGTCGTCGCCGAAACAGAAAGCGCGTAGTTGTCGTATTTCTCAAGAAGCCTCTTCATCAGAGTCCCCTTGCCCGATCCGGAAAATCCGGAAAGAATTACAAGTAATCCTTCATTCATCTTCATGAATCTCCTCATCTTCCCAGGAAGAAACCGTCTGCCGGTCGAATGCCTGATTGAAGCGTCGCATAACCGTGTCCGGCTGAAGCGCCGAGAGCATTATGGAATCATCGTCCAGCACAAGAACCGCTTTCGTCTTGCGTCCCTGTGTCGCGTCGATAATTCTTCCGGCCTGCTTGGCGTGCGTGACCAGCCGCTTCACCGGAGCCGCCTCCGGGCTGACCGCTGCCACCAGTTTATCCGAGTTGACCGCATTGCCGAACCCGATATTGATCATCCTGGCCATCTGTGTCTCCTCGCTTACTCTACGTTCTGTACCTGCTCGCGGATCTTCTCGATTTCGGTCTTAAGTTCCACGCCGATATTAGACGTCTCAAGATCGTTCGCCTTTGACAGAATTGTATTCGCCTCGCGGTTCATCTCCTGCGCAAGGAAATCGAGTTTCCGTCCGATATTATCGCCGATCGCGAGGGTATCCCTCATATTCTGAATGTGGCTCTTAAGCCGGACTGTCTCCTCATCTTTGCAGATCTTGTCGGAAAAAAGTACGACCTCCGCCGCGATCCGGCTGTCATCAATATCGGCAGCTTCAAGCAGTTCTTTCGTTTTATCTTCGAGACGCTTGCGGTATTCTTCCATAATCTGCGGCTCTCTCTCAATTACCTTCGCAACATTCTGCTCGAGATTATCAAGTTTTCCGTACAGATCATCCCTGAGATTCTCGCCCTCCTTGTTCCTCGATGTACGGAAAGCCTCTCCGGCCTGACGGAGAACAGCCTCAAGTTCCGCCCACAGGGCGTCCTCATCGATCTTCGTTTCTTCCTGCGTCAGGACATCCGGACAGTGGAAAAGCCTGCTGACAGTCATATCGTTGTTAATGCCAAAGGCTTCCGCCGCTTTTTGGGCGTATTCCAGATACTGGCCGGCAAGCGCTTCATTGTACTTCAGGGTTACATCGGTCTGAGAATAGTCTTCATAAGTGATATAGACGTCGATCTTTCCGCGCTGCGCGTAGTCCTTGAGCAGGCTGCGGATTTTCGACTCGAACAGACTGAATTTCTTCGGAGCTTTGATACTCGGTTCAAGATAACGATGATTCACAGATTTGATCTCGACAACGATCTTCTGTCTCTCATCCTGAACCTCTGCCCTTCCGAAACCGGTCATGCTGTAGATCTTATTGGACATGTAAAGTATCCTCTTCGTGATTTGTTCAACTGTGTCTGACATCCATATGGCCTTTGGTCATACAAATACAGGGTAATTATAGTGCAAGGGATGGAAACAGTCAAATCTTTTGTTATTCAGAATTTATAATACACAAGCCAAGAGGCTGACCTTGCGGCCAGCCTCAGAATTTATCGACTCTTACAACCTCTTTTTTTCTATTACTTAAGCTTCCCAACCTCTATAACCAAAGGAACCGGCTTTCTCAGGGACTACAGCTCTTTCCAGCTTCTCCGTAACTTTCCGAGTACCAGTACCGCAAGTCCGGCATATATGAAGACCCAGCCCCAGAAACGCACCACCGGCGTATCTCCTGTTGTCACGGACGCGGCCTTTGTCGTCCCTGTAGGAGTCGGTGTCGTTGATCCGGTCGGCGACGTAGTGCCTGTCGGTGTCGCTGTGGCTGTCGACGTGGTTGTCGCTGTGGGCGTTGTGGTTGGCGTCGTTGCAGCTCCCGGAGTTGATGTCGCCCCAGGGGTAGACGTAGCCCCCGGTGTCGGCGTCGGCGTTGTGTTCGTCACATCCTTATATGTCACAGCAAACGGTGACAGTTTATTCAGACTCAGTGTCATCTTTGTACCACTGACCGTAAACTCCGGCTTGATAACCTTGCCATCATGATTGTTATAAACAGTGTAGGTTCGCTCGGTCCCACTGGCAGGTGACGTAATCTTCAGACTCGAGAGATCCACATCAACGTCGATGCTCTTCCCTTCCGAAAGCTCTGTGATCTCCGTCTCTTTGCTCTCCTTTCCGTCGTTGATTGTCTTCTTCAGTGTTATGTTCAAAGGTTTACTGTTCTTCTTCTCTTCATCGGACATTTCTTTCAGAATAGCCTCATCCGTCTCAGATGCCGCTTTCACAGTGAGGCTGATTTTCACTGTTGCCCCGTTCTCAATGAGTTTCTCATCGTTGGTGCTGAGTATATTCTTCTTGATCTCATCTTCACTCAGCTGTCCGTCCGTCGAATTCTCAACTTTTCCCTCAAGCTCAACGGTATGTGTCGCAGAGCAGATCCTGCACGTCTCCGTCATCGAACCATGTTCCGTGAGCGTTGCAGGCGTTCGTTTGGTGACAACAAAATCATGCTTTTCTTTTTTTGTCTCACCGCAGAGCGGGCATGTATAAATGTGATGTCCGTCTACCTTCGCCTCTCCCTCTTCTTCCTTCGTCGGATTCTCCCATCGATGCGCGTTTTTGTCACTCGCTTCATAGACGGTGATGCGCCCCTGCGTGGAACCGTACATGGAAGATGTAATCTTTCCGTTCAGAAAATCGGCGTCCGTCAGATAAGTGACAAGTGCTTTACTGTCTGTGAGTTTTTTCGTAACCGACGAATCAACCTGCGTCGGATTTCCAAAAATTGCTCTTCCTTCTTTACTGTTTTTCAGAAATGCGACCGTACCTGCCACTTTATACTTCTGTTTCGGATTTATTTCCTCGCCGTTTACCTTGACATTCTGAATCCGTCTGGGTTTCTCATCATCAATTTTATCAAACCTCCCGCCGTTCTTCGTCACAACCGCACCATCTCCGGCGTGCAGATTGATTTCATAAGTCAATCCGGAGGTCTGCACAAAGGACTCATTCCAGTTCAAATGTCCGAGCGTATTACTCCAGTTTGCATTCGAACAGTACTCGAGAAAATCAAGAATCTTCTGACCGGTCACCTCTACTATGACCATCTGATTGTCCTCCGGATTTACATCCAGCAGATTAACTTTCGTCAGCGATCCAGCCGGTATGCCGGCTCCCTTCACACTGTTTGCATTGACAAACGCAATGTCCGCACCGGTCACCATGCGGTATGCATCCGCACAGAAATTTCCGAGTGTACTCTCCTGAAATCCGACAGTTCTCTCGCCCTTGTCATTGATCACCGAGAGATACACGGCTGACTCGCCGATCACTTCCACGAGTTCAGCCATCTCCTTCGTATACTGATCCACGAGTTTCTGTGTGGTATCCCATGCATCAGCCACTGCAGGGATCGACTCATTCTCATCCTCTACACTCGAAGGATCAATCTGCTCATCGGTAATCTTCAGGGTATTGTTCTCAAATTTCAGAGTCATCTTGCCGATTGTCTGCAGATCACTTGCGGCGGACACATGAACAACTTCTTTTCCGTCCTTGTCGGTAAGCGTCCCATTTTGTGCCGTATGGTCATGTCCGTCAATCAGAGCGGAAATCCCCGTTGTGCCCGCAATAATCTTCGAAGCCTTCCATTTGTCAGCCACGGCGTCCGTTCCGATGTGCCCGACAACGATCACATATTCCGCACCGCCTGTTTTCGCCTGATTGACCGATTCCTGTAAACACTTGATCAGTTCGCCGTCACCCTCTTTGAAACCGTAGATGTATTTTCCGTCATTATCGTAAAAATCCGTCGCAGAGGAATTTCCGACAGTTTCCGGCGTGACAATTCCGACGAATGCAACCTTGTGACCTGCGAGAGTTTTTTCCACGTACGGTAAAAAAACAGTTGTCTCCGTCGACGACGAAGACGTTGCATGTTTTACAAAATTTGCACAAATATATGTTCCACTGAATTTCGTCGCCAGTGTATTGATAAACTGACTGACGCCGTAATCAAAATCGTGATCACCGGGCACCGCAAGGTCGTAGGGAATCGTGTTCATGAGGTTGATCATAGCCATTCCCTCTGTCGACCATCCGATGGTTCCGCCTTCCAGTGTGCCGCCGGCATCCACCGTCAGTACATTACCGTCCCCATACTGATGAAGCAAAGCCGCTCTCAGTCCCGCGATACTTGCAAAATCCTTAAACGAACAGTGCATATCATTTGTATGAATGATAACCGCCGTGTTCGTTGTTGTATCTGCCTCTGCCGTCGATGCGGCCGGACGGAGAAGCGTGCCAAGCACGACCGCCACCATTGTTAATGATAGAAGGAATCCACCGATTTTGCCCTTCATCGCATCCTTCATTCCGATACCTCCATCTATAAAAACAGTCTCCGGTACTTCGTTCCTATAGATTTCATCGGCTTTTCCAAAGGGTTCATAAGAGGGGGCGTTCAATCCCGCATTCCCGTCTCGGAAATCCTGTCCGAACCGGCTCCTCCTTTTCATTTTGGACGTTTTTCGAAGCTTTCCGCTACTTCGAATCGTCAGGTTCTTTCGGCGTCACGAATAGCCGCGTTCAGCATATTCAACACACGCTTCTTGTCCGTGCTCCAGAGAGGAGCAATCAGCAGTTTCCTGGGACCGTCCCCTGTCATCCGGTGAATAACCGTGTGTTCCGGGAGTAGTTTCAGACAGTCAACGACTGTCGCGCAGTAAGACTCGGGTGTAAATAGTTCAAAGGGTTCCTTCTCATATTCTTCCGCCAGTGCCGTCCCTCTCAGAACATGGAGAAGCTGCAGCTTGATACCGTCCAGCTCCGGTGTAAGGGAGGCGAGATACCGAACCGTCTCCAGCATCATCTCCCGGCTCTCCCCGGGAAGCCCCAGAATCACATGGACGATCACGGTCAGTCCGGCTTCTTTTAATCTTTGATAGGTATCCTCGAACACTTCCAGCCGATATCCTCTGTGGATGCGCTCCGCGGTCTCCTGATGAATCGTCTGCAGTCCAAGTTCCACCCAGACCGGTTTTCGCGCGTTCAACTCCCGAAGCATCTCTACCTTGTCATCCTCGAGGCAGTCCGGTCTGGTTCCGATCGAGAGACCTGCGATTTCCTCCCGGTCGACGGCCCCGGAGAAGATCCCCCTCAGCCGTTCGGTATCCCCGTAGGTACTCGTAAAGGACTGAAAGTAGGCGATGTATTTTCGCTGATCCATCGGAATTGAAGCCGGAATTTTCGCATCCACCCGTTTTCTGGCCTCTTCGATCTGCTCTTCGATGGGACGGAAGGCAGCTGCGAAATCTCCGGAGCCTCCCTCCGAACAGAAGGTACAGCCACCTGTTCCGATGCGCCCGTCCCTGTTTGGACAGGTGCATCCCGCGGACAGAGAAAGCTTATATACTTTCTGCCCGAACTGTTCTTTTAATGCATCCGACAATCTTCTGATCTCCATAATTTCCCCTATCCTTACCCCTGTCCGTATACCGGCCGTTGGTGCATATTTCTGCGGTTAAAAAGACGCCGCTTATCATTTTTATTCTTCGCGATTCTGAAGTATTTCTTATATTTGAAAAACCGTCGATTATCACTTTTTCCCTTCGCGATTCTGAAGTATTTTTTATATTTGAAAAACCGTCGATTATCACTTTTTTCTTTCGCGATTCTAAAGTATTTCTTATATTTTAACAGAATATCCTCTACGCGGTTGGATTTCAACTTCTTCTTATGTATAATGATATGGTTATTGAAAAAGATTTTTTCGAGGTAAAAACATGGCATTTGATGGTATCACCATAGCAAATATTCGCAGCGAACTGGATCGCACCCTCTCCGGCGGGCATCTGGCAAAGATCATTCAGCCGGAGCCGGATGAGCTGATTCTCACTGTCAAAAACAACAGCAAACAGTATCGTGTTCTCCTCTCCGCGGGAGCTTCTCTCCCTCTGGCCTACATCGCCTCGGAGAACAAGCAGGCGCCGATGAACGCCCCGAATTTCTGTATGCTTCTCCGTAAACACCTCTCCGGCGGTCTTTTGAAGGCCGTGACCCAGCCGGGACTGGAGCGAGTGCTCTCCTTCCATATTGAACACAGAAATGAGCTTGGCGATCTGATGGAATACCGCCTGATCCTGGAGCTAATGGGCAAGCACAGCAACCTGATCCTCGTAAACGACGAAAACAACATCATCGATTCCATCAAGAGAATTTCGTTCAACGTCAGTTCCGTCCGCGAGGTTCTTCCGGGAAGAGCCTATTTCATTCCACAGACACAGAACAAGTTCGACCCGCTTGCTGTCACGGAAGATGAATTTGCGGAAGCCGTTTGTTCCAGAGAACTGCCTCTGTTCAAAGCTCTCTACACTTCGCTCACCGGTTTTTCACCCGTGATCGCGGAGGAACTCTGTATGCGTGCCGGGATTGACGCGGACGCAGCCGCCAACGCCCTCACGGAACCGGAGCGTCTTCATCTGTATCACACCTTTCAGCGACTGATCGAGGATGTGCGTGCGGAAAAGTATACACCGAATATCGTCTACAAAGATGAGGAGCCTTTTGAATACGCCTCCCTGGAACTGTCGCAGTTCCCGAATTTGAAGAGAGAAACCTTCGATTCGATTTCCGCGCTGATTGAGCATTATTACGCGGAAAAAGAGCTCCGCACAAGAATCCGTCAGCGGTCCACCGACCTTCGGAAGATCGTGAACACGGCGCTGGAGCGAAACGGACGTACCCTGTCCCTTCAGGAAAAACAGATGCACGACACCGAAAAGCGCGAGAAGTACCGCATCTACGGCGAACTTCTCAACACCTACGGCTACTCCCTCGCGCCGGGCGCGAAAGAACTGGAGACGATCAATTACTACACAAATGAGCCGGTCACTGTACCGCTGGATCCGCTCCTCTCCGCCGCCGAGAACGCGAAGCACTATTTCGCGCGCTACAACAAGCTCAAGAGAACAGCCGAGGCGCTGACCGAGCGTATTCTCGGAACCAAAAGCGACATCGAACATCTCGAGAGTATCTCCGCCTCCCTCGACATCGCCAGAGACGAAGCAGATCTCCAGGAGATCCGCGATGAGCTGGCGGACTTCGGCTATCTGAAGCACAAAGGGCCGAACGGAAAGAAGAAAAAGGAGAAAGCCCGACCGCTTCACTATGTCTCGAGCGACGGTTTCGACATCTACGTCGGAAAGAACAATTACCAGAACGAACAGGTGACCTTCAAGATCGGCAGCAGCAACGACATGTGGTTCCACGCCAATGATCTGCCGGGCTCCCACGTGCTCGTCAAATCCGACGGCAGAGAGATCCCGGATTCCACCTACGAAGAAGCCGGCCGCCTTGCAGCTTTCTATTCGAAAGCAAAGACAACTCCGAAGGTGGAGATCGACTACACGCTCCGCAAGAACCTCCACAAGGGCAGCGGCGGACGCCCGGGTTTTGTAGTCTACCACACGAACTACTCGATGATGTCGAGGCCGGATATCCACGACATCCGGGAGGCGGATAACTAATGCTTTATATGACATTGAAAACAATAAGGGGAAATTCACAGAATGAAACGAAAAAAGAAAAGCGTAACTTCTGGACAGAACACACCTGAAAGAATACCAATGAAACAGCGCTATCAGGCCGAAGCTGACTTCGGTCTGACGGCGGAACAGGTAAAGGAATACCGTTCACACGGCTGGGACAACCGTTCCGTTGCCCCTCCCTCAAAATCCGTATCGGACATCGTCAAATCCAATGTCCTCACCTATTTCAACCTGATCTTCCTTCTTCTCTCGGTTCTCCTCTTTCTTGTGGGAGCCTACCGGGATATGAGCTTTCTGCCGATCATCATCGCAAACTCGCTGATCGGTATCGTACAGGAGCTCTCCGCGAAGAAGACCCTCGACAACCTGACGGTGCTGAATGCGCCAAAGGCAACGGTTGTCCGGAACGGAAAGGTGAAGACCATACCGGCGGAACGCCTCGTCCTCGACGACATCGTCGTTTTTTCCGCCGGCTCTCAGATCCCTGCCGACGCAAAGGTCATTAAGGGAAATGTAAAAGTCAACGAATCCCTTCTCACCGGTGAGTCCGACGAGATCGTAAAGAATCCCGGCGATTCTCTGATGTCCGGATCCTTCATCGTCTCCGGAAGCTGTTACGCGCGGCTCGAAAAAATCGGCGAGGATTCCTACGTCAACAAGCTGACGATGGAGGCCAAGGCCGCAAGGGTCGGTGAGCAGTCCGAGATGATCCGGTCGATCGACAAGATCGTCCTCATCGCCGGCATCAGTATCGTGCCGATCGGTATCATCCTCTTCTATCAGGGTTACTGGATCCAGCAGAACAGCATGAAAGACAGTGTCACCTCCATGGTGGCCGCCGTCATCGGTATGATCCCGGAGGGACTTTACCTCCTGTCCAGCGTGACACTTGCCGTCAGCGCCGCCCGTCTCGCGATGAAAAAAGTACTCGTGCACGACATGAAATGTATCGAGACGCTCGCCCGCGTCGACGTGCTCTGTGTCGACAAGACCGGTACGATCACCGAAAACAAGATGCTCGTGGAGAATGTTATACCATTGGAGCCTTATGAGGCGGACAAGACGATCCCGCCGATCGAGGAACTCCTCAGCAATTTTGCCGAGGCACAGGAAGCCGACAACATCACGATGGAAGCCATGAAGGAGCGTTTCACAACCCCGGGCGCAGATCCGGTCATCTCCGTCACCGGTTTCTCTTCCGCCTACAAATACAGCAGTGCCACCTTCAAGTCCGGTTCCTATGTGTTGGGTGCTCCGGAGTTTATCCTCCGGGGTGACTACGACACCTACCGGGAGAAAATCGAAAAACAGGGTAAGAAAGGCTTCCGTGTCCTTGTCTTCGGAAAGTATCCGGCGACACCGGACGGCGGCAAACTGGTCGGCACCGTCACCCCCTACTGTCTGGTAGTTGTTGCCAATAAGATCCGAAACGACGCAAAGAAGACCTTCCAGTATTTCCACCGTCAGGGCGTGGAAGTAAAGGTCATCTCCGGAGACAATCCTGTCACCGTGTCCGAGGTCGCCAAACAGGCCGGCATCGCGAACGCGGACCTGTATGTCGACGCCTCAACGCTAAAGACGGAGGACGACATCGACGAGGCCATGAAGAAGTATGTCGTCTTCGGCCGCGTCACGCCGAATCAGAAGCGGGCGTTCGTCCAGGCACTCAAAAAACAGAAACACACCGTAGCCATGACCGGCGACGGTGTCAACGATGTCCTCGCTCTCAAAGACGCGGACTGCTCCGTGGCCATGGCCGCCGGATCCGACGCGGCCGCGCAGGCTGCACAGATCGTTCTACTCGACAACGACTTCGCGCACATGCCGCAGATCGTCGGCGAGGGAAGACAGGTTGTAAACAACCTGGAGCGCTCCGGAAGCCTCTTCCTCGTGAAGAATATCTTCTCGCTGCTCCTCTCACTGTTCAGTATTTTTGTGGCAATGAGCTATCCGCTCCGCCCGTCCCAGATCTCACTGATCAGTGCGTTCACGATCGGCCTTCCGGGTTTCCTGAACTCGCAGATCCCGAACAGAGACCGCATCACCGGAAACTTCCTGCACAACATCATCCGCCGCGCGATTCCGGCCGCACTCACCGATTTCATCGTGATCGCGAGCCTGGTAATCTTCGGCGAAGTATTTGCAGTGAGCTCCGTGGACATCTCGACCGCCAGTGCGATCCTGATGGCGATTGTAGGCTTCATGATTCTCTACCACATCACAAAGCCGATGAACAAGATCAAATGGGGCATCTGGTGCATCTGTCTGGCAGGAATGCTCTTCTGTCTCGCCTTCATGCACAGCTTCTTCGGAATTACCGGAATGTCGATGCGCTGCATCATGCTGTTCGTAGTCTTTTCGATCACAACAGAGCCGATTCTCCGCTATCTCATCAAGCTCCAGCACCTTGCCGGACGCGGTATGCTTCGACTCCGTGATGCCCTCCGCGGCACCCGCAAAGCATTCCTGGAAAGCTACGACGAAGTCTAACTGCTCTTTGCGGGCGCGAGCCAGAGTATACACGCGAACACGTCGCTCTCGTCCTCAGCGCTCCGCCGCCCATTGCGGGGTGCTCTCGCAAAAAGCTCAACCGCTTTGTCTTATGCCCTTCGGGCGATGTACAAAGCGGTCTCAGACATTGCTCACGCACCCACGCTATGCTCGCGCTTCGTCCTACGCTTCCAAGTGTTCGCTTAGTATAACTCTGCCCCGCGCCCGCTTGCAACGCGGAGTCAACTGAATGTTTCTCGAAAATATGTCTCCAAAAGTGACCTAGAATTCCCATTTAAAAAAGCCCCTCGGCCATCAGGCCGTGGGGCTTTTCTCTATCCGATATTATACGGGATACGCTTTATTTTCTTTGTCAGCCTTTGTGGCATCTACGCCAGTCTGCTGTGCATCTCTGTACTTGAAGAAGTCTGTAGCAACCTGCGGGAACAGAGCATAGCTGAGGGTATCCTCATCCTGCTGTTTGTAAGCTGCAACCTCTTTCTCGAACTGCGGAAGTCCAGGCTCCAGATCGTCTGCAGGACGATGTGTGATCGGCTTCTCATCTCCGAGCGCTTTCTTCTGGATCTCAGCATTTACAGGATCTGTTGTCTTACCGTACTTGCCGGCGAGGATATCCTTTGTCTGCTGTGTGATCATCTTGTAACGCTCACCCATAACAACGTTGAATACAGCCTGTGTACCGACGATCTGGGAAGAAGGTGTAACCAGCGGCGGGTTACCAAGGTCTTTACGTACCTTCGGAACCTCTTCGAGAACCTCGTAGAACTTGTCCTCAGCATGCTGCTGAGCAAGCTGGCTGGTAAGGTTGGAAAGCATACCACCCGGTACCTGGTAAACCAGAGTCTTGATATTTACACCCATGTTCTTCGGGTTGAGCAGACCGGAATCCAGACACTCGTCTCTGTACGGACGGAAGTAATCAGCGATCTCCTCGAGAAGCTTCATGTCCAGACCTGTGTCGTAAGGTGTTCCCTGGAAGGTCTTTACCATAACCTCTGTGGCCGGCTGGGATGTTCCCAGAGCGAACGGAGACATAGCAGTATCGATGACATCAACACCGGCTTCAACAGCCTTCATGTATGTCATGGAAGCCACACCGGAGGTGTAATGTGTATGAAGCTCGATCGGGAGCTTTGTAACCTCTTTCATTGCTGTGATCAGCTCTGTTGCCTGATAGGGAAGAAGCAGACCTGCCATATCCTTGATACAGATGGAATCAGCTCCCATCTCCTCGATGGCCTTTGCAATGTTTGTCCAGTACTCAAGTGTATAGGAATCACCGAGTGTGTAGGAAAGAGCTACCTGTGCCTCTGCCCCCTTCTCTTTGTTACAAGCGGTAACTGCTGTCTGAAGGTTACGAAGATCGTTCAGACAGTCGAAGATACGAATGACATCGATACCGTTTGCAACAGATTTCTGTACGAAATACTCTACAACATCATCCGGATACGGGTTGTATCCGAGAATATTCTGTCCACGGAAAAGCATCTGCAGCTTTGTGTGCTTGAATCCGTCACGCAGTTTACGAAGTCTCTCCCACGGATCCTCATTCAGGAAACGAAGGCAGGAATCGAACGTCGCACCGCCCCAGCACTCTACTGCATGATATCCGACCTGATCCATCTTGTCGATAATCGGAAGCATCTCTTCGGTAGGCATACGAGTCGCGATAAGGGACTGATGCGCGTCACGAAGGATTGTCTCCATAATCTTAACAGGCTTTTTTTCTACAGCCATTTTTCATCCTCCTATTATCAGAACCCCGGGGCCACGAACTTTCCGTGCCCCGGATACATTTCATAGAAATCATCGATCCCTCCCCGGCGAAAAAAGCCGAGGCAGAAACCGGATTATTTAATTCCGTATACCGCCATGAAGGTACCGGCAGCAACCGCTGTTCCGATAACTCCGGCCACGTTCGGTCCCATCGCGTGCATCAGAAGGAAGTTTGTCGGATCAGCCTCTGCTCCGACTTTCTGAGATACACGGGCTGCCATCGGAACGGCCGATACACCGGCGGAACCGATCAACGGATTGATTCTTCCCTTTGTAAGAACGCACATCAGTTTTCCGAGAAGCACACCGCCGGCTGTACCAAAGACAAATGCGGCAAGTCCGAGGAATACGATCTTCAGAGTGTCGATGTTCAGGAACGCCTCAGCAGATGTTGTAGCACCTACGGATGTTCCGAGAAGGATAACGACGATGTACATCATAGCGTTGGAAGCTGTCTCTGTGAGCTGTTTTACAACTCCACTCTCACGGAAGAGGTTTCCGAGCATGAGCATACCTACCAGCGGAGCTGTTGTAGGAAGGATCAGGCAGACAACGATTGTGATTACGATCGGGAAGAGGATCTTCTCAAGTCTGGATACCGGACGAAGCTGGCCCATCTTGATCTTACGCTCTTTCTCTGTTGTAAGAAGTTTCATTACCGGCGGCTGGATGATCGGAACGAGGGACATGTAGGAATATGCCGCAACGGCGATCGGTCCCATCAGTCCTGTCTGTCCGAGCTTACCTGCAAGGAAGATGGAGGTAGGACCATCGGCACCACCGATGATAGAAATAGAAGCAGCTGCTTTTCCGTTGAATCCAAGGAAGATTGCAAGGAAGTAAGCAACGTAGATACCAAGCTGTGCTGCTGCGCCAAGCAGGAAAGAGATCGGGTTGGCGATCAGCGGAGCGAAATCGGTCATAGCTCCGACACCCATGAAGATCAGGGACGGAAGGATTGACCACTCATCCATCTGGAAGAAATACCACAGAAGTCCACCGGCATGCTCAGCGCCTGCAGCGTCTACTGTCGGTCCGGCAATGATGTCCGGATAAATATTTACCAGAAGCATACCAAAAGCAATCGGTACAAGAAGAAGCGGCTCGAAGTCATGTGCAATGGCGAGGTAAAGGAATACCAGCGCTACTGCGATCATGATCCAGTTTTTCCAGTCCATGTTGCTGAGCGGAGCACTCTGGCCAAGCAGATTATTTAATGTTTGTGCAATCATTTTTTACCTCCGGGGTTGAACGCGTCAATTAGTTCATGGTAGCAAGAACATCGCCGTTCTCTACTGCATCACCAGTGCTTACGTTGATGGATGCGATTGTTCCGTCCTGAGGTGCAACAACCGGGATCTCCATCTTCATAGCCTCAAGTGTTACTACCGGATCACCGGATTTTACGGAAGATCCGACTGCAGCGTCGATTCTTACGATCTTACCCGGAACGCTGGCTTTTACTTCAACGCCGCCGGCTGCGCCTGCCGGAGCTGCTGCAGGTGCTGCTGCCGGTGCCGCAGCCGGAGCTGCCGCCGGTGCAGGTGCTGCTGCAGGAGCTGCAGCCTGAACAACGCCGTTTGTTGTTCCCTCTTCAACGGTTACCTGATAAACAGTACCATTCACTGTAACTGTATAGTTTTTCATCGAAATATCCTCCTTATACACGTTTCCATCTTCTGGTTCCGACTTTACGAACCGAACGTACTACATAACCGCTTTCAGACGGTTCATCTGCCATTGCTGCAGCAAGTGCTGCTGCGATTACAGCCGCGATCTCAGTATCTGATGTCATGCCATTGGCAGCGGCTGCCGGCGATGCTTTTGCGGATCCAAGAGATTTCTGAACCGGTTTTGCAGGTACCTCAACATCAGATTTAGCTTTTTTTGACTTTGCATCCGGGTTCGGAATAAATCTGAACAGCCAGATTACAAAAATAAGAATTACAAGAACCGAGAATACAGTAAGAAGACCTACCACCATGTTCTGTGCGGCCTGAGTCATAAGCTCTTTTACCGGATATCTTACGGTCATCTCATAGTTTCTGAAACCGGATGGCATCATTTTGTTGAGAACAACCTCGTTCTCCTCATCAAAATACATCGTCACATCCGCTTTGTATTTCTCGAACTTAACGACAGCTTTGACAACGATCTTGGACCCCTTTGTCTGTGCCTTGTCGATCTCTACGGATTTTTCAACAACCTTTACATACTTGCCTACGACGTCTTTGTTCTCTTTCCAGGAGTCCGTGAAGATCTTGTAAACTGCTCCGCCGTTTTTCTCCATACTATCGAGTTCAGCATCGTCGAACTTGTATACCTGCTGAAGGAAGTTGTCTACCATCTGAAGGTACTGGTCTTTTGTCTCATCTCCGGTGGTCACGTAGTTCGAAACAGGCTCTTCAACGCTTGTTGTCTGCGCCGCATCTGGAGCGTCTGTCACTTCTTCGGCAAATACCGGTACAGAACCGATCAGAAGCATCATGCAGACAGAAAGGATGAGAGCGAGAGAAATTTTTCTTTTGCTAGTTTTCATCTTTTTACCTCTCTTATACAGTTCCGTGTTTCTTGTCTGGACGGAACTCTCTCTTTGTGAAGAGCATATCGAGAGCACCGATCAGATATTTTCTGGTTTCGGACGCGTCAATAACAGTGTCCACATAACCTCTTGCTGCCGCGGACTCTACGCTGTTCTGAAGAGCTGCATATTTCTCAGCCTGCTCCTTGATTGCGTCCCCGCTCTGTCCGTCACAGATGATCTTTGCAGCGGCAAGTGCATCCATCATTCCGATCTTTGCATCTTTCCATGCGTATACGATATCTGCGCCGAGAGATTTGCTGTTCATTGCAAGGTAAGCGCTTCCGAAAGCCTCACCTGTGACAACATTCACCTTCGGTGTCGTTGCGTTAGCAAATGCGTAGTTCAGTTTACCTACGGCGTTTGCCATATTCATCTCAGAGCACTTGCAAGCCTTGAAACCTGTAACATTTGTGAAGGTAACAAGCGGGATGGAAAAAGCATCGCAGAAGTTTACGAACTCGGCAGCTTTCTTTGCGCCGCGCGCGCTCATTACTTTTCCGAACTCTTCCTCTTTTGCCCCACCTGCTCCGTAGAGAACGGAACGGTTTGCAACAACTCCTACTGTATATCCGTTTAATTTGATGAAGGCAGTAACGGTATCTTTACCGTAATATGGCTTAGCCTCTACATATACGCTGTCATCACTGATTCTGGGAAGAAGCAGAGCCGGATCTTCAATGCAGTTGATCAGATCTGCACTTGTGCGATTCAGATCGTCTGTCGTGTCAGCATAGGACATATCATCCTCATTGTTTGCCGGCAGGATCTCCACAAGATTTCTGATCTTTGTGATCACTTCAGCCTCTGTTCCCATACCGTCGATTGTACCTGCCTCTGTTCCCTGGAACTCGGCAGATGCTGTATCGCATTTCGCCTCGGTATTTCCGGCAATCGCATTCGGGGAATTAACGAAGAGTTTCGCGTCATTCTCCATGAATGTAAAATCAGACATAGCCGGTACAAACGCCATACCGCCGCCGCAGTTTCCAAAGATACCTGTGATCTGCGGAACCACACCGGAAGCATCCGCCTGTGCCATGTAGATCTCTCCGAAAGCATTCAGAGCGTCTGTCGCCTCCTCAAGTCTGAGGCCTGCACAGTCAACGAGCCCAACGACAGGAGCTCCGGTCTTGATTGCAAGTTCATAGATCTTCACGATCTTTCTTGCGTGCATCTCGCCGATGGTTCCGTTTAAAACGGACGCATCCTGGCTGTACACATATACCGGGTTGCCGTTGATCAGACCGTAACCTGTAATAACGCCGTCTGATGGTGCTTTCTTTTCAGCCATATTGAAGTCTGTGCTTCTCGCTGTAACGCCTGCACCAACTTCAACAAAGCTGTTTGCGTCAAGAAGAGTACTGATTCTCATTCTTGCCGGGCTTTGCGTATTGTTGCTCATATTTTTACCTCCATCAACAATTTGTGAAAACCAATTTTCGCACATGTTATACTATAGACTAAGTTTGTTATTTTTTCAACACATTTCAGGCATTTCTGTGACCATTCCGGCCGCGATTCCAAAGGGTTTGAAATGCATCAAAATATGCCGATATTCCGGTCATACTCCGCCTATTTTGAGCGGAAACCAAAAGCACGCGGACGAAAGGCGCGCGCGAACAGAATCGCGTCAGCGATCTATCCATCTGCGAGCTGCGCATGTAAGCGGAGCGTTTTGTGTTAAAGAAATTCCGAAGGAATTTCCTATAACAAAAAAATAGCGTGACGGGGCGCACCCGCTACGCTATAAAATATCGACAACATTCTCTGCTGTCAAAAGTCTATTCCGGAAAGCTTCTTCACATCGACGCTCTCCTCTGTGTTTTTTCAGCCCTTCAGTCCTCTTGTCTGACGATCCATATCCTCTACGACAATATCGAAGATCTCACCCAGAGATCTTCCGTACTCAAGAACTTTCCACGGCTCGTTTGTGTGGAAATGAATCTTGATCAGCTCATCGTCGCCTGCGGCGATCAGCGAATCACCCTTGAAATTTGCGGTGATGTAATCCGAGATCTCATCCTCGTCAAGATCCTCCCCCTCGATCAGAAGCTGTGTATCATAACGAAACTCGATTGTCTGCTCCGGAAGTACCATAATACTATTCTCCTTTATATGTCATAATTTGATTACCAGATGAAACTGATACCTGCCTGTTTCTATATAAAGCTGTTTTCACAGCAGTATTGCCACCGGGTCTTTTCTCAAATCACTTTCCCGCTCAGCCAAAGCCAGGACCGCGGACTGCGCGGAGCGTTTTGTGTCATTGAAATCCCGGGGTTTTTCCTGTGCCACAAAAACCTCAGACATCCAGCGTTGCCTTCATCTCGGCTTCCGCCTCCGCCTTGTAGTCCTCGATCTGTACCGGCGAGAGCTGAGGCAGCTGTTCCGTGGATTCCACGCCGAAGTACCGCAAAAAATTCTCGGTTGTTCCGAAGAGAATCGGTCTTCCCGGAACGTCCAGACGTCCAAGTTCCCGGATCAGATCATACTCCATCAGCTTATTGATGGCATGATCGGAACTTACGCCGCGGATCTGTTCCACCTGAGCCTTGGTCACCGGCTGTTTATAGGCCACGATGGAGAGTGTCTCCATAACTACATCCGAGAGCTGTGGTTTCTTCGGCTGCTTCGCAATCACGATGAGATCATCGTAATACTGTTTCTTTGTGCAGAGCTGGTAGGAACCATTGAGTTCCAGCAGCATAATGCCGGATTCCGGCCGCTCATATTTCTCGCGCATTTTTTCAAGGATCTTCTGGGTCTGATACGGGGTCTTGTCAATGACCTGTGCCAGTTTCGCCACATCCACGGATTCTCCCATGGCAAAAAGGACTGCCTCCAGTGCGCCCTCCTCTGTGCTGGTCAGATCCTCCTCCGGGAGAGTTTCCTCTATATCGTATTTCTCCATCTCATCTCTGTCGCTGTGATCGATCGTCTCGATCATCTCCAGCTGGTGATAGTCTTCCGATTTCAGTTCACTCTGTACTCCCATACTCTTCCTTTCCCGCAGCTTAAAAGCCGGAAATATCGCTTCTTTGTGACCTGCATCCCTCAGAGTCTTTCCTTTATGTCTTCCGTTTTTATCTACCTGTAAAGCTATACCACGAAAACCGCTTTCTGTAAAGCAGTTTTAACTGCTTATAATCCTACTGTGGATCAATAATGGAGCAAAATCCCATATCAGGAATAAGAATCTCCGTTTCCCGCTTCTCCGGCTCCTTCCCGGTAGAGGTCTCCCACAAGGGATGTCTCGTGCACATCTTCCAGGGACTCGATGGTGATCTCCCCGAAGTTTTCTTCCTGTACACAGTGGATCTTACCAAGCTTCATAAGCTCGAGCACCGCCAGGAAGGTGACGACCACCTGCATCTTGGAGGTCTGATTCTCCAGAAGTTTTCGGAAGGAAACCTTTCTTTTGCTTCGTGTCACGATCTCCACATAGTCAAGTTTATCCGGCAGGGATACTTCTTCCCTTTTGATTTGGCCGAACTTGCTTCGGATAGGATCCACCTTATCCTCCTGCCGCTTCAGGACAAACTCAAAGATCTTGTGAAGCTGGTCCAGTGTCATTCCCTGAAGCAGCTCATCCGGATCGGCGGGGGGCTTATACTGTGCCACCTCTTTGGGAAGATGTTGTCCCCTGGTGACCACATCCCCGGCTCTCTCCATATAAATGCGAAGCTTTCCCGCCATAGCGCGATAGGCCTTGTGTTCAAGAAGCTGCTGAACCAGATCCGCTCTGGGGTCAATTTCCTCTCCTTCTTCATCAACTTCTTTTGGAAGAAGCATGCGGCACTTGATATCAATAAGGGTCGCCGCCATGACCATGAACTCACTGGTAACGTCCATATCCTCTTTATCGAGCTGCTGGACATATTCCATGTACTGATCCGTAACTTCCACGATGGGAATGTCATAAATGTCTATTTTGTTCTTTTCTATAAGGTGCAGGAGAAGGTCAAGCGGTCCTTCAAACGCCTGCAGTTTTACTTCAATAGCCAATGGATCACTCCTGTTCGTTCAGATAAAAATCAATCACCACTATTTCCCTCGGATTATGGATCCGCACCGGTATGGTATGCTCACCACAGCCGGAGCTGACCAGAACGTTACTCTTCCCCCGGCGGAACAAGCCGTAGGCGTTCCCCGGAAAAAGCCTGAAGTCCGGACTGATGAGGCCGTGATGCCTGCCAAACCGTACCATTCCTCCGTGATAATGACCGCAGAGCGTCAAATCCGCTCCCCAGGAAAAATATGCGGGCATTGCCGCCGGATTATGGGAAAGCAGAATCGTCAGAGCATCCCCCGCCGGTTTCCCCAGTGCCTCCCGGATTTCAGACACGGGAAGGGGGATGTGGCGGAATCTATGATAATACAGAGCTTTCATCTCAAAGCCATTCAGTTCCACAGGTATCCCTCTGCAGGTCAGATGAAGCTTTTCATTCTCCAGAAAAACAACATCGGTTTCAGAGAGCAGTTCTCTGTATTTCGCATACATATCCCCGTACTGTTCCGGATAAATCTTGAGCCGGTACTCGTGATTGCCCGTGCCCAGGTAGACTCTGTATTCCTTTGACAGTCTTTTAAGAAACCTCACGGCCGGGAGCACAGACCTGCTGGGCTTTCCCACCAGCATATCACCGCCGCAGAGAACCAGATCCGGCGAGACCTCACGGATCTTTCCGAGGATTTCATCCGTCTCTTCTTCCCCCGCCGTATTATGCATATCAGTCAAAAAAACAGCCCGCAGTTGAGCCGCAGGCATTTCTTTCTTATTTAGATTCAGCCGATAGAATTTCGTCACATATTTGCCCATCATCCACCTGCCAGCTTTTGCGCTTACCGCAAATCATTGCGTTATCGATTGTATTCCGCATGCTCCGAAAATGCAACTCTCTTACTGTAGTATAAATAACATGAAGAAAAGCTCCGGCAGATACTGCCAGAGCTTTTCACGTGCATCTGATTAATTATATTTACGCTTTCTAGCAGCTTCCGATTTCTTCTTACGACGAACACTCGGCTTCTCGTAGTGCTCTCTCTTACGGATCTCCTGCTGAATGCCAGCCTTTGCGCAGCTTCTCTTGAAGCGACGTAATGCGCTGTCCAGTGTCTCGTTCTCTTTTACGATAACGTTTGCCATATGCCCAAACCTAACCTCCCTCCAGTTGTAAGATTGTGCTAAATACAACTGTTTGGGTATTTTTGCACTTAATTTATTATAACAAACTTTGCTCAAACGTCAACCTTTTTTTGAGAATTTTAGTATTCTCCGGAAAGCTTGTTTTTTTCATCAAGGACGGAAGCTTCCGTCGAGATCCAGATTCTCGTAGCGCACTTTCTTTCCGGACGGTTTCTCCGTCGGCTTCGGCGCTTCTGTCGGCTTCGGCGTCACTGTCGGCTTCGGCGTCGCTGTCGGCTTCGGCGTCACTGTCGGCTTCGCCTCTTTCGCCGCGAGAACAATGTAATTCATGCAGCCGCCGTAGCCGCTGTTTGTGCCGAGTGTGATTTCTGTTCCCTTTGCCGCGCGCATGAGATAGACCACCAGGGTGCGGTCTGCCGATCCGTCAAATACCGTGAGTGTCAGATCCGTCTTCTTCCAGGACGCAAGCCATGCCGGCTTCAGATCCGTCAGACATACTCTGGAATCCACGGCCACATAGACATTGCAGTCATCTCCGGCCGTAAACACCGCCTCATCTGTCGTGAGCGCTTTTGTATCGCAGGCCGTGCGGATTGCCTCTGCCCCGCGAAGCTCAGAAGGAACATTCGAAACCCGGATATTCCGGTCTCCGAACAGAACAGCATCATCATCAAAATCCTCATAGATCTCCCATGCACCGGCGCGGGCACTGTCAAATACCCTGAGGTTTCGGATCAGTTTGCCGTTCATCGGCGCCGCAGTCGGAACCGGCACAGGCGTTGCAGTCGGAACCGGCACAGGCGTTGCAGTCGGAACCGCCTGTCCGATAAAATCGCCGGAAACCGTGAAGCAATCGAGGTTGAGCCATGCCGGAAGTCCGGCATTTGCCCGGAATTCAATCTTATTGTCTCCCTTCTTCAGCGTCACTTCCCGTGTGACCTCTTTCCAGTCTCCGTTATTCGCACACGCCTGAAGCGCAAGTGCTCCCGTATTCTGGCCGTTCACCCAGAGATCCACGCATTTGTGGCCGGTCGGTGTACAGTAGCGAAGCGCGAGCAGGAATTTGCCGGCCGCCTGTGTTCTGACCGTATCCTTTACTGCCGCATTCCCTTTTGTTCCGAATTTCAGAAAACCCTGTCCGTAGTAATTCCGTACATCTGTCGTACAGCCGTTACCGACAATACCCTCGATGTTTTTCTGATCGAAGAACTCGCCCTCATACTGACGGATTCCCGTATAAGCCGGCGGCTGTGCCGGCGCCTGCAGCGCATTGTAACGGACATCCGACGCTCTGCCGCTTTCCTTTCCGCTGCATTTCACAGAGAGATCCACCGGTCCGTTGTGTCTGACTGTAATCGTGCAGGAACCGTCTGCATAGCTCACGGAAACCTGGCTCTTTGTCTGATTATATCCCCTGTCCTTCCAGCTGACTGCAGGCTGCTCTTTACAGCCGTCAATTTTGAAGATATCCGTGCGCAGACTCTTCTGTATCTGCTCGTCAAAGTTGTTGATATACAGATCGATGTGATCCGAATACTCGCGGATCACGCCGGATCCGTAGGCCTCCCACTTGGTATCCAGACTCTTGCAGGTATTGTACTTCAGGTCGAGGACCGCTCCTGTCACCTGCCCCGTCTTGCTCGGGTTGTAGCTCACCCAGGTGTTCTGGTACCGCCCCGCATAGCAGGTTCCGTAATGTTCGGATGCGAATTCACGGTTCATCTCGTTCTGTTTTGCCTGGATCGACCCCCAGCGGGACGAAAGCTGACTCTGCTTCAGAACGTATTTAAAACTCTGCGCCGTCTTGTCCGCCAGACCCGTGAATGTGGGAATTGTCGGATATCTGCCCGTGCTCTTGAACGGGTTATAGTTCTTGTCCAGATTTCCGTCGCCGGACATGCGGTAGAGTCCCTCGAAAAGGTCGCTCTTTGTACAGTATTTCGCGTTGTCGTTTCCGCTTCCGATATCCTGAATGATAAAATACTTTGTGCGGTTGATAACTTCCTGTCTGGTCGGAATGTGAACGGTTCCGTCAATCATCTTGCGGAAGAAATCCAGCGTGACATTCCGGAACTGGTCATACATCGCCCAGTCTCTCGCATGATAACCCTCGGCGTCGTTATAGCCCCAGGTCTCCTTGAAATCATCCGCCCACACGAGCTCCGGTCCGTCGATGACGGTTGCGCCGTTGAAGGCGAAGCGCTCCATACAGATCGGAAGCTCCGTCACCTGACGGTACTGATCCTGCGACTCGAGTCCGCCGCCGTTCGCATCGCCGTCGCTCCATCCGGTCTTGTCATAGCGAACGCCGTAGTTGCCGCAGTATCCGGCCAGATAACAGCCGAGCGTCTGGCTCTCAGTATCCGCAATGTATCCTCTCTGCGTATATTTTTCCTCGAGAATGTAGTTCTCCGGATAACGCTCGCAGGCCTGTTTCCACTCCGGACACTTCTTCATCATCGCAATCGGATTCAGCCCCGCACTCCAGTAATTCGCGCAGAAGTTGACGTCGAGATAACCGCCGTATTTGTGGCAGAGCTTCAGAAGTCCCGCAAAGTGCTGATATCTCTGCATCGGCGTCACCGGGAAGTCCTTGGACTGGAAGCCCCAGAACTGCTCGCTGTAATTGAATCCGATAAACGTCGGATAGTCGCGGAAAAATTCACCAAACAGCGTGTTCTCAAAATCATAATCCGCCGGATAATCCGGGAAATGACACTGGCCTCCGCTGGCCGGCTGAACCATCGTCCACACGCCCTCGTCCGCGCAGGTGCGGAGCCAGGATTTCGCCAGACGGTATCCGTCCTTGACCATTTTCCACTGATGTGTGTTCATATCATAGTTGATCGACATGGAGACATTGAACACGCAGTACGGCCGGATATCCTCCGGAATCAGCCGGATAATTTTGGCCGGATCCGCGTAATTCCAGGTGTCAATGTGAACGATCAGCATCGGTTTTTCCGGCGAACAGGGCCTTCTCAGAGAACTTCCGTCGGCCGCCTCTGCCGTCAGCGCCGTTCCGGAGAGCGCCGCCAAAAGTCTGTTCTCCATAGTGCCGCCTCTCGCCCTGCTCCCGTGTATCCCCGCCGCAGCATTTCCGACGCTGCCGCCCAGGACAAAAGCAATTGCCAGGAACACTGCCGACAGCAGCGTCCCGACCCGTTTCCAAAATACCTTCATACTCATTACCTCCTTTTTCTCGTTTAATTACCCTCATACCCTCACAATATCACATTTCTCCGTTTTATACTTATAAATTGTTGTCCTTTTCCTGCATTTTGTCTCTATTATCTGATTTTTAAAAAAGAATGTCGCTAGCGACATTCTCGCGCCGAGCGCGGATGCAACGCATCTACATATCGCGCGAGTGCGCATCCTGCGGAGCGTTCTGGTATAGGGATTGCGGAGCAATTTCCTATACCAGAACAAAGTCCGCAAGCGGACTTCGACTCCCCCATCCCCTCAATCCTGAGGGGAGCGCAGCGGACGAAAGGCGCGCGAGCAGAATCGCGTAAGCGATCTTCTTATCTGCGAGCTGCGCATCCCGCGGAGCGTTTTGTGTTATAGAAATTCCGGAGGAATTTCCTATAACATAAAAAAATCCCCACTTTTTGCAGGGAGCGCCTCATGCGCCCCGCAAAAGTGGGGATCACCCGTTTTTCTTATTCGCCTTTCAGCATCAGAGTCCCTGTGACATCAGTGAATCTGCTCTGCGAGAACCTTCTCTGCCTCAGCGATCGCATCGTTGATCTTCGAAGCGTCCTTGCCGCCGGCCTGCGCCATGTTCGGACGTCCGCCGCCGCCACCGCCTACGATCTTGGCGGATGCCTTGATGATATTGCCGGCATGTGCGCCCTTCTTCATCGCTTCATCGGTAGCCATGCACATCATGTTTACCTTGCCGTCGTTATCGGACACAAGAAGGACCACGCCGCCTGCAACCTTTGCCTTGAGCTCGTCGCCGAGATTGCGGAGCTCATTCATATCCACGCCGGATACCGCTGTCGCGAGGAAAGGAACTCCCTTGATGTCTTTGATGTTGCTCATAACATCGCCCAGGGCGTTCTGTGCCTCTTTGCTCTTGAGCGCTTCATTCTCGCTCTTGACTGCTTTCAGTTCTTCCTGCAGTTTCCTGATATGATCTGCAAGGGTAGCCGGAGTCGCCTTGAGAAGAGCTGCAGCCTCGTTGGCCTGTTTCTCAAGTTTTTCATAGTACTTGCGTACATTTTCACCGGTCAGCGCCTCAATTCGGCGGACGCCGGCAGCAACGCCGTTTTCGGAGAGAATCTTGAACTGAGCGATCTGCTGTGTATTCTCTACATGTGTACCACCGCAGAGCTCTGTGGAGAAGTCGCCCATTTTTACCACGCGAACTTCGTCGCCGTACTTCTCGCCGAACAGAGCCATGGCGCCGGTCTTTTTGGCCTCCTCGAGAGTCATTACCTGTGTGGTAACAGCAAGTCCCTCGGAAATCTTCTCGTTGACCATATCCTCAACTTTGCGGATCTCCTCGGAAGTCATTGCCTGGAAATGGCTGAAGTCAAATCTTGTACGATCAGCATCCTGGTAGGAACCGGCCTGCTCTACGTGTGTTCCCAGAACTTCGCGGAGTGCCTTCTGCATCAGATGAGTCGCACTGTGGTTTCTCGCGATGGCAAGACGGTTCTTTGCATCAACCTTCAGGCTTACTTCGTCGCCGGTCTTCAGCATTCCTTTTACTACTTTACCGATGTGGGCGATCTTGTTTCCTGCCACGTGCTCTGTTGCGGAAACCTCAAAGACAGCTTCCTCATTGCCGAGAACAATGATTCCCTTGTCGCCGATCTGACCACCCATGGTTCCGTAGAAAGGAGTCTGATCTGTGATCACAGCACCGGCCTGTCCGTCGGAAAGAGCTTCAGCTACGCTGTCATCCTCGTCGTCATCAGCGGCAAAAGCAGCCAGGGCAACAATTTTTCCGGTAGCCTCCAGCCCCTGATATCCGACAAATGCGGAGTTGACTGCAGGATCCATATCCTCGTAAACCGTGGCAGCCGCACCCATGTATGTCGCGGACTTTCCGGATTTCTTGCGATCCTCACGGGCTGTCTCTCTCTGATTCTTCATGGCAGCCTCAAAACCGGCCTCATCCACGGTGAATCCGTTCTCGGCGAGAATCTCTTTTGTATTATCCAGCGGGAATCCATATGTATCGTAGAGCTTGAAGGCGTCCTGTCCGGAGAGTTCACTCTTGCCCTCTGCCTTCAGCGCATCCTGCATGCTCTGCAGAATATCCATACCCTGCTCATAGGTCTTCTCAAACTTATCCTCCTCAGCCTGGATGACATTGAGGATGAAATCTCTCTTCTCGGCAAGCTCAGGATATCCGTCCTTGGAGCCCTCAATCACGTTCTCAGCAAGTTTTGTCAGGAAGGAACCTGTGATACCCAGTTTTCTTCCGTGACGAACCGCGCGGCGGATGATACGACGAAGGACATAGCCTCTTCCGTTGTTGGAAGGCATAATACCATCGGAGATCATGAAAGTCATGGCGCGGGCGTGGTCTGTCACGATACGAACAGAGACATCACTGTCCTGTGTGCCAGGCTTCTCATACTCAATGCCGCCTGCCAGTGTACAGATCAGATCACGAAGAGATTTAACGGTATCCACGTCAAAAAGGGAGCCCACTTCCTGAACTGCCACAGCCAGACGCTCGAGACCCATTCCGGTATCGATGTTCTTCTGTGCAAGATCGGAGTAGTTTCCTTTTCCGTCGTTGTCAAACTGGGAGAATACGACGTTCCATACCTCCATGAAACGGTCTCCCTCTCCGCCCATGACATCTTCCGGCCCGTCACCGAACTGCGGTCCGCGGTCGTAGTAGATCTCTGTACAAGGGCCGCAGGGTCCTGATCCGTGCTCCCAGAAGTTGTCTTCTTTGCCGAACTTGTAAATGCGCTCAGCCGGGATGTGCATATCGTTGAGCCAGATGTTGTAGGACTCCTCATCATCCACGTATACAGACGGATAAAGTCTGTCCGCATCCAGTCCCACGCGCTCTGTCAGGAACTCCCATGCCCACGGAATTGCCTCTTTCTTGAAATAATCACCGAAGGAGAAGTTTCCGAGCATCTCAAAGAACGTACCGTGACGTGCGGTTTTTCCTACATTCTCAAGGTCTCCTGTACGGATACACTTCTGACATGTGGTCACTCTTTTTCTCGGCGGGATCTCCTGACCTGTGAACCAGGGTTTCATCGGAGCCATACCGGAGTTGATAATCAGAAGAGAATTGTCATTGTGCGGTACGAGGGAAAAGCTTCCCAGTCGCAGACATTCTTTCTCCTCGAAATAGGAAAGAAACATCTCGCGGAGCTCGTTCACTCCATATTTTTTCTTTGGTGCCATTTATAATCGTCCTCCAATCTTTATTTAACTACGATCTTCTTGAAGTTCTTCTTACCCTTCTTGATGAGGAGTCCTTCAGCAGGAATATCTGCTTTTTTGATCGCATAGGCAAAATCATCGATCTTATTTTCTCCAATGGAGATGCTGTGATCCTTTGTCACTGCACGGCGTGCCTCGGAACGGGATGCGCACTGTGCTGTTTTTACGAGAACGCTGAGAATATCGATCTCATCATTCTCATTGAAATCCTCAGCCTCAAGCTCAACAGAAGGAACATTGTCAAGGCTTCCGGATCCCAGAAATACGGCCTTTGCACCGGCCTCTGCCTTCACGGCCTCATCCTCGCCATGAACAAGCGTTGTCAGCTCATGAGCAAGAATCTCCTTGGCGGTGTTGAGCTGCGCGCCCTCCCACTTGTCCATTTCGTCGATCTGCTCAAGCGGAAGGAAGGTCATCATTCTGAGGAATTTCAGGACATCGGAATCATCCACATTTCTCCAGTACTGGTAGAAATCGTAAGGTGAGTACTTGTCCGGATCAAGCCAAACGGCTCCGCCTGCTGTTTTTCCCATCTTTGTTCCGTCATGTTTCAGAAGAAGACTGATCGTCATAGCATAGGCGTCCTTCTGATCTTTCTTGCGAATCAGATTGATTCCGCCGAGCATGTTGGACCACTGGTCATCGCCGCCGAACTGCATCTGGCAGCCGTAGTCATGGTACAGTCTGTAGAAGTCGTAGGACTGCATCAGCATGTAGGAGAACTCAAGGAAAGAGAGTCCCTCCTGCATACGGTTCACGTAGCAGCGTGCACGAAGCATCTCGTTGACATTGAACTGGGAGCCGTAGTCACGCATGAAATCCAGGAAATTCAAATCTCTGAGCCAGTCTCCGTTGTTTACCATCAGAGCCTTGTCCGGTCCGAAGTCAATGAATCTGGACATCTGTTTTTTGAAGCACTCTACGTTATGATCAATGGTCTCCACCGTCATCATCTGTCTCATATCCGAGCGTCCGGAAGGATCTCCGATCATTGCTGTTCCGCCGCCCACAAGAGCGATGGGCTTGTTTCCTGCCGCCTGCAGTCTCTTCATAAGAAGAAGCGCCATAAAATGTCCTACATGAAGGGAATCCGCTGTGGGATCAAACCCGATGTAGAAAGTGGCTTTTCCTGCATTGATCAGCTCAGCGATCTCCTTTTCATCTGTCAGCTGTGCCAGCAGGCCGCGGGCCTGAAGTTCTTCGTAAAGTGTCATTGTATCTTCCTCCAATAAATATAATTTTTCAAAAGGACAAAGAAAAAGAAAGCCTTCGTCCTCCATAGGACGAAAGCTCTCTGTACGCTTCCGTGTTACCACCTAAATTCACAGATACCTCACAGCACCTGCCTCATAGGGTACGCCCGATACCCCGGCGTTGATAACGTTCGCCAACACGCCGCCTCCTACGCGGGATATAGATCCTTTCAGGACGGAGCTCAGGGAGGTATTCATCTCCTGCCATCTTCGCGCCTCTCACCGACCGGCTGCTCTCTTTGAGTACATGCAACAGATTACTTGATCCCGTCATAGCTGTATACCATATTCATCGTGCGGTTCGAACAGCCGGAGCCGGTCATCTTCCGCCCGCGCCGCCGAAACATCACTATGCATAATTTTAAAATGCCCACCAGACAAAGTCAAGTGTAATCCAAACTTCTATCCGGCATAGAACCGATTCTTTAAATCCACCTGTATTCGAGTTCATCACGGCATCCGTTTGCGTTTTCCGGCTTTTCTTTTCATACCGCATATTGTATCCTCATACCAATGCAACGTCCCCTGAAACAGTAAAAAACTTTGAGGCAACAAATCCGCATTTCAATGACACGGAGTACATTTCCATGAATACAGAATACGAAATCATCCGCTCTTCGCGGAAGACCCTCGCCCTGCAGATGAAATCCGAGGGACAACTCATCGTCCGGGCGCCATACCGCACAGCTGACCGGGAGATCCGCCGTTTTGTCGACCAGAATTCCGACTGGATCCAAAAGCACCGCGCGCTCATCGAACAGCGCCGCAAAAAAGAGGCTCAGAATCCTCCTCCCGCGATCACGCGCGAAACCCTTCACCGGCTTGCTGCTCTCGCGGTCGAGACAATCCCGCCGCGGGTTGCCTATTACGCAGACATCATCGGCGTCAGTTACGGCCGGATCACCATCCGCTCTCAAAAGACCCGATGGGGAAGCTGTTCGGCAAAGGGCAATCTCAACTTCAATTGTCTCCTGATGCTCACGCCGCCCGACGTGCAGAACTATGTGATCATTCACGAACTCTGCCACAGAAAACAGATGAATCACTCTCACGCCTTCTGGAAAGAAGTCTCACAGGTCATGCCCGACTACCGGAAGCAGAGATCATGGCTGAAAGAAAACGGCGGTGCGCTGATCCGATCAATGCTCTCACAAACAGATACCTAATATTTATGTATTGATTTCTTTTATATTTTGTAATATATTTATTACATAGCCATTGCAAACGCATTTCATTTCACAACTGCCCGTATCGATACGTATTGATATTGAGGCGCTTTTTCAGTTATACGTGCGGTAGCGTATTGCTGTTTTCATCTGAAATGAACTGTTTGCTCTCACATCAAAAGGTGCGTCGCGCGGCGCTCCTTATATCAAGAGAGGTCAGAGACATTCGTCCCTGACCTCTCCTCTTGTCTCACAAGAAATTATCCCGCATTCTCTATGAGACAAAACGCTCCTGCTCCGCATTCCGATTCTAAATCAGCTGCATTCCACCGGTTTCCGCAGCTTTATCGTCTCCACAACTGAATTGTTGCCAGTAATCTCTCTTTGTCATCCACCGACATTAATGACAACATCTCGTTGATGCGGCTGCCTTTTTGTTTGTTGATACTATCCAGTCTTCCCTTCAAAATATCATCGATCGTAAGTCCAGATATTTTCGCATAATATGAAACAATCCGAATTGAGATCGCTGTCCGTCCATTCTCAACATTGCTTACGTATCCCGGTGTACAGTGAAGATCTTCTGCAACCTGAATCTGTGTCTTTCCGGTATTTAATCGAATCCTTTTGATTATCTCCGGAAGTCTTTCCAACTCCAATTCCTTCCCCACTTCCATCTTACCCCCTTACCGCATATCATGCAGTATAATAATATAACATAATTTTTATTATTATAGTTCCTATATGTATAAATATATACTGACCCTGGGTATAATGTCCACCATTTATTTTTCGGATTTTCCACTTCTTCAGTCAGGGCTTTTCCACAAAAAGACTCCCCCGATAACTCAAAAAAGGAACTTCCAGTACAAGAGTAGATTCCACAGCGTCTTAAAATCGCCCTTGCCCCATCATTCACAACAATTTGCCCGGTCGTGATCCATGTGCTATAGTAGAGACAATTTAAATCTTTAATGTTTTTCCATGAGGGAGGTACACATTATGGCAAACAAAGCAATCCATACAGAAAATGCTCCGGCCGCACTCGGTCCATACTCTCAGGCCATTCAAGCCGGCAACACCATCTATGTCTCCGGCCAGCTCGGTATTGATCCTGCAACCGGATCGTTCGCCGGCGACGACGCCGTATCGCAGGCAAAGCAGTCACTCACAAATATCAGCAATATCCTCAAAGAAGCCGGTGCTTCCATGAGTGACGTCGTTACCGTGACCGTACTGCTCGACGACGTAGCCGCTTTTGCCGACGTCAACAAAGTATACGCCGAGTTCTTCACCGAGCCTTATCCGGCTCGCGCCTGCTACGAAGTTGCGAAACTTCCGGCGAACGCGCTGATTGAGATTCAGGTGACTGCCGTTATCGGTTAAGCACGGAATACGCCTCTGCGCAAAGATGTCTCTGTATGTTACAGTCCCTTCAGAATTTAGGGACACAGCACGCCGACATTAACCGGCATTACATCAAAAGCCCCGCCCGGATGAATCCGGACGGGGCTTTTGTCTGTTCTGTATTCACTATCAAAGGACGCATGTCTTATGGCCTTTTTCAGCTCATAAAGCGCACATTCCTGCGTTTTATTTTTTTATATCATCAAGTATATCTCCGGAATTCCCAAGACCGAAAGCATTTATCCTTCGGACTTTGTTCTTATATTGCCCTTGTCGCTCCCCTAAGCCACTCTTTCTCGTCTCCTTCCAGATACGGGGAGATCACATTCCACACCTGCCTGTGGTATCGATTGAGGCGTTCAATATCGGAGGCCTCCATGCAGGCAGGATCAATGGCATCCAGATCGATCGGCGCAAAGGTTAACGGCTCGAAACGAAGGAATTTTCCGTATTCATTCGTCTCCGCTTCGACGCATTCCGTGATCGTCTCTGTGCGGATGCCATATTTTCCCTCGATATAGATGCCCGGTTCGTCCGAAGTAATCATACCCGGCTCAAAAGCGGTGAGATCCGAAAGTCTTCCGGCTCTCCAACGGATATTCTGGGGTCCCTCGTGAACATTAAGGATATAACCGATACCGTGACCGGTGCCGTGGTTGAAGTTCTTTCCTTTCTCCCAGAAAGGAGCCCGCGCATAGGTATCGAGATTTACGCCGGAACAGCCGGAGGGGAACTTCGCATAGAGTAGACGAAGATTTGCGACCGCAACAAGCGTAAAGTCCTCGATCATTTCCCGGGAGAGCTTTCCCAGGGCAATGGTCCTCGTCACATCTGTGGTTCCTCCCATATACTGTCCGCCGGAATCAACAAGAAGAAAACCTTCCGGCTCCAGCACCGCACAGTTCTCCTCCGTCGCCTGATAGTGTGCCATCGCGGCATTTGCGTTGTAGGCGGAAATCGTCTCGAAGGAAAGATCCAGATAGCCCGGGATTTCTCTCCGGAGGGCATCCATGTATTCGGCGGCGGCAATCTCGGTCATTTTCTTCTGATCACTTACAGAATTTGCGTCACTCTCTACGCCCTTCTGATGCTCCGGCTCCTCCCAAAGACATTTTCCGGATGTTCGAGACTCATCTCGTTCTTCTGACTCCGGGATTCCGTTCTTATTCCCTTTCCCGAACATGGATTTTATCTTGAAAATAAAGCGGCACACAGCCACAGAGTCCGCCACATAGATCTTCCTTAGATGTTTTAACTCTACTGTGTTCTTCACAGCCTTCATCGCGGAAACCGGACTTGCTTTGCGGATCAGACGCGTGCCTTCCTCCTCATTCGCTTCGATCGTCTGCAGAATCGCGTCGCTTGCAGACATCTCGTCCACCAGAACGCCACGTGTAAAGAGCATCTCCGGAAGGTCACGGAACATCCGCTCATAGGGGCGAAGTTCTATGTCGTTTTCCTTCGCATACGCAACGAACTCCGACGTGCACTCCGACTCCTGTATGTAGAGTGCGGCGTCGTCGATTCCAAATATCAGATAAGAAAGAGCCACCGGATTGCAGGCGATATCTGCTCCGCGGATGTTGAGAAGCCACATGATGTCATCCAGCTTCGAGATGACCAGATGCTCCGCGTCAAGCTTCCTCATTTCTTTCCGCACGCGGGCTGCCTTTGACACATAGTTCTCTCCGGTGAGATCGTCAGAAAGAACCATCACCGGATGGGACGCCATGGCCGGCCGATCCTTCCAGATCCGCTCCTCCGGCGTATACGCACCATTGACCTTTCCACCGCAGTCACCGGCAATCTTCCGGTACCTCTTTCCGTCTGATGCCGTCACACATCTGCCGTCGAAGCCCAGTGTTTTTCCACCGGCCAACACCTCTTTCAAATACGCGGTAACCTCCGGCACGTCTTTTTCTCCGGATCGCATCAGAAGGATTCCTGTATCCGCCAGTTCCGCCGCCGCCGATATGAAGTATCTTCCATCTGTCCAGAGCAGCGCCTCATCCGCACGGACGATCAGCCGGACATTGTCACTGGTACATCCGGAGAAAAACACAGACGTCTTAAAATACTCTCCCACATACTCGGATGCGTGATAATCCGAGGACGTAATCAGACATACATCCACCGCTTCACGGCGCATATCTTCCCGCAAAAGACGCAGTCTGTCTCTGATCATTGCTTTATCCATTTATCTGTTCCTCCGATCTGTTCTTGTGGCTTCGATCTGAAGATATTCCTACGGAAAACACCTTCTGTATCCAACGCGTTTTAGAGATATTTCCATGCTTCTTTCGTAATGCTTTGTGACATTCCGGTAACGTTCTACCGATTCTGCTCGCCGCCGGAATCCGGCTCATTTCTTCCCGCCTCGTAGACGCTGTGCAGCCCCTCGAAATCGAGGATATCAATTTTCCCTTTTCCTGCCCGAAGAATTAAACCACTCTTCTCAAATTCACGAAGCTTTCTGCTGACAGTCTCCGGCCGGAGATTCAGACTGGCCGCGATATCCTGCAGTTTTAAAGAAAGATGCGTCTCGCGGCTTCGCTCCTTGTGATACACAAGCATTCCCGCGATCTTCGCGGACGGAGACTTCGTGGCAAGAAGAATATTTCTCGTGTTCGCGTCGTGAAGTTTCTGGCTGAGCAGCGTGATGATGCTCCGCGCAGTTCTCGGATCCGAGAGCACACGGCTGAAATCCTCCATGCTCACCGCGCAGACAGATACATCCGTCATGCACACCGCCGAATACGGGTAGACGCTTTCCTTGAGGAAAATTCCCTCCCAGATCGCCTCCGAGTCGGAAAAAATGCCGACGATCTGTTCCCGTCCGTCAATATCCGATCGCGTGAGCTTTACCGTTCCCTTCCGGATGATCCAGATCGTATTAACATTCTCACCCTCGTAAAAAAGGAAATCACCTTCGCTCATATCGAGATGCGGCGAGGATTTGAGCATCTGTCTTCTCTCGGCCTGCGGGATTCCGTCCAAAAGCGGAATGCTCGATGTGCAAAAGCCGCACTCCTCACAGGCATTGTGTTTTTCTCTGATTACCATAGTCATTTCCCAAATTTATAAAAAATATCGCTTGCGACATTCCCGCACCGTGAGCGGATGCGAAGCATTTGCTCATCGCGCAAGTGCGCATGTAAGCGGAGCGTTTTGTCTCATAGTGAATGCGGAACAATTTCCTATGAGACAAGAAAGGTGCTGTCATACGAAGTATCGCGCGAACGACACCTACAGTACGACAGCACCTTTGGCAGTTGCTGAATTTATAAAATTCCGTCAACAGCAACCTAGGCTGCCATGATTACATAGCGTCCTTGAGTGCCTTTCCAGCTTTGAATGCCGGTGACTTGGAAGCCGCGATCTGGATTGTCTCACCTGTAGCAGGGTTACGTCCTGTTCTAGCAGCTCTTTCTCTTACTTCATATGTACCAAATCCCGGAAATGCAACTTTATCACCGCTCTTGAGAGCCTCAGTGATCACCTCTGCGTATGCATCAACAAATGCAGCTGCATCCTTCTTGGTTGAACCTGTTTTCTCTGCGATTTTCTGAACAAACTCTGTTTTATTCATACTCGATCGTTCTCCTTTTGAACTTTTTCTTTGTCATTGAAAACATGTTTATTGTACGCTATATCAGGCAATAAAGAAAGTCTTTTGTATCAATATTTGCAATTGTTTTTTACTTTTTGTAGTATTCTTTATTTTTAATAGTATAGTTTCCCGATTATTTGTATATTTTACACCCTGTTGAAGTGTTTCGTATCAATGAAGCATTCCGCTCAGCGTTTGGTGTCACAGGAATTTCCTATGACACCAAACAAATCCGGGCTTATACGCCCGGATCATCCATCAAATCACTGCCGTCCGCTGCCGTGGTGGCCAGCTGATCACAGCGTTCATTCAGTTCATTGCCCACATGTCCCTTCACCCAGATGTAATTCACCTTGTGGGGTTCCATGGCTTTC
The DNA here is from genome assembly GCF_000621585.1 of [Eubacterium] cellulosolvens LD2006. Lineage (GTDB taxonomy): Bacteria > Bacillota > Clostridia > Lachnospirales > Lachnospiraceae > Bilifractor > Bilifractor cellulosolvens. The sequence continues at coordinate 51,729 of NZ_JHXY01000016.1, read as the reverse complement.
AGAAGGCGCTTCCACAGGTCGACGTTCTTAACCGGTTCGTTTTTTCCTCTCTTCCAGCCCTTCCGGATCCACGAATCAATCCAGTGATCGTTAAAGGCCTTCACCAGGTACTGAGAATCCGAGTGAAGATCCACCTCGCACGGTCTGCGGAGCAGCTCCAGCGAGGCAATCGCAGCCATCATCTCCATGCGGTTGTTCGTCGTCTTCTTATATCCCTGAGACAGTTCCCTCTCGTGAAGCTGTCCCTTTGTGTCAATATAACGAAGAACGGCCCCGTAGCCTCCCGGGCCATCCGGGTTTCCTCTGGCGGAGCCGTCCGTATAAATCTCTACTTTCATGCGCATCTCCTGTCCATCTGTTTTTTCTTTGGTCTCTATCATATCACGAGTCCGAAAAATAGACAAACCGGATCCGCATCGCATCTATGCCGTATCTATGCCCCAAAAGAGCGCTAAAAAGAACGCCCTCCAGGAGAGCCTTTTCTCTCCGAAGGGCAAAATCCTTTCAAAAAACATTCGTTTCAGTCCCGGAACGTCACATTCTCCACTTCCAGAGGTCCGCCGCAGATCGGACAGACAACCTCTTCGGGCTTCCCTTCATGAAGCTTTACCTCGCCGTCACAGATCGGACAGGGAGCTACAAATGTACTGTCTTTCGTCCGAATCGTCGGAACGGTCAAAATCTCTTTGCACTTCGGACAGGTACCGATGACATTCGAAAAACCATAGGGCGGATTCTGAAGATCCCGGATCAGATCTGCTACGGTCTGATGATACGGAGCGGTGAAGTGACTGAGAACATTGTCCTTGTAACCGTCCAGCATGTCATGCCCTGTTGTTACATTCCAGATTTTGTCACATGATTTACAACGCATTTCATATTGTACGCTCATTTCACGTTCCTCCTCTTTTCCATCCGAGTTCATCCATGTCTTTTGGTCTTTCTGTTCCTGTTTCTATTTTAACACGAAGGCCGCGTGATACAAAATCATAATCAGCAAACGGACAGGGGAATGCCCCTGTCCTTTGCGTTTTATCTTCCATCGCAGGTTCTTATTCTGTTATAGGAAATTCCTTCGGAATTTCTATAACACAAAACGCTCCGTACGCCCCTTCCTCATACCTAAGAAACTCGTCTTAACCCTGAAGCAGCGAGAGAACTCCCTGCGGGGACTGGTTGGCCTGCGCCAGCATCGACTGTGCTGCCTGCATGAGAATGTTGCTCTTCGTGTACTTGGCCATCTCTTTTGCCATATCCGTATCGCGGATGCGGGACTCTGCGGCCGTTGTATTCTCGGATGTCACCTGAAGGTTATTGATCGTGTGCTCCAGACGATTCTGAACCGCTCCGTAATAACCGCGAACGGTCGAAGTACTGTCGATGGCGTTCTGGAAACTCTCCAGCGCTGACTTCGCCGCATCCTGTGTCAGAACATTCGAGTTCGTAATGCCGAGACCCTTGGTCGACATATTCACTCTGTGCAGGTTCAGAACCTCGCTCTTCGTCGCTCCGATCTGAAGCATGACGTCTGAGCCGTCCGTACTTCCATCACCGTCGCCGGTGTCGAAATTAACGGTGAAATTTCCCGGCGTATACGAACTTGTAAAACCATAATCGGTCACTTTAGTATTAAGCCCGATATAAGCGGAGCCATCTGCTTTCTTCAGAAAGCTTCCACCGCCGGTACCACCGGCGTCATTACAAATTGCCTTGACAAAATTTGCCGCGTCATCGGATATCGTAGAGGGTGTGAACTCGGCGAAAATTGCACTGGTTGTTTTTGTAGTTGCAGCTTCTACCGCATCGTTAAAGTTCTTTGACTTCATCTGTTCAAAGATTTTGTCAAGTCCTTTGACTACGCTATCAACACTTACAGTGGTTTCACCACTTGCCTTATGTCCCATATAAGCTACAGCAAGAGCACCCATACCATAGGGCTCATTTGCGGGATCCTGATGGCTTGCCATCAACGCTTTCACGTCGGCTGTACTTGTACTGTTTGTCACTGAACGAAGATTTGAGTTCCAGCCCGCGTTGAAAATACCACCGGCTACCTGCGCGGTTCCCTCAATAAACCAGAGAGGCATATTATCAGTATCCATTTCGGAAACTCCCGACATATGATTCTGTTCCACAAGCGAATTGTAAACGATGCCCATAATACCATGCATCATTTCATGAGCGATGGTCGCCTGAATCGCGGTATCGGCTCCTGCTGAATCGCCAAACTTTGATGTATCTACATCGACATCGATGTATCCCTTGCTGTTCTGCACCCAACCGGCAGCCTGCGCAAGTACGTTTTCAGAGAGCTTCGCGATTTCTCCATTTACTACGGTAGGATTTGCGTTACTTGAAGTAATCAAGTCCGTCAAATGACTAAAGGTCTTCAAGATCGCTTCACCGGAGTTTCCGATCGCATTCTTGATATTCTCAAGCGTCTCCGGATCGACGGAACTAGTCTTATCGATGGAAAACGGATATCTCGTTCCCTGTAAGAGCTTGATTCCGTTGAAATCGGTATTCTCGGAGATCCGGTTCAGCTCGCTCTTGAGCTCCTGAATCTCAAGGTCAATGTCCTTGCGGGCATTGTCATTGTATGTGCCGTTGGCGGCCTGCACCGAGAGCTGATATCCTCTCTGAAGCATGGAATGCACTTCCGTCAAAGCACCTTCTGTCGTCTGAATGAGTCCAATGCCGTCCTTTGCGTTGTCCTCCGCCTGCGTCAGCCCATTGATCTTGGAGCGCATCGCCTCTGAGATCGCAAGACCTGCAGCATCATCTGCCGCACGATTGATTCTGAAACCGGATGAGAGCTTCTCAAGGGATTTGTTCAGAGAATTTCTATTCTCGGTCAGATGTCTGTTCGCCGTGGTGGCAGGAAGGTTATGTTGTAATACCATAGCTAATCTCCTTGCCGAAAAATCCGCAGCATGCTTTCACATTCCCTGTTACAGAAGCTGCTGATGGGTTTCAAAGTGTCTTACAGAAATATCGACAGAAGAATCACCTGTTATTACACATATAAGGCGCGACTTTTTGTATCGAAAACGAAATCTTATCTGATAGTGTCCCTTTCGAAACACTATATTGTTTTCCCCGAGGATTGTGAGCCCATGAAGAAAAATGTCCACTTACGCACCGTGCTCTTCCGGCGGCAGTCCATCAGTCTTCACCACAGGTCTCGTCCTCCGAAGGATCGTCATTTTTCTTTCTGCGACTCATCAGGGCGTCCTTCAGACGTTTGCCCGGATGACGTTCGATCCCCGCAAAGAACCCTGAGTCCTGAGGATTCTTCGTGAAGCTCTTAATATTCATAAGGATATGCCGCTGCATAAACGTAAGCTTTCCGACATAGGCCGAGGCGGAACTTTTCAGTCTCTGCTCCGCGCTCTTCAATGTGCCGGGCATATCCGAGACGGCCTCGTAGGTTTTTTCCGCCCTCTCGTTGAACTCGCTCTTGTATGCCTCGATCGTGACGAGCAGGCTGGACAGAGATGCTTCTGTGAGCGCCAGATCCGCGCCGGCCAGTCCGGCCAGAAGGATCGCGAGAACCTCGTAAACAAGTTCCGGAATCATGTTGTGCGTACGGCTGACTGCCGGAACCAGATACCGGATGATCGCAACGCCCGCCAGGCCGAAGCCGATGCTCACCGGCAGCGCGATTCGCCCCTGAATGTTCAGCGGAAGCTCGCTGTAGTCCCACCATCTCGCGTGAAATCTTTTTTCGAGAATCCAGGACGTGAAGAATTCCATGAAGGCGCTGCCGATCATGCAGCCGATAAAAAGAAGCCACGTCGGCACGGTCTCCGCGTGGATCCCGAATTTCCCGAGGATCTGGAAAATCAGCATCAGACCAACGACACTGCTTCCGTAGATCGGACAGATCGGTCCGAACAGAAATCCGCGATCCTGCCACTGTTTCTGTTTCGCGGTACAGTAGACGGATTCCCAGACCCAGCCGAGAAACGAGTAAAAAATGAATTCCACAAAATATTTTGCTACGATCATTCCTGTTTTCTCTCCAAATACTTTTACCAAAAGTCACGTGTCCCATCTGACTGCTTCCCTGGTCGACGTTTCCATAAAGCTCCACAGGAAAACTCCTACAGAAAGGAACGAGTGAAAACTCACCGTATGTTTCACTCTTAAAAGAAAGCACGGCACCCGAACTCTTCATACGGATGCCGCCCTCTTACTTTCGCATCATCAGCGTCTCTTTCAGAGAGCAGATCTTGTCTGCCGCCGATACGATCCAGGCTTCTCTGCACCTCGGAATACTTCCAAGAGTCAGCGGCCACATGTGACTGCGAATGATGTTTTTCTCTCGATCATTCAGTTCAAAATCTCGCTCTGCGTTCGCAAGAGCAGCCTTCGGATGATAGAATCCATGCAGAGGCCCTCTCCACTCATGCCAGTCGTAAAGGAAATAATCGTGAAGAAACGCCCCTTTGATGAGTTCTTCATCGTTCGCCTTGAAATTGAAGCGATGATTAAGTATGTAGCTGGTCTCCGCCACGCGCTTCACGTGATCGTAGGTGGTGATTTTTCCATGCTGTATGTAATTCCGCATACGAAGGATTTTCGCGTCGTTCTCATAAATCTTCGCAATCCTGCGATACGCTGCCTTGTCCATCTATTCCGTCTCCATTCTTGTCTGTATTCGGCCGTTATACCGTCCGCTCCAACGACCGCAAGGAAACTGTTTCTCCACGGAGTTCCGTCATTGCGCGAATCACAACCGCTTTTTGTAGCATACGGTATTACCTAAGCGTTATCTCGACTCAATCGCCTTTTTGATCGTTTCCGTTAATTCTCTGTCCAGATTCCGATCCTGTTCTTTGTCAAAAATACCAACGACAAGATCATCCTTATGCATAACCTCGGGAAAATAAAAATCGCACTTTTTTTCGTCGGAACAGTTGTTCACCAGAATGCCCAGGCATTTGCAGGCCACGTAGGCGTCGTTATTGACCTTCGCGTCATTTGTGCAGGCCAGAACCAGATCGGCGTCGAGTATCCTGTCTCTCTCATATTCCTGACGCAGCCAGCCGACGCGTCCCTCACGGACGAGTTTTTCCAGTTCTTCTGTGATCGCGGGCGAGATCACCTGCACAGCTCCCGCAAAATCAACCAGGCCGAGTACCCGGCTCTGCGCAAGCTTTCCTCCTCCGATCACCACTACTTTTTTCTCTGAAAGATCCAGAAAAACCGGAAATGCTGGTTTCTGTCTCATGAAGCGTTCCTCCGAATTCATTCTTAAACTGTAGTTCAGTATATCATACTCTTCGGAAATGATGAATAATCTGTTTCGAGTAACCAAGCATATCATACAGACCGTCTTTTACAGGCATTCCATAATTCACCTGATCCTGTATCTCCGCTCCTAGAATCACATAGATGGCCTTCTCATCCATCATTGCGTTCCACATTTTCAAAAGATCTCGATTCTATAATTAAGCAAATGTATTTATTTGATATATTTTGATCAAAGAAAAATGCAGGACTCAACGATCCTTGCAACCATTGAATCCTGCTCTCTACTTCAATTATAATTCTTTTGCGCTATGTTTTTTCGATCCTGTGAATTAGAGATCTTCTGTTCTCTTTCTTAGTTTCTCAATCTCTCTTCACCAGTTCCCGGAAGAAACAGGAACGGTGTCCGGTGTGGCAGGCTGCGCCGACCTGTGCGACTTTGGCTAGGATTGTGTCGTTGTCGCAGTCGATGCTGAGACTCTTGACGTACTGGAAATGGCCGCTGGTGAGTCCCTTCATCCAGAGTTCCTGACGGCTTCTGCTCCAGTATGTCATTCTGCCGCTCTCAAGGGTCTTGTTGAAGGATTCCTCGTTCATGTAGGCCATCATGAGCACTTCTCCGTTCTCGTAATCCTGAACGACGCAGGGCACGAGTCCGTTGCTGTCGGTTTTGAAGTCCTCCCAGGTGATTTTGCTCTCAACCATGGAGCGGTCGAAGTTGATCTTTTTGCAGCTCCCGTCTCCCTCGTTGTGGATGAGCACCGGAAGTTTTGTCTCTTCGGCGATCTCTTCGCCGCCGCGGCCTTCATCGAGAAGAAGAAGTCCGGCAAATTCCTCGTAGCGCTCGTTCTGAATCATGTATGTGTTGTAGTCCGGCAGATAGACGCCGATGTGCTCTTTGCCGAAGGTCTCGGAGGCCTCCTCAAGCATTTCCTGATTGGAATCCTTGACCATGTTCAGGATAACGAGATCACAGCCGGCCTCCAGAAGGTTGCCGATATCTTTGAGTTCATCGATATTGCCGGCGCCGTATACAGGGATCATCGCTTTCTCACAGATGGCGGAGATTTTCTCCAGCGCCTGTTCTTTCTGATCCTCTGCGGAAAAATCCAGAATGACGATCCCCTGGGTGTCCACCTCGCTCTGGTATTCCTGCGCCTTTGCCTCCGGCTCAACCGCCTCCGCGCTCTCTTCTGCTCCTATACACTCAAAAAATGAACCTGCCGCAAGACCATCTTTCAGATAAATGACCGGAAACTTCAGTTCGTTCAAATTCTTCTCCTCCACACTCATCAAAGACTCCCCTTCGTCGAAAGTACATCCGTAATTCTCGGATCAACCTGCACAGCCTGATCCAGTGCCTTGGCAAAAGCCTTGAAGAGCGCCTCTGCCTTGTGATGATCATTGAAGCCATCCAGAACTTTCAAGTGCAGATTCATCGCCGCCGAATAGCTGACTGCATAGAAAAATTCGTGCACCATCTGTGTACCCATATCTCCCATCCGGTCGGTGTCAAAATCCGCGTTGAAGACCAGATACGGACGTCCGGAGAGATCGATGGCCGAGAGCACCAGCGTCTCATCCATCGGAAGCATACAGCTTCCGTATCTGCGGATTCCTTTCTTGTCTCCGACAGCTTCGCGGATCGCCGTTCCGAGGACAATTCCGGTGTCTTCGATGGTGTGGTGATCATCTACGTTGAGATCTCCTTTGACTCTGACCTTCAGATCAAAGAGTCCGTGTCTCGCAAAACCGTCGAGCATATGATCGAAAAATCCGATGCCCGTATCTACGTCGGCCTTGCCGGTACCATCCAGATTGATGGTGAGTTCGATGTCCGTCTCTCTTGTCACTCTTGTGACGGAGGCAGTACGTTCATTCATATTTTTTTCTGCGCCTTCCCTTTCCAGTTCCGCCCGCCTCCTGCAGGAGACAGGACGTACTTACACCTGTTTTCTTATTTAAAAGAAACGTTTAATCATTTCTTCCTCAGTCTTCGTCGTTCTCGAAGCGGACTGCGATGGAATTTGCGTGCGCGGTCAGCTGCTCGCAAACGGCGAACTGCTCGATATCCTTGTGGATCTCCTTCAGCGCCTCTCTCGAATAGTGAATGATGCTTGATTTCTTTACAAAGTCGTCCACACAGAGCGGCGAAAAGAATCGTGCGGTTCCGCTGGTCGGAAGAATGTGGTTCGGTCCCGCGAAGTAATCGCCGAGAGGCTCGCTGCTGTATTCTCCGACAAAAATCGCTCCCGCGTTTTTGATCTTTGTCATAACCTCGAAGGAATCTTTCATCATGATCTCAAGGTGCTCGGAAGCAAATTCGTTTGCCGCGTCGATGGCCTCCTGCTCGTTTCTCGCCACGAGGATGCAGCCATAGTTGTCGATGGATTTGCGGATGATTTCTTTTCTGGAGAGAACCTCTGTGAACGCCTCTACCTCATCGCTGACCTTCTTCGCCAGCTCCTCACTGGTTGTGATGAGCACTGCCGAAGCAATCTCGTCGTGCTCTGCCTGAGAGAGAAGATCCGCCGCAACAAATCTCGGATTCGCGGTCTCGTCTGCAAGGACAAGGATCTCACTCGGTCCGGCGATGGAGTCGATGCTCACATTTCCGTAAACCGCTTTCTTTGCCAGCGCAACAAAAATATTTCCCGGTCCGACAATTTTGTCGACCTTCGGAATGGACTCTGTACCATATGCAAGGGCAGCGATCGCCTGAGCTCCGCCAACTTTGAAAATGCGGTCGGCGCCTGCCTCTTTGGCCGATACCAGTACCGCCGGGTTTACTTTTCCCTCGGCATTGCAGGGCGTCGTCATGATGATTTCCTCAACGCCTGCTGTCTTTGCCGGAACGACGTTCATAAGAACTGAGGACGGATACGCCGCTTTTCCTCCGGGCACGTATACGCCGACGCGCTGCATCGGAGTGATCTTCTGTCCGAGGATCGTTCCCTTCTCTGTCGTCGAAATCCAGCTGTTCTGTTTCTGTTTCTCATGGAAATCACGAATATTAACCAGCGCTTTGCGGATCACATCAACCAGTGCCGGATCTACCTCTTCGTATGCCTTTTCGATCTCGGCCTCTGTCACCTCAAAGGTCTCCGCTGTGAGCTGCGCTTTATCGAATTTTGCGGTGTACTCAAAAACTGCCGCGTCGCCGTTTGCTTTTACATTCTCGATGATCTCACGGACGACGGCCTCCTGCGGTCCGAACTGCTGCGGACTTCTCTGAAGGATGTTTTTCTGTACCTCCTTCTTGTTCTCTTCACTTAATTCTACGATTCTCATGAATATCTTCTCCTGTATGTTCGACCGAAGCCCGCAGACGAAGCCGCGGGCCGAATCTTGTTCCATTATATAACGGTACGTGTTATTTTACAAATATTCTGATTACTTCTGCACGGTGCCGGATACGAGCGGCTTGATGCGGTGGATCAGCTCGGTGATCCTCGCGTTGTCCATCTTCATGCTGACCGGATTGACAACCATGCGTGCGGACAGCGGGCAGACTTCCTCAAGTACGCCCAGTCCGTTCTCACGAAGCGTGCTTCCCGTCTCCACGATATCCACGATCACTTCGGACAGGCCGACGATCGGAGCCAGCTCGATGGAGCCGTTCAGTTTGATCAGCTCGACATTCTGGTTTTTCTGATTGTAGAAGTAGTCCTTCGCGATGTTCGGATACTTAGTCGCCACGCGGATCAGCTGGTTGTTCTGCAGATAACCTCTCGCGGATTCCGGTCCGCAGACGCACATCCTGCACCTTCCGAAGCCGAGGTCCAGCACTTCATAAATCTTGCGGTTCTCCTCCATGATCGTATCTTTTCCGACGATACCGATGTCCGCCGCTCCGTACTCAACATAGGTCGGAACGTCCGGTCCCTTTGCGAGGAAAAAACGCATCCCGTATTCTTCATTTGTAAAAATCAGTTTTCTTGTATGTTTATCCTTCATCTCCTCACAGGAAATTCCGAGCTGCTCCAAAAGTCCCATGGTCTGCTCGGCGAGTCTTCCCTTCGTGAGGGCAAAAGTAAGATATCTCATTATACGTTGCCTCCGTTCTCTGCGTTGTTCACCGGATTTCCGTTCTGCGTCGGTGCTCCCGCGCCGTTCGCCGGATATCCGTTCTGTCCGGCTGAAACGCCCGCGCCGTTCATCGGATTTCCATTCTGTCCGGCGAAAGGATCAATCGTCTCGGTCTGTCCTGTCATCAGGTTGATCGCATAAACCTCTGATTCCGAACGGAAATAAATGATTCCGCCGAACTGGTTTCTCTGGCCGTAGGTTCTGTACTCATCCAGCACTCTGGAGGCGTCGAAGCGCACGCAGGCCACGTCGAGGCCGCGCATTCTCTGGTCTGCCGCAAAACGGATCGCCATCTGCTCCATCTGTACCGGATAGAGAACCATGGTCTTGATGTCCTTGACCGGAAGCTGGATTCTCTGTCTCTCGATCGCGTTGAGAAGCGGATCGATCTCTGTCGCAAAACCGACAGCGGCCGCTTTTTTCCCGAAGTGCTCGAGCAGACGGTTGTAACGGCCTCCCTTGATCAGCGCGTCACCGGAGCCGTAGGTGTAGGCCTGGAAAATAATGCCGGTGTAGTAACTGTACTCGGTCACCATGCCGAGATCGAAGGTCACGTAGTCCGCGCAGCCGTGCATCTTGAGAATCTCGTAAATTCTCTGAAGTCGGTTTACGGCGGTCTTCGCGGTCTCGTTTGTCGTGAGCCTGCGCGCACGGTCGAGAACGGTCGTATCTCCGAAGAGTTCCGGAAGTTCCTCGAAGGCCTTGCGAAGATCGCTGCGCATGTTCAGCTTGTCGATCAGCTCCTGCGCGCCAAAGCGGTTCTGGATGTTCAGAAGCGCGCGCAGACCCGCGATCGTATCCTCGTCCATGCCGGCCTCCGCAGTCAGGGCGTTGAAATAGTCCACATGTCCGATGCTCACCTGGAAGTTGATGAGGCCGCTTCTCCGCATCGTGGAGACAACGAGGGCAATGATCTCCGCATCCGCCTCAGGGCTGTCGTCGTTGAGGAACTCCACGCCCATCTGGGTGCTCTCCTTGAGGCGTCCCTGATAGGCATGATTGTTCCGGTAAACATTTCCGTGGTAACAGAAGCGAAGAGGCATCTCCTCATTGCTGAAGTACATGGATACCGCCTGTGCGACAGCCGGCGTGAAGTCCGGTCTTAAGACAAGCGTGTTGCCGTCTCTGTCGAAAAATTTGTAGAGGTCTCTCGAAGGCGTTGTTCCGACCTCACTGGCAAAAACTTCAAAAAATTCAAACGCCGGAGTCTCGATCGACTGATAACCGTAAGAACGGTAAAGTTTCTCGATCTGTCTCTCCAGATAACGTTTCTTGTCGCATTCTCTGCCGAAGATATCGCGGACACCTTCCGGTGTATGTATGAGTTTTTTCATGATTGTACTCCTCTTCGTCTATTCACTCTCGCGCTTTTGCACTTTAGTCTGCTACCATATTACCATAACAAATTTTCATGTCAACCTTTTTCTATAACAAGTCCTGACAATTCCGGCCCCCCGGGCTACGCCGAGGCTTTCTGATGCGTGCTATTCGGGCAAGCAGGCAAGTATTTGGTCGAGTTATTTAAGAACAGCTATACTAGTCCCTTCCGCTCTTCAGGTCACGAACCGTCAGATCCCGCTGGATTCCCTCGAGGTAGGGAACGAGAACGCCGGCTTTTCCCGTGAGCCGGAAAGTGTCGTTGAGTTCCGACATCTTGAAGTGTTTAAGACCGCCGCTCTCCGCCCGGTTCCAGAAAAACATCAGATCCTCGAAGGGGAGATAGTACAGCCGGTCCTCTCCGGAAAACAAAATGAGGAGAAAGGCAACGCCTCCCTGCTTTTCAAAATCTTTCATAAACGTGACCTGGTGCTCGTGGATGTTCGCGATCGGAAAGGCCTGTGTCGCGCACTCTTTTGCGTCAAAGCAGACCGGAATCCCCTGCACGGCACCGATGTAGTCGACAGTACTCTTCTGATCGAAATAGGCCAGCGTAATTCTCCTGCTCTCTTTTTCCATACGCACCGGCGTGATCGGGGTCGGAACCTTCTGGATCAGGGCAAGTCCCTTTTCCCGGTACTGTTCATTCGTTCTGTTGATCATCTCCTCCAGGGTCGATCCCCGAAGTCCTCTCGAATTCCATGTCGCCATGTGTATGTTTCTCCTATACGAAATTATCACTAGAATTTCCTGCAATACGCAGACGAGGCCGCCCTGCACTGCAGGCGGCCTCGTCTGTTCATTCTGTCAGCGGAGTGTCGCGAAAAAAATTTCTACGTGCTCCTTTGTGAATTCACTGATCAATCAGTGTCTCCTCAGTTGTCGGTGTCAGGATCGTAGTATGTGTCCTGAGCTCCGTGTATTACTTTCATCTTATTGATCGGCCAATATCTGAAAAATGCCTTTCCGAGAATCTTGTCCTTCTCCACGAATGGATTGTCCCAGTATCTGGAATCCTTGGAATAGATTCTGTTGTCACCGAGCATGAAATAACTGTCATCCGGTACGGTGAGCGGAAATTTCAGATTGCCCGTGACAGTGGAATCCGGAAGCGCACAGAAGGAATCCTCCAGCGGCGTTGATCTTCCGTTGATGTAGACTTCTCCGTCGCGGATGTCCACGACGTCTCCGGGAAGACCGATGATTCGCTTGATAAACAGTCTGGATTCATCATCCGGATACTTGAAGATCACAATATCGTACCGCTTCGGGTCGTCGGCCAGATACGCCAGCCGGTTGCCGAAAATCTGATCCCCGGTCATGATGGTCGGCTCCATCGATGCCGAAGGTATCCGCGCGTTGACTACCACAAACATCTGAAGACCAAACATGATCACCAGAACGATCACGACCAGCTTCACGTAGTCAAATATCTCGCGAAGCACACTGAATTCTTTCTTGTTCCCAGTTTCTTTGGCTCTAACTTCAAGGTCATTCTCGAGATCGCTGTCAACGTCGGTTACCGCGTGATCCAGTTCCTCTCTCTCCACGTCTTTCGCCATATTTACCCCTTATCTCTGTTCCTTCAAAGACGGATACCGAATATTTCCAATGTCCTCTGAAGATCCGCGGGAAGCGGTGCCCGGAAGCATCTCCACGAAAGAGACTTCAACGCCCCGTCTGACTCGGGAAAAATCACTTTCTCCGAATGCAGGAACTGCCTGGAAAGTCCGGTATGTTCACGGGTTACACTGTTCATACTCTTCTGTCCATATTTTACATCCCCGACAAGGGAATGTCCAATAAAAGATAGGTGTGCACGAATCTGGTGCGTCTTGCCCGTGAGGAGTTCCACGCGCAAAAGCGTGCACCGCTGCGCCTCTGCCACAGGCTCGTAGACGGTCTCAATGCTCTCCGCCCCGTCCACCGGATGGTCGAAGATTTTTACCTGATTCTTCGCCTTGTCTTTTACAAGCCAGGCGCGCACATGCTCCTTTCCCCGGACCTGTCCGTTGACAAGAGCATAATAATATTTCTGTAAGGTTCTTCCCTTCAGCATCGCGGACAGCTCTCTGGCCGCGGCGAGATTCTTTGCTCCGAGGACAAGTCCGCTGGTGTTCCGGTCAATCCGGTTGACGACAGAGGGGGAATAGAATTTCAGCATCTCCTCTGTCAGCTCCCCTTTGTCAAAAAGATAGGCCTGAAGCATCTCGTTCAGCGAGATGTCTCCCGGCTTTGCCTTCTGCGACAGTATTCCGGCGGGTTTGTTGATAAGAATCACGTCCGCGTCCTCGTACACAATCATCTCCGGTGTGAGCGCTTCCGTTCTTTTTCGCTTTCGACTCTGAGCCGGTTCCTGTGCCTGCCCTCGAATCCGGTCCGATCGCTCCGTTCCCTTCCCTCCGTCCGGTGAATTTTTGTCTTCAGAGGGTGCTGACACGTCGGAATCCCCTTTCGGATTCTGCCCGTTTTTCTTCCCGCTTCCGGAAAACTTCTCCAATGTCTCGTCGGAGAACCAGATCCGCACGACGTCCCCCTCGGAGAGGATTTCGCTCCCCTTCGCCTTACCGTCGTTCAGCGTGATATTCTTCTTCCGCAGCTGCTTGTACAGAAAACTGCTCCCCGCCTCCGGCAGATATCTCTGGAGAAATTTATCGAATCTCTGCGAGGCGATCGCTCTGTCGATCCGGATCTCTCTCATATCGCAAGTACCTTGAGCAGGGACTCCAGCTCCGCGTCTCTGTCCATCTCGAAGTCCTCTTTTTTCTCTCTGAGCTGATCGACTCTCTCCAGAAAGTTGTTCTTGTTGTCAAATATTTTGACCGTCTCTTTATACCCTTCCTTCAGCGCGGATCTGCGGATGTGGGACTCGATCTCTCGGATATGTCCCGGCTTCACATCCTCGCTCGTGTAGCCCGTGATGTACTCGCCGCAGACAGCCACCGCGTCCAGAAAGAGATTCTTGTCCTGCGTCGTGAGATACAGCTCATAGAGCATCCGAAGATTTCCCGCGCGGTCAGAAATCTCGCGGAAAAGCGTCTCCTTCATCGGCTTTCGAAGACAGATCATGACGGCGCTCACCAGTGACATCGCCGCCGGTATACAGCCGACCGCGGCAATGATCGAGTAGATATTCCTCCTGTCCCCCTTGTTCAGGTAAAGACCGACAAAAAAAATGGCAAAATCAAACGCGAAGGCCGCGATCGTGCGGATCACTCTGATTTTCTTCTGACTCTTGATGTATCCGTACTCGCCCTTTTTAATCTTCACTCTTTTTTACTCCTTCGCCGCGTCTGTTGCACTGTGCCTTATACGCCTGGGCGATGAGATCGAGCTGATCGTGATAACGGATCAGTTCCTCCATGTCATCGCTCTCGTAAATCCGGTAGAACTCGTTCTGGATCTTTTCCACCTCGCGCTTGCTTGTGAGGCTGTAGAGACTCTCAATCAGGCTCACGATGTCCTCGACGAGATTATACTTCATCTTGGAGGAGAGCTGCGCGTCCATAATCTCATCGCGGACAGACGACATCTCCGTGTCGAGGGCGATGATCGCGTTCGCCGCGTTCGCAAGTCTCGCTCCAACCTTCTCCGGAATCGCTCCCTTGTATTTGTACTGCAGAGAGTGCTCCGTCGTAGCCCAGAAGTCCATCGCCATCGTACGGATCTGAATCTCGACCTGTACGTCTTTCGGTCCGTTGATCGTATTCACCGTGTAGAGAACAACCACATGGTAACTCCGGTAACCGCTCTCCTTCTGGTTGCGCACATAGTCCTTGACCTCTATCACCTTGAGATCGGTGCGCTCTGCGAGCATCGCGGACACGCGGTCGATATCCTCCACAAACTGACAGATGATGCGGATGCCGGCGATATCCTCCACCAGCTCCTCCATGCGCTCCATCGGAATCGACTTCTTCTGCATCTTGTCGAGAATACTCGAGATGCTCTTGACCCTGCCCATGACGTGCTCGATCGGGCAGTATTGTCCGTTCAGGAGATACTCCTGTTTGATATGATTCAGTTTCAAAATCAGTTCGTCGACCGCCATTTCATACGGTGACAGAACCTTGTGCCACAATAATATGTCCATGTTCTTCCTCATTTACAAAAATAAAGGCAGCTCACTCTCTTCGAATGGGCTGCCGATCAATTCCGAAGAATCAGTCCTCATCGTCCTCAAAATCATCTTCGTCATCGTAGTCATAGTCATTTAACGGTTCTTCTTCCTGCGCCGGATAGTCCTCTCTCACGGACGGCTGTGCCTGCGCAGCGGAAGCACTCGCGCTGTTCTCCATCGGAGAAAGCTGGCTTCTGTTCTGATTAACAAGATCATGATAATCCTGCAATGTACTGTTCAACTGTTTGTACTTGTCGCCCACATCGGCAAGCGCATTTCCGAGAACGCCGGAAATATTTGCGAGAAGCTGATCGGTATATGTGATGGCACTGGTGCGGATGTTGTTCGCATCCTCCTGCGCGGCATCAATGATGCCCTGTGCCTGTCTGTTGGCCTCATTTACAGTGTCGTACGCACGCGCGTTCGCCTGCTTCATGATATCCGTGCTGTCCATCAGTTTCTCAGCCTGTACCTGAGCCTCTGCGATGATATTATTCGCTTTCGCCTCCGCGTCTGCAAGGATGGCGTCTTTGTTACCGATAATCTTCTGATATCTCTTAATCTCGTCCGGAGTCTTCAGTCGAAGCTCACGGAGGAGCTCTTCAATTTCTTCTTTATTTACAATGATCTTCGTAGTTGAAAGCGGCTGATAACGGCAATTTTCAACGTACTCTTCAATTTCTTCTATGATCTGCTCAATTCTGCTGCTACTCATCTGATCGTCTCCCCTTACTCTCACTTATTTATGCCCAAGACATCGTACTTCTATTCTACATCCCCCGAATAGAAACTACTCACGTACCTTTATCCTGCTGTGAATCTGCTCAGCGACAAAGGGCGGAACGAATTCACTGATATCTCCTCCGAATGCAGCTACTTCCTTCACAGTAGTTGAACTCAGATACGAATACTGCAGAGATGTGAATAAAAATGTCGTGTCGACATCCGGAGCAAGCTTTTTATTTGTTTGCGCCATCTGGAGCTCATACTCAAAATCCGTGATCAGGCGCAGTCCCCTTACTATAACATTTGCTCCGCATTCCCGTGCAAAATCCACTGATAACCCTTCAAATGCGTGTACCTGCACGTTGGGAATGTCTTCCGTAGCTTTCTTAAGTATATTAACACGTTCATCTACAGAAAACAACGGAGTTTTTGCAGAATTGTGCAAAACTCCAATGATGACCGTATCAAATAATTTGGATGCTCTTTTGACGATATCAATGTGTCCGTACGTAACCGGATCAAAGGTTCCCGGATATACCGCTATACTCATTTTTAACTCTGTACCTCTTTTTTTCTAAGGAATAGATGCTCGTTCGTTTTGTATGTCTTCCATTTAAAACACTCAAATCCGGAGTCCTCGATCCATCCGAAATCCGTATCTCTGGATGCCTCGATCACGATGACTGTATCCTCTGTGATGCAGGAGGATGTGCGAAGCGCTTCCATCACTTCCTTCTCCAGATCGTGAAGATAGGGCGGATCCATGAAGACCACATCAAAGGGCTCGTGACCGGCAAGGCTCTTCACCGCGGAGACAGCGTCCATCTGATAGATCTCCGCCTGATCCGTCAGACGGCAGAACGCCAGATTCTCTTTGATGATCTCCACCGCTTTGCGGCTCTGGTCTACAAAACAACAGCTCTGCGCACCACGGCTCAGAGCTTCGATTCCGATTGCACCGCTTCCCGCAAAAAGATCAAGGAAACAAGCCTGTGGAATGTCATTCTGCATAACATTGAAGAGTGTCTCCTTGATCCTGTCAGTCGTCGGTCTTGTATCTCGTCCAGGCAGAGTCTTCAGCGGAAGACTTCTGCACTTACCGGCAATAACTCTCATTTATTCCATATCCTCTTTATACTGTATTCTCCAGTCAAGATCACCTCTGTCGAGACCCATGATCAGCATCTCGGCTGTCGCGATATTGGTCGCAACCGGAATGTTGTACTGATCACAGCAGCGAACAATCTTCATCACGTCAGGTTCTCTCGGACTTGGAATGGCCGGATTGTAGAAAAAGATCACCATATCCATATCATTGCGCTCAATCATCTCGGTGAACTGCTTGTCTCCACCGAGTCCTCCGGCAAGAAATTTGTGTATATGAAGGCTGGTCACTTCCTCGATTCGTCTTCCCGTCGTTCCTGTCGCGTAAATCTCATGTCTTGCCAGTATTCCTTTATATGCAATGCAAAAATCTTCAATCAGACTTTTCTTACTGTTGTGCGCAATAATTCCAATGTTCATTTGGTTCCGGCTCCTTCCTCATGTCATGAAAGAATTATGATATTTATCCACTCACGTAATTCTTCTATAACAAACGTTTTTCCATACTCGTCATTGAGACAATTATAACAAATGCACAAAGATAAGGCAATACACATTTCTTTTTTGTATATTTTATTCATTATCTTTTGTATTCTACGGACGAATAGGCTCTGGATTAAACCCAGTGGATAATATTATGCCACAATTTCATACATTTTGCACGACATAAAGGAATATTTTTTTTGAGAAAGTCCGGAAGAATTGCTATGAGAAATCAAGGTCCGCAAGCGCAGCGTTTTGTCTCATAGGGAATGCGAAGCAATTTCCTATGAGACGAAAAAAAGCTGCCGCGCATTCGCGCGACAGCCACCTCGTTCTCTCACAAATCTGATCAGATATCGAAGCTTCCGATCTCCTCGCCGTTGTTGAGAACATAATAAGCTTTGTTCTCTTCCGGTTTTACATAGATCTTTACATCTTTAAGTCCGCTTGCAGCCTTGCCGGTTGCCTTCCATGCTTCCTCAGCTTTCCTGACAAGTTCTGCTGATACTACTTCCTTGCCTGCGTACTGAAGAACTACAGCTACATTCGCCTGTACCTGCTCGGATGCCGCCTTCTTCGTTGCTACAGCTTTCTTCGGAGCTGCGGCTGCCTTCGGTGCTGCGGCTGCCTTCGGTGCTGCTACGGTCTTCGGTGCTGCGGTCGCTTTCTTTACTGCCGGCTTTGCAGCCTCCGTCTTTTTCTCAGCAACAGTCTTTACTGCAACAGATGCTTTCTTAACATCTGCAGCTGCCTCTTTCACCTTCTTCTCAGCAACTTTTCCAACTGCCTTCTTTACTTCTGCCATTTTTCATTTCCTCCAAATTAACTAAGTTTAATAGGGTGATGATGAATCATGATAACAAGTGAATATTAGCAAAAGACTTATCCCTAATCTGAATAATCTTCTGATATTATTGATAATATTAGGCTTTTCAGTGAAATATTGCAAGCAATTGAAACATTTTCATCATTATTGATATTTCACGTCTTATTTATGTCCCCGATATCGTCATTTTGACATGACAAGTATTCTTCAAGTGCTTTCGTCAGCGCTCTGTTCTGTGGAAGTTCAAGGTTCGGATCCAGTTCCAGAAGATCTTTTACGGCGGCTCCCGCCCTTCGCAGAAGATCCTTGTCTCTGTAGATGTCGGCAACGTGAAAAATTGCGATACCGCTCTGACGGACGCCGAAGAGGTCTCCGGGTCCACGAAGCTTCAGATCCTCCTCCGCGATGTAGAATCCGTCGTTGGAGTGATTCAGAATATCCAGTCGCCTGGACGTCTCCTTTTTTCCGTCTCCCTGCATAAAAATACAATAAGACTGCGCATCGCCCCGGCCGACACGACCGCGAAGCTGATGCAGCTGTGCAAGGCCGAACCGCTCGGCATTCTCGATCATCATGACCGTCGCATTCGGCACATTCACACCGACTTCGATGACGGTTGTGGACACGAGAATCTTGATCTCTCCTCTCGCAAAAGCGTCCATGATCTCCTGCTTCTCTTTCGCGCGCATCTGTCCGTGGAGTGCCTCGACGGAAATCTCGCTTCCGAAGACTTTCTTCAGCTTCTGCGCATACTCGGTCACGTTTTCACAGGAGAGCTCCTCATTCGGCTCAACCATCGGACAGATCACATAGACCTGATGTCCGGCCTCCACTTCTTTTCGCATGAACCTGTAAGCAGTCTCACGATAGGATGTGTTTACTACGCAGTTCCTGATCGGAAGCCGGTGCGCCGGCATGTCATTGAGAATTGAGATATCCAGATCGCCGTACAGGATCATGGCCAGCGTTCTCGGAATCGGCGTCGCGCTCATGACCAGAACGTTGGGCGGATATCCTTTTCCGGCGAGCGCCTCCCTCTGCTTCACACCGAAGCGGTGCTGCTCATCGGTAATGACAAGTCCCAGCTTCTCGTACGCAACCGTCTCCTGTATCAGGGCGTGCGTGCCGATGATCGCGCGCGCCTTTCCGGACGAAATCTGTTCGTAGATTTCCCGTTTCTCCTTTGCCGTACAGCTGCCGCGGAGAAGAACAGGATGGATATCCGTGATTCCGTTTTTATCCAGGAGCTCAGTAAACGCCTGGTAGTGCTGCGCGGCAAGTACCTCGGTCGGAACCATGAGCGCGCTCTGAAATCCATTCTCATAGGCCATGATCATAGCGAGAAACGCGAGGATCGTCTTGCCGCTTCCGACGTCTCCCTGCACCAGACGGTTCATCAGACGCTTTGAGGCGAGATCCCTCTCGATCTCTCCCCAGACGGCCTGCTGGGCGCCCGTCAGTTTATACGGCAGAGACGCGATGACATCCTCCGTCTCCCAGACCTCACGCATCGGAAAGTGGTTCTCCGTCGTGTCATTGATCGCACGCAGCCGCTCCACGCCGAGAAGGAAGAAGAAAAATTCCTCAAAGGCCAGTCTGTTCCTTGCCACAAGGAGTTTCTCCCTGTTCTCGGGGAAATGGATCTGGCTTCTGGCGTAATTGATCTCGCAGAGCCCCTCCGCCTCCCGCACGGTATCCGGCAGAATCTCTTCCTCCGTCCTCTGCATCTCCAGAAGCTGCGTGACGGCCTTTCGAACCATATTGTTGGTGAGACCTGCCGTCAGCGGGTAAATCGGGAGCATCTGCCCGGTCAGGCGCTCATATTCGTCCCGCGCGTACATCTGCGGGTGCTCCATGATCTTCCTGCCGTTCTTCTGGATGACAGGTCCGCGGAAAACATAGTACGCTCCCGTCTTGATCGTATTTCGAAGGAAGGGCATATGAAACCAGTTCACCTGCAGGCTTCCCGTCTCATCCTGCAGATTCAGGATCGTGATCGATTTCTTTCCAAACGTGCGAACCACCGGCCTCGACATAACCTTCGCCACAACCGCGTTCTTCGTATCCGCCACACATCGGCCGACCGGAACCGGTTCCTCGAAGGAATCATACTCCCGCGGATAGTAGCGGATCAGATCGCGAAGGTTCATGATTCCCGCCCGGTGAAAGGCTTCTTCGGTTTTCTGTCCGATTCCCTTGAGGTTGCGGAGGGAATCGGGAGCTGTCTTTTTTGCAGACATATGCGTCTCCTCCTTGTCTCTGCGGCGGATGACAGAGCATACACGCGAACACGTCGCTCTCGTCCTCAGCGCTCCGCCGCCTATTGCAGGTGCTCCGCCAAAACTCACGCACTTTGTTCAAATGCCCTTCGGGCGATGTACAAAGTGCGATCAAACATGTCGTCTCCGCTCCGCTGCGGTCTGCGCTAAACAAACGTCCACCGGACGTTCAGCGCCGCACCTGTTGCTATGCTCGCGCTTCGGGTCTCCGCTCCGCTCCGGTCGGTGCTAAACGAACGTCCCCCGGACGTTCAGCACCTCCGCTTCCAAGTGTTCGCTTAGCATGACTCTGTCCCCGCCGCATAAAAATACCGCATCGGAGACAAGCAGTGCAGATTCGCAAGCATTGCATCCGATACGGTATGATATTGTTTGTTCAGCCGCCTGTGCAACTGGCAGCATTATCACTCTACGGAGATCACGCAGTAGTACACGGGCTGTCCGCCGTTGTTTACTTCTACATCGCAGCCGGAGTATTTCTCCTGGATCTGCTGTGCGAGCCGGTTCGCATTCTCCTCGGAATAGTCTTTTCCGAAGTAGATGCTGATAAGCTCCGCGTCGTCATCCATCATTTTTTCAACGGCATCCACAGCAACGCTGTCGACGTCTTTTCCTACTGTGAGCATACCGCTGTCACCGACAGCCATGATGTCTCCCTGATGGATCTCAAAATCGTCAATCGTCGTATCGCGGATCGCATAGGTGATCTCAGCGGTGCGAACACCGGCAACCGCGTCGTTCATTGCATCCTGGTTATCCGTAATACTCTGACTCGGATCATATGTCAGCATCGCGGTGATTCCCTGCGGAACCGTCTTCGTAGGAATTACGATGATGTTCTTCTCCTGAACAAGTTCACGCGCCTGGTTTGCTGCCATGATGATATTCTTGTTGTTCGGGTAAAGGAAGACGTTCTCCGCATTTACCTGATCGATGGCATTGATGACATCCTCGGTACTAGGGTTCATTGTCTGACCGCCGGAGATGACATAGTCGGCACCGAGGCCCTTGAAGATCTCAGCGAAGCCTTCTCCTGCAGCCACTGCGATAAAGCCAGCTTTCTTCGGCGGCTTCGCCGGTTCAGCCGACTTCGCGATCTGCTGATCCTGCTTCTTTGCCTCTTCTACGGCTTTCTTCATCAGCTTCTCTTTGTGCTCGATCTTGATATTCGCTACATCTACGTTGTAGAGTTCGCCATATGTCTGAGCTTTTGTGAGAATGATCCCCGGCTCTGAAGCCAGCATCTTCACGCTCATTCTTGTGTTCTCTGTCATGAGGGACACGGAACCGCCGGCATTCATAAGAAAGGCACGGAACTCGTCGACTTTCGCCTGACTCAGAGACTTCTGAAGTTCTACATCATAAGCCATGTAATATGCAAATTTCAGTTCCTCCTCTTCCTTCTTCTCAGCAGCTTCTTTCTTGCCTTCGCTGTCAAAGGAGAGGTCTACTTCTTTGCCCATGAGGGCGTCGTAGGCACCTTCGAGAACCGTCATCAGACCCTGTCCGCCGGAATCTACAACGCCAGCCTCTTTGAGTACCGGAAGCATATCCGGTGTCTTGGCAAGAACCTGATTGCCGTAGTCGATGATATTCTTAACGTAATCCTCGAGGTCCATCTGTCCGTCCACAAGGCTTCTGGCGATCTCCGCCATTCCCTTCGCAACGGTCAGGATGGTTCCCTCTTTGGGTTTGATTACCGCTTTGTATGCTGTCTCGCAGGCCTTCTCGCAGGCATCAGCGATCATCGGAATTGTGATCTCATCTTCGCCCTTGATCACCTTCGTGAAACCGCGGAAGAGCTGGGAGAGAATTACTCCCGAATTTCCTCTCGCTCCGCGAAGGGAACCGGATGAAATAGCCTTGGACAATGTCTTCATGCTGATTTCATCGAGATTCTGCACTTCTCTTACAGCCGACATGATTGTCAGCGTCATATTGGTTCCGGTATCGCCGTCCGGCACCGGGAATACATTCAGTTCGTTAATCCAGTCTTTTTTTGCATCAAGATAATGCGCTCCGGTCAGGAACATCCTGCAAAAGAGCGCTGCATCAATTGTCTGTACAGCCAAAATGTCACCCTCCTCACATCAGTCGATTACACGTACACCCTCTACAAGAATGCGGACTTTGTCCACCTTCATTCCTGTGAACTCCTCCAGCTTATACTGAACGCTTTCAATGAGATTCTGCGCTACAGTAGAAATGCTGACACCATATGCTACGATTACATGAAAATCGAGTGAGATCGTATTATCATCAATGGAGACATTTATTCCATGCTTAAGGCTATCTTTTCGCAGAAGCTTTACAAGGCCGTCTTTCATATTCACTGCGGCCATTCCTACGATTCCGAAACACTCTACAGCTACACTGCCGGCATAAGTAGCGATTACGTCGGGATTGATCAAAACTTCACCAAACTCCGAATTTACTCGTCCTTTCATCTAGTGCTCCTTTCTTCTTCCATTCAATCTTTACTAGTATAACCGATTCATTTGCAAATTGGAAGAAAAAAAAGGAACCCCAAACAAGGGATTCCTTTTCTACATCATATACGTTAAGAAGCGTTAATCAGGCACGCTCAACTCTACCGCTTCTCAGGCAGTTAGTACAAACATACATCTTCTTGCTTCCGCCTTCAGATGTTTTTACACGAACAGACTTAACGTTCGCTTTCCACATATGATTAGATCTTCTATGAGAATGGCTTACATTGTTTCCAAACCAAACAGCCTTTTCGCAAATAGCACACTTTGCCATGATTACACCTCCTTAGCACAAAATCAAGCCGATCTTTCATCGGCTCACGACACCATGTCATTGTATCAGAACGGCATGGCATTTGCAAGTGTTTTTTTATTCCGATTTTTCGATTCTTTTTATTATTCTGCGAAGTCGTCAGAATTATTCTCCGGTCCGAACTGGGACTTGATTTTCGTGATGATGTCCGGAGCCATATCGATGATCTTCGCCACGGCATCCTGACTCTTCATATTGACGAGCTTTGTCGTTCCGTCCTTCGCAATGAGAAGAACTGCCGCCGGGCTGATTTTCGCGCCCATTCCGCCACCGCCGTTGTCTCTGGATGAACCACTCATGGCTCCTGCCCCCATACCGAAGGATACATCCGCCAGCGGAATCATGATGCTCTCACCCACCTGTACCGGCTGTCCCACAACAGATTTCGTCGTGAGGAAGTTGTCCAGTCCTTTGAAGAGCGAATCTACGTTGTTCTGGAAATTGTTCTTGTTCTCTGCCATACCTATCTCCTCCTGCTCATCTCTAAGCCGCGGCGCCCCACACGCTTGCTGACGCTGCCGTTTGCCTATCCTTCTGTTTCAAAATGGAGTGTCGCATGCGACCTTCTCTGGCCGGACAGATGCGAAGCACCTTCTTATCGCGCGAGCGCGCATGTAAGCGATCTGCCCTTCTGCGAATCCGGTACCACGCGAAACGTTTTGTGTCATAGATCCCCCTGATGTACAACCTAAGACACAGCACTTTCGGCCGCGCGGACATTTCCTTTATTTATGTTTCTCACTCTGCGAAGAAGAACCCAGAGTTCTCTGCACAGAACGATCCGAAGTCCCCTGTACAGGATGACCGCCGGAACGATATGGCCGCGAAACGACACGTCCGCCTCTATCACCTGTTCTTCAAAATCAGGGTCGATTTTCAGTTTTCCCGGAAGCACGGGGTAGACCGCGCAGATGACTGCGAGAATCTTTCCGGTCATCGCCGGATCTTCCAGACCGTAATGAACGGTTCCCCGGATCTTCCGCGGAAGGCAGTGCCTCAGAATTGCGATGAGCTGACGGATAACCAGCCGTTTGAACCGGTTGAATTTCTCCGTAGCGAAATAATCCATCCAGTCTCCGAGTGTCTCCAGCAAATCCATCAGCTTCCGGATTTTCGCACGGAGTCCGTTTACAAACGAAACAATCTTCGCGGAAATACGAATGATGAAATTCGGGCGCTTCGCCTTCACGATTTCCGGCGCGACGGAGTCCTTCGTCTGTTCCGTATGATCTCCTCCCTGTACCGCGTTTTCTTTCGTGATTGAAACCGCTGTCCGGGTCTCTGATTCCTGAGTCTCTGTTCCTTTCCGTTGTCCCGGCTCAACGGTCGGACGTTTTCTCTGTCCCGTCACGCGACCCGTCTGCTGATCCGCCCCGCCATCCACCGTTTTAACATCTCCGGGATCGGTCGGTCGGTCCGCAGTCTGCCCGGCCGGAGAGCGACGAGCTTTTTTCTTTCTCGCCTCGGTGGACTTCTTCTCTTTTGACTCCTGCCGCTTCTTTCGACGCTTCTGCAGAGCGCTCATCGGAATCCCGAAAATGTACAGTTCCGATGCCATCTTCTCCTCAGACACTCCGTCGTATCCGATTGTGAGTCGGATCGTGCGAAGAAACAGGCTCACGCTTCCATTCGCGACAAGCTCCGTGTCTTTCTTTTTTTCTACCGCCCCTCTGTAACAGATCGGAAGAATCAGTACCAGAAGGATCACGGCCAGAAGAAACGCAAGTACACAAAGAACTGCGATCCCCAGTCCGGCAAGTATTCTCAGTACAATAGAAAGAACCACTCTTTATTCTCCCATCCCTGATCTCTCAGGTTCGTTCTGCATGGAAAGAAGGTGATCCCGAAGATCGCAGCCTCCCGAGCGCCGGAAGGAATCCTCCGCCATCTTCCGAACCAGTTCAAAGGCGTCCTGTCTGCCCATTGCCAGAGCAACCACTTCCGGCAGACGCTCCCTCACTCTTCTCTTCAGCAGGTACTTCGTGTCCATGATCGCGAGCTGGTCAATTTCGTTTCCGGCGAAGGTGATCACGTAAAGCCCCGGAAAAGGCAGACCGTGATCCAACGCTTTGTTGATCAGCCCGAGATGTTTTTTCGCCGAGTCAGAGATATACATATGGTTCAGCCTTTTGATTTTTGCGGTACCCATAGCCCCTCTTTCTTCATCTCCAGATACATTGCGTAGCCTTTTTCGAGAATCTGTCTTTCATTGGAGAACTTCAGCAGATGGTAGGCTTCGTGGTATTTGTAAAATCCGGAATCCACAAAGAATTCCTCCCACTGCGGTTTGCTGTAATAACTGCTCCCCATCATCAGATACCAGTGTACCTGTTTCTCTACTTCGCCTTCCGAAACATTGAACGTATAGCGGCTGGTGTCGATGAACTTCATGATCGTGGCCTTTGCCCCGGATTCTTCCCGGACTTCCCGAAGTGCCGTCTGCTGAAATTCTTCGTTGTCTTCCACAGTTCCCTTCGGAAGAACCCAGCCCTCATACCTTCCTTTGAAATTCTTGTACAATACGAGGATCTTCCCGCGGAAGATCACGAGACCTCCGCAACTTGTTGCATGTATCATAAGTAAAAATCCTCCCGTGTCGTCATACTAAAAGAATGCCGCTTGCGACATTCCCGCGCCGACCGCGAATGCGAAGCATCTGCTTATCACCAGCGTGCGCATCCACCGGGGCGTTTGTGACAGGAACTGTAAAACAATTTCCTATCATTTTCTATGACACATAGTATACGCTGTCCGCAAAACGATCGCAACCTTCTGTCTGAACGTCCGTTATTCAAAATGTGTGGTAAAAATATTTCTCGCCACATTTGCCGCCGGCGCGACGCCGTTTCCGCCGCCCTCGACGAGAACGCAGACCACAATGTCGTTGCTGCCTGTATTGGAAAAACCGACAAACCAGGAGTGCGCCGTGTCGTTGGCGATATCTCCGTACTCAGCCGTACCGGTTTTTCCTGCGATGTCATAATAGGAGAGATCTCCGAGGTACGGGGACGCCGTTCCCTGTGAAACCACGCCCTTCATGATCTGTTTGAGCAGATTCGCCTGCTGCATCGTCATCACATTGTCGATCGCCTTCGGATCCGTCCTGCTCACTTCTGTTCCGTCCGAGGCCAGAACTCTGTCGACAAAATACGGTTTCATCATCGTTCCGTTGTTCGCGATCGCCTGGGCAATCATGCAGATCTGCATCGGCGTGGCAAGGGTATCTCCCTGTCCGATGGCCGTCTGCATCGTGAGCTGGTTCGCCGTGTTCGCGTCCATCGAAAACTCACTCATTGTATACGGAAGATCCAGATCAAAATCTTTGTTGAAGCCAAGGTCCTCCGCCGCTTTCCGCAGATTGTCTTTGTCAATCAGATTGGTCGCCATGTAGGCAAACGCGCAGTTGCAGGAGTTTGCCATTGCCGCGGCGAAATCCTCCGAGCCGTGCGCCTGATGTCCCGCGCAGTGAATCGTAAAGCCGGAGTTCTCGTATTCACCTCCGCAGTCATAGTGAAAGCCGTCGAAGGTGCCGTACTGGCGAAGATAGGCCAGCGCGGTGACCATCTTGAACGTGGAACCCGGCGGGTAGATGCCCTGCATTCCCCTGTTGAGGAAGACGCCGTTGTCGTCCTGGGTCAGCAGTTCCCAATTCTGCTCCACCGCGTTCGGATCAAACGAGGGGCTGCTGAAGTCGGCGAGAACTTTTCCCGTCGACGGATCCATGACGACGACCGCTCCCCGATTTGCGCCGAGCGCGTCGCTTGCCGCCTGCTGAAGTTTCGGATCAAAGGTCGTGATCAGACTGTCACCGTTCTTTTTTTCCTCCTGCAGTTCCTTTTCCATCTGGGTGACCAGATTCGCGTGGGAGCGGATCAGGGAATTGTTCTGCGTGGACTCCAGCCCGCTGCCCCCGTAGACCTGGTAGCCGACCGTATGTGCGAAGAGACTGCCGAAGGGGTAGACTCTCTTCTCGACGCCGTCGCCGTCCACCTGTGTCTCGGCCAGAACCGTCGTTCCGTCCGACGCGAGAATCGAACCGCGGATTACCTGTGCCTCCACCTTATCCTGCCGTTTGTTCTCCGGCCGGTTCAAAAGCTCCTCGCTCTTGAACACCTGGAAATATACCATGTAGCCGATGAGTCCGAGAAAAAGGGACACGCCCACTGCCATGACGATCCGGTAGGGTCTAACGATTGCGGAGCGCGAGATCTTCTCTTGTCTGTTCTTCGATTTTCTTTCCGAGGTCTTCGGTGTCTCCTTTGACATTTCTTCCCCCTCCTGTATAGTTGTTGCCGGTCTTGCGCGAAACGCGGCGGTAATACTCCTCCCTCGGATCCGCATCTTTGCGATAGGAAGGCGCATCATACGGTGCGTTTTTCATCTGTCGCTCTCGCATTTTTCTCCTGTGCTCTTCGCGCAGCTCATCATCTTCATCTTTTCGAAGGATATAGAGTCCCTGAATGATGGAGATCATCATGATGGTACACATGATGGAACTTCCGCCGTAGCTGACGAGCGGAAGCGTGATTCCCGTCATCGGGATGAATTTCGTCGTACCGCCGACGGTCAGGAACACCTGAAAGGCGTACTCCGCTCCAAGTCCCATCGCCACCAGCTTATAGAACGGTCTGTCCATTCGAAGCGAGATATTGACAATCAAAAGGTACATACCCATGCAGAGCAGGAGAAGACAGATTCCGAAGAGTACGCCCATCTCCTCACAGATTGCCGCGTAGGTAAAGTCCTCGTAAGCCAGAGGAATCATATCCGGATTTCCGTTAAACAGGCCGGTTCCGAACCAGCCGCCCGCGCACACGCCGAAGAGTGCCTGCACGATCTGATAACCGGTACCCTCATAGTCCGTGAACGGATTCTGCCATACGGCCACACGGATCCGCACATGGGCAAAGAGACGGTAGGCGATGACCGAAGCCCCCGACATGCCGCCAAGTCCCAGAAGTACATAGCCCGGATTTCTGGTCGAGACGTAGACCATGACCATGTAGGCCACGAAATAGACGAGCGCCGCACCGAGATCAGCCGAGAGCGCGAGAATTCCCACGTGCATGGCGGCAACAAGGGTGACCACCACCACCCGCTTAAAGTCGTGCCGGTCCTGCAGCATACTGGCCATGAACAGGACGACCGTGATTTTTACAAATTCGGCAAAAGCAAAGGAAATGCCGCCGATTGTCAGCGCCAGATTCGCTCCTCCCGTGACGCGTCCGAGAACCAGAACGCCCGCAAGAAGAAGCAGACCGACGATGCCGTAGAGCCAGCCAAGGTTCGACACCCAGCGCACTCTCCTGACAAAGACCGGAATGATAAAGCAGATCAGCGTCGAAAAGGCAGCGATCATATACTGCTTTCTCGCCGTATCCAGTCCGAGTCTCGCCTGCATAACCAGTCCGATGGACAACAGCATACACATCGTATTCAACAGGATCAGCGACGCCTTCCGGTAAATCAGCCGGTACAGAATCTGCACCACCAGAATGTACCCGATGACGCAGACCAGCATCACCAGCATCGTCTCATCCTGGGATTTCAGAAACATCACGACATACGCCGTGAGGTTGAACATCACCATCAGGGAGATCTGGTTTCTCATGATCCTCCGTCTGGAGCGCTCATCCCGTCTTCTCAGAACCATGTATGTCTCCATGGTGAAAAACACCATCAGAAACAACAGCAGGTATTTCGATATTTGAACGATAATATTAACCATCCGCGTTTACTCGACTCCTCTGCGGAAATGTCCTTTCGTCGACTCAGTCCTTTTCGAAAGATTCTCCGCAGTTTCCGTCTCACCTTTCTTCCAACTGTCCACAAACGCCTCCGTCACCATCGACGCCTCCTGCGCGCTCTCCACCGTAAACTGAAGACGCACAGCCGGCACTGCCAGGCGGTCGCAGGCCTCCTTCTCCTGAAGAAGACTTGTCGGCAGGCTGTTGTAGATGATATTGTAGCAGGCGTCGCAGTGACACTCTGCAGGAAAAGCAGCTCCTTTTCTGTCCCGCATCACCAGGCGGGTATTCTCATGCGCACAGTGATCCAGTGTTTTTTTCAGGCAGTGCGCAGAGATCATCATCGGCGCTCTGCCGTAGACGATCAGCTCCGATCTCTCATTCTCTCTGGCGCGCATCTCCTTGTAATTCAGTTCCAGCGGCATCGTATTGTCCGCGTATCCGAGAGATGCAAAAAAACGCTCAGTCCTGGTATTCATCGTGTAAAAACCGGCATCCAGCATCACCGCATCTCCCTCGCCGATCTCACGGACAAGACCGAGCTCCTCGAGGTTGCGAACAAGGATTGTCTTCTTTGCCCCCCGCTCATCCACAAAGGAACAATACTCCCGGATCGCCTTCGTCTGAGCCTCCTCCGAATTGTCCCGAAGCATATACGGAAGCATCAGACGAACCTCCTGTCCGGAAGAAAGCAGCTCTCCGGCCATCTTCTTCCATGTCTCCGCTCCCTTCCCTGCGGAAGGCAGAAGCAGTTCACTCGAAAGATAGACGCCGTCGAGCTCCCTGTATTTCGAGACCGCACGAAGCTGATCCGGCGTCTCGACAGAGACGTACATTCTTTTTCTGTTACCGGAAATCTCTCCGGAATTATCACCGCCCGAAGCGCTCCTCGAATCCGCGCTGTCAGATCCGGCATCCGGGGACGGAAGCGGCGGACACGGGCGAACTTCTTCGGACGCCTGAGAACGGAACTTCTCCTCGAGCAAAGCAAAGGCTTCTCTTCGAAGCTCATTTAAGAGCTGCATCGGGACGAAGAGTCCGTCTTCCATCTGAATATCCAGACGACTGAAGAAGAAAGAACTTCCTCCGGTCTTGTTCAGCTGCGCGCGGACGCGCTCTTCTGTCACGGCCTGTTTCTGCGCCGGCTGTACGCCCTCCGCCTGCACAGAGCAGCAGAGTTCCCCGGTTTCATCCAGATCCGGCATAACCGTTAAAACAGCCGGCTGTCCCGCGGCAAGATAGAGATTGCCGCTGACACCGGCCTGCAGCTTCTGCAGATTGGCGCGATCATGAAGCCCGGCGCGAATTTCTTCGGTCAGCTTCTGAGCTGTCAGCGCCCTGCTGTTGGACATCTTTTCATTTTTGAGTGCGATGAGATTCCTTCCATTGCGGTCATAATAACAGCCGCGGTTGAAACCGTCCCTGTTGAAGAGATCCAGAAGCTTCTGATAATCCTCCGGATCCACGCGGAAATTCTCCGGATCCTCCGCGCAGAGATCCAGGTACTTCCGGTAGACGCTGACGACGCCGGCCGTGTACTCCGGCTTCTTCATGCGCCCCTCAATCTTAAAGGAGTACACGCCTGCGCGGATCATCTCCGGCAGAATCTCGACGGTACACATGTCCTTCATGTTGAGCGGATAATGTGTGTTCTCCGCATTCATTCTGCGGCCGTTCTCCGTCACATCAAAAGGAAGACGGCAGACGCCCGCGCATCTTCCGCGGTTTCCGCTCCGTCCTCCGATCAGACTGCTCATGAGACACTGGCCGGAAAAACTGTAGCACATGGCTCCGTGCGCAAAGGCCTCGATCTCCATTCCGGTCTCCCGGTGGATCTTCGCGATCTCCCCGAGGGTCAGTTCCCTGGCCGGAACAATCCTGTGCATGCCGATCTCCTTGAGAAACTTCGCCCCGTGGACGCCGGTCACAGTCATCTGCGTACTCGCGTGCAGTTCCAGCTCCGGAAACGCCTTTGCGAAGAGGTCCACCACGCCGAAATCCTGAATGATCGCGCCGTGAAGACCGGCCTCTACATAGGGTTTCATCCACGCGTAGAGCTCGTTCTCAAGTTCTTCATCCCTGAGAAGCGTGTTGACCGTCATGTATATTTTTTTGCCGAGCCTGTGTGCCAGATCGATCGCCGCGCAGAGTTCCTTCTCGTCCGGATTCGAGGCGTAGGCTCTCGCTCCGAAACGGCTGCCGCCGATGTATACGGCATCCGCCCCCGCCATATAGGCGGCCTGCAGCGCCTCGATCGAACCGGCCGGTGCCAGTAATTCCGTTCTCACTTATTTCGAACCTCTTAACTTCGTAATCTCTCGTCTGAGCTTTTCAATCTCCATCTGAGCAGTCACTAGGTCATGCTTGATATCGTAAGCGCTCTGATCCTTGTTCTCAATATCTTCTTCCATGGACTCGACCATATCTTTCGCCTTGAAATAGTCGTCGGCGATATTGAGCGCCAGAAGGATGGACTTTGTGTCCTGGGACAGACGTCCGTATCCGTTGGAGGATTTCAACTCCGTGATCTTGTTGTTCAGATAAAAAGCCACCTTCTGCAGATATTCCTCATCCTCAAACCCGGAAAGCGTAAGTGCCTTGCCGTCGATCATTACCTTTACAGAATGTTTTTCTGCCATCTTCTCTATCCCCTTCTCATGTCTGTATGTTATCTATACTCAATTACCCGTTTCTATAACACAAACCGCTCGCTTCCATACGCAGCCCGCGCGTTGAGCAGATGCTTCGCAACCGCGCCGGAGGCGCGAACGACATTCTTTTCTTACATCTGAAGGCCGAGATGCCGGTAGGCAAGCTCTGTGGCCACGCGTCCGCTGTGGGTGCGGTTGATAAAACCGTTCTTGATCAGATACGGCTCGTACACATCCTCAATGGTGCCGGAATCGTCGCCGATCGCGGCGGCCAGCGTGTCGAGTCCCACAGGACCTCCCTGAAATTTCTCTATGATTGTCAGAAGGATCCTTCGATCCGTCTGGTCAAGACCGAACTTGTCAACCTGAAGAAGGTCGAGAGCTGTTCTCGCAACCTCCCGCGTGATTTTTCCGTCGTACTGCACCATCGCGAAATCACGCACGCGGCGGAGCAGGCGGTTCGAAAGTCTCGGGGTTCCCCTGGATCTTCTCGCCATCTCGACAGCGCCGTCCCGATCGATTTCCACATCGAGAACTCTCGCGGAGTGTTCCACGATCTCTGTCAGTTCTTCAGTTGTATAGAACTCCATGTGCTCGATGACACCGAAGCGGTCCCGCAGCGGAGCTGTCAGAAGTCCGGCTCTCGTCGTGGCCCCGACCAGTGTAAACTTCGGGAGCTCCAGCCGGATCGATCGGGCGGAGGCGCCTTTTCCGATCATGATATCGATCGCGTAATCCTCCATCGCCGGATAGAGCACCTCCTCGACCTGACGGTTCAGTCTGTGAATCTCGTCGACGAAGAGCACGTCCCCCTCCTGCAGGTTGTTCAGGATCGCCGCCATTTCTCCCGGCTTCTCGATCGCCGGACCGGAAGTCACCTTCATGTGGGTGCCCATCTCGTTCGCGATAATACCGGCGAGGGTTGTTTTTCCAAGTCCCGGCGGTCCGTAGAAAAGGACGTGATCCAGAACATCCCCTCTCTGCTTTGCGGCCTGTATGTACACACGCAGGTTGTTCTTCGCCTTCTCCTGGCCGATGTACTCGTCAAGGGACTGCGGCCGGAGACTTTTCTCTACCGGCTCGTCTTCCTGCTGTACTTCTGTCTGTATGATTCTTCTTTCCATATACTGTAACGGTTATACTCCTCTGTATTCACTAGAACATCTCGCATCAGAACAGAAATTTCAGCGCAGCCTTCAGAATCGCCTCTGAATCCATGCTTTCATCTGCTCCGACTTTTCGAACTGCCTGCATCGCCTCTGTTCCGGAGTATCCCAGAGCGACGAGCGCCTGCACGGCGTCCGTCTCGGCTCCCGCACCGGCGGCAGTAGCTCCTGTTCCCGCTTTTTCCTGCTCATGCGCAAGTTTTTTCTCGAAGGCGTCATCGAGCTTGAATTTATCTTTGAGCTCAAGGACAGCCTTCTGCGCCGTCTTTTTGCCGATGCCCGGCGCCTTCGCAATCGCCGCGGCGTCGTCGGAGAGAACGGCAAAGCGAAGATCATCCGACGACATCACGGACAGGATTCCCAGCGCCCCCTTCGGACCGATTCCGCTGACATCCAGCAGCCGGATAAACACTTCTCTGTCGTCCCGGTTCAGAAAACCGAACAGAGAAAGCGAGTCCTGTTTGACAGACAGATAGGTATAGAGTTTGATTTCCTCCCCCTGACGAATACTTCCCGCCAGAGAGCTGCCCGGCACAAATACCTGCCAGCCGATGCCGTTGTTGTCCACAACAACACTGTCCTCAGTGATCTCCTCGATCGTTCCTTTGATAAATCCTATCATTTCTGTCTCCAAAAAATCCAAACTTCCGGTCACGGCCCGCGCCGCACCGAATCAAAAACGCAAAGGACAAGCTGTCCTTCGACCACTAACCCATAGTCTGTACTATATTACCACGTTTCGAACTGCATTGTAAACAGATGGACGAATGTGCTATAGTTTAGTTATGTTTACTTATAGCGAAGAATTAAAAGAAAAAAACATACAAAAAATCACAGAATACTTTCCGGACACCCCGCCGGTGCTCTTTGACATCGAAACCACCGGTCTTTCCAGACGTGCCTGTCACATCTATCTGATCGGCGCGATCGCAAAACTGGACGGAACCTGGACGCTGACCCAGTGGTTTCTGGATCACCCCTTTGAAGAGAAGGATCTGATCATCACCTTCGCCAACTTCCTGAAGGATGTGCGCAAGGCCTCCGGAGTCTCCGCAGAAACTCATGCTGAGGCCTCCACTGAATCATCCACCGAAGCCTCCGCCGTAACCGAAGACAGTGTTTCATCTGTGGGTAGTATGCAGGACTCCGGATCCGGGAAGCGCCCCTGTCTGATCACGTTCAACGGGAGAACTTTTGACCTTCCTTACCTGAGAGAAAAGTGCAGCTTTTATCAGCTGCCGGATCCCTTTGAAGGTTTTGAACACTGCGATCTCTACAAGGAACTCCTTCCGATAAAGAAAGCGCTCCGCTTCTCCTCGATGAAGCAAAAGGATGTGGAACGCTTTCTCGGAATCCAGAGAAAGGACGAGAAAACAGGAGGAGAACTGATCTCCGTCTACCAGACCTATCTCAGGACAAAAGATCCGAAGCTCTATGATCTTCTGATGCTGCACAATCACGACGATATCCTCGGCCTCACCGAAATGCTGGACGCCCTCGCATGGCCGGAATTTCTTTGCGGACACAAATTCACGGTAGAGGATCTCTCGACCGATCTCATTCCGGCATATCGCGAAGCTTCTGCCGGGGCACAAGCAAACGCCTGTCCTCCGTCCGAACAGAAAGACTCAAATCCGCAGAAGACAGGCGTTGTTGATGCAGGAATCGGTTATGCAGACGAACAGGAACCGGATCGCTGTGTCCTCTTTGCCCTGAAAACAGCTCATCCGCTCCCGGAAACTCCCGTCCGTTTCCCGGCCACCCCCTACGCCAGCCTGAGCATCGAATCGAAGGAAACAGACGGCAGCATGGCGACTCTCTGCGTTCGCACAAAACGCGACTGTCTGAAACACTACTATCCGGACTACCGGAATTACTTCTATCTGCCGGAGGAAGATCAGGCCGTCCACAAGGATGTCGCCATCTATGTACCAGCCGAGCGGCGTGTCAAAGCGAAAGCTTCCACCTGTTACACAAAAAAGACAGGAGAGTTTCTTCCTCAGCCCTCTGAGGTCAACACGCCTGCCTTTTACACAGACTACAAAGCATATCCAGCCTGGTTTCTTCCCACTTCGGAGTGGCTCGAGAACCGCGAAGCGCTTCACGCCTACTGCGCGGCCGTCATCGACGCATTAATTGCAGGGAGCAAATGAGGACCAAAGTCCGCAAGCGGACTTCATCTCCCCCATCCCCTCAATCCCCCCGGTGAGCGCACGCGGACGAAAGGCGCACGAGCAGAATCGCGTTAGCGATCTTCTTATCTGCGAGTTGCGCATGTAAGCGGAGCGTTTTGTGTTATGGAAATCCCGAAGGAATTTCCATAACACAAAACGGGACACGCCATATGGCGTGTCCCTATATTTTTTCTTCTATCGAGATGTATCCGGAATTTCGGAATTATTCCTCAACCGGTGCCTCTTCAGTCTGCTCCTCGCCTGCCTCAAGTGCTTTTACACTGAGGGAGATCTTGCGGTCTGCAGCGTTGAAGTCAACGATCTCAGCTGTGATGTCCTGTCCGATTGCAAGTACATCTGCCGGTTTGTCCACGTGATCTCTGGAGATCTGGGATACGTGAAGAAGTGCGTCGATGCCCGGCTCAAGCTCAACGAATGCACCGAAGTCTGTCATACGTGCAACTTTACCAGTTACAACTGTACCTACAGCGTACTTCTCATCAGCGGAAAGCCAGGGATTCTGATCCTCGAACTTGAGGCTGAGTGCGATACGGTCGCCCTTGATGTCTTTGATCAGAACTCTGATCTTGTCGCCTACAGCAACGATGGACTTCGGATTATCAACGCGTCCCCAGGACATCTCGGAAATGTGAAGGAGTCCGTCAGCGCCGCCCAGATCGATGAATGCACCGAAATCTGTGATGTTCTTAACAACGCCCTCAACGACATCGCCAACTGTAATATGGGAGAACAGCTCCTCCTGAGCTTTCTTCTTCTCAGCAGCAACAAGCTGTTTACGATCACCGATAATTCTTCTTCTCTTCGGGTTGAACTCAATGATTTTGAACTCGATGTCCTGATCCATGTACTTTGTGAGATCTTTCTCAAAAGTATCGGATACAAGGCTTGCCGGAATGAAGACACGTGCGCCGTCAACGTTTACACTGAGTCCGCCGTTGAGTACACGTACAACTTTGGCTGTGAGAACCTCGCCGTTCTCAAACGCCTCCTCGAGTTTCTTATTTCCTCTCTCAGCAGCAAGTCTCTTATATGTAAGAAGTACCTGTCCCTCGCCGTCGTTAATCTTAAGAACTCTGACCTCCATTGTGTCACCGAGTTTGGCAACTGTAGTCAGATCAACGGAAGAATCATTAGAATACTCGCTTCTGGTCAGTATGCCATCTGCCTTGTAGCCAATGTTCAGGACGATCTGTTCCGGATTGACGTCGATAACAGTACCCTCAACAATCTCACCGTTCTTTACAGTCTTGAAAGACTCGTTCAACATCTCTTCAAAGCTCATTTCTGACATAATCTATAACCTCCTCAATTATACTATTTGGAGTAGATGCTCCAGCTGTAATACCTACGCGAGAGAAAGATTGAAAAGGTCTAGGATCCAAATCAACAAGTGTCTCAATAAAGTAAGTATTCTTGCACTTTCCACTGCATATCTCGTACAGCTTCTGAGTGTTTGAACTATGCCTGCCTCCAATGACAACCATAGCATCTACTTTTTGCGCGATTTCACACGCTTCAGTCTGCCGCTCGTCAGTTGCATTGCAGACTGTATTCACAACAAACCCACTATACTTCTTTTTCTCAAAAATTTCAACAATATCTTCAAATCTTTTCTTGTTGAAGGTGGTCTGTGCGACAAGAATCTCTGTTTTGCCCAAAGAATTTTCTATTTCCTCAAGTTGTTCCGTGTTTTTTACCACACGGACTTTTCCGTCTGTCCAGCCCATAATTCCCTGAACCTCCGGATGATCCGGATCGCCTGCAATCAGAAGCTCTGCGTCCTCTTCTCCGGCCTTGCGGGCAATTTCATGAATTTTCTTGACGAACGGACATGTCGCGTCAACAATGTGCGCTCCGGTTGCCTGCATCTTCTCGTAGACCTTCCTTGACACGCCGTGAGAACGGATGATAATCGTTCCCTCATGGATTCCGTCAAGTTCCTCTTCTGAATGAATAACCTGCACACCGCGGGCCGCAAGACTGTTCACCACATGTTCGTTATGAATAATGGGGCCGTAGGTATAGACAGGTTTCTGTCCTTCTTCGATCTGACGCTCCACTTCGTCGACAGCTCGTTTCACGCCAAAACAGAAGCCTGCGCTTTTGGCTACAATTACTTCCATACATTCCTCCAGGTGGGGGCCAGGACGAAACCGAATGTAATTCCCATTAGACACACAATACCAAATATTCTAATTATTTTGACATTATCCCATCCAGAAGTCACACGGCGGTCACATAGCCCGGTTTGATATTTTGGATTTTTTACATTTTTTCCTTCGCGTATGTGACTATTGTGTTCACAACCTCGTCGATATCCATGTCGGAAGAATCGACCAGAATCGCGTCGTCCGCGCGGCGAAGCGGAGAATTCTCCCTGTGCATATCCTGATAGTCACGCTGCTCGATATCCCTTGCAATTGCTGCAAGATCGGCCTCCTGCCCTTTGGCGATCAGCTCTTTGTATCTGCGGTCCGCTCTTGTCTGCACGCTCGCGGTCAGGTAGATTTTCAGAGGAGCGTCCGGAAGCACCACGGTTCCGATGTCCCTTCCGTCCATGACCACATTCTGCGTCGCGGCGATCTTCTGCTGCGTATCAACAAGTTTTTGTCTGTTCTTTGCGTACGCACTGGTTTTGGAGGCCATCATGCCGGCCTCCTCGGTGCGGATCCGTCCATTGACGTCCTGTCCGTTCAGGAAGACCACCTGATTTCCGTCGATGATATCAAGTGTCACTTCCGCGCCGTCCAGAGACGCGTTGACCGACTCCTCGTCATCCGTATCCACGCCGCGGTCAAGGAAATACAGGCCCATCGCTCTGTACATCGCGCCTGTATCCACATAGATAAAACCAAGCGCAGCGGCTACTCTTTTTGCCACGGTGCTCTTGCCTGCTCCTGCCGGTCCGTCAATTGCAATCTGAAAACTCATTCTTCCGCTCCTCCCAGCGCCTCGGCGCATATCTTTGCTGTCGACCACGCGATCTGCAGATTGAAGCCGCCGGTCACAGCGTCCAGATCCAGGACTTCTCCGATCGCGTAGAGATTTTTTGTGTACTTGGATTCCATCGTGGATGGATTAATTTCTTTGACGTTAATGCCGCCCTGCGTGATGATCGCCTCATTGTAATCCCTCGTGCCGGTGATTGTCACCGGCAGGTTCCGGATCAGCGATACGAACCGCATGCGCTCTTCTCTAGTCACCTCGTTGACCGGTTTGTTCTCCGGTATTCCGGAGAGTTTCACCATGACCGGCCGGAGTTTCGAGGGAAAAAGGGGCGCGACCGCGTTCTTGAATTCCCGGTTCTTCGACTCGTCAAATTCGCGAAGCAGTCTCGCGTCCAGCTGTTCCTCTGTTAAAGCCGCTTTCAGGTTGATCGTCGCCCGAAGAGGTCCCTTCTCCAGTTCCGACGCGATGTAGGAACTTGCCGAGAGAGCCAGCGGACCGCTGATGCCGTAGTGCGTGAAGAGCATCTCTCCGAACTCCTCGAACTTTTTCTTCTTTCCGTAGGGGATCGTGAGGACGACATTTTTCAGGGAGAGTCCCTGAAGAAGCGGCACATAGTCCTCCTCTGTCACCAGGGGAACAAGCGCCGGGCGTGTCTGCTTCAAGCTGTGTCCCGCCTGTTCGGCGAAAGCGTAGCCGTCCCCCGTCGCTCCCGTGGTCTTGTAGGAAAGACCGCCGGTGGCGATGACCACCGCATCGCAGCTGATTTTTCCGCCGTCGGTCATGCGAAGACCGGTCACTCGCTGCGTCTGTTTCTTCTCAGCCTCCGAAAGCTCCTCGAGGATGAGTTCCTTCACCTTCGTCTTCAGATGAATCACGACGCCGAGTTCTCTCAGTTTTTTCTCCAGCGCACGGATGATGTCCGAAGAATGATCCGACACAGGAAACGCGCGGTTTCCCCGCTCCACTTTCGTCCGAACGCCGAGACGCTCAAAGAGATCGATGGTCTGCTGACTCGTCCATCCGTGGAAGGCGCTGAACAAAAAGCGCGGATTTGTAACTACATGTGAGAAAAGCTCTTCCGTATCGCAGGCATTGGTAAAGTTACATCTACCCTTGCCCGTAATGAAGAGCTTCTTTCCCAGTTTTTCATTTTGCTCAAAAATATGAACGGCAAGACCCTGTTCGGCGGCCCACATCGCCGCCGCCATTCCCGCGGCCCCGCCGCCGATCACACAGACTTTTTTCATTCCTCTATTCCCTGTTTCCATTCTCCGCGTGCCGCTCATCCGGATCCCGCAGTTTCAAACCACTCTGATCATCCAGCCGGTCGATCTCGTCACCGGAATACACCTGATAATCGCTCCATATTTTCTCCAGCGTCTTCAGTGTGTAGATGACTTCGTTCTGCCGCTTCATCGCCAGCGCCACGATCAGCGCGTTGATCACGCTCAACGGTGCGACCAGCGAGTCCACGATCGAGGCCATGTCGCTTCTCGCGATCAGATTACAGGACGAGTACAGATTCATCGGCGAGTGAATGCTGTCCGTGAGGGTAATCACCTTCGCGTTTCTGCTGTTCGCGAATTCCATCGCCTTGAGTGTTCGCATCGAATATCTGGGGAAGCTGATGCCGATGATCACGTCCTTCTCCCCGATGCGCACCAGCTGCTCGAAAACCTCGCTGGATCCCGTGGAATTCACGAGGCGCACATCGTCAAAGATCTCTTTCAGATAATAACTCAGGAAGGCTGCCAGCGGAGCACAGCTCCTCAGTCCCATGACATAGATCGTCTTCGCTTTGAGCAGTGTATCCACCGCCAGCCGGAAGGCGCTTCGGTCCATATGCTCCTGCGTCAGTTTGATTTTCTCAATATCACTGGCAAGAACGGTATCCAGTATCTTTGCCTCCGGAATCCTTCCGTAGGTCACTTCCATTCTCTGGATTGAGTTCAGACGGTTTCGAACCAGTTCCTCCAGCGTCTGGTGGAACTCCGGAAACCCGCTGTATCCCAGCAGAGTCGCGAACCGAACGGTTGTCGATTCACTTACCTCCGCCTGATCACCGAGTTCGGCAGCTGTCATAAATGCAGCTTTATCATAATGGTCTGTGATATAATCCGCCAGTCTCTTCTGGCCTTTGCTCATTTTGGGGTAGAGACGATTCAGTCTCTCAAAAAGCCCCTCCGCTATCTGCTGCATCTTCTGTATTCTGCCTCCTCTTTGGCTCAATCGCAGATTACAATGCTACCACATCCGGTGGTCTTTTTCAAGATTTCATACCTTCCGCTTCTTCTCTTTGAGCGTCATCACAAGGTCGTAAAGGAAGGAGCCGGTCTGCCCGACCGCCGGATACTCATCCTCGCCGATCTCAAACTCATAGGAACCGAAGGCGTTGATCAGTTTCGTCCCGGACGGGTGGCTCATCTGCCTCTCGAATTTGCCGTGGGAATAGGTCGAGTGCACATGCCCGTAAAACATGTATCCCGGTTTCCACTTCTCCAGAAGATCGTTGAAGCAGTCGAAACCGATATGTGGAAGGTCGTCCATGTCGCCGTATCCCTTGGCCGGTGAATGGGTCACGAGGATGTCGAAGCCGTTCCGAAGAACGATCTCCCGGTTGACCTTGTGAATCCTGTTCTCCATCTCCGCGTTCGTGTACTGTTCCGGAGCTCCCGGGATATAGCGGTTCGAACCTCCCAGTCCCAGGATCCTCAGTCCCTTGTAATCAAAGACCTTGTCCTCGATGCAGATACAGCCCTCCGGCGGTTCCTTCCGGTAAGTTTTGTCGTGATTGCCCCTCACATACAGCACAGGACAGCTCGCCATCGTGACAATGAATTCCAGATATCTCCGGTTCAGATCTCCGCAGGAAATGATCAGGTTGTAGTCCTTCAGAGTCCCCGGTTTATAGTAGTCCCAATACTTCTTTTCTTCCTCGTCCGCCAATACCAGAATCTTCATCCCATCTTCTCCTGAATTCCGCTCTTTGTCATGGTCATCTGCACGCTTTCAATGAGCTCATCTCTTGTGGGGATCTCTCCGACCACATTGTCGTTCAGCCAGTTCATCTCTATGATCTCTTCGTTGGTCAGCTCCGGGTGTTCGCTGTCCGCGATTTTCTCCCCTTTGTTGCTGTGCAGCTCGCCTCCGAAAGGTCGAAGGCCGCCGGACAGAAGGCCGCTCTTGAACAGCCCGACCATCTTCTCGGAGTAATAGGAAAGCTCATCCGAGAGAATGACATCCACCGAGCCGCTGGCGATTCCGAACCAGTAGTTCACTGCCTGGGATCTGCTGATCCTGTCTCTGCCGTCCCAGCTGCCGTCGAGGATTTTTTCAATGATCTGACAGTAGAAATTGCCCCAGTTCCAGATCGGGGCCGCAAGCCGCTTGACCGAGCCGTCCTCATGGAGTTTGTAGACACCGTAGCGTCTCGACGGATCGTCCGGACGAATCATGTCCGGTCCCGAGATAACCCGGATCCCGAGATCCTGTTCCAGTTCCTTCTCCCAGTCGGAGTTTTTCTTGCCGCTCCAGGCCAGGTAGATTTTCGCTGCCGGATCCACAAGTCCCGCGCCGATGGCAAAGGCATTCACGCCGGCGATCGTTCCGTTCAGCGGATAGTCGGCCACATAGCCGATGCGATGATCGTCCGTGTATGCCGCCGCCAGCGCGCCCATGATAAATTTCGCCTCGTACATCTTCGGATAGTAGGTGCGGACGGCGCTGCTCACGAGATTGATCGAACAGTCGAGAATCTTCATGTCCGGATAGCGGATCGCCGCCCGAAGCGCTGCGTCCATCATGTCCGGGGATGTCGCAAAGACAACCTCGTCGTTGTCCGCTGCCGCGGCTGCAAAGGCTTTGTCTATTTTTTCCGGAGAATTGCAGTTCTCGAAGGCGATCGTCTCCACGATGCCGCCGAAGCGCTCACTGATCTCGTTTCTGCCAAGCTCATGACCGTAGATCCAGCGGGAGGTCTCCGCTCCCTTCGAATACAGGAAGGCAACGCGAAGAGGCTCCTCTTTGGAGTAGGTCGGCGTCATGCTGAGAAGGCCCTGGAAAATCGAACTCTTCTTCTCTCCCGCCTCCGGCGTCTCGAGAAGGACGATGCCGTGGGTATTCGCGGCGCTGAGGAGCTCATTCCAGA
Organism: [Eubacterium] cellulosolvens LD2006; assembly: GCF_000621585.1. Taxonomy (GTDB): domain Bacteria; phylum Bacillota; class Clostridia; order Lachnospirales; family Lachnospiraceae; genus Bilifractor; species Bilifractor cellulosolvens. The sequence continues at coordinate 9,812 of NZ_JHXY01000016.1, read as the reverse complement.
TATTTCCGATCTTGTGCTCGATACCGCTCTCAGACTCCTCAACCAGCTTCGTATCCCGGTAGATGGTGCGGAAGGTGAGGAAGGCCTCGCCCGGTGTGATATGAAGCTTGTCGCCGCCCTTGTTCATGTAGCTCCTGAGGAAATAGCGGAAGTCGGAGCGTATGTCCTCCAGCGGCCGGTCGGGCCACTGCTGCGTAAGAGTCATGCCGTACATCGCCGCCAGCTTCTGATAACTTCCCGGCTCTGTGCAGACGATCTCGAAAAGTCCCGTCACCTTATAGAAATCCAGGAACTCGTAGTATACCTGCACATCTTTCTCATCCGACCGGTGCGGCATAATTCTCTCGATGTCCGCCGTGATAGAGTAGGCGCCGGAGTATTTCATGACCGACACTCTCTTATTGCCCTCCAGCACATAGAAGCGGTTCATATATTCATAACAGCGGATCGGATCCCGGATTCCCTCCACCTGCTGGGAATCGATCAGATTCGACCACTTCGTTCCAAATTCTGTGTACACGCTCAGAATCGGCATAAAATCCGACGCGAAGGCGTTCTGTCTCTCGTCCGTGACGGTGCCGACAATCATGGAAAGCGGAATCTCATGGATGCCCAGCGGAATCTTAGGCAGCTTCGAGAACTCCTCCAGCGCATAGGAAAGAGAAGGCAGGTACGGATAACGTCCCTCGTTCAACGCCTTGCGGACCGTCCGGTCACCGATCTTTTTCGCTTTTAAATAATCTTCTTTCATCGCAATCCTCCACACGTCAAAGAGCGCTGTTTATTCACTTCTACTTTACTCAATTACAGCGGATTCTTCAAGGACGAAAGGTGCATCACTTGCTTGCCCGCAGGGCAGGGACACACCCGCAAACACGTCGCCTCGTCCTCATCGCTGCGCCGCCTGTTGTCGCCGGTTCCGGAAACTCGCGCAAAATACCACGGTAACAACATTGGTTTCGTATGTCACGTGCGCTCAGACAGTCCTCCACCGGCGACGCTATGCTCGCGATTCTGTCCTCGACTTCCTATCGTTTGCGGGTCTGCCCCTGCCCCACGGGCTATTCTTGTCCTGTGACATGCGGAGCGTTTTGTTTTATGAAAATTCCGGAGTTTCAACATACGCAAAAAGGACAAGCCGGAAGTACCGACCTGTCCTCTTATCATTTCTGTCATCTTCTCCTGTTTCTTCCTGTCCCCCTGGAGGATCCGGACGAACTCCTCCCGGCATCCGTTCCTCTTCCGTCCCGTCTGCCGTTTCCGCGACCTCTTTCCCGTTCATCCCTTGCGCCGTTTCCGCGGCCTCTTTTTTTACCTGTAGCCGGGACGCCCGTGCGTCCGCTTCCCGCCTTCTTCGAGCCTTCTGCTCCGCTTCGTCCTCTTCCGCCTCTCACTGCGCGATCGCCGGTTCCTTTGGCTCCGCCGTGTCCGTGCCCCATCTTCCGGCTCATCTTCCTCGGAGGAATCAGGCAGTGCTCATCAAACCCGATGAGATCTTCTCTGCCCGCCTGAAGGAGAGCTTCCCTGACGAGATCATAATTGTCCGGCTCGCGATACTGAATCAAAGCCCTCTGCATCGCTTTCTCATGAGGATTTCTCGTGACGTAGACCGGTTCCATGGTCAGGGGATCCAGACCTGTGTAGTACATGGTGGTGGACACTGTGCCCGGCGTCGGATAGAAATCCTGCACCTGCTCGGGCATGTAGCCCATGTCACGTATATATTCTGCAAGGGCGATGGCGTCTTTCAGGGTGCTTCCCGGATGGGAGGACATCAGATAGGGTACGATGTACTGCTTGAGCCCCAGCTTTTCGTTGATTTTCTTAAATTCCTCAACGAAGCCGTTGTAAACGGATACGGAGGGTTTGCCCATCTTCGAGAGGACGTTGTCTGTGATATTCTCCGGTGCCACACGGAGCTGTCCGCTCACATGGTACTTGCAGAGTTCCCGGAGGAAGGTCTTGTCTTTATCTGCCATCAGGTAATCGAAGCGGAATCCGGAGCGCACAAAGACTTTCTTCACTTTCGGCAGTGCTCTGAGTTTCCGAAGAAGGGAGAGATAGTCGCTGTGGTCTACTTTCAGATTCGGGCAGGGCTTCGGGTAGAGGCAGCGGCGGTTCGGACAGGCGCCCTTCGTCATCTGCTTCGAACAGGCCGGTCCGCGGAATTCTGCCGTGGGGCCGCCCACATCGTGGATATAACCCTTGAAATCCGGCTCTTCGATCATCTGCTTTGCTTCTTCCAGTATGGACTTATGGCTTCTGGCCTGAACGATTCTTCCCTCATGCATAGTGAGTGCGCAGAAATTACACTCTCCGTAGCAGCCCCGGTTGGAGGTCAGACTGTAGCGGATCTCCGAGAGCGCCGGAATACCGCCATCCGCATCGTAGACCGGATGCCACTTTCTCGTGTAGGGAAGAGTATACACATCGTCAAATTCCATCTCCGAGAGGGGATAGGCCGGTGGATTCTGCACCACGAAGGTTCCGCCGTAATTCTGGTAGATCACCTTCGCAGTGAAGGGATCCGTATTCCTGTACTGGATCGCGAAACTCTCGGCATAGGCTCTGCGTCCCGCCTCTGAGTCCTCACTGATCGCTTCGAAATCCGGAAGGCGGATGCCGTCATAGATCAGCTCCTCATCCCTGGTCTTATACACGGTTCCCCGGATGAAGGTGATATCCCGCACGGCAAGTCCGCTGTTCAACGCATCCGCGATCTCGACAATGCTTTTTTCTCCCATACCATAGGACACCAGATCCGCGCCAGACTCCAGAAGAACCGAACGCCGTACGCTGTCCGACCAGTAGTCATAATGCGCCATTCTCCGAAGACTCGCCTCAATTCCTCCGACAATAATCGGATCATGCTTGAACGTCCGGCGGATCAGATTGCAGTAGACCGTCACCGCGCGATCGGGTCTCTTGTCCGCCCTGCCGCCCGGACTGTAGGCGTCCTGATGTCTGCGTTTCTTGGCAACCGTATAGTGATTGACCATGGAGTCCATATTGCCGGAGGACACCAGAAATCCAAGCCTTGGCTGACCAAGAACCGCGATGCTTTCCGGATCTCTCCAGTCCGGCTGGCAGATCATGCCCACCGTGTAACCGCGGGATTGCAGCACCCTGCTGATAATGGCGCTACCAAAACTCGGATGATCCACGTAGGCGTCTCCGCAGACATAGACGAAATCCACCTGGTCTATGCCCATCTCTTCCATGTCTTTTCTGCTGATGGGTAAAAATCCTTCTGCCATACTCTCCTCATCACCGGCGCTTTCCGGTGTTCTATACCAAATACATCAGCCCCCCGGGGCTCTCATAAATCATTCGCTCAAACGCTGTCTCGTCATCATAAGAGCATATCCAAGCAGGTTTTGCCCTTTCCATTTTTCTCTCTGATAGCGATCAGGATCACTCATAGACAATCCGATCCCCCAGATCCGATCTTTGACTGCGCATTCTGCCAAAACGGCATCACCGGTTGCAAGCAACGCCTCTTTCAATTCCACATTCTGGGAAAACTTTGCCTGCAGCCCTTCGTATATAATCAGTTGCCTAAGACCGTTCCAAACATGATCATCATAGCCGGCGACTTGACGCCCAAGGGCTTTTATACTTGCCACATCATCTGTATCCATGATTTCGGCAGCATTTTCTTCATCCGCAAACAGGATCGCTTTATGATACATCATATACTGTTCCATCGAAGAGAACCGTCGACCGTTATAGTTAAAGTCTGAACGATACCAGTTACTTAAATATCCGTTCTCCTCATCCGGATTGTGAAAACATATCACCTTCATTACACTTCACCCACTTTTTTTACCGCGAGTTCAAGATCCAGATCATGCAGACCGTGATAGGCTTTCAGCAAAAAATCCACTGGGATCTTCTTAATCACTTCCGCGCTTGGAATATTGTAATACCACTGATAATATGCATAGAACTCACCCATCCAATCCGGCGCAAATCCTTCGATCGCTTTTCCTTCCTTGAACTCATATTTCTCGGTACTTTGAAAATACCGCAACAATTCTCCGGCATTCATCGTACTGACATAAGCCTGAGATTCATCGATGCTTTTTCTCGTTTTACTGCACATATAAGCATTAATAAAATCTTTGGTATCTTTATCCGAAAACTCCTGTGCAATAAAATCAAACAGCTCGCCCTGAGTCTCCACCACTTCATCTAAATATGCTTCCGCATATGCCCGCATAAAAATCTCCTCTGTCAAAATAAGGTACTGAATACTTTTGTCACTTTATTTGCATCTGAATCCACCAACAGTCTCATATTTTGTCGAGCCCTGGAATCCCTGTCATTGTATTTTGGATTGAATTCCGCATACGCCACCGAAGAAAGCTCTTCGCCGATCTCTTTCAGATGATCATATGCTTTTTCGGTCTTGATGCAGTATTGAATTCCCAATCCCCCGAGGGAAAGCAACTCTTCCAAAATGTCTATATCAATATTATCCCGAACAAATTCTTTGGCGATGTAAAAATAAGATGCATTGGCTCTCCATCCCTTAATCACATCAAATCCGATTGTATCGATTCCGTATTTTTCGATGAACTTTTCCGCCAGTGTGCGATACCTCTTTGAATTTGCAGCATCTCTATGTTTCATTAGCTCCGCAAGCCAACACAACACATCCAGCTCCTGAAAGTCCAGAATCTTCAACCCGTCTGTTTCAAGCTCATATTTATGAACCCAGCCATTCGCTTCGTCCGGCTTACATACAGCCCACTCTTTGGCCAGTTCATAATTCTCCGTGAGATAAAATCCTCGACCATAATCGTGTTTATCATCCCCATGACCAAATGTCGGTGTCACTACCTTTGCAGGAGTACCATGATACAAAATGAGTTTTGCCATATCTTACGTCCTCCCCCTTTTTTGAACACACTTTTAAACGTTATCAAACATCGATTCATCTCATCTTCATTAATATATCCGATTTAATCCCGGTGCGCCAGAGGTGGAATCGTCCTCTTTTGGGGTGCGATACTCCCCGACTATCTTCTCCATCCAGATCATGTCATACCATCGGCCGTATTTATAGCCGCATTTATGAAACTCACCGACTTTTGTGTAACCGAGATGCGCATGAAATTCTGCGCTGTTTTTCGTCAGATATTCATCCTCTTCGATCGGATAGCCGATGCAGGCATACAGGTTCAGAATTCCGATTTCCTTAAGTTTCTCCTCCAGCGCCTCATAAAGCATCCGTCCCATTCCACGCTTTCGTTCGGCATGATCCATATAGATCGTCATCTCACAAGACCAGTCATAGGCCGCCCGGTCTTTAAATACGCCGGCGTAGGCGTATCCTTCTATCTGACCATTCTCTTCGATAACAAGGTATGGATAACGCCGCTTAACGTTCTCCATTCTGGCAACGAACTCCTCCAGCGAGGGCGTATCGTACTCAAAGGTGATCGCTGTGTTGCGAACATAATAGTCATATATTTCCAAAAGACGCGGCGCATCCGCGATAGATGCCTCTCTGATTATTTTCAAGGAACGAGCCTCCTTCTTCACAACTTGGTAGTACTCGCAAAAAGGGCTTGCAAAAAATACTCATTTCAGATCATCATACTTCTTTCTAATTTTACGCATTATTTCCACTCCTCTGGCGATCTGATCCTTTTCATCAGTACCTTTCGATTCCAGAATCCGGTCAATGGCCTGTGCAGGATCAAGCGAATGATATGGAAAATAGAGAGCGCGGAGTTTTTCCGGCTTTATATACTTAAACAAATGCTTGCTACTCTGTTCATATGTATACGCCCAATACCTGTACATATAACCAATCCAATGCATTTCCTCAGCGCTATATTTTTGATGTCCATATTCAGTTTTTCCATATTGTCGGTCGAGTTCATCGAAGGCGTCCTCAATACTTGAAGCTTCAAAAACATAGCCGTTTAAATCTAATCTGGATGCCAGATCCGAATACATAAACCTTCTGACAAATATTCTCGAACTGCAAAGAAGATTCGAAGCAGATTTCTCAAATAAATCCGCTTGAAAAGCACATATTTTTAATCCGTAACTATCTATATTTTTCATCTCAAAATATCCTCTATGTACTCGCCCTGATTTCGATACTGTTTTCTCGCCAATTTGACTTTATCCATATTCATCATAAAATTCTCTTGTCGTGAATTTAGATAAAATTCCTTCTCCAGTTCACAAAGATAACATTTCTCTAATAATGTAATTCGATCTAACGCATTCTGCGTAATACAAACGTATTGATTTCCTAGATTTGTCGCAGATAAACAATGCTGGCACTGTACATCTGTAATTTCACCATCTATAAAACTATCAATTATTTCGAACATCCTATTATCTGCAATCGGAGCGATAATATAAAATTCAAATGCTGCGTCATTTCACCATTCTGTATGATTATTAGTATATTTATTATAGAACTTTATGCCTGCAAACACAAGTCATATATAAAGAGAGGATCTGCCGTCTATTCCGGCAGATCCTCTCCTCTCACTTACCTATCCTCACGATATTCGTTCCCACCTTCTCCTGAAAACGAAGATCATGCTCTACCAGCAGCATGGTAGGTTTATATTGCAGAATCAGCTTTTCGATCTGCATCCGTGAAAACACATCAATAAAGTTCAGCGGTTCATCCCAGATATATAGATGCGCCGGGGTGATCAGGCTGGCCGCTATCAGAACCTTCTTTTTCTGTCCTTCCGAGAAATCCTCCATGTTCTTCGCGAATTGCTCCCGACCAAGATCCAGCTGCCGGAGTACCGCAAGAAAAAGACTCTCGTTCAGTCCCCGCCTCTCACAGAACCTTCGAAGAGAACCGGTTAGAAACGAGGTGTCCTGGCTGATGTACGACACAGTCATGCCAGAAGCAGCCTCCAATGTTCCCGTCACCGATAAACCGCCCGCATCGCCCTGCGCCATAGGATTCACTTTCTGCAAAATTGCTTTCAGGATGCTTGATTTTCCGCATCCGTTTTCCCCGGAAAGAATGATCCGATCTCCCCGCTTCACCTGAAAACGCAAGCCGTCAAAAAGAGCCTGGCCGGCGCCCTCATACCGCAAAGACAGGTCATTCGCATTAATCAGTACGTCCTTATGAAACTTAAGTGGTTCGATCTTCAGATCAACAACCCTCTCGATATCCTGAAGCAGGTCTTCTTTCTCCTCAATTTCACGCTCCATGCGCGTCTCGTATGCTTTGACACGCGCCTGCATCTTTTTTGTCTTCGCCCCGATGAAGGCTCTGGTTGCGATACTTCTGTCATGCTCCTTCACCGGATCAAAGCCTATTTTGGCATTTTCACTTTTTTCCGCCCATCTGCCGCTTCTGTCCGCCGCAGCCTTCAGCTTTCCGATCTCCTTTAGATGTTTTTCATTTTCCGCCTGCCGAAAGGCGTCCATTTTCTCCTTGTTCGCCCACCAGGTTGAAAAATTACCGCCCTGAACCTCAATGGTAGAACGGTTCAGCACAAGCACATGATCGCACACTCCGTCTAGCAGATCTCTGTCGTGCGAGACAAGGATGAAGCCTTTCTTGGAGGCAAGATAAGCCTTTACGATATCACGCGCCCTTGTGTCCAGATGATTCGTCGGCTCATCGATCAAAAGAAACTCATTTTCTGCCGCGAAAAGAACCGCAAGTATCACCCTTGTACGCTCCCCGAAGCTGAGTGTTCCGAAAGGTCTGTAGAGACACTCCGGATCCATCAAAAGCTCGTTCATCTGGATCATTACCTGCCACTGTTCAACCTGCGGCTTCCACTTCTCCAGAAGATCCGCTGCATTCTGTTTCAGATCCGCCTCTGAGACCTGATAGGGAAAATAGTCAAAACAGGTTCCCGTCTTTATGCTGCCTCGATAATCGTATCTGCCCATGAACAGATTCAGCAGCGTTGTCTTCCCTTTTCCGTTCCTGCCGATCAGCCCCAGCTTCCAATTTGTATCTATGCTGAAGGACACATTCTTCAACACATCATCCGCACTTCCGTCATACGCGAAAGTCAGATCTGTCACCTGTATCTGTGCCACAGCTATCACCTCCGATCCGCCGAACAGCGCAAAACAATACAATACTTTCATTATATTCATGTCAGGTAACATGAACAAGACAGTCAACGGAGGATATCCGTCCATCACATAACTGTCTTTCTTTGGCACAGAGAAAAAGCCATAAATCCAAAAAAAATACCGATGTCGTTTTGCGGACAAAAACAAACGGTGATGAAGGGTGATAAGGTTATCGAGGTTTCGGAAATACTCCCCAATCTTACATTGCTCATCTTTTTCAGGGACCATAATTTCTTTTGTCAATAAATCGTCTTTTGTGATTCCTTTTATCGCAGAACCCTGTACAATATGTAAATCATCTTGAAGACGTTTATATAAAGAATAACATGTAAATTTTGGATCAGTTTTTAACTCGGCTAAAGATGTAAAGTCCTGACTTGTAGTATAGGCAAATGGTACAAATACAAGCTTTCCAACACCTACATGAGTGACCACTGCTATAGACTTTTCAGGAACTAACTTGGCTGCTGATTTGTCTAATCCCAGCTGCGTGATTCTCTTTGGAATATCAAAATCAAACATCTCATTTTCCTGTACATTAGAAGACTGAATCCAAGGAATATCTCCGTCCCAATATTCATCTACACTTGTTTTTGGAGTGCCTCCGCCGATGACGCTTCCTACTATATCCCCTAACTTACGCTGTTCCCAATCAATGAGGAACTGATCATACATATCATAACCGTATTTATAGCCATCCCTTGGGAACAGCGTAAGGTTGGTGACCATTGTGATATGTTCAATGGCGACAGAAGTTCAAAATACCCCAATGTACAAGATATGGTTTCAGATGGAATACCATTTATTAACGCTGGAGACCTTGAAGATGGTCATGTAAATCTCGTGACTTGTAATAAGATTACCAGAGAAAAATATGATGACCTTGGTGGGGCAAAATTACAGTTAGGCGATATCGTTTATTGTTTGCGTGGAACTCTTGGAAAAAACGCATATATTGATAATTTCAACGAAGGAACGGTGGCATCATCATTAGTCGCATTACGTCCTAAAGACATAGATGGAAGATACCTATTTCATGTACTTAATTCAGATATCGAATATAAACAACGAGTAGTTCATGATGAAGGTGCGGCACAACCTAATCTATCTGCTAAGAGTGTTTCTGAATTTATAATGCCTGTACCAGATATAGAGGAGCAGAAAAAGATTTCTGAGTTTTTAGATGGATTGAACAACCTTATCACCCTTCATCAGCGACAGTCTCCATTGATATAATGATTGGGAACAGCGTAAGCTTGGGGAAGTCTTCGAAGAGTACTCGGAAAAGAACCATGAGGAACTTCCAGCGTTGACTATAATTCAGGGTGGAGGAACTGTTAGAAGAGATGAATCTGACAGGGCAATTCAATATGATAAAGCCAGCCTATCTAATTACAAAATGGTCAAGAAAAATGACTTTATTGTACACCTTAGATCCTTCGAAGGGGGACTAGAAAAGGCAAACTCTGATGGCATCATAAGCCCTGCATATCATACTTTTCACGGGAATAACACCGATAGTAGATTCTACTATCCATTCTTTAGATCAAGACGCTTTATAGATGTTCTGTTGAAACCTCATGTGTATGGAATCAGAGATGGAAAAAGTATAGATATCGAGGGGATGAAAACGATTATGATTCCCGTTCCATCATATGAAGAACAGCAGAAAATCGGTGAGTACATTGAATCACTTGACAACCTTATCACCCTTCATC
>NZ_JHXY01000015.1 GCF_000621585.1 [Eubacterium] cellulosolvens LD2006 | reverse complement strand
TCAGTCAGAATTAACACTTGGCTAATTCATCCCGTTATTACTGTTTTAAAGGATTTGTATTAACAATAAATTGTTGAATACTCATCGATCGTTCAAAAATGTTTTTTGAATTTTCGAGGATGTGTTTTACTGTTCAGTTGTCAAAGATCAATCACCCGGATCATGTCTGCCATTCAGAAGACCATGTTCCGAGAAGCGGAGATGAAGAGATTTGAACTCTTGCGCCGCGTTAACGACCTACTCCCTTTCCAGGGGAGCCCCTTCGGCCAGCTTGGGTACATCTCCATAACTGCTCGAATCATATTCGAACATATTCGATTTATTCGCTGTGACTTGTTTGTTACTATGTCGCGCGAACAAAAAGTATATTATCACAGCTTCTGCTGCTATGCAAGTGTTTTTTGAAACTTTTTTTATTTTTTTTCGAAGTTTATTTTTACTTTATTCTTCTGCCTGAAGGAAGCCGAGTTCGTTCATCAGATCCACAATAATTCTCGCTGTCATTCCCCATATCACATACGAAGTTGTTCTGTAGAAATAGACGAGGTTTTTCTTCCTTCTCCATGGATAGTTCCTGCCTCCGGGAATAAGCTCATACGGAAAGTCTTCTTCCGGCTTTGTCTCCATCCACGTTGTGTAAGCCTGCGGCTTTGTCTCCGCAAACCAGTCCAGCGGAACGGAAAAGACTTCGGCCACTTCCTCTTCCGAACGGGTGAAGCGATAATTCTCCAGGATGGCAACGATCGGCCAGACCGGCGCACCGGAAGGTCCCATCACCGCATTCATTCTTCCGATCACATGAAGCTGTTTTCTGTCAATCAGAAGTTCTTCACATATTTCCCGAAGGCCGGCCTCTTCCGGTTTTTCTCCTTCATTCAGTCTTCCTCCCGGCAGGCAGACTTCACCGGGCTGACTGTTCAGTGCGCCCGCCCGCTTTTCAAAGAGGACTTCCCAACCGTCTCTCCCCCGGATCAACGGGATGATTACAGCAGAAGTCTCCCGGGTCGAGAGTCCCGCGAACACCGGTGTATGTTTTTCCATTTTGTTTCTAATCAGAGATACATAGTCGTGCTGCATGGCTTCTCCCTTTCATAATTATTTGAACCCTATTTCCGGATATGCCGGCAAGGCAGAGACATACTTTGCTCACACGTCGCCTACGGGCAGATGCGCTTCGCCACTTTTCATATCTTCCTATTGGACTTTTCGCAAAGCTTTTCTGTCACATAGAGAATGCGGAGGAATTTCTTATAATAAAAAAGAATGTTGCTCGCGACATTCTCGCGCCGAGCGCGGATGCGAAGCATCTACTCATCGCGCGAATGCACATCCTGCGGAGCGTTTTGTGTTATAGAAATTCCGGAGGAATTTCCTATAACGCAAAAACAAAGAACCCGAAAGCCGTCAGACTTTCAGGTTCTTCATGAGCGCAGCGGGAGGGATTCGAACCCTCGCGCCCTTTCGGACAAACGGTTTTCAAGACCGCCTCGTTATGACCGCTTCGATACCGCTGCATATACAATTCATCGCTTTGTGTTTCAGCGACTTGTATAATATAGCACAATAACTTCCGTTTTTCAACAATTAATTGTACACTGCCGATCAGGCAGTTCTCAGTGCCCGGCTTCTCTCTCCCGGATAAATTCGGCTGCAACAGCGAGATCTTCCGGCGTTGTGATTTTGATATTCATATAGGAGCCGTGGTACATCCGCACCGGCACCTTTCCCATTCGCTCAACGACCATCGCATCGTCTGTGACACCCGTTCTGTCCTCATTCTGAATCCTGTCGTAGGCCTCCCGAATCAGTTCGTAGCGGAAAACCTGCGGAGTCTGCACGTTCCACACATTGGAGCGAAGGGGTGTCTGTACGACGCAGCCATTCTCATCCGTGATTTTTACAGTATCTTTAGAAGGAACTCCACAGATCGCGCAGCCGTACGTACCGGCCGTCCGGTATCCCTCCTCAATGATCTCCTCTGTAACAAAAGGACGGACGCCATCGTGAATAAAAAGATATTCCGCCCCTTCAGCGGCCAGAATACCCCGATACACGGAATCATAGCGCTCCGCACCGCCGGCGAGAACTGCTCTGACCTTTCCGTAGCCGTATTTCTCCACAATCTGTTCTGACACATAGGCTGTCTGCTCCGCGCCCACCACCAGATAAATATCCGTAATCCTGTCGGCTTGCTCAAAGACCTCCAACGTATGGGCAAGGATGGGTTTCCCGTTGATCTCGAGATACTGTTTGCTGATTTTCGTGCCCATGCGTTTTCCGCTGCCGGCCGCGACAATAACCGCTGCACATCTCTCTTTCACGTTCATTCTCCTTATCTCTCACCCAGCTTGAGGTTCGGTACTGCATTGAGATCCCAGCCGCTCCGGTTACCTTTTTTGAATTCATAGTAACCTGCTACCGCGATCATCGCCGCATTGTCGGTGCAGTACACCGGCGACGGACAATAGAAGTCAAGTCCGTTTTCCGCGCAGGCCTTTTCCATGGCCGCCCGGAGAGCTGTGTTGGATGCTACGCCGCCGGCAATGGCAAACTTCTTCACGTTATGATCTTTTACGCCTCTCATGGCAGTCTCCACCAGAGAATCTACCACAACTTTCTGGAAGGAGGCGGCCACATCTGCCGCGTCCCACTTCTCATGAGTCATCTCACATTTGTTGAGATAATTCAAAACAGCAGACTTAACACCGCTGAAACTGAAATCATAGTTACTCATCTCATGGCTTCCCCGGGCAAAGGTCAGGGACGTCTTCCCTGTATCCAGAACCTTCGGCTTCGGAAAATCCACCGCTTCCGGATTTCCTTCCCTGGCAGCCTTATCGATCTTCGGCCCCCCGGGATATCCAAGCCCTATGGCGCGCGCCACTTTATCAAACGCTTCTCCCGCCGCATCATCCCTTGTCCGTCCGAGGATCTCAAACTCTCCGTAATCCCGTACAATCACCAGATGAGTGTGTCCGCCGGAGATGATCTCACACATAAAAGGCGGTTCCAGATCCGGGTGTTCGATGTAATTGGCGGAAACATGCCCTTCGATATGATGCACGCCAATCAGCGGCAGCTTCTTCGCATAGGCAATCGCCTTGGCTGCCGACACACCCACGAGGAGGGCTCCCACAAGCCCGGGGCCGTAGGTGACAGCCACCGCGTCGATGTCATCAAGAGTCACCCCCGCTTTTTCCAGCGCCAGTTCGATCACCTGATTGATTTTTTCGATGTGTTTGCGGGACGCAATCTCCGGAACCACACCGCCGTATATGGTGTGAAGGTCGATCTGCGAAGAAATCACATTCGAGAGAACCTCCCGCCCGTTCTTTACAACGGCGGCGGCCGTCTCGTCACAGGAACTCTCGATTCCCAGAATTAATGTATCACTCATAATTTTTGTATCTTCCTTATTCATCTTCGAAATTCAGTTCAAGGAATTTTCCATCCTCACCGAGCCAGGTGTCCGGATAAATATTGCGAACATCCTTGAGGAACCATTCCGGATGTACCATAGACGGCGAAAAATGAGTGAGCCAGAGCGGTCCGCTTCCCACTTCTGCGGCAATCGCCGCCGATTCGTACATCGTCATATGTTTGTGTTCTTTTGCTTTTTCCGCTTTCTCAGGCTCGCCGTACATTCCTTCAAAGATCATCAGATCCGAGCCCTTTGCATGCTCCGCAATGGTTTTTACCGGACGGGTGTCCGTACAGTAGGTCACCTTCAGTCCCTTCCGGTCTGCACCGAGAACCATATCCGGAGTGTAAACAACACCGTTCTCTTCGATGGTCTTTCCTTTCTGAAGAGGATTCCAGAACTTCAATGGAATTTCCAGAGCCTTCGCTCTCTCCACATCAAACTTACCGGTCCGGAGGATCTCTACGCTGTAACCGTAACACACCATGTTGTGCTGCACACGGAAGGCCGTGATCCTGTAGCCGTTCTTCTCAATAACCTGCTCCGGCCCGTTCAGTTCTATGTACTCGATCTCAAACGGAAGCTCCGGTGCAATCGTTCGAAGCCCGCTCACAACTCTGCCGATCCCCTTGGGGCCGATCATCGTCAGCGGTTCGCTCCTCTCGGCGTTCGCCATGGCAAGCAGAATTCCCGGAAGACCACTGATATGATCCGCGTGATAGTGCGTGAAGCAGATGATATCGATCGGCTTAAAGGTCCATCCGTTTTTTTTGAGTGTAATCTGTGTTCCTTCTCCGCAGTCGATCAACAGACTGCTTCCATTGTATCGTGTAAGCAGGGAGGTCAGCCATCTGTCCGGCAACGGCATCATGCCGCCGGTCCCCAGCAAACAAACATCTAACATATATTCACCTTTCGCTGTGCCCCGGGTGTTATCTATGCGGCAGCCCACACTGTCATAATCACAGGCAGTCCGGCCGGCCGCTCCTCATTCTCCGTATCGGGCAGTTGACAGTCGCCGTAAGTTTAGCACAAAAAAAGGAAGCGGTAAACCCATACGCAAAGGCTGCCGCCTCAGACAGTGCAATTCTGCATCTGCTGAGGCGGCAGCCCTTTCCCATCTCATAGGAAATTGCTTCGCATCCCCTATGAGACAAAACGCTCCGCAAGACGCGACAGATCACGTCAGCGGATGGCATCTTTCATGCTTCTGACGTACTCCGCGATATGCGGCGCCGCGTCTTTTCCGTACTCGGCGACGATCTTCACGATCGCGGAACCGACGATAACACCGTCCGCGTAGGAGGCCATCTTCTTCGCCTGCTCCGGCGTGTTGATTCCGAAGCCAATCGCCGCCGGCGTATTTGTCGCGTTTTTCACTGCCGCGAGAATCGACTCCAGATCCGTCTTGATCTCGGAGCGGACGCCGGTGACACCAAGGGAAGAAACTACATATATAAATCCTTTGGCCTCGGAGGAGATCATACGAATTCTCTCTTCCGATGTCGGGGCGATCATGGAGATCACCTCCACGCCATGAGATGCGGCGATGTTCACGCACTCATCCTTCTCCTCAAAGGGCATATCCGGAATGATGATTCCGCTGATGCCGACGCTCTCGCATCTGGAGAAAAAACGCTCATAGCCGTAGTGATAAACAATGTTGAGATATGTCATAAATACCAGCGGCATATCGGTCTCTTCCCGAAGTTCCTCCACCATGGCAAAAACATCGTCCGTAGTCGTTCCTGCCTGCAGCGCACGAAGATCCGCCTCCTGAATCACGATTCCCTCCGCGATCGGATCGGAGAACGGGATTCCGATCTCAATCAGATCAGCGCCTGCTTTTTCCATTTCCAGAATAAATTTCTTTGTATACTCGATTCCCGGATCACCTGCGGTGATAAATGGGATGAATGCTTTTCCGTTTTTAAACGCGTCTGCGATTTTCTTTACGTTCATGACCAGTCTCCTTCTCTTTCGAACTCCTGTTACTCTTCGACGTCAATACCGCGGTACTTCGCGATTGCCGCCACATCCTTGTCGCCTCGTCCGGAGACGCATACGATCATGATCTCATCACTGCTCATCTGCGGCGCGAGTTTTCTCGCATGCGCAATCGCATGGGAACTCTCGATGGCCGGGATGATACCTTCCGTTCTGGAGAGATACTCGAAGGCCTCTACAGCCTCATCATCGGTAACAGACACATACTCCGCCCTGCCGATGGAATGCAGATATGCATGCTCCGGTCCGATACCCGGGTAATCCAGTCCCGCGGAGATGGAATATACCTCGTCGATCTGACCGTACTCATTCTGACAAAACAGAGATTTCATACCATGGAAGACGCCCATTTTTCCTGTCGCGATTGTCGCTGCCGTCTCACCGGTGTCTACGCCGCGGCCGGCCGCCTCGCAGCCGATCAGCTTCACGCCCTCATCCGGAATAAAATTGAAGAATGCTCCGATCGCATTCGATCCGCCGCCGACACAGGCAAGGACGGCATCCGGCAGCCTTCCTTCCATCTCAAGGATCTGCGCTCTGGCCTCCTTGGAGATCACCGCCTGGAAATCGCGAACGATGGTCGGGAACGGGTGCGGTCCCATGACGGAACCGAGCACATAGTGGGTGTCATCCACGCGGCTGACCCACTCGCGCATCGCCTCGTTGACAGCATCCTTGAGCACCTGAGAGCCGGATTTTACATGATGTACCTTTGCTCCGAGAAGCTCCATTCTGTATACATTCAGCTTCTGTCTCTGGCAGTCAATCTCTCCCATGAAGATCTCGCACTCCATGCCGAGCAGTGCGCAGATCGTGGCAGTCGCAACGCCGTGCTGTCCGGCTCCGGTCTCAGCGATGACACGGGTCTTGCCCATTTTTTTCGCAAGAAGTACCTGACCGAGACAGTTATTGATCTTGTGGGCTCCGGTGTGATTCAGATCCTCTCTTTTCAGATAAATCTTTGCTCCGCCGAGATCCTTCGTCATCTTCTCGGCATAGTACAGTCTGGACGGACGTCCGGCGTAGTTTTTCATCAGGTCGTCCAGTTCTCTTACAAACTCCGGATCGTTTTTGTAATGCTCATATGCTTTTTCCAGACGAAACAGCTCGTTCATCAACGTCTCCGGAACGTACTGTCCGCCAAATTCTCCAAATCTTCCATTTTCGTTTGTCATAATTGTTCCTCTCTTTTCCCGCATCCGCGCCGTGTAAAAAAATGAATGTACACTTTGCGTAATGCCTGATCCGCTATATCTCCATCGCTTTGTTTTTTCTACGAAAAACACAAAGCGCCCGTTTCTGTCTGCCCGATGCAATCTCCCGTCTTCTGCAGATTGCGCACAGCCTCAACAGCCTGGTGCATCTTTACGGGATCTTTCTTAAAATCTGTCTCAATCCGGCTGCTCATATCAACCGCGAAGGGCTGCAGCTGTTCTACCGCAGCGGCGACATTGTCCGGTCCGAGCCCGCCTGCCAGGAAAAACTTACGGCCGACATCTTCCAGAAGACTCCAGTCAAAAGTCTCTCCGCTGCCGGTTCCGTTGTCCAGAAGAATATAATCCGCCTTGCTTTGCGATGCGGCCTCGATATCCTCCCTGCTCCTGACCGCAAATGCTTTGATTACCGGAGCCACCGTTCCCTGATACTGCATAACCTTTCGAAGCTGTTCGATATAATAATTGCTCTCATCGCCGTGCAGCTGCACCACATCGATGATTCCCCGCTTCAGATATGTCTCGATATATTCATAGGTTTCATTTACAAAAACACCGACGCATGAAATCGACGGGTCCAGTTTTTCCTTCAATACCAGGGCCTCCTGCCACGGTATATAACGCCGAAAACCATCGGTGCAGATGATACCCGCAAAGTCCGGCCGGCAGCTGTTCACCGCCTCAATATCCTCCACCGTTCTCATGCCACACAGTTTGATTTTTGTTTTTCTTTTTTCCATATTGCTTACACCCGTTTCTTTGTACATCCAGCTTCTGTGTCAGCGCTTTTCTTATCTGCAGCAACTCCTGAGCTCTTCGATTGCCGCCTTCTTGTCCGGACTTCTCATCAGCGTCTCGCCGATCAGCACAGCGTCCGTGTGATTCCTGTAGAGTTCTCCCACATCCTCCGCCGTTTTTATTCCGCTCTCCGACACGCAGAGAAGATCCGCCGGGATCTCGCTGCGAAGTCTGACGGAATTGCGGATGTCCACGGTAAAGTCCTTCAGATTCCGGTTGTTGATTCCGATGATTCCGGCTCCGGAATCCAGAGCCCGCCGGATTTCCTCCGCGTCGTGGGTCTCCACCAGCGCCGACAGTCCGAGGCTCTCTGCAATTTCTCTGTACTCCCGAAGCTGTCCGTCATCGAGAATGGCACAGATCAGAAGAACCGCGGAAGCTCCGAGACACTTGGCCTCGTAGATCATGTAGGGATCCACCGTGAAATCTTTTCGAAGAACCGGAATGCTGACATTCTTCACAATCTCCCGAAGGTATTCGTTCTGCCCTTTGAACCATTTCGGCTCGGTGAGACAGGAAATCGCCGAGGCGCCGGCCTTCTCATAGTCCGTCGCGATTTCCACCCAGGGAAAATCTTCCGCGATGATCCCCTTGGAAGGCGACGCTTTTTTCACTTCACAGATCAGTGACATGCCGGGCGCCGCAAGCGCCTTTTCAAAGGGGAAGCCGGTTGCGGCGGACAGATCCTCCGCCTGTCTTCTCATCTCCGTCAGCGGTATTTCTTTCTCCGCCTCCTTCACCCTGTATGCGGCATATTCAGCCAGTTCATCCAGTATTGTCATCTCCGATCCTCCGTTACTTGTTGGACTCGCGGATGTACTGCTCCATCTTCTCAAGAGCCGCTCCGGAATCGATCATCTCCGCCGCCTTTTTCACTCCGTCGGCAATGCTGTCTGCCGCTCCTCCGACATAGAGGGCCGCTCCGGAGTTCAGAAGGACTGCTGTTCTCTTCGTTCCCTGCTCTTTTCCGGTGAGGATGTCTCTGGTGATCACCGCGTTGTCCTCCGGGGTTCCGCCGACAAGATCTTCTTTCTTTCCTCTGGGAAGGCCGAAATCTTCCGGCGCAATCTGTATCGTTCTGTAGTATCCGTCTTTGAGTTCGCAGATCGTCGTTGAGCCGGATGCGGAAATCTCATCCATCTTGTCGTCTCCGTAGACAACAAGCGCTCTCTTCACGCCGAGCTTGTCCAGTACCTTTGCCACCGGCTCCACGAGATAGGCGTCGTATACACCGAGAAGGAAGTACTCCGGGCTTGCCGGGTTTGTCAGCGGTCCGAGAATATTGAAAACCGTACGGAAACCGAGCTCTTTGCGGATCGGTCCCACGTACTTCATAGCCGCGTGATATCTCTGGGCAAAGAGGAAACACATCCCGACATCCTCCAGCATCTTCACTGCCTTCTCCGGATCCTGCACAATATTGGCGCCGAGAGCTTCCTGACAGTCAGCGGTTCCGCAGAGAGAAGAAGCCGCGCGGTTTCCGTGCTTTGCGACCTTTACACCGGCAGCCGCGATCACGAACGCA
Organism: [Eubacterium] cellulosolvens LD2006; assembly: GCF_000621585.1. Taxonomy (GTDB): domain Bacteria; phylum Bacillota; class Clostridia; order Lachnospirales; family Lachnospiraceae; genus Bilifractor; species Bilifractor cellulosolvens. Next base: position 90,077 of record NZ_JHXY01000015.1, on the reverse strand, counting down.
CTGGTCGTGGAGATATTGAAGGAATGAGCGCCGTCTCCGCCGGTTCCGACGATCTCCAGGACTTCCATACCCGGATGATTCACCGGTGTCGCCTGTTCTCTCATGGCTGCCGCGCAGCCGGAGATCTCCTCAATGGTCTCTGCCTTTGTGGACTTTGTGGAAAGCGCTGCCAGAAATGCAGCGTTCTGTGTCGGTGTTGTCTGTCCGGTCATAATCTCTGTCATAACGGTATGAGCCTCTTCATAGCTGAGGTCACCTTTGCGCACGATTTTTTCAATAGCTTCTTTGATCATTTTTCCTTCTCCTCTTTCTTTATTACTTGTTTTTCTCAATACATATATTCAAAAAGTTCTTCAGCATCGTTCGTCCCTCAGGAGTCATGATCGACTCCGGATGGAACTGAAGTCCGTAGAGTGCTCTCTTTTCGTCCGCCACGGCCATCACTTCGCCGTCATCTGCCTCGGCAATTTCCCTGAGGTTCTCCGGCAGGGATTCCCTGTTTACCGCCAGGGAGTGATATCTTCCAACCATTGCTTTTTCACCCATTCCCTTAAAAATCGGGGAAGCCGTGTTCAGCCGGATCTCCGACTGCTTGCCGTGCATCAGTTCCTTCGCATAGGTGACTTCCGCGCCCTCCGCTTCACAGATCGCCTGATGCCCCAGACACACTCCCATGATGGGGATTTCTCCGGCCAGTTCCTTCACGACTGCTTCGCAGACTCCCGCGTCCGCCGGCCGTCCCGGTCCCGGCGAGAGAATGATACAGGAGGGTTTCATCTCCCGGATTTCCTCCACCGTCTTTGCGTCGTTCCGGATCACCTCTATATCCGGATCCACAGAGCCGATGAGCTGATAGAGGTTATAGGAAAAACTGTCATAATTATCAATCAGCAAAATCATCTCTCACACCTCCTCAGCCTTGCGCAAAGCCTCTGCCACTGCCTTTGCTTTATTGATACACTCCTGATACTCATTCTCCGGGACGCTGTCAGCCACGATACCGGCTCCGGAACGCACATAGACGCGCCCCTTTCTCTTGTAGGCCAGGCGAATCGCTATACACACATCCAGATTTCCTGTGAAATCCACATAGCCGATGGCTCCGCCGTAGATTCCTCTGCGGTCATTTTCCAGCTCGTTGATCAGTTCGCAGGCCCGAAATTTCGGAGCTCCCGAAAGGGTTCCCGCCGGTAGTACGGAGTCGACCGCGTCGATCGCCTGCCTGTCTTTTCTTAAGGTTCCCTTCACCTCGGAGCCGATGTGCATGACGTGGGAATAACGGAGGACATCCATGTATCGCTCCACCTCCACACTTCCGAACTCGGACAGCCTTCCGAGGTCGTTTCTTCCCAGATCCACGAGCATATTGTGCTCCGCCCGCTCCTTCGGATCGGCGAGAAGATTTTTCTCCAGCTCCTCGTCCTCTTCTCTGGAAGCGCCTCTCGGTCTGGTTCCCGCCAGCGGGAAGGTTCGGATCTCGCCGTCCTCCACCTTGACCAGGGTCTCCGGCGATGCACCCGCGATCTCCACATCGTCCCCCGAGAAATAGAACATATACGGGGACGGGTTTGTTGTCCGAAGCACCCGGTAGGTATCCAGAAGACTGCCCTCATATCTGGCACTCATGGGATTGGAGAATACCAGCTGGAAGATGTCGCCTTCGTGAATGTAATTCTTGATGATCTCAACCTTCTCTGAATACTCCTCTTTGGAGAGTTTCGGTTTCAGTTCCTCCAGAAGACGTCCTTTCTTGTTCTGCTTCGGCTCTCCGTGGCGGATGATCCGCTCCATTTCATCGAGCTGAAGAACCGCGCGGTTGTAATCGGTCTCGAGATCGTCGGTGTGCACATTCGCGATCAGGATGATCTTCTGCATCAGGTTGTCGAAACAGATCAGCTTGTCAAAGAGCATCAGGTTGACATCGTCAAATTTTTCCTCATCCGGCGCGTCGAGCTTCAGTTCCGGCTCCCCGTACTGAATGTAGTCGTAGGAAAAATATCCCACCAGTCCGCCGGTCAGGGTCGGCAGTCCCGGGATCCTCGGAGACCGGTTCTCCGCGATGATCTGCTTGATGCAGGTGCCCGGATGTTCGGTCTTCATCTGGATCTTTCCTCCCGCGTTGATCGTCAGCATGTGATCCTTGCAGGAGATCTCCATCGACGGATCATATCCGAGGAAGGAATACCGTCCCCAGACTCTGGTGTCCTCCACACTCTCCAGAAGGAAGCAGTGACTGCTCACATTCTGCAGTGCCCGGAGTGTCTCTACCGGAGTCCTGATATCCGAAAGGATTTCTCTTGAAACGGGGATTCTCTTGTAATCCCCGGATGCCGCAATTTTCTTTACTTCTTCCAATGTGGTCTGATTCATAATTTGTCCCCCAAACCTAAAACTACTTCAGTATGATCGCTACTCCAAATCAAAGTCCGCAAGCGGATTTCGGTTCCCCAGCCCCTCATTCCAGAGAGGAGCGCAGCGGACGAAAGGCGCGCGAGCAGAATCGCGTAGCGATCTTCCCATCTGCGAGCTGCGCATCCCGCGGAGCGTTTTGTCTCATGGGAAATTCGGAGGAATTTCCCTTTGTACATCTCAAGGCTTCGCCTTTCGATGTACCGCACTCGCCAAATATGCTGCCTTTCATGCAAGCATGCGGCAGCATCCTTGGCTCGTTGCCACACAAAAAGAGCCCGCCCCCGACAGACTTCCGTCTGTCAGGGACGAGCTCTGAACATTCGATTCTAAACCCGTGGTGCCACCCTGTTTTGTGTCTCCACACTCTCTGTGAGATACCATCATATCCCCGGCATTGTAACGTATGCCAGACGTCAGCAACTACTCGATTCACACCCTGTGTCTCTTTCGCCGTGCCCTCAGTGGTCCATTTACGAATCAGCGTTCTGCCCGGATCACACCATCCCGGACTCTCTGCGAGTGCCCCTTTCGCTTGATCTCCACTTCATCAGTTTAAAGCGTTATATTGTTGAATTTATAATTATTAAAGCACAAACCTCTCTGTGCGTCAATAATTTTTCTGAACTTTTTCAGTATCCCGTCTGCCGGTGATAATCTCTCACCCAGTCATTCAGCGTCTCCCCGGTCACTTCCCCTGCAGCTTCCTGACCGAACCCTTCCTGAAAGGATGCCAGTTCCTCTTCCATCTCCAGACGGGTTTTCGCATCCACCTCATACTCCTCGCAGGCTTTTCCGAATGCTTCGCTTCCGTCTCTGATCCAGAGGCAGAACAGATAGTCCTTGAGCGCCTCCATCGTGTGAAGTCTGTCATAGGCTTTTTTCAGACAGGCCGCCGCCTCATCAAACTGAAACAGCCTGGAGTAGGCGATGCCGGTATTGTGGTAAACCGTCCCTACAAGAAGCTGCCCGGGGTTTTCCACCTGTCCGTCGGCCAGAATCGCCTTGTACGCCTCGATCGCCCTGGTGTACTTGCGGTATCCCACCAGAATATCCGCCCTGCGGACTCTTCTCTCGAGTACCGGAAGATCAAAGACCTCCGAGATTCTTCTCTGCAGCTTCTCTTTATCCCCGGCATACAGCCAGCTGAGCTCCCGATTGACCGCATGGATCTGCCCCGTCACCGCATATTCCGGATCCTCCTCGCGAATCCGTTCCATTGTCTGCACAAGCATTCGCAGATTCAGCTCCCTTGTGAGCCAGTCAATCAGCTCCTCCGAAAAAAACGCTTCATCGATCAGAGGAAGATTTCTGTTTATGAAAAAGCAGAGCTCCTCGATGGAATATATGCGAAGATCGACCTCTTTGATATAATATGGATTCTCTGCTCTTTTTACCTGACACAATATCGTGCTACTCAATGTCTGTCCCTCTTTTTCTTTTCATCAAGATCAGCAGGAAAGCTCCCCGCGCCACTTCTCCCCCGTGGACGGGTACAGCTCTCCGAAGCCGAGATCTTCCACATCGACCACGCAGCAGCCTGCGTTTTTATACGCCAGCCGTATACCGAGACGCATCGTTCCCTCCGGCCTGCTCTTCAGATCCAGTCCCGGAAGCGGGATCACGGAGAGTCTCTGTTTCTTATCTCTGAGTCCGCTCAAAAGGAATTTCAGTTCCGGACGGTCACCCGTGAGAATACACTCAAACGTCTTATGTGCTTCGTACCAGTTCACGCCGGCGGGCAAAAGCGGATAATACGTTTCTTTTCCCTGAATGATCATCTCCATGCCGATATTTGTGCAAACCAGATCTTCACCGAGATAGAGATAGTTTCCGAGCTTCTTCTCCACTGCCTTTTCTCTCGCCGCGCAGCAGGCACCCTTTGCGTAGAGATTATCCTGAATAAACGCCCTTCTGCCGTTTTTGAGAAGCTGTGCCGTCGAGCGTTTTGCCCAGCTCTGATCATAAGTATCGCCCGTCACGATGACACTGGAAAAGACCGAACGCCCAAGAGAACTCTCGATCAGGGTGCAGAACTGTTCGTCCCACGTCTCTTTCTCTCCCTCCAGTTCCAGACCCGCCCCGTCCACATAGCGGAAGGTCATCGGACGCGTCTTTGAATTCCCCTCCAGATAACTGAACGTAATTTTTCGCCCCTGAAAGCGGAAGAAACCGACATCGCGGTTCCAGATATCTTTGTCACGATAGAGCGTGTGGTAATAAAAGCTCTCTTTGTAGTCCTGAAGATGGGCTCTGATCTTATCCAGGCCGAGTGAACGATAAATCCCGCGGATCAGCTCGACCTCCTCTGTTCTGAGCTTCGGCACGGTGATCACAATTCCTGAGATCTGCCGCTCCGGATCGTCGAGGCCCAGCGTTGCAAGCGCTCTGCGGAATGTCTCCGAGGCGTTTCCGATCAGGCGATTCATTTTTTCCTTCTTCTTCGCCGCCTCCGCGTCCGCCTCGCTCTCAAGCTGATCCAGCTCGTCAAAAATATCTTCGAAAGACACCTGATCGTTGCCGACCTTCATCGGGGCGATGACCGTATTTTCATTTTCTTTTTCGTAATAACAGATCTGTGGCTGCGACCGGTTAAAGTCGATCCCCACAATCAGATTTCGAGCGCTCATTTCAAATCCCTCTCACTTGTCACGGATCCGTCATCTCTTCGGCCGTCCACTGTGTCAAAGAGTTTCAGGAATGTATCCACATACTTCGTCTGCATCCGGTACTGCCTGCACGCCTGAGAAAACGCTCCCTGCTCTCCTTTGTCCTCTGCCTCCAGCAGACGATTCAGCAGACGGTATTTCGTCACGCCCTCCGTGTCCATGTCGGCAAGCGTCACCTGATAACTGTCGGTATTCTCAATTTTTCCGTCCTTCATCACACTGAGATAATAGGTCAACGTCTCCCCGTAGAACAGAAGGAATTCCCTCACAAAAATGCCCTTGTAAACATTGCGCATCGGCTCGGCGATCCATTTTCCTTCTGTGCCGTTTTTTTCGGTGAGGCGGTAGTGAAGCACAACTCTCGCGTTCTTCGCGTACTGTTCCTGCACAAAGACTTTGTCGTCGATTTGATATGCCTGTGTCAGTTCCTTCGGAAGTCTTGTATAAAAATCGAAGCGAAGTCCGCGGTCATCCATCTGCTCCAGCATCTGACGCGCAAGAAGCGTCTGCTCTTCGGTCAGTTCCTCCTGCCCCGCATAGTATTTCAAAAGAGCCAGTTTACAGATCGCGAAATCCAGCTCCTTATTCCGGATCTGCTGCTCCATAATTCCGAAGATACTGTCCCCCGCTTCCCTGTCGCCGAGGAAATAGTGATCCGCCAGATAGGCGAGGAAAGCTGCCGTCACCTCCGGCTTTCCGGATTTCCGCACATAATCGGAGAGAAGCTCCTCTTCCATGCCCGGATACTGCTGCGTCTGCACAGACTGCATCATGATCCGCTCGGCCAGCTTTGTACTTCCAAGACCGGCTTTGTACATCGTCTTCCAGATTCCTGCAAGTGTCGCAACCGGTCCACGGTAATTTCCCGCAAGGAAGAGAAGCACGTTATCGTTGTACTCTCCCTTCAGGAATACATGTACGGCCAGACGCACAAGGGCGTCGTCTCCTGCGTAATCCCCGCTCTGAATCAGCCGGGTCGCAAGTTCCAGAAGCAGTCCGGCCGGAAGCCCTTCCCAGCCGAATTCCGCAACGACGCGGAACGCATCCCCGTATCTTCCCTCGCGAATCAGCAGTTTCGCTGTCCCTGCCTTGTCCGCGCGGGCGTAATCGGCCAGCTCGTCCACCGGGAGTGTGTCGGGCAGAACCTCAAGATCCGGATGAGCGAGGTCATAATCCAGAAGTTTTCTGCGAATCACATCCCGGTACTCATCCGTGAACGCTTCGTTCCGGACGGCCGCGCGATAGACGGCTGCCGTATGCGAATTCACCTCCATGCGGAAAGCCTTCTCATGACACACATACAGTTGCGCGCCGGCGTGGTTGATGCCGAACTCCAGACAGGTCTTCGCCAGATTCTGCAGCTGCGAGGGCTCCGCGATCCGGTACGAAATGGTCGATGCAAATCTTCTGTGATGCACATCCTCGAAGAGAATCTGCGCGTCCTCGGAATAAACGCGCGGGTAGGCCGTTCCGTCCACCACCACTGCCGCCTCTTCATTCTTCATTGCCGTGTGGGTCACTATAACTCTCCGGATCTTCGGGTCACTGACTTCGACCCTCCTTGAAAAAATCACATCGGCCAGCAGTTTAGCCGTCTCCGAATCGGTCGGATTCCTGAAAAATCTCTGATAGAGTACCGCGTAGTTTTCATTGATTCTTCCATGACGGAGCGCGTTCCGTGCAAATTCATGGATTTTCTTCACATAGTTGAGATACATCCTCTCGTCCTCTTCCATGTGAAGAACAATGTTCGCGTAAAGCAGCGCCTTCTTTTTCTCTCCGAGCGTATCATTTGTCGCAAAATACATGCGAACCGCAAGCGGAATCTCTTCAGCCGCGGCTTTCCCGTAGGTTTCCATATAGTACTCGTAGAGACGCGTGATGCGGATGTCTTTCTCCACCGCCCTCTCATACCACGCAAAATAGGCCGGATTGACCGGATTGCTCTTGATCTGCATCTTGCAGATCGCCTCCAGCACATCGCTGTTCGGATACTTTTCATATCCTCTGGTCAGCAGTCGGTATACCGCGCGGTCAAACTGCTTCGCGTTGTCGCTGAGAAACGCCGTTCTCTGGAGAAGTCCCTCTGTCAATTCCGAATAGCGCTGTCCGAAGGAGAGGACGTGGATCATAAACGGAGACAGTCGGCGCAGAAGCGCCTCCTCCTTTTTCAACAGTTCCCAGGCGTCCAGATAGAGAAACGGACTGGAACAGCCCGCCTGGAAACAGTCCTCCAACTCCTGCATCCGGTCTGCCGGATTGTAATCATCATCTCCCATCTCACGGTGGATCAGATAGAGCAGAAGATAACTCTCCGGTCTGCTTCTGTAGTACCTGCGAAGATCTGCGAGAACGTCCATTCTCTCCTCCGGAAGAAGATTCACGGCTTTCGCAAGAACGAGATAGGCGCCCTTTTCCTCTGTCGACACAAGTTCCACTTCCCCTTCTTTGATCGGCCACAGGGACTCGATCGTTTTCGCCGTATCCTCCATTGTGTAGTGCAGATACGCGGAATACAGAAGGCTGAGGGTATCATTCGGTGCCTCCTCCGTCATCTCCCGGAGTGTCATCGAAGAGGATTCCTGCCAGCTGTGGAAATCCAGAATATGGAGTCTGAGATTGAGATAATCTCTCAGCAGCCACGAAATCTTCCGGTTCCTCACCACCGACGGCAGGATCTGCGAGTCTTCTTTTGCGGACGCCTCTACCAGATATTCCAGCGTCTGGTGCACGCTGCGGATCATGATCCGTCCGTACGACCTCCCCTCGCCGATTCTGTCCCTGTGGACAATATAGGAGAGTCCGTAGACCTTTCCGATGAAATCCTCCGTGGTGATCACCTGTTTCTCCACTTCGAGGAAATCACCGACCGTCTCTACTTCCAGACGGACATATCCCCAGGTATTCCGGTAGACATACAGCGTATCCTTCTGCGATACGTCCAGATGATAGACCGCCTTTTCCTGCCGGTCCAGGGTGATCTCAATCGGTCCCTTTTTCCCCGTGGTGACCAGAAATTCCTCCAGATGCTGATAGGTCACCGGATTGGCGGACATTCCCCTGTACAGCGCGAGGTATTTCCTGTTGTTTCCGTTGAGGATTCTTGCGAAGGACGGACTCGTATAGAGACGGAAGCCCTCTCTCAGACTCTTCTGGCACAGTCTGGAAAAATCATCCAGCGTGTGCACATCCTCCGGAAATTCATCGACTGCCGTTCCCGTGCACTCGATCCGCACAGGAATTTCCGTCTCCGAGAGGTTGCAGCTCACAACGATCGCGCCCTCCGCGCAGTCCCCTGCTTTCAGGCCGACCGCGCTCGCGGAAAAACGGATGTCACAGTCCTCTCCCTCAAAGGCCGCACGCTCGATGTCGATTCTCTGTTCGTCGGTATACACGCTGCCCCGGATCGCCGAGCCGTCGGACGCCTTCAGACGGATCGAGGTTCTCCTCCTCGTGCCTTCCTGCACCCGGAGACGGATCTCTGTTTCGGATGGAACCAGTTCCGGAAGGTCATATGTAAATCCAGCTGTCTTTGTTCCCTCTTGTCTGCTCAATACTCCCACCTTACCTCACTTTACCGGCAACTTGACGAAACAGGATGCCGGAATTACACTTAGTCGAGTGGAAGGCATCCGCCTTCCCAGATTATCGCAATGTCTGCTCTCCACGCAGGGCAGAAATGTCCTTATAATTGTAAAATTATACAACATATAGAAAATTCACGCAATCCGCAGCTCTTTTGCGCGGATCGTCCGGTGACTTGCAATCGATTCCCGGGAGATCATCGATGCGGCGAAACCAACGGTAAGGCGCTCCCCCGGGACGCACATAGATCTACAAAAGAAAGACAAAGGTGACATTATGGATCAGGTCAAACTCAAACACAAAGATCACTTCCACGGCAGTGATCTCGAAAAGATCGAAGAGATTTACGGAATCAAAAAAGAAGACATCGTCAGTTTTTCCGCCAACATCAATCCCCTGGGAATCTCCCAGAATCTGAAGGACTCCATCAGCCGGCACATCGATGCCATCCAGACATATCCGGACCGGGAATACAGGGAACTCCGGCGCACCATCGCCGCCTACGCGGGTACAACCTACGAAAACATCATCGTCGGCAACGGCTCCACCGAGCTGATTTCTCTCGTCATCTCCACGATTTCTCCGAAGAAGGCGATGATTCTGGGCCCCACCTATTCCGAGTACGAGCGTGAAATCTCCCTCAAGGGCGGACACACGCTCTACTATCCGCTCCGGGAGGAAAATGATTTTTCCCTGGATGTCAACGATCTCTGCAGCCACCTGAACGACAGCATTGATCTCCTCATCCTCTGCAACCCGAACAACCCGACCTCCTCGGCCATCAACCGCCCGCAAATGCGGACCATTCTGGACTCCTGCATGGAGCACGGCATTTTCGTCATGGTCGACGAGACCTATGTCGAATTCACCCACGCAGACGAGAAGATCTCCTCGGTTCCGCTGACCGAGTACTACACCAATCTGGCCATCCTGCGCGGTACGTCCAAGTTCTTCGCCGCCCCCGGTCTTCGTCTCGGCTACGCCGTCACCGGGAACACGGATCTGATCCGCAGGATCCAGACCCTGCAGAACCCGTGGTCGATCAGCTCTCTGGCAGAGATCGCCGGCCGTCTGATGTTTCAGGACGAGGCATACATTAAAGAGACCGGCAGCCTGATCGATGCCGAGCGGAGCAGGATGTACAGGGCATTCTCCTCCATGGATACGGTAAAAACCTATCCGCCGAAGGCCAACTTCCTTCTTGTGCGCATTCTGAAAGAAGACGTGGACGCCCAGCAGCTCTTCGAACACTGCATCCGGAAGGGGCTGATGATCCGGAACTGCTCTACCTTCCCGTTTCTGTCCGACAAATACTTCCGCTTCTGCTTCATGAGTCCGAAGGACAACGACAGGTTGCTGGAGGCGATCCGGGAACTCTTATGACGAATCCCGCTTATATACTGCCAAACTGTAAATACGGATTGAAGCGGAAGGGGACAAAGTCATGCAGTGCGAACGATAAGGCGATGAACGTCCGGTGGACGTTCGTTTAGCAAGAACGAAGCGCGAGCTGAGTATAACGTGCTCGATTTTGCCGGAAGCAGCTGCTAATAGGCGGCGGAGCGCTGAGGACGAGAGCGACGTGTTCGCGTGTATACTTTGTTCACTTCCGCAAATTACACATCCTACAGAACAAAGTCCGCAAGCGGACCTCGACTCCCCCAGCCCCTCCTTCCTGAGGGGAGCGCCGCAGGACTTTGGCGCGCGAGCAGAATCGCGAAGCGATCTTCCCATCTGCGAGCTGCGCATCCCGCGGAGCGTTTTGTCTCATGGGAAATTCGGAGGAATTTCCTATGAGATAAAAAGAGTTGCCTTCCTGGTGAGGCAACTCTTTTTTACCGGCACGTTCCCGGATCGTATCGTTTTACATGGACGCAAAATCAAACAGTGAGATCTGGTTGGTCTCCGGCAGGTCGCTGACGATACCAAGCCGGTCCAGGGTATCGGTAATACTCTTTCCGACTTTTCCTCTCTGACGAAGATCGTCCTTGGAGAGGAATTTTCCGTCTCTGGCAGCCAGACAGATACTGTCCGCCGCCACGGAACCGAGACCGTCGATGGCATCCAGAGACGGCATCAGCTTGCCGTCGATGATCTGGAAGCGGTGCGGCTGCACCCGGTAGATGTCGATCGGCATGAACTCCAGTCCCCTCGCGTACATCTCCTCGACCAGACACATATCCGTGTACTGATCCTGCTCCATCTTGGACAGCTGATCCTTTCTGGAATTGTACTCGTCCATAATCTGCTCCAGATGCTGACGTCCCTGACACATTTTTTCGTAGGAGAAGGCCTTCGCGCGGATCGAGAAAAAGGCCGCGTAATAGGCCAGCGGCTTGTAGACCTTAAACCAGCCCACCCGGTAGGCCATCATAACGTAGGCCACCGCATGTCCCTTCGGGAACATGTACTTGATCTTCTCGCAGGACCAGATGTACCAGTCCGGCACCCCGTGGGCCTTCATATCCTTGATCCAGTCCGGCCACTCCTTGCAGACGCCTTTCGCGATGATTCCCTTTCGAACTTTCTCCATGATGGAGAAACTCTCCTCGGAGTCCATCCCCCGGTTGATCAGATAGACCATGATATCGTCTCGACAGCAGATGGCTGTACCGAGGGTACATTTTCCCTCTTTGATCAGTGTCTCCGCGTTGCCCAGGTACACATCGGTACCGTGAGACAGGCCGGAGATCCGGCAGAGATCCGTGAAGTTCTGCGGCTTTGTGTCAAAAAGCATCTGCATCGCGAAGCTTGTTCCGAACTCCGGAATTCCCAGGGTTCCCAGTTTGATGCCCCGGATATCCGAAGGCTGAAGATTCAGCGCGCTCAGGTTCTGGAACAGGCTCATAACTTTCGGCTCATCCAGCGGAATCTTCGTCGCGTCCTCGCCGGTGAGATCCTCCAGCATTCGAATCATGGTCGGATCATCGTGTCCGAGAATATCGAGTTTCAGAAGGTTGGAGTCGATGGAGTGATAGTCAAAGTGCGTACTGATGATGTCCGAATTCGGATCGTCCGCCGGGTGCTGCACGGGCGTAATCGTGTTGATATCCATGCCCACCGGAAGTACGATAATTCCTCCCGGATGCTGTCCCGTCGTCCGCCGGATGCCGACGCAGCCCTTAACAATCCGGTCAATCTCACAGGTTCTCTTGTGAATTCCCCTCTCCTCGTAATAGTTTTTTACAAAACCGAAGGCCGTCTTGTCCGCAAGGGTACCGATGGTTCCCGCCTTGAAGGTCTGTCCGTCACCGAAGATCACCGACGTATAGGCGTGGGCCTTTGTCTGATACTCTCCGGAAAAGTTCAGGTCGATATCCGGCTCCTTGTTTCCCGCGAAACCGAGGAAGGTCTCAAAGGGGATGTTGAAGCCGATCTTGTCCATCAGTCTTCCGCAGACCGGACATTTCTTGTCCGGCATATCACAGCCCGAGTATCCCATCTTCCGGTATTTCATCACATCCTCTGTGTCAAACTCCACGTGATAGTCGTGGTGACAGAGATAGTGGGGCGGAAGCGGATTTACTTCCGTGATACCGGACATCGTCGCGGCAAAGGACGAGCCGACAGAACCTCGGGACCCCACCAGATAGCCGTCCTCGTTGCACTTCCACACCAGCTTCTGCGCGATGATATACATAACGGCATAGCCGTTGGAGATGATGGATGTCAGCTCCCTCTCCAGACGGGCCGACACCTCCTCGGGAAGATCCGGTCCGTAGATCTCGTGGGCTTTTCTCTCACAGATCGTCCGCAGCATCTCGTCGGATTTCGGAATGACCGGCGGGCATTTCTTCGGATAGATCGGGCTGATCTTCTCCACCATGTCCGCAATCTTTCTGGTGTTGTCGATGACCACTTCCCTGGCCTTCTCTGAGCCCAGGTATTCAAATTCCGCGAGCATCTCCTCGGTTGTTCGGAGGAAAAGCGGCTCCTGCTTGTCCGCATCGGCGAACTTCTTTCCCGCCATGATGATCCGGCGGTAAACCTCGTCCTCCGGATCCATAAAGTGCACGTCACAGGTGGCAACCACCGGTTTGTGGAACTGCTCACCGAGTTTTACGATCTTCCTGTTGATCTCCTGAAGATCCTCGATCCCTGTCACCGCGGGATTTTTCTCATCCTCGATCAGGAACGCGTTGTTTCCAAGCGGCTGGATCTCCAGATAATCGTAGAAGCTGACAATGCGCGCGATCTCCGCATCCGGAGCCCCTCGAAGCAGTGCCTGATACAGCTCACCCGCCACACAGGCCGAGCCGATGATCAGTCCCTCCCTGTGTTCCTCGATAAAGCTTCGCGGCAGTTTTGCCTGCCGGTTGAAGTATTTTAAATGTGACTCGGAGACGCAGCGGTAGAGGTTGACACGTCCCTCCTCGTTTTTCGCAAGAATGATCACGTGATGGGACTTCATCTTCCGGATAGCGTTCGTATTAACGCTGCCCTCTTTGTTCAGCGCGTCCAGATCCGTGATCTTCTGATCTTTGAGCATCTCCACAAACTTCACGAAGATCCACGCAGTACACTCCGCGTCATCCACCGCCCGGTGGTGATGTTCCAGCGGGACCCCCACCGCCTTGGCCACCGTGTCCAGCTTGAATCTCGACAGCCCGGGGAGAAGCAGCTGAGCCATGGCAACCGTGTCCACATAGGTGAATTCCCAGTCGATCTTCTGTCGTTCGCACTCCATCTTGATAAAGCCCGTATCAAAGTCCGCATTGTGGGCAACCAGAACGGCATCCCCGCAGAACTCACGGAATCTCGGCAGGATTTCCTCGATCACAGGAGCATTCTCCACCATGGCGTCGGTGATACTCGTCAGCTCCGTGATCTTGAACGGAATCGGCACCTCCGGGTTGATGAACTCGGAGAATCGGCCGACCACTTCCCCGTGTTCCACCCGCACCGCGCCGATCTCGATGATCTTGCAGGTCAGGTTCGAGAGTCCCGTCGTCTCGATATCGAAGACGACAAAATTGTCGTCCAGACTCTGTCCCCTGCTGTCCGTGGCAATTCCCTTCATATCGTCGACGAGATAGCCCTCCATTCCGTAAATTACCTTGAAGGGCGCCGAGATCTTTTTGAGCTCATCCTTGGTGGCATCCGGATGTTCCGCGGCATACTTCTTGCGGTAGGCACCGTCGATGTCATCCATCTCGTGATTGGCGTCCGGGAAAGCCTGCACGACGCCGTGATCGGTAATCGCGATTGCCGGCATTCCCCACTGATACGCCCGCTTTACGAGACGGCGGACATCCGTGACGCCGTCCATATCGCTCATCTTTGTGTGGCAGTGAAGCTCCACCCGCTTCTCCGGGCTGTTGTCATACCGCTTCACGCGGAAATCCGTCGTGCGCACAATGCCGGAGACCGACTGAAAGGTGAGTTCATGCTCCCAGTTGTCCATCATCACCCGTCCCTTGAGCCTGATAAACTTGCCGGGTTTGATCTCCCCCTCCAGCTCCTGCTTCTGACTCTGAAGAATAAAGAGCTTCGCCTGAATCGTATCGGTGTCGTCCGTCACCGCAAAAATAACCAGCGCCTTCTCGTTTCGGAGGTCTCGGATCTCGCAGGCAACAACCTCCCCCCGGATAACCGCCTCTCCGACCGTCTCGTCAATGGACTCGATCGGTATGCTGTCCTCCTCAAAGTCGCGTCCGTAGATCAGGTTCGGATCGTCCTCATCCGCCTTGAGCCTGTCTCCGAAGCCGAATCCGCCCCGTCTGCCGCCGAATTTTCCCTTGAATTTTCCGCCGGTAGCGGCGGCCGTTTTTCTCTCCGGCACATTTCCGGAAGGCGCGGGAGGAGCGGCTGTTCCCGGGGATACCGGCGTATTTTCCGCCTCACCGGGCTCTCCGACCGGTCCGCTGCCGGCACCGGCTTCACGCCCTTTCTGGGAATTCGCCCAGATGTGCCGGGCTTTCGCCTGAATGAGCCTCTCGCTGTTTTCCCGGTCTTTTCTGTCACTGACCGCGTAATACGAGAGTTCAATCTCCACGTCCATGCCGCTTCTCTCTGTGAAAACATGATCCACATATCTGCACAGCTCCGCCGCCCGGGTGTGCCCGATCACGGAATCCTCCAGTTCCAGCAGCATCTTTTCTTCTTCCGGAAAACTGATTTTTGCCGTACGGAACAGATAGTTCAGAAGCACATCCCTCTGCTTCAGCTCGAAGAGCATACTCTTCCGGTAGACTTCGAGAAGCCGCTCCGGCGTGTACTGTCTGGACAGGATAAAATGCTCCGACACCTTTACGCGCATCCCGGATCCGGGAAAAAGCTTCTCCCGGATCTGTTTCTCCAGCTCGTAGATATATTTCTTCTGAATCCACTGCGTGCTGTCCAGATAGACATGCAGCACATTTCTTCGCCGGTCCATGGCGATCCGTTTCACCCGCGCGAATTTCAGATATTCATCGAGATCTCCCTCCAGATCCAGATTCGGAAAGACCTCGCTCAGTGTTTTTTCAGATTCGTAACTGTCCATTCCAACTTACTCCTGTGTTTTCCGCCCGTCCGTCACGACCGGTCAAAGCTTTCTGTTCACAGCGGGAAAACAGATGCGGCTGTGTCTTCCCTCAGCCTTTCCAGTTCAGAAGTTCCTCCCGGAGAGCATCGAGAAGCTGATCCTCCGGCATCTTGCGGATGATCTCTCCTTTTTTGATCAGAAGACCTTCCCCTTTACCTCCGGCAATACCGATGTCCGCCTCCCTGGCCTCGCCGGGTCCGTTTACGACGCATCCCATAACGGCCACCTTGATATCCAGCGGAATATCCTGAACCATCGTCTCCACCTTGTTTGCCAGACCGATCAGGTCGATCTGTGTTCTTCCGCAGGTCGGACAGGAGACAACTTCGATGCCTCCCTTGCGAAGTCCCAGCGTCTTGAGAATCCGCTTCGCGGACTTCACCTCCTCGAGAGGATCCCCCGTCAGGGACACGCGAATCGTGTCTCCGATTCCCTGGTACAGGATGATGCCGAGGCCGACAGCTGACTTGATATTTCCCGAATACAGTGTTCCCGCCTCCGTAATTCCGACATGAAGCGGATGATCCGTCTTCTCGGCGATCAGCTCATGTGCCTTCGCGCACATCATGACATCGGAGGATTTGATGCTGATGACGAGATTATCATAGCCCATATCTTCGATGATTGCCGCCTGATGAAGAGCGCTCTCCACCAGTCCCCCGGCAGTCACTCCTCCGTATTTCGCCACGAGATCTTTCTCGAGGGATCCGCTGTTTACGCCGACGCGCAGCGGTATGCCTCTCTCCTTCGCGCAGTCCACAACCGCTCGCACCCTGTCTTCGCTTCCGATGTTTCCGGGGTTGATTCTCACCTTGTCCGCGCCGTTCTCCATCGCCGCGATCGCGAGTTTGTAATCGAAATGAATATCCGCCACCAGAGGAATCTCTATCCTGTCTTTGATCAGTCGCAGTGCCTTCGCGGCCTCAAGGGTCGGAACAGCGCAGCGGATAATATCACAGCCGGCTGCCGTCAGCGCCTGAATCTGTGCGACCGTGTCTTCCACATTTTCTGTCTTTGTATTCGTCATGGACTGGATCAGAATGGGATTTCCCCCTCCGATCACCCGGTCTCCGATTTTTACTGTCTTTGTCCTCATGCCTCTCTCTCTCCCGCGCTGTCTTTTTTTCTGTATGTGCAGAACCTGTACTCTACGTCAAAATAGGTCTGTTCCTCGCTCTCTTCCGTCATCTCCCAGTCCGTCATCCGGTCCATGTTCGGGAAACGGGTGTCCGCGTCATATTCCATCTCAACCCTTGTCACGTAGACCGTGTCGCAGTACGGAAGCATCAGCTCGTAGACAGCAGCTCCTCCGATCACGTAGATCTCGTCCGTGTCATACTTCTTCAGCTCCTCAAGCAGCTCCTCTTTGCTGTGAACCACCTGCGCGTCCGGAACCCTGTAATTCGGGTTGGAAGAAAGAACGATGTTGGTCCGGTTTTTCAACGGCTTACCGCCCGGAAAACTCTCCAGTGTCTTTCGTCCCATCACCACAACATGATTACTTGTCGTATCGCGGAAAAAACGCATGTCCGCCGGAATGCTCACCAGCAGTTTGTTATTCTTTCCGATTCCCCAGTTTTTATCCGCACACAAAATTGCTCTCAATGTTTTTTCCTCCTAAAAAAGCTGTCACCCGTTTTTCCGCGCGACAGCTCCTTCTTTTCAATGATTCTTATGCTCCCCGTCAGACTGCGACAGGGATGTTTTTGATCTGTGGTCCGGTCACGTAGTCCTCGACGATGACATCGTCCGGGGTGAACTGATAAAAATCTGTGATTTCCGGATTCAAGTGTACCTTCGGCGCCGGATGCTGCTCTCTTGTGATCAGCTCCTCCACCAGCGGAATGTGTCTGTCGTAAATATGCGCGTCCGCGATGACATGCATAAATTCACCCGGGATCATGCCGCAGGTCTGGGCGATCATCATCGTGAGGATCGCGTACTGACAGACGTTCCAGTTGTTTGCCGTCAGGATATCCTGTGAGCGCTGGTTCAAAATCGAATTCAGCACCAGCTTGTCCGAGCCCTTCTCCTTGGTGACATTGAAGGTCATGGAGTAAGCGCAAGGATAGAGCGCCATCTCATGGAGATCCTGGAAATTATAGATACTCGTGAGAATCCGGCGGCTGTACGGGTTGTTTTTCAGATCAAAGATCAGACGATCCACCTGATCCATTTCACCCTCCGGGAATTTGTATTTCACACCCAGCTGGTATCCGTATGCTTTTCCGATCGTTCCGTTTTCGTCCGCCCACGCATCCCAGATATGGCTCTTCAGATCTTTTACGTTGTTGGATTTCTTCTGCCAGATCCAGAGGAGCTCATCCGTACAGCTCTTGATCGCGGTTCTGCGAAGCGTAATAGCCGGAAATTCTTTTCTGAGGTCATAGCGGTTTACTACTCCGAATTTCTTGATCGTGTAGGCGCTTGCGCCGTCTTCCCAGTGAGGACGTACTTTCTCTCCCTCTGTGCTGCAGCCGTGATCTATGATGTCGCGGCACATATCAACAAATACCTGATCAGCGTAACTCATCTCTTATCCCTTCCCGATTCTATATTTACTTGTCTGCAATTGTACATGCTCAGGCTTTCTCAAGCTCGGAAGTACAATGCGGGCATCTGGTCGCTTTGATGTCGATCTCACTCATGCAGTACGGACATTTCTTTGTCGTCGGTGCAGCTTCCCCTTTCTTGGAGAGCTTTCCTGTCTTTTCCGCGAGATCATGCATCTTGTTGAGTCCCTTCACAACGGCAAAGACTACCAGCGCAATCAGCAGGAAGTTAATCACCGCAGCAAGAAATGTACCGAAGCCGAGAACCGGCGGTTCTTTTCCCGATCCGAGCGCGATGTTCCACTGCGTGAAACTGATGCCTCCTGTGATCAGAGAGATCAGCGGCATGACGATGTCGTTCACCAGAGAAGTGACGATCGCCGTAAAAGCGCTGCCGATTACCATACCGATTGCCAGATCCATCACATTTCCGCGGGCGATGAACTCCTTAAACTCCGCAATGATGCCCTTCTTTTTTTCCATCTTTTGTTCCTCCCTCATATGACTTTCTATTGTTTATAAAGCTTACAAAACAATACCTTTACTCCTGTCCCCGAAAAAGGATCTTCGGCGCACCGTTATGCTCCACAAGAGCTCTGGTGACGATCACCTCGCCGATATTTTTGTCCTTCGGGACCTCATACATGATGTCGAGCATAAAGTCCTCGATGATTGCGCGAAGTGCCCGCGCGCCGGTCTCTCTCTCCAGAGCCTTGGCTGCAATTGCGTGCAGTGCGTCGTCCTCAAAGGTCAGCTTGACCTCATCGATTTCCATAAGTTTCCTGTACTGTTTGAGAATCGCGTTCTTCGGCTCCCGGAGAATCTCCACAAGCATATCCTCCGTCAGACTCTCCAGCGCGAAGACAATCGGCAGTCTTCCGAGAAACTCGGGAATCATTCCGAACTGACGAAGATCCTCCATGCGAACCTGCTGAAGAATGTCTTTGTCGTTGTCGAATCTGTCCTTGAGCTCCGACTGGAAGCCCATCGTGGAAGTCTTTGTCAGTCTCTCCTTGATGACATTCTCCAGATCCGGGAATGCGCCGCCGCAGATAAAGAGGATGTTCTTCGTATTCACCGTCTCGAGCGGCACCATCGCGTTCTTGTTGGTCGCTCCGACCGGAACTTCCACCTCGCTTCCCTCCAGAAGCTTGAGCATCCCCTGCTGCACAGCCTCTCCGCTCACATCACGCTGGTTTGTGTTCTTTTTCTTCGCGATCTTATCGATCTCATCGATAAAAATAATGCCGTGCTCCGCTCTCTCGACGTCATTGTCCGCAGCCGCAAGTAGCTTCGAGACAACGCTCTCGATATCATCTCCGATGTATCCGGCCTCCGTGAGACTTGTCGCGTCTGTCATTGCCAACGGCACATCCAGAAGTCTCGCAAGAGTCCTGACCAGATAGGTCTTTCCGGAACCGGTCGGTCCAATCATCAGCATGTTGGATTTCTCAATTTCGACATCGTCTTCCTGTGCCGGCTCCGTCAGAATCCTCTTATAGTGATTGTAAACGCCGACGGCCATGATTTTCTTTGCTCTGTCCTGACCGATCACATATTCGTCAAGTTTTGCCTTGATCTCATGCGGCGCCGGAAGATCGTCCAGCGTCAGTTTCTTCGCCGGCTTTGTCTTCTTTTTCTTTTTCGGCTGATGCGCGCTGCCGAGTATATCCATATCAATATTGTCGCTGGTGATAAACGGCGGAAAAATACCGAAAGACTCATTCAGGTTGAGTCCCGAATGCTGCATACTGTCGAAGCCCTTCTGCAGACAGTCGGTACAGACACACATGCCGCCCGGAATGTCCACAAGCCGTCCCGCTTTCTTACTGGATCTGTGACAGATCATGCAGTACTTTTCATCCGGCGCGTCTTTACCTGTGTCATCCGTCTCTTCCTGGGATGCAGCGTCCGTTTCCGTCTCGCCCCGGCCGATTCCGTCCCCGCTCTGTGAACCGGTTATGATCTCGATCTCCTCCGGCTCACCGCTCTCCTCCGTCACCTCGCGGAAGTCACCGTCATATCTTCTGTCATCTGACATTTGAAAGTATCCTTTCGTATAGGCTGATCATTCACTTTTACACATTCTTTAACTTACTTATTATACTAACAAAGTTCCGTTTCGTACAGTGTCACTATTGATATTACTCCGCATCCCCGCGGAGCGTTCCGCGCCATTGACCTTCCGGAGGAATGTCCTGTATCACAGCATTTGACCGGTCCATGCGCCGGGGCGCGGATCCCTCCATACCATAAATCAAACGAAGCGCACAGGCAACCGCTGTGCCGCTGTGCGCTTCCATTTATATTTTATCAAAGGAATGTCAGATAAAATCAGAATCCGTCACCGAAGAACTGACGGAAGAGATCGTACGGATTCATCCCCTCCGAATCTTCCTGTTCCTGCTGTCCGGGATCCGGTGCCTGCTGTCCCTGACCGGCGCCACGCTGCGCCTGCTCGAGGACATCCTTTGCGCCGAGTGTCAAAGTCACCTTTTTCTCTTTGTACTCGCCGTTTTCCTGTCTCTGTACAATGACTTCGACCTTCTCCCCGCTGCCATAATACTGCATGATGCTCTGAAGCTTTTCATAACTCTTCACTTTCTTTCCGTCGAAGGAGGTGAGCACATCGCCTTTCTGAATACCGGCCTGATCCGCGGGGCCGTCCGGAACAACCGATGTAAAGCAAACGCCCTCCGGCATCTGGTACATCTGCGCATAGTCGCTGGTCACGTCCGCGCAGGTAACTCCGAGATATCCCTGTTCGTCCGCCTTCAGCGCCGTCCGTGTCTTCTGCGTCATCAGTTTCTGAAGAATCGGTTCCGCCTTCGCGAGCGGAATCGCATAGCCGATATTGTCGACAGACGCCTGCCCCTGACCGGAGGAACTCTTCGCCTCATTGATGCCGACCAGTTCTCCCTGCATGTTCAGAAGCGCGCCGCCGGAGTTTCCGGAGTTGATCGCCGCGTCTGTCTGAATCAGTCCGCTGGAAGTAAATCCCTCATTTCCGTCCTGGAAATCCAGCGAACGGTTCAGTCCGCTGACATATCCGCTGGTCACGGACTGTCCGTATCCGAGAGCGTTTCCGATCGCAACCACCTGCTGACCGAGTACGAGTTCATCGGAGTCTCCGATGACCGCTGCCTTGATTTCCTTCTGCGTCTTCTCCGGAATGTCGGAGAGGGATACAGCCACCACCGCCAGATCGTTGTCCGGATCCGTTCCCTTGATCTGTCCGGCAATCGCGGACTCATCGACAAAACCCACGGAGAGCTGCTGTGCGCCCTCAACCACGTGATTGTTTGTCGCGATCAGAAGCTCTGTGTCGTTCTGACCGATGATCACGCCGGTGCCGGCTCCCTGTACCTGATACTTCTGCGTTCCGCCGAAAAAGCTCTGCATTTCCTGCACAGACATCGTGGAAATCGTAACCAGAGAAGGCATACAGTCCGCAGCCACCTGCGCCACTGTACCTCCCGTCGTGCCGGACGCCGCATTCTTTTCGCCGGCGTCGCTGCCGACGGTCGCGATCTTCGTCCCTTTCTTTGCGCTGTCTTTACTGTCTTCACCGTCCCTGCTGCTCTTTCCGGCCTTGCCGTCTTTGTTCTCCTTCTGTTCTGCGGAAGAAGATGTCGACGCCTCCTTTGATGCGGGAAGCAGTCTCGTGCCGACCGCATTGACTCCGAACATCACCAGTCCTGAGATCAGGCCGAAGACAAGCGCCATCGATATCACTGCCGCCCATCTGCCTCCGGTCGTGTGCTTCCTGCCCCCGTCCCTTTTTTCCGGATGATCCGGTCCCGCCGGGTCTGGCCGGCCCGGATCCTGATACGGGGGCAATCCCTGCGGAGAATTTCCGCCGGACGGCGCATCCTGCGAAGACCCGGGCCGGAAATACTGTCCCTGTCCGGAAGTATCGCCGGAGGACATTCCTGCGCTCCGCAGGGAGGCAGCTGTCTTCTGCCCTTCCTGCTGTGCCAGCCTCTGTTCCTCCTTCTCTCGCCTGTCTTTCTCAAGCTCCTTCTGCAGCCATCCGAAGCCCGTGAGTTCTTCCGGGGGCTGCGCGGACGGGTTTGTCGATGGCTCTTCCGCGCGCTCTGCGAGAGAGTGTGTGCCCGTCTCCGATGCCCGGTCCGGAAAGCTGCCCGTGCCATCCGTCCCGGAAACCTCCATCCCCGTCACATCTGTATTCTGAAAGATATCATTTTCCTGATCCATAGCCGAATTTTCCTTCCTCGTTTTTTCGTACTGATCTGACTTTTATACTACTGAAAAAATGTGTTCGATTTGTGAATTAACAAAAGAGCCGCGGCAGGGATGACGCCTTCTTCCGGCGCCACCTTTGCCGCAGCCCTCGTTTTGTTCTTATCTTTTTGTTCCGAATTCCGACACAAACGCCGCCAATGCTTCCTCTTCGTCCTCTCCGTCACAGCGGACGGTGATTTCCTCCCCGCCTCTGATCCCGGCGGCAAGAACGCTGAGTACACTCTTCGCGTTTGCACAGGCGCAGCCGTCATGATAGTCGAAGGCGACGCTGCAGGCATACCGCATGGCAATCTCACAGAATTTCTTCGCCGGCCGCAAATGAAGTCCCGCGGGATCCGATATCACAATCTTCCGACTGACCATCTCACTGTCCCGAGCTGTCGTCTGTCTTTGACTTGATATGAATCTGAATCGTCAGCTGTGTCTCCAGCGATACGCCGGACGGAAGAGAGACATTGACCGGTACCGTATAGTCTCCCTCGGTTTTTCCGGATACATCGATGGACGCCACAATATCGTTCGAGGTCATCGAGGCGAATTTTTCGCCCGATCCGGTAACCCTGACTTTGAACACCGCCTGATCGTAGGAGATCGCCATGTCCGAACTGAGATTCCGGACGCCGATATGATCTGCATCCAGCGAGAGCTCCCTGGTTTCGTCCGAAAGAATCGTCACAATGACGGTAAGCTTGTCTGCCGCAGTGGAAGGAAGCCTCAGTCCGTCCGGCAGGACATCCGCCAGAGAAATCTCCGCCGTCACATCGTCCTTTGCGCCCTCAATCGAAAACATCTTGTCCGGGAGGCTGATCGTGTCCCCGTTGTTTGCGAGCGCCGTGAGAGCGGCGTCATTCCCGACGACGGTGATCGTCTCCGGATTCGTCGTCTCGCTGTCCACATGGTAACCGTCCTCGGGACTTCCCGCGTAGTTTACCTTGACCTTCACACCCGTCTGTTTCTTCCAGAGATCCACATATACGGTGACATTCGGGACGCCGCCGTCAAAGGTGAGGTCGTCCTCGATGGTTTCCTCGGAGATCTCTCTGGAATCCTGATCGTAGAGTTCCAGTTTCGCCGCTTTTGTGCCGTCCTGCGTCATTCCCGTCACATCGATCTGTGCGACAACGCTGTCAATCTTGTTGATGATCGATTCCGGTCCGTTGATCGCGATCTGTTCGGGATCCGGCGTCGCCTTTCCGACTTCGTACTCTTTTCCCGGAACGGAATCGCCATAGGACACACTCACCGGAAAGACTTTGTTGGCTATGTTTTCAATCGTAATCGGAATCGCCGATCTGGACAGCGTGATATTGGCCGGATTGATTCCCTGTCTGGCCGCTGTCAGCGGAACCATGACAGGCTCTCTCTTGATATCGACAATCTGCGTCAGATCCGCCGTGACCGTGATCTGATCCGCCGTGATCTTCTTCAGCGTCGAACGGTTGCTCTTGATATACGCCGTGACCGTCTTGTAATCGTCGTCGATGTGATAGATCTGTTTTCCGTTGGCGATATAGGTCTCGTTTGCGACCGTCACTTTGACCGTAAAACTGGCCGTCTCGATCGGGTCGTTCACCTCAACGACAACATACCAGATCACAATAGCGATCAGAATCGATATAAGCTTCAGCCCCAGATTGTCCCTGATTATATTTTTATTCATGATTTCTGTGGCCTCCCTTCTTCAGAAGTTTCACCTTCTCAGGGAAAATGGCCTGGACTTCCTGCAGAGCTTCTTTCAGCTGACTCGGCGAAACCGCGGCGTGAAGCCTTCCGTTCTGCGCGTAGGACACGCTTCCCGTCTCCTCCGATACAATAATCGTCAGAGAATCCGTCAGTTCACTGACCCCGACACCGGCGCGGTGTCTGGTTCCGAGTTTCTTGCTGAGTTCCATATTGTCCGAGAGCGGGAGATAACAGGTGGCGGCCGCCACTCTGTCATTCCTTATGATAACCGCACCGTCGTGAAGCGGCGTGTTGTGTTCAAAAATATTTATGAGAAGCTGTCCCGTCACGACCGCGTCAACCGGAATGCCGGTCTTCACAAACTCGTCAAGTCTGGTTTCTCTCTCTACAACGATCAGCGCGCCCGTTTTTACCTCGCCCATCTCAAAGCTGGCCCGCACAAGCTCATTGATCGTGTGATCACTGAAGCGGTAGTTGTCGTCATCGGTTCTGTTCCACAACAAAAAGTAGCGGTAGACCGTATTATGTCCCATCTGCTCCAGTACCTTGCGCAGTTCCGGTTGAAAAATAATGACGACCGCCGTGATTGCGGCGACACTCAGATTTCCCATCAGCCACACAATGACTTCCATGTGCAGAATGTTGGCCACCACCACAAAGGCTATGATGAACAGGATTCCCCGAAGAAGCGTGTAGGAACGGGTACTCTGCATCCAGAGAATCAGCTTGTAGACGATATAGGACAGAAGGGCAATCTGTACAACATCGATGATCTCAATTTGTTTCGGCGGTTGCAGCCATGAAAGTACATAGACCTGAAGCCAGCTCAGCAATGTATCCACCATTCTCCTCCTGTCCTTTTCTTATTCTTTATTTTTTCACAGAAATACTCTGCATCCGTTTGTCTTACAGACGCTTTGTCTCCCCTGCCTCCGGATTGAAATCTCCGTCCGCGCGCAGGCTTCCCTTCAGGCTCTCGCTTACGGCGCCGAGATTCATCGTCGGCATCTCCTCGATGTCGCCGCCCGGAACAAAACCGGTGTGCGCGGCGTTCGGATTGTATACATCATCTCTGTCGGATTCCGGCGTATTCTCTCTGCCGGTCTGATTTGTATTAAGTGTCTTCAGAGATTCCTCCAGCCTCGACTGAAGGTTGATTCCCTCAAATTTCTTTTCCACCTCGGAAGGCTCGCGCCGCTGCACGAAGAACGTGTCGTCGCTTGTCGCAAGAGGATCCTCCTCGTCGTTCACCTCTTCGATGTCCGTGTCGTACTGCGGTCTCTTCTTCGGTGTAACCTTCACATAGTAGTAATTGCGGTCATCTTCAAACTGAAGATACTCGCTTCTTCTGTAGTCCGCGCTGTAGCAGAAAAACTCGAGAACCAGACATACAAGAATTGAGAATACTGTTCCTACTACCTCGTAGACATAGTTGACATCTGCGGAAAGGATCATGCCACCGGCAATAGTAAGTCCGAGATAAATGACGGAACCGACTACAATGGCAATCTCCCAGGAGCGGGTGCTCACAAGTTTTCGAATCGCGGAGACGATCAGCACAACAACCACACAGGTAATCAACGAGAGAATCGTGTCCGGAGACACCAGAATCTTCGGAACTGCCTGGATGGTGTCCAGAAGGTTCGCGTCCTTGGAGTTGATCAGCGGCTCGATGATCTTCGGCAGCCCCTCGACAAATTTCCAGGAAAGAATTCCGCAGATCACGGTAATCGAGGAAAGCGGTCCTCGAAGCAGACCGAGTGAAAGCGGTATCACAACCGGCACGTGAAGCACAAATGCCGCAGGTGTAAGAATCATGGCCAACGCATCCTTCGGCACGAAGCGGAAGTAAAGCAGCACCATGAGCAGATACAGCGCAAGGGCAAAAGCGCCTACGATCGGACTCAAACCGAATCCGTTCGCGACAATCAGCGCGCATCCGATCAGCACAACGCCGTTCAGCGGGAGGATCGCGCAGATTACTGCGAGAATCACAACCACAAACAGGTTATTCAAAATAGACAGGTATCCGATGGTATTGGTAATCGCCATAAATGAAATAATGGCGATCGCGAATCTGAGTACCGGGCGAATGTACACATCATAATCCGCATAAAACTCTTTCATTCTCTCACGTAATTCAAGCAGTGAATTCATCAGTCTTCATCCTCCAGGTATTCATTCTCATCGCCGGCGTCTTCGGATTCCGGATCTTCCCCGTCGTCTTCGTACTCATCCTCGTACTCTTCGTCGTCCTCATCCTCATCTTCGTCGTCGTACTCGTCGTCATCTTCCTCGTCATCATCTTCATCCGAGTCAGCTCCGATCGGCTCTGTATCCCCGTACATTGCCCTGAGGCGGTCAAGCGCCGCAGTATACTGTTCCATGCTGTTTTCCATCCGCACGTACTTCAGCTTGGCGGCAATGAACGCGATCACCGAGTAGATGCCGAGGAAAATCAGATATCCCAGGATGACAGTCGCCATGAGTGTCCTGAGATCCAGACTGTTCAGGCCCTCCAGTACAGCTTCCATGTTGTAGAGTGCGAGTACGCCAAGCACAAGCACATATGCAATCGTGGTAAGCAGGAAATTTTTGATCAGCGCGAACGCAATATAATCTCTCTGATAATAATGGTTCACTCGAAGCGCCCGATCTTCGTTCTTTTGCTCGAACCGGGCGAGGTTGATCATCAGATAAAGTCTCTTCTTATCAATCATTCCGGACTTCCCCTCATTTTAATCAAAAGTTCTTTTTATTTTAGCACAATTCAATTGGAGTGCAAAGTTTTTTCAGGATCTTCCGGGCGCGATCGAGACGCAGGCCGCCCATACTTTTTCGGCTCCTCCGTCCAGAAGCACACCCGCCAGAGCGTCCATCGTCGCACCCGTCGTATATATATCGTCAACGATCAGTATGCGCTTCGGAATTCGAGCTCCGCCGGCAAGACAGAAGGCGCCGCTCAGATTCTGCCGTCGTCCGATGGGCGTCTGTCCCTTCTGCGGCCGGGTATTCTTTGTGCGCAGGACAAGATCCTCCCGGGCAGGTATTTTCAGCACCTTCGAGAGCTGTTCCGCCAGCACACCGGCCTGATTATAGCCCCTGTGAATATACCGCTTTGTGTGCACCGGAACAGGTATGATCATTTGCGGTTTCCACAGATTAAACTGCTTTTGTCCATAGGCGGCGATCGCCTTCGCGTAAAAAGCCGCATACTCCGCTCTGCCGCCGTACTTAAAGCGCATGATCGAGGTCTGGATCTCGTTTCTGTAGGAAAAAGGCGCCAGATTCCTCTCGTAGACATGCACTCTCCGCCTGCAGTTGTCGCAGTACTCCCCGGTCTCCGTGTCCAGCGGTCTTCCGCATTTCATGCAGACCGGTCCCCGGATCCATTTCACGTTTTTCGCGCAGTCCCTGCATATGTACGGCTCGTTCCCCGAAAGCAGCCGGTCGCAGACCGGACAGTGTCTTGGGTACAACAGTTCCGCGATCCTCGAAAATCTGCTCATAGCTCCACCTTCCATCCACTACAACGTTGCTGCAAAAAGATCTGCCAGTATAGCTGTCGCAAAATAACTCGACGAATGCGCCGAATGCTTGTCTGAGAGTGCGTATCAGGAAACGCAGGCGTAGCAGCGCATCGTTCGCCAAACAACCAGACAGCTTCACAGAACGCTCATCCGTCAGCTTTTCCGCGGTCAGCCGACCCCATTGGCAATCTCCCGGATCCTCTTCGCCAGCGTCGTGTACCGGTTCTCCTCGGTCTGATTGTCAATCATCTCCTGAAAGACATCGTGATCCCCCACGAGAACGACGCATTTTTTTGCTCTGGTCACCGCCGTGTAGAGCAGATTCCTGGTGCGAAGCATCTGCGGCACGCCGAGCAGCGGAATGACAACCGCCGGATACTCGCTTCCCTGCGCCTTGTGAACCGTCGTCGCATAAGCCAGTTCCAGCTCGTCCAGCTGTTTGAAGGTGTAATCCACCGTTTTTCCCTCGTCGTAATCCACAGTCAGAATCTCCTGCGTATGGTCGATGCTCTTCACAATGCCCATATCGCCGTTGAACACGCCGAGGCCTCTCTGCGCCGTGATCCCGTGTTTTCCGCGGACTTCCCACTCCAGCTGATAGTCATTCCGGATCTGCATGACTTTGTCGCCCACACGGAAAATACCGCGCTGGGTCTCCTGCTCGTCCTTGTCCGGAGACGCCGGATTCAGATACGTCTGCAGAATGGTATTCAGGCTCTCGACGCCGAGCGCACCCTTTCTCGTCGGCGTGAGCACCTGAATATCCTGTATCTTCGCGTCTACGTATTTCGGCATTTTTTCCTGCACCAGCGCGAGGACCACTCGCTGAATAACGCGGATGTCGTCCCTCTTGAGAAAAAAGAAATCCCTGCTCTTATTGTCCGTCTTCACCGGCTGTCCGGCGTGGATCCGGTGCGCGTTGACAACGATATCGCTCTGCTGTGCCTGCCGGAAGATCGTCGTCAGCTTCACGACCGGAAAAACCTCCGAGCATATCATATCTCTGAGCACGCTTCCCGGTCCCACGCTCGGCAGCTGGTTCCTGTCGCCGACGAGAATCAGCCTCGTCCCGGGCACAACCGCCTGCAGCAGGGAGTGCATGAGATAGACGTCCACCATGGACATCTCGTCAATAATGATGACGTCCTGCTCCAGCGGATTGTCTGCGTTTCTCTCGAAGCGCACGTCCGGCGAGCCGTCATCCATCACGCCGGAAAGTTCCAGCAGACGGTGAATCGTCGACGCCTCATAGCCGGTCGCCTCCGTCATCCGCTTCGCGGCCCGCCCGGTGGGCGCGGCCAGCGCAATGCTCAGATGCTCCATCTCGAAATAGCGGATCATTGTGTTGATCGTTGTCGTCTTTCCGGTTCCCGGTCCTCCCGTCAGAACAAACAGTCCGTGTCTGGCCGCCGCTTTTACCGCATCGACCTGAAGGGCATCCAGTTCAATCTTATCTTCCTTCTCGATCCTCCGGATCCGCTTCTCGATTTCTTTCTCATCCTCATTCGTCTCGATGTTGAG
Organism: [Eubacterium] cellulosolvens LD2006; assembly: GCF_000621585.1. Lineage (GTDB taxonomy): Bacteria > Bacillota > Clostridia > Lachnospirales > Lachnospiraceae > Bilifractor > Bilifractor cellulosolvens. Next base: position 61,336 of record NZ_JHXY01000015.1, on the reverse strand, counting down.
ATCCGTGAGCATACGCGCCGTGTTCAGCTCCGTAAAATACGCCTGCGACGTGTAGATCAGCCGGAGCGGTTCCCCGTTCAGCTCTTCATCCCTGACGACAATCTTTCCGGCAATGGAGAGATCCATCAGATACTTTTCCATCTGCTCCGGCGTCGCCCCGAGCAGTTCTCCGGCTCTTCGCATCAGAACACGCTCCGGCAAACAGAGATGTCCCTCCGCAGCCGCCTGGCTTAAGGTGTAGAACAGTCCGCTGCGGATCCGGAACTCCGAGTCCGGGTGAATCCCGACCTTCGCGGCAATTTCATCCGCTATGCGGAAACCGACGCCCGCGATATCATCCGCGAGCCGGTAAGGATTCTCCCTCAGAACGTTGTAGAGGTTGTCCTGATACTGATTGTAGATCTTGACGCCGAGGGCAAGAGACACGCCGTACTGCGAGAGAAAAATCATCGCGTTCCGCATCTGTGACTTCTCCTCCACCTGCTCGCCGATCTCTCTGGCCTTCCGCTCGCTGATTCCCTTTACCTCCGCAAGCCGCTCCGGCTCCTCCTCCATAATGCGGAGGGTATCCTCGCCGAAGTGCTTCATGATTCTCGCCGCGAGCGCAGCACCGACTCCCCGGATGGCGCCGCTGCCGAGATACCTCTCGAGCGCAGCCGCGTCCTGCGGAATCCGGACATGTACACTTGTCGCGTGAAACTGGGGACCATAGGTCGGGTGCACCCCGTATTCCCCGTCCGCCTCAATGTACTCGCCCTCGCAGACTTCCTGAAGATTTCCGACGCAGGTGATCTCATCCGAGCCTGTGGAGACCGTCATCACCGTATATCCGTTTTCCTGATTCCTGTAGATTATGTGCTCGACATAACCCTCAATTTTCTCTCCCATCAAAAACGCCTTTTCTCAAACTCCGACAGTGCCTGGATGTAACCGCCCGTTCCGATCGCGACCGCCTGCTGCGGATTTTCTGCGAGAATCGTCCGGATTCCGGTTTCTCTCATGACAGCTTTCTCCATGCCCGCGATCATCGCCCCTCCTCCGGTGAGGATAATTCCCCTCTCCGCGATGTCTCCCGCGAGATCCGGCGGCGTTTTCTCGATCACGCCGTGAACCGCGTCGACAATCTGCCGGATCGGTCCGGCAACGGCGTCGGCGGCCTGTTCCGCCGTCAGCGTGACGCTGGCAGGAACGCCGGAATCGTTCTTCCGGCCGCGAACCTCAATCTTCTTAAGTTTCAGATCCCCGGCCATTTCATTGCTCACCGAGCAGAGACTGATTTTGATCTCCTGTGCCATCTGCTCACCGATAAACATGTCGTATTTTGCGCTCACATAATTGCGGATCGCCGCGTCAAAGCTCTCGCCGGCAACGCGAAGCGTCTGGGAGACGACAATTCCCCCGAGGGAGACGACAGCGATCTCCGTCACGCCGCCTCCGATATTGACCACCATCGTTCCGCAGGGTTTCATAATATCCACGCCGGCCCCCATCGCAGCAACGACAGGTTCCCGGACAATCACAGCGTCCCTCGCACCCGCGCGATAGGAGGCCTCCTCGACCGCCCGTTTTTCAATGTCCGTGACGCCGCTCGGAACGCAGATGCAGATTCTCGGCTTCAGGATATTCCGAAACCCCATGGACTTACGTATAAAGTGACGGAGCATTCTCTCCGTCACCACAAAATCTGAGATCACGCCGTTCTTCAGCGGCCGGATCCCGACAATATTTCCGGGGGTTCTGCCGATAATCTGTGCCGCCTCAGTCCCGAACGCCAGAATCTTGTTCGCGTCTTTGTCATAGGCCGCGATCGACGGTTCCTGATAGAGCACGCCTCTCCCCTTTACATATACGATTATGGTAGCTGTACCAAGATCGATTCCGATATCTGTAACCGGCATTTTCCGTCTCCTTTCTCACTGCAGATACTGCCTGAGATACTGCCCCGTGTAGGACGCATCCACGTTTGCGATCTGCTCGGGCGTTCCCTCAGCTATGACGGTTCCGCCCTTGTCTCCTCCCTCCGGTCCCATATCAATGATATAGTCCGCGGTCTTGATCACATCGAGGTTGTGCTCGATAACAATCACTGTATTGCCGTTCTCCGTGAACCGCTGAAGAATGTCCACCAGTTTGTGGACATCCGCGAAATGAAGTCCCGTCGTCGGTTCATCCAGAATATAACAGGTTTTTCCCGTACTCCTCCTGGAGAGTTCTGTCGCGAGTTTAATCCTCTGCGCCTCTCCTCCAGAGAGCTCGGTCGACGGCTGTCCGAGCCGGATGTAGGACAATCCGACATCGTACAGAGTCTGGATCTTTTTCTTCACGGACGGAACATTTTCAAAGAAGGGAAGCGCCTCTTCCACCGTCATATTCAGAACATCGTAGATGCTCTTCCCCTTGTATTTTACTTCCAGCGTCTCATGGTTGTACCGCTTGCCGTGGCAGACCTCGCAGGGCACATAGACATCCGGAAGGAAGTGCATCTCGATCCGGACAATTCCGTCACCCTGGCAGGCCTCGCAGCGGCCGCCCTTGATGTTGAAACTGAATCTTCCCTTTTTGTATCCCCGCATCTTCGCGTCCGGCGTCGCCGCAAACAGATCGCGGATCGTGTCAAACACGCCGGTGTAGGTGGCAGGATTGGATCTCGGCGTCCTGCCGATCGGCGCCTGGTTGATGTCAATGACCTTGTCCAGCTGTTCCACGCCCTCCAGCGCCTTGTGCGCGCCCGGAATGACGAGCGCCCGGTTCAGATCATGCTGTAGTCTCTTGAACAGAATCTCGTTGACCAGCGAACTCTTTCCGGATCCGGACACACCGGTGACACAGGTGAAGACGCCGGTCGGAAATTTCACATCGATGTTCTTGAGATTGTGCTCGGTGGCTCCCCGGACGGTCAGCCAGCCAACCGGTTTTCTTCTCTTCTCCGGAACCGGTATCCGTACCTTTCCGGAGAGATACTGCCCGGTGACAGATTCCGGGCACTTCATGATATCGTCCACCGTGCCCATGGCCACAAGCTTTCCGCCATGCTCACCCGCTCCGGGACCGATGTCGACCACGCAGTCCGCCGCGCGCATCGTCTCCTCGTCATGCTCGACGACGATGACCGAATTGCCGAGATCGCGGAGGTGCTCCAGCGTCCCAAGAAGCTTCGTGTTGTCTCTCTGGTGAAGGCCGATGCTCGGCTCATCCAGAATGTAGGCAACGCCCACAAGACCGGATCCGATCTGGGTCGCCAGACGGATGCGCTGTGCCTCTCCGCCGGAGAGCGAACCGGTCGCCCGCGCCAGCGTCAGATAGTCCAGACCGACATCATTCAGAAAGCCCACGCGGTTCCGGATTTCTTTCAGAATCTGCGCGCCGATGATCTGCTGGTGCTCCGAAAGCTTCATATCCCGCAGAAACTCCATCAGCTTCTCGATCGACATATTGGTAATTTCATAGATATTGCGGTCCGCAACGGTAACCGCCAGCGAAGATTCCTTCAGACGCATCCCGTGACAAACCGGACAGGGAGAGAACTTCATGAGTTTCTCGTACTCCGCCTTCTGGCTCTCCGAAGACGTCTCCTTGTATCTTCGCTCAATATTCTTGATCAGACCCTCGAACGCGATCTCATAATCCTTTTCCCCGTACATTCCGTCATAGTGGAGACTGACCGTCTCCCCGTTCGTGCCGTAAATCAGAATGTCATGAATCTTCTTCGGATAATCGCAGAACGGCGTGGAGAGAGAGAACCTGTATTTTTTTGCAAGCGCCTCCAGAACAGTTCTTGTAAAGCTTCCGTCCTGTGTCACAGACTGCCATCCCATGGCGGCGATCGCTCCCTCGTCGATCGACATCTCCGGCTCCGGAATGATCAGCTCCTCGGAGAACTCCATCCTGTAGCCGATTCCCGCACAGGACGGACAGGCGCCGAACGGATTGTTGAAGGAAAAACTTCTCGGCTCGATCTCATCCACGCTGATGCCGCAGTCCGGACAGGAAAAACTCTCGGAGAACGTCAGCATATTTCCGTCCATGGTATCCACGTACAGAAGGTCCTCGGAGAGGTGCAGAACATTTTCCACAGAATCTGTCAGACGCTTCTCGATTCCCGGTTTCACGATCAGACGATCGACCACAATTTCAATGTTGTGTTTGAGATTCTTGTCGAGAGCAATCTCCTCTGACACCTCATACTGGTTTCCGTCGACCATCACGCGCACGTAGCCGGAGCGTTTTGCCATCTCGAAAACTTTCTCGTGACGCCCCTTCCGGCCGCGGACAACCGGCGCGAGAAGCTGGATCTTCGTTCTCTCCGGAAGTTCCATGATCTTCGCCACCATCTGATCGACGGTCTGCTTCGAGATCTCCCGTCCGCACTTCGGACAGTGCGGAATGCCGACGCGGGCATAGAGAAGACGGAAATAATCGTAAATCTCCGTCACCGTTCCGACCGTCGACCGCGGGTTTCTGTTGGTTGACTTCTGATCGATCGAAATCGCGGGTGGCAGTCCCTCGATGCTCTCCACATTCGGTTTTTCCATCTGTCCGAGGAACTGTCTCGCGTAGGAGGAGAGGCTCTCCATGTATCGCCTCTGTCCCTCCGCGTAAATCGTGTCGAACGCGAGCGAACTCTTTCCGGATCCGGAGAGACCGGTCAGGACAACCAGTTTGTCTCTGGGTATTTCCACATCAATTCCCTTGAGGTTATTCTCCGCCGCACCGCGGATCCTGATAAATTTATCCATAACTTCCGATCCTCCGTTGATTAAAGTCTGCAAACGGGCTTCGACTCCCCATCCCCTCACTCCTCCCGATGAGCGAAGCGGACAAACGGCGCGCGACCTGAATCGCGTCAGCAATCTCCCCCTCTGCGAGCTCCGCGTCTTCTCTTCACAGATTCATTCGCTGTCCTGCAAAAAATCTGCCATCACAACATTTGAGACGGAAACTCCGTCTCCTGTCAGCCGCAGTCTTCCGTCACATATTTCCAGCAGCCCCTGCGCCGTATATTTCCGGATCGCCGGCTCATACACTTCCCTCATCGGGACGCCGAATTTCTCAGTAAATTCCTGCAGGGAAACGCCCTGCATCAGCCGGAGACCGAGAATCATAAATTCCGATTGTCTGTCTTTCAGCGTCAGCTGCTCCATATCCCGCGGGACAAAATCACCGGCCAGGTACTTTTTCAGATCCGCAGTCGTTCTGTATCTCACAAACCGTGAACCGTCCGGGCTCTTCTCCAGATAGGATGAGGCGCCAAGACCAAAACCGAGATACGGGACGAGTGTCCAGTATCCCAGATTGTGTCTGCACTCTCTGCCTATTTTCGCGTAATTGGAAATCTCATAGCGGACGTATCCGGATGCGGCAAGAATCTCCTCCGTGCGCCGGTACATCCGCCGCTCGGTCTCCTCATCGGGCAGACGGTCGCTCTCCGAAAGCTCTCCCCCGTCTACCGTGAGATCGCAGCCGCTCCCGCGAAGTTTTTCCTGTTCGGCATAGCGGTCAAAAAAGGGCGTCTCCTCCTCGATGATCAGACTGTACGCGGAAATATGTTCCGGCTTCAGCGAACAAACCTGCCGAAGTCCTCTCTCCCAGGATTCCAATGTCTGCCCCGGAAGCGCCGACATCAGATCGATGTTGATATTGTCAAAGCCGGCCTCCCTCGCCATCCGGAAACTGTCCAGAAAATCCGCGCGGGTGTGGATTCTTCCGAGCCGCTCGAGCTCCCCGTCATCCATGGACTGACAGCCGATGCTGAGACGGTTGACGCCGTACGAGCGGTAGGCCGCAAGTTTCTCTTTTGTCAGCGTGCCCGGATTGGACTCCATGGAAATCTCCGCGTCCGGCTCCACAGCAAAGATCTCCCGGAGCGCCTCCAGGATTTCACCGGTCCACGCGGCTTCCGGCACAGTGGGCGTGCCTCCGCCGAAAAAAACAGTGGAGACGGGTATCCGGCGCCCGGACCTCTCTCTGTATTCCCGGATCTGCCGCAGCAGAGCGTCCACGTAATCCCGCTGCACATCCCGGCCTGCGGGAAAACTCAGGAAGTCGCAGTAGCCGCATTTTTTTACACAGAACGGGATATGAATATAGATTTCATGGGCGCGCATCTCACTGCTCATCAAGTTTCAGTACATTCAGGAAGGCGTCCTTCGGGATCTCTACGCTTCCGATCTGACGCATCTTCTTCTTTCCTTCCTTCTGCTTCTCGAGAAGTTTCTTCTTTCGGCTGATATCACCGCCGTAACACTTCGCGAGGACATCCTTGCGGAGAGCCTTGACCGTCTCGCGGGCGATGACCTTGGAGCCGACCGCCGCCTGAATCGGAATGTCGAAGAGCTGTCTCGGAATCTCTCCTTTCAGCTTCTCGCACATTTTTCTTCCTCTGTCGTAGGCAGAATCCGCGAAGACAATGAAGGACAGAGCGTCGACCTGCTCTTTGTTTACAAGGATATCCAGCTTCAAAAGTTCACTTCTCTGGTATCCCGCAAGCTCATAGTCCAGTGAAGCGTAGCCTCTGGATCTGGATTTCAGCGCGTCAAAGAAGTCATAGATGATCTCGTTGAGCGGAAGCGTATAGGTCAGCTTCGCGCGTGTCTCTTCAATGTATTCCATGCCGATGTACTCGCCGCGTCTCTCCTCGCAGAGCTGCATGATCGCGCCGACAAAATCTTTTGTCACCATGATCTCCGCCTTGACCATCGGCTCCTCCATGTACTCGATCTCCGCCGGATCCGGAAGGTTGGACGGGTTGGTGAGCTCGATCACCTCACCGTTTGTCTTGTAGACCTTGTAGACTACGCTCGGTGCCGTCGTCACGAGATCCAGATTGTACTCCCGCTCCAGTCGCTCCTGAATAACCTCCAGATGAAGGAGGCCGAGGAAACCGCAGCGGAAACCGAAGCCGAGCGCCAGGGATGTCTCCGGCTCATAGAACAGGGACGCGTCGTTGAGCACGAGCTTGTCCAGTGCGTCACGGAGATCCGGATATTTCGCGGAATCCGCCGGGTAGAGACCGCAGTAAACCATGGACTGCACCTTCTTATATCCCGGAAGCGGCTCCTCACAGGGTCTGTCCGCATTTGTGACCGTATCGCCGACGCGTGTGTCGGAAACTCTCTTGATGCTCGCCGTGATGTAACCTACTTCGCCGGCGTCCAGGCTGTCGCAGGGGATCATCTGACCGGCTCCGAAATAGCCGACCTCGACAACCTCTTCCTCTGCGCCCGTCGCCATCATGCGGATGCGGTCTCCCGGTTTCACGCTTCCCTCACGGACGCGCACGGAGATGATGACGCCCTTGTAGGAATCGTAAACTGAGTCGAAAATCAGTGCCTTCAGCGGCTTTTCCGCATCCTCGGCCGGTGCCGGAATCTTCTGCACAATCGCCTCCAGCACATCCTCCACGTTGAGTCCCGTCTTCGCGGAGATCTCCGGGGCGTCATCCGCCTCGATTCCGATCACATCCTCGATCTCCTGACGAACCTCATCCGGATGCGCGCTCGGAAGATCAATCTTGTTCAGCACCGGGAAGACCTCCAGATCGTGCTCGAGCGCAAGGTATACATTGCCGACCGTCTGCGCTTCCACGCCCTGGGTAGAGTCAACGACCAAAACAGCACCGTCACAGGCTGCCAGGCTTCTCGATACCTCGTAGTTGAAGTCCACATGGCCGGGAGTGTCGATCATGTTCAGGATGTACTCCTCTCCGTCCTTCGCACGGTACACGGTTCTGCAGGCCTGGGCCTTGATCGTGATTCCTCTCTCTCTCTCCAGGTCCATGTTGTCCAGAATCTGGTTCTGCATCTCACGGCTGGTCAGAAGGCCTGTCTTCTCGATGATCCGGTCCGCCAGCGTGGATTTGCCGTGATCGATATGTGCAATAATGCAAAAGTTTCTGATTTTGCTCTGATCCTTAAATGACAAGTTGTTTCCTCCATTTATATATATGAAATAACCGTTTCTGTCTTTTTTGTTTTCCCGTTCCGCTTAAATAGCAAAACGCGGATTGGCAGATTACGCCACAATACAAACGAATTATACCCGACTTTGTGCGGAGCCGCAACAGGATGAGCGGCAAATCCCGCCTGCGACGGCGAAGAAGGGCGGCCTGCCGGTCGGCGTGAAAATGCTGCAGAAAAGTGGCGGAAATGTAATTTTCCCGTTGACAAGTCCTGTGAAATAGCATAAGATAAGTAAGCGTGTTTCGAAGTGGAAAAGTGTCGTCCTATAAGAAACACCACTACAGATATTAAATAATACAGGAGGTGTACAGTTTGGCTAACATTAAATCCGCTAAGAAGAGAATTCTCGTAACAAAGACCAGAGCTGCAAGAAATCAGGCTGAGAAATCTGCAGTTAAAACATCCATCAAGAAGGTAGAGGCTGCTATCGCTGCAGGAGATAAAGAGGCTGCTAAATCCGCTCTGATCGCTGCTACTTCTAAAATTGATAAAGCTGAGTCTAAAGGCATTTTCCACAAGAACAATGCTGCAAGAAAAGTTTCCCGCTTAAGCAAAGCTGTAAACTCTATTCAGTAATCATCAAGCATATAGAATCGTCAAGAACACCCGGAGTCGTCGCCGGGTGTTCTTTTTTGTCTCATGGGAAATTCCTCCGAATTTCCCATGAGACAAAACGCTCCGCTTAGATGCGCACTCGCGCGATATGTAGATGCGTTGCATCCGCGCTCGGCGCGAGAATGTCGCTAGCGACATTCTTTTTTAAAGGAAACTGCTCCTGGCGGAGCAACCCTGAATGTAAATTATGGTTAATGCCTTTTCGAGATAAGAGGGGGAGGGATGAGATGACAAAGAAGAAAAGAATTGTACTTGCCTGCTTTCTTATAATGATCATCGTTATGTTGATGTCTTCTACCGGATTTATGGTACGGGCAGCGGTATTTGTGCATTCACCGAAGTGTGCTATGACCATGGAATATGAAATCCGTGATGGTGAGAATAATAAGACACAATTATGTGTCATCACCAAAAATGCACCTGTAGAAGAGGCTACCCAGGGCGTACTCACGACATGGATTATATACCACGTTGGTCCTTTCAAATATGTGAAGTACTACGGGGAAGTTTAGAATGATCGGATGAAAGCGCAAAACAGCAGTACGAATAATCAAGAGGTGGTCTCACAAGTCTTCTTTATAGATATTTAAGTTTTGTCGATATAATAGACGTGAGATTGCGAAGTTTTACTGTTTTTAAGACATTACTACCAATAAAAAAGTATGAATTTTTTGCATTTTTCTAGTGAAATTATTTTTCTACCATGTATAATGTTATAGGGATAGTCAACCCGTATTACTTTCAGATTATTCGCAGTGTCCCTGCCGGATAATAAATTGTTTCTGACAATCTAATTGAAAAAAGAGGTTAAGAAGAATGGCTAAGATTGATTTAAGCAAGTATGGAATTACCGGAACAACTGAGATCGTTTACAACCCTTCCTTTGAGGAGCTTTTCGCAGAGGAAACAAAGGCCGGACTCGAGGGCTACGAGGTTGGCCAGGAGACAGAGCTTGGTGCTGTCAACGTTATGACTGGTATCTACACAGGACGTTCTCCTAAAGATAAATTCATCGTTATGGATGAGAACTCCAAAGATACCGTTTGGTGGACATCTGATGAGTACAAGAACGACAACCATCCGGCATCTCAGGAGACATGGAATGCTGTAAAAGAGATCGCCAAGAAAGAGCTCTCCGATAAGAAGCTCTACGTTGTAGACGCATTCTGCGGTGCTAACGAGGATACTCGTATGGCAGTTCGTTTCATCATGGAGGTTGCTTGGCAGGCTCATTTCGTAAAGAACATGTTCATCGTTCCTACAGATGCAGAGCTTGAGAACTTCGAGCCGGACTTCATCGTTTATAATGCTTCCAAGGCTAAAGTAGAGAACTACAAAGAGCTTGGTCTCAACTCTGAGACAGCTGTTGTATTCAACATCACAAGCCGTGAGCAGGTTATCATCAACACATGGTACGGCGGTGAGATGAAGAAGGGTATGTTCTCTATGATGAACTACTACATGCCGCTCAAGGGCATCGCTTCCATGCACTGCTCCGCAAACACAGATATGGATGGAAAGCACACATCCATCTTCTTCGGTCTTTCCGGAACAGGTAAGACAACACTTTCCACAGACCCGAAGAGACTTCTCATCGGTGATGACGAGCACGGTTGGGATGACAACGGCGTATTCAACTACGAGGGTGGATGCTACGCTAAGGTTATCGGTCTTGATGCTGAGTCTGAGCCGGATATCTACGGTGCAATCAAGAGAGACGCTCTTCTTGAGAACGTAACTGTTGATGCTGCCGGAAAGATCGACTTTGATGACAAGAGCGTTACAGAGAACACTCGTGTATCCTACCCGATCGATCACATCGAGAAGATCGTTAAGAAAGTTAACGGCAAATCCGCAGGTCCGGACGCTGAGAACGTAATCTTCCTTTCTGCTGATGCTTTCGGAGTACTTCCGCCTGTATCCATCCTTACACCGGAGCAGACAAAGTACTACTTCCTCTCCGGATTCACTGCTAAGCTTGCAGGAACTGAGCGTGGAATCACAGAACCGACACCTACATTCTCCGCTTGCTTCGGTCAGGCTTTCCTTGAGCTTCATCCGACAAAATACGCTGAGGAGCTCGTTAAGAAGATGGAGAAGGTTGGCGCTAAGGCTTACCTTGTTAACACAGGATGGAACGGAACAGGCAAGAGAATCACAATCAAGGATACTCGTGGAATCATCACAGCTATCCAGAATGGTGATGTAGAGAAAGCTCCGACCAAGAAGATCCCGCTGTTCGACTTCGAGGTTCCGACAGAGCTTCCGGGCGTAGATCCTGCAATCCTTGATCCTCGCGACACCTATGCAGATGCTGCAGAGTGGGATGCAAAGGCTAAAGATCTTGCTGAGAGATTCATCAAGAACTTCAAGAAATACGAGGGCAATGACGCTGGTAAGGCACTTGTTGCTGCAGGTCCTCAGCTCTGATTTCTTGAATCATAACAATAAAAAAGAAGACAACGGTTTCGGCCGCTGTCTTCTTTTTTTATCTCATAGGAAATTCCTCCGAATTTCCCATGAGACAAAACGCTCCGCAGTCTGTATATCATAGTACTCCGCTTAAATGCGTGGCTCAAAGATAAGGGCTTCGGCGCTTTCACCCGGAATGGTGGAAATGTCGTTTTTTGAGCGTTTCCCTCGAATCCTGATCTCAGGCGGAGTACTTCACGATCATCATTTCCACGCTGACGGTATCCGTCATCCGTCCGGTCTTGACTGCCTCCTCCATATCCGTGAAATCCCGGACGATATTCTCCAGCTGCGCGGAGGTGTAGTTCCGGATTAATCCCATGGATTTGCTCACGACAAAAGGCGGTCTTCCGATCTTCGAGGCGATCTCCCGGTTGGCGAAGCCTGCCACTGCCATGGTTTTTACGACAAGAAGCATATTGAATTCTTTTGCGAGAAAATACAGGATACGCATGGGCGGCTCTTTCAGCGCGAGGAGGTCGTAGTAGTAATCCAGAGCTTCTTTCTGCCGGTGTTCCGCCACGGCCCGAACCATCTCAAAGATCTTGTTGGAAATCTGTGGGGCGCAAACCGCGTCGATATCTTCTCCGGTGATCACATCGCTGTCCATGGTGTAGGCCAGAAGCTTTTCCAACTCACTGTTGATATTTGCCATGTCTGTGCCGGTTACTTCCAGGAAATGCTGCATATCATTTCTGGTAATTTTCTTTCCCTCTTTTCCCATCCTCTGAAGAATCCAGCGGGTCAGGGTCTCTTCATTCTGTGTGTCGAAGACCACCGTCCGACCGCTTTTTCCCACAGCTTTAAAGAGACGGTTTCTCTTGTCTACTTCGCTCTCCACAAAAATCATCACGAGATAATCCGGCAGTTCTGCCATGTAATCCGCAAGCTTCTCGGACTTTTTCTTGAACAGACCGCTGTCCTCAATAACGATCACTCTGCGGTCCGCAAAGAAGGGCATGGTTTCCGCCTGGGAAATAATCGTCCCTTCATCTACGTCTTTTCCGGCGTAGTGGTTGTAGTTCATGGAATCTCTGTCGGGAACCAGGGCTTTCAGAAGCAGGTCTCTGTACTGGCTCTTCAGATATTCTTCTTCTCCGTAGAGAAGATAAGTCTGACGGAAGGTTCCGTTTTTGATATCATCGCGGATATTTCTCAATCTTCTTCTCCTGTTCCTGCGTATTTCAAAGCTTCTCTATCATACCACATCCCGAACTTTTCTTCCCGCAGGAATTACAGAAGCACTTGACAGCCGCTGAAAAATCCCCATCTCCCGAACGCGCAACGGTGCATTCCGGGCACTAAATTGTTTGTGTTGTGTGAAAATTTTCTGCGTTTTACTGACAAGATCCTATTTTAATTGTATAATTACAATATAAAAATCTTTAGGAGGACATTCAAAATGAAAATCTGTCCAAAATGCGGCAAGAAGCTGGACGATGCAGTTGTCTACTGTACACGCTGCGGCGCTGCATTAATCAATATCGACCCTGCGGCAGAAGATCTTGCAAAAGACGACAGCGTTTCCACACTCGCAGAAAATGCTGCAAAAAGTAATACAGAGGAGTCCGGAGACAAAGCCGCATCCGCAGCTTCCAACGTTTCCGCCGGCCAGAACACCCGTGCGGCGGACGCGCAGGCCGCTCCGTTTCCGCAGAACAACCAGTCTTACAATAACGGATACGCTCCTTACGGCATCCCGTACGGCCGCGGTCAGCTGTACTACAATCCGTATGATCACACAGCCGATTTCAAGCCGGAAGATATTTCCGACAACAAGGTCATGGCCATGATTCTGTATCTCTGCGGAACCTTCGGTCTGATTCTCGCACTTCTGTACAAGCGCTCCGCTTACGTGACCTTCCATGTCAGACAGATCCTGAAGCTTCTGCTTTTCAAGATTCTCACCGGAATCTTCGCGGGAATCATCGGCTTCTTCATCTCTCTGTTCAGTGTCGGAGAAATCATCAACAGCCTTTCCTACGGAACCCTCGGTGCTGCCTCTTTCGTACTCGGCTCCGCGGCTTTCACCGTTCCGCTCTTCATCACGGGAATTGTGAGCATGGTCATCCTTGTGATCAAGATCATCTGCTTCTTCCACGTATGTAACGGAAAAGCAATCGAGGCTCCGATTGTACGGTCGATCCGCTTCATGCGCTGACCGGCCTTCCGTCAAAAAGCGGATCGTTTTGTATCGCAGAATGCAAAACCCCGACGGACTTACCTATAACAAAATCACTTGTTGCCTGCGGCATTTCAAAAATCCCGGACACTTCTCAGGAAGAGAGTGCCCGGGATTTTTATGTCCGGTAATTTCTTCCGGCATTTCCATGCCACAAACATCCTCCGTTATCGTCACCACGCCCCGTCCTTCCTGTACTCCCGGATCCTCAGCGTCTTTCCCTGCGGCGTTACCCGGATCGCGCCGCTGTCCTTTGTACAGAAATAAACGATACCGGCTTTCTGAAGCCGCCGGATGGTCTCCCTGTGCGGATGGTGGTATATACTGTGCTTCGCGGCAGAAATCAGCCCTACCGGGCGTCCTGTGTGCTCCAGGAACGCATCTGACGAAGAGTAGGCAGATCCGTGATGCGCCACTTTCAGAAGCTGCACCCGGTTAAGATCCGGGATCAGTTCCCTCTCACCCTCCTGCTCCAGATCTCCGGTAAACAGCGCGCGGAAGTCTCCGTGACTCACTTCGAGCACCATCGAGCCGGCATTCCCCTCCTGCGCTCCGCCGGACGCGAAGGGATGGAGCACACGAATCACTGTCTTCCCGCATGTAACACGCGCGCCGCGGACGGCGTAACTTACCGATACTCCCGCCTTCTGACATTCTCCGGCGATGTGTACTCCCTTTTTGTCCGTCCTCATCCACGCCGGCATCCAGAGCCTGCCGATCCGGACAGCCGTTTCCTTCTGAGCGACGGCATTGAGCAGTTCCTCCACGCCGTTGATGTGATCCTCGTCGGCATGGCTGAGAAAAATCCCGTCCAGCTCCGCGATCCCCTGCTCTTTCAGATACGGGAGAATCCTGTAGTGTCCGACGCGATTCACGCTGCTGCTTCCTCCGTCCACCAGGAAGGCCGCCCCCTCCTCTGTCCGGATCAGACAGCAATCCCCCTGACCGACATCGAGCATTGTGATCGAGAAGGGCTCCGGTGCCCGCAGAACAAAACAGAGCACAAGAAAAACAAGCGCACCCGCGTCAATCATCCGGATTCTTCCACTCCCCTCTGAGAAAAGCCAACTCCTCCTTTCTTTAAAAGGCCGGCAGACAATGTGTCGACAGAGTATTTCCGGGACCTTCTTCAAACCACTTCCGTCTTTTCTGTAAAAAACCCAGGCTGTCAGAATCAGGTAGTAGACGATCAGCTGCCGGAAATCCGGCCGTCCGCAGATCCACATGGACGACGGTATCCTTCGGATCAGACCTGTCACCGCGAGATAGATCTGCAAAATGATATCCACCGGAATAAGAAGAAGCCGCCCCGCCGCGGGGCACGCCATGGCGAGCGCCAGCCCGGTCGTTCCGAGTGCCATCACCAGTGTCATCGCCGGAACAAGTAGAAGATTCACGGCGAGCGACCACAGCGGTATCTCATAAAAATACCGGGCAATGAGCGGAAGTGTAGCCAGCGCCACGGCAAGATAGGCCAGAGACGACTCGATGATTTTTTCCAGAACCTGCTTCTTTCTGCTTCCCTTTCTCCAGAAAGACTCAGGAAACAGAGACAGCAGTGCCGGATAGACGGCGGAAATACCGGCTACTGCCGCAAAAGAAAGCTGAAAACCGGCGTAAAACAGACAGGCCGGATTCGTCAGCAGAAGCAGCATCGCCGCGACAGAAAGCGCGCAGAGAGAGTCATAGCTCTTCTCCGCAGCCTCGGCGAGAAGGAGAATTCCGTACATGATCCAGGCGCGGACCGCCGGAACCGGCATGCCCGTAAACACCGTGTACAGCCCCATCAGCATCCAGGACAGAAGTGCAGCGGCCTTCTTTCCCTTTCGCCGTAAAGAAACAGAGGCGAGAGAAAGAAGCGTTCTCTCGAGAAAGCCGTACAGAAGCATCCCCAGCATCACGATGTGAAGTCCGGAGATCGCGAGGATGTGCATCACGCCTCCGTAAGCGTAATTGGTTCGGACCTCTTCCGGAAGAAGACTCCGGTCGCCGAGAAGCATCGCGCGGAGAACGCCTGCCTGCGCCGGCCGCATACTCTCCGTGAGCCGTTCCGCCATACTCTCCCGAAGCCGCTGCATTCCCTCGGAAAAACCTCCGCCCTCTTTCTCCACGCGGACACGCTCCGCGTAGATACTCTGGTAAATCTTCTGCGCGGCATAATACGACCGGCGGTCAAACTCACCGGGATTGGCGGGCGACGCAATGGTCTCAAGTTTTCCCGTGACGCGGACCACAGATCCAAGGAACAGGACGCCGTCCTCTTTTTTCGCAGGCGAAACAGACCGCGGCTCTATACGGAACGCAGCGTCCGGGGACATTGTCATATTCAGTTTTGAAAAATGGATTTTTCTGCCACAGACCGTGGCGTAAGAATTGCCGAGAATGTATTGAATGGAACGGTCCCCTTTCCGGCGGGACACAACTTCTCCGGTGACACTCGTCACACAGCCGTTCTCCAGCTTTTTCCGGATCGGCTCCGGAAACGCCGGCTCCCCGAAGACCGGGGCGCCGAACGCTTTCAGGATCCAGAGAATAATCATCCATCCGATACAAACCAGGCAGACCGGACGTCTGTTCAATTCGAAACCTCCTGTCAGGAAGCTAAAGATAAACGCATGTTTCACCAGACTATGAACTGATCAGCTCCGCGTTTCTTCTGTACTGCTGACCGAGCTCCATGACATTCCGGATGACTCCGGAGTTTTTTCCGCTCACGGAGAACTGTACTTTCTTGACCTTGCAGGTGTCCACCAGCGAATTTACGATGGAGTACACCAGAACATCCTCCCGCACGGTCAACGGTGAGTTGCGCACCGAATTATCGAAATTCACGTAGCAGAGCCCGTCGTGGGCAAGGACGCTGATGATGTTTGTGCCGGAATCCAGAACCGGATAGTGACCGCTGACAGACGGTCCCTTCAGGATCTCTTCAACGACCGCCTTTTCCACCGGCTCATTGCTGCTGAAATACACCTTTCTGCTCTCGGGAACCAGCCTCGTTCCCGTCTCGTCCGTGAAATACAGCATCATATTGACCGACTGATAACTGTTGATCGTCTTTCCGGCGTTCTCAACGAAATTCTCTTCGCTCATCGGACCGATGACATTGCCGCCCGAATCCTTCAGCGTTCTGCCATCGAGCGTAAACAGCACCTCGTCTATGCCGTCGATCTGCGTAAACGTGCGGACCAGGCCGCCGCGGATCAGAATCTGTCTGGAGGCCGGAAGCTCGCTGTACCCCTCCGAGAGATTCAGTCTGAGCGTCGTGTCGCTCATCTTGTAGGACTGAATGGTCGTGTTCTCCGGAAGGAGACTTGTCAGCTGTTTCTGCTTCGGCTTACGGGTCTGCATGGCGATCATTTCCATGATGCGCGCATCCAGATCTGCCTCCTTCAGTGTGTACGATACTTTTTCGATCTGATCCTCTTTTTTATTCAGATAATAAATGTAGGTCATCTCCTCTTCTGCTTCCGAATCCCGTCCGGGCGGAAAACTGCAGCCCGCCAGACTCAGAATCAGCGCGAGAAGAAGAAATCCCGTCATCACTCTCTTCATCTTCCGTTCCCCCTTCAGACAGTATAGACGATCGGAATACGGATGGAGAATGTCGTTCCCTCGCCCATTCTGCTCGTCACGCGGATCGCGCCTCTGTGCATGACAATCGCGCTTCTGGTAATGGCAAGTCCGAGACCCGTTCCTCCGATTTCTCTGGAGTGGCTCTTGTCCACACGGTAAAATCTCTCAAAAATACTGTCGATCGAATCCTGCGGAATGCCGATTCCGGAATCCGCGATCGTCACGTAGAAAAACTTCCGGTCGGCGTTCAGCGAGATTCTCACCCAGCCGCCCTCCGGCTTGTTGTATTTGATCGCGTTTTCGATGATATTGGTGAATGCCAGCGTGAGCTTTGTCTCGTCGATCTCGGCCGTAATCGGACGGAAGGAATCCAGAATCAGCTCTACATTTGCCTTGTCCCCGATCGGCTTCAGTCTCTTGACAATACTTGCCAGCTGCTCGTTGATGTTCTGCTCCGCGATATTGAGATTCTCCGCCTTCTTGTCCATTTTTACCAGAGACAGCAGATCTGTGATGATCTGATTCTCGCGGTCGATCTCGGCGGAGATATCCTTCATGAATTCCTTGTACTCCTCGAGAGGCGCATCCGGATTCATGTTCAGCGAATCCGCCAGAACCTTCATGGAAGTCAGCGGCGTTTTCAACTCATGGGAGACATTGGACACAAATTCCTCGCGGCTGTCGTCGACCGTTCGCACACGGGCGAGCATACGGTTGAACGCGTCGGTGATCAGCTCCGTCTCCGCGAAATCCGGCACGTTGATGTTCTCGTCCTGATAGCCGTCGGTAATTCCCTCGATCTGTTCCGTGATCGTCCGGAGCGGCTTTACCAGGATGCCGGCTGCGACGAAACCGAGAATGAGAATCAGCACGATGACAATGAGCAGGAGCATCATGCCCCTCGTCTCAAGAACATTTCTGCTCGTGTGAATTTCTGATGTCGACACGCTGACCAGAAGCACGCCGAGGGTCTCCGCCTCCGAGGCCTTTTTCTCCGGATCCCGGATGGGGAGCGCCAGCTCGATATACTGGTTCTCCTCGTCGTAGTAGCTGGTCTCTTTGCCGTTCAGACAACGGATGACCTCCTGGGACAGCGAGTACTTGTCCGTGTCGAGATTGAAGGTATCCTTGATCACTTTGCTGTCCCGGTTAATTACAAGAATCCGTCCACCGTAGATACTTGTGATCACATCAAACTCTCCGTTGATCACCTCGTCCGTCGGATGATCCAGATAACCTCTGCCGAAGAGCTGATCGAGAAGAACGTCGCACTGATTTTTTACCATGACGGTTTTCTGCGAGACCGCACGGTTCTCGTAGCTGTTGACAATCACGTTTTCCACAATAACCGCCGGAACAATTCCGATGATGAACAGAAGCATCATGATCCGGAAGCGGATGCTTCTGACAAATCCTGTACTTCTCTTGACTTCTTTCTTTCCCTGTCCTGCTATTTTGATCAGCTCCTCATCTATCAATCCAGACCCAGACCTTCGTCAAGTCCCAGCATAATGTTCATGTTCTGAACGGCAGCGCCGGATGCACCCTTGCCGAGGTTGTCGAAAAGCGCCGTCACAGAAGTCTGCTCCTCGTTGCCGCATACGATCAGTTTCAGATGATTCGTGCCCGCAAGCGTATTCGCATAGATCCTGCTCTCGTTTGTTCCGAAGGGAAGGACACTGACGAAATGCTCATCACTGTAATACTCCTGCATTTTTTCACAGATCTGTTCCGCCGTCGGTTTGCCCGCAAGCATCCGGTTGTGCAGCATGATCGTGCCCGCCATTCCCTTGTAGTAGTCATCAACCACAGGCATAAACACCGGCGGGTACGCAAGCCCGGTGAGCTTCTGCATCTCCGGAATGTGTTTGTGTTTCAGGGTGAGTCCGTAGATCGCCGGCGAGCTGAGTTCCTCTGCCCTCGCCCCGTCCTCGTATTCCGCGATCATCTTTTTTCCGCCCCCGGAATAACCGGTCAGCGAATAACAGGTGAGCGGATAATCCTTCGGGAGAATCCCCATTGAAATCAGAGGCGCCGTGGCCGCGATAAATCCTGTGGCATGGCAGCCCGGATTCGCCACCCTCTTACTTTTTCGAATCGCCTCTCTCTGCTCCCGGGAGAGTTCCGGGAAGCCGTAGGTCCATCCGTCCGCTGTACGGTGCGCCGTAGAGGCGTCAATCACTCTGACCTCCGGGTTTTCGATCAGCGAAACCGACTCGACAGCTCCTGCGTCCGGCAGGCATAAAAAGACAATATCCGCCGCGTTCAGGAACTTCTTTCTCTCTTCGATGTCATGTCTCTTGTCCTCGTCAATCCGGAGCAGCTCAAGATCCTCTCTCGCTCCGATGCGGTCATAAATCTGCAGTCCCGTTGTACCTGCCTGACCATCGATATAAATCTTTGTCTTCATTGTGGATACCCCCGTTCCAATTTAAAAAACATTCGCCGGATAAAAATCTCCAGTCCGATCCGTATCACTCCGCCGATAAAGTCATTTCCCGCCGTCTTTTCCGGAAGTTCTGCTCCATTCCCGCAGTTTGTGGATCAGTCCGGTTTTGTGTTTTTTCTGCCTGGAAATCTCCACCTTCTCTCCGTGATTGAGCATCCGGTTGTATTTATTTACGGCTTCCTCAAACACCTCGCACGCCTCGGCCGCCGCATCCGGGTTCTCCGGCGGATTCTTCGCGCAGAGAATCACGCAGATGTTGAAACCGGAAAACCAGCACAGACAGAGCACCGGAGGATGTTTCCTGCGGTAGTCCTGCGGCCGGTCCGTCCGGTGAAGAAAGAGTCCGGCGACCTGCCGCACGCCGTCTTCTTCTCCGACCTGAAGAATCTTTCCATATTCCTCAAAAACACGTTCCAGAACCTTTTCCGGATTACCGTCGGTCGAGATCGCCGTGGAGAGCCGGATCGTCTCCTGCTCCTCGGCCTCTCGGATCGCCTTCAGATACACAGCGTCATCCACAACCCCGTAGGCGAGGCTGTCCGGCGTCCCGTGTCTCATAAATTCCGCATAGCGGTCTGTGAGGATTCCCTCTATTCTGTCTTCACTCAAAAACATCCTTTGCTTCCTCCGACTGAGATCAAAGATCTCTGTGATGAAAAGACTTCTTTCCGGAAGCATAGTCGGCGACGATCTGTCCGTGACCGCACAGGCGGTACTTGTAGGTCACAAGTCCGTCCAGTCCCACCGGTCCCCGCGCGTGAAGTTTTCCGGTGCTGATTCCGACCTCCGCGCCGAAACCGTACCGGTAGCCGTCCGCGAATCTCGTCGAACAGTTGCGGTACACGCCGGCGGAATCCACCATCTGCATAAAGTACTCCGCTCTCTCATCATCGGTTGTGAGAATGCTGTCTGTGTGATGGGAACCGAAGCGGTTGATATGGTCGACCGCCTCCTTTACATCATCCACCAGCTTCACGGACATGATCAGGTCGTTGTACTCTGTTGCAAAATCGTCCTCGCCCATTACGCCGTCAAGGGCAATGATCTTTGCCGCTTCCTCTGTCCCCCGAAGAGAGACGCCTGCATCCCGAAGGGCTTTTGCCGCCTTCGGAAGGAAGTCTGCGGCAATTTTCCGGTTCACGAGAATCGTCTCGGCGGCATTGCAGGCTGCGGCGTACTGGATCTTCGCGTCCACGATGACCGGGATGGCCTGCTCCTCATCCACCTTCTCGTCCACATATACGTGACAGATTCCGCTGGAATGTCCCATCACCGGAATCTTTGTATTGTCCATGATGTACTGCACAAATTTGTTGGAGCCGCGCGGAATCAGAAGATCCACGTCTCTGTCGCAGGCGAGAAGTTCGTCGATCTCATTGTGCTGCTCGACCTGAAGCAGACAGCCCTCCGGCATTCCCGCCGCGAGAACGCTCTCCCGGATAATCTCAAAGAGCACCCGGTTGGTGAACGTAGTCTCCTTACCGCCCTTCAGAATCGCGCAGTTTCCGCTCTTGATACAGAGCGATGAAATCTGCACGAGAGCGTCCGGACGCGCCTCGAATATTACGCCGATCACACCGATCGGACAGCTGATCCTCCGGAGCTCCAGTCCCTCGTCCAGCTCTCTGGACAGAAGAACACGTCCCACCGGATCCGGAAGAGAAATCAGCTCGCGGATTCCCGCAATCCCGTCCTGCATCTTCGCCTCATCGTATTTGAGTCTCTTCAGGACAGCCTGCTGAATCCCGGCGTCCTCCGCCGCTTTCATATCCTCGCGGTTTGCGGTAAAAATCCTCTCTTTGTTATTCTGAAGTCCCTCTGCGATCTTCTCAAGAGCCGCATTCCTTTTCTCGATGGAAGACGCCGCCAGCGACGGCGCGCAGAGTTTCATTTTTCTTGCTTCCTCACGTACATTCATATCTTCTCCTCCGAACAGGCGCAAAGTTTCTCCCCTGTGCGCCCGGATCCAAACCGCATATTTTCCGCGGCATCTGTTGCGAACACTATATTGACTGAGCTGTATTATATCACGATTATCCGGGTGTTTGAAAAAAATTATGGGATCATGCAGTCGTAGCGGATGTTTTTTCCGGTGATCGAATACGACGGTTTTCTGTCTGCCAGAAACGGTCCCTTCACAGGTCTCTTGATCATCACTCTTCTCGGTTTTACCTGAAGAGCCGCATCGACCAGGGCAGCCTCGTCCTCACAGGGATGTTCCAGCTGCTGGATCAGCTGAAGTTTCTTCTTCACGAGTGAACTCTTCTTCCTTTCCGGAAACATCGGATCCAGAAGGATCAGATCCGGCCGTTCTTCCGCTTCTCCGCGATCCAGTTTCTCTGCCATTTCCCGCAACGCCTTCACGCTGTCACCCTCGTGCAGGTGCATCCGGCGTACAATTTCCGCGAGATCCGGATCTTCCAGTGCTCTTCGCAGAGTGTCCGAGAGCAGGGCGGCAACCACCGGATTGTATTCGTACATGTGAACCGTGCACCCGGCCGCCGCGAGAAGAAGGGAATCCTCCCCCATTCCAGCCGTCGCGTCCACAACCGTCGGTCTCCCGTCAAACCCTTTGAGTTTCGCAGCCTTCACGACACTCTCGTGCGACAGGTTGTTGTGTTTCAGCCGGGGCAGCATTTTCCGGAAATCTCCCCGAAGCTTCAGCCCGTCACCTGTCAGCGACAGCCCTTCGGCGTCCAGCCGGAGCACCATGTCCGCCTCCCGGATTTCCTCTTCCGATCCCGTCGCGGCGATCTGAAGATGCGCCGCCAGTGCCTCCGCCTCTTCCCACTTAGCTTCTTCTGTATAATAAACAAATACTTTCTGTTCCATGTATTGTCCTTCCCGCTGTCCCCGCATATATCTGTATATTGTACCATAAAAAGAACGTCGCCCGCGATATTCTCGCACCGGGGTGCGGATGCAAAACATCTACGCATCACGCGAGGGTGCTTACAAATAGATCGTTTTGTGTCATGGAAATTCCGGAGGAATTTCCATAATACAAAAGCCGGGAACTCTCGCTCCCGGCTTCCTGTTATTCTTCTTTGTTCTTTTCCAGCTCTGCCCGCACCAGTCTTTCCTCCTCGGCCTCAGCACTCTTCCAGAGTCTGATGGTATCCAGGAGGCATTTCTTTTTCGTATAGGACAGATGCGATACCGCTTCCTGAAGCTGTATATCCGCATAGGTTCTGTCATATCCCGGTTCTTTTCCAGCCAGAATATCGTCAATTGTCATTCCCGAACGTCTCGCGTAGTACGAGAGAACTCTGGTCGACAGCGCTGTGCGTCCGGTCTCCATATTACTGATGTATCCCGGTGTACAGTTGAGATCGTCTGCTATTTCTTTTTGCGTCTTGCCTAAATGCTTGCGCAGAATTTTCAACGTCTCTCCGAGATGGTCAAATCTGTAAGTACTTTCGCGTTCGTCTAAAATAATCCATTCATTATCATGCATGCTCGTCACCTGTCATTCACTGAATATTAGAAGAACTGTTCTGTTGTTTAGAGATTATCATATATAATTTTTGTTCGCAATCTACTAATGCATAAACTTTTCAGCATTTTCTAGCAAATGATAAAATTACGGTCACAAAGTTTTTGACATTGTCACATTTCCCGGATTCTGCCCTGCTTCACCGACAGCCGCAGCCACTCCGTTCCCGGTCCGGCGTCGTGTCCCTCCCGAGTTCCGCCAGCATCTCTTTGTCTTGACGGATCGTTGATCCGGAGGTTGTCAGCATATTTCCGGTGATAGAGGCAGAGGCTCCGGAAGAAAACGCGCTTTTCCCATTGTCCGCCATCAGACTTCTTCCTCCCGCGAGACGGATATCCGCCTCCGGATTGATGTAGCGGAAGATACAGATGGTCCGTATGATGTCCTCCTCAGTGAGACGAGACAGATTCTCCATCGGCGTTCCCTTGATCGGCATCAGGGAGTTCACCGGTACGGAACGGATTCCCAGTGAGCGAAGCGTAAAAGCCATGTCGATTCGGTCCTGCCAGGTCTCTCCCATACCGATGATTCCTCCGGAACAGACGGAGAGTCCCTCTGCCTGCGCCCGGCGGATGTTCTCGATCTTCTCTGCAAAGGTATGGGTCGTGCAGACGTTCGGGAAGTTCCTCAAAGACGTCTCTATGTTGCAGTGGATCGCTGTTACTCCGGCCTCCTTCAGCCTTCGAAACTGCTCCGAAGTCAGGAACCCCAGGGAACAGCAAAGGCCGATCTTCAACTCGTCCCGCATCCGCGTGTAGATCCCGATGATTTTCTCGAAATCCTCCTCCGTCGGTCTGCGGCCGGAGTTTACCATCGCGAACCGGTCGACACCCTCCTCCTGATTTGCCCTTGCCGCCGCAAGTACTTCATCCTCATCCAGAAGATCGTGTACCTCGCAACCGGTGTGATGATGCGCGGACTGGGCGCAGAACTTGCAGTTTTCACTGCACCGCCCCTCTTTTCCGCTGATGATCGTGCACAGGTCCACCTTGTCTCCACAAAAGTGAGCTCGGATCCTGTCCGCTCCCTGTCTCAGTTCCGCAAGATCTGCTGCTAAAAAAAAGGAGAGGTCGTCGCTCTCTTCCAGTTTTTTTCCCGCTATGATCTCGTCCGCCAGTTTCAGACAATCGACTGCCATTTTCATTCCCCCGTTCATTCAAACTGTATGTGTCAAAGACACCCTTCATTGTATTTCAGAGGACGAGCGCTCGTCAACCATTTTCAAATTCACGGTTGACATATCGCCCGCAGAGGTGTGACATTCTCCTCGAATAGTAGGAAACCGAGGACAGAAGCGCGAGCATAGCGGAGCCGGTGGAGGCTTCTCGCGCTGCGCGCCTGCTGTTAATCGCTTTCATTGCCAGAGAATCATCATTCATGAAGATCGGATTTACCTTCCACTCTGTCAGATAGTACTCGCCGTAAGAAAGCTCATATGTATAATAGGACACCTGCCGAAAATCCGGATCGTGGACAAAATAAATGCACCTGCACATCATATCCATGGTCGGCTCCGGAAGCATGATTTCCACGATCTCAGTGCCATCCGATTCAGTATAACTGTTCACATCAAAATCTCTCCTGTTATAAGGACAGCTCATTCCCACCATATGATAAAGATCGTCCAGACAGTCATATACCTTGCCGGGAACTTCTTTGATCTCTTCGATCCACTTCTTTCCCATAAAATACAACTGTAACGGAAGCACTTTCTGCTCAAATCCCAAACGGATATCTTCTGCCCGTACCCCCTCAATCACCATGATCATACCTCCTGTTCACGGTTCCCGACGATTCATCGGAGAACCCTTTCTGTCATTCTCATCGTGTAATGGTAGCGAAAAGGTGTTGCATCTCATTGATTTTCTATTGCCCAACAGGCTATGATATAGGCGATTCAATTACCTGTTGATGTAATCGAGTATATGTTCATACACGGATTATGTCAATATTAAATCCGAACATTAGTTCTTCTCGTATTTTATATCCGATGAGGAGATTTGATATGCCGTTTGGAGAAAAGGTTGGGAATATCACGTAAGCACTGTTGCTCCCGCCTATTCTTCTTGTGTCTCACGCAATTTCTCCAAAGCTTTTGACCAAAATAATCCACAAGGAACTCAGGAAATGCACTCAGTACAAAAACGCCTTCCCCCCGGGTCTCATTCACTTCTCGTACATATACTTCATACGGACTGATCTTTCCAGAATAATTCACATACTCCAATGTGTCAGCGGTTCCCTAACTTCTCCTTCGACTATAAATGCCTTATAGTCTCTGTCAGCCATTAAACGCACCTGCCTTATACATTTTCTGAAGATTATGAGCCTGTCTCAGCTCTTTCTCTGTCAGTTCGGAAATTGCTTTGATATTGTTATCCTGCAGTAGGAAGTAACAGTCCGGCCTAAGAAGATCATTGCTCATCAGATCCGTGTTATGCGTAGTTGTAAAAATCTGCACATACTGTATCTCATTAACCTTTTTCTGAACACTCTCTGACAGTTCAAAATGATAGAACGCATCAAACTCATCAATAAAAACGAACGAGGCCTTCTTCATGCGAATATACCAGTAGTAAAATAGCGCAAGCGATCTGGTTCCTGTAGATGCAATCTTAAAGAAATCAGCATCCGTATTATCAAAGTGACAATAAATTGCCTTTCTTCCATCCACCTCGCGCTCATACAGATCATACTCTATGTCATTTTCCTTCAAAAACTGTTGGAAATCCATGACTTTTCCCGCATTACATATTCCCTCAGCAATCCCTTCCGCTCCATTCATGAATCCTTCATACCCTCTGTTGTCCAACGAATAGAACAGAAGCATCCGATCCACAAAATCCATGAATTTTTTGAACACTCTATTCTGCTCATTATCTGTAAGGATGGAATTGCCGCTTACATATTTTACGCGGGAGATCGGACTTTCGTTTTTGATCGATGAGTTTAATGTATCTGAACCTTCCAACAAGGTAAATCCATCCCGGCTGAGAAAATCATAATAGATAACCTCTTTACCATCGATGGACAGACTCTCCTGCCTCAATGCATCAACCGCTGTCTTCGAATACCTATATACCAACTCATGCCCTTCAAAAACAAATGTATACTCAAACTCGGCAAATGATTTTCTCCCGCTCATATTGAGATAAAAGTCATAGCTTTGTAAGAGCTTTTGTTTCTCCGTCAAATGTGTGATCACATCAAAGATAGCAAGTCCGAGGTTTGACTTCCCGCACCCATTGATACCGTAAATGATTCCCTTAGTTATACAGTTTCCTTCGATAATCTCCGGGTGAAACCCATAATTACTGGGCGATCCTATATCCAAAGTGATCTTATCCTTAAAGCCTTTGAAATTTTCCACGCTGAATTTCTTTAACATGATAATCACTCCCTGCGTCTTTTTTCTTTAGCATATACACTCCCGCAGAAAAAATCAAGGCCATCCGTAGTTTTTTTACAGTATATCCGTAGTTATTCGTATTTCTATTCCGATTTGATCTATTTTCGGCATTTCGTCTATTTGCCGAATTTCAATTAACATTTACAACCAAATCTGCTAATTGTCAATGTATCCTCCAGCTCGCTGTCGCATGATATATTTGCATGTCTCCTCATCCATATCGCACATCTCAAGGATTGTCTCCTCGGGGATTCCCATCCCGAATGCCTGATGGAGCAGATCAAGGCGGGCGGGGCTCAGATGCAATGTTTTCTCAGCAAACTGATTCAGGAAGTCCACCTCATGGATCAATGAGGTTTCCCCTGTACCCGTACCGTTGCCGGTGTCTTTCTCACGTTCTTTTTCTGAAGCCGTCTTCCCCTCCATAAATCTCCGGATTGCTTCTTCCAGTGTCTTCTTATCCGAGGGTTGCTTCTTGTAGTTCCCGTAGAGTATATCGTGGTTCGTCAGAATCACAGTCTTTGATCCGGCCGGAATCTGAGCCACTGCTTCCACCGGGGAAGTTTCTTGTACTTGATCAAGATAACGCCCGGTCTTCGGATCGATAATGACATGAACCGGATGGACGTATCCTTTGTCCGGGTGTTCGTCATTCATCTTCGCGGCCATATTCCATTCGAAGGATCCGAATGTGCCATTGCCTTCCTCGACGCACCGGATCTTCTCTTTCGATGTCAGAAGGATCTTCGCCAATCCCTCCTGACTTAAGCCGGCTGCTTCCCGCAGTTCATGAAGCAGCGCACCCGCCGAAAATGAAACCTCAAGGACTTCGGATTCTTCCGACATTAATGCTTCTTTTTCCGGAGAAAAAAGGGAGAGCGGGTAATCTCCCTGCATCTTCTGATAAATATCTTCCATAACTCCCGGCGCATACAACATCGATGCACCCAGCGTTCCCCTTTCACTGGAAAGCACATACAATACACGATCCAGTTTCTCTTCCGGCGGAAGATTCAGCATGCCGAGAACTTCTCCCAGAGACTGAAACCTTACTCCCAGCTTCTCCTTCATATTCGCAAAGGCATCCTCGAACAGCCTCTCACCGGAGATTCCCAGGTGCTTCATCTGTGATTTGGTTATTGTGATTGTCTCTGTGCCAAAGGTCTTATTGCTTACATTCAGCTTTACAACCAGTCGGATATCCCCGCGCATTTCCATCGGGACTTTGTTCTTAGAGAACCTGGCACTCTGCGATGCACAGGCAACAAAGAGGTTTTCCTTCAGCATGTCGTAGTTTTCAAACATCTCCCCGATCTTGTCCGAAGATACAATGTTGATCAATTCCCGATCCATGCCGGTCAGAACCTGTTCAAATACCTGTCCAACCTTATACATGGCAGATGGCATATCCAGATCTCTGATCTTCTCATAGATCGAGTCCAGGTTGACAACCGGACTGATGATCGAATCCGGAAGAAGGATGGAAGCCCCCATGTAATTTCCGGAAGTCTTTTCCACCACACCTACCTGCACCTTCGATCCGAGAAACTCCTGCGGAAGGAACGCTGCCCCTTCCTCATCCACTGTTTTATAAAATTCTTCTCTTAACACTGTAATGTCCTCCCTTTCTTATCAAAATGATTCTTTGTCTCATAGTGAATGTGATGCAATTGTCCATGAGACAAAAAAAGAACCGGAAGATGCAGCTCCGGATCCAATTGGTTTGGGTCCCGTCCGGCTCTGCATGTCCGATTCTTTTTCTCTACTTTTACAATTTTACTCTAGCATACCTGAGATAACGCAAACATTCATACTTAGCCACATGATTCGCTTTCATAATTAGGCGCAAAAAAACACCCCCCATGAGAGGGATGTCTTTCGTTAAAAGGCTTCATCAACAATTAAATTATCGATTATCTTTTCTCTGCAAGTAATCATCAAGTATAGAACAGATATTGCTCCTTTGCTTTCCATACGTTTTACTTCTGAGATCTGACGACTTTACATCCGTGATTTTTTTCTTTTTTGTAAATTGTAATGCCGTATTCTTCTTTTCCGTATCAGCCACTCTTTTTTTCAAATACACATCTTCGACGTCTCTGCAAAACCATCCAAATCTATAATGGTTTTGTTCGCAGTATTTCTCTGCTTCTTTTAGAAACGAGGCATCCTCCGGTTTTGAATCATATGCATCACAATCGAAAAAATATAAAACATAACTCTTACTGTCTTTTCCGTTTACGCTGTATTCTCTGATTGCCTTTTCAATTTCGTTGACAACATTCGCCTTTCGATAGTTTCCTTTTCCGTCCATGTATATTTGCGTAAATTTCGTATGAGCATGGTCATAATTATAAAAGAACTCTATGGTATCTTTGATATAGAAATAGTCTGACTTGCATTTTTTATTTGCTTCCATACATATGATCAGCTGAATCCCCATTACTCATCCTCCACTTCCTCGTCCATATCAAAAATACCTATGAAATCCATGCTGTCGATATTAAACGGAGAACCTTCTATCATACCCTTTCTATAAAGCTTGGAAGGTGAATAGTTTCCACTTTTAACCCACGAATAAATCCTGTGATCTATGGACAAAAAATCGATGGACTTGTTACGTTTTTTCAAAACATCCATAGGACCGACATTATGCGTCGTGAAGCATAACTGCCCCTCTCCATATTCCACCAGATATTCCAATAAAGCGCATAAATACACATCATGGAGATTGGAATCTAATTCATCAATGAATACTATGTCACCGGCAGCCATTTTTCCGAAGTATGAATAGAGTTTGATTAATTTCTTTATGCCTGTGCTCTCGAATTCCGCTCCTATTCTGTAATCGTTATATACCATGATTAATTCGCAATCATAGTACTCTGCATTCTCTCTCTTCTCAATGCAGATCTCTTCCAGATCGTATTTGAAAATCTTTATAAAGCCACACAGTTTTTCTATATCTTTTTGAAATTCATCAAAGGCATCCTTGGCCACCATATTATGGTTGGGATTCAAAATCTTCAGACGCCATTTGTTTAAATCCAACACATTATCGACATATCCTTCATAATCCGACAACACCTTAATATTCTCTTCTTTATATTCGTTAGCTGCATACCAGGCATAGTCATCTGAATCATCTAAATACGAATGCAACGACATCGCGAAGATCATGATTGATCCCATAATTCGGTATTCTATATCATGTAAATCCCGGCTGATCCCATACGCCAATACCTGTCTTGCGGCTAATGCCGGCATGGAGGCTGCAATCAAGAGGTTCTTTGTGGTATCTACAATCTCCTCCACCAAATCTGATGCGCTTTTGCAGTTATCCAGTAATTGGATAATTTCTCCGTCCTGCACTGAAAAAACAGTATTCATCTTTTCCGTTCTTGACGAAGCATATCGATACATCAGCTCTTCTGACTTGATCACATATTTGGAGTCTTTGTTTTTTTCAATCCGTATTACGTATTTGACTCTATGAAACATTTCGTTGTTTTCAACCAGATACTCCGCCTCAACGTTCATAAATCCCAGCTTTTTATTGATCATTTTTTCAAAGGTCGTCTGCACAATGGGATTATTTAAATAGTTCTCATTCAATAACAGATTCTTCAATAACCGAACCGAAAAAACGATACCGGATTTTCCGGCACCATTCATACCATAAATACCTTTAATATTATATTCACTCGGGTTAAATTTTCTCGTGATCGTTTTTGGAGCAAACGATAATTCGACCTCCTGATCCAGTGATTTTATCCCCTTCACTTTATAATTCAACAAAAAGATTTTCGATTTTGACATGATATCCTTACTCCCTTCTTGAATACAATAGAATTATATCACA
Organism: [Eubacterium] cellulosolvens LD2006; assembly: GCF_000621585.1. Lineage (GTDB taxonomy): Bacteria > Bacillota > Clostridia > Lachnospirales > Lachnospiraceae > Bilifractor > Bilifractor cellulosolvens. The sequence goes on along the minus strand of NZ_JHXY01000015.1, from coordinate 31,317 downwards.
GATCAAGTGCATATATAAATACATTTTGTATTTTTCTATGCACTTAACTCAGAGGAAAGGACGAGGTATTTTTTCAGTCTCACGGGGCACAGGGGGGCCTCACTATGGTGCAAACGCTTACTCTGTGTCCGCCTCCTCCCCTCTGTACGTCATCTCCAGATACCGGTCCAGGGTCTGCCCCAGGACATCGAACTCCACATCCCTGGCGGAGCAATAGAATTCTTCCACCAGGTTATCGCTAGTGAGCATTCGCCCCTGAATGGTTTCTTCCAACTTTCCCACCATATCCTTCAGATACTTTGTGATTCTCTTTTTCTTCTCAATCTCATCGCTGTTGGCGAAGAGGTATGCGATGTGAAATGTATCAGTTTTTGGGCAAAAAAAGAGGGTCAAAGTGCAAAAATAGCACCTTGACCCACTACCCCGGTAACAATCAAGAGAACATATCTCTTTTTTCAGGAAGCCGAAAACCCTTTATTTATAAGGGTTTCCGGGCTCTCCAGGAATTTTTTATGCCTGGAAGTAATAGCCCACGCCCCACTTGGTGTGTACGTACTTCGGCTCGCTTGGATTGTTCTCGATTTTTTCACGAAGCCGACGGATGTGTACATCAACAGTCCGCACATCGCCCGGATATTCGTAGCCCCAGACGATGTTCAGAAGGTTCTCTCTGCTGTAGACTTTGTTCGGGTTGAAGACCAGCAGCTGGAGAACATCGAATTCTTTCGCTGTCAGGTTCACCTCGCCATCGCCGATGAATACCCGGCGGCTGTCGCAGTCGAGTTTCAGATCGCCGGCCTGTACGACTTTGGTCTTCTCCTCTGTCTTCTCCGGCTTTCTCGCGCGGCGGAGAATTGCCTTGATTCTGGCTTTCACCTCCAGGATATTGAACGGCTTCGTAATGTAGTCATCCGCACCATACTCGAGTCCCATGATCTTGTCCATGTCCTCGCCCTTTGCAGTGAGCATGATGATCGGTACAGATGAGAATTCTCTGATCTGCTGGCAGACATCCAGTCCGTTCATTTTGGGAAGCATGAGATCCAGAAGAATGATGTCGTAGGTATTCTCCTTTGCCATGTTCAACGCCTCTTCTCCGTCATAGGCACAGGACACCTCGTATCCGTCCTGCTCCAGAGAAAAACGTATTCCCTTTACGATCAGTTTCTCATCATCTACTACAAGTACTCTGTTTGCCATATTATACCTCGATATAGTCTTTGATCTTTTCGAAAGCCTTCTGTTTGATTCCGGAGATCTTCTGTATTTCTTCGATTCCGGAAAACCCTCCGTGCTCTTCGCGATAACGGATGATCGCCTCTGCTTTGGCTTCCCCGATGCCCGGCAGCGTCTGCAGTTCTTCCGATCCGGCCGAATTGATGTTTACCTTCTGTCCGTATTCCGAACCAGCCGGTCCGTTCCCTGCTGTTCCCTGCTGTCCGGCCGTCCTTCCGGCCGTCGCAGGAAGTGCTGTCTGCCCGGCTTGTACTTCCTCCCCCGTATATACGATGATCTGGTCACCGTCTGACAGAAGCTGTGCCCGGTTGAGCGCCTTGTCATCCGCATCCTCTGTCGTGCCTCCGGCCGCTTCCAGCGCCTGAAAAACGCGGCTTCCCGAGGGAAGTTGATAGACGCCCGGCCGTTCAACGGCACCGCACACATAGACGTAAATACCGCCCGAAGCCGGAATCCCCTTTCCCGGTCCCGACGGAGATGCTCCATCCTCAGCTTTCTGCTCCGTCGAAGAAGTCTCCGCAGGGTGCCGCTTTCCGCTTCCCCTTTTTTCTTCTTCCGAAGCCTCTGTTCTGTCCATGTCCCGACTGTCCGCGGCGGAAGACAAACTTCCGGTCCCAAGATCATAGACAAGTTCCGATCCTCCACAGGAACAGAGCATGACCGATCCAAAGATTATGACAGCCAGTTTTCGTATTTTTTTCATCTGTATCACTCCGGACTCCTTTCATCCGGATCTGCGTGATATCTGACGTTACCTATTGTATCGAATTTTTGTAACAATTACAAGTCTGCGGAAATCTCTATGATTTCGTTTCTTAACCGCGATGTATTTTTTCTTCAAATTTCGGTAACAAAGTCCGCAAGCGGGGCGTTTTGTCTTATAGAAACTGCGAAGTATTTTCATGTAAAACAGAAAAGCTGCCGGCTAATGCCGACAGCCATGTAGAATCTTTGAGCAGATTTTTCAAAAGATCCTTTCTTTATTAGAAGGAAGCCTCCAGCTTCTCGATCATCTCATCGATGTCACTCTTCTCAATGACGAGTGGCGGAACCAGGCGGAGCACATTGCTGCCCGCGCTGATGATGATCAGGCCGTTGGAAAGCGCCTTGTTGATGATTTCTCCCACGGGACGTCCCTCAACCACCAGTCCCTGCATGAAACCTTTTCCGCGTCTTGTGGAGAGGAAGTCGTATTTCGACACCAGTTCATCCAGTCTCTTCTCGAGATAGGGTGTGATCTCCTGTACATGCTCGATGATATGATCTTCGGCAAAAATATCGAAGACGGTATCCACGGCTCTTGTGGCCAGCGGGTTTCCGCCGTAGGTGGTTCCGTGATCTCCCGGAACCAGGGATTTGGACGCTGCCTTCTCATTGAGTACAAAAGCGCCTACCGGCACGCCGCAGCCAAGAGCCTTGGCATTTGTCATGATATCCGGTTTCACGCCGTATTCCTGCCATGCAAACATATGACCGGTACGTCCCATTCCGCACTGGATCTCATCCAGGATCAGAAGTATATCCTTCTCGTCGCAGAGTTTTCTTACCCCCTCAAGGAAAGCCGGCTCTGCAGGATAAATGCCGCCTTCACCCTGAACGGTCTCCATGATGATGGCGCAGGTCTTGTCTGTGACGTAGGCCTTCACGCTCTCCAGATCGTTGAAATCGGCAAATTTGATACCACCGATCAGCGGTTTGAAGGGCTCCTGATAATGGTCATTTCCGGTCACCGACAAAGCTCCGAGGCTGCGGCCGTGGAAGGAGTGTTTCATTGCGATGATCTCATGATCTGTCCCCCCGTCTTTGAGATACGCATATTTGCGGGCCGCCTTGATGGCTCCCTCAATAGCCTCTGTACCGCTGTTTGTGAAAAAGACTTTCGACATACCGGAGGCCTCGGCCAGTTTTTTTGCCGCGGTGGCCATGGGTACGTTGTAGAAAAGGTTGGAGGTGTGGATCAGCTTGTCCACCTGATCCTTCACTGCCCCGTTGTACTTCAGATTGTTGTAGCCAAGGGCAAATACGGCGATTCCGGCGGCAAAGTCCAGATACTCTTTTCCGTCGGTATCATAGAGACGAACGCCCTCTCCTTTTTCGAGCACAAGCGGAAATCTGTTGTAGGTGTGAAGGACATATTCATCGGTCGTTTTCATGTAATCACTGGTTTTCATTGCCGTATTTCTCCTCTTCATTTCTGAGTATTGCCGTACCGATTCCTTTGTTTGTGAAGATCTCCAGAAGCAGACAGTGGGGAATTCTTCCGTCAAGGATATGGACTCTGTTTACGCCGTTTTCAATGGCCGTGATGCAATTCTGAAGTTTCGGGATCATTCCTCCTGCCACGTGTCCGCTCTCGATGAGTCCCCCTGCCTCGGCAACGGTGAGCTCTGAGATCAGTGTGGACGGATCGTCCTTGTCATAATATACGCCTTCAATATCGCTCAGGAACGCAAGCTTCTCCGCGTTCATGGCCTCGGCGATCGCGCTCGCCGCGTCGTCCGCGTTGATATTGTAGGAGTGGTAGGAATCATCCGTGCCGATCGGGCAGATGATCGGAAGGAAATCTCTCTCAAGAAGATCGTTGATCACCTTCGGATCAACCTTTTTGATCTCTCCGACATAACCGATATCCTCGCCGTTCGAGAGTTTCTTGTTGACCTGAAGGAGTCCGCCGTCCTTTCCGGAGAGGCCGACAGCTTTTACACCCAGGGATTCCACCATGCTCACAAGCCCTTTGTTGACCTTGTTCAGCACCATCTCGGCCACTTCCATGGTATCCTCGTCGGTTACGCGCAGTCCGTTCACAAACTTCGGCTCCATACCCACTTTTCCAACCCAGCGGGAGATTTCCTTTCCGCCGCCGTGTACAAGGATCGGCTTGAAACCTACCAGTTTCAGAAGAACGACATCCTTGATTACATTCTGCTGAAGCTCCTCGTCGATCATGGCGCTTCCGCCGTATTTGACAACGATGATTTTTCTGTTGAAGCGCTGGATGTACGGCAATGCCTCGATCAGTACTTCTGCTTTATCAAGATATTTCTGATTAACCATGACTCAATTACTCCCCTTTATTTATGAACGGTAATCCGCGTTGATTTTTACATAATCGAAAGTCAGATCGCAGCCCCAGGCTGTGGCCTGCTCCTCTCCCATCTTGATGTCGGCGATGGCTGTCACCGCATCCTCAGACAGGATTCTTGTAGCCTCTTCTTCACTGTAGTCAGTGGCCACGCTATTCTCCGTGATCTGGATTTTGCCCGCTTTGCTCTCAAAGTACAGATCCACGGTCTCTACATTGAAGGGTGCTCCGGAATATCCCATGGCACAGAGGATTCTTCCCCAGTTCGCATCTCTTCCGAAGATCGCTGCCTTGGTAAGAGAGGAGGTTACGATGGATTTCGCCAGTGTAACTGCCTGCTCCTTGCTCTCGGCATGGATGACTTTTACTTCAAAAAGTCTGGTGGCTCCCTCTCCGTCTCCGGCAATCATTTTTGCCAGCGCCTGGTTGACTTCGGCCAGAGCCCCGGCGAAGATCCGGTAGTCCTCTCCCTCTTCGCTGATCTCAGGGTTGCCTGCCAGACCATTGGCCATAACCAGACAGGTGTCATTGGTGGAAGTATCTCCATCCACAGAGATCATATTGTAACTGTCAGAGACTACGCCGGACAGTGCCTTCTGCAGCAGCGGCTTTGTAATGGCCACGTCTGTAGTGATGAAGGAAAGCATGGTGCACATATTCGGATGGATCATGCCGGCTCCCTTGCACATGCCGCCGATGGTCACGTCTTTGCCGCCGATCTGCACCGTCACCGAAACTTCTTTGGCTCTGGTATCCGTCGTCATGATCGCGTGTGCAGCGACGCTTGCAGCCTCTCTGGAATCCGAGAGCAGCGGCACCAGCATATCGATTCCCGCCGTGATTTTATCAACCGGGATCTGCTGTCCGATGACACCGGTGGATGCGACAAAAACGGAGTCTGACGGAATTTTCAGCGCAGCGCCTGCCGCCTCGGCCGTCTTTTCACAGGCCTCATACCCCTCTCTGCCTGTCGCCGCATTGGCAATACCGCTGTTGATGACAACCGCCTGCGCCTGTTCACACTCATATACGATATGTCTGTCCCAGAGAACCGGGGCAGCCTTCACCTGATTCGTGGTAAACGTACCGGCCGCCACACAGGGAACTGTGCTGTAAATCATCGCCATATCTTTCGTGTTGTTCTTTTTGATTCCGGCGCAGCCGCCCGCTGCCTGAAATCCCTTTGCCGCTGTAACTCCAAGATTACCAAGTTCCATAATCCTTCGCACCTCACTTCTCCATCTGTCATCTGACACAGATCTTATGCATTATTATGTATAAACTTTACGTTCCGCCGGATACAGAGGAGACCGCTTCCTTTTTGCTTTCTCATTTTTCGTACCTTCCGGTTTTATAGGAAGAAAAAATCTTTTCTCCCGTCCCGCCGCAAATATTCACGAAAAATCCCCCTTCCGGCTCACGAAATAAGGATACGCTTATTTCTGTGATCTGTAAAGCATTGGTTGTGCATAATTATACATGCACTCTGTATTTTATGCAAGTTTATTCAAAAAAATACATTCACTCTTGCAATCGACAGCCGGATATTGTATAGTTACAATCGTTGAAAACAATATGAATTCAATCTGAATTCCGGAGGAGGTTTACCTATGAGTGAAAAAGTTGTTCTTGCATATTCCGGCGGTCTTGACACGACCGCGTTGATCCCGTGGCTGAAAGAAAACTTCGGATATGAAATCATCTGTGTATGCATAAACTGCGGTCAGGAGGAAGAGCTGACCGATGATAATCTTCAGGAGAGAGCCTTAAGCAGCGGCGCTTCCAAACTTTATATCGAAGATGTTGTCGACGAGTTTGCCGATGAGTACATTATGCCCTGTGTACAGGCCGGCGCCGTATATGAGCATCAGTATCTGCTCGGAACTTCCATGGCAAGACCGCTGATCGCGAAGAGACTCGTTGAGATCGCGCACAGCGAGGGGGCTTCCGCGATCTGTCACGGAGCTACCGGTAAGGGTAACGATCAGATCCGTTTCGAACTTGGTATCAAAGCTCTCGATCCGGACATCAAGATCATCGCTCCATGGCGTATGCCGGAAGTATGGAAAATGGATTCCCGTGAGGATGAGATCCAGTTCTGCAAAGATCACGGCATCGATCTTCCGTTCTCCATGGGTAAAGGTTACAGCCGCGACCGCAACCTCTGGCACATCAGTCACGAAGGACTGGAGCTCGAGGATCCGTCCCAGGCACCGAATTACGATAAACTCCTTGTTCTCTCCGTTTCCCCGGAGAAGGCTCCGGACAAAGATACAGAGATTTCCATCACCTTTGAGGCCGGCGTTCCGAAGACTCTGAACGGCAAGGCCATGAAGGTATCCGAGATCATCGAGGAGCTCAACCGTCTCGGCGGCGCAAACGGAATCGGTATCATCGATATCGTAGAGAACCGCGTTGTCGGCATGAAGTCCCGTGGCGTTTACGAGACACCGGGCGGAACAATCCTAATGGCAGCACACGACCAGCTTGAGGAGCTCGTCCTTGACCGCGAGACCATGGAGACAAAGAAGAGACTCGGCAGCCAGTTCGCACAAACCGTTTACGAGGGCAAATGGTTCACTCCTCTCTCCGAGGCGATCCGCGCTTTCGTAGCCGAGACACAGAAAGTTGTCACCGGTGAAGTCAAGATGAGACTCTACAAGGGAAATATCATCAAAGACGGTACAACTTCTCCGTACAGCCTGTACAACTCTTCCCTCGCATCCTTCACAACCGGAGATCTCTACGATCACCGTGACGCGAGCGGCTTCATCAACCTCTTCGGACTTCCGCTGAAGGTACGCGCTCTCATGATGAACGACGTAAAGAAGATGAACAACGATAAATAAATACAAGTAGATACCGTACCAAAAAGGAGCCTCGCACGAAGTACTTCGTGCGAGGCTCCTATCTCTGCGATTCCTTTTCAGATTCATGTCTGTTCTTCAGCTTTAATCCCCGATCACTCTCGTCGCCCAGACAGCATTTGATGTGTCCAGTGTATTTGCGATGATTCCTCTCTCGGAACTGAACGCCTCAATGGTCTTGCCGTCTCCGGCATAGATCGCAACGTGATAGACATAGCCGTCTTTCGCGAAGAAAATGAGATCTCCCGGTTCCGCGTTCGCGACCGGAATCTGAATTCCCACCTGTGACTGCGCCTCGGCCACTCTCGGAAGATAGATGCCGTACTGCGCGTAGATCGTCTGCACAAAACCGGAACAGTCCGCTCCGTTCGTGAGGCTGGTACCTCCCCAGACATAGGGATTTCCGATACAGGATGCCGCAGTCTTCAGGATCGCGTCACGGACAGGATTGATCTCACTGCCCTCTTTGACCGACGTAAACGTAAAGTATGTCGCCGCATTGTCCTTCGGCTCCACCAGTTTGTTTGCGGTCAGAAGGTTGTCTTCCCCCTTTTCTTCAACGATTGCATTTGCCTTTTTACCGGTGAGGATTTTCTCACTCTTTACGAATCCTCTGACATCCCCGGACTCCACATAACACCAGGTCTGTCCTTTGCCGGCAAGTATGTACGCGAGCATTCCCTCGTTCATCGTTCCGACAATTCTGGCGCTGTCGTTCGCCGATTCCCGGATGTTTACGTCATCGCAGACTGCGAATGCGTATACCTTTGGAACCACGCGGTCATACACCGTAGCTCTGATATGGAAATACGCCTTATTCTCGCGCATTGTAACCGTCATCTTCGCGGGTCTGTGAAGATCGCCGACAATCACAGCCTCCCCGTTCTCATCATCCGCCTCGTAGGAAGCGTCAAAAGCGTTTTTTTCATCTCCGCGGATCAGATTTTCCGTGCGGACAAAACCTCTGACCGTTCCGGACTCAATATAAATCCAGCCGTTTCCTTCATCTCTGAGTTCGAAGGCCTGCCCCAGATCCGGGAGAACGCCGACCTCTCTCGACTCATCCGACATCTCTTCGCGCACACTTACCGTCCCGCGGGCATAAGACTCCACCCTGTCGACCAGATAAAAACGGAAGTCATTGACCACCGGGGCGATGTCCACGATGTGCTGTCCTGCGATCAGTTCCTCATTGGTCTTCTTCTCCAGAAGATTGTTCGCGGCCTGAGCCTCGACGGAAGCGTTTTCCTCGGAAACAACCTCGACATCCAATCCGTCCGCCGCATCGTCAGCGAGCGCATCTCTTCCGTTGTCTGTATTCCCGTCTTCCGGTCCGGCATCAAGCGCAATCCCGCTGCCATCCGCAGAGGACGAAGCGGACGCCGCCGGAATTTCAACCGGTGTCAGCGGCACACTGGACGCCGACCGGGCGGAAACAGATGAAGAAACGGAAAGAATTGCAGAAGAAGAGGCCGATATACTCACGGAGACATCCGCGTCTCCGTAGGTCTGATCATCAACCGTCTGACTTTTGATCCATGGCATCTCCTCGGCAAAAGTTGCGACCGGCTGCGCGCCGATCCACAGGCCGAGAGAGAGAGCCGTCATCCTGATTCCTATTTTCTTTCGTTTGAGATTCCTCATGCAACATAAGCCTTTCACATCAAGTTTTTCGAATTTCCACATATTGAATATTTTTTTGCGGTAGTAGATATAGTTCAATATATTGCGGTAGATACGTCTCATTATACTCCTGCTTCTATGAGATTTTGGTCACACGGAGCGTATTTTCGATAAAATACTTTTTCCCTGTGTGCCTTCCGGCATTTTCACGCCGAAATTTTCCGCGATTGTCGCGCCGATGACTGAAAAACTGTCTTCTTCCTCCATCGCGCCTTTTCTCAGGCCGCGCGGCGACCACAGGAGAAGCGGCACACATTCTCTGGTGTGATCGGTGCCCTTGTAGGTCGGATCATTTCCGTGATCCGCGGTGAGCATCAGAAGATCGTCCGGTCCCAGGAGTTTCCGGAGCTTTCCGAGTTCAACATCAAATTTCTCAAGTTCTTTTCCGTAACCGAACGGATCCCGTCTGTGTCCCCAGAGCGCGTCAAAATCGACGAGGTTTACGAAACAGAGCCCGTGAAAATCGCGTCCTGCGAGTTCTTCGGTCTGCTGCATACCGTGAACGGAGCTGTCCGAATGCATCCACTCGGTAATCCCCTGTCCGGAAAAAATATCGTGGATTTTTCCGACGGCGATCACATCGAGGCCGGCGTCCTTCAGGGCATCCATCGCGGTCGGTCCGAACGGGCGAACCGCGTAGTCTCTCCGGTTGCTCGTCCGGACAAACTCCCCTTTCTTCTCTCCGAGATACGGGCGGGCGATCACGCGGCCGACCTTCCACTCGTCGCGCATCGTCAGTTCTCTGGCGATTTCGCAGCAGCGGTAGAGATTCCCGAGGTCGAAGGTCTCTTCATTTCCCGCAATCTGAAGAACGGAATCCGCAGAAGTGTAAACAATCATCGCATCTGTGCGGATCTCCTCCTCGCCGAGTTCATCCAGAATCTCCGTTCCGCTCGCCGCCTTGTTTCCGATTACCCGCTTTCCGCATCTCTTTTCCAGTTCCTTGATCAGTTCCTGCGGGAAGCCTGTGTCCGTGAACGTTTTGAACGGTTTTTCCGTCCGCAGTCCCATCATCTCCCAGTGACCGCCCATCGTGTCCTTGGTGTTCCCGGATTCCTTGAGCCGGACGTACAGGCTGTCCGGTTCCTCCACGCCATCCATGACCGGCGAGGGATGAAGGTTCAGAAGGCCCATCTGACGGAGATTCGGAATCTGAAGCTCCCCTGCCGTCTCCAGGATATGGCCGAGCGTGTCCGCGCCGGCGTCGCCGAAACTCTCCGCGTCCGGCATCTCCCCGATCCCGAGCGAATCCAGAACAATCACAAACACTCTTCGAAATGTATTCAATTCTCTTCCTCCTTCTCATCCGTTCAATCATTACCTGCCGGAATTTACGCAGGCCGGATCACCTCCCCCGAGATGATCCGGGCCAAAACTCTCCGGAAGAAGCTCTGCCAGCGTCAGCACCCGGTATTCTCTTTCGGACTTCACGAGAACAATCTCCATTTCCGGCCGGCCAAACTCCCGCATCACCTGCCTGCAGATGCCGCAGGGGGGACACTCCGGAAATTCACCGCTGTTTTCCGCATCCTGCGGCGCCCCACAGATCGCGATCGCGGAAAAATCCCTCGCGCCCTCGCTCACCGCCTTGCAGACGGCGTTTCTCTCCGCGCAGCTTCCGGCAGGATAAGAAGCATTTTCCACGTTGCATCCCATCCAGATCCTGCCCTCGCTGTCAAGAAGTGCCGCGCCGACAAGAAACCGGGAGTAGGGGGCGTATGCCCTCTGCCGGGCTTGAATAGCCGCGGCCGCCAACTCCTCATAACGGATCACCGTCTGCATTTCATTTATCACAGTCTTTCCGGCTGCTCCCTCCCGTTCTGTCATTCCGTCTCCTCCTCACTCCCAAACCGGTCAAGTACACCGTTTCTTTAAATACCGTCCCTGCTAATCAGCAGACGCACCGCCTCGACGGCCACCTTCACCGCCGCATCGATATCGTGCACCTGCGGGTTCAGAAGGCCCCGCTTTTCCCTCTCCTGATTCGCAATCGTCAGAAGAACGGAACCTACGCGGGTCCGATGTACACTGCCGACTACAAACAGAGCCGCCGACTCCATCTCGGAACCGAGAGCTCCGCACTGCACCCAGGCATCCCACTTACTCAGAAGTTCATAGCCCACCGGTTTCTTCTCTGGTTCATGCTGTCCGTAGAAGGAATCCTTGCTCTGAACAACACCGGTGTGATACCGGTAGCCCAGACTGTCCGCCGCCTCTGCCATAGCCTGTACCACGTGATAATCCGCTACGGCCGGGTACTCTATGGGAGCGTATTCTCTGGTCGTCCCCTCCATGCGGATAGCTGCGGTCGCGATAATCAGATCTCCGCTAAGGACTTCCGTCTGCATGCCTCCGCAGGTTCCGACCCTGAGAAACGTATCCGCTCCGCAGCGCACAAGTTCCTCCATGGCGATTGCGGCCGACGGGCCCCCGATTCCGGTCGAGGTGACACTCACCTTTTCCCCGTCAAGTTCACCCGTCCATGTCTCAAATTCTCTGTTGTCCGCCACCTTCACGGCGTGCTCCATATAAGACGCGATTTTTTTACAGCGCCCCGGATCTCCGGTCAGAATCACATATCTTCCGACATCTTCCGGCCTCGTGTGAATGTGGTACTGATACCCTTTGCCTTCTGCATAATCGATCATTGTCACTACCTGTCCTTTCCGGCTCACCACCGATATGACTGCTTCTAAAACAAATCAACGAAACCGGCAAAACCTGCCATCCAGCCGAATCGAGTGCTTCAGACTCTGATTTCGATCACGCGGTCGGTCGCCTTGTATCTTCGAACCTCGATTCCCGCAGCGGCAAACATCATGTGAGAGGCCGTCACTGCCGGCGTTCCCTCATATTTGTTGTCCGCATAGATTACGGTCTTGATTCCCGCCTGAATGATCGCCTTCGCGCACTCATTGCACGGAAAAAGCGAGACGTACAGCTTGGATCCCTCGAGACTTCCGCCCCGGTAGTTCAGAATCGCGTTCAGCTCGCTGTGTGTGACATATACATATTTTGTCCGGAGCGGATCTTCATCCTCGCGCGCCCACGGAAATTCTTCATCCGAGCACCCGCGCGGAAAACCATTGTAACCGATGGACAGGATCTTGTTATCCGGACTCACGATGCAGGAACCGACCTGCGAATTCGGATCCTTCGACCGCATTCCCGCCAGCTTTGCGACAGCCATAAAGTATTCATCCCAGGATATATAATCCGTTCTCTTGTCCGACATGTATTTCCCCCTTCTTCAAAAGCCCCTTGCCTGCGAACGGGCATTCATCGTCTTCCGACCGCACAACCCCCGCATACAAAACTGCAGGGCACCCCCGTAAGGATTCCCCGCAGAAATGAATCAATTATTTCGTTCCGAAAATTCTGTCTCCGGCATCGCCGAGACCCGGCACGATATATCCGTGCTCGTTCAGCTTCTCATCGAGAGAGCCGACAATAATATCCACATCCGGATGCGCGTTCTGAAGGTTCTCAAGTCCCTCCGGAGCGGCAATGATGCAGAGGAAGCGAATGTTTTTGCAGCCGTGCTTCTTGAGCTGGTTGATGGCATCGATCGCAGACCCGCCGGTAGCGAGCATCGGATCAACCACGAAAACATCTCTCTCCTCAATGTCTGCCGGAAGTTTGCAGTAGTACTCTACCGGCGCAAGTGTATCCGGGTCACGGTACATACCGATGTGTCCGACCTTTGCGGACGGGATCAGTGTCTGCATACCGGGTACCATTCCAAGACCGGCTCTGAGGATCGGGATAATCGCAAGCTTCTTTCCCGCAAGTCTCTTTACGGTTGTTCTGGTGATCGGTGTATCGATCTCGACATCCTCAAGCTTCAGATCGCGGGTTGCCTCGTAGCACTCGAGCATTGCGATCTCTGAAATCATCTCCCGAAAATCCCTTGTTCCCGTCTGGGTCTCACGAATAATTCCAATTTTGTGTCTGATCAACGGATGTTCCATAATCGTTACTTTAGCCATGTTGTCTCCTTTTCACCTGACATATAGATGTCTGTAGATATATATATTATTCGGAAACAGTGAATGCTCACCGCCTCCATATCCATCAAATACCTGCCGCCCGGAGGCTCTCCATCTTCTCCGTCCGGCACGCATGGATCAGCGAATCTTTACGCGCTCTGTCAGTCCTCGAGCATTGCAATTCTCGCCTTGTGTCTGTCCTCGTCGGAGAACGGCGTCGCAAGGAAAGTATCTACTATTTTCAGAGCAAGTCCTGTGCCGAGCACACGTCCGCCCATCGCAAGGACGTTCGCGTTGTTGTGCTCTCTTGTCATCTGCGCGGAATAGCAGTCGCTGCAGAGAGCGGCGCGGATTCCTTTCATTTTGTTTGCCGCGATCGAAATACCGATGCCGGTACCACAGATCAGGATTCCCTGCTCACACTCGCCGGACTGAATCGCCTCTCCGACCTTGTGCGCGTAATCCGGATAATTCACGGATTCTGTGCTGTAGCATCCGAAATCCCTGTAAGCAATTCCCTGCTCATCCAGATGCTTCTTTACTTCCTGCATCAGTTCATATCCACCGTGATCGCAACCCAAAGCTAACATTTCTTTTTCCTCCTGCATACTGCCGGCGGCGGTTTTCGCGCTCAAAAGCCGCGTCTTTCAAACCTTTTGCCGCCTCAAAACTATTTATCATCCCGCACCCGTTTCTCTCAGGCGCGGATCACCTCATGGCCGGCCGCCTTGATCAGCCGGTTCATGATCGCCTGCCCCATGCGTGGCGTCTCAAAGGACTCCGAATAGATCTCGTCCACGCCGTCCGCATCGAAATCCCTGAGAATCTCATACAGGTGACGGGCAATTGTCCGGTCGTCGGTTCTGCTTCCGATGCACCGCACGATTCCTTCCGGATACTCTCCCCGGCTCTCCTCGGTGCAGATTACGCCGACGCTCCGCCCGCCCGCGATTCCTTCGCGGACAAGTTCGCGGATCTTTGCAAAAACATCTGCCGGCTCCCCCTCCACAATGGCGAGATCAGCCTTTGGCGCATAGTGCTTGTAGCGCATTCCCGGTGCCTTTGGCCGGATATGCGTATTCTCGGTCATAATGCCGGGATCGATCCGGACCTCGCCGAGAACCTCCTCCAGCATCTCTCGGTTCAGAAATCCCGGACGGAGAATCACCGGAACCTCCTCGGTAAAATCCACGATCGTGGATTCCAGACCGATGTTCACCTGTCCTCCGTCGATGATCATGTCGATCCTCTCACCGAGATCCTCCTCCACATGAGAAGCCAGCGTCGGGCTGGGGCGGCCGGACGTGTTCGCGCTCGGAGCGGCGACATAGCCGCCGGCCTGACGAATCATCTCCACCGCCACCCTGTTTGCCGGAAGGCGAACCGCCACCGTCTCAAGTCCGCCCGTCGTCTCATAAGGGACGAGCTCCGACTTTTGAAAAATCATCGTCAGCGGTCCCGGCCAGTACGCGTCGGCCAGCACTTTCGCCTTCTCCGGTATCTCACGCACAATCGGCGCTAAACTTTCCCAGTCTGCAATATGTACAATCAACGGATTGTCGGAAGGTCTCCCCTTCGCCGCATAAATCCTCCGCGACGCCTCCGGATCCAGCGCGTTTCCTCCCAGCCCGTAGACTGTTTCCGTCGGAAACGCGACCAGACCGCCTCCAGCGAGTATCCCGCCGGCTTTTTTCAGGGCTTCCATATCGAGGCAGTCCTCTGTCATCCGCGCTATGATTGCATGACTCATTTCTTATTCCACTTCCTCATCATTATTGCTGAATATTTCCAGATTTTCTATTTCGGGCTCCTGATTCTCAAGCGGATCCAGCGCGTCGAAGGAATCTGCCGGATTCTCGCTGACAATCTTCTGTATATCCCGGTAGGAATTCATAAACTGTTTCTGTACCTGTCCGAAAATCGCGACAATCCTGCTGAGTTCTTCCTGAACGGCGATATACTGGAGTTTTCCCTCCCGGGTTTTCTCATCCACCTGGCGCTGCACGTCGTCGAGAGTTTTCTGAGCTTCCGCCTGCGCCTCCTCCCGGATTCTCTGCGCATCCGCCTGCGCGTCCGCAAGAATTCTCTGTCTCTGAGCCTCTGTCTCCCGGTCCGTCTGCTTCGCGCGGATTTTTGCCTCATAGATCAGACTGCCGATGGTCTCGTAGTTGTCGACGTAGGACTGATATTTCTCCCGGATTTTCTTCTCCATGTCCGAAAGCTCTTTGTCTTTCGCGTTCAGAGTCTCCTGCATCTCGTCCAGTTTTTTCTCTCTGGCCTCCAGACGGATCTTTGTCTGGTCAAGTTCCTTCGTCACCGCGGCCAGTCTGCCCAGAAGACGCTGCTGTTCCTGATAGGCATCGTCTCTGAGTCTCTGAAATTCCGTCTGAACATCATCCTTGTCATAACCGCCGAACGCGGTGGTTTTGAAGAGTTCGTCGCCGTCTGACATGATCATAATCCTCCCTTATGAATTCAAATACTTATTTATAATTCCCCAGACACTGGAACGCTCGAAGCCAAGCCTCCACTCGGCAACTCCTGCGAGATCGTAGGAATTGATCAGTTTCATCTTCTCCTCTATGGACTTCTCCTCCTCCAGCCAGATGCTTAAGGTTCCCTCATTTGTCTGAACGGAGCCTTTGTACTGGCCAAGGGATGCATCCCATTCTGTCTTTATTCCGTTTTGCTGTGCCCAGAGGTCGGCGTCATCCATGCCAAGCGCGATGTTTGACGGTTCCTTGTCCGATGTCGACGGTTTTGTCCACGCTCTTGTATAGAACGGAATCGCGTTGATCACCTGTGTCTTCGGCACCTCTGCGAGCGTATCCTCGATTCCCTGTTTTACAAAAGGAAGGGAGGCATTGGATCCGACCTCGGAAGATCCGGCTGTGTGCTCGTCATAACCCATGATTACAAGATAGTCTACCGTCTTTGCCTGTTCCTGACGGTTCAGGTACGCAGTGTACAGCGGCACATAATTGTCCACGGAGACCGTCAGATTCTGCTCGTGCGCCGCGACACTGAGTTCCCGGAGGAACTGCAGATACTGCGCGACATTCTCCGCACCGATGGTCTCAATGTCCACATTGATTCCATCCATGCCCGTCTCGGCAGCCACCTGAAGAAGTGACTGAATGATCGTCGCTCGCACGGATTCCCTCTTCAGAAGTTCTTCTATATTAAGTCCGTCACCGAATACATCCTGAAGCGTTCCCCAGACCTGCATGTTCTTATTGTGCGCAGCGAGCACATAATCCGCGGAGGCGTAAGAAATCAGATTACCGTTCTCGTCCGCGAGTTTGAACCATGTCGGAGCAATCGTATTCAATCCCTGCGCGGATGCGGTCACTTCATCGAAGCTCGCGTTGTTGTCCACCGAACCGATGTAATGCCATGCCAGGTTGATCTTGTGATCCGCCATCACCTTCCGGAAAAGGAATTTCTTTCCGGTCGTGTGGGAGATCGTCCCCTCCGGCGCTGCCCTGAGCTGTTTCTTTTTCACATAGCCGATATAGCCGTCGGAAGTCGAGACTTCGCACCAGTCATCCGCGTGGGCAGTGAGAACAACGGTGTCCCCGGCTTTTACCTTCGTCAGAACCTCTGCCTTCGGCCCGCCGCGGAACCGGACAACCGCATCCTCGAGCATAGTCTCAGCGGCAATATTCTTCCAGTTTGTCCTTGCAACAATTCGGTGCGGCGCTTCGAGGATTTCCATATCGATATCCGAATTCTCTTTGACGCAGTCCGCAGAAATATAGATCGTGTCGTCTTCAAGAATCACGTCCTCCGTTTCGCCCACAGACCATTTCTGCGTGCCGGAAGGCATCGTGAGCAGC
Source organism: [Eubacterium] cellulosolvens LD2006 (assembly GCF_000621585.1). Classification (GTDB taxonomy): domain Bacteria; phylum Bacillota; class Clostridia; order Lachnospirales; family Lachnospiraceae; genus Bilifractor; species Bilifractor cellulosolvens. The sequence continues at coordinate 14,621 of NZ_JHXY01000015.1, read as the reverse complement.
ATCTGCCGCTGGTCCTCCTCCCAGAAGAATCCGCTGTTAAAAAACTGACTCACTGTGTCGTAGTCGAGATAAACGCGCCCGTCTCTTACCAGACCGAATGTATCGAGAATCTTGTCATTGACGATCAGCGCCGCCTGACTGTCCTTCACGATCCCGAAATAGCTGTTCTTATCCATCTCGTTGTAGGTTTCGGAATGACGGACGAAATATCCGCCGGCAAGCACAATAATCAGAGCCACCGCCGCAATCATCAGAATCAGCGGAAGCACTGTCTTTTTCTGTCTGGACCTCTTTGCGGCCATTTGTAAAAATCCTCCGATCTGCCTCCCCACAAGGCATACTTACTTCAAAACATATATTATTTTATTCTAGCATGTTCGGTCATCGATGGCAAGGACGCCACAGCCGGCTAAGATCGCCTGAAAAAGCGCTTTTTCATGTCTTCGGGAATCCGGATGGATTTGCGATCACGAAAAAAAAACGCAGTTGTCCGGTTATTCGACGGGCAGCCGCGCTTTTCTCTTCCATATTCATTTCCTGTGTACAGTTCTTTCAATCATGGTTTTATCGACTTTTAAAAACTGTTTTTATTGCTTTTTTTCTCCCGTTTTTCCGAAAGCAGGCACCGACAGACATTTACCGTCAGATATTCACAGATCCGTGTGAGAATTCGCTGTCAGTGCCTTATTTCAGCACTCATTACGGACGAAATTATGATTAATAAACTTATGTCCTGTCTGTGGATCAACAATGAAGTCCGGCATGTAGTCGCATGTGTCCTCACAGACAGCTCGTGCTTTTGCAATTTGTCTGGGCGTGCTGGATTCGTCTTCGAATTTCAGCTCCCACCCCTCCCGCCGGTAACGGCGAAGCGTTTTCAGAATCGTTTCGTATTTTTCCGTTTGCTCTTTATTCATTGTGTATATGTGTTTGATAACAGACTTGATCATCAGTGTTTCTGCACTGTACTCACAGCACAATGCATGTAAAAGCAGCATTCATCCGCTGTATTTTCTCTTTGCGCAGTACACAAACGACAGTCCGCGCGCGAAGAATCTCTGAACACGCAGTTCTGCCGGAAGGTATCGCTTTTTCTTTTATTCTTTCATTGGGGATTATAAAACATCGATTACACGATGTCTGCCGGAGATCTCCGGCTTAATAAAAGATGGATAAATCACAGGACGTTTCAGTTCCCTGTTTCGTCAAAAAATGCATTCCGTATGAACAGATTTCAGGAGCCCATCGGCCTCACCTCTTTTCTATACGGATGTGAACCGCTCTCACAATATCTATTATATATTTTTCTCTTTGAATTGCAAGCATAGATTGTTTTATTTATATTTTTCCGAAACCGAAAAAGCACTTTCAGTATATGTTCGTTCATTCGCAAAAACGTCTGGATTTTCTTTACTTTTGTAGGACTGGTGTTATATACTGAGGCTGAGAGGAAGTGATAAGATGAAGATAGAGAAAATAAGCGAAAACCAGATCCGCTGTACACTTACCCGCGAAGACCTGAGCAGCCGAAATATCCAGCTGACAGAACTCGCATACGGCTCTGAAAAAGCAAAACTTCTGTTTCAGGATATGATGCAGGAAGCACATTACGAAGTCGGCTTTGAATCAGGCAATTCCCCTCTTATGATTGAGGCAATTCCAACGTCCTCGGAGAGCATTGTGCTCATCATCACCAAGGTGGATGATCCCGAGGAACTCGATACGCGTTTTTCCAGATTTACGCAGTCCACGGAAGATGATTCAGCAAAACCGAAAGCTCACAGCGGCGCTGATGAAATTCTGGATCTGTTCCACAAGATTTACAATGCGAAGAAGCTCGCCGAGAATGAAGCGAAGGCGCAGGCAGCCAAAAGAGAAGAGAAGGAGAGTCCGTCCGAGACACCGGTCGGATCAGACACAGCATCCCCTCACCACATCAGTCCGAACGGCAAGAACGCTGTCAATCTGAGGCAGAGCTACCGTTTTGACACTCTGGACAGAGTCATTGATGCCGCCCACGCACTAAACGGTATGTATACCGGCCGCAACAGTTTGTACCGGAGAGATACCGAAGTTCCGAACTACTACCTTGTTCTCCGCCAGTCCTCGACTTCACCGGAGAATTTCAACCGCGTTTGCAATATCCTGTCCGAGTACGGTCAGAAGGAGAGTTTCACAGACTCAACCGAGACCTGGCTCCGAGAGCACGGAAATGTTCTGATCAGGAGCAACGCCGTTCAGAAACTCGAGACTTTATAACCTGACACTTATAAAAGGGATTGCCGCTCGCGGCAATCCCTTTTGATTTTTCCACAACATAAAAACAGCGCCCGCTTCGGCGGACGCTGTTTTTATGTTGTCACCTGTTATGTTATGCAGTCTATTCTTTATCTGTCCTGTGTCAGATAGTCCTTCACACTGGCCATGGCCTCGTCTTCATCCGGACCGTCAGCGGTGATTGTAACGCTCTCACCATTATCCAGACCCAGTGTCATCATTCCCATAATGCTCTTGGCGTTCACTTCCTTCGTGCCGCTCTCCAGCTTGATCACACTCTGATACTGACTTGCAACCTGTACGAGCATAGCAATCGGTCTCGTCTCCAGTCCACTGGAAATCTGTATCGTAACACTGTCCTTAACCATTTCGAATACTGCCTCCTTGTGTTCTAATCCTCTCTGCGATCTCGCCGATCTTCCTCAGGCGGTGATTCACTCCCGATTTTCCAACCGGTGGATTAATCAGATCACCCAGTTCTGAAAGTGTCGCTGTTGGATATTGTAACCGAACCCTTGCCATTTCGTCAAGTCCATTCGGTAATTTAGAAAGTCCCATCGTGTTCTCGATCAGCTCGATATCCTCGATCTGACGGGCGGCCGCGTTGGCCGTCTTGTTGATATTCGCGGTCTCGCAGTTCACCTTCCGGTTGATATTTCCGCGCACTTCGTTGATGATTCTGGAGTTCTCGTACTGCAGCATCATCACCCTGGCCTCCATCATGCCGAGCAGATCCGCAATCTGCTCGCTGCCCTTGACATACGTGATCGCGTACTTCTGCCGCTGCACCCTCCTCGCGTCAATCCCGAGCTCTACCATCAGCTCGCAGAGCTGATCTGCCAGATTCTCTTCTGTGCACACAATCTCAAAATGATAGGACTTGTCCGGATCGCTCACGGAACCGGCCGCCAGAAATGCTCCCCGAAGGAAGGCTCGCCGGCAGCAGCTCCTGTTCAGGATGACCTGATGTGCCAGCGGAACATCCTCGGCGAAATCCTCGCTGTCCGAGAGAAAACGGACAAGCTGAAGAATCGTGATCGCAAGACTCCGGTCTGTGATATTGACCTTATACACTTCTTTTTTTCTTCTTCGAAGATCCGGCTTTACAATGATCTCCGGTGAAATATGAAAAAGTTTTTTGAGAAGCGTGACATATTTCTCGGTGACATCCAGATGTTCACTCTCGTAATCGATGTGAATATCTCCCCCGTCGGTCGCCCGGACGACGCAGCAGAAGATCAGCAGTGCGGCAAGTTCCGCGATCTGACAATGCCGGGCATTTCCGATCTGACCGGCCAGTTCTTTTTTCACTTCACTGGAAAAAGACATACGTTACACCTTTTTTCTTAATGAATCTTTATCGATATCTCTGTGCTCAATGCGAAGTCCGTATCCCTCGCCTCCGGACAGTCTCGCAAAGAGTTCCTCGGCCAGCGTGACGGAGCGGTGTTTTCCGCCGGTACAGCCAACGGAGATCACCAGCTGGTTCTTGCCCTCTTCGATATAATTCGGAATCAGGAAGCGGATCAGATCCACCAGCTTCTCGATGAAGGCGCGGGAGATGTCGTATTTCATCACAAAGTCATGCACCGGCGCGTCTTTCCCCGTCTGCGCCCGCAGATCCGGAACATAATACGGGTTCGGAAGAAAACGAACATCAAAGACCAGATCCGAATCCGCCGGTATGCCGTACTTGAAGCCGAACGACAGAACGGTGATCATCAGACTCTTGAAGTTCTCGTTGCGGACAAAAATCCGCTCCAGTTCCGCGCGGAGTTCTCTCGTGAGCAGCTGACTGGTGTCGAGAATATAGTCGCTCTCGTTTTTCAGGAACGCCAGACACTGCCTCTCCTCCGCGATTCCTGTCTCGATCCGTCCGTTTCTCGCGAGCGGATGGCTCCGCCTCGTCTCCTTGTATCTCTTCACCAGCGTGGATCCGTCCGCATCAAGGAAGAGAATCTTGTAATCGACGCCGCCCTCCGCGAGATCATCGAGAACATTCCGAAGATCCGCCAGCTTTTCTCCGCTCCGGACGTCGACGCCCATCGCCACCTGCGTGATCTTGCTCTCCTCGCCGTCGGCCGTCAGCTGAACAAATTTCCCGATCAGCGGAATCGGCAGATTATCGATACAGAAAAATCCGATGTCCTCCAGCATTTTCAGGGCTGTCGATTTTCCCGCTCCGGACATTCCCGTCACAAATACAAGTTGTAATGCCATTTTCTTTCCTCCCGACGAAATCAGTCAAAGCCTAAAAATCTGATTTCCGGTTCCAGTTGAACACCGTCCTTCTCCCGGATCGTCTCCTGTACGCGCTCGATCAATTCACAGACATCCCCGGCTGTAGCGGAGCCGCGATTAATCACGAAACCGCAGTGCTTCTCCGAAACCTGCGCGTCGCCGACACAAAATCCCGCAAGTCCGGCGTCCATGATCAGCTTGCCCGCAAAATATCCCTCCGGTCTCTTGAAGGTACTTCCCGCGCTCGGAAACTCCAGCGGCTGCTTCAACGTCCTCGCCTCGCGCAGCTCGTTCATTCTGGAGACAATATCCTCCTGCCTTCCCTCATCAAGCCGAAGCGTCACATCCGTGACGATCATCTCCTCATCCTGGATCCTGCTGTGCCGGTATCCGAGATCGAGTTCTTCCACCGGAAGACTTCGAAGCTGAAGATCCCTGTCAAGCACGCGCACGCTCACCAGCACGTCTTTCAGTTCTCCTCCGTAGGCGCCGGCGTTCATGGATACGCCGCCGCCGAGGGTGCCCGGAATACCGGAGGCAAATTCAAAGCCGGTCAGGGAATGATCTCTTGCTGTCGCGGCGACCTTCGAGAGCAAAACACCTGCCTGCGCGCGGATTTCGCAGCCTTCCACCGTCAGTTCCTGCATTCTGTGGTCAATCTGAATGACCGCCCCGCGGAATCCGTCGTCACTGACCAGAAGATTGCTTCCGTTTCCGAGCACAAAGTACGGAAGTTTCACTTCCCTGCAGTACCCGATGACGGCGCGGATTTCTTCCGCACTCTCCGGCGTGAGGAAATAGTCTGCCGGCCCGCCGATCCGGAATGTCGTGTGCCGGTTCATCGGCTCCCGGCAGATCACCTGGTTTTCTCCGAGGATCTCCTGAAATTTCTTTGATATCTCTTCTCTCATATGTCTGTAATTCTCCGTCTGACAACAGCTTTGGGCGGCGCACCGGCACTCAGCCGACCACCTCACCGGCGGCGTTGTAGCCCACGCCGTTGTCATCATAATATACAATCGTATTGTCGACTTCCGTCGTATCAACATCCGTGCCGGAATATCCGCCGTCTGCAGCTCCGCTCTCCGGATCCGTCACCCCGGCGCCGGTATCGGTCCCGTCGCTTCCGTCCACCGGCTGAGAACCGTCCATATTCTCCGGCGTTCCTCCCAGCTCCGTGATGGCGGCGGCCGCATACTCCGCCCTCCTGGTATTCGGGAAGGTATCTATGATCTTCTGATATGCCGCAATCGCTTTTTCGTTCCGGTTTGCGTTCTGATATGCCTGCGCCAGAAGGTTCATGACATCATAGACGCCTTCTTTGATCGAAAGAGCCTTCTCATAATAGGAAGCCGCCTTCGTCCAGTCCTTGAGATAGAACGCGTTGTTTCCGCCGAATTCATAGGCGTCGTAGGCATTGGCCAGAATCGCGTCCTTATTCGCGTCGTAAATCTCACACGCCTCCCTGGAAAGTACGGACACATCCACTTTCAGAATCTCGTCGCCCGCCTGCTCATATTTGCCGGCCTGGTAATCCAGATAGGCGCGGATCAGATTGTCATAGGAATCGGTCGCGTTTTTTGAACTCTTCAGCTGGCTCTGCGCATCCCTGACGGTATTCTCCGAGTCGTTGATCTTGTTCTGCAGTTCGTTGATCTTATTTTCCTGCGTCGCCATCGTCGTGGTATACTCTTTGATCTTCGCGTTCGCGTCCCGGTTGACACCGGAGGCCACTGCGGGGCGAACCATGAAGACGACAGCCAGAAGACCGATCACAATTCCGAACAATACATTCATGAGGCTCGAATAGCCCGGCCTCTCGCGGTACAGATCCACTTTGGATTTCCGTCTCGCCGGACCGGCGTCCAGAATCGACACATCATCCGCACCTTTGCGGAACGGATTCTTCACACCCTTCTCTTTGTTCTTCTTCGCGCTGTTCTCAAACAGTCCGGTCTGCACATCGTCGATCTCTTTGAGCAGACGCAGCGTCTCCGGATTGACCGCATCGATCTCGCAGGCCTTTTTCAAAAGGCGTCCCGCATGGGTATAGTGTCTCTGTTTGATGTCAATCAGCGCCAGCAGCTGGTACGCCTTTACGTGCTTCGGATTATTCTTGATAATCTTCCGCAGCTGGATCGCCGCAATATCCTCATTTCCTTCGCTGGCACAGCGAAGAGCCTCGTTGTACTGGTGAATGGTCTGATTCATCTGTCGGAGTCGCTTCGGATCCTTCCGGATCGCGGAAATGTAGTGAATCGCCGGGTTGTCCGCTTTGTTCATGTTGTTGCTGATGACCCACTCCCTGAGAGCGGCGACAACTTCTCCCTGCTCATAGTATACGAGACCGAGGAGATTTCTGGCCGTAAGATTCGTCTTATCCATCTGAAGACTCAGCCGGAGTTTTTCTTCAGCACCGGTGAGATCCCGGATACCGGCGCAGTCCAGTCCCTGATTGTAATAGGCATTGGAAAGTCTTCTCGCCCTATCTTCGATCTTGCCCATGGCTCATCCCTTCTTTTTTGCAATGGTGGTGCCGGCGCCCAACTCCCTCAGTATATCCACAATATCTGTAAGATCCTGATTCCGGATGGCCTCCTCCACGTTCTCTACGTCCAGAGAAGGTTTGAATTTCTTCAGTTCTTCTTCAAAATCAATCATTCGTCAGGTCTCCTCTTTCTGCATACAACTGTTATCTGTCCCTTATAAAACGAAAACGGTTATCTTCTTTCTGACCGGCCTTTGCCGTTCTCCGTCTCGTTAACATACTGCTTCTCATTGATATACTGCTTCAGTTCGCCCGCCAGGTACAGCGAGCCGACACAAAACAGCATACCGCTGCCCTGCAGCTTTCTAGCCAGATCAAAGGCCTCTCCCGGCTCCGGTGCGGCATAGACTTCTTCCACTCCGTTTTTCCGGAAAAGCTCCGCAAAGGACGCCTCCGATACTTCTCTTGTTCCGGCAATTTTCGTGACGACCACCCGGTCCGGACGGATTCCCTCCGCCAGAAGCCGGATGATCTCCGGATATTTCTTGTCTGCGACGGAGCCGAAGAGAATCGTGATTTCCTGATCCCTGTGAAAGTGCTCCACGGTGCGGATGAATTCGGCAATACCGTCCACATTGTGAGCGCCGTCGATGATCACATCCGGGAGAACTGTCTCCATTCTGCAGGGCCACTGCATCAGGGCTATGCCCTCCGCAAGCTTTTCCTCCGGAATATGATGAACGTCCTTCGTCACCTGCATCGCGCAGTAGGCGAGCGAGGCGTTCATAGCCTGACAGGCAGCCGTCTGGCTGATGTGCAGCCGCACCGGATGCATTTCCTGTCTCAGGACAAAATCCATTCCCGCTTTTGTGATCTTTGAAATCTCAACCCTGTCGCTGTCCAGAATCAGGCACGGACTGTTCATCTCTGCCGCCCGCGCACGGATCACTTCCACAGGGCATGGATCATGGCCGTCACAGATGACCGGTATTCCTTCTTTTATAATTCCCGCTTTGTGGGCGGCTATCTCCGGGATCGTATGCCCCAGATACTGCTCGTGATCCGGACTGATGGAAGTAATCACACAGGCCAGGGGATGCTCCACAACATTCGTCACATCCTTTGTTCCTCCCATGCCGGTCTCCAGAATCAGTACGTCCACTTTTTCTTCCGAAAAAATAAGCAGTCCCATCAAAAACAATAGTTCAAAATAGGCCGGATGCACATCACCGTCGTCCATCACTTTGCGCACAGCCTTCATTGCCTTTTCGAAGGCGCGGACAAAGAGTTCTTCCGACACCTCTTTTCCGTTGATCAAAAAACGCTCCCGGATGGATATCAGATGCGGCGAGGTGAACATTCCTGTTCGGAATCCGCCGTGCACAAACATGGCGTTGAGGTAGGCACAGACACTTCCCTTGCCGTTGGTTCCGGCCACGTGAATGATCTTCATTCCCTCTTCCGGATGTCCGAGCAGATCCAGAAGTCTCCTGGTATGATCCAGGGACGTCTTTGATGTAAAACCCGGTATAGACTCAATATATGCGACAACTTCTTCGTATGTCAATCTGATCTCTCCAACTTTTTTTCCGCAACGCATCCACCTGTCGCGCTCCTATAAACCCATATGGGGCTGTAGCACCGGGCATTCCTTTTCGAATGCCCTCTGTGTGACAGCCCCCTGGTATTTATCGGCCCTCAAACTTGGCAAGACTGGATCTTACCTGCTCAAGCTCCCTGGTGTAATTCTCAAGTTTATCTCTCTCAGCCTGCACCTTGTCAGCCGGTGCCTTGCTGATAAATTTCTCATTTCCGAGCATTCCGTTGGAACGGGCGATCTCTTTTTCGAGACGCTCTACTTCCTTGTTCAGACGCTCTTTCTCCTTCTCGATATCCACAAGATCCGAGAAAGGAATATAGATCACTGCATCCGGAACCACTACAGACAGTGCGTCATCCGCAATACCTGCCTTGTCCTTCTGAAGCGCTACCGCACTTGCTCGGGCAAGTGTTCCGAAGAAGGCCTCTGCCGCTTTGAATCTGGCCAGAACACCGTCGTCTTCAGATACGATGTACATAGCAGCCTCCTTGCTCGGCGGAACGTTCAGAGACGTTCTCATATCACGTACACGGCGAACAGACTCCTTCACAAGCTCAATCGTAGCAGCCTCCTCACGGAAACAACGGTCTGCGCTGTACTCCGGCCATGCGGATACCATCACGGATTCTTCTTCCGGATTCAGCGTGCAGTAGATTTCCTCTGTGATGAAAGGCATGAACGGATGAAGGAGCTTCAGCGCTGTGGACAGAACCTCACGGAGTGTCCAGAGCAGTCTGCCCTTCTCCTCCTCTGTTCCGTTGTACAGCGTAGGCTTCGTCATCTCGATGAACCAGTCACAGAATTCATCCCAGATAAAGTCATGTACTTTCTGAACCGCGATTCCCAGTTCGTACTTGTCCATATTCTCTGTCACATCTTTTGCCAGCTCGTTGACTTTGTGAAGAATCCACTTGGAAGGTGCCGGCAGGGTCTGAACATCTACAGACTCCGGAATCTCTTTTCCTTCCATATTCATCATGATGAAACGGGAAGCGTTCCATACCTTGTTCGCGAAGTTACGGCTTGCCTCTACACGCTCCCAGTAGAAACGCATATCATTGCCCGGTGCGTTTCCTGTCATCAGTGTGAGACGGAGAGCATCTGCGCCGTACTTGTCGATAACCTCCAGCGGATCAATTCCGTTTCCGAGAGACTTGGACATCTTGCGTCCCTGGGAGTCACGAACCAGACCGTGAATCAGTACGTGATGGAACGGGGATTTTCCTGTCTGCTCGATTCCCGAGAACATCATTCGGATAACCCAGAAGAAAATAATGTCGTATCCGGTTACCAGGACATCTGTGGGATAGAAGTAATCCATCTCCGGTGTCTTCTCCGGCCAGCCAAGTGTGGAGAACGGCCACAGGGCGGATGAGAACCAGGTATCCAGAGTATCCTCTTCCTGAGAAAAATGTGTGCAGCCGCACTTCGGACATTTCTCCGGAGCTCCGCCTCTCTGAACAACCAGCTCACCGCACTCCTCGCAGTAGTAAGCGGGAATTCTGTGTCCCCACCAGAGCTGACGGGAAATACACCAGTCTTTAATGTTCTCGAGCCAGTGCTCGTAAGTTTTTCCGTAGTTCTCCGGAACGAAAGTCAGATCGCCGGTGTGAAGAGCGTCGAGGGCAGCCTGTCCCATCTCCTTCATGCGAACGAACCACTGAGGTTTGATCATCGGCTCAACTGTTGTATGGCATCTGTCGTGTGTTCCTACAGCATGTGTGTGCGGAACTACTTTGACCAGAAGTCCAAGCTTATCCAGATCCTCTACCATGGCTTTGCGGGCCTCGTAGCGATCCATGCCTGCGTACTTGCCGCATTTGTCTGTCATGGTTGCGTCGTCATTCATGATGTTGATCTCCGGAAGATCATGACGCTTGCCCACCTCGAAGTCGTTGGGGTCATGAGCCGGTGTGATCTTTACGCAGCCCGTTCCAAACTCTTTATCTACATACTCATCGGCGATAACCGGAATCTCTCTGTCTGTGAGCGGAAGCTTCAGCATTTTTCCGATGAGATCTTTGTAGCGCTCATCCTCCGGATTGACAGCAACGGCTGTATCTCCCAGCAGTGTCTCCGGACGTGTGGTGGCGATCTCTACAAATCTTCCTTCCTCGCCGACGATCGGGTAGTTGATGTGCCAGAAGAATCCGTTCTGATCCTCATGCTCTACCTCAGCGTCGGAAAGAGAGGTCTGACACTTCGGGCACCAGTTGATGATACGACTTCCCTTGTAGATCCATCCCTTCTCATAGAGACGGCAGAATACTTCTTCCACAGCCTTGGAGCAACCCTCATCCATGGTGAAACGCTCTCTGCTCCAGTCAGCGGAGGATCCGAGTTTTTTCAGCTGGTTGATGATCGTACGACCGTACTCATCTCTCCATGCCCAGCAGTGCTCAAGGAATTTCTCACGGCCGATCTCGTGTTTGTCAATGCCCTTGTCTTTGAGCATATTGGTAACCTTTACCTCTGTGGCGATCGCCGCATGGTCGGTTCCCGGCTGCCAGAGAGCCTCGTATCCCTGCATTCTCTTATATCTGATCAGGATATCCTGCATGGTATTGTCCAACGCATGTCCCATGTGAAGTTTACCTGTAATATTTGGCGGGGGCATAACGATCGTGAACGGTTTCTTGTCACGATTTACCTCTGCGTGGAAATAATTCTTGTCCATCCATTTCTGGTAGGTGCGTTCCTCGATCTCTTTGGGATCGTAGGTTTTTGCAAGTTCTTTACTCATTTTAGACCTCCTGATGCATCCTTGGCTCGTTGCCGCTGCTTCTTTTTGTGTGTCCGGAAATTCTTTGAATTTCCTTCGTCCATCTCAAGGCTTCGCCTTTCGATGTACCGCACTCGCCAAACTTGCACCATTTCGTGCAGGCACGATGGTGCATCCTTGGCTCGTTGCCACACAAAAAACGCCCTCTGCACGTATCGTGCAAAGGGCGATCATCGTCGCGGTACCACCTTGCTTCATATATGAAAGCTCTCTGCGACTTCCGCAGAAGCGATCTCTCATACACCTCAAAATCTTTTAACGGGGATGAACCGGGAACGCTTACACAAGCCGTAACAGAAGTCCTGAAGGAACCTCCTACACTCTTCGGCACTCCGACTCCGAAGCTACCTTCCGCTGCTGTTCTCCGAAAGCTTCTCTCAGCAAATGAAGCTTCTCTCTTGCGGCACGCACAACGTACTCCTCTTCTTCTCAGTCTTTGCATATTCCTAATTATGATAAGCTCAGCGTTTTCGTTTGTCAAGAAAAGTATCTCGCAAGCAAACCATCATGCGTGCGGGAACAGAACATCCACGCTCACACGTTGCGGCATCGTCAGCGCTCCGCCGCCTATTGCAGGTGCTTTCCGCAAAGCTCGTGCGCTTTGTTTTATGCCCTCCGGGCGATGTCCAAAGCGCACTCAAACATGCTCCAAGCACCTGCGCTATGCTCGCGCTTCTGTCTGCCGCTTCCTATCGTTCGCTGTGGATGTTCTGCCCGCGCACGCGCTATCACCACTTTGAAGGTGATGTTCTGCGCAAAGCATTACAAGTCCTAGACTCCATTTAATTATGCGCAGTTCCACAAGCTCAAGGGTTCATATTTGAATACTCAGATGCCGCTTCATTCAACTCTACATTTAATCCAACCCTTATAATATTCATCCTGACTAATGGCGGGTGTCGTCGGAGTACACCTCGCAGAATCTGGCCATGAAGGAGGGTTCTTCTCCACCGACTCTCAGATGAGAGATATCTCCCAGGCGGAGGGTTCGGAAGGACGCGATTCCCTTCTCGCGTTCTTCTGTCACCAGCTCTGTGACGGAGGTTGGCAGTGTGCAGAAGGAGTGCCATGCGATGTAGGGTGAGATGTTCCAGATATGGGAGAGAAGCAGGGCTGTTACTCCGAAGTGGCAGAAGAAGGCGATGGTCTTCTTGCTCTCTTTGTCTACGCTGTAGAGATGTCCGTTTCTCCGGTAGCCGTAGGTCTCCAAAAGCGCATCCATCTCTCCGGTCACCTGGTCGTAGGCGTTTCTCAACCGGACTTTCCTGGAAACCTCAGCGATGTCCCAGCAGTCGTTGTCGAGATAGTTGTCCTCGGTGGCCAGGTATCTGGGAAGCATATCCCAGAGTATTCTTTCTTCGTAGGTTCCGTCTTCCTTCACTCTTGTGTTGGGGTAGGATTTCTCGAGGATCCCGGAGCCGTTGATATCCAGCATCCGCGGGAACTCCTGCAGCCACTCACAGGTCACTGCTTCTTTCCCGAGTTTCTCCAGTGTGAAGGACGCCGTCCGCTGTGCCCGTCCCAGGGGCGATACGTAAATGTCATCGATGTTCTCCTTCGCCATCATCTCGGCCAGAAGTTTCGCCTCCCGGTCTCCCTTTTCCGTGAGTGAATCGTGCTCGTAATCCGGTTCTCCGTGGCGGATGAATAATAATCTCATAGGCTCCTCGCTTTCCTTCTAAACAATTTCAGCATGATATCTAATTCTACCCGACGGCAACCCTGTTGTCCATCGTAAGCCCTCCCCCGCCCATTTTCCTGTATAGCCTCGCAATGTCAAACGGTTCACAAAATATAAAGCGGCTATGTAAAAGTTTACAAAACTCTCATAACCGCCTTTTCATCACATTGTTATAACCGTATTTACAGAGATTCCTCAGTCACTCAATCTTTTAAAATCAAAAATATCCGCACCATAGGGAACATGCAGCTTTCGATCTTCGCTTAGCGTATATTCCTTCCCACCGATCAGGAACTTCTGTCCGACCTTGTAATCTTTTAGGAAATCTTCGCTCAGCAAAGTATTATAACGCTCATCATATTTCTCCTTACTATGAACAGCAACCGCGCCTTTTGCCTGAGAATAGAATTGGGTAGATGCTCTTAAACCAAATGAAACATTAAAGAATCCCGGCTGTATTTTTGCGTCAGACAAACGATTGCGTATCTCTTCGTCAGAAAACCTCAATTCTAGACCGGACGATTCTCCACTTAGATATTGCCAAAACATGTAGTCCTCTCGACTCATGATATCTTGAAATATAGACTCTATGTCGTCAATCAAGTTGTCCGCTGCCTCTGAATGTATTTCCCATTCTATAACACCATCGGGAGTAATTCTAATCAGCGTGCCGTTTTCTTGGTTATAATCAAATATCGGATCCCTCAACTCTATTTTGTTATTCACTGCAGTCACTTTGTCATTGCTTTTTTCTGCCCATTCTTTTCCTTCTTTTGACAGATTAAGACTATCAGCATTTTCATTGTTTATTGTTTCTCTGTATATATTATCAATATTAATCTGCTTATTATTCCTTGCAATTCGTTTCAATGCTACTTCAGTCATTGTTTTATCATAACCACTTCGCAAGACGTACTTATTTTTATTAACCGATAAATCCATATACATATCTCCAATCAATGCTTTCTTCAGCTAGTATAACGTAAAATAAATAACTGATACTTTAATCATTCTGTGATATAATAGTTTTATCATGTATAACAGAGGTGGCTATTATGTCAAGAAAAGCAACTGCAATAACCCTTAGGGATGGAGATTACGAATACCTTCGTTCATTAATCAAACAACGTACAATACAGGCTCAAGTAGTTATTCGTGCTCACATTCTGTTGGACAGAGCTAATAGCGTACCCATCCGTGATATCGCAAGAATTTACGACATAAGTACTGCAACAGTACAGCTTTGTGTATCAAAGTATCTTAGCAATGGTACTGACAGCGCTCTTTTTGATGCTCAACGTAAAGGCCGTCCTGTTGAGATTACCGATGATGCAGTTGCATGGATCATCGATGTTGCCTGCCAAAGACCTGCGGATCTTGGTTATTCTCAGGAACTTTGGACACTGAAAAAGTTACATCAACATATACAGAACAACGCTGAAGCTGCAGGATATCCAAGATTGAAAACAATCACAAAACCAATGGTTCAGAAAATCCTGAAGCGATCAGATATCAAGCCATTCAAAATCAAGTATTATTGTGAAAAACGTGA
>NZ_KK211311.1:8425-100095 GCF_000621585.1 [Eubacterium] cellulosolvens LD2006 | reverse complement strand
TATCGTCACTGATAAACGTGAGCTTTGCGTTCTTATCGAACTTGCCACCTACTTCCAGATCTTTCCAAGTCGATGCCTTCATGTCTGCTTCAACCGCCGCGATCCTTCTGCCAAGCTCCTCCTGCGAAAGAACATTCACTGATTTATTGATATTTGCTTGATTTTTCGCCTTTCTGTCTTTACTATTCATCTTAGATACCTCTCGTATTTTTGGATTTTACCAACTGCCAGGTCAGTAATAATCCAACTTTACCTGAGGTATTTTTCTTGGTCAAGGCTGCTTCCCTTCACTGTTTAAAGTATACAGGAAGCTTTCATAAGATTCAGCTGCTGAGCATATACTTAGATGTAAACCAATCGTGAAACAGGTCTGGAATGGAAAAAAATGAAGGCAGACCATATCCGAACGCACTGCGTCCTGACAGATTGTCATACATCTCTACCAACGAGTTACAATTACAACCGTACCTAATGGTAAGCGGCTCGATGTACACCCCCAGCATCCAGCTTCGCTATCTACAGCATAACATGAAACATTTTCGAAAACAAGTACTTTTCTGATTATTCATGCAATAATCAGATTTCAAACACTTAGAAAATTTAAGGAAACACAGACTGTTCTGTGTCTCCTTAAATCCTCTGTCAGAGCGTACCCCCGCCTGCTCTGCGACCCCAAAATCCGAAAGGATTTCCAGGTCACAAATACAGACGATTACTCCTCATCGTCGTCTTTATTTCGAACGCTCACATATCCGCATTCTTTATTCGCACAAACGATCTTATTGCCTTTCTCCAGCATATAACTGCCGCATTTCGGACATTTGTCCTTCGTCGGCTTCTGCCACGACATAAAATCGCAGTCCGGATTGTTCTCGCATCCGTAATACTTACGTCCCTTGCGTGTCTTCTTCAGAAGGATCTCTCCTCCGCACTTCGGACACTGAACGCCGGTCTTCTCCAGATACGGCTTCGTATTCCGGCAGTCCGGGAATCCCGGGCAGGCGAGGAATTTTCCGTGCGGTCCGTATTTGATGACCATATGCCGTCCGCAGTTTTCACAGACCACATCCGTCTCTTCGTCTGCGATCTTTACTTCCGCAAGCTCCTCTTCCGCCTTCTTGACGGAGCCGTCCAGATCCGGCCAGAAGTTTTCGATAACGGTCTTCCAGCCGAGTTTTCCGGTTCCGACAGCGTCCAGAAGCTGCTCGAGATTTGCTGTAAAATCCACATCAACGATACTCGGGAAGGCCTGCTTCATCATATCGTTGACTACTTCCCCCAATTCAGTAATATAGAGATTTTTCTTCTCTCTTGTGACATAATGCCTTGCAATAATTGTCGTGATCGTAGGCGCGTATGTACTCGGACGTCCGATTCCGAGCTCCTCCATGGTCTTGACCAGCGACGCCTCGGTATAGTGCGCCGGCGGCTGCGTAAAATGCTGCTCGGGATCGAGTTTCTCAAGACGGAGAACACTGTCTTTCGTAATTCCGTTCAGATGATCATTCTCCAGTTTCTTCTCGTCATCCTGAACGTAGACGGAGAGAAAACCTTCGAATTTAATCCGGGAGGAAGATGCATTGAACACGTAGTTTCCATCGGAGATCTTGACGGTATTTGTCTCGTATTTTGCGGGAGCCATCCGGCTCGCAACAAAGCGTTTCCAGATCAGCTGATACAGTCTGAACTGGTCTCTGGAAAGAAATTCTTTGATCGACGCAGGCGTACGGGTCACATCCGTCGGACGGATCGCCTCGTGTGCGTCCTGAGAATTTTTGTTTTTATTCTCGGTCGTCGCTCCCTGTGCCATGAAGTCTTCGCCATACTGATCATGAATGTACTCTCTCGCAGCCTGATCCGCCTCCTCGGAGATACGGGTGGAATCCGTACGGAGATAGGAAATCAGACCGACCGAACCGCTCTTCTTGAGGTCAATTCCCTCATAGAGCTGCTGCGCGATCTGCATGGTCTTGTAGGTACTCATATTCAGTACTTTGGAAGCTTCCTGCTGCAAAGTACTTGTCGTAAACGGAAGCGGCGCCTTTCTGGATCTCTCGCTCACACGAATGTCTGTCACAGAGAACTTCGCGTCCTTGAGTACCTCCTGTATTTTCAGAAGCTGTTCTTCCGATTCAATTTCGATTTTTTTCTTCGTATCGCCATAGAAATGGGCGGTAAGAAGTTTCTTCTCACCCTCGACATGGAATTCCGCATCCATCGTCCAGTACTCTCTCGGAATGAACGCGTTGATCTCCGCCTCCCTGTCAGCAATGATTCTGAGGGCGACAGACTGAACTCTTCCTGCGGAGAGACCTCTCTTGATCTTCTTCCACAACAGCGGACTGATCTCATATCCCACCATTCTGTCAAGACATCTGCGGGCCTGCTGCTCGTTGACCAGATCCATATCGATGTCCCTGGCGTTCTTCAGAGAAGCCTTTACTGCCGTCTTGGTGATCTCGTTGAAAGTGATTCTGCGCATCTTCTTTGGTTCCAGGCGCAGCGCCTTGGACAGATGCCAGGAAATCGCCTCTCCCTCGCGATCGGGATCGGTTGCAAGATATACTTTATCAGCTTTATCCGCCGCTTTTCGAAGTGCAGCGACAAGCTCTCCTTTTCCGCGGATCGTTATATATTTCGGCTCAAAGTCCTCTTCCACATTGATGCCGAGACTGCTTTTCGGCAGATCCCGCACGTGGCCGTTTGAAGCCAGAACATTATAATTCTTGCCAAGAAATTTTTTTACGGTTTTTACCTTGGTCGGCGACTCCACGATAACAAGATAGTTTGCCATTCGGATACCTCCGTTATGTCTGAGTGTTACGACTAGCACTATAACGCAAAAAAAATTTTCTTGCAAGTCTAAATTCTTTCCATTTATTTTATGATCTGCAAAAAAATCCTGGAGTTACCTCCTCAGCATAACCGGATATACACAATTGCATCAGAACGGAAGACAAATCTGCTATATTCATCCCCGTCAATTCGTGCAGTTTTTGAAGCGATCTCGGTTCAATCTCAAGTCTGGAATATACTGTCTCAAAATCGTGCGCATGCGGCCATTCTCTTTGTTTTTTCTTGTTCCTTCTGTCTTTTTCCGCCTGTTTCCCTTTCTCCCCCCGTCTGCCTATCCGTATATTTTCTCCCTTTTTCGCAGGATTTTTATCTTCTTTCGCGTCGTTTTCGTCACATGTGCGGTCACAAAACGATGATATTTCTAAATTTTTTATTTTCCTCCCGTTTTCCGTGCCGCAAAGCCCCGCCGGACTGCATGTTTCAGCTCCGGAAGACAATGGTTCCTTTGTACAGATTCCGAGCTCATCCAGGATGATCTCCGGCGTCCACGCAATCCCGGCTCCCTGCGCGATCAGACGGTTGCACCCCTGACTCAGCTCGTCCATGGTTCTTCCCGGAAGCGCGTAGACGGTTCTGCCCTGCTCCATCGCGTAGTCGGCGGTGATCAGCGATCCGCTTTTGCGTCGGGCCTCCACTACGAGAACGACATCCGCAAGGGCGCTGATGATCCTGTTCCGCAGCGGAAAATGCCAGGCGTTCGGCGGTGCTCCCGGCTCAAATTCGGACAGGATACCGCCTCCCTCGCGGATAATTTTCCGGTACAGGGAAGCGTTCTGCTTCGGGTAGCAGACATCCACGCCGGTTCCGAGAACAGCAAAGGTTTTTCCTCCCCCGTCCAGCGCTCCCTTCTGTGCCCAGGCGTCAACGCCGTAGGCCAGCCCGCTGACAATCTGCACGCCGTATTCCGCCAGAACCCTTCCAAAGCGAAGCGCCTCCTTTCGCCCGTACTCGCTGCAGCCTCTGGCTCCGACGATCGCCACCGTCTTCTTCTGCGGATCCGGAAAGTTCCCGATCACATAGAGCCGTCCCGGCATGTGTGCCAGACCCTCAAATTTCTCCGGATACCGCTCCGTTCCCCTCTCGATACAGCGAATCTTTCCGGTCCATTCTCTGCCCATTCCCGTACAATTTCTCCCCTGCAAATCCGTGCCTTCCGGCACGCCGTCTCCCGGTTCCGTCTCTGTACGAATACTTCCATTTATTCCTCTCTTCATGCTTTTCAAGACCTCCTTCACCATTTTTCTACATTATATAATGACGTCTGTAACGCATTCCGCGCCTGCGCCCGGACAGCCGCATGCATCCCGGTCCTCCCGCCACCCGAATACTGCTTTTCACACGTGGTTTTCCGACAATTCCCGGTACGAACCTCTGTCGGAGGCTTGCGGCATTTCACACACACGTCGGACTGAACCGCTCGATCACGTTCCTGTCCGGACTACGAAAACAGAGGGCCTCGCCGATCCGGTCCTCGGATATGATCTCCTCTCCCGCCAGATCCGCGATTGTCCTCGCAACTTTGATCACGTGAAAGTACCCGCGCCCGGACAGCCGCAGATGCCGGAAGGCGGCTTCCATCATCCGCGAGGCTTCCTCTGTCATCACGCAATATTTCCGAACCTCTCCGGCCGGAATCTCACTGTTGAACCGGATCGCAGTCCCGCAATACCTTTCCCTCTGGTACTCCCCGGCGAGACTGACCATCCGGCGCATCTTCGCGGAGTCCATCTCATCCCTCCGTCCGGATGAGATCTCCTGATACGTCGCCTCCTGCACCTCGCAGTACAGATCCATGCGGTCCAGCAGAGCCTGACTCACACGGTTCTGATACCGGCGGATTTCTACCGGAGAACACCGGCAGCGGCTCCTGTCCGGGTAATACCCGCAGGGGCAGGGATTCATTGCCGCCGCAAGCAGAAACGAGGCCGGGTAGACACAGCTCCCTCCGAGTCTGGACACCGTGATTCTTCTGTTCTCCAGCGGTTCCCGGAGCATTTCCAGCACCCCCGTGTCCATCTCCGGCAGCTCATCGAGAAAAAGAACCCCTCTGTGCGCCAGCGTCACCTCCCCGGGTCTCGGGCTCACCCCGCCCCCGCACAGCGCCGGTCCGGTAATTGTGTGATGCGGCGCCCGGTACGGCCTGCGGTTCACCAGCGCCTCTCCCTCCGGCAAAAGCCCCACAATACTGTGTATTCTGGATATTTCCAGCCGTTCCTCTTCCGTGAGTTCCGGCAGAATGGTCGGAATCCTCTCCGCCGCCATGGATTTCCCGGAGCCCGGAGGTCCGGACAGGAGAATATTGTGAAAGCCAGCCGCCGCGATCAGAACCGCTCTTTTCACCATTTCCTGTCCCTGCATCTCTCCGAAATCAACCGGATAACACTCAGCGATTTTCTTTTCCGCAACAACTGTCTGGGGCGGTATCTCCCCTTTTGTATACGCAATCAGCTCGCTGAGGTTGTGGATGCCGAGCACCTGAATGCCCTCCACCACTCTACCCTCAGCCGTATTCTCCATCGGAAGAATACAATTCTTACAGCCGATCGCCTTTGCCGTCATGACACTTGGCAAAACTCCGTTCACTCTCCCGATCGTCCCGTCCAGCCGCAATTCGCCGAGCAGCATGGTTTTCTTAAGCGCATCCGGACGAATCTTTCCCATTGCCATCAGAACTGCGGCCGCAATCGGCAGATCATACGCGGTTCCCTCTTTTCGCAGATCCCCCGGCGCCAGATTTACGGTAATTCTGTTCACCGGAAGAGAAATGTCCATGTTTACAAGCGCGGCGCGGATTCTGTCTCTGGCCTCCCGGATTTGTGAGCTGACATACCCGACAATGGAAAAACCGGGCATCCCTCTGCTCACATCCGCCTCTACATAGACCGGCACCGCTTCCACACCGGAAATACCCGCGGAAATCACACTGCAGTACATACAGCCTCCTCTCCCATGGATCGTCATCCACGTGTCAAAAAAACGGATTTTGTTTTGTCTTATCTATAGCTGTCGCAAAAATCGGAAAAATACGCTCCCGGACGGAAGCAAAAGAATAACGCAAAGAATAAACAGAAGAGAAAACGAATGAATAAACGGAAAGAAAAGAAATAAAAAAAGAAAGTACACCGCAGATATCGATAGATATATCTTCAGTATACTTTCTTTGAATGAAATATTCAAGCTGTGGATTACTCTTCTTTTTTTATACGAAGGATGTCATAAGGCGACGGTTGTACCCCCAGATCAATGTGAATCTCCTGCTGCGGATGAGGCGCCGATTCCATCGAATTTCCCTCCGCGTCATAGATGGCTCTTACAACCGCTTCCGGATTCTCCCCGTTCGGTTTCATGATCTCGATGGTATCGCCCACGCAGAACTTGTTTTTCTGTGTGGTAACCGCGAAGCCCCTTTCATCGATCGCGTGCACCGTGCCGAGGTAGGTGTAATTCGTGATGTACGTGTTGCTGTCATAGATCTGGTCTTCGTTCGAAGGTTTGCCATAGAAAAAGCCCGTCGTGAAATTCCGGAAGGTACAGTCGGAGATCTGCTCCCTGTACCAGGGAAGATTTTTCTCGTAGAGCGCCGGATCCTCACAGTAATCGTCAATCGCTCTGCGGTAGGTTCTCGCCACGGTGGCCACATACAGAGCCGTCTTCATTCTTCCTTCTATTTTAAAGCTATCGATTCCGGAGTTCATCAGATCCGGAATATGCTCGATCATGCAGAGATCTTTGGAATTGAAGATATAGGTTCCCCGTTCGTTCTCCTCGATCGGCAGATATTCGCCAGGACGGCTCTCCTCGACGACGGCGTACTTCCATCTGCACGGATGCGTACAGGCTCCCTTGTTCGCGTCTCTGCCTGTGAAATAATTCGACAGCAGGCATCTTCCGGAATAGGAAATGCACATGGCGCCGTGAACAAAGGACTCGATTTCCATATCCTCCGGAATGTGCTCTCGCATCTCCCGGATCTCTTTCAGGGAGAGTTCTCTGGCCGTGACAATGCGCTTCGCACCGAGATCATACCAGAACTGCGCAGAAGCCCAGTTCGTGTTGTTTGCCTGGGTACTGATGTGGCGCTCAATCTCCGGACAGATCTCCCCGGCCATCCGGAAGATACCGGGATCCGCAATGATCAGTGCGTCCGGGCCGAGTTCTTTTAACTCCTCCAGATATTTTTTCACGCCCTCGAGATCATAGTTGTGCGCGAGAATATTGACCGTGACATGTACCTTCACGCCGTGTTCGTGCGCGTATCGGATGCCCTCCGCCATATCCTCACGGCTGAAATTCTTCGCCTTCGCGCGCAGACCGTATACGTCTCCGCCGATAAAAACAGCATCCGCGCCGAAATTGACTGCTACTTTCAAAACATCCAGGCAGCTGGCCGGGATCAATAGTTCCGGTTTTCCGTTTTGCAACATACTCTTTTCTTCTCTCTATTTGTTCACTATTTCATAACAGATATACTGATTCCGTCGCCGAGGGGAACGATGCTGGTCTCAAAATCCGGATCATCCTTCAGCGTTCGCAGATATTCCCTCATCCGCTTGTAAATCGTGCGGTTCCTTCGCTCGACGATGTAGTGGGACTCGATGATATCCCCTTCCTGAAGAACATTGTCCGAGATCAGAACACTCCCTTTTTTCATGAGCCTCTTGACCTCCGGAAGGAAGTGAATATACTGCCCCTTCGCCGCGTCCATAAAAATAAAATCATACGGTCCGTCCAGCGTCTTCATCACGTCCGCCGCGTCACCTTCCAGAAGCTTGATCCGGTCGTCATAGCCGGACTTCCGGAAATTCTCTCTGGCGATCGGAATCCTCTTCTCGTAGTTCTCGATGGTCGTGATCCGGCAGTCATCCGCCCCGTATTCCGCCATCAGAATGGCAGAAAAACCGACAGCCGCTCCCACCTCGAGGATGCTCTGCGGCTGCCGGATCTTCAGAAAAACTTTCAAAAAGCTCTGCATTTCACGGCGGATGATCGGAACATCCGCCGCCTTCGCCTCCCGCTGCAGATTCTCAAGAAAATCCGTGTGCCCGCGGTCGAGCGAATTGATAAATGTAATCATTCTTTCATCTACTATCATGGCTGAGTCTCCGAAGAAGGCGTTCCTTCTTCCGGTCCCTGTGAAGCGGACGTGCTCTCTGTCGGCTGTGATCCGGAGGAAGAGGAAACGACGCCCGTTACCGCTCCGTTGTCTCTCTGTCCCTCTTTGTCGGCCTGCGCCAGAATCGGAAACATCTCATCCGCGGTCATGGACGTTCTCAGCGTATAGGTTCCCGGAAGAATCTGGCCGTGATACTCGGAGATGATCTCCTGTATCATAAACGCCGTCGGGCTCTCCGTGAGAAGACCGTTCGCGTTCAGCAGTCGTCCGATCTGTCTCACAGACATATCATCCGTGATGGTCACCGTCACTGCTCTTCCGGCTCCGCTGTCCACCGGTTTCTCGTGGAAAACCTCATAGCCGAGCTCATAGGATCGTCTTCCGATGAAGATAAGAATAACAACGAGTACAATGAGGACCAGAATCCGGATAATTCCTTTGATCCCCCCGAGGGCGAGCCGGTATCCCAGTCCGTCCTTCTGTCTTTCTATCCCAGCCATAATACCTTCGCTTCTCCTTTAAACACGGGGAATTTTCACATCAACTTCCCTGTTTATTGCGTCTACCACACGCTGTATCATTCTGCACACAGCACCCTCCGCATCCAGAAAATCAGACGCCGTCTGGTCTGTCAGCAGCGTGTTGAACTCATGTAACACATAATCCGTCTCTTCAAACAGATCCCGGTCTGCCTGCTGCATATCAAAGACTCTTTGACGATACTGGTCGATCCGCGCTCTCATGTCCGGATCGTCGCTGAGTTTCGCCTCCAGTTCCCGGTATCTCTGATAGTCCTCGGATTTTTTCATTGCGTTGATCAGTTCCTGCAGCTTTACCGTTACCTCATCCATGTCATGCCTCCATGATAATCGGAAGAATCATCGGGTTTCTCTGCGTGCGCTTCCACACAAAACTGCCGAGAGAATCTTTAATGGAAGATTTCAGTTTGCCCCAGTCGGAAATATTGCGTCGCAGACAGTCATCCAGAGCGTCCTCGACAACCAGTCTGGCCTCCTCCATCAGATCCTCGGATTCACGGACATATACAAAACCGCGGGATACAATATCCGGACCGGCGAGCAGCTGGTTTCCGTGCTTCTCGAGCGTCATGACAACGATCAGAATACCATCCTCGGACAGTCTCTGTCTGTCTCGAAGAACGATGTTGCCGACATCACCGACGCCGAGTCCGTCGACCATAACTTCTCCCGTCTCAACTTTTCCGGTGACTTTCGCCCCGTCCTGGTTGAGCTCAAGAACATCTCCGGTCTTGATGACAAAGATATTGTCCTTGTCGATTCCAAGGGACTCCGCAATATTCTTCTGTGCGATCAGGTGGCGATACTCACCGTGAACCGGAATGGAATATTTCGGTTTTACCAGGGAGTAGATCAGCTTGATATCTTCCTGGCAGGCATGTCCCGATACGTGAACATCCTGGAAGATAACTTCCGCGCCCTTCTCGTAAAGTTCATTGATTACATTGGATACCGCCTTCTCATTTCCCGGAATCGGGTGAGAAGAGAATACGATCAGATCACCCGGTTTGATGGTGACCTTCTTGTGAATATCCGCTGCCATTCTGGAGAGCGCCGCCATGGACTCGCCCTGGCTTCCGGTGGTGATCAGAACCATCTGTTCATCCGGGTAATTGCGCATCAGATTGATATCGATCAGTGTGTTGTCCGGCACCTTCAGGTAGCCGAGCTCCTGGGCAATGGAGATGATATTCACCATGCTTCGTCCCTCGACGACAACCTTGCGTCCGTACTTCGCGGCAGAATCGATGATCTGCTGTACACGGTCGACGTTCGACGCGAAGGTCGCGATGATCAGTCGCTGGGATCTGTGCTCGGAAAAAATCGTGTCGAACGTTCTTCCCACTGTCTTCTCCGACATGGTGAAGCCCGGCCGTTCTGCATTCGTGGAATCACACATCAGAGCGAGAACGCCCTTCTTTCCGATCTCGGCGAAACGCTGCAGATCGATGGCATCTCCGAATACCGGCGTGTAGTCAACTTTAAAGTCGCCGGTGTGGACAACAATTCCCGCCGGTGAATAAATCGCCAGCGCAGCCGCGTCCTGAATACTGTGGTTGGTCTTGATAAACTCAATCCGGAATTTTCCGAGATTGATGGACTGTCCGAATTTTACGATTTTTCTCTTTGTGGAACGCAGCATATCGCGTTCCTCGAGTTTATGCTCGATCAGACCGATCGTCAGCTTTGTCGCGTAAACAGGTACATTGATCTCGCGAAGCACATACGGAAGCGCTCCGATGTGATCCTCATGTCCGTGGGTGATTACAAACCCCTTCACTTTCTTGATGTTCTGTTTTAAGTAGGTGATATCCGGAATTACAAGATCGATTCCCAGCATATCGTCATCCGGGAAGGCCAGTCCGCAGTCGACCACGACAATGCTGTCTTCGTATTCGAATGCCGTGATGTTCATGCCGATCTCTTCAAGACCGCCCAGGGGAATGATCTTTAATTTACTGTCACTTGTCTTACCTTTCAATTCTTACCTCCGTCTTTCTGTCCGTTCATTCAGGTAGTTATTCTTTCCGGAAGTCCACATCATCCAACATCTGCTCAAAAATTCGTGCAACAGCTTCATACTCTACATCGTCCTCTACCATTACATAATTCGCAGTCGTGTCGCCGTCAGCAGACAGGTCCTTCAGAATGTAGGCGTTTGCCTCTTCATCCATAGAGTCAGAGACGAGCAGATAATCCACGCCGCTCACTCTGGTCTCTTCTTCAATATAAAACTCCTGTTTGGTTCCGTCCTCTGTTTCAAAAATAATTTTTTCCATTTTCTGTCAATCCCTCTGTTCTTTCGCCGACTGTGCGTCCAGATATTCCTGCAGAATAAAGCCGGCCGCGATCTGATCGATCACCGCCTTCCGGTTATGTCTGCCCCTGACGCCCATCTCATCGAGGACCTCGTCCGCCGCCACTGTTGTCAGGCGCTCGTCCCACATGATGACTTCCAGTCCGGTTCTTTTCTTCAGCATTTCTCCAAATGCGATCGCCTTTTCGGCCCGCTCCCCGATCTCATCACTCATGAGAAGAGGCAGGCCGAGGACGATTTTCTCGATTTCATACTGCTCACAGAGTTCAGCAATTCTGGTGACTGTCCGGCGCAGTTTCGTCTCGCGCTCCCGTTCCACTGTCTCCAGTGCCTGCGCCGTAATTCCAAGCGCGTCGCTCACCGCCACTCCGACGGTTTTAGCTCCGTAATCAAGTCCGAGTATTCTCATCGTTACTCTTCACCGGGTTTCCAGGATTCATTCCGGATATACTCTTTCAGAAGCTCCTCCACGATTTCGTCCCTCTCGACCTTCATGATCATGCTGCGGGCTCCGTTGTGGCTGGTGATGTAAGTCGGATCGCCGGACATAATATAGCCGACGATCTGGTTTACAGGATTATAGCCCTTCTCCTCCATAGCATGATACACAACGTCAAGAACCTTCTTAACCGGGATCTCGTTCTCGAGATTCACCTGAAAAAACTGTGTATTTCCTAAATCTGCCATATTTTTTCACTTCCTTACTTTCATATCACGAATAACACTTTAGTTTATTAATTATAAACTATGATGACATCAATAGCAAGTTTTTCGGAAACTGCGTATTCTTATCGCAATTCTGTTCGTTGCTTTTTCTCCGCTTGCGGGCCTCTTTGGCAATGGGTTTTACATGCAAATCAGATATTCGCCCCCGCGGATATCCGCAGGCGTCACCGTCAGGATTTCGTTGGTGAGATCTCTGCTGTCCGCGACAAGAACTTTCTGGTATTCCCGTCCGTGTCCGGACCAGTATTTCTTTCCCTCAAATTCGATCTCTTCCTCGAAAAGAACCTCAATCGGCTTTCTAAGATAGTATCTGAGAAATTCGATTTTCCGCTCCTTGTCAATATCCCGAAGAACCTTTCCGCGCGCTTTTTTGACCGCCTCGGTATTCTGATCCGGGTACGCCGCCGCTTTCGTCCCCTGTCTTCTCGAATAGGGAAAAATGTGCGTCTCGAAGAAGTGTACCGATTCCACGAAATCCCTGCACGCCGCGAAATCCTCTTCGCTTTCTCCCGGGAATCCGGTGATCACATCCGTACAGAGCGCGGGATGTTCATAGTATTTCCGGATCCAGCCGGCCACCTCCGTGAAATCGGCCGTCGTGTAGTGACGATTCATCCGCTTCAACGTTTTGTCGCAGCCGCTCTGAAGGGAGAGGTGGAAGTGCGGACAGATCTTCGGCATCTCCGAGAGTGCTCTGACAAATTCCTCAGAGATCGATCCCGGTTCCAGAGAGCTTAGCCGTATCCGTTCAATTCCGTCCACCTCGTTGACTGCCCGGATGAGAGCAAGCAGATCCTCTCCCCCGCCCAGATCCTTTCCGTAAGAACAGACATGAATACCGGTTACGACAACCTCCCTGACGCCGGAGGCCGCCAGCCGCTTTACCTCTTCCCGCACATCCGCGATCTTTCGGCTGCGCACCCTTCCTCTGGCATAGGGAATGATACAGTAGGTACAGAACTGGTTACAGCCGTCCTGCACTTTGATAAAGGCTCTGGTGTGTTCTTCCGTCCGGTCGATGCTGAGAGCCTCGTAGGACTTGTCCGTGTCCCATTCCGTCCGCTCGATCTGTTTCTCACCGGTGCGGCTGTATTGATCAAGCGCCTCGATCAGGTCGTTTTTGCAATTGCTTCCGAGAACCAGGTCGATCGCCTCATCCTTTTTCAGTTCCTCACCCTTCACCTGCGCATAGCAGCCGACCGCGACGACCACCGCGTCCGGATTCATGCTCTTTGCTTTGTGAAGCATCTGCCTCGATTTCCGGTCGGCGATATTCGTCACCGTACAGGTGTTAATTACGTAGACATCCGCTCCGGGTTCAAACGGGACAATTTCATATCCGGCCTTCTCCAGCATCTGCTGCATAGCCTCCAGTTCATAGGAATTTACCTTGCATCCCAGATTGTGGAGGGCCGCCTTTTTTACTTTGAGCACCTTGACTTTTCTCCTCTTTACAAGTAAGATTAGCTTGTAAAATAAATAAAAATAATTTGATAATATATGGCACTAATGGAGGATAATAATATGCAGACCGTACAGATTTCTCTTAATTCTATTGATAAAGTCAAGAATTTCGTAAATTCCATCTCGAAATTCGACTTTGACTTTGATCTTGTTTCCGGTCGTTATGTAATCGATGCAAAATCCATCATGGGCATCTTCAGTCTGGATCTCTCCAAACCGATCGACCTGAATATTCATTCCGAAGGAACAGAACTTCAGCAGGTACTTGATGTTCTTGCTCCGTACCTGATTGAGAACTGATCGGGATCTGCAATTACATACAGATAAATAATACAGCCTGTCGCACACGTGCGGCAGGCTTTTTTGTGTCATGGAAATTCCTCCGGAATTTCCATGACACAAAACGCTCCGTGTTCAGATCAACCTCCGACAACAATCGTTTCCGTTGTCTCGATGGCAGTCTTCATGAGTTCATCGATGACATCGTCCAGCTTGTGCTCGGATCTCTCGACAACGTGAAGGATCGGATGCGTTACCGGATGCTTTGCAACGAAGATCGTGCAGCAGTCTTCAAACGGAAGGATGGACGTCTCATAGGCGTCGATCTTCTGCGAGATCTCTATGATCTCCTGCTTGTCAAAGCCGATCAGCGGACGGTATACCGGAAGTGTGCAGACAGCGTTTGTACAGAGCAGGCTGTGCGCCGTCTGGCTCGCCACCTGTCCGATACTCTCTCCTGTGATCAGTCCCAGCGCGCCGTCCTGATTTGCAAAGTGCTCGGCAATTCGCATCATATAGCGGCGCATGATAATCGTGAGTTCCTCATGCGGACATTTCTCGTAGATCGCCAGCTGAATATCTGTGAAGTTGACAATGTGCAAACGCATTTTTCCGGAATATCTGGCCACGATTTTCGCGAGGTCGACGACCTTCTGTTTCGCGCGCTCACTGGTGTACGGCGGTGCGTGGAAGTATACGGCGTCGATCTGCACGCCGCGCTTCGCGATCATCCAGCCCGCTACAGGAGAATCGATTCCTCCGGAGAGAAGAAGCTCCGCGCTTCCGTTGGAACCCACCGGCATTCCGCCGAGTCCCGGTATCTCCAGCGCGTAGATATAGACGCCGCTCTGACGCACTTCGACATTGACCGTCACATCCGGATGATGCACATCAACCTTCATCCACGGGCAGCCGAGAAGGACAGCCTCTCCGAGATCCGCATTGATCTCCATGGTATCCTTCGGATATTTCTTCCACGGTCTTCTCGCGTTGATCTTAAACGTCGCCGCCTTTCCCTCCGGATAGAGGGCCTGCACAAAGCCTGCAGTCGTCTGCTTCAGTTTTTCCATCTCCATTTCTTCTGTAATCAGAACCGGACAGATTCCCGAAATACCGAAGACCGTTCCGAGCGCTTCGATAGCGCCGTCATAGTCATAGGCTCCGTCCATGCGCACATAGATTCTCCCCATCTCTCTGGTCACTTCAAATGTTCCGTCGACAGCGGCAAGCGCGCGGTTGATGTGATGTACAAGTTTGTCTTCGAACAGATGACGGTTCTTTCCCTTGATTCCGATCTCTGCGTATTTAATCAAAAATGCCTGATAATTCATATATTCTCCTTTACGTCTGCCGGTGATCCGCTCACCGTTCCAAAAATAACCACTTCCGGTACGTCCCGGCTTCCCCGGAGGTACCGTTTGCCCCATTGACGCAGCCTGTTATTTTCGCGTAAATCTTCTCAGCTGCGGAAGGACTTCGCGAAGCACCTGCAGCGCATAGTCGATTTCTTCCGTGGTCGTAAGTTCCGAAAAGCTGAAGCGGACGGAAGACTCTGTCTCCGCCTTACCGGCGCGGGTGGCCTCCATCGTCGCACTTCCTCCGTGGCGATGACTCGAGCACGCGCTTCCCGCCGACACGTAGATTCCCCTGTCTTCGAGAGTGTGCAGCAGGACTTCGCTCCTCACACCGAGAAACGAAGCATTCAGGATATGTGGCGCCCCGCTCCGGAGCTCTGAGGATCCGTGAAGCTTCACATCCTCGATCGCGAGCAGTCCTTTGGCAAGATGTTCTTTCAGCTCATACATATACTCAACGTCGGTATCCAGTCTGCTGTATATTTTTTCCGCAGCAAGAGCAAGTCCTGCCGCTCCCGGAACATTATCGGTTCCGGATCGCATGCCCCCCTGCTGCCCGCCGCCGTAGATGATCGGACTGATCCGAACTCTCTGATCAACGTAGAGGAATCCGCTTCCCTTCGGACCGTGGATCTTGTGTCCGCTCACGGAGAGCATATCGATCTTCATTCGTTTCGGCAAAATTCTGTACTTTCCGAAAGCCTGGATCGCGTCCACGTGGAAGTAGCATTCCGGGTAGTTTTCCCTGAGGAAGCCTCCGATCTCAGCCACCGGCTCCACGGCGCCGATCTCATTGTTGACCATCATCACGGACACCAGAATCGTATCTTCCGTCATGGCAGCCTTCAGATCCTCCATCGACACACAGCCCTCCCGGTCGACCGGCAGCCGGACGATCTCGTAGCCGAGTTCCTCAAGCGCAGCCGCCGGCGCAGCGATGGCGGAGTGCTCGATCGATGTCGTTATAATCCTCCTGCCCCTTCTTTTTCGCGACATGGCTGTACCGAAGAGCGCCCAGTTGTTGGACTCCGTCCCCCCCGAAGTAAAAAAGATCTCCTGCGGTTTTACTTTCAGGATGCCCGCAAGGGTGTCCTGTGCCCGGCGCAGATATTTTTCCGCCTCCACGCCCTTGGTGTGCATGGACGACGGATTGCCGTAATCCTCGAGCATGATTTTTTTTGTCAGCTCCGCCACTTCTTCGTAGCAGCAGGTCGTCGCCGAATTATCAAGATAAGCTTCCATTGTATTCGTTCTCTTTCCTGAAATTATCCTAAAAAATTATGGATGAGGAAATCCTCAAGCAGACTTCATCTCTCCAAATGTGCCGCAGTCTCCGAAGCGTTTTGCGCTATAGAAATCCGGATGGAATCTCCTATGACACCCAGGGCACGCATGCATGCTTTGGCTTCAATCCTGCTCCAGCAGATACATCAGAATGGAGAGAGTCGTCATTCCCGCCGTCTCTGTCCGGAGGATCCTCCTTCCGAGTGTGATCGAGGAGAAGCCGGCCTCTTTCGCAAGTTCGACTTCCGCCTCGTCAAAGCCGCCCTCCGGTCCGATCAGGACGGCGACGGACTGTCCGGGTTCGATCGACGCGAAGAGCTCCCTCGTCCTGTTCATGCCGCTCTCCATCTCATAGGGAATCAGCTTTACATCCAGTTCCTTCGCCATCTCAAGAGCCTCCCGGAAGTTCGTGATCTCATGTACTGCCGGGATGATCATGCGTTTCGCCTGTTTGGCCGCGCTCTCCGCGATGCCGTTCCAGCGCACAACCTTCTGTTTCGCGCGCTTCTGATCCAGCTTTACAATACAACGTTTCGAAGAAACCGGAACCACCGCAAAGGCTCCGAGTTCCACCGCCTTTTGAATAACGGTCTCCATTTTATCACTTTTGGGAAGACATTGAAACAGATAAATCTTCGAGCGAAGTTCCTTGCCCGGCTTCTGCGCGTCCGTCACATCCGCCAGAATTTCGTCCTCCGAGAGCTCCGAAATCCTGCAGGTGTACTCCCACTCATCCCCGCAGGAAATCAGGATCGTCTCGCCCTTTTTCATACGGAGAACGTTTCGTATATGATTCACGTCATCGCCGGTGATATGCACCTTGCCGTCGATGATCTGCTCTCTCTGTGTAAAAAACCTGTACATTTCTTTTTCCTCTCAGGGTTTTACAGCTGTGATAGATACCCACTCGCCCTGCTGTGTCTGCTCTTTGATCTCCAGACCGGCCGCCTTGCACGCGTCGATAACTTTGTAAGCATACTCCTGAAGAATACCGGAGGTAATGTAAACGCCGCCCTTCTTCATAGCCGGAACAACGGCCGGCGTCATCGGCACAAGAATATCGGCGAGAATATTTGCAGTCACGATGTCATATTTCTCATAGCCCGCGCGGTCTCTTGTCTCCTCGTCATCGATCATGTTGCCGATCAGCATATCAAAGGCCTCCGCCGGAATGTCGTTCGCCTTCTTATTGTCGTCCACGGCCGGTACCGCACAGGGGTCGAGATCCGTGCCGAGAATATGGCCGGCGCCGAGCTTTGCCGCCACGATGGCGAGGATGCCGCTTCCGGTTCCCACATCGAGCATCTCGCAGCCCGGTTTTACATATTTTTTCAGCTGACGGATGCAGAGCTGTGTCGTCTCGTGCATACCGGTTCCGAAGGCCGTGCCCGGGTCGATATGAAGGATCATCTTTCCCTCATCCTCCGGCTTCACTTCCTCCCAGGACGGAATGATCAGAATATCGTCCACGTAGAACTGGTGGAAGTACTGTTTCCAGTTGTTGATCCAGTCCTTGTCCTCCGTCTCGGACTCCTCGATGGTCGCCTCTCCGATGTCCATGAAATCCCGGAGCTCGTCGAGGGCTTCCCGGGCAGACGCGAGAATCGCCTCCGTGTCCTCTTCCGGATCGAGATAAAAGTTCAGATACGCAACGCCGTCGTCATCCGGCATGTCCGGAAGAATATCTACAAACATCTGCTTTTTCTCATCCTCGGTGAGCGGCACCTTGTCCTCGATTTCCGCGCCCTCAATTCCGCAGTCATACAGGGTCGAGATCACGATATCCTCTGCTTCTTCTCTCGTTTTCAGTCTGTATTTCTTCCACTTCATATCTGATGTTCCTCTCTTATAAGTAAAAAATGAGCGCCGCAAAAACGCGCCGCTGTGATTTGCACACAAAAATCTACTATGTATTATGCATGAAATCCGCCACAAAAGCAACCGGAAGGATATCGATCGAATGTCGCTCGCGACATTCTCGCGCTGAGCGCGGACGCGAAGCACCTACTCATCGCGCGAGTGCGCATCCCGCGGAGCGTTTTGTGTTATGGAAATTCCGGAGAAATTTTCAGGATACAAAAAGAACTGCCGCGCACTTTTTGTGAACAGCAGTCCCTCATTCTCTTTTTATTTGCGTCCGAATCTCTTCTTTTTCTTCGGCTCCTCTTCCTGCGATTTGTTTCCGCAGGCCTCGTCGAACTTCTCCAGAAGTTCCTTCGCCTCTTTGCTGAGATCCGTAGGAGTCTGAACGATCAGCGTTACGTACTGATCTCCTCGAAGATCCCGGTTGTGTACCGAGGGAACGCCTTTTCCTCGGAGACGGATTCTCGCTCCGGTCTGGGTTCCCGGTTTTACCTCGTAGACCACATCTCCGTCCACGGTACTGATCCGCACATCGCCGCCGAGCGCCGCCTGCGCGAAGGTCAGAGGCGCAGACGAGAAGATATTTACGCCATCTCTCTGAAAAATCGGATGC
Source organism: [Eubacterium] cellulosolvens LD2006 (assembly GCF_000621585.1). Classification (GTDB taxonomy): domain Bacteria; phylum Bacillota; class Clostridia; order Lachnospirales; family Lachnospiraceae; genus Bilifractor; species Bilifractor cellulosolvens. The sequence continues at coordinate 81,686 of NZ_KK211311.1, read as the reverse complement.
TGCGCAACCGATACCTGCACGAGAAGGTCTCCTCTCGGACCGCCGTTGATTCCCGGCTCGCCCTTGTCCCGGATCCGGATGCTCTGTCCGTCGTCGATACCTGCCGGAACGCTGACCTGGATCTTCTTGCGGCTGGATGTATAGCCGGTACCCTGACAGTCCGGACACTTTTCCTTGATGATCTTTCCGCTTCCGCCACACTGCGGACAGGTCGTAATATTCTGAATCATGCCGAACATGGTCTGCTGCGTCTGACGCACCTGTCCGGAACCGTGGCACTTCGGACAGGTCTCCGGTGAAGTGCCGGCCTTCGCTCCGCTTCCGCCGCAGGATTTGCACGGATCCTTGATGGTGAGCTCGATTTCTTTCGTACAGCCGAAGACAGCCTCCTCGAAGGTGAGGTGAATCATGGCTCTCAGAGAAGCGCCCCTTCTCGGTCCGTTATTCGCTGAACTTCTGGATCTTCCGCCTCCGAAAATATCTCCGAAGATGTCTCCGAAAATATCTCCCATATCCATATTGTTAAAATCGAAACCACCGAAACCGCCTGCTCCGCCGCCTCCGTTTTCGAATGCGGCGTGTCCGAACTGGTCATACTGCCTTCTTTTGTCCGGATCGCTGAGGACGCCGTATGCCTCTGTAGCTTCCTTGAATTTTTCCTCGGCCACTTTATCGCCCGGATTTACATCCGGGTGATATTTCTTGGCCAGCTTGCGATACGCGCGTTTCAGTGTCTGGTCATCGGCATTTCGGTCAACACCCAGAACTTCATAATAATCACGTTTCTCTGCCATTTACATGCACTCCTCTGTTCCGCCGACATTAACTCCGATGTTCTGATCGAACAGCCGGAAATCAGACTTCTTTATAATCAGCGTCTACAACGTCATCGTTTCCTGCCGCTCCGCCGGCTGCGCCTGCTCCCGGGTTCGGGCCTGCCTGTGCGCCTGCGTTCTGCTGCATGTTCTCATACATCTTTGTGAAGAGAGCCTGAGAAGAATTCATCAGTTTCTCTTTTGCAGCTTTGATATCGGCAACCTGTGCGTCTGTGAGTGTTCCGTCAACAGGTGCTTTTCCAAGAAGGTCTTTGAGGGCAGCGAGGTCAGCCTCTACGCCGCTCTTCTGATCTGCTTCTACTTTGTCTCCAACCTCTCCAAGGGCTTTCTCTACCTGGAATACGGTCTGATCTGCCTCGTTTCTGAGATCAACAGCCTCTTTCCGTTTCTTATCCTCTGCCTCGTACTGTGCAGCCTCTTTGACAGCCTTATCGATCTCTTCATCGGACATGCTGGATCCGGATGTGATTGTGATGTGCTGCTCTTTTCCTGTTCCGAGGTCTTTTGCGGATACGTTAACAATACCGTTCGCATCGATATCGAAGGTAACCTCGATCTGCGGAACACCTCTCATTGCCGGCGGGATTCCGTCGAGTCTGAACTGTCCGAGGGACTTGTTATCTCTCGCGAACTTACGCTCACCCTGTACGACGTTGATGTCTACAGCTGTCTGATTGTCTGCGGCTGTGGAGAAGATCTGGCTCTTCTTTGTCGGGATGGTTGTATTTCTCTCAATCAGAGGTGTAGCGATTCCTCCCATTGTCTCGATGGAAAGTGTAAGCGGTGTTACATCGAGAAGAAGGATATCACCGGCACTGGAGTCGCCTGCGAGTTTCGCACCCTGTACGGAAGCACCGATGGCTACACACTCATCCGGGTTGAGGGACTTGCTCGGCTCCTGGCCTGTGAGCTGTCTTACCTTATCCTGTACGGCCGGAATACGTGTGGATCCGCCGACAAGAAGAACTTTTCCTAGGTCGGAAGCTGTCATTCCGGCATCTGCAAGTGCCTTTGTAACAGGCTCCGCGGTTGCCTCTACGAGGTCAGCTGTGAGCTCGTTGAATTTTGCTCTCGCAAGGTTGAGATCCAGATGTTTTGCCTCTCCGTCAACCATTGTGATGAACGGAAGGTTGATGTTTGTTGTTGTGGCACTGGAAAGCTCGATCTTTGCCTTCTCAGCCGCCTCTTTGATACGCTGCATAGCAACTTTGTCTCCGGAGAGATCAACGCCTGCTGTGTTCTTGAACTCTGCAACAATCCAGTCCGCAACTCTCTTGTCGAAGTCGTCTCCGCCGAGGTGGTTGTTTCCGTTTGTTGCTTTTACCTCGATGACACCGTCACCGATCTCGATGATGGATACATCGAAAGTACCGCCGCCGAGGTCGTATACCATAACGGACTGCTCTTTCTCATTGTCAAGTCCGTAAGCAAGCGCTGCTGCTGTCGGCTCGTTGATGATACGTTTAACATCAAGACCCGCGATCTTTCCTGCTACCTTTGTAGCCTGACGCTGAGCATCGTTGAAATATGCCGGGCAGGTGATAACAGCCTCTGTTACCTTCTCTCCGAGATATCCCTCGGCATCTGCTTTCAGTTTCTGAAGAATGAAAGCGGAGATCTGCTGCGGTGAATATGGCTTGTCGTCAATTGTTACTCTGTAATCGGAACCCATATGACGCTTGATAGAAGCGATGGTGCGGTCTGCGTTTGTTACCGCGATACGCTTAGCCGGCTCTCCGACAAGACGCTCGCCGTTTTTGTTAAAAGAGATGACAGACGGTGTTGTTCTGTTACCCTCTGCGTTAGCGATAACTGTAGGTTTTCCACCTTCCATGACAGCTACACAGCTGTTGGTTGTTCCTAAATCGATACCAATGATTTTTCCCATGATTATTTCCTCCTGTATGGATTTCTGATCTATATCAATAAAAAGCGTTAATTAGCTACTCTTACCATGCTGTGACGGATGACCGTCTCTTTATATGTATAACCCTTCTGGAACACTGCGGTGATCGTGCTCTCGCCGACCTCCGGGTTCTCCTCATGCATAACCGCATTGTGGAGATTCGGGTCGAATTCCTTTCCCTCTGCCTCGATCTCTTTCACTCCGAGATCGTCCAGAACCTTTGTCAGCTGCTTGTAGATCTTGTTCATTCCGTCCGCGAAAGGATCCGACTCGTCAAAACCTTTAAGGCCTCTCTCGAAGTTGTCCACCACGTCGAGCACCTTTGTGATGACATCGCCTGCGCCCATATCATACATACCGGATTTTTCTTTATCGCTTCTTCTGCGGAAGTTCTCGAACTCGGCCATCTGTCTCTGCAGACGGTCGGTCAGATCTGCGATTTTCGCATCCCTCGGATCGGCTGCCGTTTCTTCCGCGGCGCTCTCTTCAGCTGTCTCCGGCTCTGTCTCTCCGGCCGCTTCTTCACCGGACGTCTCCTCTCCGACTGTTCCGGCTGCGTCCTCTGCTACGGTCTCCTCAGTCACCTCAGCAGCTGACTCCTCCGCCTGTACGACCCGGTCGGTTTCTTTCTTTTTTTCTTTATCTGCCACTTCTGTACCGCCTTTCTGTCTGCTCTATTTCTCATGCCCGTCGGGCTTTGCCTCGATCCCTACCGTCTGCTTGGACGTTCCGATCTGCACATCGCCGTCGCCGAACAATTCCTGCATCTGTTTCTTGAGCTGTTTCAGATTGTCCACAACCTTTTTGTAGTCCATTCGTCTCGGACCGACGATAGCGACCGTACCTTTCATGCCGTCGCCCAGGTTGTAATTCGCCGTGACAACCGAACAGTCCGTCATACCCTGAATCGGAGCCTCGGTTCCGATATATGCCCGGATGTCACTGCTGTCGTCCGGAGCCGCTCCCCGGATCAGCTCTGCCAGGCCTTTCTTATCACCCAGCGCCTGTACCAGCCCCTTTGCCTTGCTCGACTCCGAGAGTTCCGGATAATCGAAGATATTTGCGGCGCCGCTGGTGTAAATCGGATAATCCTCTTCCGTCGACTGAATCGCCTCCGCAACCGCGTCGATCACCTGACTGACCACTTCGCTGTGGATACCTGCCTGCTGTTTCATTCTCGTGATCGTATCAAGATTGATCTCACCGATCGTCTTGCCGATCATCTCATTGTTCAGAAGCAGATTCAGTTTCAGGAGATCGTCGTCGTCAATGGCCTCCTTCAGGTCAATCATCTGGTTCTTCACCATATTGCCCTGCGCCACGATCACCGCGATGAGCTGCTGATCGTTGACCTTGGAGAGCTGAATGAACTTCAGGCTGTTCTGATGAATCGACGGTCCCGCGATCATCGTCGCGTAATTCGTATTCTGCGCGAGAACCTGCACAACCTGCTTCAGGACTTTCTCCAGCTTGTCTGTCTTCTGGAACATGACCTCCCGCATATCATCCACTTCCTGATTCTTCTGCTGAAGGATTTCATTCACGTACAACCGGTATCCCTTGTCCGATGGTATCCGTCCCGCAGATGTGTGCGGCTGGATAATATATCCCATCTCCTCGAGATCGCTCATCTCGTTCCGGATCGTCGCCGAGCTGAGATGAAGATCGGTGTACTTGGAAATAGTACGGGAACCAACCGGCTCTCCGGTCTCCAGATAAGTCTGGATGATCGCTTTCAGAATCGTCTTTTTTCTCTCATCAAGCACTTCCGCTTCCATGTACCGTACCTTCCCTTTCTGTTAGCACTCATATTTGTGGAGTGCTAACATCTACATCATTAAGATAGCACCATGCAAAATGTTTGTCAACGGATTGTAAAAAAAAAGAAAGTTGCGGCTTCCGTTTTTACGGGAAACCGCAACTCCTGTATTTTGTGTATTTTGTGTATTTGTGTTTTGTATCTTTTGTGTATTATCCGGTTCCGGCCGCCGATCATGCACGGCCGATTTCGCTCTTTCTCCTGTCCGCGAGACGCTTCATCTCGCCGGCGTTTTCGATCACGGCCTGCGTGATCTCTGCGCCTCCGAGGATCCGCGCGAGCTCGTCGACGATTTCATTCTCGCCGAGCTCCCGGATGTGAGAACTTGTTCCGTCTCCCTCGATCTGTTTCGTGATCACATAGTGATGATCCGCCATGGACGCGATCTGGGCGAGATGGGTGATGCAGAGCACCTGATGGCTCCCCGCAATCTGCGCCATCTTTTCCGATACTTTCTGGGCGGTTCTTCCGCTGATTCCGGTGTCGATCTCATCAAAGATCAGCGACTCCGTCTCATCTTTGTCCGCCAGAAGTGTCTTGATCGCGAGCATGATTCTCGAGAGCTCTCCGCCCGACACGACGCGGCTGAGAGGCTTCACGCTCTCTCCCGGATTTGTGGAGATCAGAAATTCCACCGTGTCGTTTCCGTTCTTCGCATAGGAAGAATTCTTACGGAATGAAATCTCAAATTCTATAGAAAGAAAATTCAGATCCTCCAACTCGTGAATGACCTGACGGGAGAGTTCGCCGGCCGCCTCGCGTCTCGCATCCGTCAGACGGTTGCAGACGTCGTCCAGCTTTTCTCTCGCTTTTTTCTCCTGATCGAGCAATTCCTGCCGACGCTCCTCGAAATTCTCGAAGTGCGCGAGTTTTTCCTTCCGCTCATCCAGAGCGGCGAGAATGTCCTCCACGGTGCGCCCGTACTTCACCTTCAGATCGTTGATCCTGTTCAGCCGGCGCTCCGTCTCGTAAAACTCCTCCTCCGAAAAGGTGAAGTCCTCCAGGTAAGAAGCAGCCTCGCGGTTGAAATCGTTCAGGAGGTTGTCGATGTCCACAATACTCGCGTGGAGACCGGCGAGTCCGTCGTCGAGATCCGTCACCCGCTCAAGTTCCTGCACCGCGCGTCCGGTCTGATCGCCGGCGCCGCCGTCATTTCCCGTGAGCTGATGAACCGTGTTCAGCGTCTCCACTATCTTTCTGCTGTTGGACATCCGGCGATACGTCTTCTCCAGTTCCTCGTCCTCGCCGGCCGTCAGTCCGGCCTCCTCAATCTCACCAATCTCAAAGCGGAGAAAAGAGACCTCCCGTTCCCTCTCCCCGTCGTCGACCTCATAGTCCCGAAGCTCCCGCTTCACGCCCTGCCAGAGCGCGTACGCCTCCTCCGTCTCCCGAAGGATGCCCTGAATCTTCTTTCTCCCGAAGGCGTCGAGGATCTCCAGCTGGTTCTCCGGATAGAGGAGTTTCTGGTGTTCGTGCTGTCCGTGGATATCGAGCAGAAGGCTCGAGATCTCGCGGATTTTTGCCGCCGTACAGGTCTCGCCGTTCAGTCTGCTGATACTCCTGCCGTCGTTGTACTTTCGGGTAATGATCAGCTGCCCGTCCTCGGTCTCGACATCAAGTTCCTTTAACTTCTCCCGTACAGCCGGATTGTCCACCTGAAAAACCAGTTCCACCAGCGCGGAGGTCTGTCCTTTGCGGATCATTTCCCTGGACATCTTTTGTCCGAGCGCGATGTTGATGGAACCGATCAGGATGGATTTTCCGGCGCCGGTCTCTCCGGTCAGGATATTCAGACCGGGTCCGAAATTCACTTCCGCCTCGTCAATCAGCGCGAGGTTCTTTACATGCAGATTTGTAAGCATATGCTACCTCAGAATGTCTCAAGCATCTTCCTTAATTTATCCATCACACGTATGGCCTCTTCCCGGCTTCTCACAGCACAGAAGATCGTGTTGTCGCCGGCAATACAGCCTACGATTTCCCCCCAGTTCATTTCGTCGATCACGGCCGCTGCCGCCATCGCCATACCTGCCACCGTCTTTACGACGAGAAGGTTGTCCGCCGTGTCCATGCCGATCACGGCGTCCTTCAGGACGCGGACATATCTGCCCGCCGTGTCCTGGGCCTGGTTCTGCAAAAGTGTATAGCGAAGATGTCCGTTTTCTCCGGTCACCTTTGTGAGCTTCATCTCGCGGATGTCTCTGGAGACAGTGGCCTGTGTAACCTCAAAGCCGTTCTCCTCCAGCTTTCTCGCGAGCTCCTCCTGTGTCTCTATGTCATATTCATGAATCAGTTTCAGGATTTCCGCCTGTCTGGCAAGTTTCATTTTATGTCCTCCGTATGCGGTCAGATGTCTGACATTTTTCGTTTCAGTGTCTCCAGAAAACTATCGTTACGGATTTTTACAATCAGCGTATCATATTCCGAGCGGGTGATCTCAATCCTGTCGTTGGTGACCATCGGCGTTTTTCTTCCTCCGTCGAAATACGCCATGGCGTTCTCCACCGTGTCGTCTCGTCCGGCGCCGATCCGCACCGTAATCCGGTTCTCTGCCGGAAGAATGATGCTTCTCGTGTTCAGCGTGTGCGCGCAGAGCGGCGTCATGAGAAAAAGAGCCGCGTCCGGCGAAATCAGCGGTCCGCCGGCAGAGAGGCTGTAACCCGTCGAGCCGGTCGGGCTGGCGATAATCACGCCGTCTCCCCGGTAATAATTCAGGTAATTTCCATTCACGTAATTGTACAGAGACATCACATGCAGTGCCCCGCTTCTTCCGATGACAATATCATTCAGCGCGATATCCTCATGCACGAGTCTGTTCTCGTGATAGACCGCCCCGTGGAGCATCATCCGCTTCTCCATCTGGAACCGATCCGCAAGAAGGCAGTCCAGCGCCGGGTAAATCGACGGCCGTTCGATCTCCGCCAGATACCCGAGCGTACCGAGATTGATTCCGATCAGTGGTATTCCCATGCCGTGCACGTCATAGGCCGCGCGCATCAGCGTTCCGTCGCCGCCGAGGACGATCACACATTCCGTGTCCGCAGGCATCGTCTCCCGCACATTTTCCCGATGGTTTTCATCGACAGCGCCCTCGCTTTTCCGGCAGAAACAGACCGCCCCGTGGGTCTCGAGATACTCCGCGATCTGCCCGGTCACCGAAAAATCCGGATCCTTCGCGCGATTGGTAATGATATAAAACTTCTTCATTCGGAACCACCCCTCCGAAGCAGATCAGTCCAGAGACTGATGTGCTTTTTTTACTACTCTCCGGATCATATCCTCCGCCGGGATACCCGATGTCGCTGCCTCCTGTGTATCCGCGCCTTCCTCTCCGGATGTGCAGGCCCCGCCGGCCGCTCTCTCCTCCGGCAACCCGGAAATTTCCGGATTCTGCTTCTTCAGCAGATGAACCAGATATTCAATGTTCCCCTCCGGACCCTTGATCGGAGAGAACTCGAGTTCCTTCGGCACAAGTCCGATCGCCGACGCAAACGTGACTACCTCCCGGATCACTTCCTCGTGAACCTTCGGATCCCGGACAACGCCTTTCTTTCCTACCTTTTCTCTTCCCGCCTCAAACTGCGGCTTGATCAGACACACCAGCTCGCCCTCATTTTCCATGAGATCCTTCACCGGCGGAAGCACCTTGGTCAGAGAAATAAAGGAGACGTCGATAGAGACAAAAGAAGGTCTCTCTTCAATATCTTCCGGCGTCACATAGCGGATGTTGGTCTTTTCCATGACCGTCACCCTCGGATCCTCCCGGAGTTTCCAGTCCAGCTGTCCGCGTCCGACGTCCACCGAGTACACCTTTACGGCGCCGTTCTGCAGCATGCAGTCCGTAAAGCCCCCGGTGGAGGCACCCACGTCCATACACACCCTTCCGGACAGATCCAGGCGGAAGGCCTTCACAGCCTTGTCGAGCTTCAGTCCGCCCCTGCTCACAAAAGGAAACAGCTCTTTTTTCGACTGTTTCAATGTGATCTCTGCTGTCTCCGGAAACGTCATTCCTGCCTTGTCTTCTCTCTGACCATCCACAAAAACCTCTCCGGCCATGATGATCAGCTTTGCTTTCTCACGCGACGGAGCCAGTCCCCGCTCAGTCACCAATATGTCCAGGCGTTTCTTCGCCATTGTTTTCCTCCAGGTAATTCAAAATCCTATTTGTCATGCTCTCCGCGTCCAGACCGCAGAGTTCTCTCTGCCGCTCCGGGGACGCGTGATGAATATAGCTGTCCGGGATCGCCGCCACTTCCACATGAACGGGAAGTCTCCCGCTGTTCACAAAATCCAGAACCTGTACGCCGAATCCGCCTCTTCTGGCGTTCTCTTCCATCGTGACGAAGAGTTCATGATCCTCTGAGAGTTCCAGAAGCAGCTGCTCATCCAGCGGTTTGACAAAGCGCATATTCACCAATGTCGGCTCATATCCCTTCTTTTCCAGAGCCTCCGCCACAGCGACCGCTTCCTTCATCATCGCTCCCACCGGCAGCAGGGCGATCTTCTTTCCCCTCCGGATTACTTCCGCTTTTCCGTATTCGACGGGAGCGCGGTGTTCCTCGAGCCCTGTCCACGCGTCTCCTCTCGGATAGCGGATCGCGACCGGCCCGTCAAAGGCGAGGGCAAACTTCATCATATCGGAGAGTTCCCACTTGTTCTTCGGCGCCAGAATCGTCATCTCCGGCATCATCGACAGGTAGGAGAGATCGAAGCAGCCGTTGTGGGTCTTTCCGTCCGCTCCCACGAAACCGGCGCGGTCGACCGCGAGGACCACGTGCAGCTTCTGCATACAGATGTCCTCCATCAGCTGATCGAAGCCTCTCTGCAGGAAAGAAGAATAGATCGCAAGCACCGGTTTCAGGCCTCCGAGCGCAAGTCCGGCGGCGAAGGTCACCGCATGTTCCTCGGCGATTCCGGCGTCAAAGAAGCGGTCCGGAAAACGATTGGCAAAACGTTTGAGTCCGGTTCCCTCCGCCATGGCCGCAGTCACGGCGACGACGGACGCGTCGCGCTCTCCCATTTTCCGCATCACCGTCGAAAAAATATCCGTGTATGTCGCGTTTCCGTTCGACAGCGGCACACCGGTGTTGATATCAAAAGCCCCCGTGCCGTGAAATCTCTCCGGATGGCGGGTCGCCGGCGCAAAACCTCTTCCCTTCTCCGTCAGCACGTGAAGGAGTACCGGTCCGTTGACTCTTTTTGCTTCCTGCAGCGCGCGGATCATCCCGCGGATGTTGTGTCCGTCGACCGGTCCGAGATAAGTGATGCCCATGTCCTCAAAGAACATGCCGGGAATCACCAGCTGCTTCAGGCTGCTCTTCGTCCGGCGGATTCTGGAGACCATTTTTTCTCCGATGCCGGGGATCTTTTCCAGCCGGTCCTGCACGCTTCCCTTGAAATCCGTGTAGGCCGGAGACGTCCGAAGATCCGTGAGATAGTTGTGAAGACCGCCGACATTTCTCGAGATCGACATGTTGTTGTCGTTCAGAATTGTGACGAAATTTGTCTTCAGCTGCGCGGCGTTGTTCATCGCCTCAAAGGCCATGCCGCCGGTCAGGGCGCCGTCCCCGATCACAGAGACAACGGAGTAATCCGCGTGCGCGAGATCCCTTGCCTCCACATAGCCGAGCCCCGCAGAGATGGAATTTGAACTGTGCCCCGCGTCCCAGCAGTCGCAGTCGCTCTCTTCCCGTCTCGGGAAGCCGGAGATGCCGCCCTCTTTCCGAAGCCAGGCGAAATCCTCTTTTCGACCGGTCAGAATCTTGTGGGTGTAGGCCTGATGTCCGACATCCCAGATGATCTTGTCCTTGGGAAGGGAATATACATAATGAAGGGCGATTGTCAGTTCCACAACGCCCAGATTTGACGCCAGATGGCCTCCTGTCCTGCTGACAGAATGAATCAGATAATCCCGGATCTCATCCGCGAGATCCTGCAGTCTTTCCTGCGGAATTTTTTTGATGTCATCCGGCTGTTTTATATGCTGCAGTAGTTTTTCCATATCCAGTCACTTCCCAGTTCGATCTTTCCGTTTCCTTTGTACAGATTTTTATTTCCTGCGGTCTGCCATAAAGAGCAGCAGATTCTTCAGAAATTCGTGGTCTCCTTCGATGGACGCCAGAAGTCCCACGGCTTCGCGGGTCAGCCTTCCGGCCTCTTCTCTCGCCCCGCCTGTGCCCATCAGTGTCACGTAGGTCGTCTTGTCGTTTTTCTCGTCGGACCCGATCGGCTTCCCAAGTTCCTCCAGCGTGCTCGTCACATCGAGCACATCATCCATAATCTGGAAGGCAAGCCCTGCCTTATGTCCGATCTCCTCCATCGATAAAACCGTCCGCTCATCCGCTCCCGCGAGGATCGCTCCGATCATCAGCGGTGCCTCCAGAAGCGCGGCCGTCTTGTTCACATATATGTAATCGAGGGTCTCTCTGTCGAGAGAAAAGACACCGTTCTTTTCATTTTCCACGTCGAAGCTCTGTCCGCCGAGCATACCACCGATACCGGTCCTGGCCGCCAGAATTCGAAGTGCGCGGGCGACTGTCCCCGCATCCTCACAACAGTCAAATGCCTTCATCGCAGTCTCATAGGCGTAGTTCAAAAGCGCATCTCCGGCAAGTACGCCGAGCGCCGGCCCGAAAGCCGCATGGGTCGTCTTCTTCCCGCGTCGGAATTCATCATTGTCGAGATCCGGCAGATCATCGTGCACCAGCGAATGGGTGTGGATCATCTCAATCGCAGCCATAAAGGGCTCAACCACGGCCGCGTCGCCGCCACACATCCGGTAGCTCTCGAGCATCAGAACCGGTCGAATCCGCTTTCCTCCCGCCCGCATACTGTAATTCATGGCCTCCGTCAGTTTCCCGGGCACCTCTTTTTCGTCCGGGAGATACCGTTCGATGATTTCCTCAGCCTCTGCTTTTTTCTTCTGAAATTCCTCTTCAAAATTCACTCAGTTCACCGTCTGCATCGATCTGCATCATCTTTTTCTCCACGGTATCAATCTTCTCGCGGCTGATTTTCAGCAGATCCATCCCCTCTTTATAAATAGCAAAAGATTCCTCGAGCGGAATCTCTCTGTCCTCCAGTTTTTCAACAAGCTGATCCAGTTTCGCAAAGGCTTCTTCCAGAGAAAGCTCCTGCTCCGCTTCTTTTTTTGTTTTCTTTTCAGCCACCGGTCACTCTCTCCTCCTCTTCAATGCCTGTGATTTCTGTCCGTATCGTACCGTCCGTCACCCGGATCTTCAGACTCTCTCCCACCGTTACCGCCGCGACGGACGAGACATTCTTTCCTTCCCCGGTCTCCACATAGGAAAAGCCCTGTCTGAGCTTTCGGATCGGAGAAGCCCCGTCCATGCGCCCGATCAGAAGTTCCAGACGATGTTTCTCATTCTCCAGTTTTCTGTGCGAGCCCTCGTACAGCGCTGTGTACGCCGTGTTCCACCTGCGCCTGTTTTCTTCGAGAATCCGTCCGGATCTCTCCCGCAGGCGGTCTTCCAGCGTATCCAGCCGCAGCCTTTTCTCCCGGATCAGGTTTGACGGCCGGAGCGCGCGGATTTTTTCCAGTTTTGTTTTATACTGCCACTCCTTCAGATCGATGACTCTCCGCATGTCCGAGGTCATCTTCTCCCTGTAGGCATCATAGCGTTTCAGGATCTCTCTGATGTCACAGACGGCAAGTTCCGCCGCCGCGGAGGGCGTCGGAGCGCGCAGATCCGCCACAAAATCGGCAATCGTCGTATCCGTTTCGTGTCCGACTGCGGAGATCACCGGCGTGCGGCAGTCAAAAATCGCCCGGGCGACCGCCTCTTCATTAAACGCCCAGAGATCCTCGATGGAGCCGCCGCCGCGTCCGACAATGATACAGTCCACGCCGGCCGCGTCCAGTGTCTCAATGCCGCGGACAATACTCGGCGCGGCGCCCTCGCCCTGAACGAGCGCAGGATATAAAATAAGCTGGATATACGGATTTCTCCGCAGGGAAATGTTCTGAATATCGCGAACCGCCGCCCCCGTAGGCGCGGTTACAATTCCCAGCCGCTTCACATACTGCGGGATGGGCTGCTTATATTCAGGGGCGAACATCCCCATTTCTTCCAGCTCTTTCTTCAGCGCCAAAAAACGCTCATATAATAATCCAGCTCCCTGCAGTTCAATTTTCTTTGCATAGAGCTGGTATTTACCGTCACGTATATAAACTTCGACCGATCCGGTGACGACAACCTTGTCGCCGTTTTTCATGGAAAAGCCGAGACCACCCCTTCTGTCTCCCGCGAACATCACGCAGGAAAGCTGGCTGTTCTCGTCTTTCAACGTAAAATATATATGCCCGGACCGATGGTAGGTGCAGTTGCTGATTTCGCCGCTGATCGAAATATTGCTCAACGCAAAATCCTGCTCAAAAATGCCCCGGATATGTGCATTTACCTGCCCTACGGAATAAACCTTATTCACCCTTTGTCTCCTGATCACAGTTCTTTGCAATCTGACCGAGGATACCGTTGATGAACGACGCGGACTCCGCGCCGCCGTAATGCTTGGCGATCTCTACCGCCTCATTGATTGCCACACCGGTCGGGACATCCTCGTCATAGAGCATCTCAAATACGGCAAGACGCATAATGCTGAGGTCAATCTTCGGCATACGGCTGGTCTTCCACCCTCTGGAAGCCTTGTTGATCTGCTCGTCGATCCCCGGAAGAGCTTCCGAAATCTTCTCAAGTTTCGTGCGGATGTATTCCTCGTCCTCTCCGGATACATCGACCGCGGAAACAAAGGCAGGAGCCTCCTCCCTGGTCTCTTCTTCAGCCGCGAGCTTCGCGTAAGGAACCTCGATCAGACCGCTTCTCATCTCATCGAGATAATCACCGATCTGCTCGTTCTTTCCATCTCCGCTCTTCTCAAACTGTCCCATAAATAACAGGCGGAAAATTGTCTCTCTCAGTTCACTGCGTTTCATATTCTGTGTATCTCCTATTTGACAAAAACCGTCTCCGGCTTCATCCGTTCATTCGTTCTCTGCTTATCCGGAATTTTATTTCTCACTCTCAAGGGCAACATCCGCCACGCTTACATTGACCTCTGCCACATCAAGACCGATCATTGTCTCAAGAGCAGACTTCACCTTTTCCTGTACCCGGATCGTTGTCTCCGGAATGTTGTATCCGTATTTCATAATAATGATCAGGCGCACGCTGATCACGCCCTCTGTGATCTCAGCCTTTACTCCCTTTGCAAGCGCTCTGGCACCGGCGCGGGCAGCCTTCTCATGTGTAATATTTCCGCCAAGTGAAGCTACTCCCTCTACCTCTGTCGCAGCCAGCGCAACGATTGTTGCGGCAACTTCATCCGCAATCTGCACGGTTCCGGTTGTGTGGTCATCATAAATGGTATATGCATTATACTGATTTTTCTGTGCCATAATAGCCTCCTTTATACATAGCTTGATTATAACAAAGCCCTGTCGAAAATAAAAGGTTACTGTTCGCCCGCATTCTGCCCTCTCTGATCAGAGGTTTTACGGACGATCAGTTTCTGGAAAATTCTTCGAGTTCCAGTCCCTCGTTTCGGTCGAGTACCATGCCGACGCTCCAGGAGTTGATGAAGAGAAGAAGCGGTCTGCCTTTCATATCCGCAACCTTCTTCATGTCGGAGGTGCCGACAATCTTGTCCAGATCCACATTCTCATAATCTTTGATCCAGCGGATGTACTCATAAGGCAGCATATCCAGACGGATCTCACAGTTGTATTCATTCTCGATCCGGAACTTCAATACATCAAACTGCAGAACGCCGACAACGCCGACGATGATCTCCTCCATACCTCCGCGGATCTCCTGGAAGATCTGGATCGCACCCTCCTGGGCAATCTGCTGAATACCCTTGACAAACTGCTTTCTCTTCATGGAATCAATGAGAGCCACTCTCGCGAAATGCTCCGGCGCGAAGGTCGGAATTCCCTCAAAGGAAAACTTCTTTCCCGGTGCACACACAGTATCGCCTATAGAGAAAATGCCCGGATCGAAGACACCGATGATATCACCGGCGTAGGCCTCGTCAACCACATGACGGTCATCCGCCATCATCTGCTGGGGCTGAAGAAGACGCATCTTCTTGTTGCCCTGTACGTGATAAACCTCTTTGTTTGCGTCGAACTTTCCGGAACAGATGCGCATGAAGGCCAGACGGTCACGGTGACGGGCATTCATATTTGCCTGGATCTTGAAGACAAAAGCGGAGAAGTTCTCATCCATGGGATCGATCAGTCCCTCGTCGGACATTCTGGCCATGGGTGACTTCGTCATCTCCAGGAAGTGATCCAGGAAGGTCTCAATACCGAAGTTTGTAAGCGCAGATCCGAAGAACACAGGTGAGAGTTCTCCCTTGTCTACTCTTTCTCTGTCAAATTCCACCGCAGCTCCGTCCAGAAGCTCCAGTTCCTCCTCCAGAAGTTCCTTCTGCTCTGCTGAAATCTCGTCGAGAATGCGGGGATCATCAATAGAAATAACGGTTTCAGTACCCTCTTTCGTTCCCTTCAGGGTGTCATGGAAGGTGAGGACGTTTCTTGTCTCTCTGTCATAGACTCCGCGGAAATTCTTACCGGAGCCGATGGGCCAGTTCACCGGACAGCAGGGAATTCCAAGCTCCTTCTCGATTTCATCGATCAGATCAAAAGTGTCTCTGGCGTCACGGTCCATCTTGTTGATAAAGGTAAAAATCGGAATGTGTCTCATGGCGCAGACCTTGAACAGCTTCCTTGTCTGTGGCTCTACACCTTTACCTCCGTCAATAACCATCACCGCTGTGTCGGCAGCCATCAGGGTACGATAGGTATCCTCCGAGAAATCCTGATGTCCCGGTGTGTCCAAAAGGTTGATACAGCAGCCTCCGTAATTAAACTGAAGAACAGAAGACGTAACCGAAATACCTCTCTCCTTCTCAATTTCCATCCAGTCTGATACCGCATGACGGGCCGTCGCCTTTCCCTTGACGGAACCGGCCAGATTGATTGCGCCTCCGTAGAGAAGAAACTTCTCCGTCAGTGTGGTCTTTCCGGCATCCGGGTGTGAAATAATCGCGAAGGTACGTCTCTTGTTAATTTCCTTTGAAAAATCAGCCAAAACAATCTCCCTTATCTATTCTTACAATCTCCGTAAAAGAGTAAAAATCTAAACTTAGTCAACCTTATCAATATAGCATAGCAAAAGTTTTTTCGTCAACAAAAGGGGCGGTAAAACCGCCCCCTTTTATCACGGATTATATCCGCTGTAATCCGCCCCGGAATAACCTCCGCTGTAGTCCGTACCGCCGGTGCCGGAAGTATCGCCGCCGGTATAGCCGCTGTAATCCATCTCACCGGTTCCCGAATAATCACCGCCGGTATTACCACTGTAATCCGTACCGCCGGTTCCGGAGTAATCGCCGCCGGTATAGCCGCTGTAATCCGTTTCGCCGGTGCCGGAAGTATCGCCGCCGGTATAGCCGCTGTAATCGGTGCCGCCCCCTGTGGAATCCGTAACTGTATAGTCGTTTCCAAGGGTGGACGGATCGAAACTGTTCTGACTTACATCCACATCATAATCCGAAGTTGTTGATTTCTTCGCGTCCGGGTTCTTCTTGTAATACTCTGCCAGAGCCTTTTTCAGAGACTTGCCGTAGAGATAATGCTGCAGATAGGCATTCTCCTGTCCAAGATCCGGAACAAGGACGGACATTCCGTTGATGGTCTGTCCTTCATAAGTTCCGTCCACCGGAATCCGGTAGCTCTTTCCCTTCAGTTCTATACCGCTGGTGGCAACCGTATAGACATAGCCCAGAATCTGGGAGTCTGTCATATCCGTAGTGAAACAGGGAAGAACCTTGTCGGCAAGTTTAAAAATCTCGCCGAGGCTCATTGCACGCACTTTGTTGAAAGCGGCCGTGAGTACTTTTCTCTGTCTGTCCGTGCGCTCCCAGTCTGAATTACCGATGTATCGGATTCTCGCATAGGCCAGCGCCTGACTGGAGGTGAGGGAGTTCATACCCGTATGGAGATCCCAGGCCTCCTTGGCCGTGTCGTCGTTTGAACCGAGACCCGGATAGGTGTTGAGGTAGGTAGCTTCCTCTTCGTTCAACTCGATGTCCAGATCTCCCACCGCCGTCATGGCCTGCAGGAAACCGTCGAAGTTAACTTCCAGATTTCCGTCAATCCTGACTCCGAAATCCGTCTTGATTACCTTGTCCAGCAGTTTCATACCTCCCAGCATATAGGCCGAGTTGATTCTGTTGCTGTCGTATCCCGGAATCGGCACATACATGTCCCTCATCAGTGAGACCATGGTAATCTTCTTTGTCTTCTTGTTGATGCTGCAGATGATCATGGAATCTGATCTCTGACCTTTTTCTCCGTTTCGGGCATCCTGTCCGATCAGTAGAATATTGCTGATATCTTTGTCACTCATGACATCGATGTCCGCGTTGTGGAAATCGACGTCCTTCGCATCCATCGTATTTGAGGACGCGTTCGCATCCTGCTCGAAGACCTGCTGACTCTGTGAGAGAAATGCCTGTCTGTTCGGATCCACGTGACGGATCAGACCGAGCTTCGTCTGGACAAGCAGCACTCCGATCAAACCTACCAGCACAAAGCAAAGAGCAATCAGAATCACAACCTTTGCTTTCAGGGACAGCTTTTTCTTTCTCTTTTTATTCTGACTCACGAATATTTATCTCCTTATGTTCAGGTTATCTTCAGACGCCGGAATATCACTTTTCCCACCCGACAGGTGGATGTATTTCTGAGCATATTGCAATAGATTTTATCAGTGTACGGTAGGAAAATCAATCCAAACAGCAAAAATGGACGCCGAAGCGTCCATTTTTGTCATTTTTTTCGGTAAATATGAAGATTGCGATCCGAAGGTTTTCGCAGTTTTCACCACAAAAGCTCAAAGAATTTGTCACGAAAGAGTCCAAATATCCTTGTTGTACTGTTCGATGGTTCGATCCGATGAGAAGTATCCGGCCTTCGCAATGTTGATCAGCTCTTTCTTGTACCAGCTTCTGCGATCCTCGTAATCCTCGAAGACCTTCTCTTTGATCTTGATGTACTCTTTCAGATCCAGAAGGGTCATGAACCAGTCCTTTGATACCAGCTCATGATGCAGTCTCTCAAGCGCCACCGGATCTCCCACTTCAAGAACTTCGTCGCTGACGATGAAATCCACCAGCTTGTGAATCAGAGCATCCGTCTTGTAGAAGTCTGCAGACTTGTAGGATGCCTTCTCATACAGGTCAACGACATAATCAGAACTCTTTCCGAAGATATAAATGTTGTCGTCTCCCACGAGTTCGTGAATCTCCACGTTCGCTCCGTCTTCCGTTCCCAGAGTGACCGCTCCGTTCAGCATAAACTTCATGTTGCCGGTTCCGGAGGCCTCCTTGGAGGCAAGGGAGATCTGTTCCGAGATATCTGCGGCCGGAATAAGCATCTCCGCCTTCGTGACATTGTAGTTCTCGATCATCACAACCTTGAGATACGGGCTCACCTCAGGATCGCTTGCTGTGATCTGCTGCAGGCAGAGGATCAGGTGGATGATGTCTTTGGCGATGGTATATGCGGGAGCCGCTTTCGCGCCGAAGATCATCGTAATGGGTCTCTCCGGCAGATGTCCGCTCTTGATCTCCAGATACTTATAGATCGCGTAGAGGGCATTCATCTGCTGACGTTTATACTCGTGCAGACGCTTGATCTGCACGTCGAAAATCGAGCTTACATCCAGATCGATGTTCTGTGTCTGATACAGGTAACGGGCCGCCTTTCTCTTATTGTGATTCCGGATTCTTCCGATCTCACGGAGAACAGTCTCGTCATCCTTAAACTGCAGAAGCTTCTCCAGCTCCATGGCATTTTTGCGGAAGCCGGAACCGATCAGCTTCTCGATATACGCAGTGAGCTCCGGATTTGCAGCGATGAGCCAGCGGCGGAAGGTGATACCGTTGGTCTTGTTGTTGAATTTCTCCGGATAGAGCTTGTAGAAATTATTGAGCTCCGACTTTTTCAGAATGTCTGTGTGAAGAGAAGCTACACCGTTTACCGAGTGGCCGTAGTGGATGTCCATGGATGCCATGTGAACCAGATTATCTTCATCGATAATGTAAGTTGTCTCATCTTTGACTTTCGCCTTCACCCTCTTGTCCAGCTCACGGATGATCGGAAGCAACTGTGGAACAGCTTCCTGGAGATAATCAATCGGCCACTTCTCCAGAGCCTCTGCCAGAATGGTATGGTTTGTGTAGGCGCAGGTCTTTGTCACGATCTCCACTGCCTCGTCCATCTCAAAGCCCCTCTTCAAGAGCAGACGGATCAGCTCCGGAATAACCATGGACGGGTGGGTATCATTGATTTGGATCGCAACGTGCTTGTCCAGCTCATGAAGATTGACTCTTCTCTCCTCAGCCTCTTTCAGAATCAGCTGTGCAGCATTGCTCACCATGAAGTACTGCTGGTATACGCGGAGGATCCGACCCTTGCGGTCACTGTCATCCGGGTAGAGGAACAGAGTCAGGTTTCTCGGAATATCATCTTTGTCAAAGTCGATACCTCCCTGTTTCACCATGTTGTCGTCCACGGAGTCCAGATCAAAGAGGTGGAGACGGTTGCATTTGCCGGTCTCATAACCCGGAATATCGATATCGTACATAGTGGAATGGAGGGTAAACCGTCCGAAGTTGACCTCAAAGCTCACCGGTCTTTTCTCCAGCCAGCTCTCCTTGCGGATCCAGGGATTGATCACTTCAAGCTGCTTGTTGTTTACAAACTCCTGGCGGAACAGTCCATAGTGGTAATTCAGTCCGATACCGTCGCCGGCCAGATTCAGGGTGGCGATGGAATCCAGGAAACAGGCTGCGAGACGTCCGAGGCCTCCGTTTCCAAGAGATGGCTCCATCTCCAGATCCTCCACATCCGATACTGTGAGATGGTATTTGGACAGAGCCTGATTCACCGTATCGTAAAGTCCGAGGTTGATCAGGTTGTTTGAGAGCAGTTTTCCGATGAGAAATTCCGCAGAGATGTAATAGACCTTCTTATCTCCGGCAACCTTCGGTCTTCCTTCAAGTTCCTGCTTTGTAATCTCCATCAGCGCCTCAAAGATCTCCTCCCGGGTACTGTCTTTGAGTGTTCGTCCGAAGCGGGTCTTAAGTATGTTGTTGATTCTTTCTTCCATAGTTCTTTATTCTCCTATTCAGACCGCCGCACGTCACGGCTGTCTGCTGTACAGTTCTGTCATATGACGCATGAGACCGGCAGTCTTATCATCCATCTGCCCGTCAAGCAGTCTCCATTTCCAGTTTTCCCCCAGTGTATTGGGCGTATTCACTCTCGCGCTGCCATCCAGCTCCAGCCAGTCCTGCATGGGAATGATACAAATCTTTGCCACGCTGGACATTCCGAGACGAATGACATCCTCGGCCTTCGTCACGATTTTTCCGGCATAAGCATCCAGATGCTTCTTCGTAGACTCCGGAATCGTCTTCAGCCACCCAAGTACAGTGTCATTGTCATGGGTCCCCGTATAGACGATACAGTTAGGTTCGTAATTATGCGGGAGGTAGAGATTTTTATCATCACCGTCAAAGGCGAATTCCAGAATCTTCATTCCGGGAAAACCGGAGGCCGCCACCATTTCCCTCACTTCATCCGTGAGCATTCCGAGATCCTCGGCAATGAACCGCACTTCACCGTTTTCTCTCTCGAGGATTTCGAAGGGTTCCAATCCGGGACCTTTCTCCCAGTGACCGTTCTCAGCCGTGGTATCACCGTAAGGAATACTCCAGTAGTCATTGAATCCCCGGAAATGATCGATCCTCACCACGTCGCAGATTTCCTGCATATGCCGCAGCCTTCGAATCCACCAGCTGTATCCCGTCTTCCTGTGATAGTCCCAGTCATACAGAGGGTTTCCCCACAGCTGACCCGTGGCTGAAAAAGCATCCGGCGGACAGCCGGCAACTCCCAGAGGCTGCTTCTGATCGTCGAACTGGAAGAGCAGGGGCTCGGCCCAGGCATCCGCGCTGTCCATAGCCACATAGATCGGTATATCTCCGATAATCTCTATTCCCTTCCCGTTGGCATATGCCTTCAGTTCTTTCCACTGGGAGAAAAACTCATACTGAAGAAACGCGTAGAAAAAAAGATCGTCTCCGGCTTCTTCCCGAACCTTCGCAAGAGCTTCTTCCTTGTGATCCCGCAGCTCCTCCGGCCAGAGACTCCAGTTCTTCTGTTGCTGTCTTTCTTTGATCACACTGTACAGACAGTACTCCTCCAGCCAGTCTCGTTGTTTTTCCCCGAAACTCTCAAAGTCTGTCAGATCTCCGCTTTCCCGGAACCGGTCTGCCGCGATCCGCAAAACCTTGAACCTGGTCTTCGACAGTTTCTCATAGTCGATGTATTCTTCGGATCCTCCCGTGGCGTCATAGGAATCACATTCCTCTTCCGTCAGCAGCCCTTCTTCACAGAGTTTCTCGAGGGAAATCAACAGCGGACTCCCCGCAAATGTGGAAAAAGACTGGTAGGGGGAGTCCCCGTACCCTGTAGGTCCCAGCGGAAGAATCTGCCAGTAGGACTGGGCCGCGTCCGCCAGAAAATCCACAAATTCATACGCATCTTTTGAGAAGCCTCCGATACCATACTTCGTCGGAAGAGCGGTCACCGGAAGCAGAACTCCACTTGCTCTTTTCATAATTCAACCTCAGCTATTCGAAATAAACTTAACCGAATCTCTTTCCAACAGTTCCGCGTCGTAAATCAGATGTTTCCGTTCGCGGCTGCCGTTGATCTGCTTCATCAGCATCTGTACAGAGGACTCCACCAGCTCCTCCACCGGCTGTTTCACTGTTGTCAGCGACGGCTGCATATAGCGCGTCATCTCTATTCCGTCAAAGCCAATGACCGAACAGTCCTCCGGTATCCGTTTGCCCGCGTCATAAAGCGCCTTATAGGCTCCCATGGCCATTCTGTCTGAGATCACAAAAGCTGCCGTAAATTCCGTTCCTGATTCAAGCATTCTTTTCATGGTGGCATAACCGTTTGCCTCTGTAAACTCCGGTATGCCGTCATCCATATAACCCACCAGTTTCTCGTCGAAGGCAATTCCGTTCTCCTCCAACGCCTTTCTGTACCCGCGGAGTCGCAGTCGTCCTACCGTCAGATCATCCTTCTGACCGGTAATGATCGCAATCCTTCGGTGTCCCTTTCTGATGAGATACTCCACGACCTTATGCGCCTCTCCGGAATCATCGATCGACACCGTGGATACCCGCGGAAGAACATTGTCCTCGTGGCTTAAGCCCGCCACGGAACAGAGAACCATAGGAATACGGATGTTTTCCAGAATTTTCTCCGGGTAGTTCATTTTTCCTCCGAGAAAAATGATTCCCTTCAACCGCTTCTCCTTGGCGATCGCCTCTGCCACATATCCCTCATCCGCGTCACCGCCTACGGTATGCAGCAGATACTGATAGCCCAGATCCTCCAGCCTCTTCTGGAAATACGGGAACATTCCCTGGAAGAACGGATTGTTGATACCTTTCACGATCAGGGCAACGGTGTTGGACTCTGTCATTTTCAAATTCCTGGCACTGTTGTTCGGGATGTAATTGAACTCCCGGACAACCTCCATGACCCGTTCACGTGTCTTTGCGTTGATTGTCGGATCATTATTGATGGCTCTTGAAACCGTGCTGATACTGACATTGCAGATTCTCGCAATGTCTTTGATTGTTAATGCCGCCATACATCCTTCTTTCCGGCAATTACAGTTATTCCATCACCACTCCTTCGTTGTCAGGAGCTTCCGGTACAACCGTCACTTTACGAAAGGACGGAAAATTCCGGCGTTCATAGTCATTGCCTGTCGCTTTCGCTGCCACATCTGCCGTACGCAGTGGTCATTCTGTGCATCCGTGCCGCAAGTTCCTCGTCCAAATCTCCGGGAGCGACTCTCCATGTCCAGTTCTTTCCCAGAGTGCTTGGCTGATTGATCCTCGCGCGATTGTCCAGCCCCAGCCAGTCCTGCATCGGAATGATACAGAGATCCGCCACGGAGGCCTCGGCCAGATTGATGCAGCCGTCTACAAGTACCTGATCTTCATCGCTCCTGGTATGAAGGTACGTCCTCAGCTCCTCTCTCTCTTCGGGAAGAATACTTCCCAGCCAGCCCGCCAGTGTCTCATTGTCATGTGTACCCGTGTACACAACACAATTCTTCGTGTAATTATGTGGAAAATACGCGTCTCTGCTGCTTGAATCTCTGGAATCGAACGCAAATTCTATGATTTTCATATTCGGATATCCGGACTCTCTCACCATCTCTCTCACAGAGTCGGTGATGTATCCGAGATCCTCCGCTATAATCTGAATATTGCCTAGCTTTTCTTTTATTTTTCGGAAGAGCTTCATGCCGGGTCCCTTGACCCATCTGCCGTTCTTCGCAGTGTCTTCGCCTGCCGGTATTGAGTAGTATTCATCAAAACCGCGAAAATGGTCTATTCTAATAATATCATAGAATTCCCGACATTTGCTGATTCTTTTTAACCACCAGTCATAGTTTGTCTGCTCATGGTAATCCCAGTCATAGAGGGGATTTCCCCACAGCTGTCCCGTGGCGGAAAAACCGTCCGGCGGGCATCCTGCGACTCTGGAGGGCAGGTTCTCATCGTCCGTCTGGAAGAGTTCCGGACTTGCCCAGAAATCGGCGCTGTCCGGAGACACATAGATCGGAATATCTCCGATGATTTCCACTCCCCTGCTGTTGGCATACTCTTTCAGAGCAAACCATTCTCTGGTGAATTCATACTGCAAAAATTCATAGAAGAGAATATCATCCGCCAGCTCTTCTCTGTATCGGGCGAGCGCCTCCGGTTTCCGGAACCGGATCTCGTCATCCCAGAAGGAACAACCTGCGCCGCCGAAAGAATCCTTCACCGCCATAAACAGCGCGTAATCTTCAATCCAGAAGCTGTTTTCCTCGATATACTCCGGAAAACCCGGGTTCTCTCTCTGTTTCCAGACCTCAAAAGCTTTTCTCAAAATCCTGTATCTGCTGTTGTAGAGATAGCCGTAGTCCACCGCCTCTTCCGGCGCGTCTTTCGCCAGTTCCTCACAGTCATCCTCGGTGAGCAGTCCCTGTTTCTTCAGCTCATCGGGGCTGATGAAATAAGGATTGCCGGCAAAGGTGGAAAAGGACTGATAGGGTGAATCTCCGTAGCCTGTGGGTCCGATGGGAAGAATCTGCCAGCAGCTCTGACCCGCTTCCCTCAGAAAATCCACAAACCGTCTTCCCTCCTCCGAAAAATCACCGATCCCGTACCTTCCGGGAAGACTGAAGATCGGCATTAATACACCACTTTTTCGCACTTGAATCTTCCTTTCTCTGTGCGGCGATCAGCCCTTGACAGCTCCTGCCACAACACCTTCGATAATGTACTTCTGTACAGCCATGTAGAATACGACGATGGGCACGATTGCCATGACAAGAACCGCCATCATTGCGCCCCAGTCCACCTGTCCGTGGGACTGTTTCAGGAACTGAACCGCAATCGGAATCGTCTTGTACTTATTGATATTGAGTACAAGGCTCGGCAGAAGGTAATCGTTCCAGATCCACATGGCATCCAGGATCGCAACCGTAATAAGTGTAGGTTTCATAATCGGAAGAATAATACGGAAATAGGTCTGAATCGGCGTACAGCCGTCAATCACAGCCGCCTCTTCGATCTCGATGGGAATCTGTTTTACGAAACCGGTAAACATGAACACCGCCAGACCGGCTCCGAAGCCCAGATATACCACGCAGATTCCCAGAGGATTCGACAGATGAAGAATATTCGCAAATTTGGAGAGGGTGAACATAACCATCTGGAAAGGCACGATCATGGAGAACATGCACAATACATAAATGGTCTTTGTGGCAAAGGTTTTTACCCTCACAATGTACCAGGCCGTCATGGAACAGCACAGAACAATCAGTCCAACCGACACAACAGTGATGAACAGAGAGGTTCCGAATACTTTAAAGAAATCGGTCTGTTTGATGGCGCTCTCATAGTTCATGAAGCCCACGAAGGTCTTCTTGATGCCCATCCACCAGAGCTTCCATCCTCTGCCTACAGGCACATTGCTGATTCCGAAGGGATTCTGAAAAATATATGCTTTTCTCTTGAAAGAGTTCAGGAGAACAATGAGCATCGGCGCGATCCACAGAATTGACAGAATCACGAAGAATACAGTGAGCACGCCCCCGTGTTTCGGACTCTTTGCCGTCGCTAATTTCGTTTTTTTACCAGCCATTAAAGTTCTACCTCCTTGCGGGTTGTGATCTTATTCTGCGCAAGCGCGATGATCGCTACAAAGATAAAGAAGAGCACAGCTTTTGCCTGTCCAACTCCCTGCCATCCGGTTGTTCCGTACATAGTATTGTAGATATTCAGCGCCAGGAGCTCTGACATCTTGCCCGGATTTCCGCCGGTCAGCGCCAGGTTCTGGTCGAAGAGTTTAAATCCGTTTGTAAGCGTAAGGAAGGTACAGATGGTGATGGTAGGTCTCAGCATCGGAAGGATTACCGATTTCAGAAGCTGGAAGCTGTTCGCTCCGTCGATTTTTGCAGCTTCAATGAGATCCGGTGAGATATTCTGAATTCCCGCCACATAGATAATCATCATGTATCCGATCTGCTGCCAGCAGACAACAGCGACCATGCCCCAGAAGGCTGTCCACTGGGTGGACACGATGGTCATGGAATGCTTCTGAAGAATGGCGTTGAAGATCATCAGCCAGATATAGGAAAGAACAATTCCGCCGATCAGGTTCGGAAGGAAAAAGGATGTCCGGAAAAGGTTCGTTCCCTTGATGCCCTTCGTGAGCGCCATGGCAATGGCAAAGGACGCCACGTTAATGATCAGAACGGTCACCAGCGTAAACAGCATGGTGTACCACAGGGAATGAAGGAAAGTCGTATCCAGTTTCCCGTTGACGAAAAGGATTCTTGTGTAGTTCAGCAGTCCTGTAAACTTCCAGTCTGTTACAGTCGTGAACTTACAGAAGGAAAGAAAAATACCATAGATAAATGGTACGATGAACCCGATCACGAACGCAGCCATCGTCGGCAGCACAAAGACCGGCCAGTATTTTCTCATTGTCTTTTGCATAAATCTCCTTGCCTGCCGCATCGCAAGCAGCAAATAAAAATCTGATGGATGATAGGAACTTTGATTTCCCTGATACATAAAAAAGAATGTCGCTAGCGACATTCTCGCGCCGAGCGCGGATGCAACGCATCTACATATCGCGCGAGTGCGCATCCTGCGGAGCGTTATGGTATAGGGATTGCGGAGCAATTTCCTATACCATGAGAAAATGGATGAGTGAACCCGCCACTCACCCATTTTTCTCAAACATGAAATATAAGGAGGTTAGATTATGATGCAGATGATGTAGCCTCTACGTCCTCTGCGGAATCTTCATGAGCCAGTTTCCACTGATCCGCCCATCCTGTTACGAATGCCTCTTTGACTGCGTCCCAGTCTCCGGATCCGTCTGTGTATGCGGTAAGCGGAGCTACTACGTCTTTTCTCCAGTCGTCCACGTTCGGTGTAGCGTTGAATGCCCATGCTACGGACTTTTTGTAGTTGTTTGCGCATGCACTGAACTCGTTCTTCGGTGCGTAGTCATCTGTGAATGTATCGAAAGGAGCGGAAAGTCCCATCGTCTCATTCATGGCTTTTCTTCCTGTGTCGGAAGTGATTACCCAGTTGAGGAAGTCCTCGGATGCCTTGATGTCGGCCTCGGATGCTTTCGCATTGATTGCCCAGTGGTTCTCAGTACCTACGCAGAGGCCCTGATTCTCATCATCTACGCCGAAGTAGATCGGGATCATAACCATCTCATCATTTGCTGTGAGATATCCGTTCTTTCCGTCTGCATCTTTGAGTGCGGAGAACTCCCAGTCACCGTTCTGATAGAAGACTGCCTGCTCCATACCGAACTCCTGCTCTGCATTGTAGGTTCCGCCTGCGAGAGTCTTAGGATCAGCGCCGGAATCCTGTACGTACATATCCCAGACATTCTTGAACTGCTCAAGGTAGGTTCCCTTGATCACTGCCTCACCGGCTGTAGGATCCTCAAGCTTGTCATCTACAAACTCATAGTAGAGCGGAAGGTTTGCAAGGTGTCCGGAGAATCTCCAGGAAGATCCGTCATCCAGACCTGCAGATGTGAAAGCACCTTTAAGGTCATAGCCGAACTGGTTGTTGATGTCGTCCTTCTTCTGCTGGATGTCGTCAGCTACTTTCTTCAGTGTATCGAAATCTTTGATGTCGTCGATGGATTTGATCACTGCTCCATCCATGGTGCAGTAGTTATCCACGATGGTCTTGTTGACAATGATTCCGTATGCCTCGTAGCAGTTCGCGATACCTGCTGTCTTGCCATTGTAGACAATGTCGAGAGAATGATCGCTCACATGAGAGTAGAGATCTGTATCTTTGAGATCCATGGTGTAGTTATCCCATGTCTGGGCATCTGCGGAATTACCGATGTTAAAGATGGTCGGTGCCTCGCTCTTTGCCATCTCGGACTGAAGTGTCGTCGCATACTGTCCGGCAGCGGCTGTCAGGACATTGACCTTTGTTCCGGTCTCCTCTGTATATGCCTTCGCCAGATCCTGCCAAGCCTCATCGGCCTCCGGCTTGAAGTTGAGAAGGTATACACTTCCGTCACCGGAAGCTTCAGCCGGTGCTGATCCGGATGTCGCCTTCTCTGTAGTTGTGCTTCCACATCCTGCGATCATGGAAGCTGCCATTGTTGTTCCCAGTACCAAACAAAGCACTTTCTTTTTCATTTCTTCTTCCTCCTGAATACGTTTTTCATACTGTTACGTTGTTTGAAATCGTTTTCGCAATATTCTCCCAATCCTTTTAAAATAAGTATTGGAAACGTTTTCTATGATCAGAGAATAGCATTGATTGGAAACGTTTTCAAGTACCCCAAAGCATCTTCGGCACATTTGGGAATTCAGGGACATTTCTTTTGTGCAGAACTGATAAAACAGAAGGGGCTCCGAAAAAAAAGAGAAGAGGGCGACTGTGTTGACAGCCATCCTCTTCTCTCTTTTGTAATATACGTTTCTCTTTAATTCTTTTTGTGCGCCTCGCTGATGCTCAGCTTATATACCGTCCTTGATACAAAGTTCTCGCCGGCCTTCAGGAAGGGTCTTGCAAAGCTCTCTGTGTTGAGGGCGTTCGGCGCGAACTGTGTCTCGAGCGCAAAACCGGTTCTCGGCGCGTAGACACTTCCGCCTCTTCCGGTCTGTTTCTGAATAAAGTTTCCGGAGTAGAACTGTACGCCGGGAAGGTCGGTGAAGACTTCAAGAGTAACTCCGTTATCCTCTGACCAGGACTCGGCCACCTTCTTCACCTCACCCTTATTCGCTGCCACCACATAGTTCTGATCATATCCGTGCGCCGTCTGAATCTGACTGTCGTCTGAATCGATGTCTGCGCCGATGCTCTTCGGCATATTGAAATCATAGGCCGTTCCTTTTACATCAAGGTAGGTTCCGAAGGGGATTCCCTGATCATTGATCGGCGTGATCTGATCTGCGGAAATCTGCAGAATCTGGGAGCAGATATCTCCGTTTCCCTCACCGTTGAGATTGAAGTACACGTGGTTTGTCAGATTGCACACCGTATCCTGATCGGATTTTCCGCTGTAATCAATAGCAAGGGATCCGTCTTCGGACAGGGTATAGGTGACAGTCACCTCCAGATTTCCCGGGAATCCCTGATCCGTATCCGGGGAGAACAGTCCGAAGGTCACGCTGTTTTTCTCCTCATTGACAGCCTCCGTCTTCCAGAGTCTCTTTCCATAGAGATCCGGTCCGCTGTGAAGGTTGTTTCCGTTTTCATTCGCTGTCATCTTGTATTCTTTTCCATTAATGGAAAAAGCAGCTCCCGCGCAGCGGTTTGCGTTTCTTCCTACGGTTGCGCCGAAGGAATCTCCGCCGGCCTCATAGCCTGCCGCGTCATCGTAGCCGAGAACAATATCCGTCTCCTGTCCCTTCGCGTCTGCAACACGGAAGGATACAAGGGTTGCACCGAAATCCGTTACCGTCGCCTCGCAGGCACCCGCTGTCAATATATAGAGAGAAGCATCCCCTTTCGAAGTACTTCCGAAACTTCTTTTTGTCACGCTCATATCTTCCTCCTCAAGCCCTCAGGGCTTTGTCTGATTTTGAATTTAGATACTCTTATTCTATCATCTCCGATATCGGTCGTAAACGTTTTCGTTCCTGCGTTGGGTACGCCCGAAAATTGTTAAATTCTTCACGTAACCTGTTTCAGTTATACATATCCTCAACTGTCAGTAATTCCACATTTGACAGCTTTGCATCGTCAAACCATTTGGTAAAACCGCTCAATGAAAACAGCAATAGTCTTGTGACAGCATATGTGCCGGACAGCAGTTTCGACCTGCGGAGAAGAGTTTCATAGATCTCCTTATCGATCTTTTCTTTTTTGAATTTACACTCACCAATCACCGCAGTCTTATCTATGGCAGATATTCCGACAACATCAATGTCTGCAGATTGCTGATACCATTTTCCCTCCGCATCTTTCATCGGTTCCACGCCCCACCAGGTACCCGTTTCTGTAATAAAAGAACCGAACGTTCCTTCAATCCCTTTGCTCAACGTATAATATCTGCACATTTCCTCAAAAACACTCCCCATGAAAAAATGGAGCTGTGGCTTTACGACCTTTTCATAATAAACCGATCCCTTTCCGAGCTCGATCACGCTTATGGCTTTGGGAATAAACTGATACCAGAATTTAAACATATGGTCTTTCAGAACATACTGTGTTTTTTTCTTATTTTTCTCCTCTGTGATACACCGCTTTCGTTCAATCAGTCCGACATCGATCAGCTTCTCCAACGAATAGAGTACTGTTGTGTCCTTCTCGTGGATTTTTTGTGCAATAAGATTGATCGTATTTGATCCGTCCGCCACCTGTTCAATGATGTTATTGACCAGTGTCACATCTGAGAATTCCTGGGTCAAAAGATTTTTTGTTTCATCAAACAGATATCCGTCTGCCTGAAAGAATAATCGTATGATATTTTCGTCCAGACTCTTTTCCGGATCAAAAAGCGCCAGGTACTTTGCAACACCACCGGTCACGCCATAACAGATTGCCTTTTCTTCAGCTGTATACGCCGGAACAAACAACGCAGAATCTTTATAATCAAACGCATCCAGCTTAATTTGCGAGTCCCGTCTTCCAAAAACAGGACTCTTTTCACTCAGAACCTTTTTTTCCATGAAACTGAGCGCCGAACCACACAGAATGATCATCATATTTTGGTCAAGCCACTGCGTATCTATGTATTTTTGAAAAACAGACAACAGCGCATTGTTTTTCTCCGCCCAGTAAGGCAATTCATCTATTACGAGAACCATCTTTTCATCCGTGTTTTTTACTTTTTCAGTCAAGATATCCAGCACACTTTCAAGCGACGGAAAGCGGACTTCACTATATGCCGGATCAATCACGTCCATCACCTGTCTGGAAAACAATTCCAGATTTCTTTCCGCTCCAACCTTTGTCGCTGTGTAAAAAATTGCTCTCTTGTCGCTGATAAACTGCCTGATCAGCGTTGTTTTTCCTATTCTGCGTCGTCCGTAAATGACCGTCATTCCAAAGCCCTTTTTTCTGTACACAGTTTCCAGTGCATTCAGTTCCCGTTCTCTTCCTGCAAACATATTATCCTCGCTTTACTCAAACGTTTTTCATTCAAATAAATTTGATTCAAATCATTCTGAATAAAATATCATGAACTAAATATAGCACAAAGAGACTTTGTAGTGAAGCCTCACACGACTGAAGTCACGAGAATGCGCCGCCACATTTTTCAAAGTCATGCCCTTCTTTGAGTAATTTCAACTCACGCCTGAATATAGTCAACGACCGGCTGAATGTATTTCACGTCGGAGCTGTCGAAGGAGTGATCGTAGGCAGCGCCCATTTCTCTCTGCTTCTCATCTTTGCTTTTCTTCAGGGAGTTCGCGAAGGCCTTCATCACGAGTCTGGATGGGAGGTTCATTTTTTCATAGTTGATTCCTCCCTGACAGTAGAAGGTCTTGATGTAGGTGCGCTGCTCGTCGGTGAGAAGGTTCTTCAGCGCTGTCTCTGCATGAGGATCGCCGACCGGACCGGCGCCTACCGCCACCACCGCAAGATGTTTGTCCTTCCAGTCTTTTGCGCGATCCAGGAACCAGTTTGCCTTTACAACTTTGCCCGCCATGAACCAGCCGGCGTACACGATAGCCTCGTATGCGTCGAAGAAGCTGCTCTCCTTTTTCTGCACGTCTTTTACGTCAAACAAATCCGCGCTCATTCGCTCGGAAAGCCACTGAGCATATTTCTTTGTAAAGCCTGTCTGTGATGTGTATACAACTAATGTCTTCATAAAACCCGCACCCCTTTCCAGAATATTACTCGTTCAATCTTATTGTTCTTTATGATATATTCGCAGAAACAAATTGTCCAGTTCAAATTCCCCCGCCTGGCAAAAATCCACAGCTCCCGCGGAGCGTTTTGGCGTTTGGAGATTCCGAAGTTTCTATCCAATCCCGAACCACCACCAAAAAATCTTCAGGCACCGCCTTTGCCGGCCTTCCAAAACGCACGCCCCTTGCTTTTGCCGCGGCAATTCCCTGTCTTTGACGCTCGCGGATTTTTTCACGTTCACTCTGGGCGACAAACGAGAGAATCTGCAGCACCAGATCCGCAATAAATGTCCCCATCAAATCTACGCCCTGCCGCGTATCCAAAAGCGGCATATCGATCACGACGATATCGATCCCTTTTTCTTTTGTCAGTATTCTCCACTGATTTTGGATTTCCTCATAGTCCCTCCCAAGCCGGTCTATGCTGAGCACGTAAAGAAGATCACCTTCCTTGAGTCTCCGCATCATTCGCTTATAATTCGGCCGGTCGAAGTTCTTACCGGACTGTTTGTCGATAAAAATATTCTCTTCCGGAACACCTACCCGCCTCATCTCAATCATCTGTCTTTCTTCATTCTGATCTACACTGGACACCCGCACATAACTGTAAACTCTGGTCATTCTTTTGCCTCCTCCTGTTGTAATCCTGCCAAGTAGAGTCTGTGAACGTTGCGCATCACAAGTATGCATCATTATGAACAAACTTGATTCCTTGTCACACAAAAAGCCGCCGGCCTTTCGGCCGACGGCAACTTACGTTATGCACCTTTTCAGGTTTCCTATTCACTTTTATCCACGAGCATGGAGTCGTCTCGTTGATTAGGAATGGCTATTTCTCCATCTATCCTCAGTCGTAGAGGTTCGGAGCGATGGTATCGTCGTTCATGTTCTCTGCGTCGTACCAGTAGCCGTTTGTGGGAACGTCCTCCAGTGTCGCTCCGTTTGCCGCAGCCGTCAGGGCGTAGATGGTGTAGTAGCCCATCATCAGCGGCGACTGTGTAACCGCGCCGTAAAACGTACCGTCTTCTACTGCCGCCTTGATTTTGGAGCCTGCGTCAAAACCGACCCCGATGACATCTCCGTTTTCCGCATCGGATCCGAGAACGGCAAGTGTGTCGTTCGCCGCAAGTACGCCCTCCGCGGTGATCTGGTTGGAACCGAAGATGGCGATGGTATCCTCTTTGGAAAGGATGGTCTGCGCCTCAGTCGCGGAAAGTTCCACGGTTGTCTGTGCCGGAACTGCCACCTCAATGACAACGTCTGTCTTTCCCTGGTCTGCGCCTTCTGCAGCCGTCACGTAAAACTCGTGCCCTTCTACACATACCGTCTTTCCGTCACCCTGAATCAGTTTGACCATCTCGTTGATGAAGCCCAGTCCCCTCTGCTGAATGTTCAGCGCCGTCGCGTCCTGATTGATCACGCCGATCCGGACGGTATGGTCAGATCCTGCGATGACATCTTTGATGGCTTCATACATATGATCGGCGGCTGTCGCTCCCGCCGCGCCGTTGTCTGTCGCTATTGTGCACACGATCGATCCGTCCGGTGCCTCCGCAACGCCTGTGTCGAAAGCCACCACCGGGATCTTCTGATCCGCACAGTCCTGAAGAGAAGGAATCACCGATGTCGTATCACAGGACGCAAGTGCGATTCCTGACGGTCTCGAAGAAATCGACTTGTTCAGCATATTGATCTGATCCGCGATATCAGACTCAGCTTCCGGTCCCTGTGCCTTGAAAGTAACCCCAAGCTCGGACGCCGCTTTGTCCATTCCCTGAAGCGCCGCCTGCCAGTAGGTTGACTGAAAAGATTTCACGATCACCGGGAAATCATATGCCGAATCAGCGGTAAGTCCCTCAAACTGAGCCGGCAGCTCCGAAGCAGCCTCTTCTTCGAAGCCATCTTCCGATCCGCCTGAAACGTCTGTCCCGGAAGTACTCTCCACCGCAATACTCTCTGTACTCTCTGTTTTTTCTGTATCACGGGATGAAGCGGTTGAAGATCCAGTTCCCCCGCATCCCGTGAGTAACGCTGCTGCCATTGCCGCGCTGATGAAAGATACCAGCACTTTCTTTTTCATGTTCATTTTCCTCCGTTCGAATATTGCACCCGCGCAACGTGCAGCCATCCGGTCTTCTCCATATATGCCCAAAAACCAAATGCTTACAGGCCGTCGCTCGAGTTCCTTAGAACGTCACTTCCTGTGATTTATCCCCTGCACGTCCACCTTGAGTGAACGTTACCTTTCTATTATAAACATTTTTGGTGATTGTTCAAATCTATCTGCGAACCCTCGTTGCCGTACGCACGCAGGGCGGAGACATGCTTAGCGAGCGATAGGAAGCCGAGGACGGAAGCGCGAGCATAGCGTCGCCGGTGGAGGACTGTCCGAGCGCACTGCAATTATTGATCGCATATATGAACTTTGAAGTGCGCGAGTTTCCGGAACCGGCGACGAATAGGCGGCGCAGCGCTGACGACGAGACGACGTGCGAGCGGGCATATCTCCGTCCTGCGTGCTTATCTACGAAGCGACGCGCGAGCGGGCATATCTCCGTCCTGCGTGCTTATCTACGAAACGACGCGCGAGCGGACATATCTCCGTCCTGCGTGCTTATCAACGTGACAACATGTGAGCGAGTATGTCCCTGCCTCCGCGCGCCCCCTCGTAACCAAAAAAAGAAGACCGGCCTTCACCGATCCTCTCCCATTCAATATCCCTTGATGTCAAAGTAATACTCGTGTTCCTCCACCGGCAGATTCGTCCGGTCAATGTGCTCCACGCTGACCCAGTGTCCTTTGTTGACGCCCTGAATCAAGCGGTAGAGCTGCTCGTGGGTTCCCTGCGCCTCCATGACGACGGAGCCGTCCGACTCGTTCATCACCCATCCGGTAATTCCGAGATCATCCGCCAGATATTTCGCGCGGTACCGGAAACCGACGCCCTGCACACGACCGGTAAAAACCAGTCGCTGGCGGATCATTTTCTGTTCACCGATATGCAACGCCATCACCTCCGGAACCTGCACGGGCAAAGCCCGCATTATTTCTTCGCTTTTTTGTCTTTCTTGTCTTTGTCTTTTTTATCTTTGTCTTTGGACTTCTGATTTTTCTTCGCCACCTTGGATTTCTTGCGCGGTGAGATCACCTCAGGAAGGATGTATTTCTCCTGGTAAGCGTCAAACTCCTCCACAAACTCGTTCTGCGTTCCGTCCTTGAGCTCGTTGAGATAGCCGTGGATCTCAAAGGACGAATTCTTGGTCTGAATGATGCAGACCGCAACGTTGGAACAGTGATCGGACACCCGCTCCACATTTGTGATGTAGTCCGTAAGCAGAATACCGAGCTCCACGCGGCACTCGCCGGCCTGCAGTCTGTCGATATGTCTGTTCTTGATCTCCTTGGCGAGGTCGTCAATCACCTCTTCGAGAGGCTCAACGTTTCTCGCGAGGACATCATCATCGCTCTCAAAACTGTCGATCGTGAGAGAAAGAATTTCCTCCAGCGCAGCCTTGAGGACCTTGATCTCGCTCTGCGCCTTGCTCGAGAACTTCAGTCCCTGTTTGTTCATGTCACCGGCGAGCTGTGCCATATTGATGGCGTGATCACCGATTCGCTCGAAGTCATTGATGCTGTGGAGCATCTCGGATACAGCATCGTTGTCCGCCTCTGTCATATCCTTGCTGGAAAGCCGGATCAGGAAGGTATCGAGCTCGTCCTCGAGATAATCGAGTTGCTGCTCCATCGCGATGATCTTCTGAACCTCGTTCTCGTCAAAATTCTCAAATACGCGAAGTGCCTTGATAAAGGATTTCTTCGCGAGGTGAGCCATTGCCACCGTTTTGTCACGACACTGCTGTACGGCAAGACCCGGGGAGAGAAGAAGTCGCTCGTCGAGGAGTACAGATTTCATCTCCTCCTCTTCCTCCTCCTGAACCTTGAACATACTCTCCACCCACACGCAGAGTCTGCGGGAGAACGGAAGGAGAATCAGGATAGTACCGATATTGAAGATCGTATGGAATACCGCGATCTGGAAAGCGTTGATCGTCTGTCCGAAAATCGGTACATTGACCACATAGCGGGCAATTACATAAGCGACCATCCAAATCACTGTTCCGAGGATTTTGATAAGTACATGAAGAGTCGGCACGCGTTTCGCTTTCTTGCTGACGCCGATACCGGAGAGGATCGCCGTCACGCAGGTACCGATATTCGCACCCATGACAAGCGGAATCGCCATACCGAAACTGATCTGTCCCGTGAGAGCCAGTGCCTGGAGTACACCGATGGCCGCAGCGGAAGACTGAATCACACCGGTGAAGGCTGTACCGATCAGGACACCCATGAACGGATTGTCAAAGGCGATCAGGAAACTCTGGAACTCCGGCATATCCGCAAGCGGAGATACCGCGTCGGACATCAGCGTCATGCCGTACATAAGAACGGCAAAGCCCACCATGATCGTTCCGACGTCTTTCTTCTTCTGCTGTTTGCTTCCCATGATCAGGATCACGCCGAACATGGCAACCAGCGGCGAGAAGTTCTGGGGCTTGAGCATGGAAATCGCGAAATTCTCAGAAGAGAGTCCGTTCAGGGAAAGAATCCATGCCGTCAGTGTGGTTCCGATATCAGAACCCATGATCACGTGTACGGTCTGACTGAACTCCATGATTCCGGAGTTTACGAGACCCACGAGCATAACTGTCAATGCCGAGGACGACTGAATCGCAATCGTGATTCCGGCGCCGAGTGCAAGACTCTTAAATGGATTCGATGTAAGTTTCTTGAGAACACTCTCAAGACGTCCGCCCGCCATCTTCTCCAGATAGTTTGACATGATGTTCATTCCAAAGAGAAAAAATGCCAGACCACCTATCATCGAAAACAAATTATAAATACTCATTTCTTCCTCCAAAACGGAGGCCGCAGACGCGTCCCCCGTTTCATCAATTCTTTTGTTTAGTTGTGTGCGGTGCCCGGATCAGCGTCATTTGTCTTCCATTCCGTTGATCTGAACATCCAGAAGGTGCTCCTCCAGCTGCAGCGCATGGATCTGTTCTCCGATCCCGGCCGTCTGCAGATACGCGGCCGCCGCCTCATTGTCTGTCTTCAGGAATCCCTTGGTGAAGGCATCCGGAAGCATGAACTTCTTCTCTCCGACGTCAAACTTCACCGTAATTCTCTTGCCGTCCCGTTCGACGATCTCGCCATCTCCGAACCGGCTGTGTTTTACCGTAATTCCCGTCAGTTCCGGCTCTGTCATCGCGAGCTTTTTCTTTTCGAGATTCCGGATCTTTGTCCTGCAGCTGCGAAGCTGCATCTTCAGAAGCGCCTCCTCACGGTCTTTGGCCTCGTCCGCAGCAGATTTCTTACGTCTGCGCTTCTTCGGCGCCGCGGCTTTTTCGTCGTAAAGTTCATAGTTGTGAGCACAGTAGATAATGTCAAAGGCAAGGATATGGTTCTCACTGTCGACCTCCGTGACGGAACTGTCATCCGTCGCGTCAGCTTCCTCCTCCAGGCGGGCGTCCACTTTCTTCAGCAGATCCTCCTGCTGGATCAGCTCCGTCGTCAGCTGATCACACATCCTGTAGTAGTTCGGAATGCTGAGCAGATCATTCTCGATGATCGGCACCTCAAAGCCCACATACTCGGCAAAAGCCTTCGCCTCGTCTTCGCGGAAGAGATAGTTGTCCTCCGGATCCACAAAGCTCAGATAAAGAATAGCAGCGGTGATGTTCTGATGATATTTCCACTTCTCGGCGTCCACGCTTCG
Organism: [Eubacterium] cellulosolvens LD2006; assembly: GCF_000621585.1. Lineage (GTDB taxonomy): Bacteria > Bacillota > Clostridia > Lachnospirales > Lachnospiraceae > Bilifractor > Bilifractor cellulosolvens. The sequence continues at coordinate 44,809 of NZ_KK211311.1, read as the reverse complement.
AAGAAGATCGTTCATCGTCCGTACAAAGACCTCCGCCTTTGTCTGCCTGACAGCATAATCCGATTCATCCGGAGCCAGAAGCGCACAAAACGCGTCTCTGACAGCTCCCTCGGTCTCGGGGTTCTGACTGCAGAGAAACGCAACTCCCTGGATGGGCTGAAAAGAAGCCTCACTGATCAGGTTCTCTTCCCCCTCCATGGCTCTCTTGAACATCTCCCCGAAGTTCTCCGCGTTCGGATCCCAGTATTTCTGGAAATTACTGATGGCAGACCACTTCGCGATTTCATGTCTCTCTGTGTTATTCAGCGCTTCGTATTTCTCTGAATAATTATCGAATACTTTCTGCAGGCGATCGATATCCATACAAGCCTCCCGTTCTGCAAACCTTTCCTGTGCCGTCCTACAGCTGTTCTGTCCGTGTCATTCTGAATCATCGCTCATACGTCCGCACTCCATACCTGTGGTGCAATTCGTGTTAAAGAAATTCCGACGGAATTATCTCTGACACCAATTAAGCGTTATGATCTTCCGGAAAAAAAAGCGTGTGCCACAAAAAAATTGTCACAATGGTTCAACCTATACTGAAAACCGTCACTATCCCTCTCAGTTTTAATTCTATAACCCGCGGCGTATGCCGTCAAGAATTTAAGGAGGAGCTTTCGCCCCTCCTCATCATTTTTCGGTTTCTGTCGAAAGCAGAATCCGGTCATTGTTGAATTTTTCGCCCGCGTTATCCGCGAATTTTTTCAGGAGATCCTCCACCGTCATGTGGGATCTCTCTTCCCCGCTGACGTCGAAGACGATCTTTCCGGCATCCATCATCAGTGTGCGGTTGCCGAGTTCCAGCGCCTGATTCATATTGTGCGTAACCATCAGGCAGGTGATCTGTCTTTCTTTGACGATCTGCCTGGTCAGCTCCAGGACCTTCGCCGCCGTGGCCGGATCGAGAGCCGCCGTGTGCTCGTCCAGAAGGAGCACCTTCGGTGTCACCATCGTTGCCATCAGAAGTGTCAGCGCCTGTCTCTGTCCTCCCGACAGGAGTCCGACCGGATTTTTCATCCTGTCCTCCAGCCCCATATCCAGAAGGGAGAGCTGTTCTCTGAAAAACTTTCTCTCTTTGCTGCTGATCATGCTGAACACGCCTTTTCTGTGATTCGAAGCTCTCAGATAAGCGATGGCCAGGTTCTCCTCGATCGTCATGTGCGGCGCCGTTCCCATGAGCGGATCCTGAAAGAGCCGTCCGATGAAGACGCTCCGCCTGTGTTCTTCCATGAACGTGATGTCTCTGCCGTCGAGGACCACATTGCCGGCGTCCGGAAAAAAGCTTCCCGCGATCGCGTTGAACATGGTGGATTTTCCTGCTCCGTTGGAGCCGACGACGGTCGCGAAATCCCCGTCGTTCATTTTGAGGTTGAGATCTGTCAGCGCCTTCTTTTCATTTACCGTTCCGGTGTTGAATGTTTTTGCCACGTGAATCAGTTCAAGCATCTGCGGATCCTCCTTTTCTCATTACTCCGACAGCGGATCCCATGCTCTGCTGAAGCTGTCTGTGTTTGCGCAGCTTGAGCGCGACGAGCTGCCGGATCCTCGGGATCGTGAGGGCGAGCGCGACGATTGCCGCCGACACCAGTTTAAACGCCTCCGTCGGAATGTTCAGGCGGAGCGCCATGGACATGATCAGACGATAGAGGATCGAGCCGATCACGACGCCAAAAATCCGAAGAAGCATATTCCCCTTGCGGAAGAAGACATCTCCGATGACCAGAGACGCGAGGGCGATTGTCACCATACCGGTTCCAAGGTTGATATCGCTCGTCCCGTTGATCTGTCCGACCAGCGCGCCGGCCATACCGGTCAGCGCGTTGGAGAATACAAGTCCGCAGATAATCATCACTGCCGGATTGATGGAGGATGCTCTCACCATCGCCGGGCTGTCACCGGTCGCGCGAATGGAGAGTCCCAGTCTGGTTCCGAGAAAGAGATGAATCCCGATGCACACAAACAGAAGGATCAGTGCCAGGAGAATCAGATTGCTCCACTGTTTCCAGAAAGCGCTGTCGGAAATTCCCGCAAACAGGTCAAAAATCGTATCCGATCCGAAGATCGACACGTTGGATGAGAATCCCATCACCGCCAGATTGACAGTGTAGAGACCTGTGTTCACGATAATTCCCGCGAGGATACTCTCCACACCGAGTTTGGTCTGCAGGATCGCGGTTACAAATCCGGAGATCATTCCGGCTGCCATGCCGAGAAAAATCGCGAGTACCGGATGTCCGGCGATGGTGACCATCGCCCCCACCGCGCATCCGAGCGTATAACAGCCGTCTGTGGAAAGATCACAGATGTTCAGAATGCTGAAACTGATAAACAACGATAATGCAACCAGCGAATAGATAAGCCCGAGCTCGAGCGCTGTCTGTATAATACCGATCGATAAAAAACCTGACAAATTCAACGTCCTCCTGATGCGTCACGCATTTTTTCTAAAAAATTATTCTTTAAAATTCTTGTCTGTCTTGATCTCGCTTACTTCTGTGCAGTAAGGCGTAAATGCCTCCTGGATCTTCTTCATGTCCAGACCGAGATCTGTCACCACGTCGATGTTTACCTTCGCAATACCGTTGTCGAAGGTTCTTACCGGTGTTGTCGCCGGATCCGCGCCGTTTACGAGAATGTCTGCCGCCATATCCGCTGTCTCTTTTCCGAGATTTGCGTAATCCACGCCGTATCCGCAGAACGCGCCGTTCAGGGCGAAGGAGTCCGCTCCCGCATAGTGCTTGATGCCGGCTTTTGCAAATGCTTTGTAGATGGCAAGCTCCGCTGTCATAACCGTGTTGTCCGTAGGTGTGAATACCGCGTCAACGCCCTCGGCGATCAGCGCGTTTGCCGCGTCTGTGATTCCTGTCGTGTCTGTACCGGTCTTCTCGATGTACTTCACGCCCTTCTTGTCGAGGTATTCTTTCGCGTCTTTGATGGCCTGCTCGGAAGCGTCCTCACTGTTGGAGTAGAGAAGGCCGACGTAATCGGTCTCCGGATCCTCCGCGAAGATCAGATCCATGATCGCGTCTGTGTTCAGCGCATCGGATGTACCTGTGATGTTTGCACCCGGTGCGTCCATGGATGCGACAAGCTGCGCGCCCACCGGATCCGAACATGCGGAGAAGACGATCGGAATCGGATTGTTCTTTGTGGCCGTCTGCATGATCTGTGCAGTCGGTGTCGCGATCGGGATGATCAGATCCACCTTGTCGCTGATCAGCTGGGACGCGATCTGCTGAAGAACGGTTCCGTCCGCCTGTCCGTTAAATGTATAGTCCTCATAGTCAAAGGTTACGCCGAGCTCTTTTGCCTTTGCGTCAAGCTCCATCTCGACGTTCTTCTCGATCTGGTTCAGGGAAGCGTCGTCCACGAACTGAACGATCCCCACCTTGTAGGTCTTTCCGGATGTCACGGAAAGAGATGCTGTGGAAGCCGCGCTCTCCGAGGACCTGGACGAGGAGCTTCCCGTAGATCCGCAGGCTGCCAGAGCCAGTGTCATTGTTCCTGCCAGAATTGCCGCTGTGATAGTTTTTACTGCTTTTCTCATAATTCTCCTTCTTTCCCGGGTGCTTCTCACCCGTCTTAAAGTCTCGCCCCACGAGACTTGGCGCGGAATTTGCGTCAGCGAAGCTGACAAAGCTCCTATGCAAATTCCTGCGCATCCTCGCGGAGCATTTATCTCAGCCGGAGATTGTAAACCCGACTGAGGCGAGTTTGTTATATCCCCTCCCTGCACTTCGCTTAGAGTAAGGGGGGATATCTCCGACTGAGATAAAATTGTTCTGTGCGCAGTCAGCGGTTCCTAAAGGCATAAAAAAAAGCCTTTCCCCCACGAAACATGGGACAAAAGCTGTACTTCTGCGATACCACCCAAATTGACGTCTTCAACGCCCGCTCACTTACACACTATCATGCGTACCCGATTGATAACGGATGGGTTCCCGTCGACATCTACTGAGCGCACCCGAAATGTCCGGGACGATAGGACCGTCCGGCGCCATCGGATCAGCTGTTCAAGCCGCCCTCAGAAGTCCATTCATCAGAGATCTGTCTGCCGCAATCCCATCGCCTGCAGCTCTCTTGGAGACAGAAAATCAATGACTACTACTCTTCCTCAAAGGTTTATACTGATTATAATAAAACGCCCTGCCGATGTCAACCGCGCAGGGCGTCAAATTTCATGAATTTGATATTTCGATGTCTACATCCTGCCGACCGCTTCCCGGAGAAGACTTCGGAAGCGCGGGGCTGCTTCATCGGCGGCCCGGGATACTTCCTCGTGGGAGAGCTTCTTTTCTGTGATTCCGGACGCGGCGTTCGTGATACAGGAGAGACCGCAGACACGGAAGCCGCAGTGAACAGCCGCCACCGCCTCGACGGCCGTGCTCATCCCGACCGCATCCGCTCCGAGCTGCCGGTACATCCTGACCTCCGCCGGCGTCTCGTACTGCGGCCCCGTTGTCTGAAGGTAGACGCCCTCGCGAAGAGAAATTCCGCACGCCTCCGCGCTCTCGCGGATGACACAGGAGAGACCGACGTCGTAGACAGTGCTCATGTCCGGAAAGCGGGTGCCGAGGCTTCCCGCGTTCGGTCCGATCAGCGGAGACGGAACGAAGGAGGAAATCTGATCGGTGATCAGCATCAGGTCGCCGGGACGGAACTCGTTTCTCAGTCCTCCCGACGCATTGGTCAGAACGAGTGTCTCCGCTCCCATGCGACGCATCAGCCGAATTGGGAGCACCACATCCGACATGGAATACCCCTCATAATAGTGCACACGCCCCTGCATGACGACCACCGGAGTCTCCCGCACATGACCGAAGACAAAACGCCCCTTGTGTCCGGCGACGGTTGAGACCGGAAAGCCCGGAATTTCTCCGTAACCGATCTCTGCCTCGCTTCCGAGCTCTTCCGCAAATTCGCCGAGTCCGGATCCCAGAACAATCGCCACGCGCGGCGCAAACGGCATCCGCTCCCGTATTTCCCGAAAACAGCTTTCTATCTTCTGTTCCACCTCTGTCATAACCGCACCTCCGTTATTCTATGAACAAAGTCCGCAAGCGGACCTCGACTCCCCCAGCCCCTCATTCCTGAGGGGAGCGCCGCGGGACTTTGGCGCGCGAGCAGAATCGCGAAGCGATCTTCCCATCTGCGAGCTGCGCATCCCGCGGAGCGTTTTGTCTCATGGGAAATTCGGAGGAATTTCCTATGAGATAAAAAAGAATGTCGCTAGCGACATTCTCGCGCCGAGCGCGGATGCGAAGCATCTACTCATCGCGCATCATGATGACCGCGTTCTCAACCGGACTAGTGTAGTAATTCTTTCGCAGGCCGCATCGGACGAACCCCGCGTGTTCATACAGCCGGATCGCCGGATCGTTGCTCTCCCGGACTTCGAGAAAAAGTCTCTTGATCCCGGCTGCAACCGTCACACGGATCAGCTCGTCGACGATCTTCCTCCCGATGCCAGCCCTTCGGTATTCTTTCTGAACGGAGACGTTCGTGATATCGCCCTCGTCGGGAATCCCGTACGCTCCGATGTATCCGCAGATCTCTGTCTCTCCCGCTTCCTCCCTTTCCGCGACGAGAAAATAGGTGCCCTCCCGTTTCAGAAAGTCGGAAAAACTCTTCCTGCTCCAGGGCGTGGAGAAATTTTCTTTCTCGATCTCCGCCACGCGGTCAAGATCCTCCTCACGCATCCGCCGGATTGTGATCTGTCTGTCCTCTGCCATAGAAACTCCTCAGTCTTCGTAACTGTCGGACGCGCCGTAATCCGCCGGCTGCAGTCTCGACGACTTCTCTTCCATCTCCCGCATGGAGCGTCCTTTCTCTGCCTGCTCGCGCTCCGCCTGGGACACGCGGAGATATTCCGGACTGTGCTCCGCCGCGGACACATATTTTCCCTCGCCGAAATAGATACTTCCGAGCTCCGCTACTGCGGCGGCTCTCTGCCGGTTCAGATGTCCCGGCGCCTCCGCGTGCGGAACACCGAGATGTTCTTCGAGATAGGAGCGGTTCGGCTCCACGCCGTCTCCGAGGACGGTGACCCTCTCGCCCAGCTCGTTCAGTTCACGCACCAGCTCCTCCACAGAAACCGCGCACTGCTCTTTTACGACCTTCAGGCGGTGATTTTCAAATCTGCAGATCCCCGTGTACACCTGCGCCCTTCTGGCGTCCATCATCGGGACGATGAGTCCCTCTGTGTCGAAGAGATTGTTGGCGAGCGCATAGATCGTCGGCACTTCGACCACCGGCTTGTCGAGCGCGAGGCCAAGTCCCTTGGCCGTCGCGGAGCCGATGCGAAGTCCTGTGAATGAGCCCGGGCCCGAGGCGATCGCGATGGCATCGATCGAATCCATGTCCAGTCCGATCATCTGAACAATGGTGTCCAGCATCGGAAGCAGCGTCTGCGAGTGCGTTTTTTTATAATTAACGGTGTAGTCCGCGACAAGCTGTCCGTCCTCCATGACGGAGACAGATGCTGTCATTCCCGAACTGTCCAGTGCAAGTATCTTCATTCTTTCATTCCCTCAACGCATATCTCTCTGTAATCAAAGCCCTTTTCCGGAACTTTCCGGATCCGGACGCGGATCACTTCCTCCGGAAGAAGCTCCCGGATCATGTCCGCCCACTCGATCAGGCAGACGCCGTCGCCGTTAAAGTACTCGTCGTAGCCGATCTCTTCCATCTCCTCCGGCTCTTCAATCCGGTACACATCGAAGTGATACAGCGGCAGCCGCCCGTCCGTGTATTCCTGTACAATCGTAAATGTCGGACTGCTGACCGGCTCCGTAATCCCGAGTCCGTCCGCGAGCCCTTTTGCAAAAACGGTCTTTCCCACGCCCAGATCACCGTCGAGCGTAAAGATCTGTCCGGCTGCCGCCTCTAATCCGAGTTTCCTCGCGAAGGCATAGGTCTCCTCCGGACTGTTCGTCTCTATAATCATACAAATGTTCCTCTCTGTATTCCCCTGTTGCTCTGCCTTCCGGCTCCGGTAACGGGTTGCGTTCAAGTCTTCTCTCACTGAGATAAACGGCTTTTATTTTATCACAAGTTCCTATATAATGTCAGTATCTTGACAAAGGAGGATTTCAAATGTCAAATCCAATTGTAACGATCACTATGGACAACGGCGACGTCATCAAAGCGGAGCTCTATCCCGAGATTGCGCCGAATACAGTTAATAACTTCATCAGCCTGATCAAAAAAGGCTTTTACGACGGCCTTACTTTCCACCGCATCATCGCCGGATTCATGATCCAGGGCGGAGACCCGGACGGAAATGGAACCGGAGGCCCCGGCTACTCCATCAAGGGCGAGTTTTCCGGAAACGGCCACAAGAATGATCTCTCCCACACACCGGGCGTTCTCTCCATGGCCCGTGCCATGAATCCGGACTCCGCTGGAAGCCAGTTCTTCATCATGCACGCGGATGCAGGCTACCTTGACGGCCAATATGCCGGCTTCGGAAAAGTGATCGAGGGTATGGACGCAGTCAATAAGATCGCCGAGTCCGAGACCGACTGGAACGACGCTCCTCTGACACCGGTTGTTATCCGCACGATGACGGTCGACACTCTCGGCGTTGATTACCCGGAACCGGAGAAGTGCTGATCCGGCTACAGACAAACGCTCCGTCTCTGCTGCGTGGCATTCGGGTAACGATCCGGTGAGGGGAAACAAAAATGCGAAAGCATCGACACCCCCATGTTTCCGTTTTCCACTCAGAGAATGATTTCACCGTCGACTTCACAGTAATATGTGGAGTCGGCTTTTTTTATATCCGCTCTGCCGGCCGTCGCCTCCGTGAGATCCCGGATGAGCCGGTCCGCATCCTGTGCCGGAAGAATGACGCGCATACTCACCTTGTCCAGATACTCCGAGGAGAGAACCGGCACGTTCTGCTGCGCGAGAAGGTACTGAAGTTTTCCCACATCCGTGTACTCCGCTCCGATTTCCAGAACGGTTCCGTAGATTCTCTCCGTCAGAACGCTGTTCAAAAGGCCATCCCTTGCCGCCTGCGTGTACGCGCGCACCAGGCCTCCCGTCCCCAGAAGAACTCCTCCGAAATACCGGGTAACGACAATCGCCGCGTTTGTCAGAGACGCTCCGGTCAGAACATCCAGGATCGGCCGTCCGGCCGTTCCCTGCGGTTCCCCGTCGTCCGACGCCCGCATCTGCTCACTCCTGCTTCCGAGCACGTAGGCCGAGCAGTTGTGTCTGGCGTCCCAGTATTTCTTCTTCATCTCGTCAATGAACGCCGTCGCTTCTTCCTCGGTCTCCACATGCCGGACCGTGGCGATAAACACCGATTTCTTCTCTTCATATTTTCCCTCACCGCCGGTGTACACCGTGCGGTAAGAAGGGGGCATGTTCTGTTCCTGTCCCATTATTTCCCTCATCCTCCGGTTCTCACAACTCTTTGGCCGCACAGCTTCCGCCGGCAGCCCCCTGTTACTGCCCTCCCGCCTGCGGTTCACTCCCGTACAGGTGATACGCCAAAAAGCAGCAACAGCCTTTCTATATCACAGAGTACCACAATTGGCGCTTTATTTCATTGCCCATTTTTGCTATAATAATGAGGATTTTAGTCTATTGCAGGTCTGTGTTTCCGGAGCTTTATTGATGCGGAAACAAAGGATCTGTGTACAGGAGGTTTTTCGAAAAATTATGGACTTAAGTAAACAGGGTATTCGAAAAGAAAGGGTGCAGCTTGAGTCAACCGCGCCCCGTATGGGAAAGCGCTTCGGAGTATCTCTGCTCCGGGTGCTCATGTATCTCCTGATCGCTTTCGCGACCAGCGGCATCTGTCTGGCAGCGGGCTCCTATCAGGGTATGATCGATGACGCGCCGGATATCACGGACGCAAGCATCTCCCCTCTCGGCTATGCTTCCTTCGTCTACGATTCCAGCGGCAACCAGATCCAGAAGCTCAGCTCTGTAGAGGGAAACCGTGTCTCCATGGATATCAAAAACATCCCGGAGAACATGCAGCACGCAATCGTGGCCATCGAGGATTCCCGTTTCTACGATCACAACGGCGTCGATCCTCACGGAATGATCCGAGCTTTCGCCGTTATGCTCTCCTCGAACTTCTCCGAGTCCGAGGGTGCTTCCACCATCACACAGCAGCTTCTGAAGAACAACGTCTTCACCGAGTGGATGGACGAATCCAGAATCAAGCGTATCAAGCGTAAGATTCAGGAGCAGTATCTCGCGGTTCAGCTTGAGAAATCTCTCAGGGAATCCGGGCAGAATCCGAAGGACGTCGTTCTTGAGAACTATCTCAACACCGTAAACTTCGGAAGCGGCGCCTACGGTATTCAGACAGCCGCGCAAACCTACTTCGGCAAAGACGCGAAGGCTCTCACGCTCTCCGAGTGCGCGGTACTCGCGGCCATCCCGCAGAACCCGAGCAAGTTCAACCCGAAGCTCTTCCCGGAGAAAAACGCGCAGAGAATGAAGACCGTCCTCGACTACATGCTCACACAGGGATACATCACCCCGGAGTCATACAAGGACGCGCTCAACGACAACGTCTACGCCCGCATTCAGGAGAAGGCCTCCGCCGTCGTCAACGAGACAGAGGTTTATTCCTACTTCATCGACGAACTGATCAACCAGGTCAAACATGATCTCATGACCCAGAAGGGTTACACCGAGGATCAGGCGACAAACGCGATCTACAACAGCGGACTTCGAATCTACTCCACAGAGGATTCCTCCATTCAGAAGATCATGGAGGATGAATTCTCCAAAGCGGAGAACTTCCCGGCCGGCACGGAGATCAACCTCGACTGGGCGCTCACCGTTGACAAAAAAGACGGCACCCGCCAGAACTACAGCCGCGAGATGCTGCAGACATATTTTCAGGAGAACTTAAATCCGGATTTCAATCTGTATTTTTCCTCTCCGGATGAAGCCCAGCTCTATATCAACGATTACAAATCCCATGTGGTCGAGCCCGGCGACACCGTTGTCGCGGAGCGCACGGACTTCACGCCGCAGCCGCAGGCTTGTATGACAGTTATCGATCAGAAAAACGGACACGTTGTCGGCATCGTCGGCGGACGAGGCAAGAAAACCGGAAGTCTTACGTTGAACAGAGCAACCGGCGCCTTCCGCCAGCCGGGATCCACCTTTAAGATCCCGTCAACCTACGGTCCGGCGCTGGATCAGGGCGTTGTCACACTCGCCACTCCGGAGAACAGCAAGGACACGACCTACAAAGATGGAATGGAACAGAACAACGGAGATCCCTCCAGTCCGGATCAGGGAACGATGTCTGTACGTCAGGCAATCATCCAGTCCAACAATTACATCGCCATCAAGGTTATTCAGTCCATTACGCCGGCGACCGGTTTTGAATATCTGAGCAAACTCGGCTTCACTTCACTCGTCGCGGATCCCGCGTACGACGAGTCCGAAGCACTTGCTCTCGGAGGAATCACAAACGGCGTCAGCGATCTCGAGCTGACCGCCTGCTACGCGGCGATCGCGAACAACGGCACCTACAACCGTCCGGTCTTCTACACAAAAGTCACGGACAGCAGGGGCAATGTCATCCTCGAGAACACAACGATGGCGAAGCAGGTGTTTAAACCGGCGACCGCATGGCTTCTCACAAACGCCATGCAGGATGTCGTGGCCAAGGGTACCGGCACCGGCTTTCAGCTGGATTCCGATATTCCGGTTGCGGGAAAAACAGGCACCGGTGATTCCGACGTTGATCTTCAGTTTGTCGGCTACACACCGTATTACACTGCCGGAATCTGGGCCGGCTATGATTCCAACAAAGAGCTCTCCGAGGAGTGCCGCAGCTATATTCACGTGCTCTGGACAAGTGTCATGAACCGCATCCACGCAGGCCTCGACATGAAGAACTTCCAGAAACCGGATACCGTGGTACCGGCGACGGTCTGCTCCAAGAGCGGACTTCTCGCAGGAAACGGCTGTGAATCCGTCACGGAATATTTTGAGAAATCATCGGTTCCTACGGATACCTGTGAACAGCACAAGCCGACGCCGTCTCCACAGCCGACGGCCGCTCCCGAGGACAAAGAGAAAGAGAAAGAAAAAGAGAAAGAAAAGGAAGAAGAAAGCTCCGGTCAGCAGCAGGATCCCGAAAACGACGACGGCCTGTTCGATTTCCCGGATGACGATTCCGAAGAATAAAATTCCTGTAACTGCTGCGCAAAGTGATCCCCGCTTTTTGCGCAGCAGTTTTTTGTCTCATAGAAATTGCTCCGGGACAGTTCCTGCGGCGCAAACGCTGCGACATCCCCCGACAAAACCGGCAATACCTTTTGCAATTCTTTTGATATATTTCAAAACGCCGGAATGTTATAATATTTGTCAACGTTTTAAACCAATAGAAGATCTTATAAGAAACGAGGACAGGTTTTATGTCATTCACGTCGGATATATTCCTCATTGGAACACTGCCTTTCTTTGCGCTCATCTATCAATGCTTTAAAACTCAGAAGGCAACTGCCAGAAAGGCTTTGCTTTTTTTCGCGAATACACTTTTTCTCATCTGGGGAGGAGCCGGCTCCTTTCTGCTTCTCTGCGCCTTCTCCCTCGCGGTGTCTTTTCTCGCTTTCCTGATTTCCAAAACCGGAAAGCGATATATCTTCGCGCTTTCCGTTCTGCTGACGATTACCCCATTGCTTTTTTGCAAATACACACTGTTCGCAATCAGGACGATCAATTCCGTGACCGGTTTTCATCTGGCCGCACCGTCCCTTATCGTTCCGACCGGCATTTCATTCCTCACGTTCGAGGCGGTTTCTCTTTTGTCGGATCTTTACAGGGGACTTCTGAAAGAAGTGCCTTCACCATTGAACACCTGGCTGTACCTCTGTTTTTTCCCTACCGTGACTTCCGGCCCGATCATCCGTTATAAAGAATTCGAGGATGGGCTGCGCAATCCCTTCATTCCCGCGGACTACACAGCGGCGATCGAACGGATCTCCATCGGCCTCTGTAAAAAGACGCTGATCGCGAACAAGCTCTCCCTTCTGGTCAACTATTATTACGATGGTGTAGCGGGCGGAAACAGCTTTTCCTGTCCGGGTTTATGGATCGCTTCTGTAACTTTTTCGCTCCAGCTGTATTTTGATTTTTCCGGTTACTCGGACATGGCCGTCGGCATCGGCGAACTGCTCGGCTTTCGGATCCGAGAAAACTTCGCCAAGCCCTATCAGGCTGTAAGCATCTCCGATTTCTGGAAACGCTGGCACATCTCCCTGACACAGTGGTTCAGGGATTATGTCTACATTCCGCTGGGCGGCAACCGCTGTCCGAAACGCCGTCACATCGCCAATATGCTCGTCGTATGGCTGCTGACCGGATTCTGGCACGGAGCCGACTGGTCGTTCATCGTCTGGGGACTCGGGTATTTTGTACTGCTTGTTTTCGAAAAATACCTCACGCCGAACATTCACAGCCGGATCTACACCCTGTTCTTTGTAAATCTGCTCTGGGTGCCTTTCCGCGCAGACAGTCTCTCCACAGCCGGCCGTTACATCGCCGGCATGTTCGGCGCGGGCAGCTTCCTGCCCGAGGAAAAAGCCCTGCGCTTTCTCCCGCTGATCCTCGCTGCAATTCTTCTCTGTTTTCCGTTAGACAGAATTTTCCGTAAATTCGACAGCAACCGCTTCTTTTCCTTTGTAAAGGGGATGGTACTGATCGCACTCGTGTTCTGCGCGCTGTGCAGCGCACTCGGTTCCGCCTACGCCCCGTACATATACGGAAAATTCTGATGAACACGGACGAATAAGTATCTCTTATCATGGATTCAGGAAACACGCGACACGCTGACCTCCATATGTAATACCGTTTTCTCTACCTGCTTCTTTCTATCGTTTCTATACACTCGAGGGGTGATCTTCATGAAGAAAAAAAACAAGTTCAAAATCAAATGGCACGCCGCCGTAATCGCCGGCCTGTTCCTTCTGCTCTCTCTCGCCTCCTGGAGGGATTTCACGAATACGCTCCGGTATGAACTGGGCGTCCGCTTCGCGGTAAAGACAGATGCCGCTACCCGGACATCCGGAAAACGCGGTTCTTCCATTTCCGCTTCAACCTCAGGGGGTGACAAAGAAGGGATCCCTACGGCATCTGACACCGACGATTCCTCCGTTCGACAGCCTTCCGCATCCTCGGAGGAGCCAGACCGCGCAAACGCCACACAAAGGAATGAAATGAAGAGTGCTTCGGAGAACTCACAGACAAATACCGGAACAGATGACGGGTCGAGTACACCGGACAATCCGCTTCTCGCCGCCTGCAAGCTGTCTGACAAGGCTGTTCGGAAACTAAATGACTGCTGGAATACTCATGACGCATATTATCTTCTCCGCCTGGACTCCCATGCAACGTACTACGTTCTTAAAGAGTGCTCGTCTTCCCAGGTGATCATCGGATCTGACAACTGGCTGTTCTACAAAACAGATTCCGACGGAAATACCATCGCCGACTTCGAAGGCACAAACAGTTTTTCCGAAACGAAAACAAAAGATATAACAGCAGCGGCGTTATCCGCGCAAAAGGAAGCAAAGAAACGGGGCATCGGGTTCGCGCTTCTTGTTGCCCCGAACAAAGAAAGAATCTACTGGGAAAAAATGCCGGACAACTATGTAAGAGCCGAGGAATCGAGAACAGACCGACTGGTCCGCCATCTGTCGGATGAAGGAGTAAATGTGATCTCGCCAAAAAATGATCTGCTCGACTGTCACCAGTCCACTGAGCTGTATTATCGCTATGATACGCATTGGAATCAGCAGGGCGCGTATATCGGTGTCCGCGACATCCTTGCTTCCTGGGGTCTTTCCATGTCGGCGCTATCCGAGCGAAAGGTGAATGTAAGCGATCTGAAAAGCCATGCAAATTCAGGCGTCAACGATGATCTGACGGTATTGTCCGGTCTGGAAAATATTTTTACGGATGAGAAAGAATATGAAATCGAAGGAACCATAGCAATGGATTGGGCAGCCTACAAAGAAGAACAATTCTGGGGAATATCTCACTTTGTAAATAAGGATGCCACACAACAAAAAAGTGTTTTCCTAGTCGGTGATTCTTTTCGGTCCGCCATGATTCCTGCATTGAGGGAACAGTTCTCCGATGTCTATGTGACACATCGTAACTACTACGCGAAAGGGCTTATAGACGAAATCCATCCGGACTATCTGATTGTTGAATACGTGGAGAGACAATCCGATCAGATCTCGCAGATCGGTTTTTTCTTTGAATAATACGATTTACGCTATTCTCATCTTTGCATGGGTTTTCCCTTAATGTTAAAAGGATCAAAGATTCCAAACCGAATCTTTGATCCTTTTCTTTACACTCACTCTTTTTCTTTGCGCTTTCTGGAGAGATTCTCCTGCACTCTCTTGTAAAGTTCCTGCGCTGCGTTGTAGCCCATCTTCTTCTGACGATGGTTGACAGCCGCAGTCTCTACGATAACCGCAAGGTTTCGTCCCGGACGGATCGGAAGGGAGTGACAAACGACTTTGTTTCCGAGGAATTCCATGTACTCCTCCTCGAGGCCGAGTCTGTCGTAGACTTTGTCCTTATCCCACTCCTCCAGCTTGATGACCAGATCGATCGAGTGGGTGTTCTCTACACTCTCAACACCGAACAGGGTCTTTACGTCGATGATTCCGATGCCGCGTAATTCGATGAAGTGCCGCGTGATTTCCGGCGACGTACCCACCAGTGTGACATCGCTGACTCTGCTGATCTGTACGACGTCGTCCGTAATCAGACGATGTCCTCTCTTGATCAGCTCCAGAGCCGCCTCGGATTTACCGATTCCGCTCTCGCCCGTAATCAGAACACCCTCACCGTATACGTCGACGAGTACGCCGTGAATGGAAATGGTCGGCGCCAGCTGTACGCCCATCCAGCGGATGATCTCCGCAGTGAACGCGGAAGTCGTCTTCTCTGTCACAAAGGTCGGAACCTCATATTTTCTCGCAAGTTCAAGAAGGACGCCGCTCGGCTCCATCGACGTTGTGAAAATAACGCACGGAACGCCGGAGGAAATAAACTCCTCATACGCCTTCTTCTTGGTCTCCTCATCCATATGCTGCAGATAAGAAAACTCTACAAACCCGATGATCTGAACTCTCTCGTGAGCAAAGTGCTCAAAATATCCGGTCAGCTGAAGTGCCGGCCGGTTGATCTCCGGAACCGTGATCTTGTTGACACGGAGATCGATCTCCGGCGTCAGATTCTTCAGATCCATGTCCTTCTCAAGTTTCTCCAGTGCAATATACTTCTGTGTCGTCAAGGCTTCTGTTCTCCTTACTCACCGGCTGATGTGAGATGCCGGTGCTATGCACTTCGTTCATTCTGCCGCGTCATTCTTCCTGCGGAGATTTCTGAATATCAAACGAATATTTCAAGATACTAGTATAGCTGTCGCAAAATAACTAAAACAATTATAGCATCACCTGTTATTCTGTGTCACTTTCTTTTCCTTTTCCATGAAAAAAATCATAGACGCTCCGCGCGGCTCTCTCATTCATGCTCGGCACTTTTGCCAGCGTCTCCACATCGGCACTGCGGATCGACGCGAGATCCGGGAAGTTTCGGATGAGGTCCATTTTTCTCCGCTCTCCGATATTCGGGATATCGTCCAGCACGGAGCGAACCTGCTCCTTGCTTCGAAGAAGCCGGTGATACGTAATCGCGAAGCGGTGGGTCTCATCCTGGATCCTGGTGATCAGATGAAAGCCCTCGGAGTCCGTGCGGATCGGAATCTCCACATTGTTGAAATACAGACCGCGCGTCCGGTGTTTATCATCCTTCACCATGCCGGCAACCGGCACCTGAATTCCCAGCTTGTCCAGTACCTCCAGGGCGATATTCACCTGTCCGCGTCCTCCGTCCATGAGGAGAAGATCCGGCAGCTTCTCGAAGCCGGCATCCGCTTTGAGTCCGCGCTTAAACCTTCGGGTAAGCACTTCCTCCATGCTGGCGTAGTCATTCGGTCCCTCGACGGTCTTGATCCGAAACTTCCGGTAGTCCGCCTTCTTCGGACGCCCTCCCTCATAGACAACCATGGAGCCGACGGACTGATATCCGCTGATGTTCGAGATATCGTAGGACTCAATCCGGTTCGGCGGCTCGAGTCCGAGCCACTCCCCGATCTCACCGATGGCGCCGACCGTTTTCGCGACATCCTTTTTAATCCGCTCTCTGTCCTGCGTCAGAATGATTGACGCGTTTCTTCTCGCAAGCTCGACAAGCTTTTCCTTCGATCCGCGCTGCGGGACGCGGATGTGGACTTTTGTGTTCTTGTCGTTCTTTTTTTCCGAAAGCCAGGTCTCGATTACGTCCGTGTCCCGGATCGGATCCGAGAGCATCAGTTCGTGTGGGATGAACGGCGTTCCGGAATAAAACTGCTGAATAAAACTCTGCATCACGGAACTCCTGTCCTCGTCGTCTCCGACTTTGAGATAGAAGTGATCGCGGCCGATCAGTCTTCCGTCCCGGACAAAGAAAACCTGGACAATTGCGTCTCCGCCGTCCTCGGCCAGGGCGAGGATATCCTGATCATTTCCGCTGCCGTTGGCCATCTTCTGCCGCTCACTGACCTTCTTCACACTCCGGATCAGATCCCGGAACGCCGCTGCCTCCTCGAATTTCAGCGCTTCGGAGGCATCCATCATCTTCTCCTCAAGATCACGGATCACCTTGTCCGTTTTTCCGCCGAGGAAGCGGATCGCCTCATCAATCTCCGCCCTGTACTCCTCCTGCGAGATCCAGCCCTGACACGGAGCCTTGCACTGGTGGATGTGATAATACAGGCACGGCCGCTCTTTGCCGTTCTCCTGCGGAAGTTTCTTTGCGCAGGAGCGAATGTGATACAGCTTCCGCACAAGGTCAATCGTCTCCCTGGCCGCCGTCGCGTCCGGATAGGGACCGAAGTACTGCGCCTTGTCCTTCTTCATCCGGTGCTGGTAGTTCACCCTCGGGAACGCCTCCTGAACCGTCACCTGAATGAACGGATAGGACTTGTCGTCCATCAGCATCGTGTTGTATTTCGGGCGGTACTCTTTGATCAGGTTGCACTCGAGCACAAGAGCCTCCACCTCAGAGTCCGTGACGATGTATTCAAAGCGCGTCACCTGCGGAACCATCGAGTAGATCTTCAGCCGCTTGTTTTTGCTGTTGGAAAAATACTGCCGCACGCGGTTTCTCAGCCGCACCGCCTTGCCCACATACATGACCTCATCCTTCAGACCGTGCATGATGTAGACGCCCGGCTTCTGGGGAAGCTTCTTCAGTTCTTCTTCGATATCAAACGCCATTCTCGCATTTCCTCTTACTTACATACAATCTTCCGGTGCCGGAGTCGCAATACTCCCCATCTTTTCCCGGACAAATACTCTCGATCTTCGGAAGCACGGTTCAACTCTCGCAGCTGCTACTGCGCTTCCAGGCTCGCCGATACCCCCGTTGTTTTCACTTGCCGCTCGTCGATCACAGACTGCATGATTTCCATGAATTCCCTGCCGGTGATCGTCTCCTGAAGAATCAGATGGCCTGCAATCTTTTCAAGCACGTCTCGGTTGTCCGCGATGATAATCTTCGCCTTGTCGTAGGCATCGGAGAGCATCTTCATAATCTCCCGGTCGATTCCGGCCGCCGTCTCCTCACCGCAGTCCAGATAGGACTTGCCTCCCAGGTATTTATCCTCCTGATGCGCCATGCTCATCAGGCCGAACTTGTCCGACATTCCGTATTCCGTGATCATGGAACGGCAGATTTTCGTCGCCTTCTCGATGTCGTTCGACGCGCCCGTCGTCACATCGCCGAAGACCAGTTCCTCCGCCGCACGGCCTGCGAGAAGGCCGATCACCATCTCCTCGAGTTCCTTTCTGGAATTGAGATATTTCTCCTCCTCGGGAACCTGCATCACATAGCCGAGAGCTCCCATGGTTCTCGGAATGATCGTGATCTTCTTGACCGGCTCCGTGTGTTTGAGCATCGCGTTCACCAGCGCGTGCCCGACTTCGTGGTAGGCCACGATTTTTCTCTCCTCGGCGGAGAGAATCCGCTCCTTCTTCTCCTGTCCGACGAGCACGACCTCCACCGCCTCCTGCAGATCCTTCTGGGAGACGGCCTGTCTTCCGTTTTTCACCGCAAGGATCGCCGCCTCGTTCACCATGTTCGCAAGCTCTGATCCGGAGGCTCCGGAAGTCGCCAGGGCAATCTCATTTAAATCCACCGTGTCATCGAGAAGGACATCGCCCGCGTGGACTTTCAGGATGTTCGTGCGCCCCTTGAGATCCGGGCGCTCGACGATGATCCGCCGGTCAAAACGTCCCGGGCGGAGCAGCGCCGGATCCAGCACCTCCGGACGGTTCGTGGCTCCGATGACGAGAAGCCCCTTCGCGCTGTCAAAACCGTCCATCTCCGCCAGAAGCTGATTCAGCGTCTGCTCGCGCTCATCGTTTCCCCCGTAATGCGAGTCACGGGTCTTTCCGATGGCGTCGATCTCGTCGATAAAAATAATGCACGGTGCCTGTTTCTTCGCCTCCTCGAAGAGATCCCGGACTCTGGAAGCGCCGACGCCGACAAACATCTCCACAAACTCCGATCCGGAGAGAGAAAAGAACGGCACCTGCGCCTCGCCGGCCACGGCCTTCGCGAGAAGCGTCTTGCCGGTTCCTGGCGGTCCGACGAGCAGCGCGCCCTTCGGAAGCTTCGCGCCGATCTTCGTATACTTTTCCGGCGTGTGCAGGAAATCGACCACTTCCTTCAGGGAATCCTTTGCCTCTTCCTCACCGGCCACATCGGCAAAGGTGATTCCCGTCTCTTTCTGCACGTAGGTCTTTGCCCGGCTCTTGCCGACGCCCATCAGACCTCCGCCCTTTCCCATCATTTTCATGATCATCATCATTCCGATGAACAGAACGATCAGCGGAAGAACAATGCTGATGACCACCGAGAGAATTTCCGACCCGATTCCGGCCGGACTCTTCGAATAGTCGATTCCTTTTCCTCTGAGAAGCTTGTTCAGTCCATTCTCGTCGCCGACCATCGTGACGGTGTAGGTCTTGTCCTTGTCCTTTTTTGTCGTGACGAGCAGTTTTCCCTCGCGGAGTTTTACGGACTTCACTTCTTTTTTCTCAACCATCGAGACAAATCGATTGTAGGTCCACTCCGGATTTTCGAAGTGCTTTCTCACCTTTCCGATGCCCACGCCGAGGATGACGACGACCAGCAGACAGATGAGAACCATCCACAGCGTCTGTCTGTTGTCTCCCCGATTCCCGCCGTTTCCGTTGTCATTCTGATTCGGGTCCTTCTTATTCTGCTCCATAACAAGTCCTCACTTCTCCGATTTTATTCTTTCAGAACAGGTCTTCTGTATTTGTTCACGCTACTTCTTCCTGTGTCTATACTTTACCGCCTTTATCCGCTTCGCGCAAATTATCTGACATAATTTTTATTTCAGGTCTCGCCCTGCGGGACGCTGTCCCTTTTCCCGCCGCCCGGCTTGTGCTACACTGTTACTGTTTCCATACAAATGAACGAAACGTATGCACGTTCAACAAACGCCGCACGCGGCTTATCCACATCCATGGTGCGGTATTGTGGATGTGGAGATACACACACTTCGTTCATCTGTAATCACCGTAGTCCCGAAGAACACCATAAATCGAAGTCCGCTTTGCGGCTTCTCACACATTATCACACACAGATTGGAGATATAAACGAATATGGATCCGAATAAAAACAAATGGACAGCCAGAAGAATCGCCGCCCTTGCCGGCGTCATCCTGCTTGTCGGCATGTACGCCTCAACCCTCGTCTTCGCCCTGATCGGCGGTCCGAACGCGCAGGCGCTTCTCATGGGCTCCGTCTACTGCACAATCGCCGTCCCGATCCTTCTGTACGGAATGTCCCTTGTCGCAAAAAGCGTCCGCGGAAAAGGCGTGCGCGAAGAGGACAACGAATCGGACGACAACAGCTCCTCCGACGACCCGTCCGACAGATCATAACTATAAAAAAGAATGTCGCTAGCGACATTCTCGCGCCGAGCGCGGATGCAACGCATCTACATATCGCGCGAGTGCGCATCCTGCGGAGCGTTTTGTGTTATGGGAATTCCGGAGGAATTTCCTATAACGTAAAGAAACGGTATGTCTTGTGTTGTGGAAATCCCGAAGAGCTTTCCTATGCGACATAAGCAGGGGCTGTCACGCGACGCATTTCTTTGAATCTGCATTTCGCGGGACAGCCCCTGTATTTTTTTCACGCAATCCCATAGGTCCTGCCGCATTACCGGCAATGATTGAGCAGCAAGGATCGGAATCACTCCTTATCTTATCTTATCTTATCGATCTCAATTTCTCCGGCGATCTTCTCCATATCCTCCATGCGGAAGAACCCCGTCCGCTCCGTCATGGCTGCTGCCGTCGAGACAGCGCTTGCAAACTTCAGGCACTCCGGCAGAGACATTCCTCTGGAGATACCGACGGTAAACCCGCCGATCATGGAATCCCCGCAGCCGACCGTGTTCACAGCCTCGATCTTCGGCACGCCCGCCCGAAAAACGCCTTCCTGACAACTCATCAGCGAGCCGGATGCCCCAAGAGAGATTACAACCACCGGAATCCCCATCTCGTGAAGTTCATCCGCTGCCGCATAAATCTCCTCCCTGTTTTCCGGGTGAAGTTTTCTTCCGACCAGCTGTCCGATTTCGTCGATGTTCGGTTTGATCATGAACGGGCGGTAGTGAATGCCCTCGCGGAGCGCCTCCCCGCTGGTGTCCAGGATCACTTTTTTCCCGGCCTTTTCTCCGATCTCCAGCATTTTCCGGTACAGCTCCGGACAGCATCCTGCGGGAAGACTGCCGGAAATCGCCGCCACCTCCGCCTTCTCAATCCGGTCTTCAAACTTCGCGATCAGCGCGTCCTCATTGGAAGACGTGACCGAAAATCCCGGCTCCAGCACTTCTGTCTGTACTTTTCTTTCCTCATCCCAGATATTGATGCAGGATCTGGTCTCCCCTTGGCACCACACAAAGTCCTCTTTCACACCTTCGGACTTGATCGTCTCCTGTACGAACTCGCCGGCGTGGCCTCCGAGAAAACCGGTCGCCAGAACCTCCTCACCCGCGATGTGCGCTGTTCTCGCCACGTTCAGGCCCTTTCCTCCCGCAGACATCTCTACCCTCTGCACCCGGTTGACCTCACCGGTCAAAAGATTCCTGACGATGTATCTCTTATCAATCGCCGGGTTTGCAGTCACTGTCAGAATCATTCTTTCTTCCCCTCTCTGCTGAAACACATCTTTTCTTGTTTCATCGATTATAATTTCTGCCGAAAAACGTGTCAACGGACGATACCGGAACCACCGAAAACTGATATAATAGAAATCAGAAGCATCCTGCCGGACTTCGGCGGAGCTTTGCGGCGCGTGCTATTTGTGATAGCGGACAAGAATTTGGTCTGGTTATTTAAAAAACGATGTACCAGTCCTGCGACATCCGATCACGCGCAGAAAACACTACGCGTGTATACGCAATTCGCAAAGGAGAAGAACTGTGGAAACCTGGTTTTACGTAGTAGACAGCATCGACGGCGATTATGCCAACCTCAGACGGACGGATATCGAGTCCGACGAACTTATGCTGGTGGCAAGAGCTCTTCTTCCGCCGGAGATCAAAGAAGGTACAAACCTGAAATACGAGATGATGCAGTACACAATCATCTAAAAAAAAGAAGCGAACCGCAACGGTTCGCTTCTTTTTTTTGGTTCATCATAGAATCAGACTCACTTTGTTTCCGATTCCTTTTCCTCTTCTTTTGTTTCTTCTGCGCCCGCAGCTTCTGTGCCTTTTGGAGCCTCCTCTGTAACTGTATTTGTATCTGCATCCGCATCGGATTCAGTACCCGGATCCTCTTCTTCTCCGGATTCGATGTTTTCCAGATTGCCTTCCTCCGGATTCTCTGC
Organism: [Eubacterium] cellulosolvens LD2006; assembly: GCF_000621585.1. GTDB lineage: Bacteria > Bacillota > Clostridia > Lachnospirales > Lachnospiraceae > Bilifractor > Bilifractor cellulosolvens. The sequence goes on along the minus strand of NZ_KK211311.1, from coordinate 22,783 downwards.
TTCCTGAGGCGCGTCTTCAGAATCCTCTGAGATGGACGCTGCTTCCGCCTGCTCCTTTTGCTCTTCCGCGGCTTCTTTGGCAGCTTCTCGTTCCTGTTTCTTCTTCAGAAGAACAAATGTACCGAGAAGGCAGGATAAAACTCCGATCATGACCACCCATACCGCGGTCTTGTTCTCATCGCCGGTCTTTACCTGCGCCGCCTTGGTATTGGTACTTGTCGGAGCACCCGTCGGTGCGGAATTATCTCCGCTGCTACCGTCCGGATTCGTTCCACGGGCCGTACCCTCGTCGACCATGTTGACCTTGTCCGTCTGCTCTCCGTTCACGAAGAGTTTGCCGCTGCCATCTACTGAAAACTTAATATCATCGGCGATCTTCAGTCCCTCCGGAGCGCTGTTCTCATGCAGCGTATACTCTCCGGCCGCGAGATCGATTCTGCGGAGTTTTCCGATCGTCGTCTGCCAGTTCCGAAGTTCTTTTCCACTCGGAAGAATGATCGACAGGTCGGCTCCTCCGACGGTCTCGCCGTTGCTGTTGACCTTATAAATATCAATCGGCACAGTCTGTGCCTTCTGGAAAACTTCGATCTTATAATACTGTTTTCCCTCCGCAGTCACCGTTTTCACTGTGCTGCCATTTACCTGCACAATACCCTCAGCGTCCACGGTGAACGTAACCGCATCACCCGCAGTGTAACCGTCCGGAACACGTTTCGGCGTAACCGTATAACTTCCCTCCGGCAAATTGGGGATTGCATGAGCTTTTCCGTCTATTGTCGTCCAGCTTTCACTCTTTGTACCGGTCAAAGCCAGCTCTGTTCCCGCCAACGTCTCCTCTGTGAAATCACTGTAGTTGAAGATAATAACATTTCCTTTTCCCTCAGCAGCTCCTGTCAATTCATCCGCGATACTTTCTGCCGTGACCTGATTCTTCTTCCCATTGGAGGTCTTACTCGTCTGCTTCGGCTCCGCGTAGTTGAGGAGAACAGACACCCTTGTCGGCTCTGTATTGAGCGGAGCCGCCATCTGAAGTGTCTGCAGACTTTCTGCAAGCGGACTGCCAACCAGACTGTCTGTCGTGAACATCGCCGTGATGCCCGCGCACATGATGCGGCTCGCCTCGTCCTCCACACAGTCGCCGATTCCGGAATCTTCCTGATCCGCCATACGGATCACTTTTCCTGTGCCCTGCTCGTCCGGACCGATCACGATGAGGAAGCCGACGTCCTCGCGGAATTCATTCGCTCCGCTCTCACCGGTCACTTCGTAATATCCTGTGAACTCTTCTTCCGAAGATTTTTCTTCAATTTTCTCGGATGTGGTATCCAGCTTCACGAGATATCTGCCGTAATCGAGCTGCTGAAGCTGATCCGCCTTCATCGTGTAGACAGCCGTCTTCGTCTCCTCATCCCAGGTCATGGTGTTGAAGCGGTCGGAGTCTTTTACATAGAGCTCCGCAACCGTATATTGCTGCGCATAGACAGCTTTCTGTTCCGGAGTCACAGCCTGTGCCGCTTCCTCCTCCACATATTTCTCGATCACAAAGCGGAAATCCCTGGCCATCGCCTCCGCTTCATTCTGAAGTCCTGTTACAGAAAGACTGATCTCCAGGCCCTCTGTCACCCCTTCCTGCTCCGGGCGATTCGCCGTACTCATTCCTGTGTTCTTGCCGGGAACGTCCTCTTCGACATCCTGATCGCTGTTTCCGACGGAGAGTCCGGATCCGGATGACCGTTCCTCTTCTTCAAGTTCGATATCCGAGCTTCCCGCATCCTGACTGCCGCTCCCCGGATCCTCGGATTGTCCGGATACAACCGACGAAGAAGATGTCTGAGGATCCACTTCTTCTGCCATTGCCGCTCCGCAGCAGAGACTGAGAATCATCGACACTGTGAGCAATATCGTGAAAAACTGACGTATTTTTTTCATAATTGTTTCGTATTCCCCCATAAATACTCTTGTACAAAACAAGGCATTATTTCACGAAATATTTTAACACAAGCGACAACTCCGCACAAGTTGACATGTATTCTTTCACACTTTCGACACAATCACCCGCAGACGAACGTTTTGTGTTGGGAAATTCCTAAGGAATTTCCATGACATCTCAAGGCAAAGCCTTTCGATGTCATACAGTCGCCAAGGATGCATCATTTCAAGCAAGCTTGCTGATGCATCTTTGGTTCGTTGTCACACAAAAAGCACGGACACCGGTATTCTGCACCAATGTCCGTACTCTGTTGCTTATGAAGTCCATTCTTCCAAAGTCTGAAAGCGGAAGCTTCCTGCTTTGTTTTTTTTATCGTATGTACCATCCAGACTTCAAATCCGATGGAGAACTCAGGATTTTCGAAGTTCATCGACAAGAGGACTGATCTGCTCGAGGATATTTCCGAGATCCTCGAAGATGAATCCCTTCTCGGTAATGTTGACGGTCATATTCTGGATGTTCTCATCCACTTTGTCGTAGAATACGCGGGAGTCTGTGACGATGTCCGTGATCTCCTTGATATTCGCTGTGCTGGAAGCGAAGACACGGTTCATATCCGCGTCGTTCTTCTCGATCTGACCGGCCACGCTCCGGATGCTGTCTACTACATCCTCCGCGTTTGTGATCTGTGTCTGGGAATCGCCGATTGCAGTTCTCGTACTCTCAATGGAGGTCTTGAGTTTGTTGTTACTGCTGTTCAGCGCATCCATGCTGACCGAAATCTCATCAATCAGAACCTTGATATCGGCGGAGAGCTTATTGACCTGCTCCGCAACGACCGCGAAGGCTTTTCCCGCAGCTCCTGCTCTGGCGGCCTCAATGGAGGCATTCAGTGCCAGGAGGTTCGTCTGTGTCGCGATGGAATTGATCTCCTGAACCTTCTGCGAAATATCATTAAAGCCCACCTGGAATTCATCGAAGACCTTCTCCACACCGGTGATGTTCTTGTCAACGACACCGGAACTGGATCTCACCTTGCCCATACTGGTGTGGGTGGCTTTTACCGTATCCTCCAGCTGACCGATGATGGTCTCGAACTTGTCCGTAATGATTCTGATCTCATCGAACTGTGCCCGGAATTCCTCAACCGCAGCAGTAATTCCCTCGGATTTATGACTGACCGTATGAAAGGAATCATGAATGACATGCAGTCCGTCCGAAGTCTTCAGCTCCTCTGTCTGGAGAAGATCTTTCTGCTTCATCGCATAGGCACCGACGAGTTCGAGAGCCGCATATCCCTGCTCTACTTTATCTTCTGTATTCGCAACCTCTGCATTTTTCTTTTTTAATCCAAACATATGCGCTCTCCTGATTATTCAAATACAGCACAGACCATGGTCTGGTTTACATGCTGGTTGTTGAACTGTTCGCCTCCGCCGATACAGCCGACGGAAGTACCTACGCTTGCCAGATTCCCAAGAATCTCTCCGTATGTGTTCTCTTTTGTAAAAAGCAGATACCTGTATATGCAGTTAACCGAAAGCATCAGGGATATGTCGCCGCACTCCTCACTGATCTGCCTGCAGGTCTCCTTGTTGATACTCCTGTAATCCAAAAGTTTCAGCACGGAAATCGTATCATTGACGTTCAGCCGCTTGAACATCTTGATTCCACCGTTGGAGCTGAGTTCTTTCTGAGAGGAAATAAAGATCTGACGGCCGACGCTTCGTCCGAAGGGGTTGGCCAGGACGTTGTCGATGATTCTGTCCCTGGAGATTCCAAGCTCCTGGCTGTATACTTCGGCCGCCGGTCTTCCGTCCAGCTGCGTCACCTCCTTCGTGGCCAGATCCACCTTTGTCACGATATGCTTCGTATCGTGGTACGGCCCGTAGATATTCTCTCTGTAGACCCGGATCTTTCCGGAAGTATTATGGATTACCAGATATGCGCAGGCGTCCGTATAAGTCTCGCCGTTGTAGGTGACGCGTCCCACCTCATTGGCGCCGTATCCGAAGACCGATCCTCCAACCAGAGGGACTCCTGTTCCGGAGAGAGCCACGTCGATCGTGGTGACCAGCCGCTCTTCGTCATTGGTACAGTACTCGATAACAATGGAATTCTCTCTGGAAGCACCTGCCTCCCGGAGCTTGTCCTTCAGAACCGGGATATCCGTCACCGGATGGGAACTCAGGTTGCGGATAATGCCGGCTTTCACAATCGCGTCCGATCCGAATGCAACCAGAATCAAATGCTTATCCGAAGACTTGGTATTGAGATAGGTAGTTCCGCTGGTTCCGATCATCTCTGTATTCGGAAATCGCTCTCTCAGCAGTTCGGAAATCTCCGGCAATCGCTTGTAATCAGCCATGATCAGCAATCCATGAGGTGACGAAAAACCGGACGCCGCCTCTGCAACCGCCTGCCGGGCATCCGGATTACTGCTGTATCCAGTTTTTGTCTGCATTGAATCATTCCTCCTGTTCCACGGTATCATCCTGCCCGTCCGCAAGACGCCCATTCTTTGAGTCTATCGTTCACGCTGTCACTACTCTCATTTGAGAAACAAATGTCCGTATATTAATATATCGCTGATTTTCAAACATTCATAAATTAAAAATAAACCCGCGTCTGTGCAATGAGACAAAACGAAAACGCAGGTAGGAATCTCCTGACTCCCGCCTGCGTATCTCGATCGCGTTTTTTTATTTTTCAATATCCGTTTAATCGTTCTTCTCTGCCTCCGGCTTTTCGTCTTTGGCCGTTTTTGCTTTTCTTGTGAGATTCGGAAGCTTGTAGTCCCGGTCAAGCTGTTCCGCAAATCTCCCGAAGTTGTTCATGGTCTTGTCTACCTTGAATTTCTTTCCGCCGGCGGGATTGAGCACCAGACTGTTGCAGGTGATCATCCGATCCGAGCCGTTCTTCTTGACGGTGCGGATATCATCAAAGGTCGTCCTCTGCGCCTTACCGAACGCCGGGTGCACATAGATCTGCTTTCCCTCTACAAGAATCCGGAAACAGAGCGCCTTTCTCGCCATAACAAAGAAAATCACTGCTGCTACGACGGCAACGCCAATCTCGCAGATAAAAGCGACGGTCATCGCCCTGTCGTTTCCGGACGACTTTCCGAAGAATCCGATCAGGAAGGAAAGTCCCGCTCCGGCCAGCATGACAAAGAGTCCTGTAAAAAATCCCGACGGCGCATATTTCACGATGTAGTGCTCCGGATCCTCATCCTTCGCGCTCTTTTTCTCGGTGGCCGTAAGTCCTCCGCCCATGGCGGAAATCGTGACGAGCAGCGCGAGAACAGCTGCGATGGCCAGACCGCTCCACTCTACCAAAACTGAAAATACCGTTGACATTTTTCCCCCTTTTAACCCTCTCTTCCGGGTCAGCTATACGTTCATGATCACATAATTCCTGATGGAATATTTATAACATTGAAATTTTATCATTGCGTCTTTTTGTTGTCAACGGAATCGACGGATCGGCAAAAGGTGTAAAAAGTCCGGAATCCCGCGTAAATACAGCGTTTCCACGCCTCCCCATCTTGACATTGCCCTGCAGAACGTATATAATATGGCAATTGCGTAATCTGCTTTTTTTGCGGATTACGTATGTTAATTAGGAAGATTAAAATTTGTGACAAGATCGCGGGGTAAATCAATATGGCAGAACCAAAGAAAACTATTATGACTTATGCCGGTCTGAAAGCGCTCGAGAGTGAGCTCGAGGATCTTCAGGTCAACAAACGAAAGGAAATCGCTGAGAAACTGAAAGAGGCCCGCGCACAGGGTGACCTTTCAGAGAATGCCGAGTATGATGCCGCTAAGGATGAGCAGGCTCAGATCGAGGCCCGCATCGAAGAAATCGAGGGCATTTTGAAAAACGCCGATGTCGTTGTCGAGGAGGAAGCCGATTCCAACACGGTAAACATCGGATGCAAGATCAAAGTTCTCGACAAAACCTATGACGAAGAACTTGAATTCCAGATCGTCGGCTCCACAGAGGCCAACAGTCTGAAGGGAAAGATTTCCAATGAGTCTCCGGTAGGACGCGCACTTCTCGGTCATGAGATCGGCGATGTCGTTACCATCGAGACACCGGTCGGTGACGAGCAGTACGAGATCCTTGTCATCGAGCGCAACGTCTGAAACGCCTTTGTCAGCGTTTTTCAGACGAGGCAAATGTTTCATTTATGCAGACCGGGTCATCCGTCCGTTCCGGCCGGTGACCCGGTCAATTGCAGATGATTAAAGATCGTGTAAGAAAAGAAAGAGGAGAAAAAAATGGCTGAGCAGAACAAAAAACCTGAGCAGGATCTGAATCAGGTACTGAAAGTCCGCCGCGAGAAACTGGCAGAGCTTCAGGCAGCAGGGAATGATCCGTTTATCATCACAAAATACGACCAGACACATCACAGTCAGGAGATCAAGGACAACTTTGCCGATCTCGAAGAGAAAGATGTATCGATTGCCGGAAGAATCATGAGCAAACGTGTCATGGGTAAGGCATCTTTCTGCCACATCCAGGACAAACAGGGAATGATCCAGTGCTACGTTGCCCGCGATGCCCTCGGTGAGGAAGAATACAAGGCATTTAAGAAGATGGATATCGGTGATATCGTCGGCATTGAAGGCTTTGTTTTTGCCACAAAGACAGGTGAGACATCTGTTCATGCCAAAAAGATCACCCTTCTGTCCAAGTCCCTTCAGCCGCTCCCGGAGAAATTCCACGGTCTGGTAGATACAGATATTCGCTACCGTCAGAGATATGTGGATCTCATCATGAATCAGGAAGTTAAAGCTACTTTCATCAAACGTTCCGAGATCATCCGTGAGATCAGAAACTTCCTTGCTGGACGCGACTTCATGGAAGTTGAGACACCGATGCTGGTAGACAACGCCGGCGGTGCCGCTGCGAGACCGTTCATCACCCATTACAACGCCCTCGGCGAGGACAAGAAGCTCCGCATCTCTCTGGAGCTCTACCTGAAACGTCTGATCGTCGGCGGCCTTGAGCGCGTCTTCGAAATCGGCCGTGTATTCCGTAACGAGGGTCTCGACCAGAGACACAACCCGGAGTTCACACTGATGGAGCTGTACCAGGCCTACACCGACTACAACGGCATGATGGAGCTGACCGAGAGCATGTTCCGTTACCTCGCCGAGAAGGTATGCGGTACAACAACCATTCAGTACGAAGATAAAATCATCGACCTCGGAAAACCGTTCCGTCGTCTGACAATGGAAGATGCCATCAAAGAAGAGACCGGCATCGACTTCTCGACCATCGCAACTGACGAGGAGGCAAAAGCCCTCGCGAAAGAGAAAGGCATCGAATTTGAGGACCGCCACAAAAAGGGCGACATCGTAAACCTCTTCTTCGATGAGTTCTGCGAGGACAAGATGATCCAGCCGACCTTCATCATGGATCACCCGATCGAAATCTCTCCTCTGACAAAGAAAAAACCGGAGGATCCTTCCAAGGTTGAGCGTTTCGAGCTCTACATCAACGGATGGGAGATGTGTAACGCATATTCCGAGCTGAACGATCCGATCGATCAGCGCGAGCGCTTCGCAGCTCAGGACGCCCTCTCCGAGCAGGGTGACGAGGAAGCACAGCACACCGACGAGGACTTCCTGAACGCCCTTGAGATCGGTATGCCGCCGACCGGTGGTATCGGCTACGGGATCGACCGTCTCGTCATGCTCCTCACAAACAGCGCTGCCATCCGCGACGTGCTCCTCTTCCCGACGATGAGAAGCGGAAGCTCCGCAGGCAGCAAGAACAAAGAAGAGGAAGCAGCCGGGGAAAAGACAGGTTTCTTCACACCGAATGAGAAGATCGACTTCAGCAACGTTGCGATCGAGCCGCTCTTCGAGGAGACCGTTGATTTCGAGACCTTCAGCAAATCCGATTTCCGTGCCGTTAAGGTAAAAGCCTGCCAGGCAGTTCCGAAGTCCAAGAAACTTCTTCAGTTCACGCTGGATGACGGAAGCGGCACAGACCGCACCATTCTCTCCGGTATCCACGCATTCTACGAGCCGGAAGAGCTTGTCGGCAAAACACTTGTCGCAATTACAAACCTGCCGCCGAGAGCAATGATGGGCATCGAGTCCTGTGGTATGCTTCTCTCCGCAGTGAACAACAAGAAGGACAGCGACGAGGAAGAGCTTCACCTGCTGATGGTGGATAACCACATTCCGGCAGGAGCAAAACTGTACTAAAATCTAAAAAACGCAAGCCGGACGGGATTTCGCTTCCTGTCCGGCTTTTCTTGTTTCATTTGAATCCCCGCGGAAGCGACCAGAGTATACTCACGAACACGTCGCTCTCGTCCTCAGCGCTCCGCCGCCTATTGCGGGGTGCTCCCGCAAAAAGCTCAACCGCTTTGTCTTATGCCCTTCGGGCGATGTCCAAAGCGGTCTCAAACATTGCACATCTACGCTCCGCTCCGGTCCGCGCTAAACGAACGTCCCCCGGACGTTCAGCGCCGCACCCACGCTATGCTCGCGCTTCGTCCTCCGCTTCCAAGTGTTCGCTACGCATGCTCTGGCCGCTTCCGCGGGTTGCGCAACCTTACAATATTTCCAAAACTTGACAGTTTGAGGTGAAACATCTTCCCTAAATCAGATGTGCGAATCATGCTGTTAACTACATGATTCGTTGTACACATACACACAGATCATAACTAACTATCCAACGACGCAAAAGACCGCTCTCCCTCAAGCTGAGGGATGCGGTCTTTCTTCCGTGTATCAACCGAAGATATGGGAGTTTCCATCCAGATCCAGATTGCGGTATCTGATTTTACGTCTGTTCTGACCCTGTGTCGGGCTCGGTTTTGTTGTAGGTGTAGGCTTCACCGTCGGTGTCGGTGTGCTGCTCTGATTCTCTTTTTCGCCGACAACGATCAGTCTCCACTTCTGGCAATTGTGATTGTTCCACTGATACTGCTGAACGTTTGCGCCGTTATCTGACGAACCGTACGCGATCTCCACGCAGGATTTATCTCTGGAAGCTCTTGTCACGATCTCGTATGTACCGTCCTGATTCTTCACGAACTTGAAATACTGATTGCTCTGTTTATTTCTTGTGTCGATGGTGATGTTTGATCCGTTGTTTCCATCCGGTACATGAAGCAGATAGGTGTTGCCGTCGCCGAGGGCGGAGTAGATGTAGTAGTAACCCCAGTTCACCTCTTTTACATACCATACCTGATTTTGTTTTTTGTTCCAGGTGTCACCCTGCCACTGGTCAACGTTTGTGCCCGCTGCGGCCTGCTCACGCTCTACATCGAGATACTTGCCGGAGTTTACGTTCTGAATCATATATGCTTTGGATGTGTCGATCTCTGCGCCCACATAGGTGCCGTCCTCGTTTTTCTCATGCTCCTCCTGGGACGGAACCGGCGTATTGGTCGGCTGCCATGGTTTCGGTGTCGGCGTGTTGGTCGGTCTCGGTGTGTTGGTTGGCTGCCAGGGCTTCGGCGTCGGTGTATTGGTCGGTCTCGGCGTATTCGTAGGTCTCGGTGTGTTCGTCGGTCTCGGCGTGTTGGTCGGGTTCTCCTTGTGACCCTGACCATAGCCGTTCCATGTGATACCGTAGTTCTTCAGCATCGCCTTCAGAACATCCGGATAGTACCAGGACAGGCCGTTTCTGTTGAGCATCTTGAAGTCGCCGCCGTCATCCCAGAGGAAGCACTTGATTCCACGCTGTGCGGCGTTCTTTGTGTAGATGTCTGCCCATTTCACACGTGTACTGGTATTTCCCTTGTCGACAGCACCGAACTCACCGATGATGACCGGCATGCCCAGAGATTTGAATCTGCTGACGGTTCTGTCCATGAACTCGTATACATCGTAATCACTGCCATAGCTTGTGTCAGAATACTCCTTGAAGCAGAATTTGTAAGGTGTGTAGCAGTGTACCTCAGCGATCAGCTTGTTCGGAACCGTATCGGTCGGTTTCTGGAAGTTGTTCAGCTCACTGGTCTGAACGGCCGCCGCGTAGGTATTGGTGATCAGGACACGCTTCGCGTTGTTGCCGCCGGATTTCCGGACCGTATCCACGAAGAGCTGGTTCAGCTTGTTGCACTCCCGGAAGTTTTCATAGGATGTGTCGTTCCAGTTGGAGCTATTGTCGATGATCTCGTTGTAGCCCTCAAACAAAAGGTGCTCGTCGTAATCTTTGAAATAGGACGCAACCTGCTCCCAGATCTTCACGAACTTCTGCTCGTTCTGATAGGCGTTGCTTGTTGTCGCCTTCAGCCATCCGTGAACACCGGTGTCGTGGTGTACGTTGATGATGACGTAAGTGTTGCTGTCGATCGCGTAATCAACAACTTCTTTGACTCTGGCCAGCCAGTTGGAGCGGATGTTGTTTCCTTCCATGTTGTGATACCAGGTGACAGGAATACGAATCGCGTTGATACCTGTCTCTTTTACCTTGTCGATCATAGCCTTTGTTGCAGGCGGGTTTCCCCACAATCTCTCGTACGCCTGCGGAGATCCCTTGTATCCGCCGGCATTCTCCTCGAAGCAATCCAGGTCATTTCCCAGATTCCATCCGAAATCAATCGCGTCTACGACCTGCTGCGCCGTAACGTCCCTCATGGTTGCAGCGGAAACCGATTCCGTCCGGATTCCCGCGAGCATGGTTGCCACCATTACCAGAACAAGTAACAGTGAAAAACTTCGTTTTCTCATTTTTTCTTGTAAAAACCTCCATAAATTATTTTTTTACGTGCACTTAATTTGTCAACTTTATCATATTCGAATTGTTGTCTGATTTCTCATTTTATAATTGGAAAAATCACAAATTGTTATAATTTGCATACAATTAGCAGATCATAAAGGTTGTTATCTGACAGAAACAGCATGATTTTGATGTTTGAATTTTTCATCCTTGCGCGCATGATTCCTTTGCGGTTCGGCTCCGTTTGGAATCCGTCTTTCTGCCGTCATTCTCCGCTTCGAAATGTTGTCTTTTCCGTTTAAAAAAGGTATAATGCGCAAAGCAACAAAACCTGTCCCGTTTACGGAAAGGATACAAGATATGCATACAGATCAACCGCACCTCACACCGGAGCTTCGACGAAGGCTTGAACATGAGATTCCGACGCTCACCCTTGAAATCCGCGCGCTCTATCAAAAGCTCGATCAGAAACTGAACCTGCGGGGCGCCCTGGTTCCCATCACCTTCGGCTTTGAGACCGAGACGCTGGGTTCCTACACACCGGGCGTGGGAGGCCGGGAGGAGGAGTTTCATTTCTCGCTCCTTTTTGCCGGATACATGGATGCCGTCAAAATTTCCAAAGAAGACCGGACCGATCTTTTTCTGCATGAGTACGCCCATTACATGCAGTACAACATGGAGATACCCAAAGAACACGACTGGAAACCCGGGAAACACGGAAGTGCCTGGAAATACTGCTGCTCCCTGATCGGCGCCGCACCGAGCGAATACTACCGATTCAACAAGGGACGCGAAAAACACAACTACGAAAAGGCCCTGCGCAATCCCTGGTCGGATCCGAACGCTGCGCTTCGCGATATCCGCCGCAGAGAGCGTGAATATCAGAACAGCCGGAACAGCACCGTCCGCTTTTCCGTCGGCGACACCGTCACGCACCCGGATTTCGGTACAGGTACCGTCACAGACGTCACACGCCTGGAATCCTCTGTCCGTCTGACCATCGCCTTCGCGGATCGCACAAGAAAAATCGATCAGAAATGGCTTCTTCGCAGCGCGTACAAAAAGCCGGAGTGAACTTGTCATTTCCTCCGTTTTTCTTTAAAATAGAAGCTATTCGACAGCATTATCAATCGGAGGTTTTTTCTTATGGAACAACAGCAAAGAGATGAGCTCGTCCGCCGCAAAAAGCACCTGGAGGACGAATCCTACATCGTTACCAAAAAATTATTCAAACAGGAATACAATCTGGCGCTGATGCGCGGCGTGAGTATCATCTCCCTGGTGCTCATCATCATGTTCGGCACTCTGACGATTTTCAATCCCTGGTGTCTGAAAGTGGTTCTCACCGCGGCGATCATCGGCCTGATTTTCTTTATCAGCTCGGTCTTCTACAAAAAGCACCTCATGCGGGGCAGAGAAGCCCGCGAGGAACTGCGTCAGCAGTACTCTGCCGTTTGCAGAGAGCTTGACTCCGCCGACGCGAACAGTTGATGATCCGTTGCGGAACCGCCGTGAAATGCGTTCCCGCAACCAGACATTCCATCAAGGAGTAAATCATGAAGCATTCAAACAATGACAACGCCTTCTCTTCGCCTTCGTTTTCCGCGGACACAGACTCCATCCGCGTTGCGGAATATGACGCCGGCCTCACGGTTTCGTCCGGGCATCCGGCTTCGTCGTACCGGTCGAATCCGGACGACGGCTCCGAAGAGCATCTGAATTATTATCAGCGCATGCAGAGAGAAAAACAGAGAGCCGCCGGACGAAATGCACAGGAATCTGTGAAATACAGCGATCTTCCGGAGAAAAAAAGGCGGGATTCGGCAGGCGACACCTCCCTTAAGGAAGATACACCTCTGATGAATCTCGACACAGATTTTGACCTCCGGGATCCGGGAGATACCTACGACTTCGGGCTCCTGTCCCCGGGAAAGAAAAAGAAGAAGACCGACGACATCCGCAAAGATCGAAAAAGCGATCCGGAGGACCGGAAGGACCTCCCCCGCAAAAAGAAACGGAAACACTCGCTCCGGCGCGGGATTCTGGCCGTCGTCCTCGTGTTTGCGGCGCTTTTTGCAGCCTTTATGCTTTTCCTGCTTGCAGCCTTCAACCGGCTGAACCGCACCGCGCCGGTGGCCGACGCGCAGGCGGACGTTGTGACGAAAGCCGCCGGCGTATCTCCGTACCGGGAGGCCGGCGTCATGAATATCCTTCTGATCGGTCAGGACGCAAGAAACGGGGAGACGCAGACCCGCTCCGATTCCATGATCATCGCCAGCCTGAACGTAAAAAAACGTCAGATCACGCTCACCTCCCTGATGAGGGATATGTATGTGCCGATCTCCGGCTTTGAATCGAACAAGCTGAACGCGGCCTTCGCGTACGGCGGTATGGAGACGATTGACGAGACTATTCAGGAGCAGTTCGGCATTGACATCGACGGCAATGCCGTCGTGGATTTCAACGGCTTCCTCGAGGCTCTGACCTCCGTCGGGGATCTGGAAATCGAGCTCTCCTATGAAGAGGCTGATTATCTGAACCAGAACCCCGCTCTCGGCGAGAACAACGACCGCATTGAGGGCGTCACCTGGGATCTTTCGCCGGGCGTCAATTCCCTGACTCCGAAGCAGGCGCTCGCCTACAGCCGTATGCGTTATGTCGGAAACTCCGACTGGGATCGTGTCAACCGCCAGAAAAAAGTGATTCAGGCCGCTTTCTCAAAGCTGAAACACAATCCGTTCAAGCTGATGCACGTCATGAACGAGGCCGCGCCGAGTATCACGACGGACATGTCAAACGGCTATCTCTACCGCGCCTTCTTCTACGCCCTCTTCTGCGGCACAGAAATGAGGACGTACACCATTCCCGGTGAAGGTGAGTTTTCCGCCGAAATGGTCGACGGCATGTCGGTTCTCCTTCCGGATCTTCCGGCCTGCCGGGAGTCTCTGATCAATATTATCTACGGAGACGGAACCGCGGACACCGTAGACACGAATGTCTCTCCGGTGCAGCACAATGATGATGGCAGTCCCGGATATGACGGCGGAGACACCGGAAACTCTCCGGTCGAAGGAGATTATGACGGCGACGGTTATCCGGATTCCTGGGGTGATAACGTAAATCAGGAAGATGCCGACGGCGACGGAATCCCGGATGTCTGGGGAAATTCCTGGTAAAATGTCAGATTGGTAACATAAAATCGCAAGAATCTGATACCGAAAGGGTCACGCAAACCGACCAATTTATGTTGCAAATATATCAAAATCCTGCAGTTCCTTTTTCAGAGGCCCTGCAGGATTTTTTTGTTCTCCGTTTCCGGAAATCCGCATAAAACAAAGAAATATTCCATCTATATACCGAAATCGTTTTCTATTCAAACACAAACGTTTTCGTGTCCAAAGTATTATTTTTTAACATGCATCGTTTACATATTGTTCATTTTTAGCTCAAACTCTGGTCATAAATCTATTGTATATTCAAATTGTACTAAAGAAGAAACAAACGCTTTAAACTTTTTCATATCGCCGGTCTTCGGACCGGTAACTCCCCCCTCATAGAAAAGCCGAATCGGATCATCCGGTTCGGCTTTTTGCTTTGTATATGTTGCTCTGCCTGCGGCGGAAGAGACATACTCGTTCACATCAGGCGCAGGTATTCCCGCGGCGGCAGAGATATACTCGTTCTCTCTCCGGAGCTGGGATAGCAGGTATGCCCGCGGCGGCAGAGTCATA
>NZ_KK211311.1:0-8365 GCF_000621585.1 [Eubacterium] cellulosolvens LD2006 | reverse complement strand
TCGTTCTCTCTCCGGAGCTGGGATGCCCGCGGCGACAGAGTCATACTCGTTCTCTCTCCGGAGCTGGGATAGCAGGTATGCCCGCGGCGGCAGAGATATACCCGCTCACACGTCGCCTCGTCGTCAGCGCTCCGCCGCCTATCTGTCGCCGGTTCCGGAAACTCGCGCACTCGATCATATTTCTATATGAACAATATTTCGTGTGCGCTCAGACAGTCCTCCACCGGCTCCGCTATGCTCGCGCTTCCGTCCTCGGCATCCTATCGTTCGCGATGTATGTCTCTGCCGCCGCGGGCACCTGGGGCGTATATATTTTGACAACACCGTTTTTTCAAAAAAGTAAAAAAGAATGTCGCTAGCGACATTCTCGCGCCGAGCGCGGATGCAACGCATCTACATATCGCGCGAGTGCGCATCCTGCGGAGCGTTCTGGTATAGGGATTGCGGAGCAATTTCCTATACCAGAACAAAGTCCGCAAGCGGACTTCGACTTCCCCATCCCCTCACTCCTGAGGGGGAGCGTAGTCGGATTTTGGCGCGCGAGCAGAATCGCGTTAGCGATCTTCTCATCTACGAGCTTCGCATCTAAGCGGAGCGTTTTGTCTCATAGGGAATGCGGGAACAGTTTCCCATGAGACAAAAAAGATCGGCATCAAATCCATTTCTGAATTCTTTGCCGATTCTCTGTTTTTCCTTCTTTCGATTGTAAGTCTTTCCGCTTGGTACAATCCTTGTTACGGGATTATGTTCTCCCCAGGTGCGTCTCTGCTTTGCGTGATACTCACGCTGCGCCTTCTTACTTCGCTTATCCAGCGAAACATTCTTCTTCATGATTGATACCTCCATATTATATCGGGTTACCCTCCCATTATATCGGATGGGCAGTTGTCTGTCATAACATCTGTGTATAAATATCCGTGTCATTTTCTGATACTTGCTTTGGGCGTGAAGGATATATTTAAAATCATATTCATTCCCTCTGCGAGTCTCTGAATAGTTTACTGTTTCGCGTTGAGACTCTCGCTATTTAAACGACGTTGATTTGACGATAAATAGTTATATAATGACGAATCATCGTTTTGCCCTGCCGGTGGGTGACCAAACCGGCACCGGAAGACATCATCAGAACATGTCGGTTCTGAACACGCTTAAGACAGACATAGGAGAAAAGCATCATGGTTATACAACATAATATTCCCGCAACAAATGCATACCGAAACCTGACCTCCAATCGTTCCGGACTTTCCAAGAACCTCGAAAAACTTTCTGCCGGTTATCGTATCAACCGCGCGGCCGATGATGCCGCAGGCCTTGCGATCTCCGAGGCGATGCGATCAAAAATCAATGGGTTGGAGCAGGCTACCGCCAACGCCAATGACGCAATCGGTCTGATCCAAACAGAGGAAGGTGCCCTTACAGAAACTCACAGTATGCTTCAACGTATGACAACACTGGCTACACAAGCGGCAAACGGCACATATAACAGTACCGCACGCGCTTCCATCCAGAAAGAAATGAATGAACTCGGAGACGAGATCGACCGCATCGCAAACAATACCGATTACAACGGTATAAAGCCTCTGGCAGAAGCTTCCAATAAAGGTACAAACATAAAGAATAATAGCGATCTGCTAAACATGACAATGCAGATCGGCCCAACAAAGGGTGAAGTTCTTGATCTCAAGGGTCACGACATGACTCTGAAAGGAATCTTCAAGGATTTGGATACGATAGAGAGAGCAACTGGAGCCCATTGGTACTGTTCTACTTTCACCGGGATCTACGACGTCTTGGGAAATTGGGATACAGTAACCGGAGACTTTACCGAAGATAATAGACTTGACTTAGATCAGTCAAAAAAGGATCTTGTACATGCTGTAAAAGTAGCGGCAGCAAAGGAAGGTATAGCTGTCCCTTCTTCGTTCTTTGTTACAGTTAATGTAAGTAATTCTGATAATAATTATATTGTGGATGTTAATGTTCATAATGCCGGCAACCTGTTCGCATCCTCATTATCTTGGATAGATAATCCTATGATAACAGCTCTTCGTGAGGCATTTACTGCTATTGACGGTGTTCAGAAATGCAAAGGTGAAGTTGCTGATCATCTTACAGATGGCAAAGAGTACATTCAAGTCACTTCTTCCGGAGTTGATGGTGACGATGTAACGTCTAACGCAAATCGTGTTATTCAAAACATCCAATCCGCAATTAACCATGTATCCAGATATCGAGCGGAGCTCGGTGCAAAGCAAAACCGTCTGGAACACACCATCAACAACCTACAGGTTACTTCTGAGAACACCATCGCCGCAGAGTCCCGGATCCGGGATACGGATATGGCAAAAGAAATGGCCGCGTACACGAAGAATAACATCCTCTCTCAGGCTGCGCAGTCCATGCTCGCGCAGGCCAACCAGACCGGACAAGGTGTCCTCTCCCTGCTCCAATAGTTGCCCTATAGTTATTCCAAAGCCGATCGCAACTACGGTCGGCTTTTCCTTATCCTAAGAAATAATTCACAACCAGATCAAATGCAAACATTATTATATCCCCCAACTTAAAAAGCGCTCAATATTATCTACTGAACGCTCTTATTTACGTACCGTATAGTTTTATCCGTTACCCTGACTCATCTCCCGTTCCACTGAGCAAATGTGGTCAATTCCAGCATCTTTTGCGCATAAGTCGCTCCATCGATCTCTTCGTCATCGTACTGACGCATCAACTCATCGATCTGTTCTTTTAGTTCTCTCTGGACATTTGTCTACACTCCTTTCTCTGACTGCACGCAACGAAAAACTTACTCAGCTACCTCAATGATCTCAAACTCCGGATCATCACTAGTACACCATTCGCAAAATAACTGGACTAATGCGCAGAATGCTTGCCCGAGAGTGCGTGCCTGAAAACGCAGGCGTAGCGGGCTACGTCGAGGCTTTCAAGTGCGTGCTATCGGGATAAGCAGGCAAGCATTCGGTCCAGTTATTTAAGAAATGGTGTACTAGGATCATAACAGTGCTCCTTTATGCACCTCATGCATCGTAATGTGCTTCAGACCTTCAAATCTGCTATTATTCTTTTATACGGCGTAACTTTCAATGAAGATGCCTCCTTCATTTGATGAGCTCATTATACTTTGACGCGGTGCAGTTATATATATTGACAACAGCAAATTACGCCTCTGTATTTTCTCAAAATGGTGAATATTCCATAATCATTTGCCTATGATTTTTCATGCGCTGGCATTACCTATTTCAGGGGGATTAACCTAGGATGGGAAAGAAATCCATAAAGACCAAGCGTACATCATATACATCTCCGCCGACGAAATAGTTCCCAATGATGAACTTTTCGCAGCGTTCAAAACTCGACGCGTATCCTGCGGAGCGTTCTGGTATAGGGATTGCGGAGCAATTTCCTATACCAGAAGAAAGCGGCCGGGCAACGCAGTTTCCTGCGTTGTCCGGCCGCTATGTGCTTTCCTGTTGATTTGATTGTATTCGGATCGATCCGGCATCTTACATCTCTTCGTAAATCTTCTGCGCGCTGACAAGCTTTGTGCAGAGTGTGAAGAGTGTGGCAGCAACTTTGAGATCTGCCAGTGACGGGTAAGTCGGCGCGATACGGATGTTGGAGTCTTTCGGGTCCTTGCCGTATGGCCATGTAGCGCCCGCTCCGGTCATCTCTACGCCTGCCTTCTTACAGTAGGCAACGATATCCTTCGCACATCCCTCGAGGGCATCAAAGCTGATGAAGTATCCTCCCTTCGGGATTGTCCAGCTGCCGACTCCGAGCTCTCCGAGGTTCTCCTGAAGGATATCCTCTACCATCTCGAATTTCGGACGGATGATGTCCGCATGTTTTCTCATATGCTCAACCATGCCATGGATATTTCCGAAGAAGCGTACGTGACGAAGCTGATTTACTTTATCGTGTCCGATTGTCTGACGGGTCATCGTCTTGATGATGTCAGCCATGTTGTTCGGTGATGTTGCCATGGCAGCGATTCCGCTTCCCGGGAAGGTGATCTTGGAAGTGGACGCAAATTTATATACGAGATCCGGATTTCCTGCTCTCTTACACTCAGCGAGGATCTCGATCAGGTAATCCTGTCTGTCATCGTACAGGTGATGGATACCGTAGGCGTTGTCCCAGAAAATACGGAAGTCGGAAGCAGCCGGTTTCAGTCTCGCGAAACGTCTGACAACCTCGTCGGAATAGGAGATACCGGAGGGGTTCGCGTATTTCGGAACGCACCAGATACCCTTGATTGCCGCATCCTCGGATACGAGTTTTTCTACCATATCCATATCCGGACCATTCTCATCGGTTGGAACCGGAATCATCTCAAATCCGAAATACTCTGTGATGCCGAAGTGACGATCATATCCCGGAACCGGGCAGAGCCATTTCACCTTGTCAAGCTTGCACCACGGTGTATTTCCCATGATTCCGTGTGTGTAGGCACGGGCAATTGTATCATACATTACGTTCAGAGAAGAGTTTCCGTAAATAATGATATCATCCGGGTTGTTTTCCATCATGTCTCCGATCAGGACTTTTGCCTCCTGAATACCGGTCAGAACGCCATAGTTCCGGCAGTCCGTTCCGTCCTCGCACATCAAGTCCGCATCGGAATTGAGCGCATCCATAAGTCCCATGGAAAGGTCAAGCTGCTCTTTGCATGGTTTACCGCGGCTCATGTTCAGGTTAAGTTCCATTCCCTGATACTTCCTGTACTCCGCTCTCAGCTGCTCGATCTCGGATGCAAGTTCTTCCTTGCTCATTTCCCTGTATGGTTTCATCTGAATCTCCTCTCACAATTACTTATATTTCAGTATGATCAGTGTACCACACTTTTGCAAGCAAGGCATCATTAACTTGCAAAATAATCCATTTTCATCATATGTGTGTCATAGAAATGCATATTCCCAGTGAGGCATATGCATTTTGCACATTATTCCGACGAATTTACCGAATCATCAGACAGGCGGCCATATTCCCCCGCCTTCCTCCGGACGCGCGGTGGGAAAAAAGAGCCTCCGGATTACAGCAGGTGCAGAGATCCGTTACCGAAATATTGCCGGACGGAACACCGGCTTCTTCCAGCACGATCCGGTTTGTCTGCCAGAGATCAAGCTGGGCATGCCCTTCTCTTCCGGGTGTCAGAATCTCCTTCTCATGTCCTTTGAATTCTTCCGCAAAAACGTCCGCAACCTCTGTGCTCACTTCATAACAATCTCTGCAGATGGAAGGACCCACAGCTACAATCAGATCCTCCGGGTTCGTCCCGTAGTTTTCCTGCATCAGCTGTACAACTTTTGCCCCGATCCTTCCGACCGTTCCTCTCCAGCCGGAATGCGCGCCTCCGATGGCGCGATGCACCGGATCCGCAAACAGAATCGGCACGCAGTCTGCCACGAAGATGGAGAGCACCAGATTGGGCACGTTGGTGACAAGGCCGTCAACATCGTGATAATCCCTCTCTCTGATCAGGCCCTTTCCGGCATCTTCCTCTGTCACAACCCTCACGTTCGTCGTGTGGGTCTGATCCGTCAGAACGAATCTCTCCTCCGTCGTACCGAGTTCCTTTGCCACTATGCGAAAGTTCTCATGCACGTTTTTTTCTCTGTCGCCGCGGGTAAGGCCGAGGTTCATGGATGACAGATGCTCCATCCCCTCTTCACGCCCGCTGACACCGCCGTATCTGGTCGTAAAGCAGTGGCTCACAAAATCCACCGCCGTGAGCGCCGGAAAGCGCAGAACCGGCGCGCAGGCTCCGGAAAGAGCCGGTACCTTCGTCGTACCTTTCCGTTTCCACTCTGTCTGTATCTCTGTCCATTTCATGTTTCTTCCCTCTTTGATCTCATTAAATGCCGCTTGCGGTTATCTCTCGCCGGGCGCCGATGCGAGACATCCTCTCATCGCGCAAAACCGCATATAAGCGGCGTCTGTGTCATGGAAATTCCGGAGAATATCCCACTGCCAACACAGCTGTCATTTCAAGCACCTGATGTACGCCCGGCTCGTTGTTATACAAAAACGGGTCTGCCGCGCGGCAAACCCATTTATCGTTCCTGTTAATTATTTCCGTTATTCAGTTCGTCATTCAGAACATCCAGCATATCGTAGACATCCAGTCCGTGGGTCATGCAGGCTTCCTCCAGTGTCTCGACCTGGGATACGCCGCAGCCGATGCAGTGGAGTCCGCAGCTCATCATAACGTCCACAAGCTGAGGATACTGCTGTACAATATCACCGACGATCATATCCGGGCGGATCAGCTGGTCGGATCCTCCGAGCATAGCGTCGATGTCTTCCTGTACAGTCTTGATCTGCGCGATGCCGAAATACTTGATCAGTACGTTTGCGACATTCGCGGAGAAGAATGCCGGCATGGTCGGTCCCAGATGGATGTGTTTGACATCCAGATAGAGAAGAGAGAGAAGAACAATGATGCTCTTCTGATCATGCCATGCCAGGTTGTACACGATCGGAAGCTGGTTGATATTCTCATAGCCGAAGGCCTCCTTCAGTTTAAGAGCGATCTGAACGATGGAGTAGACATCACTGCACTGTCCCGCATCCAGCACGCGCGGAAGACCGCCTGCCTCTCCGAGATCCAGCTTATTGTATCTGTACTTCGCGCTGCCCGCTGTGAGAATGACAGTATCCTTCGGCAGAGCCTTCGCGAAATCGGTGTAGTAACTTCTTGTCTTCGCCCTTCCGTCGCTGCCGGCCATGACGATGAACCTGCTGATCTCTCCGCTCTTCACAGCCTCGACAATTTTGTCTGTCATAGAGAAGACCTGCTCGCGCGCGTAACCGCCGACGATCTCTCCGGACTCGATCTCCTTCGGAGCTTCGCACTTCTTCGCCAGTTCGATCAGAGCTGAGAAATCCTTCTGTCCGTTCTCATCGGCCTCGATATGCGCACAGCCCGGATAGGCGGCACAGCCTGTCGTGAACAGCCGCTCTTTGTAGGAATCCTTCGGCGGAATAATTTCCTCACTTGTCACAAGGACCGGTCCGTTGAAGCTCTCGAATTCCTCTTTCTGCTTCCACCAGGCATTTCCGTAGTTGCCGATCAGATTGTCGTATTTTCTGAACTTCGGGTAGTACTGCGCCGGGAGCATCTCTCCGTGGGTATATACGTCCACGCCGGTTCCCTGCGTCTGCTCCAGAAGCATTTCCAGATCCTTAAGATCCTGGCCGAATACAAGAATCGCCGGATTTGTTCCGACGCCTGTTTTCACGCTTGTGATCTCCGGATTCCCGTAGGTGCCTGTATTCGCGCGGTCGAGGAGATCCATCACACGAACGCCGTAGCGTCCCGTCTCCATCACGAGTGCCAGAAGATTGCCGCCCGTCAGACTGTCGTCGAGCATCTGTCCGAGCGCCCTCTGAATGAACATATCGATGTCCTGATCCTCACTGCCGAGGGCATTGGCATGAAAGAGGTATCCGGACAGCCCCTTGATTCCGTATATGATCAGCTCACGGAAACTGCGAATATCCTCGTCCTTTGTGGCCAGCACGCCGACGGACGCCGCTTTTTTCTCATAGTCAGACTCTGTGCCTGTCCAGAAAGCCGCCTCCGGGAGATCCTGTTTCTTCTCCGTCATCGCCAGAAGACGTTCCTTCTCCTGAACCGTCTCTGTGATTCGCTTCACAAGCACTTCTTTATCAAAATTCGCGTTCGTAACCGTGGCATAAAGGTTTGCCGTCACGAGATGATTGATCGCGACCGGAATATCTTTTTTCTCTCTGCGAAGCTGCGTAGCGACAGCGGAGAGTCCCTTCGTCACCCAGATCAGAAGATCCTGCATCGCTGCAACGTCCGGCTTCTTTCCGCACATACCGACTCTGCTGCATCCGCTGCCGGCCATCGTCTCCTGACACTGGTAGCAAAACATTTCATTCTTATTTTCCATCTGGTGTTCCTCCATGTTCCAAATACCCCCATTGAATGTCAGTATAACAGAAACACGTTATTGAAGTAAAGCGCTGTACCTGGGGGCGACGGCGTTAAGTAACCTTCAGTTAAGCGAATCGAGACTCCGCCCGTTAGGTAAATGATAGTGCTTAAATTAACTTTATCTTATTCATGTATCTGTACTTCGTCAACGCAGTATTTTGATGCCCATCATGGGCAGAGAACTCCTTACTCTGCTTGTCTACCCCATATCTGCCGTCATCGGCTCTGTCAAGGCTGCCGCAGGCACCTGTCCCAGGCTTCGGCCTTGACAGGACCGACCGCGGCAGATCACCTGTAATCAAGCAGAGTAAGGAGACTTCTGCGTATTCACGCTGTTATCAAATATTGTTCAATCGATTACGAATCGCCAGTGTTTTTCTTGTT
>NZ_JHXY01000012.1 GCF_000621585.1 [Eubacterium] cellulosolvens LD2006 | reverse complement strand
CAGGACGGCCTTTACGTTGAGCATCAAAAAGAGCGCTGTCAGTACCATCGCTAAGATACTTTGATACACAAAGCTGTACTGTTGCAGTACTTATGTCGTAAATTCTTGCGATATCACGGATGGGTACGCTATTAGCTCTGTCCAACAGAATGTGAGCACGAATAACTACTTGAGCCTGTATTGTACGTTGTTTGATTAATGAACGAAGGTATTCGTAATCTCCATCCCTAAGGGTTATTGCAGTTGCTTTTCTTGACATAATAGCCACCTCTGTTATACATGATAAAACTATTATACCACAGAATAATTAAAGTATCAGTTATTTATTTTTCGTTATACTAGTTACCGTGACAAGCTCTTCCTTGAATATATAAAATATCGAATAATTATCTACCAGCATTCGCCTAAGTCCTTGTGAGTGTTCCGGCTCAAAACCTACCAGTCTGAATTTCTCTGGAAAGAAGTATCTTTATTGTCACTTTCAAAATAGTTGATTATTCTCAATTTCTCTATTTCCCTTTATATACTCCTTAGCTGTAGTTTCGGCCTTCAAAGGATATTCAAAGCCATTTTTCTCTGCAATCACAGTTGCAAGATTTCGAAAAAGATCATGTGTATTGAAAAGTGCATTTCTAATATCTGACTCTTCATAATGCGCAAAACAAAGTTCCAATTTCTCCAGAATCCAGTCATCCGCCCAACGATCAATGAAGCGACCGTCATGCCAGACATCCCTACCGTCTTTCTTATAGCAGTAAAGCTCTATCATTTTAAGCAGATATTTTTTCAAGTAGGCATCCACACACATCTTTGCCGACCACAGCTCGCCGCGCAGCAATTTCTTAGCCGCCCAGATATTGTGAAAGTAGAAATCGTTTGTCAGATTAAGATATTCCAATTCACTTATCTGCGGCGAAGATACAGAAGGTTTCACATACTCCCTAACCAACTCTGAAAAACCTGCTTTGTCACACAAGAAAGCATAGCCCCGGTTCATTACCCACCCGGCAGTACCGTTTTTTACAGCCTCAGTAAATTGTTCCGGTGTGAATATGATCATGTCCACGTCTTTATCTTCATCATAAACAGCACGATATTCTTTTCCGTTGCCCAGCGTCGGTTCAACGAACTCTATACTGATCTCTCCTAACAGTTTCGGATATTCTCCTGAATACCAGCTTGTAGGATTACCAGTTACAATGATCAGATCAAGATCCGAATACTCATCCGCTTTAACGGACTCTCTGATGGTTGAGCCAATAGCGATCACTGCTTTTATTGCGCTATCCGCTTCACTATAATGACAAATATTCTCTTTGATTTCTTTATACCTGTCCGCCATTATCTAATGCCCCTTATGCATCACGCTGTGCCCGTAATATATTGATTCATCTCAGATCCTCCTTCAATATCATGTTCATAAACAAATGATATTGCACCGAAGGCCTCATAACAACCTACGGAAAGTAGAGTTATCCGTTCACAAGCTTCATAAACTTCTTGTCATTCATCTGTTCATTCGTGACATACTTCCCATCACAAAATAGCGAATAAGTTGTGATCGGCGTCGGTGCATTCTGAGCATCATTCCTACTTTTGATCTTCATAGCTCTGAATGGAATGCCATTGTTCTTGGCTGTCTCTTTCAGCACAGGTACATACTTCGCATTGAACGGACACTGGTTCGTATAGTAAAGAACATATCCTTCCTCATCTATGTGCGGATGCTTGGCACACTCTTTGAACATCGGCTTCTCAGCCCCTTTCTCAAAGGGCAGATACCATAACTGTATTCCGTTATCCGCTTCATCACCCACTTCAAAGCCTTTATATTTCAGGAATTTCGGATCAGCCAGAAACGGCTTTTTCTTTGCTGCAGCAAGAATGCAAAGTCCTTTCTTTCCCTTCTCCTTGCTGTCTTTGATGCATTCAGAAAGCAGGTCGCTTGAATATCCATGACCTTTGAAAGAACCGGAAACCCATAGGCAGTCTATATACATATACCCAGGTGCTTCAATTGGATTCCATGCATGCTCTGCCGGAATATATTCTATGAAGCATTTCCCGCGCTCCACACTTTTTAAGAATACAAGCCCCTCATCAAATCTGTCCGCAAGCCACGCCTTCTTTGAAGATACCTGTACATCTTTATTGTTGGATATGGCACAGCAGATATGCTCCTCTTCCAGATTCTCTTTTGTAACCCTGATATACTCCATAGTCCTCTCCTCCTACTCTCTCCGTTCCACTTCGGTCAGCGCAGAGCATCTACACTCCGTTTCGGTCCGCGCTAAGCGGATGGTCTACGTTCCACTTCGGTCGTTGCTGGACCGAGATCCCCCGGATCTCGAGCAACCTCCGGACATCCAGCGCCCTGATCGGATGCCGGATCACTGTCTTCAGTTTCTCCGGCTGGACTTTTCTCGCATCAGATAGATAAATCTCATGGTGAATGTCAATTGCGGAGCGTATTTGGCGTTAGCCAAATATTTTTCCTGTACCCCGGTTTCCCAGGGTACAGGTTTTATCTTTCGATACTACTCTCGCTTACGCCTTCTTCTTTACAGGGATCCAGATCTCACAATAATAATTCTCATCCTGAGTCCCTTTCTCATACTTTGTAGGATCATCGTAGAATTCCACGCAATAACCGGCAGCAAACTCATATTCCTTAAGCGCCGGCAGCCACTCTGTGAAGATTTTGGTATTCACATCCTGAAGAGCATCCGGCATCGCTCCTTTGCAGGGAAATACTGCCCAGTCAAATGATGGTATTGTTCTGGTAACAAACCCTTCCGGTACATCGTTCTTCGGATTGTACGGATCTGCGATCAGGTATTCAAACTCTTCCTGCCCCATAGTGGTATCGATATTGATCCCGTAAACTCCCATAACATGCTTTCCCTTTCCGGCTTTGTAATGTTCCTGCCAGAACTGCGGGACAGCCTCCTTTGCCCCTTCATATGAAAACATCTTTGCATTTGCAACAACCGTAAAAGCATCCTTTTTAATGATCTTATAATCCATGAGATAGCCTCCTTCTAATGATATCTTCAGTTTCAGCGGAGCGAAGGTTTTCAGCATCACCTCATCCTTGCGCACGGATGAAGGCGACACACCATGAAATCTTGTAAAAGCTTTGGTAAAACTATCCGGAGAGTCATACCCGTACTTCATGGCAATATCGATGATTTTATCATCTGTTATCAGAAGGTCGTTTCCGGCCAGAGCCAGCCTTCTGTTGCGGATATATTCAGTCAAGCTGAATCCACGAGCATGGCAAATCCCTTCTGAAAATAAAATGGTGATACGCCTACAGCCTTTGCCACTTCATCAGCTGTCACATCCTCTGTGATATGCTCTTCAATATACTGAATCGAATCACCAATTATCGCCATCCACTCCACGGCAACCTACCTCCCTTCACTTGCTATGTGGCTATCTTATCTCATAGATTACTTGCCTTCCCGACTTTTCTTGTCTTTATTTGTCCAGATAACAATCATTCGTCCCTTCCTGTAATAGGTTTCTTTATCAATAACTCTATAGTTCATATCTTTACCCTCTTCTTTTCATCATCAGATAGCAGTTAATCCCCTTTTTATAAAAATCAGGTAGTTCTCCGACACACTTATACCCCAGATTTTCATATAATTTCTTCGCTCCCGAGTTAAAATCATCTACAGTTAAGAAATATTCTGCTGAAGAAGAATCGGAAGCATTATCCTCAAAAAACTTTATCAGCTGCTTACCGATACCATAATTCCTGTATTCTTCCTTTACTGCAACAATATGAAGATAGGGGTAGTTTCCAAAAACACCATTTGTCATGTAGTAAATAAACCCCAGGCATTTCTCATTTTCATCCAATGCAACATATATGTTTTCTTGTCCCACTGCATATGTTAGCATATTGGCTGCCTTTTCATAATCGCTGAAATACGCTCTTCCCAAATCAGAATTTTGCAGAATTTCTATGCAGCTATCAGTATATTTCATATTTGCAAGTTGAATATGTATATCCTTTTTCCACTTACGCTCTTCACACATGAAACTTTACCTCCGGCACCTTCGTCAAAACTACAGAAACTATCTATAATATAAAATCTCGCATTCGCCTTCATCGGTAAAAGTTTCAATCTCATATGTAAGAACCCCATCGGCGTAGATTTCCTGATAGATCATATCTAATTCTGCTGTTTTTCCTTTCACGGCAATCCATCCTGAATTCGGCAAAATCACAGAACTGTTTGCATTATCTATGTCGCCGGATTTAAGCCCGATGACATATTCAATCGTATCAGTTGTCCAGTTATAGCCTAAACCCCTAAGCTTTTCTCTTCCATATTTTTTGGAAAATTCATCCCAAAAAGCACCGATCGTTTCATATTGCCGATCGTCTTTTGTTGAAAACACCTTACTGATTCCATTAAAAACCATACGACCCTCTCCAACTTTTGATTTGCTCCTTAGCGCGATATACCAATATAATCCAGTATAGGGGCTAGATATCCCCTGTCCGTCCAATCACATTTCTGCCCTACCGCACACATTAAAGCTTTCTCCCAGGGTTCATATTCCTCCGGATT
Organism: [Eubacterium] cellulosolvens LD2006; assembly: GCF_000621585.1. GTDB lineage: Bacteria > Bacillota > Clostridia > Lachnospirales > Lachnospiraceae > Bilifractor > Bilifractor cellulosolvens. Next base: position 105,672 of record NZ_JHXY01000012.1, on the reverse strand, counting down.
CTGTTTAGCCACCGCCTTCTGTAACATTCTGCAAAGCGTCCGGTCCTTGAAAGTCATCTCATCTTCATTCCAAGCTCCACGACAGTAGAAACAGGGAATGCCTTCCGCGCCCCGTGACGTTGTGATTTCTTACATGATCGATCTTGCAATCTGCAGAACAGCCGGTGCGGTGAGCTCTACCGCAAGTAACTTCGCATCATCCTTTACGACTATCCCTTCTTCCATCATTCCTTCCATTCCATTTTAAGTGTCATACCATCCTTAAAAGCATTGCCTACTTTTGCGCCTACACCAAAGTAAGCATTTCCAAAAGGATCAAAACTGATAGGCTTCACCTTTGTAATATCCACAGCTCCGTCTGTTACAACGCTTTCATCGGCAGAGACATTTACAATCTCTCCAACAAGAAGCCCGTTCTCGAAACTCTTAACCTTGCATTCCAAAGCCAGAGGAAGCTCATCAATCAGAGGAGCATCTACGAATTCACTCTTTGTGGCGTGGAAACCGGCTTTAGCAAACTTATCAGGAACTTTTCTTCCAGACTCAACGCCAACGTAGTCGCAAGGCACTACCTGATCTTCTGTTGCCATACTTACTGTAAAAGCTTTCTTAACCTTCAGATTATCAGTTGTCTTATGATCTGAAAGACTGATGGTAATCTCCCTGAAATCTGTTGTGATTCCCCAGGCAGCATTCATTGCATTGGGAACACCGTTCTCATCATAGGTTCCGATAATAAGAACCGGCTGTGGGTACATAAGCGGCTTTGCGCCAAAATTAACTCTGCTCATTTAGATTTCCTCCCTTATAAAGATGCTCTGAAGATATCAGCGATATCCTTTTCTGTTAATGGTGCCCAGGCTTTATCAAGACCTTCGTTTACAGCCACATGATGAGCCATCTCATCAATTCTGCTCTCATCAATTCCTACAGCCTTAAGATTCATAGGAATACCGATTGATACAAAGAAGTCATAGGTTGCCTGAATAGCCTTCTTTGCTATTTCAAATTTGTCGAGCGAAGAATCAATTCCAAATACATTTACGCCATATTTTACAAAGCGGTCTACTGTCTTTTCACTTAACACATGCTCCATCCATCTTGGAGTAATGATTGCAAGTCCCTCTCCATGTGTGATGTCATAATATGCAGAAAGAGCATGCTCCATTCCATGAAGCGGCCATCCTGTCTGGCTGTTACCTAAGGAATAGATTCCGTTACATCCGTATGTGCAGGTCAGCATCATCTCGGCTCTTGCAGTATAATCCTCTGGATTTTCTAAACACTTCTTAGCATTTACCATAAGACTCTTTAATCCGGCCTCCATGAAACCGTCATTAAGAAATGTTGAATCTTCGCAGAAATACTGTTCCATGATATGGTTCATAGCATCAGCGCATCCAGCTGCTGTCTGTTTTTTTGATACAGTAAATGTATAAGTGGGATCAAGGAAAGAAACCAATGGGAAGTTGTGAGGATCTATGTATCCAATTTTGTCATTAGTCTCTGTTCTTGAGATAACTCCGCCGGAATCATACTCACTTCCTGTTGCAGCAAGAGTGATGATATCGACAATTGGAATAGAATCAGTTGCAAATGCTTTGTATGAAATAAGATCCCATGGATCACCGTCATACTTTGCACCTGTGGCAATAGCTTTGGAACAGTCAAGAACACTTCCACCACCTACTGCAAGGATAACATCAATGTTGTTTTCCTTACAGATTTTTACTCCGTCAAGGACACTAGGATCATACTTGGGATTAGGCTGAATACCTGAAAGCTCATAGATTTCAAAATCCTTTAGAAGCTCTTTTACCTTGTCATAAAGACCAATCTTCTTGATACTTCCACCACCATAGGTAAGAAGAATCTTCTTGCCAAACTGTTCCATAACCTTCGGCAGCTTCTCCACTACGCCTTTTCCAAAAATCAGTCTCGTAGGTGTCTGATAATCAAAATTTTGCATGTTTTAATTCCCTCCTGTTCTTATCTTATAAAATGTGTCGGCTGCCACTCTTCTTTTTCAGGCAAGCCATATTTTTCTTTTCCAAGAGCGATGCTCTTCATAAGGAAAGTCATATTCCTTGCAAGAGTACGCATTGTCTGAAGGCCTTCAATATCCTGCTCAGCCTGACCCTTTTCTCTGCCATGAACACTGTTCCAGTACTGGCTGGATGCAACAGGCATTCCACTGATTGTGAAATATTTGTTCAGTTCGTCAAAGGTTGCAGATAAACCTCCGCGCCTTGCTACAACGACACTTGCACCAACCTTCATTGTCTTATCAAAACCGGTACTATAGAACAGTCTATCGAGACAAGCAATAAGCGTTGCATTTGCAGATGCAAAATAAACAGGTGAAGCCACTACAAGTCCATCCGCCTCTTCAAACTTAGGAGCCAATTCGTTTACAACATCATCAAATACGCACTTGCCATTCTTTTTACATGAAGCACAGGCAATACAGCCTCGGATATCCTTGTTTCCAATCTGAACAACCTCTGCTTCAACACCTTCTGCCTCAAATACTTTTACCATTTCATTCAAAGCAATGCTTGTGTTTCCGCCCACACGTGGACTTCCATTGATAATCAATACTTTTGCCATAAAATAAATCTCCTTTTACACAATAATCTTACTCCCATGTAAGTTCTCCTGTCTTTAGTGCAAACTCATAACGACCAATTTTGTAATCCAGCTTATCCAAAGCTGTATCATATTTCTTCCGAGCCTCAAGGATCTGCTCTCTTGCCTCCTTCAAAAGATTTGCCCTGGCTTCAAGCGTATCATTGCCTTCCTGAAAAAGCTTTACATACTCAATCAGCATTTCCACCGGAACTCCGGCATCTCTCATGCAAACAGCATTCTCAACCCAGCCAAGATCTTTTTCCTGATAATCCCTGATACCTCCGGCGATGATTCCGGCTGTCTTAAGACCTTTTCTTACCCTTTTCTTATTATCTTCCGTCAAAACATGCTCTTTTACATCACTATATAACTCTGATTTAACAATACGTACAGACGGTTCTGCCATCTTCGATTCTTCGCCCTTTACCAGTTCATCTAAAGAAACCTCAAACAAATCACTTATAGCAACAAGTTTCTCCATATCTGGTGAGGATTCCCCAACTTCCCATTTCGAAATTGTTTGCATTGAAACATTTAAGCGGTTAGCTAGCTCTTCCTGAGAGAATCCTTTTTGCTTTCGTAATTCATACAGTTTATTATTGAATTCCATCTGTCATCCTGCCCTTCCTGTTTAATACAACGAGCATTATTTGAATTTTCCTCTTCTACTGCTCATAGGAGATTTGGCGGCTGATTTTTCTGAGTTGTTTTTAAAAAGTTTTCAGCAGAAAATACGCATCGATACAATGCGCATTGACATAATGCGCATAGCATCGTATAATATGAATGAAAGGGAGAATACTATGCCTAAACGACCGAGAGAAATGGAAAAAGAGATACTCGATGACGGATGGATATTTAAGAGCCAGGAAGGTTCTCACAGGCATTATGTCCATCCGACCAAGCCGGGAAAAGTTACAATCCCTTTTCACAGCAAGGAATTGAGTAAGATCGTAGAAAAATCTATTAGAAAGCAAGCTGGACTTGATAAATAGTCCTGCTGCAGAGAGGAGGTTCTCCATGTTATCCATATATCCTGCATGTTTTTTCAAAGATGAAACCGGATACTCCGTAGTATTTCCGGATCTTAACTGGCTTGCCACCAACGGCAGAACTGAAACCGAAGCAATGAATATGGCTGTAGACTGCCTGGCCGGATATCTTTATTCCTTAAAGAATGACGGTGATCAGGCACCGCTCGCATCCTCTATAGGTGATGTATCTCTGGATGCGGTCGCAAAGGAGCTGGATGCCGACACAAATGGAGCATTCGTAAATATGGTATCCGTGGATGTCTCAGAATATGCCAAAGAGCATTTCGAAAAATCTGTTCGGAAGACTCTCACCATTCCTGCCTGGCTGAATGTTGCCGCTCAGGAAAAAAAGATCAATTTCTCACAGACCCTTCAGGAAGCGCTTTTAGCAAAAATCCGAGCATAACTTTGGTACAGAAAACAAATTCATTAAAAAGGCGGCAGTCCATCATCACTGATCGATTGTCGCCTTAGTCATCACACCCGAGTTTTGCTATGCCAGCCCTCTTAAATATCCTGCCCCATCCATACCTTACCTACAATTCTTTTGACTTTACATCTGCTTTGCTTGATCTTCATCTGTGGTCCCCTTCGCCTCAATGGTTTCAGAGGCTTCTTAAGATCAAGGATGTCCGGAAAGCATATGGCTTTCGGATCATCCTCTTGAAACAAAGGTGATCACCATCATAATCGTAAAGAAGATCATAAACGAAAGGGTTCCCTTATCCGAATGCCGTTTCGTGATCATACCCGGAATGGTATCTTCGATCACCAGAAATGTCATCGCTCCACCGGCAAACGCCATTACATGCTGCAGGATTGTCGGAAAAGCATTTACAACGATTATGATTGCAATGCCAAGGATCGGTTCCACCACGCCGGAGATCACGCCCAACAGGAAGGATTTTCCCTTTTCTTCCCCCCGCTTACGGATCGGCGACGATACGAAAGCCGCCTCGGGAATGTTCTGAAGAGCAATCCCAATCGTAAGCGCCAGTGCCACCGTGAGCGTCACATCTCCGCTATTATTGAGAAATCCAGCATAAACAGCACCGACCGCTACTCCTTCCGGTACATGATGAATTATCTCCGCGAGCACCACTTTTCCGGAAAACCCGAGTTTACTCGTCGGTCCCTCCTCCGCCTCAACAAAGACATGGGTATGTGGAATTGCCTTATCCAACAGATACTGAAATCCCACGCCGACAAGAAACCCTGCTGCCGCTATCATGATCCGCCCTTTGCTTACAACCGGATATAGCAACGCCCACATGGAGCAGGCTACCATGATACCGCCAGCCATCCCGGAAAGAAGAAGCTTGATACCATCCTTCATCTCATTGCCGATCACAAATACAAACGCAGCTCCGAGGATCGTTCCGATAAACGGTATGAGCAGTCCGAACAATACATCGCCGTCATTCATAAACTCAGTCACGCCGAAATGCTCCAGCAGTATCTTTAGTCCGATAAAAAGCAGGACAAAGCCTCCGGCTGCATCGGCGCCGGATTTGTATCTGGCTCCGAAAACATTACCGATACGCACACCGATTGCCGAAAATACAAATGTAACAAGACAGATCAGCGCACAACCGAATATCGTATTGATCAATACCGCAGTATCCAGGATCTTAACCGGTACGGCAACAAATGTGATCCCTACGGCAAGAGCATCAATAGAGGTGGCAACCGCCATCATAAACATGGTCTTTATATCAAATCCGGGTTTGGTCTCTTCCTCTTCTCCGGAAAAAGCTTCCCGCAGCATATTCGTGCCTATGATCGCCAGCAGTATAAAGGCCAGCCAAGGCGCGATCTTATTGATGATCTTCTCAAAATTGCTCCCGAGCAGATAGCCGATCAAAGACATCAGTCCCTGAAAGCCGCCAAACCATACTCCGCAGAGCAGGCTTTCTTTCAGGCTGATCTTCCTTGTCTCGAGTCCTTTGCAGATCGATACCGCAAACGCATCCATCGACAGCCCCACCGCCAGCAGGATCAGTTCTATGATTCCCATGAATCTTCTTTTCCCTCCGTTTCAACACATTTCTTTTCAAACCTAAACATCCCATCCGGGGACTGATAATCCTCTTCAAAATGACTTGCTTTCGAAGCCGAACACGCACAAAAAGCACGTTCGAATAGTAACAACAGTATTATAGAGTAAGTGGAAGAACAATCCGGAAACAAGTTCCTGTTCGCACTTCATCGACCGGAAGAAGACTGATTTTTCCTCCATGAGCCTGCACGATCGACCGCGCAATCTACAATCCAAGACCGGTGCCTGATGGAATGCGTACACGCTCCAGGATAAACTGCAGGGAGAAAAAAACAGCGACGCCGAGTATTCCGATTATCATAATAAGCAAAATGAAGCCTCTCACCATAAAGATGTAGAGACTTCCGTGTTTTTTTTATTCTCCTGATTTTTTGGATCACGTTATTATCCTCGAAGATTTTCCATTTTGTAACCCAGTCCGCGCACAGTGATCAAATACTTCGGATTCTTACTGTCCGCCTCGATTTTGTCCCGAAGATTGGAAATATGCACTATGATGGTGTTTTCATCGTTTTCGAAATACGTTCCGTTGATGTATTCACAGATCTGAACCTTCGTGAATACACGTCCCGGATGCTCTTTGTCAAAACTCGTTCGTCAGGTCTTTGATCACCTCTCCGGCAATAATAAGCCCTGCGACTGAGGGAACAAAGGCTGTACTTCCGGGAATCGATCTGCGGGCAGTGCCGGGGTTCTGTGCACCGGTGGAATTACAACTGTCCTCGCCGGAATAATCTGCAGGATCCGCGATCGGGTGGATCGGTTCCTCTTCGGAATACACAACCTTCAGTTTTTTGATGTCTCTCTTTTTCAGTTCCTTCCGCATCACTCTGGCCAGAGGATCAATGCGCGTGTTGTATATATCCGCTACGCGAAACGCGGAGGCGTCCAGTTTGTTGCCGGCTCCCATAGAACTCATAATGGGAACGTCCGCGTCGCGGCACTGCATCACGAGCTCGATTTTCGCGGTGATCGTATCAATCGCATCGACGACATAATCGTAGTTCGCAAACGGGAACTCCGCGGCGTTTTCCGGAAGAAAAAAACATGTATATGTATTCACCACGGCATCCGGATTGATGTCCAAAATGCGTTCCCGCATGACGTCCACTTTGTAACGGCCGACAGTTTTTGTGGTCGCAATGATCTGCCTGTTGATATTGGACGGACAGACCTTGTCGTTATCAATCAGATCCAGTGTGCCGACGCCGCTTCGCGCGAGCGCTTCACACACATATCCGCCGACACCGCCGACGCCGAAGACCGCCACGCGGCACCCGGCAAGACGTTCCATCGCATGTTTTCCCAACAGTAATTCCGTTCTTGAAAATCGATTCAACTCTTTTTCCCTCAGCCTATCTTTGTTATTCATCTTATGTTTCACATAAACTGATTATACAATTCTTTGGAAAAGATATAAAGAGCCGTGTGTTCGGAATCCTCACGAATAGAGTCACATGAATGCGATGCCACATTTTTCAAGTTTGCTTCCACTTAGCTTCCACCTGGTTTTGATCAGCAATCCTCAACACCCGCGTACTCGTATCCGGCATCCTCAACAGCCTCCTTGATGACCGCTTCATCCACATCGCCGTTTTTTACAATCGAAACCAGATTCTCCTCGTGGGAAGGTGCTGCGCTCTCGATTCCGTCGATGGCTTCCAGTGCCGTCTTTACGTGAGCCTCACAATGTCCGCACATCATTCCGTTTACTTTGATCTTCATTTCCTTATTCTCCTTTTCTGTTTCATTCTTTGTATGCTGTTCTGTCAGCTGACAGGATATCGCCTGTTTCATCCGTCTATCTCTGCTGCTGTCATAGGGTCTGATCCAGTTGAGCCGAAGCGCGTTGGTCACCACGCAAAAACTCGAGAGTCCCATGGCTGCCGCGCCGAAGACAGGATTCAGTTCCCAGCCGAAAAGTGCCGCATAGCAGCCTGCGGCCAGCGGAATTCCCAGAACATTGTAGAAAAACGCCCAGAAGAGATTCTCGTGAATATTCCTCAGAGTACTTCTCGAAATCCTGATGGCGGCAGCGACATCCTTTATACTGCTCTTCATCAGTACCACATCCGCCGCGTCAATGGCCACATCCGTTCCGGCTCCGATCGCGATTCCGAGATTTGCCGAAGTAAGCGCCGGCGCGTCATTGATGCCGTCCCCCACCATTGTCACCGCGCCGTGGCCCATGAGTTCCCGGATCACGGCCTCTTTTCCGTCGGGTTTCACGGATGCTACGACTTCATCGACACCGGCCTGTTTCGCAATGGCCGCAGCCGTGACCTCATTGTCACCGGTGAGCATTACGGTGCGGATTCCCAGTTTCTTCAGTTCCGCAATGGCTTCCGGCGAATCCTCTTTGATCACATCGGATACCCCGATGACGCCGAGAAGCCTGTTTGCTTTCGCGAAAAGAACCGGCGTCTTTCCCGTCATAGCAAGCCGACGCACAATCGCCTCCGTCTCTTTACCCAATTCCCCGAGAATACTGCCGATAAAGGCTGCGCTTCCGCCGATGATCTCGTCCTCACCGAGTCCGGCTTTCAGTCCGTTTCCGGACACAACCTCAAACGCGGCTGTCTCTTTAAGGGGAACGTTCTTCTCTGTGGCATAATCCGTAACCGCCTTTGAGATCGGATGTTCACTCTTTGACTCAAGAGCGTACGCCACCGTCAGGAGTTCTTCCGCAGTAACACCTTCCGATGGATAAAGATCGGTGACACTCATCGCTCCGGTTGTGATGGTTCCTGTCTTGTCCAGAGCGACAATCTGCGTTCTGCCAGCCTGTTCCAGAGATGCCGCCGTCTTAAAAAGAATGCCGGCTTTCGCCGCCACGCCGTTTCCCACCATAATGGCTACCGGTGTGGCAAGCCCAAGGGCACAGGGACAGCTTATGACGAGAACCGCTACTGCCCGCGCAATCGCGTAGCCCACGGTCTGTCCCGCCAGCAGCCACGCAATAAAAGTGACAAGCGCGATACTGATCACCGCAGGGACGAATACGCCCGAAACCTTGTCCGCGATCTTGGCGATCGGAGCTTTTGTCGCCGCCGCGTCACTTACCATCCGGATGATGGCAGACAGCGTCGTATCTTCACCGACGCGCGTTGCCTCACAGACCATGTAGCCGGAGGTGTTTACAGTTGCGGCAGATACGGTATCTCCCGCTCTTTTTTCCACCGGAATGCTCTCCCCGGTAAGGGCCGATTCATTCACGGCACTCTCCCCTTTTACAACTATACCATCCACGGGTATGCTGTCTCCGGGTCTTACGACAAAGCTGTCTCCGACCTTTACCCTCTCAATCGGAACGTTCACCTCTGATCCGTCCCTGAGGAGCACCGCCGTCTTCGGGGAAAGATCCATCAGACCTTTCAGCGCGTTGGTTGTCCTTCCTTTAGACCGGGCTTCCAGCATCTTGCCCACCGTGATCAGGGTCAGGATCATTGCGGCCGCCTCAAAGTAAAACTGATTCATGTAGTACATGACCCGGCTCTCGTCGTTATTCAGAACCGCTCTTGTCATGGCAAAGAGAGCGACGACACTGTAGCCGTAAGACGCGGCGGCTCCCAGCGCCACCAGGGTATCCATGTTCGGAGATCTGTGAATCAGGCCTTTCACACCGCTTATAAAAAACTTCTGGTTGATGACCAGCACCAGTCCTGACAACAGGAGCTGATACAATCCCATGGCCACATGATTCCCCACCAGAAATCCCGGCAGCGGCCAGTCCCACAACATATGCCCCATGGAGACATACAGCAGTGGAATCAGAAGGATAACCGACGCCGCAAGCCTCTTTTTCATGACGGGCGTTTCGGTGTCCTTAAGGGCATCATCCGCCGATGCTCCCTTACTTCCTTCTGCCTTTCCACTCTTAACACTGGCTCCGTAGCCGGCGGCTTCCACCGCTGCTATGATCTCTTCCGGACGAGCCGAGCCCTCCACCCCCATGGAGTTTGTCAGAAGGCTCACGGCGCAGCTCTCCACACCTTCAACAGCACTTACGGCCTTTTCCACTCTGGTCTGGCAGGCGGCACAGCTCATCCCTGTCACTTTATACTGTTCCATCGTTTTCTCCTATGCACATGTGCTCCGAATACCTCATGCAAACGATATTGGATTATTCATCGAAACACTTTCATCATAAATGACTTCGTACAATTCCTCAACATACCCCTTCAGGGTATCTCATTGCACACATAATATACCCCCTTGGGGTATATTGTCAATGACCATTCATCCTGCTCGTTCACATCATGTACGATCGCCAGTCCCAACAGATTTCTTGTCTTCCAGTAGCGGATCATATAAGTCGCTCCGGCAATAAGCAGGTTCAGGATTTTCAGCGCGAACTGCAAGGTCTGCTGCAGGTTGGAGAAGTCGACACTGACTACGTGCAGGTAACCGAATACCAGGCCGGAAATTTTGACCTTTTTCTTATAGATTTGCCTCTAATGCAGTATCTTTTTTCATTTGCCTTGTAAACGTTAAGACGTACTCTAACAGCTCCTTTTCGTCCGCAAAAATTCTCTTGTTCGGATTCCTGATTTCGTCAAAGATCTCTTCCCTGCATAGAGCCAGATCTGCCCTTTCCAGCATCGGAAGATCGATTGCCGTATCTCCGGCGCAGATGACAAAATCGGGCTTGTTTTTTGCCATAAGTCTCTCCAGAGCGCTTCCTTTGTTGAACGCCGGCGGAAAGAAGTATACCTTTTTTCCGGAGGCGGCCACCTGCAGAGTCGACTGTGCATTGTAACGTTTGACGATCGCCGGGACATCCGCGCCTTCCCTGCCGATGGCAAAGACATACATGCCGTCCACGTACCTGTTCCTGAGCAAATCCTCCTCTTTGTCGAGCAGCGACATCATCTGCTGTAATTCGCCCTTATAGTCCTCCAGCAGTGCGTCGCTCTCCGCCTTCCATGAAGTATCGATCCCGGTATTCTCCAGAGCGATTGCCCCGTTCGTTGTAACCGCATATTCCGGAGTTGTGTCCGACAGCCACTGAATCCGCAGATACTGCTCAATAGATCTTGTCGTGACCGGCACGAAAAGCACCTCGTCCACCACCTGCGCCAGCAGTTTCACTGCCGCCTGGGAGATATAGCCCTGTTCATTTCCGTTCAGCCACTCAATACACACATCGCCGTCTTTTTTCCTGTGGTATGAGTGGATCAGTGTATTATCTAAATCACACGCAAAAAGTATTTTCTTCATGTTATGTATCCGCCAGCGATTTGATGATCCCGCATGCCCTGTAATGCTTCAGCGGGTATTCAACGATTTCAATTTTCTTTTCTTTGGCAAGCTGGTATAAATGTCCCAGATGCTCCTCATCATCCATACTGTGAACCAGCATCTTCCACGGAAGTCTTCTCAGAAGTACCCGGGTCGCCTCACCGATACTCGGTTTCACAAGATTGATATCGCTGATCCCATACTGACGGGCGATTTCCTTTACTTCTTCCAGCGCAGAGCCACTCCGGTCTGCGTCCCCTCCGTCTTCAAGATCGTCGAACTGAAATTTACTCTGCACCGCCTCAATAAAATGGTAAGTCACGTCTCTGTCCTTCAGCTCTCTATAAAAAACAGCACCGTGATAATCATCGGCTCCTATGATATCCGACCGCAAAAATGTGCGGCTCAGCAGACCGGAAACAGTGGAGTTGAGGCACGAACTCGCGATCAGGAAGTCGTCGTGTGTACCGCATACTTCCGCGACATACGCAGGATCTGACAATACCGCAAGTCCGGGATCAATCTCCGGGTACGCTTCCATAGCTTTGTTCAGTTCCCTCTGGATCGCGCCCTTTCCTGTCCAGCCGTCGACAAACTGGATGTCTTCTCCCTTATGCCGGGAGAGAATGTATCGTATGGCATTGTGGTCGATTCCCCTGCCCCGGATGATCGAAATCGAGTAATGGTCGATCTCTGCTCCATATTTCATCCGGATATAGCATTTGATCAGAATACCGATCGGCGTGCCTGCTCTGGCAAGCGATACGAGCGCCGCGTTCTTCCCTTTGGCTTTCCAGATTTTCTGCGCAACGGACGCCACGGCATTCGCGGTCAGTGAACTGTATCTTTCGAGGGCGTCCTCAAACGCTGCCTCATACGCCGCCGATGGTTTATATTCGATGGGCAGCATTTCACAGTAGTGTCGACCGTTCTGAATCTCTCTTTCCCGCTCTTCCGTGCTCTGCGGCTCCACCAGGCCGGAGATGTCTTTCAACAATATGGTGACGTCATCTTTTTTGTAAGTACCAAACACTCTCTGTTACCCCCTGATCAGAAGGATGTTGTCATTTCCGCTTTGAGCCAGTGCCCTTTTCAGTGTTTCCGATGAATCGGAAGAACAGTCTTTGCTGTCTGTCACAACAATTACCTGATCATATTTCCTTAAATTGTATATGTATGTGATCCGCTCCCGGTCATACAAACTTTTCAGCCTGCAACCGCTCTGAACGGGATACCCCTCATCTGTACAGATTCCGATGGGGCTTCTCGTCGTCGCATGTGTGTATACGTTATATTTGTACTTCTCTTCCAGTTTCTCACCAAGTACAATCGCCGGGTACATGCACTCTTCCGTGCCAAGCACGAGAATACTTTTCGTGTGCCCGGAATGATGGATCTCTGCCGCGACAAGATCCGCGAACGCGCGGACGTTATTCACGTATTCCGATACGGAAACACCCAGACGCGGGTTCATCAGTTGTACTTTCGATATTATCTCATTCAATGAGAGAGCTTCCACGCATTCGACCGGTTCTTTCGCCTCTTCGATCGTGAATCGCCTGACCGCTTCCGCGTAATCAAGCTCATCCATCTTGAGAAGTGAGACCCCTTCGATACCGCACCGTTCCATTTTTAACCTGTTCTCGTCGGATACACGGTTGATCAGAGACGCTGCGACAAGTCTCTTATTTTCTATCTCTGGATATACTTCCCTCAATCTTGTCACAAAATTGATCAGTGTTTTTCCCGTTGAGATCTCATCGTCAACGAAAACAACCACCTGCGTGTTCTTCAGCCACTCCGAAATGTGTGAAGCGGAAAGCTTCTGATCCACGGCGTGACTGTGTTCTTCACAAAATTCGATCCAGTGTTCTTCTTCGGGAACACGCTCCCTGGTCGTATGCACATAAACACAGCTCTCCGGCATTTCCTCTGCAACACCCATTCCAAGAGCAGTCGCCGTCTCGGCAAAGCCAATGATAAGCCCTGCGTCCCCGCAGGTTTCCCTTACTTTTTTTCCCAGCGCGTGAAACATGGCCGTAGCTTTTGAGGGACTTACCGCCAAATGCTTCCCCTGCAGGGGATTCACCAGCAGATATGTCCTTTTCGTATTATGAAAACGCTTAGCAAGTCTAAGCAGATCCGACTCTGTATAGGTCATCAATTATCAAACACTCCTCATCATCTTATCGGTGTTGCTTTCGAGCGATATGCAGGACAACTCCCTGAAATCACTTATTCCTGCTCCTCTTTCATTCCGTATATTTCCGCAAGAAGAACAATCTTTTTCGCCCACTTCCTGTGAACCTTGACTTCGTTCATCCGGTCGCCTTTTTTGCTCTTGGCCACGCCCAGTTCCCCGTCATTCCATCCGAGAATTCCAAGGGCGTCATCGTAATCGGATCGCCTCACCTTCATACTTTCAAAAATAACCGGCAGCTGCGAAGGATGAATGGCTGTCTTTCCGATGAACCCGTTGATCCGGTCCAGTTCGGATTCCCGCATCAATCCGGCATCCCACTTCCCGTCCGGTTTCATGCCGAAATACTCCCACACGGGACCGGATACGACGTAATCCGCCGCAAAAATATTTATAATATCCACAAAAATATCCCGGATCACGCCGATATCGTAAATGGTCTGTGAAGACAGGCGCCTCAACCCGTACAGATTACAGAAATCATTGCCTCCGACTCTGACATTCAGAATGTATTCCCTGTTGGTATCCAGCAATTCTTTGATCTTCTGTAAAGCTCCTGCCCTTGTGGCAATGTCGGCAACCATGCGGGTCTCAAGGATCGGCATTACATAGGTTTTCCGGCTATTTCCCTCGTTCATCTGTGTTACGATTTTCATATATTCTTCCATATTTGACAAATCATATTTGGGAAGAATATAACCGGTAATGATGCCGCTGTATGCTTCGTAGAGTTTCACTACATGCCGCATGTGTTCCGGAGTGCGTATTCGGATGAAAACGAGAGGCATTTTGTCCGGATCGATATCCTGCATTTCGCGTAACATTTCCCCAAGACACTTCTCCGCCTCTTCCAGGCAGTCATCCTGAATCGTGTCCTCAAGACAAAAAGCCATGGACGTCAGACATGGAATCTCTCCGTTCTTTATTTTTTGAGGAACCTTTTTATTCATGGCAGGCGCGTAAAGCAGCCCTCCCAACGAATACTTCAATTTTTCTTCTCTATCCATTTTTATCTTCCTGTGACATACCAAAGTCCGCAAGCGGACTTCGACTCCCCCGTCCCCTCACTCCTGAGGGGAGCGTAGTGGACGAAAGGCGCGCGAGCACAATTGCGTTAGCGATCTTCTCATCTGCGAGCTGCGCATCCCGCGGAGCGTTTTTGTATTATAGAAATTCCGGAGGAATTTCTTATGACATAAAAAAGAATGTCGCTAGCGACATTCTCGCGCCGAGCGCGGATGCAACGCATCTACATATCGCGCGAGTGCGCATCCTGCGGAGCGTTCTGGTATAGGGATTGCGGAGCAATTTCCTATACCAGAAAAAATATCGCCTGCGCATTCCGCGGGCGTTTTGTGTCGCATAGGGAATGCAGAGCAATTTTCTTATGCGACAAGAAAATGGGTAGAATCAACTTTCCTCCAAACAGAAAGTCTCTTCCTACCCATTTGTTATTAACATGTGAACACTTTCAACCTGATTTTACATGTATCTGCGTGTCAGCTCTCCGAGTCCCGGATCCTGTGTTCCCTGTCCGATCGCGTTGAACTTCCACTCGCCGTTGTGCCTGTACACCTCACCAAAAATCAGAGCAAGCTGTCCGGAATAATCCTCGGTAAGATTATATCTGCACAACTCCTGATTGTTTCTCTGATCTACGATACGGGCAAACGCGTTCTGAATCATTCCGAAATGCTGCTTTCTCTGAACACCCTGGTAGATATTCACTACAATTACGATTCGATCGTATTTTGCAGGAATCGAAGACAGATCGATCACGATCTGCTCATCATCACCGTCGCCTTCACCCGTAAGGTTATCGCCCATATGCTGAACGGTACCGGATGCGTGTTTCAGATTGCCGTAATAAATGATATCTCCCTTATCTCTCAGTTTTCCGTCCTGTAAAAGAAGAGCGGAAGCATCGCAATCGATATTCTGACCGCCGCCTCCTCCGAACAGTGCTCCCAGAAGACCGCCTCCGGATGTTCTCGGAGCTTCATCCCAGCCAAGTCCTACAATAACTTTGCCAAGCCCCGCATTATCTTTGGACAGACTTACTTTCTGTCCCTTCTGTAAACTAACAGACATTCCCTCTATCTCCCTTCATTCTGATCTTAAGAAAACGCCGATTAAAACGGGTATTCTTAATCCACGTCAATTCCGTAATTCGCGCAAAGAGCAGCTAATCCTCCCTGATAACCGCTTCCGATGGCATTGAATTTCCACTCTCCGTTGTTTTTATAAAGCTCACCGAAAACAGCGGCCGTCTCAATGGAGAAGTCCTCTCCCAGGTCATATTTCAGCATTTCCTCACCGGTTTCCTCATTGTAGATCCGGATAAACGCGTTATTTACCTGACCAAAATTCTGACGTCTTGTTTCCGCATCATAAATGGTAGCCGTGAAGACAATTCTGGAATAGTTTTCCGGTACAGCGGAGAGATCAACTTTGATCTGCTCATCATCGCCGTCTCCTGCACCTGTTCTGTTATCACCAAGGTGCTCTACCGCCCCTGAAGGATGTTTCAGATTTCCGTAAAAGATAAAATCCTCCTGTCGGGCAACTTTTCCACTGTCGGTAACTACAAAGGCCGAGGCGTCAAGATCAAAATCCCCGCCTGTATCAAAAGAATTTACATCCCAGCCGAGTCCGACAATAACTTTCTTTAATCCCGGATTATCTTTTGTAAGGCTGACTTTCTGTCCTTTACTAAGATTAATACCCATAATAATTCCTCCTTAATATAAAATCATAGATTGATGTATTTTGCTCACAGCATATTATAACAGGAATCCGTCAGTTTTTGTTAGAAGGCATATGATACTTCCTGTTGAAGTCCTCTTTGATTGCCTCCAGACGCTTCTGATCGTCTATCCTCTTCTTGCGCGCGTCTTCCTGAATTCTCTGGGTCTCATCAATTCCTGAGGTGATCGTTCTCCAGGTAGTCTCAAGCGTCTCAATCTGGATGGAGCTTCCGGACGCTAATCTTGCTGTATTCTTGGAAACCTCAACGGTATTCTGCGCGTTCTTGATCAGCATTTCATTGGTCTTCTTATCCAGCTCGGACATTGCCTCCGCCTGAATCTTCTGACGCTTCAGAAGAATCGCCTGTGCAAGTGCCTGCTTAAACACCGGAAGTGTGACAATGAACGCCGAATTGATTTTGCGCACCAGATTATAGTTACTGAACTCCATTGTTTTGATCATCGGAATAGACTGCATCGCAACGCTCTCCGCTGTTCGCAAATCCTGAGTTCTCTGCTCGAGCATCATCAACGCCTGCTGAAGACTTGTGATCTCAAACTGAATGGAGTTGTCTCCGGTATTCTGCATATCCTGCTGACGCTGCTCGATATAGGCTTCGAGCTCCCGGCAGCCCTGCTCTCCCGCGAGAATATACTTAACCAGCTCATGATAATATCCCACATTCGCCTCAAACATCATATTCAGCTTGCGGTTCGACTGTTTGATCTCATCCTCGTATCCTTTGAGGTGAACATAAATCTTATCGATCTCCTCACCCATGGTGTGATATTTGGCGAGAATCTTGTCCAGCTGTTTTTTCATATTGCCGAACAGTCTTCCGAAAAGCGACGGGTTTTCTTTGATTTCATCGATATCGAACTTGGACATGATGTTCGCCAGCGTTTTGAGCATCTCACTGGAATCATCGAGCTGTGACATATTCATGCTGTTCAGCACGACATCCGAAGCCTTGGAAATCTCCTCTGCCGCTTCGGCACCGAATGTGACGATCGTATCGAGATTATGAACCTCGATCTGGCTGCAGATGGCGTCAACCTCCTCGGAATTCACCAGCTGCTGATTCATCTGATTTCTGTCCTCTATAATATCATACTGCTCGACGGGCTGAATCTCATTCTGAACCGTAGGTGCCCCCATATTCACGGTTGTAGACGTCTGCTCCATCGTCTGTGGTCTGCTAAAATCAAGTCCCATTTTTTTACCCCCTCTTAAAAATATTCAGCCAGGAACCGGTTCTGGTCTGCGGCTGATGCAAATCAGGAATCTGTAAATCATATACGTATTCTCCGATCTGATGTTCTTCAAAAATCTTTTTGTTGTAATGGTTTTCAACACTCTGATATCCGGTTGGAACAAAGAATACTATATCAAATCCGACCAGATTCAGGAACGCGACAATGATCGCATCCTCAAGACTGATCATTTTTTCTCCCGTGTTGATGTAGATCAGTTTTGGATTCTTTTTTGTGAAATCAAATTTTTGAAGAATCCGTATGATCTCTTTACTAAGATTGAGCACAGTAGCTACAATCGTATATTCCGTTCCGTTTTCAAACGTTCCCTTGATCACTTTCTGATCAATGAGGAGCTGCAGTTTATCCAGAATGTGATCCTGCATATCTTCTCTCATGAACCCGTACGGATAGCTCCGATGATTTTTGATCTTCTCGCGCTGCAGTTTTCCGTTCTTAAAAAACTCCGTTGAAAAGGCTTTCATCGGATTTGGTGCCATGGAATCCACATAGGGAACACGGGTGATCAGGAACACATCCTCTTTCATCAGCTCTTTTATACTGTTCCAGTAGCCGTTCAGATCACCGTCTTTGACGCCGGAAACTTTTGAAAAAATCACGGGAATGGTTACGATTCCGTCTACCGTGGAAAAATTCGGTCTGTATTTGACCTCCTCCTTCCAGAGGATTTGTATTTCCTCGTACATGGTTTTCAGCGACACGGCGTCGGCCTTCGCGTACTGCTGGTTCCTGTAGATTCCCGTATCCTGATACATGATTGCATCAAGCTCCCGCTCCGCGTGATAGGCGGACGTCCCCACCTGTAAATCCGTTGGTTCTTTCGGGAACTTCGGAACATTCATGCTCGTTATACAGTTCTGCTCATATAACAGCGAATCTGTTAAAACACAGGTTTCATTCCGATCCGGAACAAGGACCAGTGTGTCAACCGGAAGTCTGCCGATAATTCTGATCAGCGCCGCTTCATTGTCGTTTCTGCAGGCACCGAAATGAACAAAGCAGCCGATCTCCATTTCCTTCCGGTTGGAAAATAAGCGCGGCAGATATCTCTTCAGCCAGCAAACCAGATATACTGCTTTGTTTGTGAGCTTATGGAGATTCATCCCTTCTGCCTTTGACGCCTCCAGAAGGGTATCCGCAAATGCTTTCCGGATCAGCATCTGTATATCGTTGTTCGCGGCAAAGATAAGATTGCCCGACAGATCAAGAATCAGCTGATCCGGTCTCTCATACGCGTTTTTACGATGGACAGAACCGATCTCTTCCATTGTCGGAACGGGGATTTCTCCATCCACAATAACCACCCGCCGGTTGCTTTTTTCCAGATCCGTGTACAGGCGGTACAGTTCCCCGGGATACGTCAGTTTGTCGTCAACCCCGTTCACCCTGCAAAAACAGTTGTAAAAAAGGTTCGGATCGCTTCCTCTCAGAGGTGCCGGCGTACGAATCTGTTCCAGAACATTTCCGTCTTTCATCCAGGCGTTCGTACAGTTTGTCCACTTCGGCTCTCCCCCGTACAATCTGCGGTTATTGAACGCCTCCTGTATGGCTTCCCGAACCTTCTTCAGCGAAAAATCCTGCGGAAATGCTGACATTCTCTGCATCCGGAGCTCATCCGATGTCGTTGACCCGGGATCCAGTTTCAGGTAGTTCGCATCACCTTTGTACTGCAGAAGAACCACATCGCATCCGGCGTTTGACAGAATGGAAATGAGCATCAGCTCATAATTGCTGATCTCGCCTTCATACAGGATCTTTGGCACATCCTGATTTCCCAGTTGACCGACAATGCGCTCAAATTTGTAGTATAACCAGCACATAAACTTGATATATGCGTTCTTCAGCATATTTTCATTCTTGCCGGCCTTACGCAGCGAATCCAAACAGTCATAGATCGATGTCGCCACTGTATCTCTCTGATAAGCGTTCATTCTCGGAAGCCATTTCACAAGGCTCGAGCTGATAAAGCCTACACTCATCTGAAATGACATTCCCATCATTTCCTCGTAGTATGCGAGGTTTTTTTCGTCCGGATTCGGGATCCTTCCCTCAATAATTACCCCCGATTTACGGGCGGCCTCATAATAGTCTGTAATAAAACGATCAACGAGCTCATTATACCCATTGATCCGATAAAAATAGACTGCCTTTTCCTTCCGTTCGTCAAGTCTCTTAAAGTAATCGTCCAGGCTCTCAATTCTTTTATGATCAAGCATGCGCAAATCTGCCCCTATATCTGCTCCTCTTCTTCATCGTCCCGCAGACGAAAAATGAGCTCATACGTTGCCTCACTCATATTTCGAAACTGTAAAGAACAACCAATATTTCTGTTTCTATTCGCAATAATATGAAGGGTAACGCGTCTTAAATTGTACAATTTGTCAGAATACAAGTCAAGTTCTATGCGTTTTCTTGCTCATTCTCAGAAGGGTCGGGCCGAACGAAACACCTCCGCGGTTATTTTTTTTAGAATGTCGCTCGCGACATTCTCGCACTGAGTGCGAATGCACATCCCGACAGATCGTTTTTGGGCATAGGAAATCCCAAAGGAATTTCCTATGCCCAAAAGAGAAACTTCTCCGGAAGGGATACTCCGAAATCTTTTGCAAGATGCCGGAATTCCTCCGGGGTAATTGTCTGTCTCTTCGCTCCGGCCATGGATAAGGTTTTGACCAGAATCCCGGCAGCCTTTTCCACCGTATGCATCAGCCCAAAGGTGAGGTCAAAGTCCTCTCCAGCAACGAGCATTCCATGATGTGCCCAGATTGCCACATCATACTCCTCCATGAGTTTACCGGTTTCCATCGCGATTTCTCTTCCGCCCGGTATCATCCAGGGGACAACGCCTATTCCACCCGGAAATACGAGAGAACATTCGGTAAAATAGAACAACGGTTCGCCGCGGAAAAGCGAAGCGGAAATCTCCTGACTGCGTTACATTTCCATTCGTTTCATAATTGTCAAAATATTCTTTCCCTCCGTCCGCTCATACCGGACATCGTCCATGGTCTTTTTCACCATGTATATGCCAAGACCACCGATTTTTCGCTGCATCACAGGCATAGAGATATCGGGATCTTCCTTCTTAAGAGGATCGTAGGGGATTCCCTCATCTATGAATGTCAGCTCGATCCTGTCCGGCTCGGTTTTGTGACAAAAACGAATCACTGCATCTCCTGTTTCCGGCTCATAGGCGTAGCTGGTGATATTTACAAAAATTTCCTCAGCGGCGACATCGAGCTTCCTTTGCACAGCCTTTGGACACCCGGTTTTCTCAAGCTGCTCATTCAGAAATTCCATCACCCGCTCGAAATTTTCTCTCCTTGCTTCTATGATCAGTTCTTTCATTTTTCCGCCCTTTTCCTATGATCTTTTCGCCTGTTTCGATTCAACTGCCCCTGATCGTTCTGCCACACGAAAGTCAAAGTATTTTGTAATACACCATCGAGTCGCACTTGCAACGTCCTCCACAGATGTTACAGGTGCGGTCTTTGTATTTCCACCACGGCCGGATCTGACGCCGGTATCGCCGATATCCCGCCCGCTCGAGAATGCCTTCCATCGGGATCTGCCCCTGCTTGATCCAGGCCTGGACAAAGAGCGCGCCGACAATGCCTTCCTCACGCAGCATCCGCAGCGCTTCCTCCAGCATGAGTGTCATCAGACCGGTTCCTCTCCGGTCTTCCCGCACAACGCTGAATTTATGATGCAGCACAGCCTTTCCCTCTCGGATTCTCTCGAAATCCTGCGGATTCACCTCCATATCCTGCAGATACGAATCTCTGCCTTCACTTAGAAATAAAACCGCTCCCGCCAGCCCTTTGTCGTCGCATACGACAAACAGCCGGTTTTCTTTATTCAGGATAAAACTTTGGATTTCATCCTCAGTTGTGTATGCGTCACCGAAACAGAAACAGGTCAGTTCCGTAATTGCTTTTGCGTCTTCTGTTTTTGCCGTTCTCATGCAATCTCCTCGTTTTTCATCGTTTCTTCTGCGCCAGAACCTGAACCGCAAGGAATAGAATGATTCCCGCGAATACCATTCCCGAAAGCGCCAATGGCGTGCCGAATAGCAGAAGAAGTGTCGGCGCGATCGTCATACCGAAGCGCGTGACTAGAATATAGATGAGCAGCGGTCCGCTGACGTCCGGACGATCCCCCTTCAACAGCCCGGTATATGCGCCGGTCATGACGCTTGGCCCGAAAGAGTCAAGGAAGCCTAAAAGCAGAACCACCAGCACAAGAACCGGAAAAGACTTTCCGTAAACATACACCGCGATAAAAAGAGCAACGCCAAGACAATATACAATCGTTCCGACAAGCGGACGCATGACCGATGTGATAAAAACGGTCACGTATGGTCCGGCATAGGCCGCGATCATATTCGCTCCGAGAAGAAGCGCAGAAATCACCGTGGCTGAATACCCGTAGCCGTCAACCTCTAGTGGTACCAGATACGACGTAAATACGGTGCAGGCAAACAGCGGAATAACCAGCAGAAGAAGATACAGAACAATATTCGGTTTTTTCAGGATCCTGATCGATTCACGAATTCTTCCTGCACCAATCCTCTCATTCACTCTGTATTTTCTACACAGCCAGACCGGTGGAATCATCAAAACAACCGCAAACAGATAAACCGTTCGATACGGCAACTGTCCGGCCATGATTCCTCCGAGTACGGTTCCCATACACTGTCCTGCGAAAGCCCCTCCGCTGATAAAGGCCATCGTCTCCATGCGAACCTTTTCCTGCTCAAACAGATACGCGTAGTAACGGATGCCGATGTAGAAACAACCGTATCCGAAGCCGACAGCCATAAATCCGGCCAGCATAAGCAGATAATGAAATGCCAGCCCCCGGATGACCATTCCCGCCAGCGTACACGCGAGGACATACTGCAGGAACGAAGAAAAATCCCCTTTTTTCCGCGCGATGTAATTGGACGCACCTACGCCGGCGATCATCATGGCCGTCATCGCAGTCACCGGTATGCCGGTATACAGAGCAATCCGGTCTTTCGGCGCGAAACTCTCGGCCATATCCCTGATGTAGAGTACATTAAAGGCGTCGCCGATGGATAAAGCGAAGAATGAAAACAGGAAGACCAGTCTCATATAAGGATTCAGGCGTTTAAGCTCCCTCATGCCTGTCCTCCTCCCATTCCCGGATACCGATTCCTGTGATAAACAGCTGATACTCAGTAAGAAGCATCACAGAAAATGCCAGTAACAACAGTGTCTGCAGAATATAGTCCAGGGTTCTCTTGTTGAGATAAGAAACAGAAAGCTCATACCTGCACTGCTTCTTGTTATCCCGGATCTCGGCAGATGCCAGCTCCGGAATATTGCTGACATAGCGCGTGAGATATTCATCGATCCCGTTGATATTCTCATCCTCAATTCCCTGGCTGTATACATGTTCGAAATCAGCCGCGACCGTCCGGTCAATATCCTCGCACATGTTGTCGATGCTTTCCATGTATTCCCGATAGGTGCAGAACCCGATCAAGGAGCTGAAAGTCAGAACCCACAACACAAGAACTGCCATTGTCAGGCGATACGTTGCTTTTTGCCGCTGTATACCTTTCCGGATGAGAATCATAAGAACAGAGGCCGCCAGAAAACCGGCTGCGGCAATTTTTATCAGAAAGATGTAATACGCATTCCATTCTTTCACGGTTTCCGAAATATCCCCTTCTGTGATCAGCCTCACGTGCTCGATCACGGAAAACGAACAGTAAAAGAAACGGCCCTCTTTCAGATGATCTCCCTCTTCCAGAGCAGTTACTTTCTCTCCGGGAGTTTTCGTCCCTGTTTGAAAAAGGATTTCATCATTTTCATTTACAATATATACCTCGTCGACGTTTTCAGCCGACTGAACTGCCGCATCGAGCAATTTCTGCATACCGTAATAGGTATCGATGGATTTTCCGAAATGAAGCCCGTAATCAATGTTTGAAAGGAGCCCTGTCATTTGCACATAAACCAGATTTTTCCGGACGGCCTTGGCGTTCGACGTGTACATCAGACAACCGAGCGCCAGGCAGAATACGGTAAGCACAAAAGACAGCGCCATGACTACTGTCAGCAGATAGTTTTTCTCACGTCGTCTACTCATAGATCCTGTCCGCGATCAAATATGTCGCAAATGGGAGTTTTACTCCGGTTCGTTTGATTGTCGTACTGTTCAGGCAGATCCGCGGTGCCACCTCAAAAACCATATCCATATCTGTAATGGCGGTTCCGCCTGCATAATCACAGATTCTGTTTGCAACGAACTGCCCTTCCTCATAAGCGTCCGACATGGTGATGTGCATGAGCGCGCCGTTCTCCACCTGGCTTTCCGATGTTTCCGCGACCGTCACGATTCCGGCATCGATCACATCCTCCAAAAGCCACGGAAGTTTCTCGTCCTCTATGGTCGCCGTCGTGATGTAGAGCAGATCGATCTTCGGAATCAGTTCCTGATATGCAGCCTTGAGCTCGCTGTAATACCGGTCGTAATCCTCATGGTATACTTCTGTGACATGAAGTCTGTGAATCTGAAAACCGTACTTCTCCGCCATCTCTTCCAGCTGTCCGATTCCGGAATAGCTGTATGCTGCTTCCGAGTTCTCATACACCACTCCGACATCATGAAACCGGAAGATTTCATAGGCTGCTTCGATCTGCCGGCGGATTCTGCCCGTGTCCACGACCGCGAAAGAACGGTCGTTAACACGCTCGTTTGTTCCGGCCACAATTCCTGCCGCTACCGGATCGGCCACGCCGATCACCATGTAGTCGAAGGAGATTCTGTCCGCGACCTTTGTCAGGTAGTTGCCGGCCAGACTGCCGATCGCAATCATAAGATCCACGTTTTGACAGGACGCCGCCTCGTCATGTTCTTCCTCACTCATCCGGTATTCTTCATAATAGACCTCAGGGACAAAATCAAGATTATCGGAATCACAGGCGCACAGATCTCTCCAGACTTCCTTTGTCGTCTTCCGATTCTTTTTTTCATCGTATCCCGAGATCCATCCGTTGCTCTGAAGTTCCAGCGCGATCGAATCCAGCTCGTCGTGATAGTAATAGTACTCGCCAGAATTAAAACAGCCGATCCGGACTTTCCGGGAAAGCTTTCGTTCCGTTCCGTCCGAAGTTTCATTTTCGCTGATCGATGACAAAAGCGCTTTTTTCGGTAAACTGCTATCCGTTGCCTCCGCCGTGCGCTCTCCGCCACCACTCGTTGCAGCTGTTCTGCCGGTTACCCGCATCAGGAATAACACCCCGACGAGGATTCCCGCCATAACAAGGATTGCCAGACAGACCGATTTCTTTTTCATATCTGTTTGGCTCCCTGACGATTACTGCCCCGGACTTTAACCGGCGCGGCCGCCGTTTTCCTGCCGACCCCGATTTTCCGGATCATGAAGATAACAAGTACCATCAGCAACAGCGTGATCGGTGTCGCAACCAGAGCGATCGCGGAGCCGGTAATATAGCCGGTGATTCCCAAAAGCAGATAGCCGGCAAACGACACGCCGGCGGCCGTGAGTGCATAAGGAAGCTGTGTGGTCGTGTGATTGACGTGATCCGACCCTGCGCCGGCGGATGACATGATCGTCGTGTCTGAAATCGGCGAACAGTGGTCTCCGCACACCGCTCCAGCCAGACACGCGGAGATCGAAATCACAAGCATCTCATAATTGTCCGGGAAAACCGCGCACACGATGGGGATCAGAATGGAGAAGGTTCCCCAGCTGGTTCCCGTCGAAAATGCAAGGAAGATCGAGATTGCAAAAATAACCGCCGGAAGGAAGGCCGTGAGACCGGACGCCATGCTGTTCACTACGTTTCGGATGAATGCGTCCGCACCGAGCATTCCGGTAATTCCGGAGAGATTCCATGCGAGAATCAGAATCAGAAGAGGCTCACACACATTGCGGAATCCGGATGCCAGACAGCCCATGAACTCTTTGAATTTCAGTGCTCGTCGAACCATATACAGCAAAAACGTCAGTGTAATTGTGATTGCGCTTCCGATCACCATGCCCTTCGCCGCGTCGGTATCGGCGAAAGCCTCTCTGACAGAAGCTCCCTCAAAAAATCCACCGGTGTAGAGCATCCCCATCACGCAGAACAAAATGAGCGAAAAGATTGGAATTACCAGATTGCTGATTTTTGCGTCCGGCTTTTCTGCCGCCGCATCCTCCTCATACGGAGTTTCTCCTGAGGTGAAAAGATCGCCCTTTTTTGCGTTCTCTTCGTGAAGTTTCATCGGACCGAAATCCACTTTGAATAGAATGATGGAAAAAAGCATCACAATCGTACACAGTGCATACAGATTGTACGGGATCGTCTTTATAAACATCTCAAACCCGTTGATATGCATCGACTCCGGCACGGAATAGGATACCGCGGCCGCCCAGCTTGAGACCGGAGCGATGATGCAGACCGGCGCAGCCGTCGAATCAATGATGTACGCGAGTTTCGCCCTTGACACCTTGTACCTGTCCGAGATCGGACGCATGACAGAGCCGACCGTCAGACAGTTAAATCCGTCGTCCACGAAGATCAGAAAGCCCATCAGAACCGCGGCGATCTGCGCACCCTCCCGTGTTTTGACATGTTTCAGCGCGTGGCGGCCGAAAGCCGCCGCAGATCCGGACTTGTTCATCACGGCGACCAGACTCCACAAGAGCACCACGAAAATCATGATACACACATGCGACGGATTACTGAGCGCAGATACAAGACCTCCGTTCTCGTCGAAAAACATGGTGTGAAACGCGGTGACCGGATTTCCGTTGGCATACAGCATAGATCCGACCGCCACGCCCAGAATCAGGGAACTGTATACTTCCTTTGTGAGGAGCGCCATAACAATCGCCACCAGCGGCGGAAGAAGCGCAAAAATCGTTGCATATACTGCCGGTGAATAATCTCCCATGAAAACCTCCTATGCCAAAAGAACCACAGTGGAACGCGGACCGAGTGTCAGCTGTTCCTGTTTTTCCAATACTTCTTCTTTTCCCGGTTCCGCCGCTGTTCCGTTGGAGTCTGACACGAGATGCCATTTCATCTTCTCCGGAATAACCGGCAGACGGAAGGTATGTTCTTCCCAGTGGGCATTAACTGCAATGTAAATAAATGCATCCTCTTTCGTGCCGAATTTTTCATGATCCTCTGCAAACATATAGGCAAAAGTCAGCGACGGCTGTGAAAGATCCAGCTCCCAGGGCGTGGTTCCGTGGAAGGACAGTTCCGGGTAGCCGGTGCCGTTGTGTTCTGCATCGAATCTGTCCGAGCGAAGCACCGGATGTTTCATCCGGAAAGCTGTGAGATGCTGCACATACGCAAACAGGTCTTTATGATCGGATAACCGGTTCCAGTTCAGCCATGAAATCTCATTATCCTGACAATACGCGTTGTTGTTTCCATGCTGGGTATTGGCAAATTCATCGCCGGACAAAAGCATCGGTACGCCGCGGCTGGTCAGAAGAAGCGTATACATATTCTTCATCTGCCGGATCCTCAGTTCGTTGACTGCCGGATCGTCCGTCTCACCCTCCACGCCGCAGTTCCAGCTGTCATTATCATTGCTTCCGTCCCGGTTATCCTCGCCGTTTGCTTCGTTGTGTTTTTCATTGTAGGCAACCAGATCATACATCGTAAAACCGTCATGGCAGGTGATAAAGTTGATGGATACCGCCGGGCTTCTGCTTCCGTACAGATCGTCCGACCCGCCGATGCGGTGATACAGTTCCGGCGCGCAGCCGCCGTCTCCCTTTACGAATCTCCGGACGCAGTCGCGATACTTTCCGTTCCACTCCGCCCATCGGTTCCAGGAAGGAAAGCTTCCCACCTGATACAGACCGCCGGCGTCCCAGGCCTCCGCAATCAGCTTCGTGCTTCCGAGCACGGCGTCGTGCGCAAGCGCCTCGATCAGCGGCGGTGACATCATCGGCGCGCCGCTCGCGTCTCTGGTGAGAATGGACGCAAGATCGAAGCGGAAACCGTCGACATGATAGGAAGCCACCCAGTAGCGCAGACAGTCAAGAATATGATTCCGCACAACAGCATTGTTGCAGTTCATCGTATTTCCGCAGCCGCTGAAGTTGTAGTACCAGCCCTCCGGTGTCAGGAGATAATAAGTCCGGTTGTCGATTCCTTTATAGGAGATGGAAGGTCCGTTCTCATTTCCCTCCGCTGTGTGGTTGAAAACCACATCGAGAATCACTTCGATTCCGTTCTTGTGCAGTTTCCGGATCAGATTTTTCAGTTCGTCGGCTTCCAGACCGAAGGGCGCGGAGGCTGCGTAGCCGGCTTTCGGGGCAAAAAAGCAAACCGTCGAATAGCCCCAGTAATTATAGAGCCGCCTGCCGTCAATCTCTCTGGAATTCTCAAACTCGTCAAATTCAAAAACCGGCATGAGTTCGACGCAGTTGACGCCGAGTTCCTTCAGATACGGAATTTTTTCGATCAGGCCGGCGTAGGTTCCTTTATGTCTCACTCCGCTGGAATCATCTTTTGTGAAACTTCTCACGTGCATCTCATAGATCACCAGATCGTTCTGCGGAATTTCCAGCGGGCGGTCGCCGTCCCAGTTGTAATCTTCCCGGATAAACTGTCCCCTGTGAACGAACTTCCTTCCCTCTTCCGTTTCTTTTCCCCACACGCTCCTTCCGGAGACAGACTTCGCGTACGGATCGAGGAGAACATTGTTTTTATTGAACAGAAGTCCTTTTCCGGGATCGTATTCTCCGTCAAACCGGTAGCCGTATTCCGTCGTCTCTATACTGATGCCGAATACCATCATGGTATAGACATCGCCGATCCGGAATTCTTCCGGAAACGGAATCTCGACATACGGCTCTTCCTCTCCGTGATGATACAGTAGCAACGTACACCCGGTGGATTCCTTTGAAAAAATACTGAAGTTCACACCGTCGTCCACCAGAGTGGCTCCGAACGGAAACACACGGCCCGCACGGTATTCCAGATCCTGAATTTTATTTGTAGGAAAAGTATCTGCTGCTCTCATCTTCGATTCCACTCCTTCCTGCCATCTCATCCTTTTCCGGTCAGTCCGTCTGAGTAGCTTGCGTCCCCTTGTACTCTATACAGAGCATGGTGAGATCGTCGAACTGCTCCGCGTCTTTTACAAATGCGTCAACCGACTGCCGGACATTTTTCAGGATCTGTTCCGGCCCGGCGTCACTGTCTGTATTCAGCGCATCAATCATGCGATCCAGTCCGAACATCTTATGTTCCGCGTCGGTCGCCTCCGGCACGCCGTCTGTATAGATAAAGAATTGATCGCCTGCTTCCATCAAAAGCTCATATTCTTTGTATTTCATTCCCTCCATACCGCCGAGAACAAAGCCGTGTTTATCCTTATAGATTTCAAAACGCCCGTCTTTTCGCTTAATCGCAGGATATTCATGCCCCGCGTTCGCAGCGGTCAGTTTTCCGGTGGATAATTCCAGAATCCCGAGCCAGACGGTCACGAACATTTTCATGGTATTGTTGATACAGAGCGTCGCGTTTGCCTCCGTCAGAATCTGCCCCGGTGTTTTCCCCATCATGGCAATGCTCTGCAAAACGATCCTCGCCGACATCATAAACAGAGCCGCCGGCACGCCCTTTCCGGAGACGTCCGCCATAACCATACAGAGATGATCATCGTCCACAAGGAAAAAATCATAGAAGTCACCGCCGACTTCTCTGGCCGGATGCATCGCCGCATAAATATCTATTTCCGTTCTCTCCGGAAAAGCGGGAAATGTATTCGGGAGGACACTGTCCTGGATTTGCGTCGCCAGAGCCAGCTCACTGCCAAGTCGCTCCCGCTCAGCGGTAACAGTCTGAAGATTGACCATGTAGGATGCCACGCCGTTTGCGAGATTCCGAACATTATCTGCCAAAAGACCGATTTCGCTGCCGGACTCAACAGCCGTCTCGTCATAACGCAGCTCCGCCGGATCCACATTGCTCCTCATCTTTTTCATAAACGTGTTGGTGCTCGCTCCGATCTGCTCGATCGGCCGGATCAGATAGCGGTTCATGAACATCAAATACAGCAGCACCATCAGGAGTGTCAGAAAGATCGTAATCAGCCCGACTTTGCTGACATACTGCGAGATCTCGTCGTTGATGGTACTGATGTCAATTTCCACGCAGAGAAGACCGGCGGCGTTTCCCGCGCTGTCAAAAACCACGCGGTAACCGTTTAACTGAAAACCGTATTCCTGCGAATATCCCTTCTGAAAACCGTTATCCTTTTTTCCGCTTTTGACGGCATCCAGAAAAGCCTTCAGCGTCGCGTCCGCAAAACCGTCATTTCTGCCGGACGTTCCCATATAAGAAAACGACATGCCCTCCGCAAGCTCCGCCTTTGTCTTTGTATTGATCGCATAGTAAAGACTGTGCATATCATCCGGATCATCGAAATAAATCGCGTAAAGATATTCGATATTCGAATCCTCTTTGATCTGATTCAGCTCGGAACGCAGATGCTCATAGTCTTCCGGCATTTCGCGGGCAGCAATCATATCACCGAACTTGTATTTCACGGCCGCTGTTGCGGCATAATTCAGCACCGTGTCCGTGTAGGCGATATAGCTGTTCATGACGCTTTTATAGTATCGTCTGTAACCGATAAAGGCATTGACTGCCATCATGATACTCATAAAGATGATCGCAAAGATCACCACCGTTGTTCGAATACTAAATCCTTTTTTCATTTTATCTCCTGCCGGTCAAAATCATACAGCTCCTCGGCATAAGCCGGATCTGACCGGATACTTCCTCGCCGCATGTCTCCGCTTTTTCGTCGGCGGAATAAAGTTCCGTTCTCCACTTCATACCCGCCGGAATGATCGGGAGTTCAAAGCAGTGTTCCTCCCAGTGAGCATTGTACGCGAGATAGATGAAGCAGTCTTCTTTCGTTTCGAAATCCGCCGCCGGTTCACTGTACATGAGACCGAAGGTCAGAAACGGCTGATTTCGGTCGAAGTTCCAGGCTTTTTCTCCATGCCAGGAAAGCTCCGGGTAATCCATGGAATTGTGTCCGTTGAAGTAGTCCGCCTTCCGGATGACCGGATGCTCTTTTCGAAAAGCAATCAGATGTTTCACGTATTCAAAAACATCCTTATATTCTTCCAGACGGTTCCAGTCGAGCCAGGAGATGATGGTATCCTGGCAAAACGCGTTGTTGTTTCCGTACTGTGTATTTCCGAATTCATCACCGGCCCAGAACATCGGAACTCCTCTCGAGAGCATGAGAATAGACATGATATTTTTGATCTGTCTTCTCCTCAGCGCATTGATCTCCGGATCATCTGTTTCGCCCTCTGCACCGCAGTTCCAGGAACAGTTGTCGAATTCGTTGTCCATCGGAGAGGTATAACAGTTCCCTTCATTGTGTGCGGAGTTATAGGCCACGGTGTCATACATCGTAAATCCGTCGTGCGAATTGATGTAGTTGATGGAGGAATCCGGTCCGCTGTTTCCGAACATGTCAGGAGAACCCTCGATGGAAGAGACAAGTTCGGGACCGGCCTCCGCCATTCCTTTTACAAATCGTTTTACCGTATCCCGCATACGGGGATTCCAATCTGCCCATCCCGTCGGGAACTGTCCGATCGTCGAAAAACCGGCCGCGTCCCAGCCCTCGGAAATCAGCTTGGTGTTGTTAAGTACCGGATCGTTCTTCAGTGACTCAACAAGCGGCGGGCTCACCATCGGTTTTCCGTCCTGTCCTCTGGCAAAAATCGGAGCCTCGTCGACACGGAATCCGTCGATGTGATACTCCGAAACCCAGTATCGGAGAGAATCCAGAATAAAGTTCCGCACGATGGGGTTGTTGCAGTTGAGCGTATTTCCGCAGGCTGAGTAATTCGAGTAGGTACCGTTCTCGTTCATCAGATAATATGTCTTGTTGTCGACGCCGCGGAAGGAGATATACTCGCCACCGTCGCCGTACTCGCCGGTGTGGTTGAACACGATATCCAGAATCACTTCGATGCCGTTTTTGTGAAGCTGCTTCACCATGTTTTTCATCTCGTCCACGGCAAGTCCCATTTCGCCGTGGGAAGCATAACCTGCTTTCGGAGAAAAATAGTTGTAGGTGGAGTATCCCCAGTAGCTGGTTGCGTCATCTTTGAGCTCCGGGAAAAACTCTTCAAACTCGAAGAGCGGCATAAATTCGACACAGTTGATCCCCAGTTCTTTGAGATAGGGAATCTTGTCGATGACGCCGGCAAAGGTTCCCTTGAATTTTACCTTGCTAGATTCGTCCTTCGTAAATCCACGGACATGAAGCTCGTAGATGACCAGATCCTTCATCGGTATACCGAGGGGTTTGTCCCCGGCCCAGTCATAATCATCCCGGATGAGGCGTCCACGGAACTCGAAAGACTTTTTGGGATATTTTCTCGTGTGCCATTTCTCACGCCCGGACACGAGCTTCGCGTAAGGATCAAGAACGATCCTTGTTTTATCGAAACAATGTCCCTGCTGAAGGTCATAGGGTCCGTCAAACCGGTAGCCGTATTCCAGGTTCTCCCAGTCTAGCCCGAACACCATGATGGAGTACACACTTCCGATCCGGAACTCCTCGGGAATCGGAATCTCGACGAATGGTTTGGCGTCGCCGAGATGAAACAGCACCAGCGTACAGGCGGTGGAATATTTGGAATATATTGAGAAATTTACCGTATCATGATCCAGCACCGTCGCCCCGAACGGCATTGTTTTTCCTGCTCTGTATTTAATTCCGTTTATTGCGTGACTTGGAAATTGATCTACTCTCTCCATACAGCCTCTCTTCTATTCATCAAAAGGATTGTCTTCCGTGCTCCGGCAGACTTCCTGCGTTTACTGGTTATCAAACTGACTCATGTACAGATCGGCATAGAATCCGCCTTTTGCCATGAGTTCATCGTGTGTTCCCGTCTCGATGATATCGCCGTCCTTGAGAACGAGAATCAGGTCGGCGTTGCGAATGGTAGACAACCGATGCGCGATTACAAAACCGGTTCTGCCCTCCATCAGCCTGTCTACGGCGTCCGAAATCAGTTTTTCGGTTCTGGTATCCACCGAGGACGTGGCCTCGTCCAGAATCAGAATCGGCGCGTCATCAATCATCGCGCGGGCGATGGTGATCAGCTGTTTCTGTCCGGCGGATATGCCGGCTTCCTCATCAAGAATGGTATCGAGGCCGTCGGAACTCATATTGATGAAATCCCGCAAGCCGCAGCTGTCGACAACTTCCTGCAGACGGGCGTCCGTGACATTCTGTTTCGAGTAAACGATATTGTCCCGGATGCTTCCTCCGAACGTCCAGGTCTCCTGAAGCACCATGCTGATCATGTTGTGCAGCGTCTCCCGTGACATATCATAAATGGAGGTCCCGTCGATCCGGATGTCACCGCTGTTTACCTCATAGAAACGGGTGAGAAGATTGATCAGCGTCGACTTTCCGGCTCCTGTCGGTCCCACAATGGCTACTTTCTGTCCGGGCTCCACATGACAGGAAAAATCGTGGACGATGATATGCGCCGGATCATAGCCGAATTTCACATGATCAAAGTCGACTTCTCCGCGGACACTGTCCGCCGGAACAACAGCCGTTCCGTGATCTTCCATCTCGTCCTGATCCAGCATCCGGAAGATTCTGTCACCGGCTGCGAGCGCCGGCTGAATGGTTCCCGCGGACTGAATCGTCTGGGAAATGGGCGAAGCAAAAATCTGCGCGTACTGAATGAAGGCGACAACCGTTCCAATGCCGGTGTGTCCGGTCATGACCAGCACAGCTCCCGCAACACACACCGAGATATAACTCAGGTTGTTTGTCAGAAGTCCGAGCGGCATGGTCATGGAGGATACCAGCTGCGTCTTCCACGTCTGCTCGAAGAGATTACGATTGGTCTCGTCAAAGGCGTCGATCACTTCTTTTTCCGCGTTGAAGGACTTGATGATCAGATGGCCTTTGATGTCTTCATTCACCTGCGCGTTGATCCTCGCGATCAGATCCTGATTCTTTTTAAAATACGGCGCGCCTCCGGCAATGACCCTGGCGGAAACAGCAAGTCCGATGATGGTCGTGACAATCGTAATCACAGCGAGTACAGCATTTGCAACGAACATCATGATCAGACAGCCGATCAGCGTCGCTGCAGATGTGATCAGGGTCGGCAGCGTTCCCGAAAACGCGGAGGAAAGTATATCAATGTCATTTGTCATGGTCGAGAGCGTCTCGCCTTCCGGCGTCGTGTCGAAATAATTCAGCGGGATCCGGTTGGCCTTGGCGTTGACCTCACGGCGCATTTTCTGTGCCGTCCTCTGCGAGAGCGTCGGCGCGATCTGCGATTGAATCATCGTGCACATAAAGGACAGGAACAGTGTTCCGATCGCCAGAAGAATAAATCTTCCGGCTGCCTGCGCGTCAAACGTGCCGGCAATTCCCTTCTGCGTCTCCTCGACGACACCCTTGGTGAAGTTTGGCAAAATAACATTGAAGAAAGAACCGAGGAGCGAAAACATGACGACAATCGCCAGAACACCCCACAGAGATCTGATGTATTTCAGAATCCGGATAAAGACGTGATTGTTTTTTTCCATCATCCCACCTCCGATTGTGAAAGCTGCGATTCTGCAATCTCGCGATATACCGGGCAGTTTTTCAGAAGCTCTTCATGACGCCCCTTGCCCACGATCTTTCCTCCGTCCAGACAGAGAATCAAATCCGCGTTCATAATACTTCCGATTCTCTGGCCGACGATGACCTGCGTGGAATCCCTGGCGTGTTCACGAAGTTTTTTTCGAAGGACGGCGTCTGTCTTGAAATCGAGTGCCGAGAACGAATCGTCGAAGAGATAAAACTCCGGATCCCGGCACACCGCGCGTGAGATCGTCAGCCGCTGTTTCTGTCCGCCCGAGAAATTCGAACCGCCCTCCTCAACTCTCGCCTGATAGGCACCGGTTTTCTTTTCGATAAAATCTTTCGACTGTCCGATCTCCGCAGCCTTCTGAATTTCCTCGAGCGCGTTGGACAGTCCGCTCTTGTGTCCGTAATCGATGTTTGAGCCGATGGTTCCGGAGAAGAGAAAACTCTTCTGCGGCACATAACCGATTTTGTCCCGGAGCGCCCACAGATTGTAATCTCTGACATCACGGCCGTCCACAAGAACAGCGCCGTCCGTCACATCATAGAACCGCAGGATGAGGTTCATCAGCGTTGTTTTTCCGGAACCGGTGGGGCCTATAATCGCAAGTGTCTGTCCCTTTTCGATGGTAAAAGAAATATCCGTAAGAGCACTTTCGGAAGATCCAGGATAAGTGAACGACACATCCCGGAATTCGATACTTCCGGTGCTCATGCCGTTTCCGCTCCTGGCCTCGCCGTCCCGGATACTGATTTCGGTGTCGAGAATCTCACAGATTCTTCGAAGTGAAATAATGAAGCGCGGAAGCATGACGATCGCAATGATGATCGCCGCAAATGCCGTGAACGCCTGCAGAGCGTAAGAAGCAAAAACAACCATCTGCGAAAACATGACCTGCTTTTCCTGCAGGTTGCCAAGCTGGTAGATCATGATGGAACCGAGTGCGTATATCGCGAGCGTAAGGCCGTTCATACCAAGATTAAAAAACGGCATGATCGCTCCGGTAAACCGGTTCGCAGCGATACCTGTGCCTGCCAGCTCATCGTTGACACGGTTGAACTGCTCGGATTGAAGTTTGTATCCATTATATGCGTGAACCACGCGCATACCCGTCAGATGTTCTTTGGTAATCCGGTTTACCAGATCGATCAGTCGCTGCAGACGGGATGTTCTGGACAGCGACAGTCCAAAGAGAACAAAGGTCGAGGTAAACAGAAAGATCGCCGCCACAATGACAGCTGCCAGCCAGATCTGGTTTCCTTTCATTTTGGAAGCGACCAGAACAATCATCAGCGGACCCTGGGCAAGCGCCTGGACGCCGACAAGGAGAAACGGCCGGACCTGCTCCATGTCACTGGTACATCTGGTGATCAGACTGGATGTGGAAAACTCGCGCATTTCAGCGAGGTTGAAAGCCATGATTTTCCGGAAAACATCCCGGCGCATACGCATGATCACGGTCGCAGAAGCATAGGAAATACAATAGCCGGAAAGCAGGGCTGACCCAATCGAACATACCGTGAACAGTATCATCTTGACCGTCTGGACGAGCAGAGGCGTCCAATGTGCTCCGCCCTGCTGCAGATTGTCCGTAATTGTCGTCATACACTCCGGAATCTTCAGCGACAATGTCACCTGCAGATAAGCAAATACGAGAAAGATCAGAAGATATGCCCACTCCAGACTTCTCATATACGAAATAATTTTTTTCATACGCGTCTTTTCTCCCTTGCTGGCACAACATTCCTTACATAATCGGACAGAGCTCCTATCATTCACGACGCTCCGCTTACATGCACACTCGCGCGATGTGTAGATGTTTCGCATCCGCGCCCGGCGCAAGAATGTCGCTCGCGACATTCTTTTCTACAGGGTTAGAATTCAAGCGGTTTCCATCCGACGGTCAGAGAATCAAAGAATTCTTTTTTATACTTCATGGCTGCCGGCTCATAAAAGGCCGCCGCCCGTGCCTTCGTCTCTTCCTCGAAGGCTTCGAAGGAGAGAAAGCAGGCCGGAACGCCATCCAGAAGACGAATGATTCCGTAAGGATGAATCTGTTCCTCTACCGCCGCCCGTTCGTTTTCGCAGTGAGTGTCAAAATAAACGTCCGCAAAACTGTTCCAGAGGATCTCCGCTTCTTCCGGGGTGAACCCGATCATGGATCGGTAGACGTCCTCCGGCAGAATGCCCGGCATCAGTTTCAGCATGTAATACAGAAAAGCCAGATCATAGATGGGATGGCCGAGTTTGACGTCTTCCATATCGATCATCACAGTCTTCGTGTCATCAATCATCAGGTTTCCGAAATTGATATCTCCGTGGACGAAGGTTGTCCGGTCGGGAAGCGCCATAATGGCTTTCTTTACAGCTTCTTTTTCCGTGTCTGTAAAAATCCCTTCCAGATCATCGATTTTCCGCGTCCACGCGATCTTAAGATCCGGATACTCTCCCTTCAGATAACCGGTTTCATGCATGTGCCGGATATAGGACGCATAAATGTCCATATAATACGGGAGCTGGTTTCTATTTTCCTCCATCAGGTTCTTCAGCGTACGTGCGTTGATGATTTCGTAGATCAGACCATAGTCTTCTCCGACACGGACGATGTGAAAAGGTATGGCTGTATCGATCCCGTGGGTAAACGCTTTGCGCGCATTGTCTCTTTCCAGCAGAATCTTGTCAAAATCATAACCGGGGACAAAGACCTTTACGATCTGTTCATCATCCAGTTTGTATACGGTTCCGCAGGCACCTTTTCCGATGACCGGACAACCCTCGATCGATATGTTTCTGTATGCCTTCTCAACTTGAATAATTTCTGTAAATCCGGTGATTTCAAAGGTCTCATATACCGGATCCGGTGCGTTGATGATCCGCAGATTCTCATATCTTTTCCGGATTTCCAGAATTTTCCGGAGCCCGACACTGGAGATGTACTCCAGTTCCGCGGCATCAAGCACCAGCGAAGCAAACGTATTTTCCGTCAATATACGATCGATCTCACGACTGATCTCATCGATGTTCGCAATTTCTATTCTTCGACACAGTTTTATCGTCAGTGTCTGTCCGTCAGAAAGCGCATAGATATATGGCATAGCCGATTCCTCCATCATGAATGATTCTTTGTCCGGTTTTGGGACACACCCCGCCGGGAATTACCGAAATCCGCTTACATAACAGCGTGATCGGTTCCCTTCGAAATCGCGTGAGCCGGACGTGCGACTTCTGTCCGGATGCCAAGCTCCTCAAACAACCGGCGAAACTCTTCCAGATACCGGCCGGTTGCTCTTCCGTACTGCACCAGAAACAGGAATTGATCCCCCACCTGCTGCAGATAAACGACATAATGTCCCGTCGTATCGATGACATAATCGGTGATATGACACGTGTGCATTCCGAGATCAAAATCGCCGAGATAAGAAACCAGTCTCGGGCGTACTGCCGGGACAAACTGGTAGGTGTCAAAAAATCTGCACAGAGTGACGATGTAATCCTTCGACCGCTGGCTGTCGACTTCTTTGCGGATTCTCTTTGCCGCGTCAAAAGCCGTGCCTTTTTTCAGATCCTCGAACGTGACATAGGACAGCGCATTACGAACGGCATTGGAAATACAGCCGTCCAGCCCGAGCGCCGGTTTCAGCGATACGGTCAGGCTGACGACAACGTCTTCCCGCCTGTCCGGATTCAGGTTGTATGCGGCCTTCGCGGAGAGCGCACAGAGAAGTGAGGACGGGTTTACCCCGTTCTGTTTGCAGACGCTGATCAGATCATCTTTGTCGATCCGGAGACTTCCGTTGTAAATATTGTCATCGTTGTACATATCTTCATCAAAGAATCCCCGGCAGCCTCTCGGAAGAGAATAGAGCGGCACCGGCGTGTATTCCTGTGAAAAAACATGGCCGAGCAGATCCGCCTGATAATAGTCCTCCGGCTTCCTTCCCTCTGTCAGTTCGACCGTTGTGATTGTGTCCTCCTGCTCTGTGTACAGTGTGAGATATATATACAAAAGGGTCCGGAAAATCATGTTTAATCCGCCGCCGTCCACCAGAATATGCCAGGAACTGATGCAGACGGTTTTCTCGTGAAAGCTGACACAGATGATCCGTCTCCCGACAGCATCCGTATACGGGCGAACCGGTTCTTTGCTTCTGACCGGATCATTCGCTCCGCTTTCCGCCTTCAGGAGATACAGATGATCCGTTCCGTATTTTCTCACCTTCTCCGGATCCAGCGGTCCCGCTTCCTCATGCTCGTATCCGGGAACCGCGTCAACCAGAGAATATACTTTCTTCGTCCGGTCCCATGCCCTGCACAGAAGTTCTCCGTCGATCTCATGATCCAGCACTGCTGTGAATCTCATCTGCACGCTGGTTTTCAGATCCGACTCCAGAAGCGTCTCACAGATTCGTCCCAGATCTACAAGAATCCTGTTTTTATCCATCTCTCTTTACCTCTCCTATTTCTTCGCAAACACCACGCGGATTCCTTCGCACGGCATGACTCTCTATCATACACCGTTTCCTGAATAACGGTTGTTTTGCAAACGATGTGCAAATACACCGTTTTCTGATTAACTGTTATTAGAGAACGGCTGCGTCTGCTCCCTTCTGCAGGTAGTGAACCGGAGCGCATATTTCTGTTGTGATTCCAAGCTCCCGAAAAAAAGAAACCAGAACATCCTGATATTTCCCGGTTGCCTGCCCGTAGAGAATCATCATAGAGAATGTGTCATTGAACTGGACCATGTTCAAAACATTGCTGCTGTTACTCTCTATGCGCGCGTTCACAATGTGATGATTGTTTTCCCCGATGTCCAATCCACCGATATAGGTGACGATACGTCCGTTGAATTTCGGCACACTGTGATAGACCTGATACGTGTCCACAAAACGGTAGAACGAGGAACTGTAATCCTTCGTCAGCTGAGAACTGAGCTCTTTTCGCATCCGCTTCGCGACTTCGGTGACCGGAAGCTTCCGGATCTCGTCAGCGGTTGCGCAGGTGTGCGCAAGGCCGAGAGCGTTGGAAATGTCGTTTTCTCTCTCGAAGAATTTCTTTAAGGATACCGTCAGACTCAGGACAAGATCCCGCGCCTCTTCCGGATGCACCGTGTAAGCAGCCTTTGCTGCTACGGCACACAAAAGAGAGGAAGGATTCAGTCCATTTTTCCTGCAGACGCCGATAAACTCCGGTGCATGAAGGTGAAGATTGGCCCCATACACATGCTCATCATTGACCATATCCGCATCCATAAATCCTTTGCATCCCAGTGGAAGCGAGTACATCGGCTGCGGCGTATAATCCGCCTTGTAGATAACATCGCGAATATCCACGGTGTAATAGTCCCGGAGATCTCGTCCCTCCCGGAGCTCAACCACCGGATTTTCATCCTCATGGCCCGTGTACAGGGCAAAGTAACTGTATAAAAATGTCTGGATCACTTTGTTAGCGCCGCTTCCGTCCATCAGGGAGTGATACGTACAGAACGTGATCGTGTCTCCGAAATAGCTGACACAGACAAGCCTTCCCCCGGCAGCCTCTGTTCCGGGCGAGACCGGCACACGGCTCTTCACCGGATCGCTGACGCCGGATTCGGCTTGCACCATGTAGACATGATCGTTCATGTACTGTCCCCTGGTTTTCGGATCCAGATACACCTGAAAATCATGATCATAAGCAGGAACCGCATCGATCAGCGGATAAACTCTCTTCGTGCGATCCCACGCCTTTTTTATCAGTTCATCATCTACATTGTGATCAACCGTCACGGTGCATCGCACCCGGATCGGATCAAAATAATCCCATCCGATGCTCGTTTCAAACATTTTTCCAAGGCAGAGCAACGGCTCTTTCTTTCCCATGATCTCTACTCCTTTCGCTCTCATCTTGCGAATTCCGAAGTTCTTGAACCATTGTGAAACATCTTTGAATTGCGCGAGCGCTCATCTAAGCGCAGCGTTCCATGGCGGGAATTGCGAAGCAGTTTCCATCACAGAGCCGGCTCCGTGACATCTTTGTCGATATCATGCGCCTTGTGTGTGATCTCCGCGGGAATGTCCAGTTCCCGGAAAATCCGCAGAAATTCATTCAGGTATTTCTCGGTCGCCTTGCCGTAGGTGAGCGTCAGGATAAATTTCTCGCCCAACTGGAAGAGGAAGAGATTGTCCACTCCGTCCGACTCTGTGTACAGATCCACCAGATGACGGTTATTATCACCGACTTCGATTGCTCCCACATAGGTGACGGTTCTGAAAATGAAGTTGAACGCCTGTCCGTAACTCTGAAACAGACGATACTGTGTGATGTAATAATCGGCCGTCCGCTGTGCGTCGACCTCCCTCCGGATCTTCTGCGACACTTCGGCAATGGAACTGTTCTCGATTTCGTCGCGCGAGATATGGGAAATAGCTACGCCCACTGCATTGGCAATGGACTTTTCAATCCCAAGTGTCTTTTTGGCAGCAACGGATAAACCGAAAACAAGATCTTCACGAATCTCCGGATTGAGAGCATAGGATGCCCTGGCCAGAAGCGT
Organism: [Eubacterium] cellulosolvens LD2006; assembly: GCF_000621585.1. Classification (GTDB taxonomy): domain Bacteria; phylum Bacillota; class Clostridia; order Lachnospirales; family Lachnospiraceae; genus Bilifractor; species Bilifractor cellulosolvens. Next base: position 65,293 of record NZ_JHXY01000012.1, on the reverse strand, counting down.
GCACATCATGGACGAGGGATTGGCGCCGTTCGCCTTACAAAACTTCAGAAATTCCGGAAGAGAGAAACTTAAGTTTCCGGCACAGACCGTTCCGTTCTCGTTGTGCATATCCGGATCAATGAATCCCTTACAGTTTCTCGGTAGCGTATAGAGGGGAACCGGGGTATATTCCTTAGAAAAAACGAGTTCGGGAGAGTCACCCACATAATACTCTTCCACACGACGGCCCTCTGTCAGCTCGACGACAGGATGTTCATCTTCGTGTCCGGTATACAGAGCGAGATACGCATACAGCAGCGTATTGAAGATCATATTCGCTCCGCCGCCGTCCACAAGCCGGTGATAGAAGTTAAAGGAAATCCGCCGGTCATAATAACTCACCGCAACCAGCCGGTTTCCCACGACGGATGTTCCCGGTGCAACCGGGATTTTTGTCTTCACCGGTTCATTGGATCCGCCCTGCGCTCTCAGCAGATAAATGTGATCATTTTTGTACAGGTCTCTCTTTTTCGGATCCATATATTCGGACGTATCTTCCTGATCATACCCCAGAACCGCGTCGATGATCGGATAGACTTTTTTTGTTCTCTCCCAGGCTTTCTTCAGCAGTTCCCCGTCCACTTCGTGGTCCAGAACCACTGTATTTCGAAGATGAATCGGATTGTTCAGATCCTGGCTAATCTTACTCTCGAACACGAGACCTAGATCATAGAGCACTCTGCTTTTATCTACCATTTATCGAATCCTCCTGCAAAACCGCACGGTCCGAATCTTTGACGATCGTACGCGCCTTCGTTTTTTCCTTTGCATCGACGCCGGCCTCACACAGCAGTTCACGCACTTTATCCAGATATCGCTGCGAGGCTTTCCCGAGAAGAAGCATCAGGGTAAATTCCTGTCCTACCTGCGCGAGAATTACGAGCTGCGTCGCGTTCGTCTCCATTTCAAAATTGCTGATATGTTCCGTATTCGCGCCGATCTCCACTTTCCCGATATAGGTGAGGGTGATCTGTTTGTTCACGTAGTTGTGACCGTAGGTACCCTCAAAGAGCCGCATCGTCTTTACATAATCATCGCTTCTCTGAAGATCCATCTCCGCGCGGAATTTCCGGACAAAGCCCGTGGGATCACTGCTGACGGCATCCTCCCGGGAAGCGCCGGCTACTACATTTGACACACAGTTTGAGATGCAGCCTTCCGAGTGAAATACCTTTCTGGCACTGGTTGTGATTTCAAAAAAGAGATCCTTCTGTTCCTCCGGATGAAGTTCATAAAACGCACGGGACATCAGGAGACCCAGCATAGAGCTCGGATTCGCCCCGATCTCCCTGCATTTCTCCATGAACGCATCCACCGGGAAAGAGAGAGAAGAAAAATAACGGTTTTCTTTTTCGTCCGGATTCATCTCCTCATCTTCTGCGTAATCTTTCAGAAACGGCATATAGTGCAGAGGCACCGGTTCAAACCCGCTCATATCCTCTGTGAGAAGCGTGTGATAATACGCATCCGGCGCTCGTCCCGCTTCGGTCTGTACAGAAGCAGGCCGGTCACAGACGCCGGTGTGTTCCGACAGGTAGAAGTACAGAAGTGTCTTGAAAATTTCACAGAGACCGCCTCCGTCCACCATCGTGTGATAGGCGCTGACCGAAATTCTTCTTCCGTAATAGGTTGCGGTGATCACACAGCCGGATACCGGTTCGCTTCCCGGGTTTACGGGAGCCATACTTCTGATCGCGCGATTCTCGCCGTCCGCTCTGTAGAAAAACAGTTCCTTTCCTTCCATCTCGATGACGCACCCGATCACCGGATAAACTTCAATGGTTTTCTCCCACGCCTTCTCCATCCTGCTGCCGTCAATTTCATGGTCAAGCTCTGCGGAAAAGCGGATGTGTATATCATTGTAGTGATCCATCAACCAGAAAAGATTGCGGGGGCCGTATTTCAGATACAATTCTTTGCTCATGCCGGGCTACCATCCCTTTCTTCACCTGCCGGGGCCGATGAAACCTTGCATTCGATCTTCGTACATTATTGTTCTGTTTTCTCACAAAACCGGATCCGATACATCCCTCATAATCCGGCGTGGCGCGGTTTCTACTTCAACATCAATCCCGAAGTCCCCAAGGATCTTCATGACCGCGTTCATATATTTCTCCGTCACTTTGCCGCACTGGAACGATATGTCGAATTCCCCGTTCAGCTCCATCATGTAGATACTGTCTGTGGCGTCATCGGTCATCTCGAAGCCTTTGATATGCTTCGTATTCGCTCCGACGTCAAGCTTTCCGATATAGGTCAGAAACGCATATCGTTTTGCCTGGATCCAGTCGTAGGTGTCGTAGAATTTCGTGAGTGTCTTGAGGTAATCCACCTGCCGCTGATAATCAATGACTGCGCGGATCCGTCCGGCCGCTTTCGAAATTTCATCCTTCATGATTTCTTCATAGGACACCGGAATCAGAAGATTCGCCGAACAGTTCGCGATGGACGCCGGAATATGAAACGCATTTCTCGCGCTCATTGTGAGAACAAAGGCAAGGTCGCCTTTTTTTTCAGGATGAAGCGTATAGGCCGCCTTTGCCATAAGGATCGCCAGCATCGCGGAAGGATTCGCTCCGATCGCCTTGCTCTTTTGGATAAACTGATCCACCGGCGCTTTGATTCTCGCAATGCGGATATTTCCCTCCTCATCCGGGCACATATCCAGATCGATGAACATGCCTTTGCGTCTGGTATAGGAGACAAAAGGCTGCTGCTCGAACTCTCCCACGTCCACGGAAGAGAGAGGAATGAAATACTCTTCCGGTTTTCTTCCTTCCGTTGTGATCACCGGCGGCTGTTCGTCTCCCTGCCCTGTGTATTCCTCCAGATAAAAATACATCAGCGTCGAGAAGATCATATTGATACCGCCTCCGTCGACGATACAGTGATAGGCATTCATCGTCACGGTATCCGCAAAGTAGGTAAGCGAAAACGCGCGGTGCGCCGAAGCTTTTGTTCCGGGCGTGAGTGGTACTCTGCTCAGGACCGGATCATTGACCGTCTCATCCTTACAGAACACGATGGTATTGTCTCTTCGCTCGGGAATCAGATCAATGAGCGGATACACCTGCTTCGTTCTGTTCCAAGCATTCTTTAGAATCTCGGGATCGATGTTGTGATCCAGACGAACCATGAATTTGTTATGATAAGAAGTCTCCTGATCATGCCACCAGAATGGTGAGAGTAATCCGCCGTTGAATACTTCTGTTCTGCTCATATCGACTGTCCCCCTCTCACAAAACCGGCGTCGATGTCTCGGCGCGAAGGGTGTACGGTTCCGTAGTTCGCAGCACCCGGATCCCCATGGTTTCCAGTACGCCGGCAACTGCCCGCAAATACTTGCCGGTCGCTTTTCCGTACTGCAGACTCAGATGCGCACGATCTCCCGCGCGCAATAAAAAAACGGAATTCGAGGAATAATCCGTCATCGTAATATCCGTAATATCCACAGACTGCTTTCCGGTCTCGAAGGTTCCGGCGAAATTGATACAGGTACAAACGTTTCTGAGATTGAGAACCGCATAGGTGTTCTCCATCGCCAGATGTGATTTGATATAGGCGTCTTCCTTCTGGTGCCTGCGAATGTCCGCGATCTTCCGGAGTGTTTCTTCCGCCGATCGATCAACGACCTCTTCCCTTGAGAGGATCAACGGCATTCTCTTCGAACATGGCGCGATCGTCCGCTCTACGCCGAAGGCGTCCCGGAAATCCGTCATCATGCCGAAGCAGAGCTGTTTCTTTTCATCCGGATAGAGCGCATAGATGGCCTTTGCAATGAGACAGGCAAGCAGCTCCTCCGATGAGGCGTCGTTTGTTTTACAGAGATCTTCAAAATCCGCCGCGGAAAATACCAGCCTGGCAGTCGTGATCTGTGCCTCATCGTTGACAGCTTCCGGATCCGTAAATAAATCACGGATGTCCGGATAGAGTGCAATCTTCTGCGGCTCATATTCCGTCGGAACAAGCATCGTGCTCTGGACAAAGCACTCCTCTTCTTTGATCGTTTCCGGCACCTCCGCGGAAGATCCGGTTTTGTCTTTTTGAAATGCCGCGTAGCATTTCATCAAAACCGTGAAGATCCGCATCAAACCGATCTCATCCGCCAGCGAGTGGTACGCTCCCAGCGTAATCGTGCGATCATACCAGGAGAGGACAAATCCACGGCCGGAAGCTGCTTTTCCGACCGGTATCGGATGTTCTCTGCTGTTCACCGGTACAGACGCTTCTTCTCCCGAAAAAAAGAGTATTTCCTCATCATAGTCATCTGGAACAAGATCTGTCACCGGATACACCTTTTTCACCGCATCCCAGGCCAGCTCCAGTGCTTTTGTATCCACCACATCGGAGAGAACAGCGCTAACCGCCGGATGCACCGGTTCGTGTTCATCCGCCCACCAGTACGACTGAAATGGTCCGCCGTTATATACAACTTGCCTGCCGTTTACCGTCATAAGCATCTCCTCAAAAATTTTTTCCGGAAATCACAGGAGACCGTTCTTTCACATAAAGGTCTGTCTTTTCGTTCCTTCTGATCCGTCAGCCGGTTGATCCGTCAGCCGGTTGATCCGGCGCTGTCACTCGATATTCATCGCATCCGAAAAACCGGTAACTTCAAAAATGTCCTTTACCTCATCGGTCAGATTCCTGATGATCATGGTTCCGTGTTTGCTCACGGTCTGATGCGAAAAGAGCAGAACACGAAGACCGGCGCTGGAGATGTATTCCAGTTCCGCCAGATCAAAAACCAGCTTTTCTACATCGTCCAGTTTCTCTTTCAGCGCCTGTTCCAGTTCCGGCGATGTCCCCACGTTCAGGTCGCCCTTCAGCGCAACCGTCAGTTCTTTTCCGTTCTCATTCATCTTAATATCCAGCATTTTTTCTCTCCTCTGTCATGTAAATATGCTAAACTTTCAACCTGCTCTATTCTTTTTGTTTCGGCCGGCCCGTTGCCCCTTCCCCGTGGATTTCCGGTGGATCGTGCCCTGGTCATGGCACCGGCAACAAACCGTTTCACTTCACTTCCCGGTCATGACTGATAATGAAGTCTTTGATGGAGAAGTCGTCCTCATACAGGAAATCCATGCAGTAATAGATTCCGCTTTTTTCATTGCGCATCGTAGCGAAGTTGTCAACCACCTTCAGGATGATCTTTGCGCTGGCACTGGTGTCTTTGTTTTTCTCAATGTAATACTCGTTTCCGCTGTCCGAGAATTCCACCCGCATCCATTCCTGCTGGAAAATGATCCGGATCCGGATATCACCGACCTCTTCGTAGGCGTTGATGATACGCTCCATGAGCATCTCTTCCACAGCGTGAACAATCTCTCTTACCCTGCGGCTCCCGTATCCCATGGAATACGACAACTCTTTCACCAGAGAAGTAACCGGCATGATATTGTAAGAAGTATTCTTGACGGTCAGATCCGCCACGACAATTCCCTTCTCCAGTTCATCCTTGACGACTTCAACCCGCAGCTTCCGCAGCATCAGAAGCTTCAGTCCGCGCTGATCCAGCTTGCCGCTCGGCGCAAGCGGAAACTCAGGAAAAACAAAGAAATGGGACGGGATTTTTGCCGGCGTGAGCGTCTTTTTCAGCGATTTCTTCACAGCATCTTCATCGAAGTCGCTTCCGTCGCGAAGTGTAATGCAGCACTCCACGCTCTCTCCGAAAATCGGATGCGGAGCACCGAATACCTTCACCTCGGAGACGGCGTCGATCTGTGTCACTGCGCTCTCTACATCCAGCGGCGCGATGTTTTCTCCGTTTTTAATGATAATGTCTTTGATCCTGCCGGCCATATGGAGGAAACCTTCCTCATCCAGATAGCCGAGATCTCCCGTGTGAAGCCAGCCGTCCGCATCCACGGCCTGCTTCTCCGGCGGCAGCTTGTAATAACCGTTCAGCTGAGAATCATCCCGGATGACGATCTCGCCGATCTCACCGGTCTCCACAAAGCATTTCTGCTTCTCGTCGTAGATCCGGATTTCTTCACCGGGGTATGGTTTTCCAAGAGAATGTGCCCTCTTCTCAATCGGCGTGTCTGTCGGCGAAAGCGTAATCAGACCGTGCATCTCCGTCTGTCCGTATTCATTGAAAAGCTTTGCGTCCGCGAAGGCTGTCTCCAGTTTCATGTACTGCACGGGCGTGAGTGCGCCTCCCGCTGTCGTGAGGACATGCACGCGGCCGGCTATGCCCGGAAAGTCCGGATGTTTTATGATCTGCAGATAAACCGAGGCGACCGTGGCGAGATCCGTTATGTCATGATCCGCCGTTGTTCCGATCATCTGCTCCGCACCGATCTTTTCCTCCAGATAGACCGTTTTCTTCAACAGGAAATAGGTAAAGATGATGTGCAGACCGAACACATGGAACAGCGGAAGGCCGACACAGACCTTCTCACCGAAGATATCCTCCCTTGCCTTTGCCTGCGCAAGTTCGCTGATCAGAAATCCCTTCTGATTCAGGAGAACCGCTTTGGGAAGAGATGTTGTGCCTGTCGTAAAAATGACAACCGCGTCTCTGGACGCATCTTCCGGCCTTGCGGCAATCTCATCGATCTCCTCTTTATGTTTCGGCGTCTCATCCATTCTGTCCAGGAACGATGTCTTTCCGGCCGTAATATCAAAAACTTTTTCGTGCGGAAGTTTCAGTTCTCCGCACATTTTTTCCACGGCGCCTTCCATCTTCACACTCGCCAGCGATGTTCCGAAACACAGATAAGAAACATCCGTCATGACCAGAAGATCCCGGATATCCGGATAGGTCATGCTGTAATTTCCAAGAATAGCCACGCCTCCCGCCCGGACAATTCCGAGCATTGCGATCAGCCAGTTGGCGCTGTTGAACGACCAGATTCCCACGTGATCCCCGGGCAGTAAACCGGCCTCAATAAGATCTGAGGCAAACAGATCCGCCGCCTTGTCGAGCTGGGCGTATGTATAGGTTTCATCACCGGCCGCAAGCGCAATCCTTGCGTTTTCTTGTTCTGATAATTGAGAAAAAAAGGCTTTGAATGTCTTCACACATTTCCTCCTTTCGTTTTTCCGCCGGATGGTTTTCCCGGTCTCTGCATCACTTTTTCAACAAACCAGGCGATAATAAAGGATAGAATAACCACAAGAACAATATTGATACTTCCCACCAGCACCGGTTTTTCGATTCCGACCTCCTGAAAAGGTATATGGAGAAGAACGCTCTCTATTCCGCACACAATAGCGATGACTGCCGGATGCACAATATAAACCCAAAGGGTGAGCAGCGAAAGTGTTCCGAAATTTCCCCTGATCTCAAGAATGGTAAAGCCGGCAATGCACAGAAGCGCTCCCATCGACAAAAACGGATTATGAGGCCTCTGCTGAAAAAACTGCGCGACAGCTTCATTGTTCCGGATCACAAACCAGATCAGATACTCCACGGCAATCAGGCAGCAACCTCCCGCAATCAGACCGAACCCTACCGCAGTTTCCCCTTTCTTCTTCGATGCCCACTCATGCAATACATAGCCAAGCATGAAGATCCCGAGGAGATCTGCCGTGTATCCGAGACTCCATGAGATTCTCGTCTGATGAGAGACCGCGTCGACAGCGCCAAGGAACCACAGGATAAACGCCGCTTTTGCGAAGTTCCTTTCTCCCATATGTTCCTTCGCCAGTGCCACGAAAGGAGCGAGAAGATACAGCACCATGAGCATAAACATATACCACATGTGTACAGCCGGGAATCCCATAATGCCCATGACAATCTTCCCTGTCAGCGTCATCAGAAAAGTTCCCGCGAGATTGCTCTGCTCCGGAGACAGCATACAATTCTGGATTGTCTCAAATAGGATGTAAAAGACGGAAAAAACAATCGTCGGGATCACAACCTTCTTCCATGTTCTCCTGTAAAACGAGAGATAATCTTTCGTGGATGAAGCCTTCAGGATAAACGCACCGGAGAGTGCGACAAAACAGGATACAGCGGCCTGTGCCAGATGAAAGATCACATAGAAAAAATGAAACGTGAAGTTCGGATCCTGCAGATTCACCGCCTGCTCTCTTCCCACGTTGCACACATGAACGGCACACACAAGGATCGCCGCGATAACCCTCAACAGATCAAGACCATTTTCCCTTTTTTGGGCCATTTCTTTTCTTCTCCTTTCCGGATAGGAAATCTCTCAAGACACGATTTACGGTTTTTCCAACGCAGTACTGATCAGCATCCGCTCTTCGCGAAAGCGCTGTCTGCAGACCAATAGTTCACGAAGTCCAGCCGAGGAGATATATTCCACATCTTTGAAATCAAGAATCAGCCGTTCTGCTTCATCCGGAATCTCCGCAATTTTCTCCCGGAGCTGCGGTGAAGTCGTTGTGTCGATTCTCCCCGAAAGGATAAGGCAAAACTCTCCGTTGTTTTGTTTCTTCTCAATGATCATTCACATTCCTTTCTCCTCCTGCCTGTGAATCGGAGGACTCGTTTCAGATCCATGTACAAATACCCTTGTCAAATCTTCGCGCAAGTGTGTACCCCGGTAGAACATTATGCGATAGGGAATGTGAAGCGATTTCCAACCACACAACAAAACGACCGCCGGTGAACGGAGTCAGTCAACTCCATTCACCGACGGTCAGTTTATCCGTGACATATATATGGACATAGTTCGCCCATGTTGTCCTGCTATGCTGCCCTCTAAAGATTGTTGCGTTTCCATTCATACTAATCCAGCCTCACATGAATACTTAAAAGTAATCAAACCAGCTTCGTATTTCAGTTCCCTGCAATTTTCTTCCTGCACAAAAAGTGCTTTTACAGCGATTTTGTTACACCGGGATGTTAAATACCACATGTAATATTTTATAATAAAACAAAAGAAAAATATATGGAAAGCGCGAAAGATAACAATTAATTTATATATCTCAATAAATGTATATATAAGTTACTCTTTTGTAGGCTCTAAAAAAGGAAACACAGATGATGGCATCCGTGTTTCCTTAACCGTGATTTATTACGTGAAAATTTTTTCCTCGGGATCAGTTGATCTCCTCCGCCCGCTCCAGAGCCGCGTCGATATGAGCCGCAAAATTCTCTCTTCCGACTTTCTCCACAAAGCCGGCTTTCTCCATCGTGCGCATCGGCTGCTCATTGACATGCGAGAAGACCATCTTTACATTCCGGTCTTTGCACTGACGGTAGAGGTTCTCCAGTGAGTGCATGGCGGTTGCGTCAAGCGCCGGCACCGCACGCATACGAATGACGAGAACTCTTGTGTACTCCTTGAGGTTGATTTCTGCAATGCGCTCGGCTGCTCCGAAGAACAGCGGTCCGTTAATCTCGAAGACACGCACATGCTTTGGCACGATGCGAAGATCAATGCTGTCCGGATCGTTGGCGTTGTCCACGTACTGCCACGGGATGACGCTGGTCTCGTCTGCCATCCGCTTCATCAGGAAGAGGCAGGAGAGCATCATGCCCACGCCGATGGCAATGACAAGGTCGAAGCAGACGGTGAGCGCAAAGGTGCTGACCAGAATCGCGATATCGCTCTTCGGCGCGGTCTTGCAGAGATGAACAAAGGTCTTCCAGCCGCACATATTGTAGGCAACGATAAAAAGAATCGCCGCAATCGTAGGCATCGGAATCAGCGCCGCATAGGGCATGAGCACGATCAATACTAGCACCAGCACGATGGAGTGAACGATTCCGGCAACCGGGGTTCTTCCGCCGTTCTTGATGTTCGCCGCTGTTCTCGCGATGGCTCCTGTCGCCGGAATTCCTCCGAAGAAGGCCGATCCGATATTTCCGAGTCCCTGGGCAATCAGCTCCGCGTCCGGACGGTGATGCGCGTTGATCATACCGTCCGCAACCACACAGGAAAGCAGGGATTCGATCGCCGCAAGAATCGCAATTGTAAATCCGTTTCCGGCACATTCACGGATCGCGGCAAGACTGAAGTCCGGCATGTGGAATTTCGGCAGCGAATTGCTGATCGTATAGAGATCACCGATTGTATTTACTTTCATATGAAGAAGGTTCACCATCGCAATGCCTGCAAAGACAGCGATCAGAGAACCCGGAATCACCTCACCGATTTTCGGGACAAATGGCCAGACAATCAGAATCGCGAGGCAGACAAGTCCGACGATCACCGCCTGAACATTGACCGTACCGAAATTGGCGATGACAGCCTTCATCTTGTCCATAGTTTCAATCGTCACGGTTCCCTTCGGGAATGTGAGCCCGAAGAAATCCTTTAACTGGCCGATCAGAATTGTAACCGCTATGCCCGCGGTAAAGCCGGTCGTAATTGTATAGGGAATAAACGAGATCAGACTTCCGAGACGGAAGATGCCCATCAGAATCAGAAGCACGCCGGCAAAAATGGTCGCCATTGCCAGTCCGCTCATTCCGTTCTTCGCCACAATTCCGGCAACGATGGTCGCAAACGCAGCCGTCGGTCCGGCGATCTGTACACGGCTACCGCCGAAGAAACTGATCAGAAAACCGGCGATAATGGCTGTGTAGATACCCTCTTCCGGTCCGACACCGGATGCGAGCGCCAGCGCGATCGAGAGTGGAAGGGCAATGATAGCCACGATGATACCCGAGATCACATCCTTCACAAACTGCTCTTTCGAATAGTCCTTCATTGCAGTAAAGAGCATCGGCGTCAACTTACTCTTGTTCATATGTTGTTCTCTCCTAACAGATTTGGTCGGGTGCTTTCACCTTCTTATGAGAAGATCCTGAAATCTCGACGTAAGAGATGCCCGCCAAATACAACAGGATATTCCTTTTTCACGGAATATTCAAGAGCCTCCTGCATTTTCTCCTGTTTTTTTGACATAGTCCTGAAGGACATTCGCAAAGGCAAGAATTCCCGTGACGTTGATGGATGCGGCTTTTTCCAATGCATATCTCCAGTCCTCGAATGCCTTTCCGGACTCTTCCAGAAGCTGATCGAGGGAAACACCGCTTTTCTTCCCGTACATCTTCCGGATCGCATCACGGTCTTCGGGAGAAAGGCTCTCAAAGAGCGATTTCAGATCATGCCCCCGGACGAATTCTGAGGCGGAGGACCGACGGATCATCAGCGCCTTCAGATACAGCTCGCAGGCAAAGCTGACATTCACGGCGAAGGGATACATTTTCCCGCCAAGGAAATCCTCAATGCTTCGTACACAGGATTTCGCCACCGAAAGAAACGCGTCGGCCTCATTCACACACACGCGGTAATCACCGGTCAGTTTGTCATTCTTCGTGCTCACATCCTCACTTCCTTTCATCAACGTATATCAGGCCTCTTATTTATAACTATCTTCATCGTGATTTTTCCATGAATATTATTCAGGGAATTCCGGAATCCACTCCGGATGCAGGGTCTCGGCATTTACACTTTTGGACGCACCGCCTGCCTGTGTCCGATCCTCTGTCCGAAGCGAACCGGCACCTCTTTGCCCTTTCCGCACTCTTCAAGAATCTCCGGGTCGATAACTGCGGCATTTTTTTGAAGCAGAAGTATGATCGTTGACCCTCCGTAAAGGAAATACCCCTTCTCCTGTCCCCGACGAATCGGCCACTTGCCGTGATGATTCAGAATTTTTCCGACAAGCATCGCGCCGACTTCGATCTGCGCCATTCGCCCGAAGTGATCGGTGTCCAGAATCGTATATTCTCTGCAGTTCTCGGTGAACACCGGAACCTCCCGCAGGGCAACCGGCCGGACCGTGTGCAGTTTTCCCGGAATAAATACGTTCTCACCCTTTGTACCGCTGTCCGGATAGCAGTAGCGATGGTAGTGGTTTACGCAGAGACGGAACACAAGACAGGTTCCGCCACCGAATTCCACCGCGAGATCCTTGTTTTGCAAGAGTCCGGAAATCGTATACTTGCTCTGTTTGACGGGAAGTACCGTGTCCTCCCTGACCGGCCAGACGCTCAGAAGCCCGTCGCAGGGAGAGATGAGGTGATCCGCCTCCATATCCACCGGTCGGAGTTCGCTCTTCAGCTTTCTGGTAAAGCAGTCATTGAAACAGCGAAAGTCTGTATTCTCACATTCGCCGAGATCAATGCCATTGCTTTGAACAAAGGGTCTGATCAAAGGTTTCGAGAGCGGTGAATCCAAAAAAAAGCCGGCGAGTTTGGATAAACTCCGGCCGGCAAGAATTTTCAGAAGCACTCTGCCCGGAATCGTACGATATAAAAAATCAAGTCCCAGAGACATCGATGCTTACCTCCATATGTAGAATTGTCGTGTCCTACTTCGCACTTAAGCTTGCGTTCATACTTAAATGTTGTAGTGATCCAGAAAGAAGATTCCCACGAGAAGCAGCGCGCCTTCCAACAGGCCGATGCCGACCATGATCAGAATTCCGCGAAGCCCCGGCTTCGGAACCTCGAATTTCGTGATGAACAATACACCGGTGATGACCAGGAACGCAAAATAAATAAACGTGACATCAAAGGGTGTAATATACTGGATCAAAAGTATTGTCGGAAAAATAAGTGCCGCGGATGTTACCGGAAGACCGATGTAACTCTTTCTGCACCCCACTTCCGTCTTCTGTCTTTCCTCCTCGAGAACATTGAAATAGGCCAGTCGAATCAGCGCCGCCAGCGCATAGAAGAGCATGCTCGGAACCATCAGAGCCGGAAGCAGACTTCGAAGCTGTCCGTTGAAATGAATTCTGGAAATACCGCTGATTCCCGGGCCTACCCCTGCCATTGCCTCTCCGATACAGACAGGAAGGACACCGAAGGCAACCAGATCGGATAGAGAGTCGATCTGAATACCAAACTTTTTCATCGAATCTGTGCGATTCTTTTTTGTTCTTGCCACTCTTCCGTCAAAAGCATCGCAGAGACCGCTGAACATCAGACAAAAAATACCCAGATACGGGTGACCGATACCATGAAGAGAAATCAGTATTCCCAATGTAGCAGATAACAATGACAGATATGTCAGCCACACGGAATAATCGTAAAAACCTATCATTTTGCTAATTGCTTCCTTTCTCGCTTTTTATCCGCTGTTTTGCAGACAAAATATCCTATTGCAACGATCAAACCGCTGACCATTACACAAATGTAGAAGGAAAGACTTCTACTTAATAATTCAAGCCTGGCAGCTGCTGTATCAGACATCAGCTGTCGGAAACCGTCGATCATCAGATAGTCCGCGGCGCCCATGCCGCCGGGAATCGGAACACAGTTCGAGCCGATCGCAACAAAGCTCTGTGTGACCCAGATGGAAAAGGCGTCCTTCCACTTCCCGCCGGTGGCAAGAAACATAAACATCGAGACACAGATCTGAGACACCCGCTGAAGGAGATTCCAGAAATACGCCGAAAGAAACGCGCGTTTGTGCCCCCTCATCTGACGGACACAGTCCTCATACTCTTCCATCGCGTTCGTCAGTCTTTTCAACTTCGCCTCCGGATGCCGGAGAAGATGCAGCTTGTGAAGGAGACAAATTCCTTTCCTGCCAAGGTTCTCCAGAATATCGATTCTCACCAGAAGCATGAAAAAAGCAACGGCGAGCAGAACCAGTACCAAAAGTCCCAGCCCGATCAGCACACGCGACACAATACTGAAGTGAAAGAAAATCTGCGGTGCGGCGATCATGCAGAACGCGCCGACCGTGAGAATCCCCAGTGTATACATCACAAGATTTAAGAGCAATACGGCCGTCACCACAGATCCCGGGATCCCGCTTCGCATCATAAAGAACGCGCTGGCCGGCTGTCCTCCGGAGGCGGACGGTGTGATCGCGGAAAAATAGACATCGCCAGCCGCAAATACAAGCCCGTCTTTCTGTTTCCTCGGATAGCCGATCTGTCGGAGAATGCTGAGAATCGCCTCCCCCTCGAAGACAATAAAACCGAGCATCGACAAGACCGCGGGGATCAGCCACTTCCGGTCGGCCTCGTGCAGCGCGTCCATCACCATCTGCAGAGACAGATTCTTATTCTGTGAAAATATCGTTATAATTGTGAGCACAGCCAGAACTGCGGAAATCAGCGCCCACATTACTTTCTTTTTATTCATACCATGATCTACCTATCGCGCGAGTTCACATCCTGCGGAGCATTTTGTGCCATAGAAATTCCGAAGGATCCGGAAGGATTTCCTGTGACGGAACGAATTCTGCCGAAGTACTCCGTAATTCTCCGCTCCGCGGCTGCATAGAAGCTTTCCAGCCCTTTTTTTCGGGTCAGAAAAAAAGCAAATTCGAACACAGCCATCCCGGCAACAATGTCGAGAATGACATGCTGCTTAACAAACAACACCGATGCAAAAACCAGCAGCGTCATAATCAGATGCCCCAGGGCGTAAACCTTTCCCGTCTTCTTCTGCGAAAAGGCTGCTCTCAGGCAGAACCAGCTCTCCAGACAATGGATCGAGGGTAGAAGATTCATCGGCTCATCTGCCGCATAAATCCAGGCAGTCAGTTTTGACGCAAGATCTGTTCCTGTGATTTCCGGCCGGACAATCGTCGACGGCAGAAGTATAAAAATACACAATGTCAACGCCTTCGCGCAGGTCTCCGCGCTCAGGAACCGGAAACAGAATTCCCTGCTCTCTCTCGCGCACATGACAAAACCCGTGATCCACTGCGCAAACGCCAGAAGATAAATGAAAATGAACGCAGGCACGAAGGGGATCCGATGATCGATCGGCAGCGAAAAGTCATGAAAATCCAATACATTGTGCAGCAGCTGTATGCCATAATATCCGGTCCCGTTTAAAACAAAAGCAAACGCGAGCGGAACAAGCGCGTAAACGGGAATCAACCTTTGCAGGTATTTCATGAACAAACTCCTTATTTCGTGCTCTCAAAGTATAAACTACATTTTTTCAAAAAAAACCAATCAACGATTAATTATAGCACAGAATTCGCAAATAGCTATATCGCGATCAAAAAAAAGAGTGATTCCTTCCCGGTGCCTCCGTGTGGAATCTGCAGATTCCTCCTTGAATATATGTCTTCTATTATTTATAATTTTTTTGTTCTACTTTTAGTGTATGTTACAATACTGAACAAAAACCATTGGAAGGGGCAACCATGCGTTTTACTGTCAAGCGAAAACTGGTGACTATTTTTAGTGGTCTGATCACCGGACTGATCGGCTATCTTTTTCTTCTCACAAATATACTGAATAATCAGGACAATTTACATTTCATGCATGGATACGGGATCGGTATCACATCCGGCCGATGGCTTTTGACGCTGTTGGGCGACACCATGGAAACCATCTTCGGCAACCTCAATCTTCAGACCTTTAACGATATCCTGTGTATCTGTATCCTTGCTGTTGCCGCATATATCATTGTCCTTATCTTTGATTTGCATGATCTGCTCCACTGTGGGATATGGAGCGCCATGTTCATTTCCTTTCCATCGATTGGAGACACTCTGCTCTTTTCCTTTACATCGCATTACTACGCAGCAGCCATCCTGATGACGGTAACCGGCGTTTACCTGACAATCAAATACAAATTTGGTTTTCTGGCCGGCGCCTTCCTGGCAGCCTGTTCGCTTGGAATCTATCAGGCATATTTTCCGCTCATGATCGGTTTGTTTCTTACGCTTCTGATCATCCGGAGTATCAGCGAGGACACTACCTTTATTTCTCTTCTGAAAAGTGGTTTTCTCTACCTGGGAACTCTGATCCTTGGTCTGATCGATTACTTTATTCTGCTCAGGATCAGTCTGTTTGCCTGCAACTCCAGTCTTAGCAATTATCAGAATATCTCATCCATGGGAAAACTTGACATTCGTGAAATCCCAAAGATTCTCTCCAGCGCCTACAAATCCTTTTTAAAGATTCCGTTCGACGACTACTGTGATATGGGTGCATCCAACAACTGGATCATCCGGGTGATGCTCTATATCCTGATCATCGCTTCTTTCTACATGCTCGTTCTCATCATTCGAAAACGAAAAGAAGTATTTAAACAAACCAGGTGGCTCTTTCTGGTACTCATTCTCCTCTATCCTCTCGCGATTAGCAGTATCATTCTGATGTGCTATCACGCATATATCCACACCCTGATGATTTACGGAATCGTGTTGATCTATCTCATGCCGGTCGCCCTCTGCGAACAGGGGTGTCTGGGTGAGGATAAACCGCTTTCCCAAAACCGGGCAAAATGGTGCAAAAAGACAGTCGCCGCTGCTCTGATCATCATTACACTGATCTACTACAGACAGAACAACGCAAGCTACTCACTTTTATACTATGCAAATCAGCAGTCCTATAATTACTGGAATTCTCTTGTAACACAGATCAAAAATACAGAAGGGTTCCGGGCGGACATGCCCTGGGCAATCATCGGTTCCGTTGATGATCCCCTGTATAACAATCCATGGGATGAATACGTGGAACAGTATGGTGCCATTCCGGCTAATCAGTTAAATATGATTACAAGAAGAAACTATGTCGAACAGTTTCTCGGATACCATCCGGTTTACGCGGAAGGTTTTGAAATTCTCAAAATAAAAACCAGCTCTTACTATAAAAAAATGCCCTGTTACCCGGATTACGGCTCCATACGAATTGAGAACAATACTGTCGTTGTAAAATTCTCCTGATCGTCGTTCTGATTCCGCTCGTTCCTCCGTTTTGTGTGTGAAAATATGTCCTTTAAAAAGGAACAGGAGAAAGCAGCTTCAAAACAGCAGCTTTCCCCTGTTCCTTCATTTCTTACACTCCCGTCCTGCGATCGGCATTGCCGGTTCCTCAATGAATCCGATACTTTTCAAGAATCGCCTGTACCTGCTCGCCCTCTTTGCAGGGCTGTCCGGTAACTTCGCGGATGAATGCGCAGATCTCATCTCCGATTCCGCTCTTCCAGACTCCGGCCTCACTGAACACATCTTCCTCCAGCTCATCGACGGACAAGTCATCCTCGTTGTCCTGGATCACCGACAGTGCCGCCAGAAACTGACTTGCTTTCACCAGCTCCGGCCCCGTAAAATAAGTGTTTTTCTTTTTCTTAAGCTGTGCAGTATAGGCGTCCGTCAGGTCCCCCATGTCCTCATACACCATCAAGAGTTCATCAATATTCTGCTGAATCTGTTCTTCAATCGGATTTCCCATGATTGTCTCCTCTGTAAAAAAGATTTGTTAAAATGCTGACCACAGCTTGTATACTCCGAAAGCAGGAAATGCGGATCAACTTCCTATGAGCCAAGAATGGCCGGCCATGACGGCCGGCCGTTCCAATTCCCTTTATTCCGGCATGGGTCCAAGCTTCATGCCAAGCATCTTTTTCATTGCGATCAGAATTTCACTCTTCGCGCGACGGATCGGATAGTCCGCAACAATCATATGCGAATAAATACGATACTTAAAATCTGTCACCGGAACCTTCTTCTTGCCATCCCGGATAAAAGTCTCCAGGATACCAAGCACCTGATCTTCACGGACATATTCTGTATTACGGCAATTATCGCCACGAATCATGTAGTGATCCTCCGCTACTTTTGTGATTCTGTGAAGTACATATTGTCCGTTGGCACGTTTGTGCAATACAACATCATATTTATGGAAACGCTCATTCGCTTTCTTTTTACGAATGATGATGACATCCCTGTTTGTGCGGAGCATCGGTCTCATACTGATTCCTTTTGTTTTATAGACCAGAATACCGTCCTGCTCCAGAATCCCTTCAAAATCTTTGGCTTGCTCACCCATGTGAATTACTCCTCTAATCGCCGGTTATTCGCTCATAAGCACTATTTCTAACAATACGAGCTGTTGTTTATATTGTATTAAAATTCGCAAAAAATATCAATAATTTTATACTCGATTCCGTCAGTTTCCGACTAAATCTTGAAATATCCTATTCGTACCAGTGCATACCAGATCGCAAGCAGATGTCCCGGATAAATGCAATAGAAAAAATACTTCCAGAATTTCCCCTTTATGAAGCCGCGTTCGCCGTTGTAGAGCGCAATCGGAATCGCCGCGAGCGCTCCGGCTCCGTGACTGATTTCATTGATCATTCCTCCGGACGCAAGAGCCTGGAGAGCGAGATTATTCCTTACGACATACATGACGACAAGGAAGCAAAAACCCTTCGGCCCGTAGTCGGCATGCATAGGAAAAGAAACGAGCGTACAGATGAGCAAAAGCAACGTGCACTTGAGCATATCGTCTTTGTATTTCTCAAGAATGCAAATCGCGAGATAGCCAAGAAACAAGGTGAAAAAAACATTCTGTTTGGTGGTGTCAAACAACTTGTTATAATGCACAAGATCCCAGGGAACCTCGGACAGAAACGCAAAAACAAGAAGATTCAGTCCGTACTTCCGGCGGTCATGTGTGTGAAGATATCCCTCGACAATTCCAAAACAAAAAAGCGGAAAGCCCATGCGGGTGATGTGACGGATAATCATATACCAGCTGATTTTTACGCCGGCGACTTCGATATAATTAATAAACACCGGCAGATGCCCCAGAATATAGGCTGTGACATGATCGACAATCATCAGGATCACAGCAATCATTTTGATCGCGCTTCCGCTTAAGATTTTTTTCGTCCGAATGTCTGGCCCCGGAACATCCAATGAACCGTGATCCAGACGCAAAGCATTTGATGACATTTTTCTACTCCCCCTCAGGTTTGTCTGGCATTTTCACGCCGTCTAAAGTATACCAAAAAAACGCGCACTCCCAAAGTGTTTTTTGTTTTGAAATTCCGGAAGAATTTCCTGTAACACAAAAAAGGAACCGGGAGACGAACTGCCGGTTCCTTACTGTCTTTTATCATTTTTCAATCCCGTCAAATCAGCTCACGAAAACATCTGTGAATTCCATCTGAAGGATTTCCTCAACCTTCTGCAGATCGCCTTCGCTCAGTTTCTCCAGATTTCTCTGAATGGAGCTTAATCTGTCCGTCTCAACACTGCGCTCTTCGCTGCTGTCATTTCCGAGAAGGTAGTCTGTCGTAACATTGAAGTATTTCGCTAAATCCGCAAGTACATTCATATTCGGAACGTATCCGGTATTCTCCCAGATGCTGACTCTGCTCGTGGAAACGCCCATCTCATTTGCAAGCTTCTGCATGGATAATTCTTTAATTCTTGTACCAAAGACCTTGTTTGTCATGATTTCTCCTAAAAAAGTATTGTGCTCTCAAAATTCATCTCTATTCTATCGCAAAAAATTTGGACGTCAATACTTCCTGTATCATTTTATCGAATACATACAAATATCAATATATTGTGCCTCAAAAAATATACATAAACAACATATAACATCGCCACAACATTTTTAAGATATATAACATCAAGGAACAATTCCTGTGAAATCCTTATTTTTTTATAAAATTTATAATCGAAAACGAAAAATATGACATCCTGTCGCTGATCAAAAGACATGTATGCCAGGTGATTGAGGTTCTGAGGGGATGAAGTCCGCTTGCGGACATCGTTCGCTCACAGAGAAAAAATTACGGATAGTGGCTTCTTACAGCCGCTTTGCGAATATTGAGCAGTTGTTCAGTCACAAAAAAATACAGATAGTCACTGCCAGCCGGATGTGATATACTCACAGCACTGTAATTCACCGCAAGGAGTAGTATTCTGAGATGAGTATTTTAAATGTAGAACACCTTTCCCATGGCTTCGGAGACCGAGAGATTTTCAGGGATGTGACCTTCCGTCTTCTGAAGGGAGAACATATCGGCTTTGTCGGCGCAAACGGCGAGGGAAAATCCACCTTCATGAACATTGTCACCGGCAAGCTGGAACCCGACGAGGGAAAAATCGAGTGGGCGAAAAACGTCAAGGTCGGTTATCTGGATCAGCACACGGTGCTGCAAAGCGGAATGACGATCAACGACGTCCTTCACGACGCCTTCTCTTCTCTTTTCGAGATGGAGAAGAAGATGAACGAGATCTACGATCAGATGGGCGATCCGGATAAAGCGGATCAGATGGATCAGATGCTCGAGGAGACAAGTACGATCCAGGATCTGCTCTCCTCCCATGATTTCTATCTGATTGACGCAAAAGTCGAGGAAGTGGCCCGTGCCTTCGGTCTTCTCGATCTCGGCCTCGACCGGGATGTCACCGAGCTCTCCGGCGGACAGAGGACAAAGGTTCTTCTCGCGAAACTACTGCTTGAGAAACCGGACATCCTTCTTCTGGACGAGCCGACCAACTACCTCGACGAAGAACACATCTTCTGGCTCAAGCGATATCTGCAGGAATATGAAAATGCCTTCGTACTTATTTCCCACGATATCCCCTTCCTCAATTCGGTCATCAATCTGATCTACCACATCGAGGACAGCACACTGACAAGGTATGTCGGTGACTATGACAAGTTCATGGAAGTCTATGAGATGCAGAAGGCACAGAAAAAAGCCGCCTACGAGAGGCAGCAGAAAGAGATCGCCGATCTCAAGGACTTTGTAGCAAGAAACAAAGCCCGCGTGGCAACCAGAAATATGGCCATGTCCAGACAGAAGAAGCTGGACAATATGGATATCATAGAGCTCCAGAGAGAAAAACCGAAGCCGGAGTTCCACTTTGAGGTAGCCAGAACGCCGAGCCGCATTCTCTTCGAGACAAAAAACCTCGTGATCGGCTACGACGAACCTCTCTCCCGTCCGCTGGATTTTGTGATGGAGAGAAACACCAAGGTCGTACTCACCGGTTCCAACGGCATCGGAAAAACAACACTTCTCAAGAGTCTTCTCGGTCTGATTCAGCCTCTCTCGGGAGAAGTATCCCGGGGAGATTTCCTGGAGATCGGCTATTTCGAACAGGAGATGGACCAGAACATCAGTACCTCCTGTATCGAGGAAATCTGGCAGGAGTTCCCGGGCTGGAACCAGTATGAAGTCCGCAGCGCCCTCGCGAAATGCGGTCTTACGACGCAGCACATCGAGAGCAAGGTGAAAGTCCTCTCCGGTGGAGAACAGGCAAAGGTCCGTCTCTGCAAGCTGATCGGACGGCCTTCCAACCTTCTCGTCCTCGACGAGCCGACCAACCACCTCGACGTGGACGCGAAAGCGGAGCTCAAACGGGCGCTTCAGGAATACAAGGGCAGCATCCTGATGGTCTGCCACGAGCCGGAGTTCTATGAAGGGCTCGCCACCGAAGTCAGATCCTGCAGAGACTGGGCACTTCGAGAGGAAAACTAATACTCACGATACAGGCTTTCTATGGCACAAGAAAAAATGATCGCATTTCGGAAGTTTTCCCTTTGCGTCCCCGGATATTTCTTTTTCCTGAAAAACGGCATCGATATGTTCCGCATTTCCGGAAATATTTGCGGCATTGGCCATCGCATAAATGATCTATTTCATTTAAAGCGCAAACAATTCTGTCACTTTCAACGGTATCTCACCTCCTTCGTCCACTGCGCTCCACGTTAGAAAGCCTGCCCTGGGAACGGCGTATTATTTGGTGTCACCTGCGCGCATGTAAAAAATATGCAGTATTTTGCAATTTTTTACATATCTTTTTTTCTCTGATTTGGTAAAATAACAAAGGATACAATCTACTTATATATGAATACCCGATATTCATAGCTACTTATTTATTACCAGGAGGAAACCATGTCGCAGAGAACAGACATACACAAAATTCTGATCATCGGATCAGGTCCAATCATCATCGGACAGGCGTGCGAGTTTGATTATTCCGGAACACAGGCCTGCAAGGCTCTTCGAAGCCTCGGCTACGAAATTGTTCTGGTGAATTCCAACCCGGCGACCATCATGACCGACCCGGAGATGGCAGATATCACATATATCGAACCACTCAACGTAAACAGACTGGAGGAGATCATCGCAAAGGAGAGACCGGATGCTCTGCTTCCGAACCTCGGCGGCCAGTCCGGTCTGAACCTCTGTTCCGAGCTCTACAAGGCAGGTGTCCTCGACAAATACAACGTGCAGGTCATCGGTGTCCAGGTAGATGCCATCGAGCGCGGTGAGGACAGAATCGAGTTCAAGGAGACCATGAACAAACTCCATATCGATATGCCGAGAAGCCACGAGGCCTACAGCGTGGAAGAAGCTGTCAAATATGCGGACAAGCTCGGTTACCCGGTTGTTGTTCGTCCGGCCTACACCATGGGCGGCGCCGGCGGCGGACTCGTATACAACCGCGAGGAACTGCAGACAGTCGCATCCCGCGGTCTGCAGGCGTCCCTGATCAACCAGGTTCTGATCGAGGAATCCATCCTCGGCTGGGAGGAGCTCGAGCTCGAGGTTGTCCGTGACAAGGACAACAATATGATCACCGTCTGCTTCATCGAGAACGTGGATCCGGTCGGCGTGCACACAGGAGATTCCTTCTGCGTAGCGCCCATGCTTACCATCAGCGAGGAACTGCAGGCGAAACTCCGGGAACAGGCCTACCGCATCGTTGAGCACATCGGCGTCATCGGCGGTACAAACGTTCAGTTCGCTCACGATCCGGTGACCGACCGTGTCGTTGTCATCGAGATCAACCCGCGAACCTCCAGATCTTCCGCCCTTGCTTCAAAGGCAACCGGTTTCCCGATCGCTCTCGTGTCCGCGAAACTTGCCTCCGGCCTTACACTGGCGGATCTTCCGTGCGGAAAGTACGGCACCCTCGACAAATACAAACCGGACGGCGACTATGTAGTCGTTAAATTCTCCCGCTGGGCATTCGAGAAATTCAAAGGTGTTGAGGACAAACTCGGCACCCAGATGCGCGCGGTCGGCGAGGTTATGAGTATCGGTAAAAATTACAAAGAGGCACTTCAGAAGGCCATCCGTTCTCTGGAGAAGGACCGCTTCGGTCTCGGCTTTGTAAAGGACTTCAACGACCTCTCCAAAGAAGAGCTCCTGAAACGCCTCGTAACACCTTCCTCCGAGCGTCATTTCATGATGTATGAGGCTCTCCGCAAAGGTGCTACCGTTGATGAGATTTTCGAAATCACCAAAGTCAAGAGATACTTCGTACAGCAGATGAAAGAGCTGGTTGAGGAAGAGGAAGAACTACTGAAAAACAAGGGATCTCTTCCTTCTGATGAAGCGCTGATCCGCGCGAAAAAGGACGGCTTCTCGGACAAATACCTGGCACAGATTCTTGAGATTTCCGAGGACGAGGTTCGTGAGAAGAGAATCAGCCTCGGCATCGAGGAAACCTGGGACGCTGTACATGTCAGCGGTACAGAAGACAGCGCCTACTACTACTCTACCTACAATGCACCGGACAACAACCCGATCAAAGAGGGCGGAAAGCCGAAGGTTATGATCCTTGGCGGAGGTCCCAACAGAATCGGTCAGGGTATTGAGTTTGACTACTGCTGTGTACACGCTGCCCTTTCTCTGAAAAAACTTGGCTTTGAGTCCATCATTGTAAACTGCAACCCGGAGACCGTGTCCACTGATTACGACACCTCCGACAAGCTCTACTTCGAGCCCCTCACCCTGGAGGACGTGCTCTCCATCTACAAGAAGGAGAACCCGGTAGGTGTGATCGCCCAGTTCGGCGGTCAGACGCCGCTGAATCTCGCAGCCAGCCTTAAGAAAAACGGTGTAAAAATCCTTGGTACCACACCGGAAGTCATTGACCTTGCGGAAGACAGAGATCACTTCCGCGCTATGATGGATAAACTCGGCATTCCTATGCCGGAGGCAGGCATGGCCGTCAGCGTCGAAGAAGCCATTGAGACCGCTCACAAGATCGGCTATCCGGTTATGGTTCGTCCTTCCTTCGTACTCGGAGGCCGTGGAATGGAAGTGGTTTACGACGATGAGAGCATGGCAGACTACATGAAAGCCGCCATCGGCGTCACCCCGGATCGTCCGATCCTCATCGACCGCTTCCTGAATCATGCCATGGAATGTGAGGCCGACGCCATCGCGGACGGCACCCACGCCTTCGTACCTGCAGTCATGGAGCACATCGAGCTGGCCGGCATCCACTCCGGAGACAGCGCCTGCATCATTCCGTCGAAACACATACCGACGGAGAACCTCGAGACGATCAAAGAGTACACCAGAAAGATTGCCGAGGAGATGCATGTGGTCGGCCTGATGAACATGCAGTACGCCATTGAGAACGGAAAAGTGTTCGTGATCGAGGCCAACCCGCGCGCATCCAGAACCGTTCCGCTGGTATCGAAGGTTGCCGGTATCCAGATGGTTCCGATCGCCACGGACATCATCACCGCTGAGCTGACCGGCCGCAAATCACCGGTCGAGAAACTTCAGAACAGCAACCGCGTCATTCCGTATTACGGCGTGAAGGAGGCAGTCTTCCCGTTCAATATGTTCCAGGAAGTAGATCCGGTTCTCGGACCGGAGATGCGCTCCACCGGTGAGGTTCTCGGCATGGCCGATTCCACCGGCGAGGCCTTCGTAAAAGCACAGGAGGCCGCAAAATCCGAGCTTCCGTTCAAGGGAAGCGTGCTGATCTCCGTCAACGACAAGGACCGCCCGGAGGCAGCAGGAATCGCGAAACTCTTCCACAAAGACGGCTTTAAGATTCTGGCAACCGGCCGCACCTACGAGGCCATTACAGAGGCAGGCATCCCTGCCGAAAAAGTCCTGAAACTCTACGAAGGACGTCCGAATCTCCTGGATGCCATGACCAACGGAGAGATCAGCCTGATCATCAACTCTCCGATCGGCAAAGATGCCGTGAACGACGACAGCTACCTCAGGAAGAGCGCCGTCAAATACCGCATCCCGTACATCACGACCATCACAGCCGCAAAAGCAGCTGCAGAAGGCATCGGTTTCGTCAACGAGCATGACACCCACCAGATCCACTCACTGCAGGAGTGGCATGCGATGATCACAGAAAATTAAGTATTAAAACACGCGGGGAGGACAGAGCAAATGCTCTGTCCTCCCCGCAACAGTTATTTATTTGGTATAAACACAGTATATATACTTTTGTCTGCGCAATAAAGAGCCCGGTTGTAAAAATAACGACTCTTATTTCTCCCAATGGAGGAATTTCCCAAGGGTAATTGTTCCGTCCAGCTTCAAATCACGGTAGAGCACGCGTCCGGAAGGGTTCTTTGTCGGTACCGGTTGCAGAGTCGGCTCCGGCGCTTCGGTAGGCGTCGGGACGGAAGTCGGTTTTGTCGTCGATGTTGGCTTCGGCGTCGCTGTCGGTTTTTGTGTTGCCGTCGGGACTGCAGTAGGCGCTGTCGTAGGTTTCAGTGTCGGAACTGCAGGTGTCGTCGTTGGAGTTCCTGACGGATCCGTCTCGAAAGAGGTCACTTTCTTCGCCCAATCCTCACCCATCTTCGCATAGCCCTGCTCACTGGGATGAACACCGTCGTAGAGGTCACCGCCCTTCAGGTTGATACAGCTGTGCACATCACCAAGGCGAACGCGGGCTCCCTCCTGCTGTTTCTTTTCTACCAGTTTTACCACGCTGGCATTATACCGGTCGATGTTGTCCTGCACCTTCTCTTTGAGAAGCGTAAGATCTCCGGAGGTCGGCACATTCCAAATCCAGCCATAAGAAAGAAGCCAGTCCGTCTTTTCTTCCACGTCGATATCCGGAACTGTGGATACGAAGAGAACAGCGTTTTTATTCATTTTTGAAAGGATCGCATCCACCAGCTTCTCCAGTCTCTCCGGCATGGTGTACTCTGCAGTGACATCCGGACCATTCGGAATCTTATCGTATCTGGCGTCCAGCAGGTCGTTGGTTCCGATCTGAAGAAGGATGATATCCGGATCATAGGCAGTGATCATATCCCCGCTTCTGTTTCCGTCAGAATAGTTCTGATCAAAGATGGTCTCGTAGATTCCCTCTCTGCCAGAATACTTCATGATGGCATAACCGGAATAACCGGCGTTCGCCGGATCGTAGGTGATAGCCTTGCCGTTCCAGGTATAAGACATTTCATTCGTCCAGTTATTCTTCGGGCCTACCATGTCAACTGCAATGCCGTTTTGCTGCATAAAATAACAGAAGTATTTCCGATAACCGTTGTCCTGATTGATGTAACCGTCCGTAATCGAATCTCCAACGCAAAGCACCCGGACAGGGGTTTTATGAACCGTCTGCCCCGCAGCTTTAGCGGCACGCACCTCCGAAGAGGCACCTGCCGTTTGAACATGGATCTTTGGTACACTATATCCTGGCGCATCCGTCACCTGCGCAGAGACAGCCGGCGCTGAAATGCAAGTCAGCGCCGCGACCAGGATCGCCGCAAGCGCCGCATTTTTTCTCCTTTTCATTTGTAAATCCCCCTCTCCATAACCTCCGTATTGTTTATGGTAAGCTTTGCGCTTACTCGGCCTTGCTCATGTATCTGTCCCAGCAGAATTCCGCCTCTGTGAAGGAAACTCTAAGTTGGTAAGTGTCCGTGATTTCCGCCAGATCCTGCGGATTCTCCGGTTTTCTCTCAATGCCTAAGGCGTAGCGGAAACGACCGTCCGCCTCGTCAATTTTCTGGAAATCGTAGAGATACGAAGTTTCCGCGACGAACTTGAAGGTCTTTAATTCCTGTTCGGAGAGAATCTTCTCCGGAACAGTCTCTTTCAGAGTCCCGTCCGCGTCATAATACTTGAACCCTTCTTTGATTCCCTTCTCAAGAACCGCATCCTTCAGCGTAAGTCTCACCGTATCCGCGTAGCTTCTCTGGGATCTCTCATTCTGTGAATTCTCCGGAGCGATGATCAGCGCCTTCAGCTCCATGCGGATCTCATTTTCATCCAGAACAAAGGATGTGATCTCACAATCCTTATAATCGAACTTTTCAATTTCATTTACAGACTTAAATGCCATTTTTGTACCTCTTCTTCAGACGGCGCTTCGCCGTTCATTTGTATTCTGTTTCACGTTTATTGTTTTAAGGTTCATCCTGCACAGGTACATTCTGTCCGTACATGTCCGGCGCTGTTCCGTACTGCGGCGACATATTCTGACCATACATGTTTGGTGCGGCTCCGTACTGCGGCAGTCTGTTCTGTCCATACATGTTCGGTGCGGCTCCGTACTGCGGCAGCATGTTCTGGCCGTACATATTGGGTGCCGCGCCGTACTGCGGCAGCATGTTCTGGCCGTACATGTTCGGTGCGGTTCCATACTGCATCGACCCATTCTGACCGTACATGCCCGATACCGGTGGCTTCCTGTTACGCTTTGACACACCGAGAAGAATTAACGGCACGATATATTCCAGAACCGGAATAAAAGACAATATACTAAAAACAACCGCTATCCCCGATGAAAACGTTCTTGTTTTTGCCATCTTGATACAGGCCACCATTACAACGATAGACGTAGCGATGAACGTAAAGATCAGCCTGGTCCAAAGCGCGATCGAGATAAAAATTCCGACCGCAGGAACAATTAAACACAGGATCGAAAAAACTGCCAGTAGCACTACCGGAAGAATCTGAGGTAGCTTAACATATACTGCAACTTTCGCCGCACTTCGAGCATCGTATTCATCACTCTTAACAAGTCTATACAACGCAATAAAATATACGACTACCTGAAACATCTGCCACGAGTTAAAAATTACCTCAAACCACCATTTGCTGGTGGTAGTTTGCTCCATGCAAGCCCAAATAATGATAAAATAATAATCCAACGCAAGCGGCGTAAACCACAGGTATTTTTTGAATTTTTCCATCTGACTATTCCCCCCACACTTCATATTTTTAATCTTTAGATATGCTGACAGTACAACATTTCTACACTTCTCTATCCTCGTTACAATTCATCCGTCTGTGCATAATAATTTCAATTTTCAAACTGTTCCAATTATACATCAGGATTTTTAACTTTTCCACAGCAAGCAGCATCGCCCGCGAGACAGGGACATGTCCGCGAACGATAGGAAGCTGAGGAAGGAAGCGCGAGCATAGTGTCGCCGGTGGAGGACTATCCGAGCGCGTTTCAGTACTTGCTGAAAAAGTAACCATCATGCGCGAGTTTCCGGAACCGGCGACAATAGGTGGCGCAGCGCTGACAAAGAAGCGACGTGTTCGCAGACATATTCCTGACTCGCGGGCGACTTACACAAAAAAAAGCCGAAACTCTTCTTACAGATTCCCCTGCACGTATCCCTCAACTTTCTGCCGGATGAGATCCATCTTTCGAACAGTGTCCGGCTGACGGCTGCGGAAGGAAAGCAATTCGTCCAGATAGCCCTGCTCTTTGACCAACCGGAAACTCTCCACATATACAAGTCCGTAGACAAAGCCGATATGTCCGAGAATATAGTCAATCCCTGTACTGGAATTTCTACGGTCGACATTCCTCTCATTCATGATGTCGCTGTACACTGCCTCTGTGATCTTCGAATTCGTAAACGCGTCCTCAGGCAGATCGTAGATTTCCGTCCGGGGTGTCTCGCAATTGACACGAAGAATATCCACCTTGTCGGCGTCGCGAAGGATATCACAGAACATCCGCTCACGGTCACTGAGATTCTCCGGAAGCGCATAGACATTGTGATAACGAATCACCATTTCCATCATGCCTTCGTCGATACACCCCGCTTCAACAAATCGTCGGATGAGCAGATCCTGAAAGAGAAGATCCGCGCTGAGTTCCGCATGATTCACCGAATGCTTGTCCATAAAAGTGTGATATCTGCGGAGCTGCTCAAAACGCCCGATATCGTGGAGCATACCGGACAGCCAGGCAAAATCGATGTCTTCTTCCGAAAGTAATAGACTTCCCGCGATCCGGTCGCAGAAGTCCGCCACCCGATAGGTATGTTCAACCTTCAGGAGAACCTTCGGGTCGGAGAGATCATAAGCTGCTGTGTAGTTTTTAAAAGCTTCTGTCACATGGTTTCTGTCTATACTCATTTCCCTATTTCCTTATATACACTTAATAATTTTCATCACGCCCAGTGTTTCCGACGCATACCGCTCTGCCTTTGCATAGTCTTTCCGGTCGATGATCCGCGCGAAATCTCTGAACTCCCCGGTCAGCCGGTGATAGATCGGTTCGGCGGTAAATTCCTCTTTTTTTGAAGGCCGCACCATGGCACCGGAGGCATCCGGAACCGGCTCCCCTTCCTCCGTAATTACGATGGTCAGGTTGGATGCCGCGTTGGGTTTGCCGTCTATGCGCATATATCCCTTCTCACCCTGAATCTGGACAAAGCAGGGACTGTCCGAGTCTTTTGCACCGGTACAGACCGCGGAGAAACCGTCATATTCCAGAATCATCGTTCCCGAAGTATCAACGCCATTAAAACCGGTGTTTGGAAAATACTGCGATTTCAACGGCTCCCCGAACAAATCCACTGCGTAATGCAGATTGTATACGTTGATATCCCGAAGTGCCCCGCCCATTTTTTTCAAATCGAAAGAGGGATCAACCTCCCCCGAAAGATAGCGGTCGTAACGGCTTGAGTACTGCGAATAGTTCGCCAGCATCATTCGTATTTTTCCGATCTTCGGAAGACAGGCTCTCATTTTCTCAATCACATCGCTGTGGAGGACAGTGATCGCCTCGAAAACAAACAGGCCCTTCTCTCGACCAAAATCGAAAAGTTCCTGCGCCTCCTCATACGTTCCTGTAAAGGGCTTTTCAAGAATCACGTTTTTGCCGTTTGCCAGCGCCTTTTTGGCATACGAATAGTGCACGCTGTTGATGAGCCCGATATAAACGGTATCGATGTCTGCCTCCGCAAGCATCTTCTCATAATCCGTATAGACCTCGGGAATGGCATACTTCGCGGCAAGCGCCTCGCCGTTCTCCCGGCTGTGCGGCCTGGCGAAGATGGCATTGCGTTGGATCTCATGAAGCGGCTCCATCGCACCGAGCGCTTCAACGACAATTTTTCCGGTTCCGATAATTCCAAGTTTCATATCCGTCTCCTCTCCGAAAACAAAATTCGAACGTCAAAACGTTTTTCTCATGAATTTAACGACATCCTCGCGATAGCTCTGACTCCAGTAATCGACTTCGGAGCTGTCTTCTGTATCCTCAGAACTGCTCGTCACAATCGGCTCCGATCTCGAGGAAGTCTCCGGGTTTTCACCCCAGCAGGAGACCACCTGTGTCTCCACTGTAATAATCATATTTCCAGTCAGATATTCATAGGACTCTACATCGGCGTCGCAGACGCCGGCCAGCCAGCCTTTCCGGTAATCACTTCCGTCTTCTTTGATTTCGCGATACCAGTCGGTTGTTTTTTCAAAAGCTTTCTTCGCATCCTGCACCGAATCAAAAATATAGAAGTCCATAAAGTTAAAGCGTTCATCGGTGGTCGAATTGGAGGCTCTCAGGTTCACACATGAAACGCCATCCATTTCAAAATCCCTTCCGCGTTCCTTTTCAAATCCACACATCCGGGCAATGGCGTCTGTTGTATATGTCCTGTTTGCGGGCACCCGGCACGCGGATAATAACAGACAGACCGCGATTGTTCCAAATAAGATGTTCTTTTTTTTCATACGAAAAATCCCCCTTGTCATCATAGGCTAACCCAGGACGGTTATCCGTTAACTTCCATAATACTACATGAGCAGAACAGATGCACCTTCCCTCCGATCGGATTTTTTTCAGTAAACAGTCAATCTATCTGCAAATGTTCATTATCTACTTCGAGATATAGAAATCATTCTGAATTCATGGTAGCCTTTGCGTGACAGCAACAATAGTTCAATAAATTGACGCATCGAAGTACAGGCATTTTTCTATTGAGATGTGACAGCAAACGCATGGGGGAAAAATCAAATGGAAAAACTGTATCCGCTGACGCCGGCCCAGATGGTGCATCACCTGCCGATCCGCCAGCTCGGAACAATGCAATGTATCAATGTGAGCGCGGTCTGCGCCCTGCAGGCTGAACTGGATTTCGAACTTTTGAAGAAATGTGTGCAGATGGAATTTGACCGAAATGAATCCCTCCGCACACGCTTTACCAAACCGGACAGGGACGGCAATGTTCATCAGTACATCCTGCCGGGTGTGACGGCGGAGGTTCCTTTTCGCGACCTCTCGGCCATGAGTGTAAAAGAAGCCGACGACCTGATGCAGGAGTGGGCGTTTGAACTTTTTGAGGAACACGATGTGCCGACCTGCGAGATCACGCTGCTGAAACTTCCGGACGGCTACAACGGTCTGTACGTTCATCTCGACCACCGGATCGCAGATTCCTGCGGAATGATTGTCCTAATCAACGATCTGATGCAGCTCTACACCCATTTCAAATTCGGCGCGCCGATGCCGGATGATCTCTCCTCATTCAAGGCCATGCTCGAAAAAGATCTGAAGCGCGAGTCCAACGAGAAGCGCTGTGCCAGAGATGAGAACTACTGGAAAGAATGCTTCGACAGAAACGGTGAGCCGCTCTATGCGGATCCGACCGGTTTCGGAACTCTGTGGGAGTCGAGAAAAAAACACGGAAACCGCAATCTTCGGGCAGCTGACATTGAACTCAAGGACGCGGATGTCGGTGTCAGGGACTTTGATCTTGAGGCTGAGGCCACAAGTGACATTATCGACTTCTGTCAGAAACATCAGGTCAGCATGACAAATATGCTTCTTCTCGGACTTCGCACCTATCTCTCGAAGGTCAACGACGGCCAGGAAGACATCACCGTCCGCAACTTCATTTCCCGCCGCTCCACCCACGAGGAGTGGAGCTCCGGCGGAACCAGAACTGTATCCTTCCCCTGCCGGACGATCATCCGTCCGGACACGGAATTCCTGGATGCTCTCTATGAGGTGCAGGATGTTCAGAACCACGTCTACCTGCATTCCAACTTCGATCCGCAGAAGCTTTCTTCTATGATGAAAGAACGCTTCCACACACCGGACAACACCACCTATGAGAGTCTCTATCTGACCTATCAGCCCACGCCGGTAAAAATGAACAACGAACATCTGCGGAACATTCCGATCTGGAGTAACTGGTACACAAACGGAATCAACACAAAGAAGTGCTATCTCACCGTCACCCACCGGACGGACGGCGGTATGCATTTTTCCTTCCATTATCAGACGGCTCATCTGACCGATCACGATATGGAACTTCTTTACTACTACCTGATGCGCATTCTCTTTAAGGGAATGGATCAGCCAAACATGACCATAGGCGACGTCATGCGTTGCGTGTAAATTACCGATTAGCAGATACATAAGGAGGAACCAGGATATGGGCAAATATGAATCGAAATTAATGGAACTCATCAGACAGTATGCAGACGCAGCCGTGACAAAAATCACTCCGGAGATGCGATTCCGTGAAGACCTGGGCTTCTCTTCTCTCGCGTTCATGTCTTTTCTGGGAGATGTGGAGGATGAATTTGACGTGGAGGCCGATGAGGAAAAAGCGCTGAAGATCACCACCGTGGGACAGGCTTCGGATCTGCTGGCAGAGATGCTGGCATAAGACGAAAATGAGACAGGCGGCTCACACTCCGCTTATACCGAAGGCTCGCACCACCAGGCCTTACGGAATCAATCCATACGAAAGCTACAGCATTCATAGGGGGGAGTTTTTATGACAGATACAATCAGCGCGATCCTGAAACACGCGCATGAAAACTTTGCGGCTCTCACTGCCGTAAAGTGGAAAAAAGGAAAGAATATTTTTGAAAAGACATATGAGGATCTCTGGAACGACAGCCGGAGCATCGCCGGCTTTCTGCGCGTCAAAGGATTTGTCCGGAGCAGAGTCGTGATCATCGGCGAAGCGTCCTATGGATGGATCACAACGTACCTCGCTCTCACCTGCGGCGGCCATCTGGCCATTCCTCTGGATATAGCACTTCCGGAGGGAGAACTGACAGAACTGATCAACCGCTCGGATGCAGAGGCCGTCTTCCTGGCGCCGGCCATGGAAGGTCTCTCCGACTCCATCCGGATAAACTGTCCGAAGGTGAGAAGCGTCTTTACACTGGGAAAAGAAGAGACAACGCCCTCGCTCATAAGTGAGATAAGCGCAAACACCGGAAACGGCAACGCCACCGGAGCGTCTGTTGTACCTGCGACTGAGAATCTATCCGGAAATGAATCTCTAAACGATGTCACAGAGTTTCCCGTACATGACTGCAGCGACGAAGTCTGCACCATGATCTTCACCTCGGGAACCACCGGCATCAGCAAGGGTGTCATGCTGACCCACCGTAACCTGGCAGAGAACGTTGCCAGCCTGCCGGTATCCTTCGAACCGGGCATCGTTCTCCTCAGCGTCCTTCCCATTCATCACGCCTACTGCCTGACCAGCGACTGGCTCACCGGCTTCTACTACGGTTCCTGCATCTGCATCAACGACTCTCTGATGCACATGGTGCGGAACATGGGAATCTTCCAGCCGGATTACATGCTGATGGTACCGCTGATGCTGGAGACCATCGCTCAGAAGCTCTCTGCTTTTTCCGATGAAGTGCCGAAAGCAGTGATCCGCGAGAATGTCTTCGGAAAGAATCTGAAGTGCATCTTCTCCGGCGGCGCACACCTGGATCCTTATTACGTAGATTTCTTCCGCAGCTACGGCATACTGATCTCCGAGGGCTACGGCATGTCCGAGTGTTCTCCGGTCATCACCATGAACGGTATCACGGAGGAGGACAACCGCCCGGGCACCGTTGGACGTCCGATCCGCAATGCACAGCTGAAAATCGTGGACGGAGAAATCTGGGTCAAGAGTAGCAGTATCATGAAGGGCTATTATCAGATGCCTGAGGAGACCAGTCAGACCATCACCGAAGACGGCTGGCTTCGAACCGGTGATCTGGGCGCCATCGACGGGGACGGTTACCTGACCATCACCGGAAGAGTCAAGAACCTGATCATCTCCTCCAACGGTGAAAACATCTCCCCTGAGGAAATCGAGAACCAGTTCGCTCTGGAACCCATGATCTCTGAGATTGTTATTACAGGTGAGAAAAACGGACTTGCCGCTCACATCTATCCAAACAAAGAGACAGCACAAAAAGAAGACCTTCTCCCGGAACAGGTGAGAGAAAGTCTTCAGAAACTGCTGGATCTCTATAATCAGGGACAGCCCTCCTACAGGATGATCACAAAACTCATCCTGAGAGACCAGCCATTTATCAAGAGTTCAACCAAGAAGATCAAGAGAAATCTTGTTGGCTGACATACAGACCTAAGAAAAGTCCGCAAGCGGACTTCGGGTCTTCAAGTACACCGAATATTCGTTGTACCGATACAGGATTGCGCAAACACCTACCCCAGCCTGCGGCGACCGACTGCCTTTGGGCGCCGCGGGAATCGCGCGATCCTGTATTTTTTTTGATATGGAAACTGCTCCGCAATCCCTATACCATAACGCTCCGCGGGATGCGCAGCTCGCAGATGGGAAAATCGTAACACTGAATCGTGTTTTGTATTATGCTTGAAACTATATAATCTTCCCTTTTATCTCTCTCACCAAATTATGTACAGTAGTACACGGACACATCTCAGAAGGTTTTATATAACCATTATTAACACACTGTTGATACTTCTTTTCAGCAATCTTCAGCGCATTTTCTTCATCGCCTGTCTGAATCAATCTCTGATATAAGCTTTTATCAGCCTTGTCATATTTAATACTGGTCTTTGACTTAAATAATTGTCCAAACCTATCGCAGCACGTCCAAGATTCCTGAATATTCGGCATAGAACCGTAGTAGGCATGCATCCAAATCTCAAAACAAGGATTGGACCATCCAACATTTATATCCTTTTCTTTTGCTTCCGCTATTATCTCATCAAAATCCTTAACCTGATCCCTATCAAAGACAATCCACGGATTTCTGTACTGTGGATCGTATGCTGTAAATTCAACACATTTATCAATCAATCTAACAGTTTTTGTTTCTACCACTTTGACTACAAGTTTATCCTGTATTTCTTTAGGCAAATCAGAATGAAGTCCATCAAAATAGCAACGCTCTGTGCCTTCTGTATCAGTAACAATCAGATAATATCCCAGTTCGGGAACTCTCGTATTTCTACGCTGTTCACGCGTTTTTCGTTTTCCTGATCTATCTTTCCTTGACACTCCTTAATCCTCCTTAAGTATGTCGAGCGTCTTAAGAAATGGAATAGCGCCATACTTTCCGAGCAGATAGTTCTTCTCATAGCTCTCATCCTTGCGGATCTTCACGCCATCTTCATTTACAAAGTCAGCTAACGAATACAAGGTTGAAACTCCATCGGTGTTCTTCTCAGTAAACCATATTTCGTCTCTTCTCAAAAGTTGATTGGAAAGTTGCCATGTGTCATGTGTAGTAAAAATCAATTGAGCGTGGTTTACATTCACCTCTGGATTCAAGAACATAAGGATAAAGTTTCTCACAAGAAGCGGATGCAATCGTGCATTTAATTCATCGATAAAATAGACACTTCCATTCTGCAGTACAGTTTGTAATTCAGGATAAAGCGCAAACATTTTTAGTGTTCCCGCCGATTCCATTCCCAGAGGTATTTCCGCAACCTCATCAGAATCTATCTTCTTATGGATCGAATTAATCTTATATGTAGGCGCCTTTGAATCGCCCTCTGTTGGCACTTCTTCAACATTAAATCCTTTAATACTCTCATCGAACGATGAAAAGTACTGTACAACTTTCTGCTGAATAACTTTATCCTCTACAAATTCCTTGGGAAGTCTTTTCGATAAAAAGAAGTTAGTATACGCATTTCCAAAATCGGCAAACTCGTTTGCCAAAAACCAATCTCGTACCAGCTTACACTTATCGACTTTCAGTTTTGCCCCAAGGGAAACTATAAGCACCTGCTTATCCAATGCAACTTCGATATTGTTTCTGGCAGGCTTTGGCAATCCAGATAAATCCAATTCATTCTCTTCAACCGATCTATATATAATAGACTTATACTCTCTGGCGGTCTTCGTCTTATAGTTCAACCATTCTTCCGTAACGCCATCCTTACCAATACAGAATCCATAATTATAACTCTTCTCTGACGTATCTCCAGGTACTGTAAAATAGACTTCAAAGCTCGATTCAGCATCTTCTGATACACAATCGAATAAGAAGGGTGTTGGACGATTCTCTCTGAATTTTGCAGGATCATCCCCATAATGCAAGGAATTAGCTACATACTCCGCCATATATTCAAATGCACTATATACATTAGACTTACCACTTGCATTTGCACCATATATCGCCGCAACAGGGAGAATCCTCTCGCTACCAACACTAATCACTCTATCATTAAACTCTGTCATCTTTGCCGCCGAAAGATCAAGTGTTGCATCATCTCTAAACGATCTAAAATTCTTAAAATTAAATTGGATTAGCATAGTTGTTCTCCTCTCTTCCGTGAGTATTATATTTCATTTTTTCTCACATTTCAACACCTAAGTGCGAATTCTTCTCATTTAGATGTATTTTAAAGTGGATTTATGACAATCTCACCACACTTAGCACGTTGAGATCAAGAGATACTGTAGCTGAATTAGCCCCAACCTCAATCATATCGAACCATTTTGAAAAGTGTGGAGTAAGTGTGTAGTAGACACCATACACAAGCGAAAAAGCGCCTATTTTAAAGGCTTTTTAGCGAGCCGGCAGATGTTGCCAATCTATTGCTACTGTTTTTCCGAGTAATAAGAGACCGCTGTCTTGCATTTTTTGCAAAACAGCGGCCTCGAGATTTATTTTACTTCTTTCAAACGCCTGGTTCGATAATGTGTGGTGGATCACAGCCAAACGAACAATTATCGAAAAACCAGAAAGAAGAGGTCCTCTATGGCTATTTTAAACACCGTACAAAGTCCGCAAGCGGACTGTGTTCTTTCATTCTTTGTCCTGGTTTCGTTTTCTTTTTGCTGCAATATAACTGATTCCGGCCCAAAGAGAAACACCGGTTGCTGCAGCCCTTTTTGGTGTTTTCGCATCAGAGCTTTTTGTGGCAGATGCCTTTGATTCTTTCCTGCAGGAAGAATCCGTACCACTCTTCATGCCAGAAGACAGTTTGCTGGCCTTCGAAGTTCCGGTAAGTGTGATTGTATCATCATTCGAGCTTCGATATGTTTTCATATCCGTAGGTCTATCCAGTTCAATATAATCAGCAGCTTCCACCCGGAATGCAATATCTTCACCAACCCAGCCACGTGTGACATTCGTATTGTACTCGTTTACACTCGTCGTAAAATGATGGGAACCAGTCTTCAGACCTCTATTCCAGAGTCTTCGAACAGCAACTGCATCATCACGATCAGATGCATGGAACACTACACCGTCCAGGATCCATCCGTATTTGGCCACAAGCGTATCGCTTTCGTGCTTGGATGCTGTGTAATGGTGATCCGTAGTAAACGGATTGAACAGTCGATAAACCGGTGCTCCATTCTTCGGGGAAACCCAGGCTACGTTCTCATCGATCCAGCCATATTTGGAAACAAGTACCTTTCTTTCATTTGCATCTGTGGTAAAGAGATGCTCTTTTGTCGGTGCGTAGTACAGACGGTAAACAATATCAATATTGTCAACTGCTGTTTTGTATGCCTCTTCTGCATTTTTTACAGTATCCAGAGCCTTTGCGTAGTTCTTCTTTGTTTTAGCAAGGTAGGACTCCGCATCCTTAAGACTGCTGGCAGCACGTTCAGCTTTCGCTCTTGCAGATTCTGTTCTTTTTTTCGCAGACTCATATTTCGCATTTGCCTTTGTCCGTGCAGAATCAAGATCATCGTTTTTCTGATACCGACTTAACAAATCCTGATATGCAGCGTATTTGCTATCACAATCCGCTTTCCGAAGTTCTGCCTCTGAAGTCCACTCTGCAAGATCATCCTCAGCATACTTTTTTTCCTTCTTTTTTTCTTCAAGGTCATACCGCATTTTAGAAAGCTTTAACGCATTTACATCAATCGTTTCATAATATCGGTTAAACAGAAGTTCATACGTATCCACACTTAATCCGTATTTCTTTCCTTTTTCAGAGAACACAGCATTATAATTCTTCCAAACGTGATCTTCGCCACCAATCTCATATGCGAATCCGATCGTATCATATTCAAGATTAGCAACTGCAGTGTAGTGCCCAGTCTGTCCACCCCATGTGTATTCACCTTCCACATATCCATTTTTTATCATATAGTTGCGGCGTTCTTCATCAACCCAACCGGTATATGGATCGCTCATACCACCGGAAACCACTTCCGTATCGTAATATTCTCTCCATTTACTTTTTTTTAAATCTTCCCATCTGGTGACATTTTCATTTTCTTTTGCTAATGCATTATCTTCACGTACCGACGCGTGATACCCATTCTCGCTACATGCATAATTTAAAGCAAGTTCGGCTGCGGCCATAAGCTCACTGGAAATGCGCAGCTCTGGTTTTGAATCGTCGCTATACTGCTGACTATAACTATGCTCAATTGTCAGATCTTCTTTTCTTTTTTCAATACATTCACGAACCCAATCAAAAATACTTTTTCCATTAGCATTTTTTATAAAAGCAACATTCGTAGCATCATTATATTCCCCAAGATGAGTGAAGCTATAAAAATACGTCTCTTCTGGAGAAAACTGCATAATTGCTCTCTCCTGATCTCTGATAAAGGCGTCTCTATCCTGAGCCGGAATCAGTCCCTCGCTAATAAATACATCTACATTATCACGCATCCACTCAAAGAAAGACTTCGTTTCGGTTTTGCGATACTCATCCTCAGAAACGGTCTCCTCAAGTTCCTTAATTTGGTTCTCTATCTCATTAATTTCATTTTCTGCAGTAGCAATATCATTATTAGCCTTTTTAATGCATTCTTCAGCAGTATCTACACCGCCTTTTGTGTGTAAATACTCAATGTACGCCTCGTCAACCTCTTCCTTTGTAGCATCATCCACTTGGGCATCCTGGTCATATGTAGATTCCACAACCTCCTTTTCTGCCAGCGCATCCTCTTCTGCACGCACAGCGTTATCAAGCTCTCGATCCGCATCAGATTTTACAGATGCAGCTCTTTTAACATCTGCCTCTGCCTGTTCTACTTCTTCAGATGCATATGTTTTCTCAGTGTCCGCATTCTGAAGCTCTTTTACCGCATCTGTATAGTTTACATTTGACAGCTGATCCGCATAAACCGTGGATCCGCCGATTCCCATCATAACTCCTGCAGCTGTCGCCAGAACTGTTGCTACTGTTTTTCTCTTCATTTTTTATCTCCCTCATTTAAGTATTTTTCGAGTGCCATACGGCATTTAATAATCCTATGTCAGAATTTTCAATATCTCATTTTTCTGACGCAGACATTATTCAACTATATGTTTACTTCTTTAAATCGAAGAAACGGATAATAATATTCAACACATGATTCCATGCCAATTCTTGGGGGATTGATTTCCTTTAGGTCTTTTGGCCTAATTCGGGAAAGGCATCCATCTGTAAATGCTATTCCACTCATGTACTGTTTTTTTGTACACCCATCCTTATATGTAATAATGAGTATTCCATCTTCCTTATTTGCATAGCTCATTACTTCTTCAAGAACTCTGCTCACAATACTTTCCTTTCAGAGTTTACCCTCTTTCGAAATATTTTATATTTTTCCCAAACAAATACGATCGGAAGTCTACTACATCAAAAAAAAAAAATCAAGAATCAAACGTCACTTTAAGTATATTTCGCCATTTGATCGATCGGTGCTGTAATGTTTTCTGCATGTATTTGTGTGACGCAGATTGTTTCCTGCTAACAACATTTCATGCCGGATATTTTACTGTATGAACTAATATATGGCAAAAGTAATTCGGTAACGCACATTCTATCAACTCTGTGATTTCTCGATAAATCGCCGTTGTATTGCCTGCGATTTTTCGTATCATCACCCGTAGTTTTCCGAAAAATAAGAGGCCGCTGTCTTGCTTTTTTCG
Organism: [Eubacterium] cellulosolvens LD2006; assembly: GCF_000621585.1. Lineage (GTDB taxonomy): Bacteria > Bacillota > Clostridia > Lachnospirales > Lachnospiraceae > Bilifractor > Bilifractor cellulosolvens. Next base: position 25,476 of record NZ_JHXY01000012.1, on the reverse strand, counting down.
CAAAACAGCGGCCTTGAGGTTTATTATACTTCTTTCAAACGCCTGGTTCGATAATGTGTGGTGGATCATCACCAAACGAACTATTATCGAAAAAGAGGCGAATAAGCGTAAACTTTATCCTTCTTTTGTCAAAACTTTTTTCTGCCAACTCCATTTTCCGCATACCGGGCATTTCATGTATCTTGTCCTGCCTACGTGCATCGCGAGATTTGTCTGCCAATAGGTTGGAATGTGTTTGTGGTGGCATTCTCCGCATTCATAGTAACCGGCCTTCTGCTCGATTCCGACCGCTATAAACGCGACAACGAATATCATCACAGCAGCAACTGCGATCAGAGCGACCCGTAACCATACCGGCATTTCCAGGTAGGACGCCACAAAACACATGAACACCCCCGCAATAACCGTCGGGAAGGAAACCAGGTATTCCGTTCTCAAAAGCTGTCTGTTCTTCTCCTCAACCTGACGTCTCATCTCCAGCAGGTTTTCTTCTGCCCGTTTATCATATAATTCTGCCATGATTTTTTCGCCCGACAGGAGCTCGTTGACATTGATTTTCAGATGCTCACACAGCTCCAGCATGATCCCGGTATCCGGCATCGACTTTCCGTTTTCCCATTTTGAAATTGCCCGGTCACTGATTCCGAGTTTTTCCGCAAGGTTTGCCTGGGTCATGCCCTGTTCCTTTCGGCAGGCTGCTATGAATTTTCCCACTTTGATTTGATCCATATCGGGCACCTCCTTTCATGGCTCAAGCATATATCTCCACTGTAAAAATAACCACGAACCGGTGGTTGAGTCCTTGAATACTAAGCCGGATCGACAACTCTACTGCAGGTTGAGTGGCTTTTTCCGCTTTTTTCCACGACTCCTCTCCTGCAACTGTCTCATTTGTATCGACGGAAACAGCTTTATCACGGCAGATCTGGATGTTCTCTTCTCAATGGAAGATGAACTCCTGTGTACCGTGCAGGAAGAGATCTGTGAGATGTCGGGCGATCTCCTCCGAGGAATCCCGGCAGTCCAGCACGCACCATTTGTGAAGAACACCCACCACGCCTCCGATGGAATAGGCGATGGCATAGGAGGTGTCCTTTTCCTGTTGTTCGGTGGGATCCACTGCCAGAAGGACATGCTGAGCGTATACGTGGATCATGGTCAGCGCTTTCTCGATATATCCGGTGGCGTCGGCCTGCCGAAACATACGGCGAAGATATTCCCTGCTTCTGGTATACTCGCAAATTTCATAGAAATATTCATAACAAACTTCCGCTCCGGAAGCCAGATTGCGACCCGTCATCATCTTCGAGATCTCATTCAACGTCCGGTTCTCATAAGACTCCAGCAGAGCCGGAATATCCTGATAGTGATTGTAGAAGGTACTTCGGACGATTCCCGCCGTGCGGATGATATCCGTAACGGTTATCTTCTCCGGCGCCTTTACCCTTGTCATTCGCTCGAAGGCTCCGATGATGGCGTCTTCCACGTCACTGTATCGCTGATCGCTGGTATTCACCTGTTTCATGTTCTGTCTCCACTCATTTTTTGAATCCTACAAGGGATACCGTCCCCATCGTTTCCATTGTCTCCTCTCAGAACTATCCGTTATCTATACAGATTACTTTCGTGATCCCTCACACGACGGAAGGCACGAGAATGCGCCTCCCTATTTTTTATCAATGAAAAGATCAGAGGTGTCTTCTTCCTCTTCCTCCTCCGGAATCACCCTGCGCAGGTCACGCATTTTTCTCCAGTAGACTTGCATCTCCAGAAAGCCTTCCGTGATGTAAAAGCCGATGCAGCCTCCCAGTGTGTTTCCGATCAGGTCATTGAGCTCAAAGGTTCCGAAGCCTGTAAGCAGCTGAGCGGTCTCCACCAAAAGGGAAAGGAAAAAGGCGGCAAGGATCCATCTGCGATTCTCTGTCTTCCTCCGAAGAAAGGCCCCGAAGGGAATAAAGAGCCAGATGTTGTTCACGATCTCTGACCTGGACTCAAAGCTGTAGAGCAGTCTGGCCACGTAGGTGGAGAGATCGAAATTCGTCTTTGTCTCCACCGTGTTTCGGAATAAAAGCGTCATGTAGACGATAAATCCCAGATAGACTGCTGCGGTGATGTAACAGAGTTTTTCCGGCGCCAGCGCGAAAAATACACACAAAAGAATTCCGATGACCACCACAATATAAGGCTGGTAGTGAAAAATATTGTGCAGGGACAACTGGGCACCGCCGTTTTTGTCCAGATAAACATTCTGTCCGTACTCCGATGTGTGATATACGCCGTATTGTCCTGCGGCCAGGGCTACCGGTTTTTCGTCATGATCATAATATCTGTCGGTCTGTTTGGAGCCGTCGGGCCGGTACGTCCGGGTCATAATGGTGTAGCCCTCATGGTTAACCATCCAGTGCCCGTTTACATCTAGATAGGTAAATTTCGTCGGCCGGTCTCTGTCGTCCCTCTCAAAAGCCAGACCGTATTCACCCAGAGGAGCCTGAACAGGCTGATCTTTCTCGTCAAAGTACATCTCCCGGATATTCTGATCCTGTTTGTTGCGCAAGTATTTCTCCCTGGTGACACCGTTTTTATTCTGCATGGGGTTGCCGTCAGCATCGAGAAATGTCTGCTCTGTATTGGAGCCCTTTTCATCATAAACGAAATGCGTCCCATAGAAACCATCCGAGCAGGCCACATGGTTTTTGTCCAGGTCAAGATAATACTCCTCTTCAACCTTGTCCCTGTCATCAAGCGTGCGGCGAATATAGGCGTAGCCCGGCGCGATCATCATAGGTTCATCCCCGCCGTCGACATAGGTCACCAGCAGCTCCGTCTTCGACATATACTCGTAGCGGATCCCGATAAAGCCCTTGGGCTGAGCCGCCGGCGTACCGTCCGCGTGATAAAAATTCTCCGCCACCAACCGGTCATTCTCGTCGAAAACCTCTGTATGAGAAGCAAAATGCTTGTCAACCGGATCGGTCAACTTTCCCTGACTGTTATAAAACCCAGTCGTGCGCGTCCTTCCGTCGGTCTTTGTCTTCTCCGTCAGTTCCCGGACAAAAGGAGACATACGAAGGGTGGTGAAATCCTCGGGCACAAGAAGCGCAAAAGAGATAACTACAAACAGAACAAGGAAACCTTTTGAAAAAAGTCGCAAACACTGTTTTTTCTTTGACATGATCGCACTCCATTCAAGATTCTTTCTGTATTGTAGCACAAGTTCCGTTCTATGTCCCGATCACCGCGATCGCGCAGGGCATTCTTCCGTCCACCACATGGTATTCCACGTCGCGGTATCCCATCTCCGTAACAAAGTCCGCAAGCGAACCTCGCCCCTCATCCCCTCGCTTCTCCGGTGAGTGCCGCAGGACACTTCTTTATTCTTATCTCAAGAATATCCCAAGGGCTTTTCCATGGCCCAAAAGAAAGAGATCCCGAATCGCTTATGCTCCGGGATCTCCTTGAAAAAATGTACTATGAACGGCCTGCCAGCAGCCGCATCGAATTCAGAATACAGATCACAGCCACTCCGACATCCGCGAAGACCGCTGCCCACATGTTGGCAATTCCGAGAGCACCGAGCAAAAGAATAAGGATCTTCACCGTCAGGGCAAAGACAATATTCTGCGTGGAGATTCCCACAGTCTTTCTCGCGATTCGAATAGTGGATGGAATTCTCGAAAGGTCATCGTCCATGATGACCACATCCGCAGCCTCAATCGCCGCGTCAGAACCCATGGATCCCATGGCGATTCCGATATCCGCCCTGGAGAGTACCGGGGCGTCGTTGATGCCGTCACCGATGAAAGCAAGCCGTCCCCGCTTCTCGTTTGTACCTCCGTTTGCGGAAGCCGCTCCGAGATCCGAAAGATAATCCTCGACTTTTTTCACCTTGTCCTGCGGAAGAAGTTCCGAGCACACTTCGTCCAGCCCCAGTTCACGTCCGACCGCGTCACCGACCGTTTTGCGGTCTCCGGTGAGCATAACAACCTTTCGAACGCCCTCTTTTTTCATGCCCGAAATAGCTGCTTTGGCGTCTTTCTTCACGCTGTCCCGGATCAGGATCGCGCCGAGATAGCGGTTCTCCTCAGCAACATAGACGATGGTTGCCGCCGGATCTTCCGCCCGAGTAAAGGATATTCCCCTCTCCTCCATAAGCGCTGCATTTCCGACCAGAACTTTTTTGCCCTCGATCAGGGTAATCAGTCCTTTGCCGGTAAGGTTCTCTGTGTCTGTCACAAGATTCATGTTCAGCTCTGTATCCGGCACCTGTCTGGACAGCTCCTCGCGAATCGAGACCGCGATGGGATGCGTCGACATTCCCTCGGCCAGTGCCGCTTTCCGAAGAAGTTCCTCCTCAATGACGCCGGCAGCCGGGAGGACAGAGGAAACCTTGAAAACGCCCTCTGTGAGTGTACCTGTCTTGTCCGATACCACGGTATCGATACGGGCCAGGAGCTCCAGATAGTTGGAACCTTTTACAAGAACTCCGTTGGAGGAAGCTGCTCCGATTCCGCCGAAGAAAGCCAGCGGTACACTGATAACCAGCGCGCAAGGACAGGAAATTACCAGGAAGGTGCAGGCCCGGTAAATCCAGGTCATCCACTCACCGGTGATCAGCGACGGAACAATGGCGAGAATCACCGCTGCGATCACGACAATCGGCGTATATACGCGGGCAAAGCGCGTGATGAAATTCTCTGTCTTTGATTTCTTCTCCGAGGCATTCTCGACGAGTTCCAGAATTTTGGAAACGGTGGAATCCTCGAATTCTTTTGTGGCACGGACTTTCAGAAGTCCCTCGCCGTTGATGCATCCGCTGACAATCGAATCGCCGGCACGAACGGTTCTCGGCACGGACTCTCCGGTCAGAGCGGCCGTATTGATCATACTCTCGCCGGAAATCACTTCGCCGTCAACCGGGATTTTTTCGCCGGCACGAATCACCAACACATCACCGATTTCAACATCGTCCGGATCCACCGTCTCGATGCTTCCGTCTTCCTGCTCCACGTTGGCGAACTCCGGAACAATGTCCATGAGATTGCTGATCGATTTTCTGGATTTGCCGACCGCATAGCTCTGAAACCATTCACCGACCTGATAAAAGGCCATTACCGCAACGGCCTCAGAGTTCTCTCCGGTGACAAACGCGCCGACGGTCGCCACCATCATCAGGAAAGATTCATCGAAGGGCTGACGATTCTTAATGCCGATCAGCGCTTTCCGAAGGACAGATGCTCCGCAGATCAGATAGGGAATCAGATACAGTCCCAGACTGATCCAGCGGTTTCCAAAAACGGCCGGAAGCAGATCGAGTTTGTCGACGATGAGCATCGCAAAAAACAGCGCGATGGCAATGATAATGTTTCTCAGATTTTTCTTTTGTTTATCGGTCATACCCGAACTCCTTTTGCCTTACATGATCCGGCCGTAACGAAGAAATTCCTTCCGTCGCCGTTTTCTGTCTTTCCCTCAGTTACTTTCCTCCACAAAATTCTTCATGAAGATGCGTAGCATTTATTCCTGTCAGATTTCCACAGAGAAATCCGGCTCGATCTTCTTTCCTGTCTCCACAGCCTCTTTCAGAATCGCATCGAAGCGCTCGTCATCGGCCTCCAGTGTGAACTTCTGAAGCATGAAATTCACCTTCGCGTCCGTAACACCGTCAATCTTGCGGATCGCGTCCTCTACCTTTGCAGCACAGTTTGCACAGTCGATTTCACATTTGAATTTCTTTTTCATAGTCTTGTCCTCTTTTCTTTTTCTTGGTTTTTCTTGGTTACTTTTCTTGTTTTACTTTTCGTAATTTTGCTATGTCTTCGTGTTCTTTTCCGCGGGCTTTTGCCCCCGATGATCTCCCGATCCATGAAAAGCTCTCATTCCCTGAGAATCACTCTTCAATGTGCTCCTTGCCCATCGCGATGATCGTCTTGACGTGATCGTCAGCCAGAGAATAAATCATGGTTTTGCCTTCCCGTCTCGCGTTGATCAGCTTCGAAGTCCGGAGAATCTTCAACTGATGGGATACCGCGCTCTGGTTCATCACCAGGTCATCACAGATTTCCGTCACGTTCTTCTCTCCCTGAAACAAATCATAGAGAATCTTGATTCTTGTAGAATCACCGAATACCTTGAACAACTCCGCCAGATCACAGAGCTCCACTTCCGATACATTCTGGATCAGATGATCGATCTTCTGCTCATCATAAATCATTTCATTGCTCATGCTGGTTCCTCCTGTTTTCCGAAATTATCCTGTTCATCAGAAAACAAATTACTTTGTGTTTATATGAACATATTATCATATGTTATGCAAATGTCAACATTTATTTCACCAGACGCATGGATTTGTGAACTTCCAACATAATTAACTCTCTATGCCGAGTTTTCACCCTTTACCATGTTAAATATCAGTATTTCCGTCCGGAAAAAAGGGTCCCGCACTAAGTAATTCGTGCGAAACCCTTTTTTGAATTGACCTTTTATAAAAGTTTTTTCTATTCGACGATGATTTCTCAGGCTTCCAGCGCCTCTGCCGGAACCGGATTCGCGGACTCTTTTCTTCTGCGGACACTGGCGAAGATGGATCCGGCAATGTTGTGCCATACACTGAAGATGGCGCCCGGAAGGGTTGCCAGCGGGTTTGCCGCAAAGTTTGCGGTTGCAAGAGATACGGCGAGACCGGAGTTCTGCATGCCGACCTCGATGGCGATGGCGGTTGTCTGTTCATAGTTGAACTTAAAGACTTTTGCCACAACAAAACCGAGAGCCATACCGAAGACGTTGTGAAGAATGACAACGGCAAGGGTGAGAAGACCGCTGGTGAGAAGTTTCTCTTTATTTACAGCAACGATTCCGGCGATGATCATAACGATCGCCACAACGGAGATCAGCGGAAGTACCGGCTTCACTGCTTCTACCTGTTTGGAAAGAATCGCATTCAGGAAGATTCCGATGAGAACCGGGATTAATACAACTTTTACAACGGAAAGCACCATGGCGAAGAAGGAAACCTCTACCCATGCACCCGCAAGTCCGTAGGTAAGAGCCGGTGTGAGAATCGGCGCAAGCAGTGTGGAGACAATTGTCATTCCAACGGAGAGCGCCACGTCACCTCCGGCGATGTAGGTGATTACGTTACTTGCTGTTCCACCCGGGCAGCAGCCGACAAGGATGACACCGACCGCGATATCCGTCGGGAGGTGAAGAACCTTGCAGAGGAAGAACGCAACCAGCGGCATGATCGTAAACTGCGCGAGGGCACCGAGGAAGATTCCCTTCGGGTGCTGCAGAATAGCCTTGAAGTCAGCCGGTTTAATAGTAAGTCCCATTCCGAACATAGCCACACCGAGGAAGATCGTTGTGTACTGGGTTGCCCAGGAAATGGTAGCCGGTTTCCAGAACGCGATGGCAGAACAGATAATAATAATGAGTCCGATATTGGTACTCAGAAAGGTAGCGATTTTTCCGATTTTTTTCATGGATTTTTCTCCTCTCAATCTACATTAAAGCTGAAGTTGTCGATCAGTCTTGTCTTACCGATGTATACAGCCATAGCGACAAGAACATCTTTCTCAATCTTCTCGACCGGCTGCATATCAAGGGCGTCAACGACGGATACATAGTCGATTTTTGCCAGCGGCTCTGCCTCGATGATCTCACGCATACTTGCGAGCACATCGGCACTTGCCGCTCCCTTTGCAATCACTTCCCGGCCTTTGCGTACCGCGCGGCTCAGGCAGAGTGCGGCCTGTCTCTCTTCAGTTGAAAGGTAGGTATTTCTGGAGGATTTTGCCAGACCATCTTCCTCACGGACGATGGGGCATCCGACGATTTCAATATCGAAGTTCAGATCCAGAACCATCTTGCGGATGATCGCAAGCTGCTGGGCATCCTTCTGTCCGAAGTATGCGCGGTCCGGTGTTACGATATTGAAAAGTTTGGAAACGACGGTGCATACGCCGCGGAAATGAATCGGGCGGGTGACACCACAGAGTGTTTCAGATAATGTATCGATATCTACGAAGGTGTGCTGATCGTGATACATCTCGGATGGTTCCGGATGGAATACAAGATCTGCGCCCATCTCTTCACAGATTTTGCAGTCTCTCTCAAAATCGCGCGGATAGGATGCGAGATCCTCATTCGGTCCGAACTGTGTCGGGTTTACGAAATCGGAGACTACGACCCTGTCGTTCTCCTCGTGCGCACGTTTGATGAGACTTGCATGGCCTTCATGAAGATAGCCCATGGTCGGAACAAGGCCTACGGAAAGTCCCTGTTTCTTCCATTCTTTTACAAGTTCACGTACTTCTTTTACTGTTGTTACAGCCTTCATTTGCTTTCTCTCCTTACCTGTAGTCATTGAAGATGTACTGCGGTTAAAAAACGCAATGAAGATAGTTCTGTCTGCTATTACGAATACGCTGTCGATCTGCGCGGAAAAAAGCGCACAATTTCCCTGTCTGTTTCTGCTTTCGTCCATTTCTGTTCGCGCTTCCATCGTCCGAGCCGCTTCCGGATGAGTATTTCCTCTTCCTGTGTCAATTGACACGAAGCCAAACCAGACAATGTACCGGTGATACAGGTGAACGCCTGTCAGAAAAACAGAAAAAATCGTTCTGGTACAACGAGTGAACAGAGTACAGTTTACCGGGCGCGGAGCGTTTTGTGTTATGGAAATACCAAAAGAATTTCCTATAACATAAAAACGGTTGCCTGCAGAAAAATTTCTTCTGTCCGGACCGCTTTCCTCCTTGCCGGAAAATACTATCTCCGTTACTAATTATATGCATTGTTAAATAAAAGTCAAATAGAAACACCGGACACAGATAAATCTGTGTCCGGTGCCCCGTTATGATGTATATAAGGTGTTTTGACAAAACAACGTTTGTCCGTATGAATATAATCCCGCAGGCGCTTTTTTCGCGCCGGGTACAGATGCAAAGCATCCACGCATCGTACTTCTGCGGAAACCGGCGTATTTTATGACTCGCGGATCGCTGTGTATCCCATCAGATATTCATCAACCTGACGGGCGGCCTTCTTTCCTTCTGTGATGGCCCATACAACAAGAGACTGTCCGCGGTGCATATCACCGGCGGTGAAAACTTTCTCGACATTTGTGCGGTAATCCTCTTCTTCCGTTGCGACTACGCCTCTTGCGTTCAGCTTTACGCCGAAGGCATCTGTCACATAGTTCTCACAGCCGACGAAACCGGCCGCGATGAGAAGAAGTTCACACTTGAGTGTCTTCTCGGATCCCTCGACAAAGCTCATCTTACGATCCGGTCCGAATTTCACTTTTACGGTCACGATCTCCTTGAGGTTGCCCTTCTTGTCGGTGTGGATCTCTTTTACCGTGGTCTCGTACACGCGAGGATCATGACCGAAGAGGTGGATGGCCTCCTCATGACCGTAGTCGGTCTTCTGAACCTTCGGCCACTCCGGCCACGGGTTCGACTCGGCCCGTGTCTTCGGCGGTGCCGGCATCATCTCGAGGGCAGTCACGGATTTGCAGCCGTGACGGATGGATGTTCCGATACAGTCGTTACCGGTGTCTCCGCCGCCGACTACAACGACATTTTTTCCTGCGGCACTGATGAAACCGGAAGTCTTCATCAGGTTCTCCGTCTTTCTCAGATCACTCTTTCCGTCGTTGCCGATCCAGTTGCCGTTTCGAATTCCGCCATCCAGAAGCACCTTCGTCGTCGACGTCAGGAAGTCAACGGCATAGTATACGCCGCCGGTCTTCTCCGGATCTGCGCCTGCAAGGCTTCTCGCCTTCTTGGCACCGCAGCAGAGAATGATTGCGTCAAACTCCTTCATAAGTTCTGCCGCGGAAATTTCGGATACAGCCTTTGAAGCGCCGGCTGCCTCTGCGTTTTTCTCTTTCGTGTTCTTTGCTTCCGTTGCCGGAGCCTTGGCCGCAAGCCCCGTCACATTGACGCCGGTGCGGAATACAACTCCCTCTGCCTCCATCAGTTTCTGACGGCGGAGGATTACGCTCTTATCCAGCTTCATGTTCGGAATACCGTACATCAGCAGTCCGCCGATGCGGTCGTCTCTCTCAAAGACGGTGACCGAGTGACCTCTGTGGTTGAGGTCATCCGCGCAGGCAAGTCCCGCGGGACCGGCTCCGATGACAGCTACTTTTCTTCCGCTGCGGATCTGCGGGATCCTCGGTTTGATGGTTCCCTCTTTCCATGCGGTCTCAATGATGTAGAGCTCATTGTCGTGAATGCTGACCGGATCTCCGTGCTCACCGTTGATGCAGGCTTTCTCGCAGAGCGCCGGACATACACGTCCGGTGAACTCCGGGAAATTCGATGTCTTCTGCAGACGTGAGAAGGCCTGTGCAAAATGGCCGTGGTAGATCTGATCGTTCCACTCCGGGATCAGGTTGTGCAGCGGACAACCTGTCACCATCCCGGATAATTTCAGAGCCGACTGGCAGAGCGGCACACCGCAGTTCATACAGCGGGCCGCCTGTTTCATACGCTCATCTTCTGCCAGCGGTTTGTGGAATTCTTTGAAATCTTTGATGCGTTTTTCAGGTGCGATATCTATATTATTTTTTCTGGAATACTCCAGAAAACCTGTTGGTTTTCCCATGGTTATCTCCTCTATTTCTCTCGATCTGTCATTGTCCGGAAGTTATTTCGTGATTTCCTCGAAGGCCTCGAACACTGCATGTTCATGGGCAATTCCCTGCTCCTCGAATTTGCTGATGGCCGTCAGCATCTTCTGATAATCGTTCGGAACGACTTTCTTGAAGCACGGGATGTACGACTCGTAATCGTCCAGAATCTCTTTTGCAAGGACGGAGCCGGTCTCCTTCTCGTAATCGACGAGGATATCCTGCAGTTCGCGGATATCATATTTATCCGTGAGCTCCTGGAGGGTAACCATATCTTTGTTTGTTCTCTTGTAAAGTGTGTGATCACGGTCAAGAACGTAGGCGATACCACCGGACATACCGGCAGCGAAGTTCTTTCCTGTCGATCCGAGGATGACTGCTCTACCGCCGGTCATGTACTCCAGACCGTGGTCTCCGCAGCCCTCTGCGACAGCTGTCGCGCCGGAGTTTCTTACGCAGAAACGTTCACCGGCCACACCTGTGACATAGGCTTTTCCTCCGGTAGCGCCGTAGAGAGCGACGTTACCGATGATGATGTTCTCGGAGGCCTTGAAACCTGCCTTAGGAGACGGTTTGACGATGACTTTTCCGCCGGAAAGACCTTTTCCGAAACCATCGTTCGCGTCACCCTCGAGGCGAAGGGTCAGTCCCTTCGGAATAAATGCTCCGAAGCTCTGTCCGCCGCCACCTGTCACGTTTACGGTGAAGGTGTCATCCGGAAGACGTGTGCCGAAGACTCTTGTGATGTCCGATCCAAGGATACTTCCGAAGGAACGGTCCGTGGAGGAGATCTTCAGGGAGATACTCTGCGGTTCCACATCGTAGTTGCCCTTGCGATCCGGTTTTGCCTTGAGCGCCTCCGCGAATTTCGGAAGGAGCACCGACTCATCCAGCGTCTTCTCAAGCTGGAAGTCATAGACATGGGCAGGATCGAAATGGGTTCCCTTCACGCCTGCGTATTTCTGATCGAGGATGATGGAAAGATCAACCTCGGAGGCTCTGTCTGTGATCTGCACCTCGCGCTTCTTCAGGCAGTCGGAGCGGCCGACCATCTCCTCGACGGTGCGGAAACCGAGATCTGCCATGATCTCACGAAGCTGCATAGCGATGAATCGCATGAAGTTCTCGACATGCTCCGGCTTTCCGCAGAAGCGTTTGCGGAGTGTCTCGTTCTGTGTCGCGATGCCGACCGGGCAGGTATCTTTGCTGCAGACACGCATCATCATACATCCCATACATACAAGGGGAGCTGTCGCAAAACCAAACTCCTCGGCTCCGAGCAGTGCCGCAATGGCAACGTCTCTTCCGCTCATGAGTTTTCCGTCTGTCTCGATGATGACACGGTCGCGCAGTCCGTTCTCAACCAGAGACTGATGTGCCTCTGCCAGACCCAGCTCCCAGGGAAGTCCCGCGCTGTGGATGGAAGAAAGCGGAGCAGCTCCCGTTCCTCCGTCATAACCGGAGATCAGGATGACCTGCGCGCCTGCCTTCGCAACACCCGAAGCGATGGTTCCTACACCCGATTCGGATACAAGTTTTACGGAAATGCGGGCCTTGCGATTCGCATTCTTCAGATCGTAGATCAGCTGCGCGAGATCCTCGATCGAATAGATATCGTGATGCGGCGGCGGAGAGATCAGCGATACACCCGGTGTGGAGTATCTGGTCTTCGCAATCCACGGATATACCTTCTTGCTCGGAAGATGTCCTCCCTCACCCGGCTTCGCGCCCTGTGCCATCTTGATCTGAATCTCGGCAGCACTGTTCAGGTAGGCACTTGTTACACCGAAACGGCCGGATGCCACCTGCTTGATCGCGGAATTCTTGATCGTGTCATAACGGCTTGCGCTCTCTCCACCCTCACCGGTGTTGGACTTTCCGCCCAGACGGTTCATGGCGATCGCCAGTGTCTCATGCGCTTCCTGAGAGATGGATCCGTAGGACATCGCGCCGGTCTTGAATCTCTTCACGATTTCCTCTACCGGTTCTACTTCCTCGATCGGGATCGGTTTTTCCACGCGGACAAATTCGGTCAGACCGCGAAGGGTATGCGGATGTGCCGCGTCGTCTACCAGCTTCGTGTACGTGCGGAACTGCTCGTAGTCACCCTTTCGCACCGCCTGCTGCAGGTTGACGATGGTCTCCGGACTGTAGAGATGATCCTCTTTGTCCTTTCCGGAGCGGAGGCTGTGAAGTCCGAGACTGTCAAGAGAGGTATCCACGCCGAGTCCCAGCGGGTCAAAGGCGTGATCGTGGCGGAAGGTAATGCCTTCCTCAATCTCTTTCATACCGATACCGCCGACTCTGGATACCGTTCCCGTGAAGTACTCGTCGATGACTTCTTTTGAGAGACCCAGTGCTTCAAAAATCCTTGCGGACTGGTAGGACTGGATCGTGGAAATACCCATTTTTGCCGCGATTTTTACAACACCGCCGAGAAGCGCCTTGTTGTAATCTTCGATGGCTGTGTGATAATCCTTGTCCAGCACACCCTTGTCGATGAGCTCCGCGATACACTCGTGGGCGAGATAAGGGTTGATCGCACGGGCACCGTAGCCCAGAAGTGTGGCGATCTGATGGACGTCACGGGGCTCTCCGGACTCGAGAATCAGAGAGACAGCCGTTCTCTTCTTTGTGCGAACCAGGTGCTGCTCCACCGAGGATACAGCCAGAAGGGACGGGATGGCCACATGGTTCTCATCAATGCCTCGGTCGGACAGGATGATAATATTTTTTCCATTGGAAGCTGCGCGGTCAACGGAGACATTGAGCTGCTCCAGCGCCCGGGCAAGGCTTGTGTTCTTGTAGTACAGAAGACTGATGGTCTCGGGATGGAAGCCCGGCTGATCCAGGGAGCGGATCTTCAGAAGATCCACACCGGTGAGGATCGGATCATCGATCTCGAGTACCTGACAGTTGCTGCTCTTCTCACCCAGCAGGTCACCGTCGGATCCGATATAGACGGTCGTATCGGTGACGATCTTCTCCCGGAGGGAGTCGATCGGCGGGTTCGTAACCTGAGCGAACAGCTGCTTGAAATAGTTGAAGAGCAGCTGATGCTGTCTGGAGATAACCGCCAGCGGAACGTCATGTCCCATGGAAACCGTCGGCTCAACGCCGTTGGCAGCCATCGGGAGAATGTCCTCATTTACATCCTCGTAGGTGTAACCGAAGACCTTGTACAGACGGTTGCGCATATTGCTGTCGTGGGTCGGGATCTTCTTGTTCGGGATATTCAGCTCCGCCAGGTGAAGAAGATGGCCGTCCAGCCACTCTCCGTAAGGCTGACGATGCGCGTAGTACTCCTTGCACTCCTCATCGGAGATGATTCTCTTCTGCTTTGTGTCCACCAGAAGAATCTTGCCCGGCTCCAGTCTGGACTTCCTGACGATGTGCTCCGGCTCAATATCCAGAACGCCGACCTCGGACGCGAGGATCAGGCGGTTGTCATCGGTGATGTAATAACGGGAAGGCCGAAGACCGTTTCGATCCAGAGTCGCTCCCACGAGATCACCGTCGGAGAAGAGGATCGCTGCCGGTCCGTCCCAAGGCTCCATCATCGTCGCGTAGTAATGGTAGAAATCCTTCTTGTCATTATCCATGAACATGTTGTGTTTCCACGGTTCCGGAACGATGACCGTCATGGCCAGCGGAAGTTCCATACCGTTCATGTACAGGAACTCCAGCGTGTTGTCCAGCATCGCGGAGTCGGATCCGGTTCTGCTGACAACCGGGAAAATCTTGTCGATATCCTTCTCCATGATCGGACTGCTCATCGTCTCCTCACGGGCAAGCATACGGTCAATGTTGCCGCGGATCGTATTGATCTCTCCGTTGTGGGCAATCATGCGGTAGGGATGCGCACGGTTCCAGGACGGTGTCGTATTCGTAGAGAAACGGGAGTGTACGATGGCGATCGCCGTCTGATACTCTCTGCTCTGAAGATCGGAGTAGAACTGACGCAGCTGCTTAACCAGAAACATTCCTTTGTAAACAACGGTTCTGGAGGAAAGACTGCAGATATAAGTGTTGTCGGAGGACTGCTCAAATTCACGACGGACAACATAGAGTCTGCGGTCAAAATCAATTCCTCTCGCCAGATTTTTGGGACGCTCGATAAAACACTGACAGATGTACGGCATGCAGTCCAGCGCCGGTTTTCCGAGGATCTCCGGATGCGTCGGTACCTCTCTCCATCCGAGGAATTTGAGGCCTTCCTTCTCCGTGATCACTTCCATCATACGCATCGCAAACATGCGCTTCATGCGATCCTGCGGGAAGAAAAACATACCGACACCGTAATCGCCGGCATCTTTGATGGTGATACCGCTCTTTACAGCCTCTTTTGCGAAAAACGGATGACTGATCTGTACCAGAATACCTACACCGTCTCCCACTTTACCGGTGGCGTCTTTTCCGGCGCGGTGCTCCAGTTTTTCCACGATTGTCAATGCATTATCCAGTGTCTCATAGTCGCGATGACCGTCGATATTGACAACTGCGCCGATACCGCAGGCGTCATGCTCGTCGATCAGATTCGCGTAATCGATTTTTGTGTCTTTGCGTAATGTCTGTTCCATAATTCACCTTTTATATTCGTCATAACAAGTGTCCCGTGAAGGACAGCATCTTCGGGTTGTTCATTTCAATGTTCTGTTGAACTTTTTTCATCATGTAGACATAAAAATGTACATACATGCAACAGGATCGCACATATGCATCTTTACCAGCGGTTGATACTCAAAGAGGGGACTGTCACAGATCCGAAGGGGAAGGAAACGATTCAGCCTCGTTTCCTTCTTGTCCCGCAGACATTTATGACAGCCCGATCTTCATGTATTTTTGATTTGCATCATGAACTATTTTTTACTTTTCGGAAGGAATATTGCCTGACTTATCGAAGAGAGAAAAGCATCTCGCCGTAGGTCGGATATGGCAGATAGTTCTCCGGGATGATTGCCTCAGCGGAATCTACACCCTTACGGAGCTCCTCCATATCTGTGAGGATTGTCTCATGATAGAAGCGGGAAGCCTCAGCCTCATCGACGATCTCCTCTGCCTTCCTTGTATCCTCGGCCAGTTTTTCAAGAGCTGTGTTGATGACATCCTCTGCCTCATCCAGTGTCTTGATGATGCGCTCTTCGTAGGAAACTTTAAGATCCGGGAAGAGTTGTTTCTTCTTCAATGCCTCACAGGTTACATCCTTGATGTATGCAATCAGACCGGCTGTGAAATCTTTGCGAACCATCTCCTGCATGGTGAGAGACTCAATATGGATCGTCTTGTTGTAGTTCTCCAGGAAGATCTCGTATCTGGACTCAACCTCTGCTTTTGTGAAGATCGCATGTTTCTCGAACAGTTTTACGTTCTTCTCTTTGAGAAGTGTCGGGATTGCGTCCGGAAGAGCTTTGAGGTTCTCAAGTCCTCTCTTCTCTGCCTCCTCAATCCACTCATCGGTATAGCCGTTTCCGTTGAAGAGGATTTTCTTGTGATCATCCAGAGTCTTCTTCAAGAGATCTGTGATCGCGTCATCCAGCTTGTCAGCCGGTACATCTTTGAGCAGCTCGTAGAACTTGGAGAGCTCCTCGGCAACAGCTGTGTTCAGGACGATGTTAGGGTCCGCAACAGAAAGGGAGGATCCGGGCATACGGAACTCAAATTTGTTTCCTGTGAACGCGAACGGTGATGTACGGTTACGATCGGTTGTATCCTGAAGGATGTGCGGCAGTACATTTGCCAGACCCATCTCTGTCTTTCCTGTGGACTTGAAGGCTGTGCCGTTCTCGATGGACTTCAGCACTTTCGCAAGCTCGTCTCCTACGAAGATGGAGATAACAGCCGGCGGTGCCTCGTTTGCTCCGAGACGGTGATCGTTTCCTGCGGTAGCTACCGATGCGCGCATCAGATCCTGATACTCATCAACGGCTGCGATTGTAGCAAGAAGGAATACAAGGAAGTATGTATTCTGATCCGGTGTTTTTCCCGGATCCAGAAGGTTGATTCCTGTGTTGGTAACGATGGACCAGTTGTTGTGCTTACCGGAACCGTTGACACCCTCGAACGGCTTCTCGTGAAGCAGACATGCGAAGTTGTGCTTGTCGGCAACCTTCTTCATGATCTCCATGGTCAGCTGGTTGTGGTCAACCGCAACGTTTGCTGTCTCGAAGACCGGAGCAAGCTCGTGCTGGGAAGGAGCAACCTCGTTGTGTTTTGTTTTTGCCGGAACACCGAGTTTCCAGAGCTCCTGATCCAGATCATGCATGTAGCTGGATACCTTCGGCTTGAGAACTCCGAAGTAATGATCCTCCATCTCCTGACCTTTCGGAGCCGCAGCGCCCAGAAGTGTACGTCCTGTCATAAGAAGATCTTTTCTCTTCAGATACAGATCTTTGTCGATCAGGAAGTACTCCTGCTCTGCTCCGACGGTTGTATCTACGTGTGTAACATCCTTTGCACCAAGAAGGTTCAGGATCTTTACAGCCTGTTTGGAAAGGGCATCCATGGAACGAAGAAGAGGTGTCTTCTTGTCCAGTGCCTCGCCGCCGTAGCTGCAGAATGCTGTAGGAATGTAAAGTGTTCCGTCTTTAATGAAAGCCGGGCTGGAAGGATCCCATGCTGTATATCCTCTTGCCTCGAAGGTAGCGCGAAGTCCGCCGCTCGGGAAGGAAGAAGCATCCGGCTCACCTTTGATCAGCTCTTTACCGGAAAACTCCATAATTACTGTTCCGTTCGGACATGGATCGATAAAGGAGTCATGTTTCTCCGCTGTAAGACCTGTCATTGGCTGGAACCAGTGTGTGTAGTGTGTAGCACCGTGCTCAACAGCCCAGTTCTTCATGACAGCGGCTACCGCATTTGCGACATCCGCCTCAAGGTGTGTTCCTGTAGTTGCACATTTGCTGACTGCCTTGTAGACATCCTTCGGCAGTCTCTCTTTCATGACAGTATCTGAAAAGACAAGACTTCCGTATGTCTCAGGTACGTTGATTGATTCCATATCTCATAACCTCCTGACTCATAATTGAATATATAATGAATGTCTGTTGCGACATTCCACCGCCGGCCGCGAATGCGAACCGTGCCTGGATGCGAAGCATCTACTGATCATCAACGTCACGCGAGTGCGCATCCCGCGGAGCGTTTTGTGTTATAGAAATTCCGGAGGAATTTCCTATAACACAAAAAGGCACTTCGAGATGCCCGGGATTTACCCGTTTCTCAAAGCGCCTTTGCTTAATGGTGTTTTATCATAGGGCGGGGAAAGCTGTAAATGCTTATATTTAAGTATGCCGCCTCCCCTGTTTTTGAGCATGAAAAAAGTAGCTGAAACCGGTTGACATTGATATCTATTAGGTTTACTCTATTCTGCATACATAGTGATTATATGCGACAAAGATGTCGGTTGTTTCCACCTGCGGAATCAGACTGCGTCTTTGTCGCTTTTTTGTCTCATAGGAAATTGCTTCGCATTCCCTATGAGACAAAACGCTCCGCGGGATGCGCAGCTCGCAGATGGGAAGATCGCTTCGCGATTCTGCTCGCGCGCCAAAGTCCTGCTGCGCTCCCCTCAGGATTGAGGGGATGGGGGAGTCGAAGTCCGCTTGCGGACTTTGTTCTGTTATAAGAAATTCCTCCGGATTTTCCGTGACGCAAAACATCACTATAAAATAGAATGCCGCCTGTGACACTCCCGCGCCAACCGCTGATGCGAAGCATCTGCTGATCTACTGATGATCACGCGAGTGTGCGCCTGCGAACATTCTGTGACAGGAATGCACGACGCTTTCCTGTCGCAAAACAACACTACAATATATAAGAGAGGTATCAGTTTATGTGCAGTATTTTAGGCTATTGCGGAAAAGGAGCTACTTACGACGAATTTAAAGCCATGTTGGAGAAGACGATCTCCAGGGGACCGGATGATTCCCGCATCGTCAATATGAATAATAATAATAATAATGGATACCTCGGATTCAATCGACTTGCGATCATGGGCCTGACACCGGAAGGAATGCAGCCCTTCGAATATAAAGGAAGCTATGTAGTATGCAACGGTGAGATCTACGGATTCCGCCCGCTGAAGGAGGAACTTATAAAGAAGGGATACACCTTCAAGTCCGACAGCGACTGTGAGATCCTTCTTCCTCTGTACAAGGAGCACGGATGTGAGATGTTCGGAATGCTCGACGCGGAGTATGCCCTCGTCATCTACGACGCGGACACAGACGAATATATCGCAGCCAGAGATCCGATCGGTATCCGCCCGCTGTATTACGGATATGGCAAAAACGAAGTGATCGTTTTTGCTTCGGAACCGAAAAACATCGTGGGCGTATGCGACAAGATCTATCCGTTCCCTCCGGGATGCTACTACAAAGACGGTGAATTCCACACCTACCACGATCCGGCAAAGGTGAGCTATTACAACACCACCGACGAGATGGACGCCATCGCGGCAAACATCCACGACAAGCTTCTGAAGGGAATCGAGAAACGCATGGATGCGGACGCGCCGGTCGGCTTCCTCCTCTCCGGAGGTCTGGACTCCTCCCTCGTCTGCGGTGCAGCAGCAAAAATGCTCGACAAGCCGCTGGAGACTTTTGCCATCGGTATGGACATCGACGCCATCGATCTCAAATATGCCCGTGAGGTTGCCGAGTACATCCACTCCAACCATCATGAAGTAATCATCACCAGAGATGATGTTATAGCCGCTCTCGACCCTGTCATTGAGGCTCTCGGAACCTACGACATCACCACGGTTCGTGCCTCTGTCGGCATGTACCTGCTCTGCAAGTGGATCCACGAGAACACCGACATCCGTGTCGTTCTGACCGGCGAGATCTCTGACGAGCTCTTCGGTTACAAGTACACAGACTTCGCGCCGAGCGCGGACGCTTTTCAGAAAGAAGCAGAGAAGAGAATCCACGAGATCAACGTCTACGACGTTCTCCGTGCGGACCGCTGCATCTCCGTGAACTCCCTGGAGGCCCGTGTGCCCTTCGGCGATCTGGAGTTCGTAGACTATGTCATGCACCTGGATCCGGAGAAAAAGCTGAACACCTACGGCATCGGAAAATACCTTCTCCGTCACGCCTTCGAGGCAGACGCGCTGATCCCCCACAGCATTCTGATGCGTGAAAAGGCGGCCTTCTCCGACGCGGTCGGACATTCCCTTCGAAACGACATCATCGAGTACGCGGAGTCCTGCTACACCGATGAGGAATTCGAGGAGAAGAGAAAGAAATACAGCCATGCGCAGCCGTTTACCAAAGAGTCTCTGCTCTTCCGTGAGATCTTTGAGAAATACTATCCGGAGCAGGCTCAGCTGATTCCGGATTTCTGGATGCCGAACAAGAGCTGGGAAGGACTTGCGGAGGTAAATGATCCTTCCGCCCGCGTGCTCTCCAACTACGGAGCAAGTGGAGTCTGAATTTCAGATCTTCCAAAAATGTCAGAGCCCTGACTGCCATAAACGGCAGCCGGGGCTCTGATTCTTTTTGTGAAGGAATCCCTCTTTCGGTCTTCCAACCGACTATTCTGCTGACTTTATCCATTCAGTTGCCAGATATAAGGGAATATTTTTCGAAGGAATATTTTAAGTCGTTTAACATTATTTCTAACGAATGCAGCAGCCTACCTGTCGATAATTGTGTACTGCATCATTTCATACTTCAAATGTGTACCAACATTGATCTCCGGTGGAAGAAGTGCTCTTGCCACCAGCATCACTTCCTCTGACGCAAGATCCGTCCGCTTCAGATTGGCGTAATCACCATCAATACTGTCTACAACGTAATACCAGATTTCATCTAACATATAATAACCTCCATATTTTTTAAAAGTATTGCATTATGAACAAATATATGAATAATTAAATTATAACAAATACTAACATGTATTGCATGAGGGGTTGACTATGATCGAAAAATTAAAAGGACATATATCCGAGATTTTTGTCGGAAAAGAGGATGTCGTTGAGAACGTGCTGATCTGTCTGATTTCCGGGGGGCATGTGCTTCTGGAGGATGTGCCGGGTGTCGGAAAAACGACACTTGTGCGTACTCTGGCAGCTCTTGTGGACTGCGATTTCGGCCGCATCCAGTTCACGCCGGACACCATGCCGGGAGATGTCATCGGAACCAGCATCTACAATATGAAAACCGGAGAATTCTCCTATCGCCAGGGCTCGGTCATGCATCAGATCCTTCTGGCAGATGAGATCAACCGCACCTCCCCGAAGACACAGGCCAGCCTTCTGGAGGCAATGGCGGAAGGACAGGTGACCGTTGACGGAAACGTCTACGTGCTTCCGCAGCCGTTCATCGTAATCGCCACCCAGAATCCCGTGGAATACATGGGAACCTATCCCCTTCCGGAGGCACAGGTTGACCGTTTCATGATGCGGCTTTCCATCGGCTATCCTGATGCCGAGGCAGAGTGCCGCATGGCACGGAATTTTCTGGACGGAAAAATGGACAAACCCGTGGAGCCGGTTTTTCGGGCAGAGGACATTCTGAAACTCCGTGAAGAGGTCAAAAATGTGCGCGTAAATGACAACCTCCTCCGATATGTCCGGGAGATCATCGAACTGACGAGAGAGTCCGGAGACTTTGTCACAGGCGCCAGCCCCCGCGCCTTCCTCAGCCTGATCTCTGCGGCCCGCGGAAAAGCGATGATCAGCGGCAGGGACTATGTCAAACCGGACGACGTAAAGGCCGTTGCCGGCAATGTCCTTCACCACAGACTCACCCTCTCCTCCGAGGCGAGAATCCGTGGAGAAAAAGTAGACCGTCTCCTCTCGGCCCTGATTCTGAAGGCCAGAATTCCGATGGAGTCGTAAACCTATGAATGCTATTTGGAGAAACCGGCTCATCTATCTGTCTGCCTGGATCCTATCCGTCGTCGGCATCACGTTCTACGGCGGGGTTGTGAGCTACGGCCTGTTTGCCGTGCTTACTCTGATGCCCGTAGTCAGTCTGTGTTATCTGGTCTGCGTCATTTTTACCTTCAAGATCTATCAGGAGATTGATTCCAAGTGGGTCGTTGCGAACCGCAAAGTCCCTTTTTATTTATCACTCGTCAACGACTCGCCGTTTGCCTATGTGGGAATTCGGGTGTGCTTCTACTCATCCTTCTCATCCATCACAGGCCTCGACGACAACATCGAGTATGAGCTGCCGCCGAAATTCGGCATGAAGAAACAGACCGAGATCATCTGCCGATACCGGGGCGAATACGAAGTCGGTATCAAGCGGATCGAAGTGCAGGATTATTTCCGGCTTTTCCGTCTGTCCTACTTCAACAAAGAGCCGATCAAGGCAACCGTGCGTCCGGATTACTTCGATCCGGAGCAGATTCAATCCATTGATATCGCGGCAGCCACAACCACCGAGAAAGAATTTCAGGATACCTCCATGGACGTACTGGTTCGTCCCTACGAGACCGGCGATGACATCCGTCAGATCAACTGGAAAATCAGTGCCCGCAGCGGCAGTCTCTTCGTCCGCAAAAAAATCGGCGAGGAGCAGGAGGGAATCAGCATCCTGTTCGGAACCTTCCGCGTGAGTACGGATCCTTTTGTCTACCTGCCGATGGAGAACAAAGTACTGGAAACGGTGCTCACCCTCTCCCTGTATCTGACAAAGAAGAATCTTCCTTACCGGACAATGTATATGCAGCGGGATCTCACTGAAATCCGATGCTCCGCGCTGGATGCCTTCGATGATTACTACGAAAAGATCTCGGGAATAACCTTTGAGGAAGACGCCGGGGAGAATCTCCTCTTTGATCTGGCAGCGGGAAACAGAGAAATTCTCTCCTCCCGTCTCGTCATTCTGATCGTTCAGGACTGGACCGAGGAGACCATCCGATTCTGTCAGCTCATGAACGAAAATGACGTGTCCGTGTGCGTCTATGTCATCACCAAAGACGGCTCCAGAGTCAACGCGAGGGGACTGGCGCACGTATCCGTGACTGCCATCGATCCGCATCGGGATTTAAGGGAGGTGCTCTGAATCTATGTCAAAATCATCCAGAATCAACATCTTCTACGACAGCATCTATATGCTGCCGCTCTGTCTCGTTGCGGTTTTCTTTCTGATCCGCTACACCTCCGTGCCGGATCAGAAGCTCCTGTCCTACGTCCCGGCAGTTATCATCCTGCTCGAATGCCTCTGGGCCAGACACTGTGACAACCATTTCCGCTTCATCCCGCTCCTGCTGACGGCTCTGGTGGGTGTGTGCAGGATTCTCTTCCTCCCGCGCAGCGAGAGGCTCCCCTACATCCAGAGCCACACATGGGTTTTCCTGCTCCTTGTCGCAGCTGTCGGTGTCTTCGTTCTTGTCCGGCTCATGACACGAAGCCAAATTCTTCGGCGGATCCTGCTTGTCGGAATTCTCGCCGGACTGCTGATGTTGTTGTACTTTAAGATTGAAATTCACAAGGCAATTTTCGCCCTGTGTCTGGTTCCTCTGCTGGCCGGCATATCCGAGGAAATACAGCTCCGCTGGAAAAAAAGCGGCGACATTTCCGGTCAGCGTCATCTGGTTTCCATCGCGCCCTTCCTGATCCTCACCTGTATGCTGGTCATGGTTTTTCCGAATTCGGAAAAGCCCTTTGACTGGAGTTTCACGGTGAAGATCTGGCAGCAGGCTGTGGACTTCGTCGCACGGATCGAGAACGCCTTCACCGGCGGCGATGACTATGACGGCCGTGTCGGTTTTTCCGAAAAGACCAGTTTCCTTGGCAAGGTTCTGAAATCCGGAAGCAAGGAAGTCATGTCTGTGGACTTCGGCGTCTACTCCGGAAACCGGGTCTATCTCAAAGGAAAAACCTTCGACCGCTTCGACGGCCACGAATGGAAAAGTACCGTGGATACCGATGCCGCGCAGCAACAGGAAGAACTGCAGGAAAAGCTGATCCGGATCACGGCGGCAGATGTCGAGGATATCGACGACTACCTCCGCAAGAGCGAGCTGAAAATCACCTATCTCGATTTCCGCACGAAGTATCTCTTCGTCCCCCTCGACGGCACAGCTTATCACACGGTGCCGGAGAATCTGAAATTCGAGAACACCGGCTCCGAGATCCTCTCCTCGAAACAGCTCGGCAGAAGTACCCGCTACTACGTCTCCTATTACCGGCTGAATCAGGACTCGAAGGAATTCCGGCAGCTGATCAGTGAACTGTCCAACCGCGAGCGTTCATCCACACCCTCGCCGGAAACTTCCTCTGAGACGAAGTTGGATGAAACCGGTACACAAATACAGTCAACACAGGAGCAGCCGCTTTCCTCCTCTGAGAAGAATGCGGGCGAATCCGGGATAGATTCCGTGGCAATAACAGCCACATCTTCAGAGAACGAATCCGCCGCCGATTCGGAAACCTCTCTTTCCGCTGAGGATTCGAAGGAAACCTACGGGGAAATCCTTCGGAAGAACTACCTGCCCAAGACAGAAGTCTCCGAGCGCACCCGGTCTTATCTCTCCGAAGAGACCGAGGGGTTGACCAGCGACTACGAGAAGCTTCTGCGTCTGGAAAAAATTCTGTCATCGATGAAATACACCCTCTCTCCCGGCGAGATACCGGAGGAAGTGAAATCCGAAGCGGACTACCTGGACTACTTCCTCTTCGAAAAACAGGAGGGCTATTGTATTCATTACGCCACAGCCTTTGTACTGATGGCCAGATCCCTTGGGATTCCGGCCAGATTTGTGCAGGGCTACTACGTCAAACGATCCGGCTCCGGAGAGACCATCGTCACGTCAAATATGGCGCACGCCTGGCCGGAGGCCTATATCGAAGGACTCGGCTGGCTTTCCTTTGAGCCCACACCGGGACACAAGAATGCAAGTTACTGGGATACCTCTTCGGAAAAGAAGGAGAACGACGGAAAGAACTACTACGGGCAGAACCCCTATGTCAGTCATCCGGACGGCGGAGTGACAACGATCTCATCCACCCGGAATACGGGAAAGAAACAGACTTCCCTTCTGAAGAAACGGATTCTTCTGCCGCTCATTTACGGCTTTGTACTCCTGATCCTTGTCGGCATCTTCTGCCGATTGCTTTCCGGACAGCGCTATCGAAAAATGGCCGACGGCGACCGCTTCCGCGTCGCCTGCAAAAGAAACGAGAAACTCCTGCGATACGCCGGTTTCACCATAGAACCTGGAGAAACCCTGCAGGAATTCCGAACACGCATCGCGGATCAGATGCCGGAAGAAGCCGTCGCCTACACGCTTCGGATGGAGAGCGTCTTCTACGGCGACTGCGCCGTCGATCCGTCCATGGTAACGCTTGCCGAGGACAACCGGAAAATGATCTGGGAACAGATCCGAAAACAGGAGGGTCGCGTACGCTACCTGCTGCTTCGCATCCGTTCCTATCTGTTCTAAAAGAAACCCCTGCGCGGGATGCCGGGCTCGCAGGTTGTTTTGATCACCGACACCCCTCTGTGACTTCTGTATGAGTCTGGCCGCTTACAATGATTCCGTCCCGTACATTGCTTTATATTATAAAATCCGAAAGAATATTCTATAACAGAAAAGACGGACCGCCCTTGGACTCCAATATTTCACAAAGCGGTTTACGGCAAAATACAAACATCTCGAGGTGAACATGAAAAACAGACACTCCCATAAGATACTTCCGATTCTTTTGTCTTCTGCTCTTCTTTTGAGCGCCTGTCTTGCAGGTTGTGACTCGAACGAAGCCATTCAGAAGGCCAAAGATCTCACTGTCCGCACAGCTTCGGCGGCGGAGGAATATATCTCGGAAAAAGTAGACGAACACAAGAAAAAGAAAGCCGCCTACAACAAAGAACAGAAGGAAGAAG
>NZ_JHXY01000011.1 GCF_000621585.1 [Eubacterium] cellulosolvens LD2006 | reverse complement strand
CTTGTAGTATAGGAGAAGTATCATCGGCCACCATACAAAAATACATCGAAAACCAAGGTTAATGGCTACGAATCTACAAGGCTCCTCCCACCGCCCAAGGGCAGTGGGTTTCCGCCTACGAAACCGAAAGGATTATATTTATGAAAGTATATGTTGCGTCACCATTTTTTAATGATTCCGAATGTGAAGCGTTATCTCAGGTGGAACAGATCCTGCGTGAACGCGGACTTACTATTTTTTCTCCCAGAGAGCATGAAGTACGGGAGGGGAATGTCGGTTCTCCGGCGTGGAGCAAGGAGACGTTCCTGAACGATGTGGCCGGTATTAACTGGTGCGATATCGTTGTTATGCTCTACTGGGGCAATTATTCCGACTCCGGAACTGCATGGGAATGCGGCTATGCCTATGCCATCCACAAGCCGGTGGTCGTGGTACAGCTCGGAGAATCCTCAAATCTGATGGTGCATGAGGGAAGTCATACCAACGTGATGTCGATTGAGGAGTTGCGAACTTATGACTTTGAGACTATGCCCCGCGAAGGTTACAAGGGAAAAATGTTTTAACGGAGATGGGTATGAATTTTCTGTTTGTGGCGTTCGGCGGAGCCCTCGGGGCTGTAGCACGGTACGCAATAAGTCTTATTCCGGTCAAAACCGGTTTCCCGATCCTTACGCTTATTACCAATATAGTCGGGGCTGTTCTGATCGGATTTATTGTCGGTTTCACGGGTAATCGGGACGGAATATCTGACAACGTGGTTTTGTTTTGGAAAATCGGAGTGTGCGGTGGTTTTACTACCTTCTCGACGTTCTCGCTGGAAGCCTGCAATCTGTTTGAGAACAAACAATATACAGTCGGAGCAATCTACGTGATTCTAAGTTTTGGATGTTGTGTTCTGGGAGTTCTTTGTGGTAAGAAGCTGTCATTTCTTTTGTAAAAGCGGAAGGTAAAAATCTTGATCAACGAAAACGCAAGCGGGATGAAGTAAAAAAACTATGCGGAAAAACAATAGATGGTACATCCTCCATTGATCTCATTCCGTTGCTCCGCGCGATCCGGAGATATTAGAGACGTCCGGGAGATCAGTTTTTGATTTTCCGGACGTTTCCTTTTGCTCTACTGGGGGAATTTCTGATTCTACAATTAAAAGAACGTTGCAATCACTGATAGAAAAGGGGGTAATTAAGAGGATTGGATCCAATAAGAAGGGTGAATGGATTATACTATAGAGATCTACTCCCAGGGGGAATCATTTCATCGTGCTGAACGAAAACATTACCAGGGAACAGATCCTCCGTGAACGCGGACTTACTATTGATTTCAAGACCATGCCCCGCGAAGGTTTTTAAGGGAAAAAGGTTTTGACGGAGATGGGTATGAATAAACAAATCCACAAGAAGAATGTATGGGAGGAAAAATAATGGGAAAGAAGAGTCTTATTAAACAAGAGGATGTATCGAACATTCTCAACAATTGCTATGAGGCAGCACAAAAAGGTATTGGAAAGGTGAGTCCGCCGATTGAGCAGTTTGCTGAAGATTATTTATGTAAGAGTAAAACACCGGAAGAAGCAGCAAAGAGCATGCTTAACAACCAGATTACCAAATGCACCACTTCAGGATTCCTTACAGGTTTTGGCGGGTTGATAACACTTCCGATTACTATACCGGCTAATGTTGGCAGCGTTTTGTATGTACAAATGAGAATGGTTGCGTGTACAGCTTATATGGCAGGATACGATTTAAATGCAGACCAGGTTCAAACATTCGTTTATGCTTGTTTAGCCGGAGTTTCCGTAAATGAGGTCGTAAAAAAAGCCGGCGTCAAAGTAGGACAGAAAATAGCGACAAATACTATTAATAAAATTCCTGGAAAAGCCCTGACGAAAATCAATCAAAAAATCGGTTTCCGTTTCATTACAAAGTTTGGAGAAAAGGGAATCGTTAATCTCGGAAAGATGATCCCTGTAGTAGGTGCCGTTATAAACGGTAGTCTTGATTATGTAGAAACAAAAGTTATTGCTGACAGAGCATATAAAATGTTCTTCGAGGGAGATTATTCAGCAGGCGATACGGAACAAAATGATGTGGATTCTGACGAAGAGACTGAAACTGTAATTATGTCGGACGCTGACGCTTCTTTAGCGCCTAACAGATAACACCGCAGGAATTGGAAAACGTTACCCAAACAGAGGGCTGATGCGATGTCTGTAAAGGATGGGAAAGAGGACCCGGTGACAGGCAAGATATTGGTACCAGGTACCGTTAAGTGAGAACCTTGTAAGTGAATAAGTATGTCAGACAATAAGTACGAATGGTTAAAAGAACAAACAGCTTGAGAACCTTGTAAGTGAAATTGAGAACGCAAAGGAATCTGATAAAAATGAGAAAAAGGATTTTTCAGATAATTGAGGTTGCAGGTGATAATGATATTCAAAGTCGAATATATGATGTAACCATGATGGTGGTTATAGTGCTGAGCTTGTTCCCAATAGCATTAAAAAGTACATCGAAAGAGCTTGTAATTCTGGAGTATATTACCACGGCGATTTTTATTCTGGATTATATTTTGAGGATGATAACTGCGGATTATAAAGTAAAAAAAGGCAGAAAATCCTTTGCGGTATATCCTTTTACACCAATGGCGATTATTGATCTTTTATCGATTTTGCCGTCTGTAATAGCTATTAATGGCACGTTGAGGATGCTAAAGGTTTTCCGACTCTTAAGAACTTTGCGCGTATTTAGAGTTTTTAAGGTGGTTCGATATTCAAAAAGTATTACCATGATCAAAAATGTTTTTAAGAAGCAGAAGGAATCATTATTGGTTGTTTGTGGTATGGCTGTAGGATATATACTTGTTTCGGCATTGGTCGTAATCAGTATAGAGCCGGAGACTTTTCCGACTTTTTTTGATGCTGTGTATTGGGCGACGGTTTCTTTGACAACAGTCGGATATGGCGATATTTATGCTACTTCTATTGCGGGGAAGATAATAACAATGTTTTCATCCGTTTTTGGAATAGCAATCGTTGCGCTTCCTGCGGGTATCGTGACGGCTGGATACATGGATGAACTCAATAATAGTAAGAAAAATAAAGATGATACCAGGGAATGAAAAAATTGAGAGGACCCGGTGACAGGCACGCTTAAGGAATACGAAACTTTATTATAAAAAAATTAACTATCAAGAGAACTAAATTATTCAAACACTGCATAAGTGCATTTTTTGAAACGTGTCAAACGAGGAACGTACATGAAAGAAACAAATGGAGAACTTCAACGGCTGCGTACGGATGACCAGTTTAAAGAATACCTGAATCAGAATCCGCAGATAAATCTTATAGATGATAAAGGGCTTGCTGCTCTCAGGATAAAGCTTGATAAGAACCACAGAAAAGAGTCTGACTGGGATATCATTAAAGGCATTTTGGATGGACATAATCTTATCGTCATGGAGCCTGAGTGTGATATTCAGAATATTAATGTGATTGAACATATTTTGTGTGATGACGGATATTTAATGGTTTTCACTAATATGTCTGATGCCAAAAAATACATTGTGGAATTAAACGAGCGGCATCGTGCGTCGGGGAGAATATTTCAGATAGGTGTAATGCCATTTGAAGAAATCATTAAAACTGCAGACTATTACAGAAAGAATATCATGATTGATTATAGAATGGAGAAAAATCGAAAACTGCTGATATATTACTGGAGAGATCATTCACTTAAAGCCTCTATTATATTATAAAAATCCTGAATGGGATCGGGGTGATTTCGTCGGATTCCGGAACTGCAAGACCCGGTGACAGGCACGCTTAAGGTTCAATTACAAAAGCGCAGGGGGATTCAGTGACAGGCACGCTTAATGAACAAGGAGAAGAAGAAATGCGTTCTGCATATATTTATATTTTTCTATCTATAGCGTTATTCATTTTCGTATTGTTAACCATTAGCATAATAGCCATTAACGTATATCTAAAGAAAAGAGGCAATAAGAAGCTTATAAAGAAATTATCTATATGTATGTGCTTAAATATCCTGGTGTCAATAACCCTTCTTCTATGGCTTAT
The DNA here is from genome assembly GCF_000621585.1 of [Eubacterium] cellulosolvens LD2006. Lineage (GTDB taxonomy): Bacteria > Bacillota > Clostridia > Lachnospirales > Lachnospiraceae > Bilifractor > Bilifractor cellulosolvens. The sequence continues at coordinate 124,081 of NZ_JHXY01000011.1, read as the reverse complement.
GTCCCACAGGAACTATCCGGAAATAAATGATTGGTCTTTTCTCGGAAAAAATATAGACCAAATCGAAGAAGAATACGGAGAGTTTGTCTTTGTTCAGCGAAACAACGACAAGTCAGGATATGCAATACTTGATACTTCGAAAATTGTCGATCACCACATTGAATTATCCTGTCAGAACTATCGCATGGATTTCAATTCAAACGGAACCATTACAAGCGTAAACTGTCAACGACCCTTAGGTGGATGAAAGGACATATGAATTGACAAACAAGTGGCTCTTAAAATGAAAGGATACATCTTGAAGAAACAAAATCTACCATTCAATTTTGTAACAGAAACTGCTGCATTAAACCAAATGTTGTATAGTTGTCATAACTCTGGCAGTGATATGATGAATGCTTTCATAAAAATGCAGTCAATGGATAATTCCGTTCCAGACCCCTATGGGGTCGAGAAATTTTTTATTGATTTCTTTGTCAATGAAGCGATGCGTGATGACTTTCCACTTATTGCAAATGATTTTCTGTCTCACGAATTTACAAATATCTGTACATATGAGAAATTAGATTATTTTGATATAGATGCCGGAGACGATTGGCCAGAGGCGCTTTTTAACCGTTTTATCATGAGACTTATAGTGAACGCGGTGAACAGCGGAAGTGAGTACGCGAAAGCGCTCATCCTTCATCTCTACAAAACATACTACAAGAAGGAATACAAGAGTTTAAAAAGATTCAGTTCTATTTCCTCGGAAGAGATTTTATCTCTGGCTAAACCGGAAACCCCAAGTAGTTTCTATTTGGCAAATGTATCCCGTTTGCTTTATATAGTAAAACTTTCCGGTATACAAATGAGATCAGACTGCAGCTTTTTATATGCTTTCTTAAATGACCACGCGAAGGATCTGGGCGAACAGCCTCGTTTTTCCTTTCCGATCGATCCTGCGGAACTGAATGATATTCGTAAGGAGATTGAAGAGCGATTTGACATTGATAAGCTCTACAGACTGGATAGCAGAATTTCTAAATATACGGAAAATGTTCTGCGGTGGAATGGCTACAATCCGGATTTTATAGAATGGTGTGATGAAGACTACAGAGGAATTGAAGACATACTGGTTTCAACACTAGCCTTACTAAGGAAAACATACCCAAACCAAAATAAAGAATATAGCGCCGAAGAATTGCTTATTTATTCTCAGATCATCCATTGCGTTAGTGCAATTGTCTGTAATCAGGAATGGATGACAGAAATGCTTCGTGAAGTGGCTTATGGAATAGATGGAAGTGGCTTCTATAAAGAATTTCCTCCGCTATTCAAACCGTCGGATGTGCAAGTTAAGGGACAGAAGAAACAGAAAAAAGTTGTTGTGAAGCCAGCTCCTGTATCGGAAAAATCAGAAGAAGCGGAGTCAAATGAAAAGATCCTTGAAGAACTGGAAATTCTGCGACGAAAAATCCATAAACTTGAGTCAGATAACAGTAGTCTCCGGATCGATCTTTCGAAGAAACGAAAAACAGAAGAGGAGAATAAAGAACTCAACGCGCAGATGAAATGTGTCAAACGTGAACTTGCTGCTCTCAGAAGCTATGTTTACGGTCTGACAGAACAGGATGAACCGGTTGAATCAGAGTCGGTAGAGCAGATGAAACGGGAGATTTCTACGCTTCGCATCATCATTATCGGAGGACATACCAACTGGGTATCGAAGCTTAAGAAGGAGTTTCCGAACTGGGAATTTGTGAACCCGGAAGCAGGCGGAACCACTTCGGTATCTATCGTAAACAATGCAGATAGAGTTTATTTTTTTACGGATACTATCAGTCATTCCAGGTACTATCAGTTCATGAACAACATTCGAGAGCACAAAGTGGAATTTGGCTATATACATGGCGTGAACATAGATAAAAATATCCGGAATATCTATCGAGATGTAATCGAGGAGAGATGAAAAACACGGACGTTATCCTTGATAGTATCGGACAGCTTCGTGAAAAAGGTACCACCGCACATTGGCGACAGGTACCATGAACAGTCCGCGGATTATAAAGATCAGGGTGCGGACACGGTGATTGTCGGCTATGAAAACGAAGAGAGAGCATGGACATGGTCCTGCTCTCTCTTTGCTTTTGTGTAAAAATAAAAAAAATTAATCGGCTTATTTAAAAAAGATTTAAGAGTAAAAAGGGAATAAGTCACATAACGCCTTGACATAACGTATAGCAATGATATAATGTGACCTAGTGATTGTGACAAAAATGTAACAAATTAAAAATATTGAATTATCTTTGCATGGACTTGTCAACAGAAGGTATTCGTCGAGGGATTGGTAATACACTGTTGAAAAAAACGTAAGGTGAAATGATACAGTATTTCCGGTCTTTGCTCTGGATTAAGAAGGAACTTACATTCAATAAATAACAATTATGAGGTGATTTCTTTTGAAAACAATTCTGAACAGAACCTATCGTGTGACGGCATTTATTTGTGCGTTCGCTATGACAGTGTCATTGGGTCTGTGTGGGGGCAGTCGGAATACCTTTGCGGAGTCTGTGGATACAAATCCTGAGGTATCGGAGGATAATATGAACAATCCGGACGGCGATCCGGCGGAGAACGGTCTTCGAAGTGTGGCTTCGGAGCGGGGGACAGAAGAAGAAAAACAAGAGCAGAATCCTTCGGCCGATGGGGCCGGGAAGAGTGACGGGAACCGGACGGAGCCGGAGGAGTCTTTTGAGACAGGTGTTCCGGGCGGGCAGAGTTCTGCGGTGCAGAGCACAAGCGGTGCTGAACAGGTGGAAACCGGAGGTGAAGGCGAAACCGTGGTGTCATCTCCGCAGAAAGAGACGGTGAAGGTGTCACTGTCGGATCTCATGGCGAATGCCGGAATCGAGGACGGAGCGCTGGAAGAGTCAAAGGCATCCACTTCCGCGGGGAAAATCAAATCCTGTTATGTGGTGCTGACGGATTATAAATCTTCGGTCGGCACAGACGTCTATGAATTGGCACTGGATGAAGTAAACCGCGGATCCGGAGATCCTGCGACGCATGACAACGGAAATCTGGATAAATATTATTACGAATATGCAAAGAGCGCCTATCAGTCGTTCTGGGAACAGTATACGATTGAAAAAGCTATCTATGTCGAGGACAGAAGCTCGCTCTATTTTGAAGGAAAGGCGACGGATTATAATCCTAATCTTTACGAAAAAGGAACGCTGCTTACCTGGCATGATAAGACCGAAGTCTACAGCAGGGAACTCGATGCAAAAAGCGCTTCCGGAAAAAGTAATTACGTGTCATTTGATAAAGATCTTTCGATCACGTTCAAGAAGGATAAGAAGGGAAACTACAGGATCAATGCAAAGGACGCGGAAGTGATTTATGTCCTGAAGAAAAAAACCGGAGCGACGGCGACACCGACGCCGACGCCAAAACCGGCGGATCAGCGGGAAGTTAAAAAGACGCTGAACAGCCGTTTGATTCGGGATTTAAATGTTTATACTGACAACGCCTCTGACTGGGCGATTCAGCAGGATTTCAGGCTGATCAACGATATCGGGTATGATGGTATTCACACACAGCAGAATTCCGAGGTATATGGGAACGATCATACGTTGTACGCCTATGAGTGTCCCGGATATCTGATCGGTTCTGAGGTCATTCAGACCGGACGAAAAGACAAGACCTCGCCCGCAGATCAGGCGGAGTTTACACTGGCGGAGGATGCATATGTGTCTGTTGCCTGGGATGTCCGGCTGAGTACTCCGTCGTGGCTTTCGGACACCTCCAAATGGACGAAAATTCACGGAGATGCTCCGTCTCTGCTGAAGGTATCGACAAGTCAGGGTTCCAACAAGATAGCCTTTGTCCTCCTGCGTGCGAAGTGCAAAGCGGGAGAGAAGATCCGGCTGGGTGCGATCACGGATCTTCCGGCTGATGGTTTCTATGCAAATTACTGTGTATTCGTCTCCAGATCGAACCAGAGCGGACGAATGATCAAGGATCTTCAGGTTGCGGATACGGAGAATGCTTTTGCCTGGTCAATCATAAACTCCAATGGTCTGGCTGCGGGAGATCATTATTATGGTGACAGAAATCTGGTGTACAACGGAAGCAATCCTCTGCCGGACATCCTGATGGATACGGAATATCTTGCGACATCCTGCGATTCGAAATATTTTGAGGACAAGATGAGCGCGGACGGAGATTTTCCGGAGGAGGCGAGGTTTACCGCAAATGAGAACGGAACGGTGTTCCTGGCGTTGGATCCCCGTATTCTGGATCCGGGCATCGTCACATACGGAAAAATCATTGCCTGGCTTGAAAAAGAGAAGTGGATTGACACGGAACAGGTTCTGGTCATGCGAGATTCGCAGAATATTGACCGGAATCTTAAAATATTCAAGCGCAACGTCCGAAAAGGGGAGCAGGTTGTCCTGACTGCCAACGGAAATACGGTAAGAAGTGCGGCGCACTATCTCGTATTCGCGAAGGAAGGGGCGGCTGATGTGATCCGGGATGATGATCCGTCTGTTGTAAACTGCGAACTTTATTTCTGTGAGGGACTGGATACCCAAAACATGTTCTTGTATTCGGATATTTCGCTCGGCACAGACGGAATATACAGAAAACAAAAGGCGGGTGAGACGCCGGCCGTGATTCGTGCGTCTGTGAACGGCTCTACAGAAATTCCTTTGACAATCCCTTCGTCCTACCGCTACAACGGAAATATTGATATCCGCACGGATGACGATGACCTGTACGGAGCCGGCGCATCTTTTTCTGCGGAAAAGGGCACCGGAACGCTGAGAATTACAATCCGGGAGATTCCTCCGTACATAAAAGGAACGCACAAGTATCAGACCGTCAGGGTTTTCATTAATCTGTCAAAGGAAAAGAAATATACGGTTTATTTTGTTGATGAAACCGCAAAAAACAGGGATTTTGAAGATGTAAAAAAGAACAATCTGGATCTGATTTATGATTCCAATACCTATTTTGCAGCGTCAAAGTCAGAGGTGAATGTTGAAATCGATCCGGAGGCCTACATTGTAAACGCAGTCCGGTTCCTGAAAAACGGAAAAGAGCGGCAGTTCTTTGATCTGGAAAACGGAGATCCGGAGAAGGTGCCTCCGAGAACTTCCGATGATATCGACAGATTTCGCGTGTGCTGCAGCGATGGGAATGTGGGAGCAATCAGCTTTGTGAACGCGACGTATGACCTGGATGTCGTCGTCTATGTCACTCCGACAACGTTGAGATTTCAGGTGCTCTATTACTATCCGGATCGCGGAGAATATTCGATCATAGGCGGTTCCGATACAGGATATTTTGCCGAAACTGAGCAGGAAAAATGGGATTATAGCCGCAACGGTGCGTTTATACAATACGGATTTCTCTCATCCATTACAAACACGCCGCAGGGACCGCTGGTGAGTATCGGAAAAAAGAAGAAGATAAACATGATCCTTCCGGATGGCTATGAGTACGGTGACAGTTATATGTACGGCATGAAATCCAACGGAATGTCGGATGATAGCTTCCGTTATACGTTGAAAAATGAGGGATATGATCAGAAAAACGAAGTGCAGGCAATGAATTTCGTCGTCAATACACCGCTGCCCGGAAGGTGGGCCGTTGCCAGAGTAGTCATCGTTCTGAAACACAAACAGATTGTACAGGATTATTCGAATTCCCATGTCTATGTGTGGTATTACGATATTGAGAACGAAATCTATTTGAATTCTGTTACAGAACATTATCAGGTATGTAAGCCGGATTCGAAAAAGGGCGATGTGACAGTACCGTACAACCTTCAGGACAAGATCATTGACGACAACACATTAAAGGCAAAAGACTTTGTGCTCAAGGAGGTTATGGTCCGGAAGCTAAAGGACTACGCTGCAATTCCTTATGCCTTTTACGATAAAAACAAGGATTCCCCGGACCGGATTCTGCGCAGTAATCCGGCTGTCCGGTTCATGATGCCAAAACCCGAGAACGAAACAAATGAAGGCAATCTGAACGATGCGGAAGTCCTCTTTCTCGTGATCAGGGCGAACGGAAGGTTCGGTTACAATCTCAATCTTCCGGATGCGAGATGGTCGTCGGATGTTTCGGGAGAGGATTATCCGGCGGGACACAGTGAAAACGATATGATTTCCATTGAGGGAATTGATCACACGGATGTCGGAGTGCGAAAGGTGTTCTATCGAAAGCGGTTTGCGGAGGATGAGAGCATCACGATCGTTCCGGATCAGCCGGTTTCCGACGAGTATACGTTTATCGGCTGGTTTGACAAGCGCCGGTCCGTAATCAGGGACGGAAAAGAAGTTGTTGTCAACACGCCGACGATCCGGAAGAGCGGAACGATACTGAATTATCACACGGAAAGAGAGTATACGCTGGATGCTCTCTGGGCACAGATTCTGACTTCGGACAAGGAAGTCTACTATAACGGAAGACGGCAGACGCTCGATAAGGCGACGGCCAGATATTCGACGGGAACCCTGCGGAAGGAGTATCTGGATCAGCTTGAAGCGGAGGGGTATGAACTCAGTGAAGTTACTTATTCCAAGACAAAAGACGGCACTTACGGGGATCTGGATTCTGTCGCGGAGGTTCAGCCGGGACGTTACAAGATCTACATGAAATCGGTTCTGCGGTCGGCGAACGACAAAAAAGGGCAGGATGAGTTAGCGGTATATGCGTCCTCCTGGCTGACCATTAATCCGGTTGTCGACACAGGCTTTTCCAGAAACAATGTTCCATTCGAGCTGATGATTGCTGTGGCGATTCCGCTGGTTATGCTGTGTCTGTTCAAAAGGAGAAAAGACAATGAGCCTGAAATTTAAGAGAAAACGCAGGACAGAGAATGCTCCCGTATCCGTGAAGGCTTCCGGAGCGGCGGATGCTGCATCGGAAGTCCGAGAGTCTGGGTGACAGGTACCATGAAGAGGCCATAAAGAAAATTAAAATTATGTAAACAGGCGAAGAAAGCCTCAAGGCGTGAAAAAACAGGCTTTGAGGCTTTTTTTGCGGAACAGTAGGGTCTGGTAGTGGTCTGGGTGACAGGTACCATGAAGGAAATATGAAGGGCTGTCATACTCGAAAAGCATCGGGTGAGACAGCCTTTTCCTTTCATGTTACCATTGTTTTTATTCGTTTTTGGGCATAAAATATTTTTATGTTTGCGCTTGATACGGATATCATTTTGCTCAATTAGGAATGCGCATGATACAGCACATTTAAGTAAGATAGAGGAGTGAAAATGGAATACTTATCAATCAAACAGTCAGCAGATAAAGTAAGCGTAAAAGTATGTCCTTTCGCAGTATCGGACGACATACCGATCTGACTTGACTTATCCAAGGAGGAATCATTTCATCGTGCAGAACGAAAACAATACCAGGGAACAGCGCTTTATGGAATGTCTTCATTCCGATCGCTTCATCGTGTTACTTTTGTGTGCGCTAGCCGTTTGTTTTGCCATCGGCTGGGGCGTTCTGGTCTGGAACGAAAACCGGATCCGGCACCTGTCGGCTTCTGATGTCAACGTGACAAAAAATTCCACGTACCGTGCGGAAATCGAAAATGTCAGCTGGAAACGGGATGCGCTATCGATCACAAAAGACTACGTCGTGATTTCCGGCTACCTGTACCGGCCCGGCGTTGCCGTGGAGAAGGCGGCCATCCGGATTGTTCTGAAAGATCCGGATGGCGGAGAGTACCTCGTGCTTCCCACAGATCTGACGCTGCGCACGGATATTACCGAAAAAAACAACGATGGAAATAACTACGATTATTGCGGCTTCTCTGTGAGAATCCCGTACTGGGAAGATCTGTCCAAAAAGGATTATGAGATTTTCGCGCAGTATGATCTGAATGACGAAGGACGCACCTTTGTCCCGTTTCGCACCACGCTGAAGAAAAAAGCAAAGGAGCTGGAAGATGCTTAAAAGAATGCGAGAGTTTTTTCAAAAAGACAATAAGACTATTTTCTACCTCACCAGCATTGTTTTTGCTTTCTTCTTTCTGTTTGCAAAAACGTGGGGTGACGATATCACCTTCATGCGCGTGGAGAATGGAAGTCTGGCGGATTACTGGAATTACGCCGTGAGCTTTTATCCTTCCTGGTCCTCCCGCGTGCTGATCAATTTTGTTGTGTTTATATTTACCGACAGACAGAGTTTCGTGCCATGGACGATTTACATGGGAGTCTCCCTGTATCTTCTTATGTATTCGTTTTCCGCTCTGTTCGCGCAGAAAGATCACGAAAGAGAGTGCAACGTCATCATCACCGGAATGATCCTGCTGTTCCCTTTCCGTGTCTTAAATTCCGCGGGATGGGTGACGACTGCGACGACTTATCTGGGTCCGATGGCCTGTGGCTTTTTCTCCCTGCTGCCGCTTCGCAAAGTCAATGAGGGTGAAAAAATCAAGTGGTATGTGTGGCCGTTCTATATGCTGGCTCTGGTTTACGGGGCAAACATCGAGCAGATGATGGTCGTCATCCTCGGATCCTACCTGGTGGGCGTCATCTATCTGTTTTTAAAAAAGAAATTCCACCCGCTTCTTGTCGTCCAGCTTCTGCTTGCCGTTGCCAGCTTTATGTTCATTCTGCTCTGCCCGGGAAATAATGCGCGTAAAAACTCAGAAATCATCACCTGGTACAAGGATTGGGGCATGCTGAACATGATCGACAAAGTCGACCTCGGCTATTCGACGACGATGCAGATGCTCTGGTACGGTTCTCAGATTTGCCTGATTATCACATGTTGTCTGTTCACCTTCCTCCTTTGGAAGAAATACAGACGATTCTCGTATGCCATGACCGCGGGAGTCCCGACCCTTCTGATGATTCTGCTTGGCCCCTTGCGTCCGATTACTCTGATCCTGTATCCGGACATTCATCTTTTGACAGATGATATCGAGCGGAATGGTCTGGTCACGGTCGCAAACCGGGGCAATATACAGGCACTCGGCCGTTACATCGTCTGGGCTGCTTTGCTTTCACTCATGATCGTTGCTGTGCTTCTCCTTCAGAATCATATCCGGGAACTTCTCGTGAGTTTCGTCTTGATCGGCGCAGGCACCGCTTCCAGAGTTGTACTTGGATTTTCGCCGACCGTCTACGCCTCGGCATTCAGGACATATTCGGTCATGTTTTTCTGTATCATCGCCGTCGCCTGCTACGTGTACGCAAACAGTATCCATCAGGGGCTGATCTCCAAACGGGAAGTCCGCAACCTTAGCCGGATCAGCTATGTACTGATTCTCTGCTCGATGATCAATAGTATGTTCATGGTTATAAACTGATCGCCTGGGGCTTCGAAATCATTTTCGTGATAAGAACCAATTCCCCCGATTCATTATTGTATACTTAACACCCGCATTTTCGCTTAAATATTCGCAATTGTGTATTCAATTTATTTTGTTATGTGCTAAAATAGTTACATATAGGTTCCAACGTAACCAAATAAGACAATGGGGGAAAAAACATGAAAAAGCTTAAGTGGCAGAGCCTTGCTTCGAAAGCACTGGCCGGAATCGCTGCTGTAAGTATGGCGGCATCTGTAATGCCGGCCGTTCCGGTGGCAGCAGCTGACACAGAAGAGATCAAAGTAGAATGTGAGACCGGTGATATCACCGGAATCTCAAAAGTAGACAGCGACAAGACCGCATCCGGTGGAAAATTCGCAGACCTTCGGGACAACGCAGATTCCATCTCGATGACAGTAAAGGCACCGAAAGACGGTCTGTACGACATCATCGTGTGCTACAAAGCCGCATACGGAAACAAGATCAACTACATGTATGTGAACGGAACACTGATGGGAGACATCTCCTCCACAGAGACCGAGTGGACAGAGACCAACCTCGGTGCCGGAAGACTCAAAAAAGGAACTAACGAGCTGAAAATCCAGGGCTCCTGGGGATGGTGCCAGTTCGATTACATCAGACTCGTTCCGGCTGTACTTCCGAAGATCCACGCAACACAGGTAACACCGTGCGATCCGAAGGCAACCAAAGAGACAAAGGCACTTATGAAATACTTCTCCAAGATCTACGGCAAACACATCCTTTCCGGACAGCAGGAGATCTACAACGGAGGACACACAAACAACGACTTCGACACCGAGTTCAAATATCTCGAGAAGACAACAGGAAAACTTCCGGCCATCCGTGGCTTCGACTTCCTGAACACAAACCCGCTCTACGGATATCCGGATCACAACTCTGACGACGGTACCGTAGATCGTATGATCGACTGGGCAAGAAACGGCGGTATCTGTACAGCCAGCTGGCACATCACCGTACCGAGCAGTTTCTCTTCCTATAAACTCGGCGACGCTATGCAGTGGTCTCAGGCAACCTACTCCGAGAAGACTGACTTCGACGCAAGCAAGATCATGACAGAAGGAACTAAAGAGAATAAATACTGGGCACTCTGCCTGAAAGGTCTTGTACCGCAGCTCAAGAAACTTCAGGACGCAAACGTACCGCTCATCTTCAGACCGTTCCACGAGGCAGAGGGAAGCGGCGGAGAGAAAGGTTCCTGGTTCTGGTGGGGAGCAAAGGGATCCAAAGTATACAAACAGCTCTGGCAGTACACCTACAAGATTCTCACAGAGGACTACGGCATCCACAATCTGATCTGGGAATTCAACAGCTACAACTACGAGACATCCACAGACTGGTATCCGGGCGATGAGTACGTAGATCTCATCGGACTCGACAAATACAGCTGTACAGACTGGTCCACAGGAAGCGCAAGATATTACCACAATGACACATCCATGTCTTCCGCATTCTACGGACTCATGAAAAAATACGACTTCCACAAGATGATTACTATGCCGGAGAACGACTGCTTCTCAACCGTAGACAATCTCAAGGGAGAAAAAGCAGGATGGCTGTATTTCTGTACATGGTATGACACACATCCGGGTAACGACTCCAATCCGGACTTCCTGTCCGATCCGGTCTTCAACACAAAGAAAGACACCATCGAGATGTACACAAGCAACTACTGCATTACAAGAGATGAGCTTCCGGCAAAACTTTACGGAACAAAGTAAGCGGAAAAACAGGTACATCGAAAACAGAATATGATAAAAACAACCGGGACTGTTCCTTCATGGCAGTCCCGGTTTTTGTGTCATGAGGATTATTTGTGAATTTCGAAAATGCCAAACGCGTGACCGTCAGATATCTTCGATCAAAAAAAATTTTTAAATAAAAAAAGGAAATGCGAGGGGCGCACCGTAAACTATAAGTAGACGCTTTCCAAAAAGCAGTCAGCACAACAGGATTTTGAGAGGAAACCGGAGGCGGGATGCGCTACACTGACGAGATTATAGAAGAAGTTCGTGAAAAAAATGATATAGTCGATGTAATCTCACAGTACGTCAAACTGACGAGGCGTGGAAACAATTACTTCGGCCTCTGTCCGTTCCACAACGAGAAGACAGGATCTTTCTCTGTCAGCCCGGTCAAGCAGATGTTCTACTGTTTCGGTTGCGGAAAGGGCGGCAACGTATACACCTTCCTGATGGAGTATGAAAACTACACCTTTCAGGAGGCAATCAAGGTTCTTGCGGAGAGAGCCGGAGTGAAACTCCCGGAGATCGAGTACACCAAAGAACAGATGGATGCCGCCGATAAGAAGACCAGACTTCTCGAAGTAAATAAAGTTGCCGCCGGTTACTTCTACATGAAGCTTCGAAGTCCCGCCGGTCAGCACGGTCTGGAATATCTGAAGAAGCGAGGTCTCTCCGATGAGACAATGAAGAACTTCGGACTGGGCTACGCGGATAAATACAGAAACGACCTCTACAATTATTTAAAGAAGAAAGGCTATCCGGATGACCTGCTCAAGGACTCCGGCCTGTTCCACTTCGACGAACGGCGAGGTTTTTCCGACAAGTTCTGGAACCGTGTCATGTATCCGATCATGGACGGCAACAGCAGAGTCATCGGTTTCGGCGGCCGCGTCATGGGCGAGGGAGAACCGAAATACCTGAACTCTCCCGAGACAGAGATTTTTAACAAGAGCAGAAATCTCTACGGTCTCAATGTAGCCCGCCGCACAAGAAGAAAGAACTTCATCATCTGCGAGGGTTACATGGATGTGATCTCGATGCATCAGGCGGGATATACAAACGCCGTCGCTTCTCTGGGTACGGCTTTAACAAGTCAGCAGTGTTCCCTGATGAGCAGATTCACAAAGCAGGTGCTGGTCATCTACGATATGGACGGAGCGGGCGTCAAGGCCGCGCTTCGCGCCATTCCGATGCTCCGTCAGGCCGGACTTTCCACAAAAGTCGTCGACCTGAGACCGCATAAAGATCCAGATGAGTTCATAAAAGCCGAGGGAGCGGAAGCCTTCGAAGAGAGACTGGAGCGCGCGGAGAACAGTTTTATGTTTGTGATCCGCATGCTGGAAAAGGAACACGACATGAGCGATCCGGAGGAAAAGAGCCGCTTTTACCACGAATGTGCTCAGAAGATCGTCGAGATCGAAGACGAGATCGAGCGGAAGAGTTACATCGATGCGGTGGCAGCGAAATACAACATCGATGTCGCGCTTCTGAACAGTCAGGTCAACAAAGAAGCCTTAAAGGGCGTAGGCAGAACCGAGATTCGTGTGCCGAGGCCCGCGCCGGGACGCGTCCAGGCGAAAACAGGAAATGTCGACAAAGAGCAGAAGCTGATGCTCACCTGGCTCACCGACTGGCCGCATCTGATCGGGCGGATCACCGAGTATTTTTCACCGGAGGATTTCACGAATCCGATGTACAAAAAAGTGGCCGAGATGGTCTGGGAACAGGCAGCTGCCGGTAAGGTCAGCCCCGCCTCGATCATAAGCACCTTCACCGAGAGTGAGGAGCAGACGGAAGTAGCGTCTCTGTTCAATACCAATATCGCCGTCGACTCCGACGAAGACAGGAGAAAAGCTTTCTTCGATGTTCTCTGCAGAATGAAACGTCAAAGCATCGACAGCAGGGCAGACAGTCTGGATCCGGGCGACATGGGCGGCTTCATGAAGATCATGAACGAGAGAAAGCGCCTCGAAAAACTCCGGGCGGCCGGACTTCCGGCGGATATTTTTTCCACCTGAATAATCATGCGTTTATCCCACATCTGTGGAATGACATATATATCATAAGAGAAGGAGAACTTTATGGAAGCAGAAAATAAGAAACTGCTGGAGAAGACCAAAGAACTGATTGAGGTTGCAAAGAAGAAAAAGAATGCTCTGGAGATTTCCGAGATCGCCGATTACTTCAAGGAACTCAACCTCAATGAAAAACAGCTCAAAAGTGTCGTAAGTTATCTCGAGGAGCACGACATCGACGTCCTTCGCATCAATGACAACGACGGACCTGATGACGAAATGCTTCTGATCTCTGAGAGCGACGAGGACAATGAAGACAACGATATGGAAAATATCGACCTGTCCGTACCGGAAGGTGTCAGCATTGAGGATCCGGTTCGTATGTATCTCAAGGAGATTGGTAAAGTTCCGCTTCTTTCCGCAGATGAGGAGATTGAGCTCGCCAAGAGAATGGAAGAGGGCGATGAGGTTGCCAAGAAGAGACTTGCCGAGGCAAACCTCCGTCTGGTTGTTTCCATCGCGAAGAGATATGTCGGACGAGGCATGCTTTTCCTTGACCTGATTCAGGAAGGAAACCTCGGCCTGATCAAAGCAGTTGAGAAATTCGACTACCGCAAGGGTTACAAGTTCTCCACCTACGCTACCTGGTGGATCCGTCAGGCCATCACCCGTGCCATCGCGGATCAGGCGAGAACCATCCGTATTCCGGTTCATATGGTAGAGACAATCAACAAACTCATCCGTGTGTCACGTCAGCTGCTGCAGGAGCTCGGCCGCGAACCTACGCCGGAGGAGATCGCGAAGGATATGAACATGTCCGTAGAGCGTGTCCGCGAGATCCTGAAAATCTCCCAGGAGCCGGTTTCTCTCGAGACTCCGATCGGTGAGGAGGAAGACAGCCATCTTGGAGACTTCATCCAGGATGAAAACGTGCCGGTACCGGCAGACGCTGCTGCATTCACGATGCTCAAAGAGCAGCTCGAGGAGGTTCTCGGCACACTGGCCGAGAGAGAGCAGAAAGTTCTCCGTCTTCGTTTCGGACTCGACGACGGAAGAGCAAGAACCCTCGAGGAGGTTGGCAAAGAGTTCAACGTAACCCGTGAGCGTATCCGACAGATCGAGGCGAAGGCGCTCCGCAAGCTTCGTCATCCCAGCCGCAGCAGAAAACTTAAGGATTATCTTGACTGATGAATCTCTCAGTCAGATTACAGACGGCGGCTTCCTTCGTAACTGAAGGCAGCCGCTTTGCGGATATAGGGACAGATCACGGCTACCTTCCGATCGACCTCTGCGGCAGAGGCGTCGTTCCCATGGCCATCGCCATGGACGTGCGGAAAGGTCCCCTTGATCACGCCCGCGAGAACATCGAGTCACACGGCTTTTCTGAAACAATCGAGACAAGGCTTTCCGATGGTCTGGAAAAATTAGCACCCGGAGAAGTGAACAGCGTCGCGATCACCGGCATGGGCGGTCTGTTGATCCGCAAAATTCTTGCTGCAAATCCTGCTGTCTGCGAACGTCTGTCGGAAATGATCCTCGGCCCGCAGTCCGAGACCGGGGAACTTCGCCGTTATCTGTATGAGCAGGGCTTTATCATCGACCGCGAAGAAATGATTCTGGAGGACGGTAAGTATTATCCGATTCTTCACGTCGTTCGCGCTTCGAAGAAAAGCGAACTCTCGGATGTGGAGTATGAATTCGGTCCCTGTCTTTTACGAGACCGAAATAAGGTGTTGTATAAATATCTCGGCTGGCGTCGCACGGTGGCGGAGAAGATCCTGAAAAAGCTGGAACAGGGAGATTCCGAACAGGCCTCCAGGCGCCTTTTCGAAGTAAAGGAGGAAATGCAGCTGATCGAAGCTGCAATACAGAACTATGAGATGTGAAGAAATCATTCGTCGGATCGAAGATGAGTATCCCCTCGGATTTGCGGAAGAATGGGATAATCCCGGACTTCTGGTCGGTCACAGAAAGCGGGAGATCTCCAAGGTACTGGTTGCCCTGGACGCGACCGAGGAGACGATCCGTCAGGCCATCGACGCGGACGCGGATCTCATGATCACCCATCATCCGCTCCTTTTTCACAGTATCAAGAGAATCAATGACGACGATTTCATGGGAAAAAGAATCCTGACGCTGATTGAAAACGGAATTTCCTGCTACGCAATGCACACCAATTTTGACGTGCTCGGAATGGCGCAGCTCAACGTTCAGCAGCTCGATCTCGACAACGTGAGTGTTCTCGATGTCACCAGCGAGAGCGAGGGCGTTGTGGAGGGAATCGGAAGAGTCGGTGATCTCCCGAAGGCGATGACGCTGGAGGAGACAGCAGCCTACGTCCGTGAATGCCTGAAGCTTCAGGATGTTCGCTGTTACGGACTGGAACAGCTGGAACACAACGCGGAGCTCGGACTTCCGGCTCCGGAACCGATCACGCGCGTCGCGATCTGCGGAGGATCGGGAAAAAGCTGCATCCACTGTGCCATCGAACAGGACGCCCAGGTGCTGATCACCGGCGACATCGATTACCACTCGGCCATTGACGCGATGGCGCAGGGACTCTACATCATCGACGCCGGTCACTACGGCACAGAGTACGGCTTCATCGAGTACATGGTCAAAAAACTTCGCCGCCTCTTCCCGGAACTGGAAGTAGAGGGCGCAAGAATCTGCAAGCCGTTCACCGTCATTTGATATTTTTTACCATATAACATGAAAATAACCCGGCAAGTCTTTTGTCGGGTTATTTTGCAAATGCACAGGAATAATCATGAGAATCGAAAGGGGTGAAAGCAATGAGTGAGGAAATGCTTACAATCCGTCTGGATGACGATACGATCCGAGTCCCGAAGGGAACGACATTTCGGGAGATTATCGGAGATCGAAAAGGAAAGGACGGCCTTGATATTCTGCTTCTGACCAACGACGGCGTGCTGGCTGAGCTGCACAAGACCGCCGAGAAGAACTGCGTTCTGAAGTCGATTACCGCGGCCGACCGCATCGGTATGGACACCTACCGTCGGAGTATGAACCTTCTTTTCCTGAAAGCGGTCTATGACGTGACAGGAAAGGGAGTAAAGCCCCATGTCAGTCTCCTTTTTTCAAACAGCAACGGCTATTACTACACGATCGATAAAATCGAACGGGAGGTAGACGCTTCTCTGGCGGAAAGCATCAAAGCCAGAATGCTCGAACTGGTGGAGCGCAAACAGCCCTTCCAAAAGACCCAGCAGAGCACGAGGACTGCGCGGGAGTTTTTCCACGAGGTCGGCATGTATGACAAAGAGCGGCTGTTCCGTTACCGTCGTGTCTCCATGGTCAATATGTACCAGGTAGAGAAATTCAAGGATTACAATTACGGCTACATGGTCGGAGACACCGGCGTGCTGAAGTACTTTGATGTAACTGCCTACGCGGAGGGCATCGTTCTTGTCCTTCCAAGGGCATCAAATCCGACAGTAGTGGAACCCTTTACACCGTTCCCGAAGATTTTTGCGGTTCAGCAGGAATCCGAGAAGTGGGCGGATAAGCTCGGAATTAACTGCGTAGCCGACCTGAACGACAATGTCACAGAGGAAAAGATTCAGCACCAGATGCTGGTGGCGGAGGCTCTGCAGGAGAGCAGGATCTCGAATATCGCACAGGAGATCGCCGGTCGCGGCAATGTCAAATTTGTGATGATCGCCGGCCCTTCCTCCTCCGGAAAGACAACCTTCTCGAGGAGACTCTCAATTCAGCTGAGTGCCCACGGCATGATTCCGCACCCGATCAGTCTGGATGACTTCTATCGAGACCGGGCATATTGTCCGCTGGATGAAAACGGAGAACTCGACTTTGAATGTCTTGAATCTCTGGATGTCGATCTGATCCAAAAGACGCTGGCGGATCTTCTGGACGGAAGAGAAGTTGAGATGCCGCATTTTAACTTCTTGGAAGGAAAACCCGAATACCGCGGAGACCGGCTGCAGCTCGGAGCAAACGACATTCTCGTCATCGAGGGCATTCACGGCCTCAACATGAAGCTCTGTGAGAACCTCGATCAGGGCAGGATCTTCCGCGTCTATCTGAGTGCTCTGACTCAGCTGAATGTCGACGAGCACAACTACATCTCCACCTCCGACGGGCGACTGATCCGAAGGATTGTCCGGGATTACCGCACCCGCGGAACCAACGCGAGGGAGACGATCGAGCGGTGGCCGTCGGTGCGAAGAGGAGAGGAGAATTACATCTTCCCGAATCAGGAAAACGCGAACGTCATGTTCAACTCGGCGCTGATCTACGAGCTCAGTATCCTGAAAGTCTACGCCGAGCCGTTGCTTTTTCAGGTGCCGACCGACTGTCCGGAATACTATGAGGCGCTGCGTCTTCTGAAATTTCTGGATTATTTCCTTCCGCTCCCTTCAGAGAGTGTACCGATCAATTCCATTCTCCGGGAGTTCATCGGAGGAAGCTGTTTCGACGTATAAATCGTCATCCATAAACGTGAATCATGAAAGATTTTATGATTTATCCGGAGCGTTTCGTGTCAGGGATTTTTCCTTCGGAATTTTCTTCACACAAAACGCTCTTCATGTGATAAGATAGGTTGGATGCGATAAGTAGAGTATGCGATCGCGGCCGGCAGGACCGAAAGGGGCCGGCTGAGGAAAGTCCGGGCTTCACAGAGCAGAATGCCGGATAACGTCCGGCGGAGGTGACTCCAGGGACAGTGCAACAGAAATAAACCGCCGCTTTTTGCGGTAAGGATGGAAAGGCAGTGTAAGAGACTACCGACACCCTGGTAACAGGGTGTGCCATGTAAACCCCATTCGAAGCAAGACCGAATTGTAAAGCTATGTGGCTGCTCGTCACGCTTTCAGGTGGGTCGCTTGAACTTCCCGGCGACGGGAAGGCACAGATAGATGATCGCACACGACATAACCCGGCTTACAGCTCTGCTTATGCATCTTTATAAAATAACAAATACTGTTTCGGAAAAAATGTTCCCGGCTTTTGCGTTCCGCATCACGTGAAGCGAACTGCACAATTCTGCACGAAGCATTTTCCGGTAGCAGATCAATCGATGGTGGTAACGGATATGAAGAAAATCATCCTGGCGTCAAAATCGCCGAGAAGACAGGAACTGCTTTCGCAGATTCGTGTTCCGTTTGAAGTAAGACCGAGCACAATCCGTGAAGAGATGATCGGAAACAATCCCGAGGAAATCGTCATAAATCTCTCCAGACAAAAATGTGAGGATTCCGCGTCGGCGGAACTGCGCGACGGAGGTCAGAGATCTCTGATCATGGCGGGCGAGGATCGCGTCGTTCTCGGCGCTGATACAATCGTTGTTCTCGACAATCAGATTCTCGGAAAACCCGGTTCCTATAGAGACGCCGTGGCCATGCTCACAGCGCTGCAGGGACGCACGCATCAGGTGTATACCGGTGTGACCTTCGCGAGACTTTCGGTCAACGATCTTGTCGCAGAGGAATCCTTTGCGGTCTGCACGGAAGTCGATGTTTTTCCGATGACCGAAAAAGAGATCAGGGATTATGTATCTACCGGCGATCCCTCCGACAAGGCCGGAGCCTACGGCATTCAGGGAGAGTTCGCAAGGTACATCAAAGGAATCCGCGGCGACTACAACAACGTCGTCGGTCTGCCGGTGTCCGAAGTATACAGACATCTGAAAAACTGGGGCTTTTTCGAGAGTAAATAGTACCAGATCAAACGTTTTCTTTCGCAACAAAATCAGGGGGATATAACATGGAGAGCAGTAAAATCGTCAGCTATCTGAAAAATATCAAGCGGAACGCGCTTCTCTGTTCCATTCTATTATTATTTGTCGGTCTTTTTCTTCTGATCCGGCCGGGCTCTGCCATCAGTGTCGTGTGCCGCGTCATCGGAGCGGCGATTCTGATTGCCGGAGTTTCCCAGTGCGCAAATTATCTGAACAGCCAGTCAAAGGGAGAGAGTGCCTCCACAGGCAGTCTCGTTGCCGGCGTTGTTCTTATTCTTGTGGGCCTTCTCATCGTAGTCAGACCGAATATCATTTTCGATCTCTTCAATACGGTTATCGCCTTCATTCTCATTTTCTATGGTATCACCGAGCTGATCGCCGTTCACACATTTTCCCGTTACAGCGGGGAGAGATCCACGGTTTCTCTTATAAGCGGTGCGCTCACACTTGTGTTCGGCTTTCTTCTTCTCGTGGCTCCGTTCCTTTTTCACGCGACGGAACTCGTGCTTCGGATTGCCGGAGCTTTCATGATTTACACTGCCATCAGCAGTCTTTTCTTCAAGAAACAGGCGGATAATATCTTCACAGAAGCAGCCGCTGATTTCTGTAAGGCCGCAGACGGTATCCGGGATGAATTTTCCGGAAGAAGTCACTATGACGCAAACGGGAAGGAGATCATTGACAGTACAGCTGTCGATGTCGACGATTCTACCGACAATATTTGATAAATCCCGTCCGGAGTACATGCTCTCCGGACGTTTTTTTAAGATTTTCACAAGTTATGCATGTGGGAAATCGACGAGCAGTTTCCCACATGCAAACCCGGAATCTTTTGATGAACCGCAGTGCATTTTCCTGTCATCCGGCTTGAATCAGCCGGGGCTCATATTGTAAAATATCGGACAGGAAAATGGAATAATGAGGAGGACAAAAATGCACAGACAGTTAGCACATCTGAGACATGTCATGTCACCGCTGGATCTTTCTGTTGAAGAACTGGACAGAATTATGGATCTCGCAGCCGATATGGAGGCAAAACCGGAGAAGTACGCCCACGCGGCCGAGAGGCTGAAACTCGCGGCTCTGTTCTATGAGCCAAGTACAAGAACACGCCTGAGCTTTGAGACAGCCATGCTGAATCTCGGCGGACAGGTCATCGGTTTCCACTCCGCGACTTCCAGCTCCGCGACAAAGGGCGAGAGCGTGGCGGACACCGTTCGCGTCGCTGCCCAGTTTGCGGATATCGTTGCTATGCGTCATCCCAAGGAGGGTGCTCCGATGGTTGCCGCTTCGGTTTCTCCGGTTCCCGTCATCAACGCGGGAGACGGCGGACACCAGCATCCGACACAGACGCTTGCAGATCTCATGACGATCCGCACCTGCAAAGGACGTCTGTCCGACATGACGGTCGGTATCTGCGGAGATTTGAAATTCGGCAGAACCGTGCACTCTCTGATCAGCGCCCTTGTGCGTTATCCGAATGTGAAATTTGTCCTCATTTCACCGGAAGAGCTCCAGCTTCCGTCATACGTCAAAGAAGATGTCCTGAAATCGAACAACATTGATTACGTGGAGAAGATTCGCCTGGAGGAGGCTCTCCCGGATCTCGACATCCTCTACATGACCCGTGTACAGAAAGAGCGTTTCTTCAATGAGGACGACTATGTCCGCATGAAGGATTTTTATGTTCTGAACAGAGAGAAGCTTCAGGCAGCAAAAGAGGATATGTATGTTCTTCATCCTCTTCCCCGTGTCAACGAGATCGCGGTCGACGTGGACGACGATCCGAGAGCCGCATACTTCAATCAGGTTTACTGGGGAATGTATATGCGAATGGCACTGATGTACACACTGCTGGAACTGGAGGTGGAAGAATGCTGAACGTAGGAGCGATTGAACAGGGATTTGTACTTGACCACATCAAGGCCGGCAAGGCCATGACGATTTATCACGATCTGAAGCTCGACCAGATGGACTGCTGTGTCGCCATGATCATGAATGCCAAGAGCAACAAGATGGGAAAAAAAGACATCATCAAAGTGGAATGTCCGGTCGACAAACTGAATCTCGACACGGTCGGCTTTATTGATCCGAACATCACGGTTAATGTCATCGAGCACGGCGAGATCGTCGACAAGCTGAACCTCACCCTCCCAAAAGAGATCCGCAACGTCATTCACTGCTGCAATCCGAGATGCATCACCTCGATCGAGCAGGGACTGGATCAGGTATTCATCCTCACCGATCCGGAGAGGGCAGTCTACCGCTGCAAATACTGTGAAGAGGCTTACCACGGCGACCACAGAGACTGAGATCAAGTTTATAAAAGAAAGAAGTACAGTGACATGGATCATATTTTATCGAAACTTCTGATTTACGGAAGTATTCCGGAGGACAGCATCCTGGCGCAGCTCGGAGACATCTGCAAAAACGCGAGAGAACACACGCAGCCCGCGGACGAACTCCGCGCCCGCTGTTTCCGCCAGATCAAGCGGATCCTCGGCGTAGCCACCGATTTTGCCTTTGACAAAAATCTCTGGCACAACTACCTGACCTTCTGTCTGATCACCGATGAAAATTCCTTCAGCCTCACCTGTGAAAAGGTCGGTGCCAGCGAGGGCAGTGTCAACTATTTTGCCCGCGGCGATTTCAAGGCCTACCGGGAACTCTTTCATTACGATTTCAAGTGGCTCGAGGAAGAACTCGGCATCGACTGTTTTTCCAGAATCCTGGATTATCAGGCGATCGTGAAACCGGAGCTCATGTACAACAAGAACGTGAGCGAGAAGGTGCGGGCGCTCTCTGAAAAACTGGAACAGACCAGTGATGAAAATGAATTCTTCGACGTGATCACTGGATTCTACAAAGATTTCGGCGTGGGTATGTTCGGTCTGAACAAGGCGTTCCGCATCGGCAGCGACGAACGCGGAAACGTAAAATTCCAGGCCATCAACAACATGGACAAAGTCATGCTCGACGATCTCATCGGATACGAAATTCAGAAAGAGAAACTGGTCGAGAATACGAAAGCCTTTGTCGAGGGACGCAAGGCAAACAACTGCCTGCTCTTCGGAGACTCCGGAACCGGAAAGTCGACCTGTATCAAGGCCATCGTCAATCAGTTTTATCCGGACGGTCTCCGCATGATCGAGATCTACAAGCACCAGTTCAAGGATCTCTCCAACGTCATTGCCCAGATCAAAAACAGGAACTACAAATTCATCATCTACATGGACGATCTCTCCTTCGAGGATTTCGAGATTGAATACAAATTCCTGAAAGCTGTCATCGAGGGAGGCGTGGAGACCAAGCCGTCCAACGTTCTGATCTACGCGACCAGCAACCGCAGGCACCTCATCAAGGAAACCTGGGGCGACCGCGAGGATGTTGTCAACGACAACGGTATGCACAAGTCCGACACGATGGAAGAGAAGCTCTCGCTCGTTCACCGCTTCGGTGTCCAAATCAGCTTCTCCAAGCCGGGACAGCAGGAGTACTTCCGCATCGTCTGCGGTCTGGCGAAAAAAGCCGGCATCCGCATGAGCGAGGAGGAATTAAAAGCCGGAGCAAACAAGTGGGAACTCAGCCACGGCGGTATCTCCGGAAGAACCGCCCAGCAGTACATCACTTACCTGCTCGGCAGAGAAAAAACCCAAACAGAAGCGTAAGTTCGAAGGAGTGCAGTTCGCACTCCTTCATTTTGTGTTCCGAAAACTCCCTTCGGGTTCTCTGTTGCCCGACACTTCTGCGGAGTTTGTTTCTTTTCAGACGCTTCCATTTTTGTTATAATTATTTATTAATATAAAGAAAGATTAAGAAATATTTGTTGTGCGGGCAGTTTTGTCCGTGAAATAAGGAGAAGAAATGACAGATCTTGATAAGTGCAGAGAGCAGATAGACGTTACCGACCGGCAGATCGTGGAGCTGTTCGAGAAGAGAATGCAGCTGGTACAGGGAATTGCCGAGTACAAGATTCGAAGCGGAAAGGCTGTGTTTGACGCAAAGCGGGAGAGGGAGAAGATCGCATCCGTATCCGCGATGGCTCACACCGCTTTCAACCGCCGGGGAATCGAAGAGGTTTTTGAACAGCTGATGTCCATCAGCCGCAAGCGCCAGTATCAGCTCCTGACAGAAAACGGGATCACCCTTCCGATGGATTACGCGCAGATGGATCGTCTGTATTTCGAAAATGCGAGAGTGGTGTTCCAGGGTGTCGAGGGTGCCTACAGCTTCGAGGCCATGAAGACCTTCTTTGACGATTCCATTCATCCGCAGCACGTGCCGACCTGGAAAGAGGCCATGGAACTTGTCACCAACGGCGAGGCGGATTTCGCGGTACTCCCGATTGAAAATTCCACAGCAGGCATTGTCTCCGACATCTATGACCTGCTACTTCAGTATAACAACTACATCGTCGGAGAGCAGATCATCAAGATCGACCACACGCTGATGGCGCTTCCGGGGACCTCGCTCGATGATATCGAAGTCGTCTACTCACACCCGCAGGGACTCGCCCAGTGCAAGGAATTCCTCGCCGAGCATCCGGCCTGGAAGCAGCGGAATGTTCTCAACACGGCAATGGCCGCCGAGAAAGTATCGCGCGAGGGTCTTAAGGGCCAGGCTGCCATCGCAAGCAAATCCGCGGCAGAGTACTTTGGTCTGGAGATCTTAAAAGACGGCGGTCTCTCCAAAGAGAAAAACTCCACCCGCTTCATCATCGTATCGCACAACCGGTGTTTCGTTCGCAACGCGCAGAAGATCAGTATCTGTTTCGGACTTCCACACACCTCCGGTACCCTCTACAGTATGCTCTCGAATATCATTTTCAATGACCTGAACATGCTGAAGATCGAGTCCAGACCGATTCCGGAGAAGCCCTTCACTTACCGGTTCTTCATCGACTTCGAAGGAAATCTGAATTCTCCGTCCGTGCGTAACGCACTCAGAGGGATCGAGGCCGAGGCCAGCGAGTTCCGTCTTCTCGGAAACTATTGAGTGCAAATCATCGCCGGATCACTGAAAAACGCTTCCGTCCGGCGATGTACAACAAACGTTTTCTTGCTTCCTTCGTTATCGGACACGTAGCGAAGCGCCTGATAACAGAGCAGAAAACGGAAACAAACCGGCAAATTGACCGTCCGTCACCAGGAGGTGCAAACATATGGCTGTGACAACCTTCGCCGCCGTTGATATCGGCAGCTATGACGTAACGCTTGAAGTTTTTGAAATCTCAAAAAAGAACGGCATCCACTGTATCGACAAGATCCGCCACCGGCTGGAGCTCGGACGCGGTTCCTTTACAGACGGCAAGATCCCGCCGGACATGGTCGACGATCTCTGTTCTGTGCTCTCGGATTTCCGCAAGATCATGAAGGGATACAAGGTGGACGCCTACAGTGTCATCGCGACCAGCGCGCTCCGCGAGGCACAGAACGATCTGTTCATTCTCGGAAAGATCCGGCAGAAGACCGGTCTCGACGTCCGTATTCTTTCCAATTCCGAGCAGCGATTCTTAAGCTACAAGGCCATTGCCTCCGTCGAGTCCTCCCTGTTTGAGGATATGATCCGGAAGGGAACGGCTGTTGTCGATCTGGACGGCGGAAGTATCCAGCTCTCCCTGTTCGACAAATCTGAGCTCATTACTACGCAGAATCTCCGCATGGGAAGCCTTCGGATCCGCGAGCGCCTGCAGGACGCCATGGCCAGAACCAGCAACTTCGACGAACTCGTCGAACAGCTGATCCATCACGATCTGGCCAGCTTCAAGAAAATGTACCTCAAGGATCGCAAAATTGAAAACGTGATTCTGAACGGGGACTTCATCACCGAGATGATCTTCAAGGATCCCAAACACAGAGACCGCGCCACCCGCATGGTCAGCCGTACAAACTTTTCCAGGTGGCACCAGCGGATTGTCGGAAAATCTGTCACCGACCTCGCGATCGAGAACAGTATTCCGGTCGAATACGCGTCGCTACTGCGTCCGTCCGCGATCATCTATCACCGGATCGTGGAAGAGTTTGACGCCGCGCAGATCTGGACGCCCGGCACGCATCTCTCCAGGGGTCTCGCCTATGAGTACGCGGAAAAAAAGCAGCTTCTGAAAGCCCGTCACGACTTCGGAAACGACATCGTTACCTCCGCCAGATATCTCGCGAAGCGCTACGATGTGAGCAAGCCGCACATCCTGAACATGGACATGACAGCGACAGCCATTTTTGACGCGATGAAACCGCTCCACGGCATGGACGAGAGAGAACGGCTCATGCTCCGCGTCGCCGTCATGCTTCACGACGTCGGCAAGTACATCAGCTACAATCTGATCGGAGAGAGCAGCTACAATATCATCATGGCGAACGAGATCATCGGTCTCTCCCACACCGACCGCGAGATCATCGCCGTGACGGCCAGATACATGTCCGATCCGCTCCCCGAGTATGAAAAAATTGTTCTGGAGAGCAGCCTCGACCGGCTCCGCTACCTGAAGACGGCCGCATTCACCGCGATCATCCGTCTCGCCGGCGCGCTGGATCGCAGCCACCTGCAGAAGGTGAGGAAGATCGACTGCCGCCTCAAGGATGACAAACTGCAGATCCGGCTTGAAATCCGTGAGGATTTTTCTCTGGAGACCGGTCTTCTTGAGGAGGACACGTCTTTCTTCACGGAGGTCTTCGGCGTACAGCCGGTCATCATCGCAAGCCGGACATCGTAACCGTTCTTACTTTCTGATTCTGTCTTCCGCAAACAATGCCTGGGATATAGGAGAAAAATATATGAAGGATGACTATACCGCTTTTGAAAAACCTGAGTATTTCTGGAACAGAGAGCTTTCGTGGATCCGCTTTGACGAGAGGATTCTTGAGGAGGCGCAGGACACTTCAATCCCGCTTTTTGAGAGGATGAAATTCCTGAGCATCACCTCCTCCAACCTGGACGAATTCTATATGGTTCGCGTAGCTTCCCTCAAAGATCAGGTGCACACAGGCTACAATAAGAGAGACATCGCCGGCATGACTCCAAAGGAGCAGCTCGCCGCGATCTCCGTCGCGAATCACAAACTCGTGGCGGATCAGTATCAGACCTTCCGCGATTCTCTGGTTCCTGCCCTTGCCGGGGCCGGTTTCCGGATCTACAAGTGCCACGAGGAGCTGTCCGACGCGCAGAAGTCCTATATCGATTCCTACTTTGACTCCAATGTATATGCGGTGCTGACGCCGATGGCCATGGATTCTTCGCGTCCGTTTCCGCTGATCCGCAATAAATCCCTCAACATCGGCGCTCTCATCCGCAAAAAAGACAACAGTGACGACCGCACGTCCTTCGCGACGGTTCAGGTTCCCTCTGTGCTCCCGCGTTTTATTGAACTGCCGGAGAGCGAAGAGGGCGTCACCTCGATCATTCTGATGGATGAGATCATCGAGAGAAATCTCGAGAAACTCTTCCTCGGATATGAAGTGGTCTGCGCGCATCCCTATCGAATCATGCGAAACGCCGAGCTCGGTATCGACGAGGAGGAGGCTGCGGATCTTCTGGTTGAGATTCAGAAATCCCTCAAGAAACGCCAGTGGGGCGAGGTCATCCGCCTTGAAGTGGAAGAAGGCATCGAGCCGGATTTGCTTCGGATTCTGAAGGAGGAGTTCTATGTCCGCGAGGACGATATCTTCTATATCAACGGTCCTCTTGATCTCACTTTCCTCATGAAAGCCTATGGGACAGCCGGTTTTGACGACTACAAGGAGCCATCCTACACGCCGGCGGAGGTACCGGAGTTACAGAACGACGACGATATTTTCAGCAACATCCGGAAGGGAGATATTTTTCTTCATCACCCGTACATGAGCTTTGCGCCGGTCGTTGACTTCGTGCGTACCGCAGCGACAGATCCGAACGTCCTTGCGATCAAGCAGACCCTCTACCGCGTGAGCGGAAACTCCCCGATCATCGCTGCGCTCGCGCAGGCGGCCGAGAACGGAAAGCAGGTTACGGCACTGGTCGAGTTGAAAGCCCGCTTCGATGAGGAAAACAATATCGTCTGGGCAAAGAAGCTTGAGAAAGCCGGCTGCCATGTCATCTACGGTCTGGTCGGTCTGAAGACACACAGCAAGATCACGCTTGTTGTCCGAAAAGAAGAGGACGGCATTCGCCGCTATGTGCACCTCGGCACCGGTAACTACAACGACTCCACGGCGAAGCTCTACACCGACTGCGGAATTCTCACCTGTGACGAGAGAATCGGAGAGGATGCCTCCGCTGTCTTCAATATGATCTCCGGATACTCCGAGCCGGACCGCTGGAACAGTCTGCTCGTAGCGCCGATCTGGATGCGCGAGCGCTTCCTGCATCTGATCCGCATGGAGCAGAAACACGCGGAAGAGGGAAAGAAAGCCCTGATTGTCGCGAAAATGAATTCCCTCTGTGACAGGGAAATTATCGCGGCCCTGTACAAAGCCGCGGCGGCCGGCGTGAAAGTTTCTCTGATTGTCCGCGGGATCTGCTGCCTGAAGACCGGCATTCCGGGAATCAGTGACAACATCACCGTCCGCTCCCTGGTCGGAAACTTCCTCGAGCACGCGAGAATTTTCTATTTCTACGCAGACGGTGCGGAAGAGATCTATATGGGAAGTGCGGACTGGATGCCGAGAAACCTTGATAAGCGTGTGGAGATCGTCTTCCCGCTCACCGACCAGCACTGCAGGGACGAGGCATTCCGGATTCTTCAGATTCAGCTCGTGGATAACGTAAAAGCAAGAACGCTTCAGAGCGACGGTTCCTACATCAAATGCGAGCCGGGTGCGGATGAGAGAGTCTGTGCGCAGAATTACTTCTGTGCGTATGCCCGGAAGAAAGCAAGAGAGAAAGAGGAGGCCGCGGACAAGAGGGTCTTCATTCCGGCGGAACCGGTGCAGGATTCCTGAAATGTCAATCCCACGCCGACTCATTTTTCTCATCTCACAGAAAAATGCCCGCATTCCCTATGAGACAAAACGCTCCGCTTAGATGCGCACGCGCACGATGGGTAGCTGCTTCACATCCCATGCTCGGTGCGAGAATGTCGCGGGCGACATTTTTTCTCAATCGTGAATAAATTTGAACACAATAATTAAACTTAATCACTTATGTGATGAATTTTATTCATGTTGTTGACAAACAAAATCTTACAGTGTAGAATAACAAGCAGTTTGAGAAATTGAGCTAAACTTTTAAGGACGACAATCGAATGAAGCAAAGAATTTTATCTATTCTTGTCGACAACACTGCGGGAGTGCTCACACGTCTCGCAGGTCTCTTCTCAAGAAGAGGCTATAATATCGACAGTATTACAGCCGGCGTCACAGCCAATCCAAGATTTACAAGAATCACCATCGTGACAAGCGGAGACGAACTTGTTCTTGAGCAGATCACGAATCAGGTCAAGAAACAGGTGGATGTCCGCGACGTCAAAGTACTTGAAGAGAACAGCAGCGTCATCCGTGAACTGATTCTTCTGAAAATCAAGGTCGACGCGAACCAGCGAGACAACGTGCTTGCAATCACAAATATCTTCCGCGCGAAGATCGTCGATGTAGGATGCGATTCCATGATTATCGAGCTCACGGGTACACAGAGCAAACTCGATGCGTTCCTCGAGCTTCTGAACCAGTATGAAGTTCTGGAGCTGGCACGTACCGGTATCACGGCGCTCTCCAGAGGAATGGAAGACGTCCGTTATTTCGAATAGGACTTGAATACAAGGTTTCCGGTTTTTCACGAAGCAGGAGACGGGAGAAAACATTCAGACAGCTAAAGAGCCTTTGACTCTTTAACATAAATCAGCATATCGCTGTTACTATTTACTTTACAATGGAGGAATAACTATTATGGCATGGAACATGTATTATCAGGAAGATTGCAATCTGTCTCTTCTGGACGGTAAGAAAATCGCCATCATCGGATATGGCTCTCAGGGTCATGCACACGCACTGAACCTTAAGGATTCCGGATGCGACGTCATCATCGGTCTTTACGAGGGCAGCAAATCCTGGAAGAGAGCTGAGGAGCAGGGCTTCAAAGTTTATACAGCAGCAGAGGCAGCAAAGCAGGCTGATATCATCATGATCCTTATCAATGATGAACTTCAGGCTTCTCTTTACAAAAATGACATTGAGCCAAACCTCAAAGAGGGCGATATGCTGATGTTCGCACACGGCTTCAACATTCACTTCAACCAGATCGTTCCGCCGAAATTCGTTGACGTATGTATGATCGCTCCGAAGGCACCTGGTCACACAGTACGCAGCGAGTACCAGATCGGCCGTGGAACACCTTGTCTGATCGCTGTACATCAGGATTACACAGGAAAGGCTAAAGACATAGCTATGGCTTACGGTCTTGGTATCGGTGGTGCCCGCGCAGGTCTTCTTGAGACAGACTTCAGAACAGAGACAGAGACAGACCTCTTCGGTGAGCAGGCAGTTCTCTGCGGTGGTGTTGTAGCACTTATGCAGGCTGGTTTCGAGACTCTGACAGAGGCTGGCTATGATCCGAGAAACGCTTACTTCGAGTGTATCCACGAGATGAAGCTCATCGTAGACCTGATCTACCAGTCCGGTTTCGCAGGAATGAGATATTCCATCTCCAACACTGCTGAGTACGGTGATTACATCACAGGACCGAAGATTGTTACTGAGGATACCAAGAAGGCAATGAAGAAAGTCCTCAAAGACATCCAGGACGGTACCTTCGCAAAAGACTTCCTGCTCGATATGTCTGCTGCAGGCGGTCAGGCACACTTCAAAGCACTTCGTAAACTTGCTTCCGAGCATCCGTCCGAGAAGGTTGGTGCAGAGATCCGCAAGCTTTACAGCTGGAACGACGAAGACAAGCTGATCAACAACTAATCAGCCGGTTTCAAATATTCTTTCGATTTAATGATCCCGGGAAGAAATTCCCGGGATTTTGTGTATACCAAAATCCGCGGGCGGACTGCTTTCGGATCGGTAGGATGTGTTTTTTCATTAAGAAGCAGGAGGTTATGTGAGATGGGAATGACAATGACACAGAAGATTCTTGCCCATGCTGCGGGACTCGATCATGTCGAGGCCGGTCAGCTCATTGAGGCGAATCTGGATCTGGTTCTCGGAAACGACATCACAACACCGGTTGCGATCGATGTGATGGACGGTTTCTCGAAACAGCAGGTCTTTGATAAAGATAAGATTGCCCTTGTAATGGATCACTTTATTCCGAACAAGGATATCAAATCTGCAGAACACTGCAAGCAGGTAAGAGAGTTCTCGAAAAAATACGACATCACAAACTATTTCGATGTCGGCGAGATGGGAATTGAGCACGCGCTTCTCCCTGAGAGAGGACTTGTCGTTGCCGGCGACGTTGTGATCGGCGCGGACTCCCACACCTGTACCTACGGAGCGCTCGGCGCGTTCTCCACAGGCGTAGGAAGTACGGATATGGCGGCAGGTATGGCTACCGGAAAAGCCTGGTTCAAGGTTCCGTCCGCCATCAAAGTCGTACTGAAGGGAAAGAAAAACAAATGGGTGAGCGGTAAAGACGTGATCCTTCACCTCATCGGTGAGATCGGCGTCGACGGCGCTCTTTACAAATCTCTGGAGTTCACCGGAGAGGGCGTTGCCGATCTCTCCATGGATGACCGTCTGACCATCGCCAACATGGCCATCGAGGCCGGCGGCAAAAACGGTATCTTCCCGGTTGACGACGTGACCATCGAGTACATGAAGGAGCACTCCACAAAACCGTATACGGTTTACGAGGCAGACGCGGACGCGGAGTATGAGAGAACCATCGAGATTGATCTCTCCACACTGAAATCCACCGTTTCCTTCCCGCATCTTCCGGAGAACACGAAGACCATCGGCTCCTTCGAGGAGGTAAAAGTGGATCAGAGTGTCATCGGTTCCTGTACAAACGGAAGAATCCAGGATCTCCGCGAGGCAGCAGAAATTCTCAAAGGACGCAAAGTCGCTTCCGATGTTCGCTGCATCATCATTCCGGCTACTCAGAAGATCTATCTGCAGGCGCTCCGCGAGGGACTTCTTGAGATCTTCATCGAGGCCGGCGCTGTTGTCAGCACGCCGACCTGCGGTCCGTGTCTCGGCGGATACATGGGTATCCTTGCGGACGGTGAGAGATGTATCTCCACAACCAACCGCAACTTCGTAGGCCG
Organism: [Eubacterium] cellulosolvens LD2006; assembly: GCF_000621585.1. Classification (GTDB taxonomy): domain Bacteria; phylum Bacillota; class Clostridia; order Lachnospirales; family Lachnospiraceae; genus Bilifractor; species Bilifractor cellulosolvens. The sequence goes on along the minus strand of NZ_JHXY01000011.1, from coordinate 93,055 downwards.
TATGGGACATATCAATTCTGAAGTTTACCTTGCAAGCCCGGCGGTTGCCGCTGCGAGTGCCGTAACCGGACACATCAGCGATCCGTCAGAGCTTGGACTGTAAGGAGGGAACACTATGCAGGCAAATGGAACAGTTTTCAAATATGGTGACAACGTAGATACCGACGTAATCATTCCGGCCCGTTATCTGAACTCCTCGGATCCGGCCGAGCTCGCAACCCACTGCATGGAGGATATCGACAAGGAATTTGCGAAGAAGGTACAGGCCGGCGACATCATCGTCGCAAACAAGAACTTCGGCTGCGGCTCCTCCCGTGAACACGCGCCGATTTCGATCAAGGCGTCCGGCGTGAGCTGCGTCATCGCAGAGACCTTCGCACGTATTTTCTACCGGAACGCCATCAACATCGGCCTTCCGATCATCGAGTGCCCGGAGGCGGCAAAGGCGATCAATGCGGGAGATGAGGTGACCGTTGATTTCGATTCCGGTGTCATCACCGATGTAACCACCGGTCAGAGTTTCCAGGGACAGGCATTCCCACCGTTCATGCAGAACCTGATCAACGCAGGCGGTCTGGTAAACTACATTAACGAAGAGCAGTAAACAAAAGGCGCAGTTTACCGACGATTTCAAAAAAACTGCGCTGCTTCCATGTTTCTTTGAAAAAAAGGATTGACTATTTCGACAGAACAGTGTATATTTAACACTGTTCTGTTTCGGAAGAGACAGAAGTCGTCGGGGCATGGCTCAGTTTGGCTAGAGCGCACGCTTAGGGAGTGTGAGGTCGCAAGTTCAAATCTTGTTGCCCCGATATGTTAAGAAAACCGGTCGGTTGCCATCTGGCAGCCGGCCGGTTTTCTTGTCATTGGAAATTCCTCCGGAATTTCCATAACTCAAAACGCTCCGCTTACATGCGCAGCTCGCAGATGAGAAGATCGCTTACGCGATTCTGCTCGTGCGCCTTTCGTCCGCGTGCGCTCCCCTCAAGATCCCTACGTCACCATACATTTCATTTTCCCACACACGTATACATAAAAAAGATAATTGCCACAGGAGCGTCCCATATAAAATCGTGTCATAACAAATACCGATAAGGCGCCGTAGAGGCGCCTCTTCATTATCCGTTCTTTGTCCTATGATGCTGTCCTCTCAAACTGAGCGTGATACAGTTTGCTGTAGAAACCATCTTGTGAAAGCAGCGTCTCATGATCCCCCTGTTCGATGATATGTCCATCCTTCATGACGAGGATTTCGTCCGCGTCCCGGATCGTTGAGAGTCTGTGCGCTACGATGAAACTTGTCCGTCCTCTCATCATCTCGTCAAAGGCACGCTGGATATGGTGCTCGGTTCTCGTATCGATGGAGGAGGTGGCTTCGTCGAGTATCAGGATCGGCGGGAGATCCAGCATGACTCTAGCGATGCAGAGCAGCTGTTTCTGACCGGCCGAGAGGTTTCCTCCGTTTTCTTCAATAACCGTGTCGTAACCTTTGGGCATACGGCGGATAAAGCCGTCGGCGTGAGCCTTTTTTGCAGCCGCCTGTACTTCTTCGAGACTTGCGTCCGGATGACCGTAGGCGATATTCTCCCGGACGGTGCCTGCCTTCAGCCAGGTGTCCTGAAGAACCATGCCGTAATTGGATCGAAGACTGCTTCGCCGGATCTGTCGGATATCTGTTCCGTCGACTTCGATGGCGCCGTCATTCACATCATAGAAACGCATGAGCAGATTGATCAGTGTTGTCTTGCCGCAGCCGGTCGGACCCACGATGGCGATTCGCCTACCGGCGGCGACATCGACGCTGAGATTCTCGATCAACGGCCGCTCCGGAAGATAGGAGAAGGAGACATCCTTCAGAGCGACTCTCCCCTCGGCGTGAGCCATAACTGCCGCGTCCGGAGCATCGGAGGGCTCCGCCTTCGCGTCGATGATTTCAAATACTCTGGCCGCCGAGGCGAGGGCATTCTGGAATTCGGTGATAACCGCCGTGATATCGTTGAAGGGCTGGCTGTACTGTTTCACATAGGAGAGGAAGCTTGTCAGCTGCCCGATACTCAATGCTTTCATTCCGAAGGGAGTGAAGAAGCAGAGCAGACATCCTGTAAAAACAACGCCGTTGTAAATCAGCGTATTCACAAAACGCGTGGATGGATTGGTGAGAGAAGAGATGAAGGTGGCCTTCAGGCTGTTCTCTCCAAGGATTCTATTTCGATTCTCAAATTCCTCCATCACCGCCTGTTCCCGTCCGAAGGACTGAACAACCTTGAGATTGCCGAGCATCTCATTGGTCAGATCGGTCACGCTGCCTCTGGACTCGGACTGCTCTTTGAAGAAGCGATAGGATTTCCCGGAAATCAGTCCGGCCACTTTGAAGGAAAGCGGCGTAAAGAACACGACGATCACGGTGATCACCGGCTGTAAGGTGAGCATGAACACAATCGTTCCGGCGATGGTGATGACACCGGAAAAGAGCTGGGTAAATCCCAGGAGGAGCCCGTCGGAGAACTGTTCCACATCGGTAATCAGCCGGCTCAGGGTATCTCCGGATGATCCGGTATCCAGATAGGAGAGGGGCAGTTCATGGATGTGATGGAAGGCCCGGGTTCGTAAATCCCGAACCACGCGGTAGGTTATGACATTGTTGATGTGATTCATCAGCCACTGTGCCAGGGCAGTTGCAGCGATACAGATCAGAATCCCCGCCAGAATCCACCAAAGCCCGTTTCTGTCCACCGCGCCTTTGCCGACAATCCGATCCACACCTTCTCCGATCAGGATCGGAATCAGGAGCTGAAGAACCACCGATACGACAGCCAGAAGAAGGGATAGTAAAACCATCGCCCATTGCGGACGTATATAGGTGAGTATCCGCTTCAGTGTCTGTTTTTTATAGTCTTTCGTTCCGTTGTTTTTCGGATCGCTCACGCCTGATCGCCTCCTTTCCCAAGATCCCTCGCGATTTCTTCTTCGGTCATCTGCGACTGACAGATTTCCCTGTACACCTCACAGTTGCCGAGGAGCTCCCGATGGCTGCCGAAGCCGGCCGCCTGTCCGTCGTCGAGGACGAGGATCCGGTCGGCATTCCGGATTGTACTCACTCGCTGGGAGACCAGAATAACGGTGGAAGAACCTTTGCTTTCTCGGATGGCTTTCCGAAGTTTCGCGTCCGTGGCAAAATCCAGAGCCGATGCACTGTCATCGAGGATGAGAAGCTCCGGATTCCGGACCAGAGCCCGGGCAATCGTCAGTCTCTGACGCTGACCGCCGGAGAGATTGCGTCCCTCCTGTTCAATGGACAGATTCAGACCTTCGCCCTTTTGATCCACAAACTCCCTCGCCTGGGCGATATCCAGCGCGCGGTATATTTCTTCATCCGTCGCGTCCTTGTCCCCCCACTTCATGTTTTCCCGAAGGCTTCCCGCGAAGAGCACCGCCTTCTGGGGAACAAAACCGATATGCCTACGCAGATCCTCTATTTTCAAATTTCTCAGATCCTTTCCGTTCACAGAGATTTCTCCCTGATCCGGATCATAGAAGCGGCCGAGCAGATGAACGATCGTGCTTTTGCCCGAACCGGTACCTCCGATGATGCCCAGCGTCGATCCGCCTGCCGCGTGGAACGAAATCCCGGAAAGGGCGGGATCCGCCTCTTTTTCATAAGCAAAGGTCACCTTACGGAAATCAATCTCCATGCCGCCTGAGAGACAGGACGGAAGAGAAGCTTCTCCGTCTTTCATCGAATTCTTCATAGCAAATACAGTGTCCACGCGTTTCATCGAGGCGATCGCCCGTGAGAGCAGAATAATGAGATTGGCCAGTTTAATCATCTCGACAAGGATCTGGCTCATGTAATTGACCAGAGCGATCACTTCTCCCCGGGTGAGATTTCCCAGATCAACCTGCAGGCCGCCCACCCAGAGAATGCCGATGATGCCGGCATTGATGACCACATAGGTCAGGGGATTCAGGAGAGCGGAGATTTTTCCCACAAAAATCTGCTTCCGATAGTAATCGGCAGCAGCCGTATCAAAGAGCTTCTTTTCATCCTCCTGCCGGTTGAAGGCGCGGACGACGCGAACTCCCAGAAGATTTTCCCGGGTCATCCGCATGATGGTGTCGAGTTTCTTCTGAACATTTTTGTACAGGGGCATCGTGACAAGAAGGATCGCGAAGATAATCTCCGCCAACACAGGAACGGCGACGGCGAAGACCATCGCAGTCCTCTGATCCACCGTAAAGGCCATCACCACAGCACCGAGAACCACGAAGGGGGATCGGAGGAAGAGGCGAAGGAACATATTGACGCCGTTCTGGACCGTATTGATGTCACTGGTCATGCGCGTAATCAGTGTCGAGGTTCCCATCTCATCGATTTGTCTCCAGGAGAGGGTCTGAATGTGCCGGAACAGGTCGTTGCGAAGGGCAGTGCCCGTGATAACGGCCACATTGGCGGAAAAGTACTGGGCGGTCACCGCTGCGGCAAATCCGATCACGCCGAGAAGCACGAGGATGATTCCCTGACGGATCAGATAAGAGACATCCCTGTTTGCCACGCCGGTATCGATCATCCGGGCGACAACGAGAGGCACGATCAATTCAAAGGCGGCCTCCAGCATCTTGAAAAGCGGTGCCAGAATCGTCTGGATCCTGTGCCTGTTCAGATAAGTCATCAGTTTCTTCAATTTCGTCACACCTTTCAGTATTTTTATTACCTGTAGTTTCTATAAGATAAAATAACACGAATCCGACGTCATCTCCAAACAGAAGAGTCAAACAGGAGCGGAATATCCCGCTTTGTATTTCATTCTATACAATTTCGCCCTGTGACGTTGTTTTTTTCACGTTAATGTGCTAAACTCTACAACAATAGGCTGAATTTACATCGAATTCATTCGGTATACCTTCCGGGGAACCGGTTCAGATCGGAACGACGCGCCCTGTGGGGTAGAACAATTCGGCGAGATGTCTCATGACATTGAAATCAGTTAATAGTAAATGAAACAGGAAATGAGGGAAAATGTATGACAAGTGCACAGATGCTGATCATGGTTTCCATGATCGTCTATCTGCTGGGAATGCTGATTATCGGCTTTCTTTACGCAAAGCAGAATGAAACTGTAAGTGATTTTTACCTCGGAGGCAGAAAGCTCGGTCCGCTGGTTACGGCCATGAGCGCGGAGGCTTCCGATATGAGTTCCTATCTTCTGATGGGACTTCCGGGTCTGGCTTATCTGACCGGTCTGGCGGATGTAGGCTGGACAGCCATCGGACTTGCTGTCGGCACCTACCTGAACTGGCTTTTGGTAGCCAAGAGAATCCGACGCTACACAGCAAGAACAGGATCGATCACGATTCCGGATTTCTTCTCCGACCGTTACGGTGATAAACGCCGCGTGCTGATGATGATCGGTGCCTTCATTATCATCGTTTTCTTTATCCCATACACAGGATCCGGCTTCGCGGCCTGCGGAAAACTGTTCTCCAGTCTGTTCGGTGTACAGTATCACATCGCGATGATCGTCAGTGCCATTGTCATCATCGCCTACACCATGACCGGAGGTTTCCTCGCAGCCAGCCTTACGGATTTCATTCAGAGTATCGTTATGACACTGGCTCTGATCATCATCCTTCTGTTCGGTATCCAGAATGCCGGCGGAGTAGGAGCGGTTGTCGAGAACGCGAAATCCCTTCCGGGCTACCTGAGTTTTAGCTCGACCTTTAACCCGGAGACAGGAAAAGCCGCAGGATACGGCTTCATCACAGTGATCTCCACTCTGGCATGGGGTCTTGGCTACTTCGGAATGCCTCACATCCTTCTTCGCTTCATGGCGATCGAGGACGAGAACAAACTGAAAACTTCCAGAAGAGTCGCATCCATCTGGGTTGTTCTTTCCATGGGCATTGCCATCCTGATCGGTATTGTCGGACTGGCCATGTCTAAGGCAGGAAGCATTGTTTCCCTGCAGGGCTCCGGTTCCGAGACGATCATCGTAAAGATCGCCGATGTTATGAGCCGACACAACGTACCTCTTGCAGTTGCCGCAGGTATCGTTCTTTCCGGAATTCTCGCAGCTACCATGTCCACCGCGGATTCCCAGCTTCTGGCTGCGTCCTCCTCGGTATCCGAGAACATCATTCATGAGTTCTTCCACATGGAGATCGCCGAGAAGACACTTCTGAAAGTAGCGAGAGTCAGCCTTCTGATCATCGCTGTCATCGGCATTGCGATCGCATGGAATCCTGACAGCTCCGTCTTCGGCATTGTATCCTTTGCCTGGGCGGGATTCGGCGCGGCCTTCGGTCCGGTCGTTCTTCTTGCTCTGTTCTGGAGACGCTCCAATATGTGGGGAGCCCTCTTCGGAATGCTCAGCGGTGGAATCATGATCTTCGTATGGAAATTCGCGATCCGCACCCTTGGCGGAGTGTGGGATATTTACGAGCTGCTTCCGGCATTCATCGTGGCATTTCTCGTAAACATCATCGTCAGCCTGATCACACCTGCGCCTTCCAAAGAAGTCACAGCTGTCTTTGACGAGATGAAGAAAGCGAAATAATTCCGTGGATCAGAAATAACACATTCACAGAAAAATTTAAGGTCAACCGTCGTCTGCTGAAAAATAAGCATGGCGACGGTTGACTTTTATTGAATTTAATGCTATGTTGAATAAAGTTAAATACGATGACGAGGATCAGTACATATGTATTCCGAATCCAGAGAGCTGTTGGCCGGTGCGAAACAGTAGAAGATGCAGATGGAACTCCCCTCCGAGTGGCTGCCCGAACGATCATTTTTTCTTTTTTAAGAAGTGTGGTTCAGTAGACGCAGACGGATGCTCACCGTTACAGGAGCAGGATATACCATCTGCCTTTTTTGCAGATAGTATCCATGAGAGCACGAGGATTCGTGAAGAAGAGTGGTACCGCGTAGATGATCCTACGTCTCTTTCAAAGCAGGAAGAGATGTAGGTTTTTTTATGTTTTAGGAAATTCCTCCGGAATTTCTATGACACAAAATCACATCCCGGGAACGCGCATCCGCGATTGGCGCGAAAATGTCGCAAGCGACATTCTTTTATATTTGTAATAGAGGAGGACACACACCAATGATGAATTTCAAGAAGTACATGAGACAGTATTATCCGGCTCCGGAGGGATACACCGAGTGGGCACAGAAGGATCATATCGAGAAGGCACCGGTATGGTGCAGCGTAGACCTTCGTGACGGAAACCAGGCTCTGGTAATTCCGATGGACCTCGACACCAAAATTGAATTCTTCAAAATGCTCTGTGAAGTTGGTTTCAAAGAGATCGAGGTCGGTTTCCCGGCCGCTTCCGAGACCGAGTACGTCTTCCTCCGCAGACTGATCGAAGAGAATCTGATTCCGGACGACGTGACGGTTCAGGTACTGACACAGGCCAGAGAGCATATCATCAAGAAAACCTTCGAGGCACTGGAGGGATGCAAAAACGCCATCGTGCACGTCTACAATTCCACATCCTTCGCACAGAGACAGCAGGTATTCCAGAAGGATAAAGAGGAGATCAAGCAGATCGCCGTTGAGGGCGCGAAGCTTCTTCAGAAACTGACCGACGAGGCGGGAGAGAACTACCGCTTTGAGTACAGCCCTGAGAGTTTCACAGGAACAGAACCGGAGTACGCGCTGGAGGTCTGCAACGCGGTTCTGGATGTATGGAAACCGACAGCCGACAGAAAGGCTATCATCAACCTGCCCAGTACGGTTGAGCTCTCCATGCCGCATGTCTACGCGAGTCAGATCGAGTATATGAGCAAGAATCTGAAATACAGAGAGAATGTGGTTCTGTCGCTTCATCCGCACAACGACAGAGGCTGCGGCGTCAGCGACGCAGAGCTCGGCGTTCTGGCAGGAGCGGATCGTGTTGAGGGAACTCTGTTCGGAAACGGAGAGCGCACGGGTAACGTGGATATCATCACGCTCGGCATGAACCTCTATATGCAGGGAACGGATCCGGAACTGAACTTCAACGATATGCCGGACATCTGCTCTAAATACGAGAACTACACCGGCATGGATGTCAATCCGAGAAGCCCGTACTGCGGAGCTCTTGTCTTTGCAGCCTTCTCCGGTTCCCATCAGGATGCCATCGCGAAGGGAATGCGCTGGATCGAGACAGAGGATCCGGATCACTGGACCGTTCCTTACCTTCCGATCGATCCGACCGATATCGGCAGAAACTACGACGCAGATGTCATCCGTATCAACAGTCAGTCCGGAAAGGGCGGCGTCGGCTACATTCTCGAGGCCAATTATGATCTGATGCTTCCGAAAAAAATGCGCGAGGCCATGGGCTATGCCGCAAAGGATCTGTCCGATCATCTTCACAAGGAACTCAAACCGGACGAGATCTTCAGTCTCTTCAAGCAGAAATTCGAGAATGTCAAAGAGCCTCTCAGTGTCAACGGTGTGCATTTCCGCCAGCTGGACGAGGGCCGCATCGAGGCAACTGTCCACGCGAAATACGGAGACGGCGACTGGATCGACTGTGTGGCAGAGGGCAACGGCCGTCTTGATTCCGTAAGCAATGCACTGAAGAGTGCTTTTGACTTCGAATATGAACTGGATACTTATCAGGAGCACGCCCTTGCCAAGAGCTCCAGTTCCAAAGCCATCGCCTATGTGGGCATTACAAAGCCGGACGGAAGCTCCGCATGGGGAGCCGGCGTGGATGCGGATATTATCCGCGCATCCATCGATGCCCTCGTAACTTCCATCAATAACCGGTAAATCATCCGTAGTCTTTTCGGAGACGGTATGTTATAATAATACGCAATGTATCGCTTTAAAGCGATAACAAATAGACCGCAGACCCTGCGGAGCAGTAATTTTTACAGGAGGAAGTATTTCATGCAGATTTTATACAGCAGCACAAGGGGCGCAGAGAACGGAGTTCCTGCTTCCAAAGCAGTTCTGAACGGACTTGCAGCAGACGGTGGACTTTACATTCCGGAGGCATTCCCGAAGCTTGGTTGCTCACTTGATGACCTTGCGAAGATGAATTACCGTGATGTGGCATACGAAGTAATGTCCCTTTTCCTCACGGATTACACGGAAGAAGAGCTGAGATATTGCATCGATCATGCGTATGACAGCAAGTTCGATGTGCCGGAGATCGCACCTCTCAAGGACGCGGACGGCGCTTATTTCCTCGAGCTTTTCCACGGAAAAACCATTGCATTCAAGGATATGGCGCTTTCCATTCTTCCGTATCTGATGACAACCGCTGCCCGCAAGAACAATATCAAAAATAAAATCTGCATTCTCACAGCTACATCCGGAGATACCGGAAAAGCCGCTATGGCAGGATTTGCCGATGTACCGGGAACAGAGATCATCGTCTTCTTCCCGAAGGACGGCGTAAGCCCGGTTCAGGAGCGCCAGATGCGCACACAGAAGGGTGAAAACACACACGTTGTTGCCATCCGCGGAAACTTCGACGACGCCCAGACCGGCGTTAAGAAAATCTTCGGAAACAAAGAGCTCGCCGCAGAGATGGATGCCAAGGGCGTTCAGTTCAGCTCTGCGAACTCCATCAATATCGGACGTCTCGTACCGCAGGCCGCTTACTATGTATATGCTTACGCCACACTGGTGAGAAACGGCGTGATCAAAGCGGGAGACGAGATCAATGTGACCGTTCCGACAGGAAACTTCGGAAACATTCTCGCCGCTTACTATGCGAAACAGATCGGACTTCCGATCCACAAGCTCATCTGCGCGTCCAACGAGAACAAAGTCCTTTTCGACTTCTTCCAGACAGGCGCATATGATAAGAACCGTCCGTTCATCCTCACATCTTCGCCGTCCATGGATATCCTTGTATCCAGCAACCTGGAGCGTCTGATCTACCTGATCTCCGGAAAGGATGCGGCAAAGACAGCCGGCCTGATGAAGAACCTCTCCGAGGGCGGAAGATACGAGATCGATGAAGATATGAAGAAACAGCTCGCTGATTTCTACGGTGCTTTTGCCGATGAGAACGAAGTATCGGCGACCATCGACAGAATCTACAAGAGCGACAAGTACGTTCTCGATCCGCACACAGCCGTTGCTGCCTGCGTTTACGACAAATACAGAAACGAGACAAGTGACAGCCTTCCAACGGTAATTGCTTCCACAGCAAGTCCGTACAAGTTCGCGAGAAGCGTCCTTCACGCCATCGATGCCGACAAGTTCGACAACATGACAGATCTTGAGCAGTTTGACGCTCTTCACGAGGTTTCCGGCGTAGACGTGCCGCAGGCCATCGAGGAGATCAAATCCGCCCCGATCCGCCACAACACCGTTGCCGAAGTGAATGAGATGGAGGCAGTAGTAAAGGAGATGCTCGGACTCTGATCCGCGCAGCCGATGTCCCGGAATCAGACCGATCACCGGGGATTGGAACCTGTTTTGAACCATGCGTTCGAACATGTTTTAAATCGTGGATTCGAAGAATCCGAGTCAAATATGTAGCAATCTGCACCGGCTGATGTTCTGTCAGCCGGTTGCAGTGTTTATCGGGAACTGGCCGCAGGAACGTGAACATACGCAGAAGTTCCGTTGTCGTCCACTTTTTTCCAAAATTGATATATGAATACACCCAGCAGAAATCTTATGAATGAAAACGAGAAGCAGCTGAACGAAATGATCCGGATGGTAACGCCACCGGATTTTACATTTGCAAAAAAAGCGCAGGATCGTTGGAACAGCATCGCCCATCCGCTTCACAGCCTCGGAAAACTCGAGGATCTGGTGATCCGCGCGGCGGGCATTCAGGGAAGCGACCACGTGCACTTCGAAAGGAAATGTCTGATCGTCCTCTGTGCGGACAACGGCGTGGTCGAAGAGGGGGTCACCCAGACCGGTCAGGAAGTCACCGCGGCTGTCGCGGAGAATTTTCTTTCCTGCAGGACCAGCGCCGCGATCCTCTGCAAAAAAGCGGGCGCAGATATTCTCCCGGTTGACATCGGCGTCGCGAGAGATACCGCGCTTCGAAAGATGAAAATCGCGTACGGAACCAAAAACATGGCGAAAGAACCGGCGATGACAAGAGACGAAGCTGTGCGATCGATCCTAACCGGTATCCGCCTCGCGGGGGAAAAGAAAGCGGAGGGTTATCACGTCCTCGCAACCGGCGAAATGGGCATCGGAAACACCACGACCAGCAGCGCTGTCTCAAGTGTTTTACTCGGAAAAGATCCGGAAGTGATGACCGGAAAGGGCGCGGGGCTTACCTCCGAAGGACTGATCCGGAAGACGTCAGTCATCCGCGCCTCCATCGCGCTGCACCGGCCGGACCCGGAGGATCCCATCGACGTCTTATCCAAAGTCGGAGGTTTTGACATCGGCGGCATGGCCGGCGTCTTCATCGGCGGAGCTCTGCATCACATGCCCGTCGTCATCGACGGCTTTATCTCCGGCACAGCGGCACTTCTCGCCGCAAGACTCTGCCCGGAAGCAAGAAACTATATGATCGCCTCCCATGTCTCGAAAGAGCCTGCTGCGCGGATGATCCTCGAAGCACTGGATCTGAGCGCGCATCTGACCTGTGATATGTGTCTGGGAGAGGGAAGCGGAGCGGTTGTTCTTTTTCCCGTCATGGATATGGCGCTCGAAGTTTACCGCCGGATGTCCACCTTTGAAGAAGAAGACATCACAGCATATGAGGAATTGAAATGATTCATCTGATAACAGGCGGAAGCGCCAGCGGGAAGTCCGCGTACGCAGAACAGCTGGTCAGCGAAGAAACAGAGGCAGCGAATCGCATCTACCTTGCGACCATGATAAAAGGACGGGATTCTGAGAACGCGGATCGCATCCAAAAGCACAGGGAGCGAAGAGCGGGTATGGATTTTCGAACTGTCGAATGCCCGGTCCGTCTGCAGGACCTTGAAATCCCGAAAGGTGCCGCGATTCTTCTCGAGGATCTTCCGAACCTTCTGGCTAACGAAATGTTCAGCCCCGCCGGAAGCGGAGAAGATGCCCTCCCCTCTGTTCTGGACGGACTTCGACACCTGATGAAACAGGCCGGTAACCTCTATATTGTCACCGGCGAAGTCTTCGCCGAAAGTCTGACCGCGTATGACGCCATGACCCTTCGTTATCTGGAAGTTCTCGGAGAAATCCACCGGATGCTGGGAGAAAAAGCGGACACCGTGACGGAAGTCGTCTACGGCATTCCGGTCAAAATCAAGGAGTATACGAAATGAAGCGAATCCTGAAAAATGCAGCCGTTGCGTTTTCCATGTACTCACGCATACCGATGCCCCAGTTTGTCTGGAACGACGAGAGTATGCGCTATGCCCTGTGTTTTTTTCCGTTCATCGGCCTTTTGATCGGTCTCTTTGCATATCTCTGGTTCACCCTCTGCAGTATTCTGAATATCGGACCGTCCCTGTTCGCGGCCGGCATCATCGCGATTCCGCTGATCCTGACCGGCGGCATTCACTTTGACGGTTTCATGGACACCTCCGACGCCTTAAGTTCGTGGCGCCCGACAGAAGAGCGCCTGCGCATCCTCAAAGATTCCCACGTCGGTGCCTTCGCCGTAATCCGCGCCGCCGTCTATCTGCTTCTGGCCTACGGTGCATCCGCCGAGTTGTACCGCCACGCCCTTCCTTCCCTTTGCCTTGGATTTGCCATCTCGCGGTGCCTCTCGGGCATCTCCGTCGTGACCTTTCCGAGCGCCAATCCGGATGGAAGCGCAGCTGCCTTTTCCACAAGATCCGGAAAAAACGTCGTCCGTGAATTTCTGTTTTTCTTTTTTATTGTGCTCATCGTCTGCGCATTTATCCTGGATCTCACCACGGGTGTTCTCATGGTTTTTGCGGCACTTGTCGCGCTGTTTCACTACCACCGTATCTGCATGAAATACTTCGGCGGCATGACCGGAGATCTGGCCGGCTATTTTGTGTGCAACTGTGAACTGTTCATGCTTCTGACCGTCGTGATCGGAAGCAAGATTGTGAGGCTCTTCTTATGAAACTGATCATCGGCGGTTCCTTCCAGGGAAAAACCGCTTACGCGGAACGAAAATACGGAATCTCGCCGGACGCGTGGATCGACGGAAATACCTGTGAGCCTGACGAGATCTATCACTGTACCGGCATCCGCCATTTCCACGACTATATCCGAAGATACACAGAAAAAGGACTGGATCCGGAGATGCTTTGCAATGAGCTGATCGAAAAGAATCCGGATCTTATTGTTGTGAGCGATGAGATCGGATGCGGCCTTGTGCCGATGGATCCCTTTGACCGCCTGTACAGAGAGCGGGTCGGGCAGATCTGTACGAGACTTGCCGCTTTCTCCGGAGAAGTCGTGCGGGTAAGTTGCGGCATCGGAATCTCACTAAAAGGATCCGGGCGCGAATGAGTTTACCTAAAGTGACAGAAACGCAAATTATTTGTTCGAATAAATAACCTTGCACTGCAAAAAACATTCATAATCATGTATAATAAAAGAAAAGTCATGCACATCGTTCTGATCCGTCACGGACAGACTGCCGGAAACCTTGAAAAGCGATATGTCGGGAGAACCGATGAGCCGATTCTTCCGGAGGCCGCAGTTTCTCTCGCGAAGAGAAGAGAAAGTATTCTTCGCGAGGAATGCGAACAGGCCGTCTTTCTTTTTTCAAGTCCCATGAAGCGCTGTGTGCAGACAGCAGAACTGTTGTGTCCGACACTTGCGCCGCACCTTTTGGAAGACTTCCGGGAGTGCGACTTCGGACGCTTTGAATATAAAAATTACCGGGAGCTCGCCGGTGACGCAGACTATCAGAAGTGGATCGACAGCATGGGCACGCGTTCTTTTCCGGGAGGGGAATCCAGAGAGGAGTTCTCCCTCCGCTGTTGTAATGCCTTCCGGAAAGCCATACAGACCGGGCTTCGTGAACACGCGGAACATCTGTTTTTTGTCGTTCACGGGGGAACGATCATGAGTATTCTCGAGAAGTGGGCCGTTCCGAAGAGATCCTATTACGACTGGCAGTGCGGGAACGGCTGCGGGTTCTCGGCAGATCTGTATCTGACCGGACCAGAGGATCCGGAACCTGATTTCTGTCTTGAGATTACATCGAATTTTACATAAACAGGGGAGTCGCTATGCAGACGGATCCGGAAAAAACGAACGGGCTGGAGGACAGTTTCGTCATCCACAATCATAAAAAGCTGCGGTGCGGATATACGACCGGAACGGCGGCCGCGGCCGCGGCAAGAGCAGCTTCCGGCGTTCTTCTCGGAAAAGAAATTCCGGATGAAGTTGAGATCGATGTCCCCGCAGGGAAAACGCTCCATCTGGCCATCGAGGACACGGACATCCGCAGAGACGCCTCAGGGAAGCCGGTCGCCGTCACCTGCTCGGTGCGAAAAGACGGCGGAGACGATGTCGACGCCACTGACGGCCTCCTCATCGAAGCAACGGTCTCCAGAAACGAAAGGAAAGAGATCGTCATCGACGGCGGAAAGGGCGTCGGACGCGTGACACGTCCCGGTCTTGACCAGCCGGTGGGAAATGCGGCCATCAACCATGTGCCGCGGGAGATGATTGAAAACGCGGTCCGGGCGAGCTGTGAGGAATGCTCTTTTCCGGAGGGACTCCTGGTTGTGATTTCGGTGCCGGACGGCGAGGCGATCGCCGCGAAGACCTTCAATCCGAAGCTGGGCATTCTCGGCGGGATCTCGATTCTCGGAACCAGCGGAATCGTCTGGCCCATGAGTGTCAAGGCTCTTTTGGATACCACGAGAACCGAACTGAACGCCCGTCACGCGGGAGGAGCGGACTATATTGTCGTCGCTCCGGGAAACTACGGCGAGCGCTTCGCCGAAGCGATGCCGGATCTCTGTACGGACGAAATGATCACCTTCAGCAATTTCGTCGGCGAGACCATCGATATGGCCATCGACTGCGGATACAAGGGAATGCTGATCGTCTCCCACATCGGAAAGATCATCAAGGTATCCGGCGGAATCATGAACACCCACTCCCACGAGGCCGACTGCCGCGCGGAGCTGATGTGCACGGCGGCCCTTCGGGCAGGCGTCGACGCGGATCTCTGCCGAAAGCTGCTGGATACGAACACGACAGAAGAGGCGCTGGATCTATTAAAAGAAAAAACGGATGACGCCGTTTTTTCCAGCGTCATGACCATCATCGCGGAGCGCATCGATCATTATCTGCGCGCTCGCGTACGGGATCAGGATTTCCTGATCGGTGCCGTTCTTTTTTCCAGCAATCACGGTTTTCTCGCCGCGACAGCTTCCGCAGACCCCTTAAAAGAGCGCCTCGCGCTACAAAGTAAACGAACAGGTATGTACCATGAACAATAAAGAACGAGGAAGACTCTACGGCATCGGCGTCGGCCCCGGCGATCCGGAGCTCATCACCGTAAAGGCGCTGAAACGGATCCGGCAGACCGAAGTCATCGCCCTTCCCGGAACGAGTGCCAGAGAAACAACGGCCTACAAAATTGCCGTGCAGATCTGTCCAGAGCTTGCCGGAAAGACACTTCTGCCCCTGGATTTTCCGATGACAAAGGATCGGGTCAAACTCCGGAAGGCTCATGAAGAGGCGGCGCGGCTGGTTCTTTCCCATCTCGATGAGGGACGGGACGTCGCGTTTCTGACACTCGGGGATCCGACCGTTTATTCGACCTATCTCTATCTTCACCGTCTCATTCTGGAGAGCGGAAGAGAAGCCGAGATCATCAGCGGCGTGCCCTCTTTCTGCGCGGCGGCAGCGACGCTTGGCTGCTCCCTTGCGGAAAGAGACGAGATGATTCATATTCTCCCGGGAGAAGCCGACGGAAAGCTTCTGAACAGCCTCGTCGGCACCCGCGTCCTCATGAAAGCGGGACGTAAGATGGCAGACGTACTGGATAACCTCTCCGAAAAAGATGAGGTCAGCATTGTCGAAAACTGCGGGTTTCCGGATCAGCGGATTTACCGTGAAGGACGTGAAACAGACGCAACGACCGGGTATTTTACCCTGGCAATAATCAAAAGAAAAGAGGAAACACCATGATACACTTTGTCGGAGCGGGATCCGGAGCGCCGGATCTCATCACGCTAAGGGGAGCCGGATTTCTCAGAGAGGCCGATGTCATCATCTACGCCGGATCGCTGGTCAATCCGGAACTTCTTCAAATGGCAAAGGAGAACTGCGAGATCCACAATTCCGCGAAAATGACGCTGGAAGAAGTGATCTCTGTCATGAAAGAAGCGGAAGCGAAGGGTTTTTCCACCGTCCGCCTGCACACCGGGGATCCCTGTTTCTACGGGGCGATCCGCGAACAGATGGATTTTCTTGACAGCCTCGGCATCCCCTACGACTACACGCCGGGTGTCAGCTCCCTCTGCGGTGCTGCCTCGGCTCTGAATCTGGAATACACCCTGCCGGATGTCTCACAGACTGTTATCGTCACGCGCATGGCAGGGCGTACGCCCGTGCCGGAAAAGGAGTCGATTGAGTCCCTCGCCGCACACGGAGCGACCATGGTTCTGTTTCTAAGCACCGGCATGCTGAAGGAACTAAGTGAAAAGCTGATCGAGGGCGGCTGCCGCCCGGATACGCCGGCGGCAATCGTCTACAAGGCAACATGGCCGGACGAAGAGAAATACATTTGCACCGTCTCGGATCTTGCCGGGACAGCGGAAAAACACCACATCACAAAGACCGCTCTGATCATTGTCGGTGATGTGGTGACCCACTCCCGTTACGACCGCTCAAAGCTCTACGACCCGGGATTTACTACTGAATACAGAATGGGGACAAAGGAAAAATGAAACTGGCAGGTATATGTTTTACAACAGAGGGAAAAAAGATCGCCCTCGATGTTCGTCGTATTCTTGAAGACTTCTACAACAGTGAAAAGGTTGAACAGCAGTGGTACGGAAAGGGAAAGTACCTCGAGGAGGACGAAAGCGCACAGATTCTGGACGTGAAAGAACCGGTGCAGGAGTGGGCAGGCGCCCGCTTTCAGGAATGTGATGTTCTGATTTTTATCGGCGCCGCAGGAATCGCCGTCCGCTCGATCGCGCCCTTTGTAAGAGATAAGCGAACCGATCCGGCCGTTCTCGTCATCGATGAAAAAGGAAAGTTCTGTATCTCTCTTTTATCCGGTCATATCGGCGGAGCGAACGCGCTTGTCACCGAACTGTCGGAGCGCATGGGAAGTACACCGGTCATCACAACGGCAACCGACGTCAGCCACCGCTTCGCTGTCGACGTATACGCGACCGAGAACAACATGGTCATCTCCAACATGACCTACGCCAAGGAGGTCTCCGCGGCACTTCTCGCAGGAGAGCCGGTCGGTTTCTATACGCATTTCCCGGTTGAGGGAGAGCTTCCGGATGGCGTCTTCTGGTCGGACAAACTCGAAGAGGCGAGACTTGCGCGCGCGGAAAACGAAGAAGAGGGCACTTCCCTAGGCATCTATATCAGCCCGTCCTACAACAGAGCTTACTTCGACCACACCCTCTGGCTGATCCCAAAGTGCCTCGTTCTCGGCATCGGCTGCAAAAAGGGAACCAGCGCCGCGGTCATCGAAAAACTTGTCGCGGATACCCTTCGCGAATACAGCCTCTATCCGGAAGCCATCACAGCGGTGGCGTCCGTAGATCTCAAGAAGGACGAACCCGGACTTCTTCGTTTCTGTGACACGCATTTTCTTCCGTTTTACACCTACAGTGCGGAGGAACTTGCCGCTGCCGAGGGAGAGTTCACCGGCTCCGGTTTTGTCAAGCACATCCTCGGCGTGGACAACGTCTGTGAGCGCGCGGCCGTTCTCGCAGGCGGAAACAATCTGATCATCCGCAAGACGAGCCGTGACGGCGTGACTCTCGCCGCGGTACTGACGAAGACAACCATTCGTTTCTGAAATGGAATGATGAAAGTGAGATAGGAAAGTGAAAAAAATCAACGTAGTCGGCATCGGTCCCGGACACTGGGACAAAATGACCATCGAAGCAGCCAGGGCTCTCGAAGAGAGCAATACCATCATCGGGTACACCGTGTACATCGATCTCGTAAAGGAGCATCTCCGAGATAAAGAATTTCTTACAACGCCGATGACAAAAGAAGTCGACCGCTGCCGCCTCGCCTTCGAGGAGGCAGAAAAGGGAAAGAATGTCTCTCTGGTCTGCAGCGGCGACGCCGGCGTCTACGGCATGTCCGGTCTTATGTATCAGATCGGCGAGAGCTATCCGGACGTGGAGCTGCATATTATTCCCGGCGTCACAGCGGCTCTCGGAGGCGCGGCCGTTCTGGGAGCACCTCTGATCCACGACTTCTGCCTGATTTCTCTTTCCGACCTTCTGACGCCGGTCGAAAAAATCCGGAAGCGCCTGATGGCGGCGGGAGAGGCCGATTTTGTCGTTGTCCTCTACAACCCGTCCAGCAAAAAGAGAGCGGATTACCTTCAGAAGGCCTGTGACATTCTTCTCCGGTACAGAGATCCCGCCACCGTCTGTGGTCTTGTCGAGAACATCGGTCGGGACGGAGAGATGAAAAAAGTAATGACACTTCAGGAACTGCGGGACACGCCGGTCAATATGTTTACAACCGTCTTTATCGGAAATTCACAGACAAAAGAAATCGAAGGCTATATGGTGACACCGAGAGGCTACCGCGATGTTTGATATCCTTCTGTTTGCCGGAACCAGCGAGGGACACCGCATCGCCGATCATCTGCGACACACGTCCTTCCGTTCTCTGGTACTTACCGCCACCGAATACGGAAAACAGATCCTGGAAGAAGCTGCCGGCCCACCTTTGAAGAACGGCTCTGCAGATATTCATCCCGGAGAATCCGATTCTACTTCTCAATGGACAAAAGTCCGGATATCCGGATCTTATAACAATAAAACTCACCCTCCGGCAGCCCCAAAAGCACAGGCTCTCATGGAAATCCGGAGCGGCCGGCTGGATCAGAGGGCGATCGAAACCCTTTTGCGGACAGAAGCAACGGCCACCGCCACGGTCATCGACGCGACCCACCCCTACGCCGCAGCGGCTTCGGAAAACATCCGATCCGCCTGCGAGGTCTGCGGCCGCCGGTACATCCGCGTTCTTCGGAAGGGAAGTTCCGCAGAGAAGGATTACAACCTTTCGGAATGCTCTGAACAAGCCGATGGCGATCCGAAAAGCAACTGTGATCGGAGTGCCGCCGATCCTTCGACAGGCTGCGGACGACGGTCAGACAGCAGCTTTCCGCTTCGTCTGACTTTTCCGGATATTCCGTCTGCCGCGGCATATCTGAATCAGACAGAGGGCGCCGTTTTTGTCACAACCGGAAGCAAGGAGCTGGAGGCCTACACCTCAATGAAAGACTACCGGTCGCGACTGTTTGTCCGGGTACTTTCCCTTCCCTCCGTAGTGCAGAAGTGCAGCGCGCTCGGTTTTGAGGGAAAACATCTGATCTGTATGCAGGGACCTTTTTCCACGGATTTAAACACTGCCATGATCCGGCACTGCGACGCCTCCTATCTGGTGACAAAGGACACCGGCATCGAGGGCGGCTTCCCGGAAAAAGAAGAGGCCGCCGCAATCTGCGGCTGTACATTGATCGTCATCAGCCGCCCGGTATCCGAAGAGGGCATCTCTGTAGAAGCCTGTATCGAAAACTATCTGCGGCAGTAAACGAAGAATCTCACCCGGGCATTCTTTCCGTCTGCACTCCACGACCGCAATATCATTTTGGGAGATTTACAACTATGAGCGAAATTGCACTGATCGGCATCGGTCCGGGAAACACAGGCGCCCTCACAAAAGAGGCCGCCCTTTTTTGCGAACAGGCAGACCTTCTCATCGGCGCCGCCCGCATGCTCGAAGCTGTAGCCGGAGAGGGACAGAATTGTTTTTGCGCCTATCAGCCGGAGAAAATTCTCGCCTGCATCCACGAACATTCCGACGCAGAAAAAATCGCGATTCTGATGTCGGGTGATACGGGCTTTTTCAGCGGAGCAAAAAAAATCTTACCGCTTCTTCCTGCGGACACACGGATCATCCCCGGCATCAGTTCTGTTTCTATGTTCTGCGCGCGGCTTCGCACTTCCTGGGACGATATCCTCGTGACCAGTATGCACGGGAAGAACTGCAACCTGACCGGTCTGGTCCGCACCAACCGCCGCGTTTTCTCCATTCTCGGAAAAACAGATGCCGTCCGCCGGATCGCGGAGGAACTGCAGTACTTCGGTTTGAACCACATCCGCGTCTCTGTCGGCGAACAGCTCGGCTATCCGGAGGAGAACATCACCTGCGGATCCGTCGAGGATTTTCTGTCTTACGAGAATCACCCGCTCTGTGTCCTTCTCCTTGAAAATCCGGAACCGGAGACGGTTAAAACCCACGGCATCCCGGATGAAGCCTTCATCCACGGAGATGTTCCGATGACCAAAGAAGAGGTACGGGAGATCTCCATCAGCAAGCTTCGTCTTGGCGAAAGTTTTGTACTCTATGATGTCGGCGCGGGAACCGGTTCTGTATCGGTAGAGGCGGCAAGACTGGACAGCAGCGGCTGTGTTTTTTCCATTGAGAAAAAAGCAGCGGCCGTCGAGCTCCTCCGGAAGAACCGCCGGCACTTCGGTGCCTCGAACATGGAAATCATCGAGGGAACGGCTCCCGGCGCACTCGAAGATCTTCCGGCGCCGACCCACGCCTTTATCGGCGGCAGCAGCGGAGAGCTCCGTGACATCCTCCGCCTCCTTCTGGACAAAAATCCGAAGATCCGCGTGGTCATCAACGCCATCACGCTGGAGACGCTGACAGAGGCTCTGACAGCCCTTCGTGAACTTCCCTTCACGGATGTGGACATCGCCTGCGTAAATGTATCGAAGGCGCGTTCCGTCGCCCGCTATCACATGATGACCGCGCACAACCCGGTCTATGTCATCGCCGCCGACGGAAATGCGGAAGAAACCGGCAGCACTTCGTCCGATACGGGGGATCGTTTTGTGTTATAGAAATTCCAAGCGGACCTCATCGTTCTACTGAGTCATTGAAGATGAACACGGATTCCAGCCAATTTTTTTATACAGCCAAAAGGAGACACGAGCTATGAAACGCAACCGTATCATGATTGCGGCGCCCTCGAGCGGAAGCGGAAAAACATTGATTACCTGCGGACTCCTGCATCTTTTGAAAAAGAAAGGTCTGCATCCCGTTTCCATGAAATGCGGTCCCGATTTTATCGATCCCATGTTTCACACCCGCGTGATCGGCGTGCCCGGACGGAATCTGGATACCTTTTTCACAGAGCCCTCTGTCACAAGGGCTCTGCTCGCGAGAAACAGCACCTCTTCAGATCTGGTTGTCATGGAAGGTGTGATGGGCTACTATGACGGTCTCGGATTTGAAAATTCAAAGGCAGGTTCCAGCGATCTTGCGGAAGTTACCGGGACGCCGGTGATCTTCGTGGTTCCTGCACGCGGAATGAGCCGTTCCGTCCTCCCGCTGATCCGCGGTTTTCTGGATTATGACCGGGAAGCCTGTATCAAAGGGATTCTTCTGAACCGCGTCTCTCCGATGGTCTATCCGAGAATGAAAGAGATGATCGAAAGAGAGCTCGGCATCCCGGTTCTTGGTTTCCTGCCGGTGATGCACGACCTTCATCTGGAGAGCCGTCATCTGGGTCTGGTTCTTCCCGATGAAATCAAAGATCTTCGAGAGGGACTCGACCGGCTCGCGGAGCAGATGGAACAAAGCGTTGATCTTGTAAAAATACTCGAGATCGCGGCCGCGGCCCCCGAACTTCACGCAGACCTTCTTTCCATCCGGCAGAGGTTTCTTCCGGATACACCGTTGTGCCGCAAAGACGGATCGAGGCTCCGGGTCGGTGTGGCCGAGGATGAGGCCTTCTGTTTTATCTACCGCGACAACCTCGATCTTCTGGAGGAGATGGGCGCGGAACTTGTTCCTTTTTCCCCGCTTCACGACGCGAAACTTCCGGAAGGTCTTGACGCGATGATCCTGTCCGGAGGCTATCCGGAACTCTACGCCGAATCTCTTGCCGAAAACAAACGCATGCGCTCCGACATTCGCGATGTCATTCAGGCAGGGCTTCCGACCATTGCCGAGTGCGGAGGCTTCCTGTACTTACACCGGACGATCACTGATCCGGAGGGGATGGAGCATCCGGCCGTCGGCATTTTTCCCGGAACGAGCCGATTCACCGGCTCTCTGGGCCGCTTCGGTTATATCACGCTGAAGGAAAACAGTTTCTTCGGTGTAGACGTCGGCGGGATCCGGGCACATGAATTTCACTACTACGAATCCGACGATCCCGGAGACGCCTTTCTCGCCGTAAAGCCAACCGGAAAGCGCTCCTGGCGATGCGGCTACTCCACAGCGACGCTCTACGCCGGTTTTCCTCACCTGTATTACTACGCAAATCCCGCGGCCGCCGGGGCTTTTCTTGCCGCCGCTTCCAGAAAGAGATGAATGATTTATGTATCTTGCAAACCTGTTGACACGTGAACACATTTTTCCAGCCATGATCCTCGGTTTTCTGCTCGATCAGCTCATCGGCGATCCCGCCTTTCTCTATCATCCGGTGCGGATCATCGGAAAACTGATCGAATACCTGGAGAAACTGTTCCGGGGAATAAACACCAGTGACAAAAAAGGAGAGTGGCAGGCAGGTTTTTACACGACAATGACAACCGTACTTGTCAGCACGCTGCTTCCGTGGCTCCTCCTGCTTGTCGTCTTTCATGTAAACACGTTTGCCGGCCTCGTGCTGGAGAGTTTCTGGTGCTGCCAGATGCTTGCCGCCACCTCCCTTCGAAAAGAGAGCGGCAAGGTGTACGACGCTCTGAAAAAGGGAACGCTCAAGGATGCCCGCCTCGCGGTATCCATGATTGTCGGGAGAGATACCGCCTCGCTTGACGAGGCCGGCGTCATCCGTGCAGCTGTCGAAACCGTCGCCGAGAACACCTCCGACGGTGTGGTTGCCCCTCTGTTCTTTATCGCGATCGGCGGTGCAGCCGGAGGCTTCTTCTACAAGTCCATCAATACCCTGGATTCGATGATCGGTTACAAAAACAAAAAGTACCTGCACTTCGGTTCCTTTGCCGCCCACCTGGATGACCTTGTGAATTTTCTTCCGGCACGAATCGCAGGACTTCTCATGGTCTTCCTGTCCGGTTTTGCCGGTTTCGACCGCGCGAATGCATGGAAGATTTTTAAACGGGACCGGAAAAAGCACGCAAGTCCGAACTCGGCGCAGACCGAGGCGGCCATGGCCGGCGCACTTGACGTGCGCCTTGCCGGCGACGCCAGCTATTTCGGAAAGCTCGTCCACAAACCTACCATCGGAGACGCAAAGCGGGAAATTGAAGCGGAGGATATCCGCAGAGCGGGGAAGCTGATGAATCTCACGTCCATCGGTGCGCTGATCCTCTTCGCGGCCGTACGGCTGTTGGTTATTGTAGTCACGTTCTTACTACTTTAGAATATTCACCGGAGAAAACACATGCCAAACCTCATACACGGCGGCGATGTCTATCGTCACCCGGACGTCCTTGATTTTTCTTCAAACATGAATCCCTTCGGCACACCGGAAGCTGTCATCCGTGCCGCTTCAGAAGCGCTATCATCGATCAGAAACTATCCGGATCCGCTCTGTGATGAGCTTGCGAACGCCATCGCGAACCATGAACACACCGATCCGTCCCATGTTATCTGCGGCAACGGAGCAGCGGAGCTTCTCTTTATCTATGCGGCGGCTCATCGCCCGAAGAGAGCCCTGCTTCTCGCGCCGACCTTCGCGGAATATGAACAGGCACTTAAGAGCGTGAACTGCCACATCGATTTCTATCTTCTAAAAAAAGAACACGGTTTCGACATCCGGGAAGATCTGACCGATCGTCTGAATCCGGATCTGGATCTCGTCGTTCTCTGCAACCCGAACAACCCAACCGGCCTGCTTGCGGATCCTGAGATACTCCTGGAAGTTCTTCGCATCTGCAGACTCAACAAGATCCGACTTCTGGTCGACGAGTGCTTTCTGGATTTCTGTGTTGAAGAGAACCGCTCACTGATTCCTTATCTAAACCGCTTTCCGAATCTCTTTATCCTGAAGGCCTTCACCAAAAGTTATGCCATGGCCGGTCTGCGGCTCGGCTACGGACTCTGCAGCGACACGGCGTTTCTGGAACAGATGCACGCCGGCATGCAGCCCTGGAACGTCTCGCTCCCTGCGCAAAAAGCCGGCGTCGCGGCGCTGAAGGAACAGAAATACCTCGAACGTGCGGTTGCATACATCACGAAAGAGCGGACATGGATGAAGGACGAATTGCAGAAATGCGGTCTGAACGTGTACGATGGAAGAGCAGATTATCTCTTCTTCCAGGGACCGAAAGGTCTCGCTCAAAGCCTTCTGGAAAAGGGAATCCTGATCCGCGACTGCTCAAACTACCGTGGACTTGACGAGGGTTATTACCGGATCGCCATCCGGCTTCATGAAGAAAATATGAAACTTCTTGCAGGTCTTCTTGAAGTCATTACATAAAAAAGAATGTCGTAAACAGAGAGGAAGATACAAAAAGTGGCTAAAGCAATTATGATTCAGGGCACGATGTCCAACGCGGGAAAGAGCCTTCTGGCAGCGGGGCTGTGCAGGATTTTCCGGCAGGACGGCTATCGCGTGGCTCCGTTCAAAGCGCAGAATATGGCTCTGAATTCCTATATCACAAGTGACGGCCTGGAGATGGGGCGCGCCCAGGTCATGCAGGCGGAATGCGCGGGACTCTCTCCCGACGTGCGCATGAATCCGATTCTCCTGAAGCCGACCAGCGATGTGGGCAGTCAGGTCATCGTGAACGGAGAAGTCATCGCCAACATGAAAGCCCGCGAATATTTCCGCTACAAGCCGCAGTTGATTCCGGCTGTGAAAGAGGCCTATGAATCTCTGGCAGGCGAGAATGACATCATTGTCATCGAGGGCGCGGGAAGCCCTGCGGAGATCAATCTCAAGAACGACGACTGCTTCGTAAATATGGGAATGGCAAAGATCGCGGCTTCGCCGGTTCTTCTCGTAGGCGATATCGACCGCGGCGGTGTTTTTGCCCAGCTCTACGGAACCGTCGCTCTTCTTGATGATGACGAAAGAGCAATGGTAAAAGGACTGATCATCAACAAATTCCGCGGCGACAAAACCATCCTGGATCCCGGCGTGAAAATGCTGGAGGAGAAGTGCCGCATCCCGGTGGTCGGCGTTACTCCCTACATGCATCTCGATGTCGAGGATGAGGACAGTCTCTCGGAGCGCTTTGACAGAAAGAGCTCTTCCGGTCTGATCGACATTGCCGTGATCCGCCTCCCGCACATCTCGAATTTTACAGACTTCAATCCGTTCGAGCGGATCGAGAGTCTTTCCCTCCGCTATGTATCAAATGTCAGCGAGTTAAAACATCCGGACATGATCATCCTTCCCGGATCAAAGAACACGATCGATGATCTGCTCTGGCTCCGCCGAAGCGGACTGGAGGCCGCCGTCTGCAAAGCGTCCGCTTCCGGCGCCGTGATCTTCGGCATCTGCGGCGGCTATCAGATGCTCGGCACTGTTCTCAGCGACCCGCACAACGCCGAAGGAGGAGGCGAGGCCAGAGGACTCGGTCTGCTTCCGATCCGCACCGTTTTTTCAAAAGAAAAGACCCGCACGCAGACCCGCGGACAGATGCAGAAGGTCGGCGGTATTCTCCAGACACTTTCAGAAAAACACTTCGAGGGCTATGAAATCCACATGGGACAGAGCACACCGGACGCTGAAAGCGGGATCTCTGACGGAACGAACGTGGACTGCCGGCCGCTCACAGCGATCGTCCGTGAGGGCGGCGAGCCGGTTTTGGAAGGCGCGCAGAGCGGGAACGTCTACGGAACCTATGTCCACGGGCTCTTTGACAAAGATGAAGTCACAGCTGCCATCGTCACCGGTCTCGGAACCGCAAAAGGCATCAACACGGACGACATGCACGCCGTCGACTATCAGCGTTTCAAACAGTCCCAGTTTGACCTGCTCGCGGACGGTCTTCGCGGCAGTCTTGACATGGACGCTGTTTACGACATACTTGAGAAGGGAATATGAGCGCAGATGAAAAAAGACATTGAAATCGAGCAAATCCGCCCGATGGACATTGAGAAGAGGAGCTTCGAGATCATCACAGAGGAGCTCGGAGATCGGGCGGCGCTTCTTGCGCCCGGCACAGAACTGATCGTGAAGAGATGTATTCACACATCGGCGGATTTCGATTACGCGGAGAACCTCTATTTTTCTGAGGGCTGTGTCGAGAGAGCGCTCGCGGCCATCCGCGAGGGCGCCTCGATCGTCACCGACACACAGATGGCAAAATCCGGCATCAACAAGAAAGTTCTCGAGCGATACGGAGGAGAAGTTCTCTGTTTCATGTCTGACGAAGATGTGGCGGCAGAGGCCAAAAAAAGAGGCGTGACCCGGGCTGTCATCAGCATGGAAAAAGCCGCAGCACTGGACCGGCCGCTGATCTTTGCCATCGGCAATGCTCCGACCGCCCTGATCCACGTAAGCCGCCTCATTGAAGAGGGACGCCTCGAACCGGAACTTGTCATCGGCGTTCCCGTCGGCTTCGTGAATGTGGTTGCCTCCAAGGAACTCATCATCGGAACAGAAGCACCCTGTATCGTGGCGCGAGGGCGGAAGGGCGGCAGCAATATCGCCGCCTGCATCTGCAACGCCCTGCTGTATATGCTGACGGACAACCGCGGCTACTGAAACCACAGCCATTGAAGACAGCCGACATTTTTTTAACGGAAAGATAAGAACAGGAAAACAGAACTATGAATTCAAACATCGAAAACTTTTCAGCAGACGAACGGCTGCACCGCACCTGCGATCCCTGGGGTTGTTGTGCGGATTTTTCCGGAACGCATCAACGGCTTCGTTTCCGTTTGCTTCTCACACTCACCGTCGCCTGGATGATCGTCATCTTTGCTTTCTCCGCGCAGCCGGCCAAAGAATCCACCGACACCAGCATGTTCTGGGGACGGGTGGCGGGAGAGATCTTCGTTCCCGGCTTCAAAAACTGGCCGGAAGATAAACAGAACCGCTTTGCGGAACAGATGGATTATCCGGTTCGAAAAACTGCCCACGCGACAGAGTACGCCGTTCTCGGTTTCCTTCTCTTTTCCACGCTGTATCCGATTGACGTAAAACGTACCCGTGCACGGTTGAATCCTGCGGCTGAAAGAGAGGCGTTTGGAAAGAACGCCCGGTTCTTCGCGCTCCGTAAGAAAAGAAGACACATAAGAAGCCGCACAGGCGCATCCTTTCTTCTCGGTGCGCTCTATGCGGCTTCGGATGAATTTCATCAGTTGTTTGTCCCCGGCAGAAGCGGACAGTTCACAGATGTTCTGATTGATTCCGGCGGAGTGATCGCCGGCATTCTTCTCGCACTGCTTTTTCGGCGTCTTACGCGGTTCCTCAATCCTGAGTGAAGCATCGTCGGACACATACGTCCTTATCCCGGGGATTTTGAGTGAAGTATCGACGGACACATACGCCCTTATCCCGGATATTTTGAAGGACGCTATCCGAAAGCAAACGCATCGTCAGCGGTCACGCAACAACCTCGACAACCGGGAAGATCTTATTCTTCCCAGCCGTCCATCATCCGGTAGGTAACCAGAATCTCCCGCACATCCTGCCCCGGCTCTGCCTCGGCCTGAAGATCTGCCCTGTCGGATGAAGGAGGAAGCTGCGGGTCGTCCTCCTGAAGTTCAGCGTCAATCCAGGTGTAGGCGGCCTCTCTGGCGTTCTCAAGAACGTCATCAAGCGTCTCGCCCTCGGCCGTGCACATCTCGAGATCCGGGAACTCGGCGTAGTAGCCCTCGTCTTTTTTGGTAACAATCACAGGATAAAAGAATTTCATCGTTTTATTCCTCTTTTCATGTTTTTTACAATACCAACAGTGTAGCATTTACAGACGGTTTCGGACAAGTGTTCTTTTTTCAGTACACGTTGCAAGAAACTCGCAAACATAGTAAAATGAAAGCGCTCCACAGGCATAACAACATGCCTTTAAAAGTATATTTTTTCCGAAAATCCTGAAGAAATTCGTGCGAACTTTTAGTAGTAGAGCATTCTGTGATGAATCTTCCGAAAGATATCTTGTCACAGTGATATAGAAAAATTGTGGTACCGTACATTTTCCTCCTTATGGAGAAGAATGGAATTGTAATGATTAAGGATGATACGCGAAACCATGCGATATTCTCATAGGAAAGGATGACGATATGATTACCAACGACGCGAGCTTACTTGATCTGAAACACAAAATTCTCGAGGAAGTCGCAAGACTTGCCTGGAAAGACGAACTCAACGAAGAAGGAAAACAGAAGCTGGTTTACGAACTGATTCCCGGTCCCCTTGCCAAATACCGATGCTGCGTGTACAAGGACAGAGAGCTGGTGAAACAGAGGATTCGTCTTGCGGAGGGCAAGAACCCGACGCCGGGAAATGACTCCACAAACATCGTGCAGATCCTGAGCCCGGCCTGTGAGGAGTGTCCGATTTCTTCGTATTCCGTAACCGACAACTGCCGGAAATGTATGGGACAGGCGTGCAAAAACGCATGTAAGTTCGACGCCATTTCCATTGGTAACCACAGATCTCACATCGACCCGACCAAGTGCCGTGAATGCGGCAAGTGCGCGCAGGCCTGCCCGTACAACGCGATCGTTCATCTCGAGCGTCCCTGTAAGAAGGCATGTCCGGTCGGAGCGATCACCTATAATGAGTACGGTATCTGCATCATTGACGAGGAGAAGTGCATCAACTGCGGTCACTGCATCCACGCCTGCCCGTTCGGAGCTCCGGCTTCCAAGTCGAATCTGCCGGGTATTATCGCCGATATCAAATCGGACCGCGAGGTATTCGCGATGTGCGCGCCTGCGACGGAAGGACAGTTCGGCCCGGACATCACCATGGGTGCAATCCGCGTGGCCTGCAAAGAGCTCGGGTTCACCGACATGGTTGAGGTTGGTCTCGGCGGAGATATGACGGCAGCTTACGAGTCCGAGGAGTGGAGCGAGGCGAAAGAAGCCGGCAGAAAGATGACGACCAGCTGTTGCCCGGCGTTCATCAATATGCTCCGCAAGCATTTCCCGGATTTGTATAAAAACAACATGTCATCGGTTGTCTCTCCGATGTGCGCGATTTCCAGATATCTGAAAGCCACACATCCGGGATGTATCACCGTCTTTATCGGACCGTGTATCGCCAAGAAATCCGAGGCCGCCGATAAAGAGCTGGTAGCAGAAAACGCCGATTACGTTCTGACCTACGGAGAATTCCGCGCGTTCCTCCGCTCGAAGGACGTTGAATTAAAGCCGTGCGAGGATCAGTACCAGGAATCCTCCATCTTCGGCAAACGTTTCGCAACATCCGGCGGCGTAGCCAAAGCCGTTATCGAATGTATGGAAGAGAGAGGCGTTGACACGAACGACATCAGTCTTCGCAAATGCGCCGGAGGCGATGAGTGCCGCAAAGCCCTCACCCTTCTGCAATTCGGAAAACTTCCGGAGGATTTCGTCGAAGGTATGGTTTGTCCGGGCGGATGCGTCGGCGGACCTTCCAAGCACAGAACCGAGTCCGAGACCCTCAAGGCCCGCGAGGTTCTTCTCAAACAGGCCGACGGACGAAAGGTTCTTGAAAACCTGAAACAGTATCCGATGGATAAATTCTCCATGTTCCGCGACGATATCATTCACAAGACATGGATCGAGCCGGAGGCCGAGAAAGCGGAGAAAGCCGCAAGAGAAGCTGAAAACAAATAAAAAAATGTTCAAGGGGCTGCCGCAACATATGACAGTCCCTTTTATCTGTTTTCGGATGCACCCTTCATTTTTTTCACCAAACAACAAACAGACAAGAGGTAACTATGCGCAAACTTGCTTTAGATGACGATATTCTGATGAATATCGAAAAACCGGAGCGTTATATCGGCAACGAGGTCAACTCGGTGATGAAGGATCCATCTTCCGTTGACATCCGTTTTGCCATGTGTTTCCCGGACGTGTACGAGATCGGAATGTCCCACCTCGGGATTCAGATCCTCTATGACATGTTCAATAAGAGAGACGATATCTGGTGCGAGAGAGTCTATTCTCCCTGGCCGGATCTCGACAAGGTCATGCGGGAGCAGAACCTTCCGCTCTTTGCCCTGGAATCCCAGGATCCAATCCACGATTTCGACTTTCTCGGAATCACGATCCAGTATGAGATGTGCTACACAAACATCCTTCAGATTCTGGATCTCTCGAAGATTCCGCTGCACGCCACAGACCGGAAGGAAGATGATCCGATCGTCATCGGCGGAGGTCCGTGTACGTACAATCCGGAACCGATCGCAGAGTTTTTCGACCTCTTCTATATCGGAGAGGGCGAAATCGCCTACGACGATCTCTTCGTCCTCTACAAGATGAAGAAAGCCACCGGAATGTCCAGAAAAGAATTCCTGCGCCGCGCGGCCAACATCAGGGGACTCTACGTGCCGCAGTTCTATAACTGCACCTACGGCGAGGACGGAACCCTGTCATCCCTGGGACGCGTCGACGACTCCGTGCCTGAGAAGATCACCAAGCAGATCGTCATGGACTTCAGCAATGTCAGCTATCCGGATGCCCCTGTTGTTCCCTATATCCAGGCTACCCAGGACCGTGTGGTTCTTGAAATTCAGCGAGGCTGTATCCGCGGCTGCCGTTTCTGTCAGGCGGGAATGCTCTACCGGCCGCTCCGCGAGAAAAACGTGGAAAAGCTGAAGAAACAGGCGGAGATCATGCTGAAAAACACCGGCTACGATGAGATCACCTTAAGTTCCCTCTCGAGTTCCGACTACTCGCAGCTCGACGAACTATTGAATTTCCTGATCGAGATCTGCAAGGAAAAGGGAATCAACATTTCCCTTCCGTCCCTTCGAATCGACGCCTTCTCCCTTGACATCATGTCCAAGGTGCAGGATGTCAAGAAGAGCAGTCTCACCTTTGCCGCCGAGGCCGGTTCCCAACGGATGCGCAACGTCATCAACAAGGGCATCACGGAAGAAAATATCATGAACGGCGCCCTTGAGGCCTTCAAGGGCGGCTGGAACAAGGTGAAATTCTACTTCATGCTCGGCCATCCGGGTGAGACGGAAGAGGATATCAGGGATATCGCCCATCTGTGCCAGAGAGTTGCCGAGTGTTACTACGATAACATTCCGAAAGAAGAGCGCGTGGGCAAGATCTCCATCACCGCCAGCAGCTCCTTCTTTGTACCCAAGCCTTTCACACCGTTCCAGTGGGCTCCGATGAACACGGAACAGGAATTCCTGGACAAGGCGCATATGGTCAAGGATGAAGTGCGCGCCATGCCGAACCAGAAGAGCATCCGCTACACCTATCACGACGCCTACGTCTCCGAGCTGGAGGGCGTTCTGGCCAGAGGTGACCGCCGCGTGGCGGCTGCCATCGAGGAGGCTTACAACAGCGGCTGTATTTTCGACGCCTGGACGGAGAATTTCGACCGGGAGAAATGGAACGAGGCCTTTGCGAAGACCGGCATCGATCCGTATTTCTACACGGCAAGAGCCCGCAGCATCGACGAAATCCTTCCCTGGGATCTTCTGGACTGCGGCGTGTCGAAGAAATTCCTGATCCGCGAATGGGAGAAGGCACAGCAGGCCGTTGTCACACCGAACTGCCGTCAGGCCTGCAACGCCTGCGGCTGCACCGCATACAAAGGAGGCGTCTGCGTTGAGAGTAAGAGTTAAATTCACCAAAACCGGATGCCTCAAATTCATCGGACATCTGGACGTTATGAGATATTTCCAGAAGGCTCTGCGCCGCGCAGAACTTCCCTTTGCCCTTTCCACCGGCTTCAGCCCCCACATGCTGATGTCCTTTGCGGCGCCTCTGGGCGTCGGCAAGACAAGCTCCGGCGAATACTTTGATCTGGATCTCAAAGACGAGGGCATGGCTCAGGCAGGCATCAATTCCGTGTCCTTTCTCGAGCTTCTGAATAAACAGATGGCCGACGGCATCACCGTCGAGAGCGTCGTGCAGATCCCGGAGACAAAAGCCTCCAAGGGTATGACCGTCGTTGCGGCCGCCGACTACACCGTCAGCTTCCGGAAGGGACGCGTATCCTTCCCGGATCATCTCAAGGAGAAGCTCGCGGACTTTATGGATCTTCCGGAGATCAAAGTCATGCGAAAGACCAAGAGAAGCGAGGCCGAAGTAGACATCCACCCATGGATCTACAAACTCCGTATGATCCAACTGGATGACGCGACCCTCGAGAACCACCCGGCAGGCGTGGAGGCGGAGCGCATCGCCTTCCGCATGACTCTGGCCACCGGAAGCGTCCACAACCTGAAACCGGATCTCGTGGTACAGGCCTTCGCGGCTCACGCCGGCTTTGAAATTCCGGACAATGCGATCCTGATTCACCGAAACAATATCTACGCCGATCTCGGAGAAGAGGGAGCGAGAAAGCTTGTCGCTCTCGACGCTCTCGGAAAGGAATTCTGATGGAACAGAAAATCGTTGTCGCCGCTTTTCCGGCGAACGGAAAGGAAACCATAGCCACCGTCCTGTATGAGGACGGGAAACCGGCGGAATTCTGCCTGACGCCTGCCGGAGAGAAGACTCTCCTCGGAAACGTCTACACAGGAAGAGTCGAGAAGATTCAGAAGAGTCTCGCAGCCGCCTTTGTACGCTTTACCGGTGAGCAGAGCGGATATCTGCCGCTCACGGACAAGGAGCTCACAACGATCCACGAAGGTGACTCGGTGATCGTTCAGGTCGAGAAAGAGGCTCTCAAACAGAAACTCCCACGACTGACCATGAACGTCAATCTCGCCGGCCGCTGGCTGGTCTTCACCTCCGGAAAGCGCACGATGAATTTTTCCAGAAAGCTTCATGAGGAAGACCGAAGCCGTCTGAAGAAGCTTCTCAAACCATTGTTTGACTCCTCCTTTGGCGTGATCATCCGCACCAATGCGGCGGAAGCGGGAGAGAATGAGCTCACGGCGGAGTGGAAGCAGCTGGCGGAACAGATGACGTATATCACGGCTTACGGCCAAAGCCGGACCACCGGTACCTGCCTGTACACGGAAGATCCGGAATGGATCCGCATGATCCGGCAGTGTTCCTTCAGCCATCTGAAGCGAATCGTGACCGATCTGCCGGAGATATATTCCGAGACAGGTAATTTTCTGAAGCGGGTCGATCCCGGGAATCGTGTCGCTTTGGAACTCTACGATGACAAGATGGTCGAGCTCTTTCGCGTCTACAATCTGACGACGCTGTTCACGGAACTCACGGCAAAACGGGTATGGCTAAAGTCCGGCGGCTTCCTTGTCATTGAACAGACCGAGGCCTTCTGTGTCATCGACGTCAACTCCGGCCGGTATTCCGGCAACAAAGACTACCGTGCGCTGGTGAAAATGACAAATGCGGAGGCAGCCGAAGAGAGCGCGAGACAGATCCGTCTCCGCCAGCTCTCCGGCACGATTCTCATTGATTTCATCAGTATGAAAGATCCCGGGGAGAGAGAGGAGCTCATCTCCCTGATGCAAAGCTATGTGTCAAGAGATGTCGTCTCTACAAAAGTGATCGATCTCACCGCGCTGGACATTATGGAGATCACCAGACGAAAAGTCCGCCGCTCTCTCGCGGAGCAGCAGAATGCACCGGGATGCCGGTGACATATTTACAGGGGAGAGTATTGAGTACTATGGAAATTCCTTACAGCAGTATTGCAAATTCAAAACCGCGTCATATGAAGCGGGAGTGGTTCAAAAGAGGGCCGATCCGGTTCTGGCAGTCCCTGATCTTCGCGGTTCTGACGACGCTTGCCTTCCTGTTTTCCGGCAGGTTCGTGTACGGTCTGATACCCAGTCCGCAGTTCGCCAATATGACGTCTGAGCTGATTTTCTTCGTGATCGCCAGCCTTCTTTTCATCGTCCTGATGAAAAACAGCATTCGTTCGGTTCTCCCGTTCCGGAAACCGAAGGGGGCCGGCATCGGAGGAATCTTCGTTCTTCTGATTTCTTTCTTTCTTGCGGCCCAGGCCATCTCCATGGTCACGCTCTGGCTGTTTCCGAACCAGACCATCTCGGCCTCGGAAGACATCAGCACAAGCATGCTCTCGGGCGGTTCCGTTCTTCTGATGCTGATCAGCACTACACTGGCGCCGGCGGTCACCGAGGAGATCCTTCACCGGGGCGTGATCTTCCGCGGATTGAAAAATTCTTTCCGCTCGAGGCCTTTGATCATGGCACTTACCGGCATCCTGTTCGGCGTCTTTCACATCTCGCCGGTGCGCTGGTCGATGCCCATCCTGATGGGCGTGATTGCGGCCTGGATCATGCTGGAGACCGACAATATTTTTTACACGATGCTGCTGCATTTCCTGTATAACTTCCTTCTGATCGGCGCAAGTCTTTTGGCCAGGCAAGCAATTTCCGTGAATACCGCAGCGCAGCTTCTGAAGAACTATCATATCTCTGCCGGCACTGTAGGCGTCACTCTTGTTTTTTACGGCCTACCCGTGCCGATCCTGATTTACACCGGCTGCTGGCTGATCCGAAGATCGGAGTCTGTGATCAAACCGGGCTTTGTTGTGCGCGGTAAGGAACGCAAGACACTCTTGCAAATCATTGTGCCAACCGTTATTATTTTATTTGTTGGTCTGATGCTCATTTTCACGGATGCAGTCATCGGATAATTTTTTCCAGCACTAACCTCAGGAGGTTTTACACGGTATGAGAAAAGTCGCTGTAGTCACAGACAGTAACTGCGGTATCACACAGGATCAGGCAAAGGAACTGGGCGTCTATGTCCTTCCGATGGCCTTCCTGATCAATGATAAACTCGTTCGCGAAGACATCGATATCACTCAGAAAGAATTCTTTGAGATGCTTGAGGATCCGGAGATCAGCGTCTCCACATCCCAGCCTGCGCCCGCAGAGGTTACTGAGCTCTGGGACAGGGTTCTTGAGGAGAACGACGAGCTTGTTTACATTCCGCTTTCCAGCGGTCTTTCCAATTCCTATCAGACGGCACGACTTCTCGCCGGGGATTATGACGGAAGGGTGGAAGTCATCAACAATCAGCGCATCTCCGTCACCATGCGTCAGTCCGTCGAGGACGCCCTCTATCTTTCCTACAACGGATGGAGCGCGGCACAGATCCGTGAAAAACTGGAGGAGGAGAAATTCAATTCCAGCATCTATATCATGGTAGATACGTTGAAATTCCTGAAAAAAGGAGGCCGTGTCACTCCGGCGGCAGCGCTGATCGGCAGTGTTCTCCACATCAAGCCGGTTCTTCAGATTCAGGGAGAGAAGCTCGACGCCTTCGCCAAATGCCGCGGTGCCAGACAGGCAAAGAAGACCATGATCGACGCCATCCGCAAAGATATGGAGGGGCGTTTCAAGGACTTTACCGATAAGGGCGAAGCAGTCATCCGATACGCCTACTCCGAGGGAGACGCACCGGAAGATGTCAAAGAGTGGGAAGAGGAGTTGAAAGCTGCATTCCCGGGCTATGAGATCACCGGTGATCCACTGTCCCTGGTTGTCGGCTGCCACATCGGACCGGGAAGTCTTGCGGTTACGGTCAGCCACAAGATCGTTTTGTGATAGAAAATTCCGAAAAGCTCTCTGTCACCCAAGCGACATTCTTTTTTGAGTCCTAAATCATATTTTTCGTTGACAATCTTTTCTATCCATGTAATAATATGGAAGTATGCCGCGCAGAGGGGTCTAAGTACCGTGTAAACGGTCACCGAATCTGGCGAGTTTTAAGAAAGTAGGAGGTGTCCTATATGTACGCTATTATTGCAACTGGTGGTAAACAGTACAAAGTAGCCGAGGGTGATGTTATCCGTGTTGAGAAACTCGGAGCTGAGGCCGGCGACAAAGTAACTTTCGATCAGGTACTTGCAGTACGCGATGACGCAGCGATCAAAGTTGGCGACGACGCAGCAAAAGCTTCTGTTGAGGCTACTGTTCTTGCTAACGGAAAAGCTAAGAAAGTTATCGTTTACAAGTACAAGAGAAAGACTGGCTATCACAAGAAAAACGGCCATAGACAGGAGTATACAAAAGTACAGATCAACAAGATCAACGCTTAAGTATAATGTCTGAAGTCAAATCGAAATGACTAGGGTTACTTTTTATCAGAATCGGAACGGACAACTGACAGGCTTCGAAGCAGCAGATCATGCCGGCTATGCCGAGGCGGGCGAGGATATCGTCTGTGCCGCTGTATCGGCTCTTGTGATTCACACGATCAATTCGGTCGAGCGATTCACATCGCAGGATGCAGACAGTTCTGCCGATGAAGAGAACGCCGTGATTCATTTTTCTCTCAAGGGAGAAATCAGTCATGACGCGGAACTTCTGCTGAAGTCACTTGCGCAGACTCTTTCCGATATGCAGGAAGAAGACGCCTATAAGGATTTCGTCGATGTTAATTTCATGGAGGTGTAAGAAATGATGAAGTTAAATCTTCAGTTCTTCGCTCATAAAAAGGGAGTAGGTTCCACAAAGAACGGCCGTGATTCTGAGTCCAAGAGACTTGGTGCCAAGAGAGCAGACGGACAGTTCGTTAAAGCCGGAAACATCCTTTACAGACAGCGTGGAACTCATATTCATCCAGGTCTGAATGTAGGTCTCGGAAAAGATGACACACTTTTCGCACTTGTTGACGGTGTTGTCAGATTTTCGAGAAAAGGAAGAGACAGAAAGATTTGTTCTGTAATTCCGCAGGCTGAAGCAGCTGAATAATTTATGAACATTAGAGGGGCTGTCACGAGGTGATGGCTCCTCTTTTGGAATAGAAGGTCAAATAACTGAAGGCAATTTATATAACAGACGGAACAACATCCGCGGGCGGAATCGAACTTCGATCACTCATCCGCAGACCGCACATCTTTGCGTCCGCTATATAAGTTGCTTTCTTCATGAAGAGGGTTTACCTTTGACTTATTTCTGCATCCGGCCGGGCGCGGCAAGGGCATGCAGAGGTGAGCGGAGAGAGCGGCATCCCACTGGAAACTGACAGTTTGTACCATTACAGAGGTGAAAAAATCATGTTTGCAGATCGTGCAAAAATCGCTATTGTTTCTGGAAAAGGCGGAGACGGACACGTGAGCTTCCGCCGTGAGAAATATGTTGCGGCCGGCGGTCCGGATGGCGGAGACGGCGGCAATGGCGGAAGCATTGTGTTCGAAGTCGACGAGGGTCTCAATACACTTGCGGCTTTCCGTCACAAATATAAATTCAAGGCCGGCGACGGTCAGGAGGGCGGAAAGAAACGCTGCCACGGCAAGGACGGCCAGGACATCATCCTGAAAGTTCCGGAGGGCACCGTCATCATGGACGCCGCCTCCGGAAAAGTCATCGCCGATATGTCCGGCGATAACAAACGACAGGTCATCCTGAAGGGCGGACGCGGAGGAAAAGGAAATATGAATTTCGCCACACCGACCATGCAGGTGCCGAAATTCGCCCAGCCGGGACAGCCTTCCCGCGAACTCGAAGTAAGACTGGAACTCAAGCTCATCGCGGACGTCGGTCTGGTCGGCTTCCCGAGCGTAGGAAAATCGACCTTCCTGTCCAGAGTAAGTAACGCGCAGCCGAAGATCGCAGCCTACCATTTTACGACACTTGTGCCGAACCTCGGCGTTGTCGATGTGGAGGGATGCAACGGCTTTGTCATCGCGGATATCCCGGGACTGATCGAAGGAGCCTCCGAGGGAGCCGGTCTCGGTGACGAGTTCCTCCGACACATCGAGAGATGCCGGATGCTCATTCACGAAGTAGACGCGGCCGGATCCGAGGGACGAGATCCGATCGAGGACATCTACAAGATCAACAACGAGCTCTCCCGTTACAGCGAGAGACTGGCAAACCTGCCGCAGGTCATTGCGGCAAATAAGACCGATCTCATCTTCACGGAAGAGGGCGAGGAGGATCCGGTCGAGAAAATCCGAAAAGAGTTCGAGCCCAAGGGCTACCGGGTATTCCCGATTTCCGCCGCAACCGGCAAGGGACTCAAAGAGCTGCTGTACTACGTGCAGAACCGTCTGGACGAGATCCCGAAAGACGAACAGATCTTCGTTCCTGAGTTCGATCCGGAAGAGATGCTGGTTGAGGAGAACCTTCCTTACACCGTTGAGATCGATCCGGATGATCCTCATACCTTCATCGTAGAGGGACCGAAGATCGACAAGATGCTCGGTTACACCAATCTGGATTCCGAGAAGGGCTTCCAGTTCTTCCAGAAATTCCTGAAGGACAGCGGCATTCTCAATGATCTGGAGGAAGCCGGTATCAAAGACGGAGACACCGTCCGCATGTACGGCCTCCATTTTGAATATTATAAATAAGCAGCAGTTAACCGACATAAAACACGTACGGGGAAGTTATGTCCGTTCCGTCGGCCATGATTTTTCCCCGTGTCAAAAAGGCCTCAAGGGCCTGGAAACCGGAGAAAGAAATATATGACAAGCAAACAGAGAGCTTACCTGAAAAGCCTTGCAATGAAAGAAAACGCGATTCTGCACATCGGAAAGAGCGGCGTGACACCGGAACTCACTGAGAACGTGCGTGAGGCTCTGATCGCCCGCGAACTGATCAAAATCGGCATTCTGCAGAACTGCATGGATGATCCGAAAGAAATGGCTCAGATGCTCGCAGAACGCACCAAATCACAGGTTGTTCAGATCATCGGAAAGAAAATCGTACTTTACAAAGAAGGACAGGGCGACGACCGCAAAATCGTACTCCCGAAATAAGAAGCATGACACAGAGAAGAAAGATTGGCATCATGGGCGGAACCTTTGACCCGATTCATATCGGTCATCTGATCCTCGGCGAAGAAGCCTTCCGGCAGCTTCAGCTGGATCAGGTACTCTATATGCCGGCCGGCAATCCCCCGCACAAGCGTAACCGAACGGGACGCGCGAGTGATGAGGATCGCGTCGAGATGATCCGACGGGCGATCGGGGGAAATCCCCACTTCGACCTATCGCTGCTCGATATGAAGGAAGAGGGCTACAGTTACACCTATCTCCTTCTGGAGGAGCTGAATGAAAAGCATCCGGACTGCGAGTTCTATTTCATCATGGGAGCCGATTCCCTCGTGGATTTCGACACCTGGATGAAGCCGGAGCGTGTCGCACAGGCCGCTCATCTGGTCGTCGCAACAAGAAATCAGATGAGCAGCGGAGACTTCGAATCTCTGCTTATGAGACGGCGCGAGCAGTATCACGGAGATTTCCTCCGGCTCGATACACCGAATCTCGACATTTCTTCTCAGCATCTCCGTGAACTTGTAGGAACCGGAGCATCCGTCAGATATTACATCCCGGACTCCGTCCTGACTTACATACAGGAAAAATCACTTTATCGTGTCTAGTACATCGTTCGCATCAACCCCGGGCAAATCCACCGAACACTTGCCGGTGAGTGCGATTTGGTCCGCTTATTAAAGAACGATGTAATGAGAATAAAGGAGCAGCATATGGGAAAGACAAAATCGATCTGGGCTGAAATTGAAGAGAAGCTTAAGAAAGAACTGACAGAGAACCGCTATCGCCACACGATGGGCGTAACCTACACTGCGTGCGCGCTCGCCATGGTACACGGCGCCGACCTCAATCAGGCACGTATGGGCGGGTTGCTCCACGACTGCGCCAAGTGCATTCCAAACAGCGAGAAAATCGAAATCTGCAAAAAGAAAAAGATAGAGGTCTCTGAATTTGAGATTGAACACCCGGTGCTTCTTCACGCAAAGCTCGGTGCCTATCTGGCAAAAAAAGAGTACGGCTGTGACGATCAGGCCATTCTGGATGCCATCACCTGGCACACAACCGGACGCCCGGCCATGACGCTTCTCGAGAAGATCGTCTTTGTCTCGGACTACATCGAACCGAACCGTGAGAAACAGCCGAACCTCGCCGAGATCCGGAAACTGGCTTTTTCGGACATTGATCAGTGCATGTACCAGATCCTTCGGGACACGGTGGACTATCTCAGCGAGAATCCGAAATCCATGGATCACACGACACTCAGCGCCTATTCCTATTACAAAAAGCTGATCCGCGGAAGAGAAACTGCCATCTGATATTCTTACATATAACAACGAACCCAAAAAGGAGAGGAAACTATGCCTGAAGCAAAAGAAATGGCAGCACTTGCTGTCGCAGCACTGGAAGACAAAAAAGCTCTGGATGTAAAAATCCTTGATATTTCCGATATTTCCACCATCGCCGATTACTTCATCATCGCAAGCGGTTCCAACAGAAACCAGGTACAGGCTATGGCAGATTCCGTCGATGAAGCGCTCGGAAGAGCAGGATGCGAAGTCAAAAACACGGAGGGATACCAGAACGCAAACTGGATTCTCATGGACTTCGGCGACATCATCGTTCACCTCTTCGATGAGGAGAACCGCCTGTTCTATGACATCGAGAGAATCTGGAGAGACGGAAAGCTCGTGGAGAAAGAGAATCTTAAGTAAAATATAGTACCGAACGGAACAGACGGAACATGTCATACACGCTTTGTTACAGATATATTTAATCAGACTCTGACCATTTTGAATTTGTATAGAAAAAGACCGCGGCATTGCCGCGGTCTTTTCATTCTAATCCATTTTCATGTATCATAGAATAGCACATATTTCCGCATAAGTTTACATAATTATTTTATGTAAACTTAATTACCGAATTACAGAAGAATTACAGGAAGAACCTCATCACGCCGATCACAAGACCGAGGATCTTGAACTGCTGATCCGGTGTGACGATGATCGGATCCATATTGTCATTCTCCGGCTGGAGACGAATATGATCCTTCTCGCGATAGAAGGTCTTCACCGTCGCGGAATCATCGATCAAAGCAACTACCATTTCGCCGTTGGACGCTGTTTCCTGCTGTTTGACAAGAACGAGATCTCCGTCAAGAATACCGGCGTTGATCATACTTTCTCCGCGAACACGGAGCATAAAGGTCTGCGCGTTCGGAAGCTTGCTGACAGGAACCGGGAAGTAGGATTCCACAGCTTCCACGGCCAGAAGCGGCTGTCCGGCGGCAACGTTACCGATCACAGGTACCTGCTGGAACTCACTTGGAGTCGAATTGTCTGTGACGACATCCGGCGTGAGCCTGCGGATTCTCTCCTCACGGAAATCATCATCCAGAATTTCGATCGCACGAGGTTTCGTCGCGTCTTTGCGAATATAACCGTTCTTCTCCAGCGATTCCAGATGCGCGTGAACAGAAGAAGTGGACTTCAGGCTGACCGCCTCACAGATCTCGCGCACCGACGGAGGAAAACCTCTGAGCAGAATTTCTTTCTTGAGATAATTCAGTATTTCCTGCTGTTTCTTACTAATTCTTCCCTTTTCAGCCATATAACATAAACTCCCTTTATAACAAAAAGAATACATCTGATCCTCATTTTCTTCAAACATTGTAGCACAGGAGAGATGAAAAAACAAACACATATTCCGAACAAATTTTCGTTTTTCTGTTGACACATTTCCATTTCCGTACTATACTCAGTTCATAGATCGAACAGGCGTTCTGAACAGTCGTTCTGTTTCTGAAGATTAACACATGATAATGTAAGTGATCTGACATTTATGCATGATAGGGGGAATGAGAGATGCAGAGTAATCGGAATAGAAGAGAGCGCAGAATCGCGCGCCTGAGACGAGAGGCCAGAATCCGTAGCATACTTCTTGTTCTCGTAAGTATCCTCATTA
Organism: [Eubacterium] cellulosolvens LD2006; assembly: GCF_000621585.1. Classification (GTDB taxonomy): domain Bacteria; phylum Bacillota; class Clostridia; order Lachnospirales; family Lachnospiraceae; genus Bilifractor; species Bilifractor cellulosolvens. The sequence goes on along the minus strand of NZ_JHXY01000011.1, from coordinate 51,241 downwards.
CATCAGCTGTCGTTCTTTCCATCACTGCACACAAGACCGACGCCGATCGTATGGACGTTCCAACCTACAAGTATTACACATCTGTAGCTGTTCATTCCGGCGATACCCTGTGGTCCATCGCCCAGGAATACATGAGCAGTGAATATAACGATTCTTATGATTATATCGATGAAGTTCGCAGCATCAATCATTTGTCCGGCAATCAGGTGATCCCCGGACAGTATCTGCTGGTTCCGTATTATTCCACAGAATATAAGCCGTAAAGCCGATATTCGGATCACATTGTATTTTCGTGATGGAATCCATTTGTTTTTCCGGTTGCAACGAGTTACCCCTTAACTCTTGTAATATATACTCAATTACCTATATTTACCCAAAATCAGAACCGGTCGGCACCTCCCTTATGCCGGCCGGTTCACATCTGTAATTCTATAATTACAATTTGTTTTCTTACCGCCGGGTAAAACAAAACAATCCGTGTGTTGGAATAACTTCTTTTCAAGGTCTTGTGGAAGCGAAGCGGCTGCAAGCTCTCCATGGACAATACTTTGCCAATCAACACGATGGATGAATTGACAAACGTAATTCTCGTAAGTATAATAGATGTATAATGCAACTATTCGGAAAACGCAGGTTTTTCGTATAGTTGGTCATGGATTCAGGCCATGCCATAGTTATTTCAAGGTTATTCCGTTTTTTGATGACTATCGATGCCTGTTTTTTATGCAATCTGTTTTTATTCAATTCTGTTTTATTCAGTTACCGATACAGCTAACGGAGATTTTTTTCATGGATAAACGCACAACTTACCACGAACAGCGTGACATTGACAATACATTAAAGCTTCGCGAGGTTCTCGCTACGATGCCTCCCTTCGCCAGGGATTTTTTCCGGGCAAGTTCCAACACCAGGTCCGCAAATACAACGCTCAAATATGCCTATGCCATCCGGATCTTTTTCGACTTTCTGATCCGGTCAAATCCGGTCTACAAGAACCGGTCTATCCGTGATTTGACACTTGAAGATCTGGACAAGGTTACAGCTCTTGATCTGGAGGAATATATGGACTATCTGAAGGCCTACAAGTCCGCGGACGCCGATGAATATGTCACCAACGGAGAAAAAGGCATCAAACAGAAAATGTCGGCGCTTCGTGTCTTTTACGCCTATTATTACAAGCATGAAATGATCCGGACGAATCCGACCGTCCTTGTCGACATGCCGAAGCTTCATGAAAAAGAAATTATCCGTCTGGATGCCGACGAAGTTGCGGATCTTCTAGATTTCGTCGAGTCCTGTGGAGAAGAATTAAGTCCGCATCAGCGTTCCTACTGGGAGAAAACCAAATTGCGTGATACGGCGATCATTACCTTGCTCCTTGGAACCGGCATCCGTGTTTCGGAATGTGTCGGTCTGGATCTTGAGGATGTGGATTTCCGGAATAACGGAATCAAAGTCTTCCGGAAAGGCGGAAATGAGATGATGGTATATTTCGGCGCCGAGGTTGAATCTGCGCTAAGGACATATATTGAAACAGAGCGCGCCGGCGTCACGCCGCAGGCGGGACACGAGCACGCTCTCTTCTATTCCGCCCAGAGGCGGCGTATCAATGTCAAGACCGTAGAGAATCTCGTAAAGAAATACACTTCCAGAATTACAACCACCAAGAAAATTACGCCTCACAAACTTCGCAGCACCTACGGTACCGCTCTGTACCGCGAGACGGGCGATATCTACCTTGTGGCCGACGTCCTCGGACACAAAGACGTCAACACGACAAAACGCCACTACGCGGCCATGAGCGACATGAGACGGCGCTCTGCAGCCAAAGCGGTGCATCTTCGCAGTGACGAAGACTGATTGCCCATATACGCTGGCCTTTACAACGCTTGATTTTAATAATTCATGGACCGCAAAAATCCCGCCGGGCTTTCGCGTCCGGCGGGATTACACATAATCCGGTATAGTCCTATTTATTCTTCTCGTGTATCCACGATACTCTTTTCGGTTCCATTCTCTTTGATCATCACGGCGCGGATAATCATCTCGGCTGCGCCGTCGATGCCGTATTTCGCGCTGTTGATGGAAAGATCATAGCTGTCGACGGAGCCCCATTCTTTACTGGTGTAGTAGTTGTAGTAACTGGATCTGCTCTTGTCGTTCTTCTTGATCCTGTCTCTGGCCTTATTGGCTTTCAGCCCGTAGATATTCGCGATTCTTCGAACTCTTGTGTCGATATCCGCATGGATGAAGACACTCAGAAGATTCGGATCTTCCTCGAGTGCGTAATCCGCGCATCTTCCGATAATTACGCAGGGACCTTCGGCTGCGAGCTTCTTGATGCTCTCAAACTGAGCCAGGAAGACTTTCTGATTCAGGGGCATATCATTCATCACATTGGAGGAATAACCGAAGCTGTAGGTATCCATGACAAGGGAATACAGAAAGCTGTTCGTCGGTCTTTCATCCTGATTTTCAAAAATCTCTTTGCAGAGTCCGCTGTCCTTTGCGGCACGCTCTAAAAGTTCTTTGTCATAGAAAGGAATTCCGAGTTTTTCAGCGACTTTTTTTCCGATCAGATGACCTCCACTTCCAAATTCACGTCCGATACTGATAATCGTCTTCATAAAGGTGCCCTCCTCTATCACGTTCCTGACGGATATAGCCAGTGTTATTTTCTGTATACATTATAACATACGGAATCAAAAAAATGCACATGAATTCGCGAATTTCCACTTGATTATTGGCTATTTTGTCGGAATATGTAAAACTAAAACGTAACTCTTTTTGTACTAAAGTTTTCTATAATGTCAAAACGCACAAACAGTCAGCAAAGAGCCTCCTCCCTGCTGACTGCTACTATCATTAATGTATCAATTTCACTTCTTTTACATACTTAATCCATACCAAGCGATTCCTTCATCTTTCCAACCTACAGATACAAGGTGCTTCGCTTCATTTACCGCTGTTGTGTAATGGTGAGCACCTGTCTTAAGGAGCGGGCAGTACCTTCGATACAGAGGAGTTCCTTTTGCGTCATCAGAATACCATCCAATGCCCTCATACTTCCAACCGTATTTCGATGACAGAACATCTTTTTCATGGGCATCTGTCGTATAATGATGGTCTCGTAAGAGCGGATTATAAAGACGGTAAACCGGTGTATTCGATTTTTCCGGCGCGCGCCAACCGATTCCTTCATATTTCCAACCCCTGCTGACTAACACATCCTTCTCATGTGCAGAAGCAGTATAGAAATGTTCTTTGGTAACCGGATGATATAATCTCAGCATTTCAACGAACGACACATCTTTTGAATTCGGTGAAGTTGTCGGCGTAGGCTTACGTGTTGATGACGGTTTAGGAGTTGCGGTTGGCTTAGCGGTTGGTTTAGCGGTTGGCTTTGGTGTTGCCGTCGGTTTAGGCGTTGCCGTCGCCGCGGGCGTTGCCGGTATAAAAATCCATTGTTCAGGCGCAGCAGAATGAGGTGTCCATACTTGAACATTTGTACCTTCGTTTGCAGCACCGCCCGAAACATCAAGACAATGTCCACCGCATACACTTGTCAAAATAACACGTGAATTCCCAGGCGCTCTACTAATACTCCACTTTTGAGCAACGGTTCCGTCATTTTGATACAGCTGGACATTCGCACCTCTTGATCTGTTTGCATTTGTGACATCCAGATTATGATTGGTACCGTATAACGATATCGTATAACAGCCATCTCCCAGATATTTCACAGTGAAGAGCTGATTATTGCTATTTTTCTTTGTTCCAATCGTAACATTTGAGCCGTTTTTTACTCCGTCTTTTACCTGTAAAACCATATTGGAGTTTAAGGCAGATGCAATATAGTAGTTTCCCTCGTTCATGGTTTTTCCATACCATGCGGGAACCGCTTCAAAAAACCACTTTTGAGCTTTTGCTCCATTTCCCGGCCAAAGTCTCACTTCTTGCGCGTTCTTTACGACACCATCCTTCACATCCAGATACAATCCGCTTTTTCTTGCTCTGATGTAGAAGTATCCGTCATCTGTTTGCTCAATGACATAGTCGGCAAATGCCGCTCTCTCCTGTCTCCATCCATGCAAAAATGGAATTGCTCCTTGATACCCGTCATTCTCTACGTATTTATAATTGTTTTGATTATTATAGCTAAGATGGTAATATCCATTCGATTGTGGTTCTACATCAAACACCTGATCCGCCTTACCGGTATATTTATACAAATGAAGGATTGTTCCATCATTTTTTATAATATTATCAGTATCCATGTCTAAATAGTAGTTTGCATCAATAGCACTCCGAATCCTATAATATCCGAATGGAACGGAAGCACCTGCTCCAGGAATCTCGACAGTGGAAGTATTGGACTTGAAATTTGGGCGAATGACTCCCCAATATCCCGATGCGTTATAATTTCTTTGCTTGGTGACATAAAGTTTTCCGCTGTAATTCTGATGATAGGAGTACCCATCATATCCCTGAATCCACACATGCCCCCATTCCCCGGAAGTTACAATGCCGATATCTCCCGGCTGAATGCTGGCACCTTTTATCCGGGTGAAGCCCGCCGGAACCTTGTTGGTCGCATAATCTCTTGCATTTCCCGTTACTCCACTGTGGTTTCCAACCAGATAGTCATAGTACTTCATAACTAAGTCTACGCACTGTCCAGGATATACTCCATCAGCATCCAGTTTTTTTCCAATGTTAGACTCCAACCATGAAATAGACTCACCCAGCGTATGATTACAAGTCGTAGCCGCTGAAACCGGAATATTTACCGCAAACAAAAGCACTGTGGCCAATACCAATGACAAAACTGTCCTTATAAGACTTTTTATACTCCGCAACATACTTCCTCCTTCTCTTGATGTGCAAATAAACTGTCAGCGAGTAAAAAATATTTATCAACAGTATGAGCGTTGATCTCAGATATATATATATATATATTTGGTTTCATGCTATGTCATTTGGTTTTTGTGTTATTATTTAAATAATTTTACAAGTATTCTGTGTCACAGATGTACATACCATTTTCTTTGCTTACATATTATTCAAAAAAACGGCCGGCAGAGAACTTGATCTCTGCTGACCGCCATAAACCTCTTTGTTTAATGAAATCGAAAACCTTAGTTTTCACTCCGACCATAGTTCAACCATATTTCAATCCCAAAACAAGATTGGTCCATCATCTTCTCCACGGCATGGTGGCATTCCGCAAGGAGCGATATCATAATCTTCATCAGAATCAGTAATGATCTCTGCCACTGTTCCCTCGAAGAAGTCAACAACCAGGTTAGCCTCTACATACTCTCTCATTTCATTTCCCCCATTTCTGTTCATAGATAGATCTGGTTTTATTATAGAGAAAGAGAATATTGATAGATATCATTTTTTTTTTTTTTGATATCAGCATTTTTATATCATAAAAAAAGGGCCTACTTTCCCAGCTTCCGCACGAGTTCCTCAAAGTACTCCGGCAGCGGCGCCGTGAACTCGACATATTCCTTTGTTGTCGGATGTTCGAAGCCGAGCACCATCGCGTGAAGTGTCTGCCCCTGAAGACCCTTGACCGGACATTTCTTCGGGCCGTAGATTTCATCACCCAGCAGCGGGTGTCCGATGTGCGCCATATGCACACGAATCTGATGGGTGCGTCCCGTCTCAAGCTCACATTCGACGTAGGCATAGCCTTTGAGGTTCTGAAGAACTTTGACATGGGTGACGGCATGTTTGCCTTTGTCAGACCCTACAACGGCCATCTTCTTCCGGTCATTGGAAGATCTTCCGATGTTTCCCTCTACGGTAAAAGTTTCCTCTTTGAAATTACCGGAGACAATCGCCCGGTACCGTCTCGTGATGCTGTGCACCGCAAGCTGGGCGGCGAGGGACTGATGTGCCGTGTCGTTCTTACAGATCACCAGAGCGCCTGTCGTATCCTTGTCGATCCGGTGAACGATTCCCGGCCGCATCACACCGTTGATGCCGGAGAGCCGGTCTCTGCAGTGATAGAGAAGCGCATTTACCAGTGTGTGCTCATAATGCCCGGCCGCAGGATGAACGACCATATCCTTCGGCTTGTTGACGATCAGAACGTCGTCATCCTCGTAGAGGATGTCCAACGGAATATCTTCCGCCTCGATATCGAGTTCCTCGTTCTCCGGAATTTCAATCTCGATCCGGTCGTCCTCAGAAACTTTGTAATTCGATTTTACCTCTTTCCCGTTCACGAGAACGCCGCCCTGTTTCAGGATCTTCTGTATGTAGGAGCGGGACATCCGGTCGATCTGTGCGGATAGATAGGCGTCCACGCGGACGCCCTCGTCCCCTGTCTCAACCGCAAATGTCAGTTTTTCCATGACAGCTTCCATTCCCCTTTCGTGTTGTTCGCCTTCAGACGCAGCCCTGCGCCTGCGTAAGAGCATCCCGGACATTTCCGGCCGCCGTCTTTCCACAGACATGCAGCTCAGCCTTTCTTTCCGGTTCTGAACAGAATTTTTAAATCATCATCGCTGTACCGGAAGATCATAAGAACAATCAGTATCAGGACTCCGACTGTCACATAGATATCCGCCACATTGAAAACCGGGAAATTGATCAGCTCAAAGTAGATGAAATCGATGACATAACGGTTCACAACTCTGTCGATGAAGTTTCCGGCAGCTCCCGCCACAAGGATGACCACGCTGATCATCAACGGCCGGTATTTGGCGCTCTGAGGCAGTCTGTAGAGCACGACAACCGATAACGCGAAAAAGACACAGGTGAGGATATAAAAGAACCACTGCTGATTCTGGAGCATGCTGAACGCTGCTCCGTGATTTTCGAGATAAACGAGATCCAGTACACCGTCAATCAGGACAAGCGGATCTTTGCCTGAAAGCCCGGTGACAGCAAGATACTTGGAAAACTGATCAAGTACCACGAGAAGGGCAACCGATACGGCGATCCGGATCCAGCTGACCGCGCCCCTTCTTCCGGGTTCGGTAACTTCCATTTGTTCTTCCAGCACCTGCTCCTCCGTTTTCTTCTCCTGATGTAAATCCTGCATATGTGAACTCCTTTGTCTTTGTTCTGTCGTTCACGCATAAACCGGTCTATGCGCGAACGTTATAATAAAGCTTCAGTCTGCTTTGACAATCAGTTTTTCGGATGCCCGAAGAAGATCTTCATCTGTCAGCGAAGTGTCGATGACCGCGTTTCCGATGCCGCCCAGAAGAATGAATTTGATCTTTCCCTCCTGCATTTTCTTGTCGTTTTTAGATGCCTGAAGTATCTGATCGGCATCAAGGCCGGTGACATCTACAGGAAGTCCGAAGGCGAGATTCAGATCGATGATGCGTTTGTAATCCTCTTCCGAGATCATGCCCTTCTTCAGGGAGAGCCATGCCGCTCCCGCAATTCCGATTCCCACGCACTGTCCGTGCAGAAGCTCGAAGTTTCTGCATTTCTCGATTGCATGGCCGAGGGTGTGTCCGAAGTTGAGAATCGCGCGAAGTCCCTTCTCGGTCGGATCCTCCTCGACAACGCCGGCCTTGATCAGACAGCACTCTCGAATCAGATGGGACATAGCTGTCACCTCACGCTTACGAATCTCCTCTGTGTGTTCCTCGATCCAGCGCATCAGCTCCTCACTGCGGATCTCAGCGCTTTTTACGACCTCACCCATGCCGGAGATAAACTGATCCTCCGGAAGCGTCTCCAGCGTGCTCATATTCATGTATACGAGGCGAGGCTGATGGAAGGCTCCCACCATGTTCTTATACTGCTCGAAATCAACGCCCGTTTTTCCGCCGACACTGCTGTCCACCTGGGCGAGCAGTGTGGTCGGAATCTGAATGAAATCGATGCCGCGAAGATAAGTAGCCGCCGCGAAGCCTGTGAGGTCACCGCAGACACCTCCGCCGAGGGCAGCCAGCAGATCCTTTCTCTCGAAGTGGTTCTCGATCAGAAAACGGTACAGTCCGTTCACGGTCTCGAGATTCTTACTCTCCTCCCCCGCGGGGAAGATCCAGGAAAAAACGCTCACGCCGAGACCTTCCAGCGCACACTTCACCTTATCCATGTAAAGAGGCGCAACGTTGCTGTCCGAGACGATACAGATCTTGTTCGGTCTCAGCCCATCCACGTCCCTGATGCTGTCGGCAAGTGCTTCAAAATCCTTTTCCCAGCGAATCCGGTAGGAAAATTCCACACCCTCTCTTTTTCTGCTTACAGTTACAGCTTCCATTTTATACCTCCCTCATTCTTGCGCCGGACGCGAATGAAAAGCCTCTGCTCATCGCTCGTATGGTTATTCTGCAGGCGCGGTTGTATACGGAAATCCCGTTGCGGTTTCCTGATAAGAAGTTATAGAAATTCCTCCGGAATTTCTATAACACAACAAAGGGCATCAGATTCCTCTGACACCCTTCGATAGTACGCATATAGATCCGTTAAAACGATGTTCTCATGGACGGAACTGCTCCGTTCAGAAGATCCTGAATATCACCTGATATTTCCACATTCGAAGGCGTCAGAATAAAGATATAACTGGATACCTTCTGCAGACCTCCTCCGATCGCGTAACAGGAACCGGATGAAAGATCGATGATGCGCTGCGCATCGTCCACGTCATTGCCCTCAAGATTCAGGACAACGGTACAGCCGGACAGAAGTGTATCCGCGATCTCACGATAATCCTCCACCTTTGTAGGCTTGATGACACACACTTCCATTCCGCCGGATGTGACAGTGGAACTCTTTCTTCTGATCGGCGTTACTTTATTGCTGACTGCCGGTCTTGCGGCCGGACGATTCATTCTTGCCATCTGACTGTCTGAAGATTTTCTTAACGGTTCCTTTGATTCCAGATCATCGAAGTCATCCTCGTGATTTGATTTTCTACCGCCGAATTTCTTCTTAGAGAAAAGGCTTTCCTTTTTGCTGTCTTCTTCTAACTCAACGCCTTCCTCATCGTCAAAGAATTCTTCATCGTCATCATAATCACTGTCTAAATTTACTGCAGCGAGAATCTTATCAACAATCTTCATGAATTATCTTCTCCTAATCTCATTTGCTGTAGTCCCTCGCCCCAAAGACCGCAGTTCCTACACGCACCAACGTAGCTCCTTCTTCTACAGCAACATTGTAATCATTCGTCATCCCCATACTCAGGACACGCATAGTAACATTATCAATGTTTTGCGCAGCAATGTCAACACTCAATTCGTGAAGCTTCTCAAAAACCCACCTGTTTTCTTCAGCATTTTCCACAAAAGGAGCACTGGTCATCAGGCCGGAAACATGCACGTGCGGAAGTTTTGCAATCTCTTTTACGAACGCCGGCGTCTCCTCCGGCGTGACGCCGAATTTACTCTCCTCACCGGCGACATTTACCTCAATCAGAACCGGAATCACACGGTCGTGCTTCGCCGCCTCCTTTTCGATTGTTTTCGCGAGCTCGAGAGTATCCACAGCGTGAATCATGGTTACATACTCCGCAATATACTTGACTTTGTTCCGCTGAAGATGTCCGATCATATGCCAGCGGATGTCCGAGGGAAGGTGCTCATGTTTCTCTCTGAGTTCCTGAATATAATTCTCTCCGAAGTCTCTCACACCGTGGTCATACAGCTCTCGGATGTCCTCCTCCGGCTTTGTCTTGCTGACCGCAATCAGCGTCACCTCCGACGCATCCCGGCCGGCTTTTTCACAGGAATCCTTTATATTCTTCCAAACAGCATCATAGTTCTCCGTCAACATGACGTATTCCTCCACTTCCTTCTTTCTATCCTGTAATCCTATCTGGTACATCACCTGCAGATTCCGTATCAGGATTCGTGCCGTACTTTCAGGATCTGCGATTCATCCACGCTGTCACCGTCCCGGACGATGTAATCATACTGGGAAATGCCGTAGGATGAGTCGGGCTTCACCAGACAGAACTCATTGTTCTGATCAATCTCCTCAATCTTACGGAACTGGGCATAACTCCGGTTGATACAGTAGACGCCCTCCAGAGAAATCTCCGGTCCGATTTTAAACGTCGAACTCGAATCCTCCTTGATCAGGATATCACCTTCGCTGAAAGCGTCCTTTTCGACACAATAGTATTCCCTTCCGTCTTTTCCTTTTACGAGGGCGTACAGATCTGTCTCCACAATTTCATTCCGGTCTTCCCCTGTTTTTTTATCCTTGACCATTCTGCAAAAGCCGTTTCCGCTGGCAAGAAGGAAGTCCGCCGGTATCTTGTAAAACTCTTTGGTGACGATCGATGAGATCGGAATCTTCAGTCCCTTCTCTGTGTTCGTGAGAAGCTCAATGCGAAGCATTCTCTCGTTGCAGTAGCGGACCATTCCGCTGTGAAGGGTGACGATTCCGTAATACACATTGTCTTTTTCAAAGGTCTCGAACTCACCGTTCTCCGTGACCTCATCCTGCTCAAAACGGACTTTGACATAGTTTGCATTCTTGAGAGAGGAATACACACTTTCGGAGAGGACAAAAACAAGCTGCCAGGTATCGTCTCCGATGATCTTGTAGACAGGATCACCTGTGCTGACCGTATCGTCGGATCTGAGAATCTTGCTGTTATATCCTGCGAGAGAAAAATCCTCAGGCTTAACCTTGTGCGCGTCGAGTTCCTCCATTCCGTCTGTCACATAGGAGATCACGCCGTCCCTTTCCGCTGTCACAGCGTTTCCCGAAACCGCTCCGGTCACCGTCTTCACCTCCGCCTGCGTACTGAGCGAATACTTCAGGTTGTATACCTCATCAAAGGCGGACGAGCGGTAGACTTTGGTAAACTTCGAAGCCAGCGAACGAACCTGGGAGAGATCCTCCTGCGTCATGTCTTTCGCCGACGTCGCCGGTCTGCTGTCCGTAATCCCGCATACAATGTCATTTTTCGAAGCCTTCTGTCCGCTCTGTACATAATAATTGACATATCCGCCGGACGGCGAATAGACAAGTGTCTCGTCTCGGATCGCAATAGCGGTATAGGTGACGTTATTCGACAGCGTACCGGACGTAACCATATAGGATGTCACGCGGGGCGTCGTCAGATAGATGACGGCGGAAATCACAATATATAAAAAAATCGCGCCGAAGATCAGCGTACCGATGTCGATACTGAGTCCTTCTTTGTTCCGGTTCACAATTTTCCTCCTCATTTCAAACTTCCTGTATTTTACCATTTAAGAAGTATGAATACAAGTTTCAACCATGTCCGCAGGAGGCTGTCCTCCCGCATTCCGCACCATATTCAAAGCGCTATACAAAGAGGGTCTGCCGCGTCCTTGCGCGACAGACCCTCTGTCTATTTTCTGTTTATTCATTCCCGATGAATTTATAAAATATAAAATTACAGTGCCAGGAGAACTTTATCCCGCAGATCGTCTGCAAGGTCATCTTTGTTCATGGAAAGGCTGATGATGAAATCAACGCCGTATTTCGTACTGATCGCGTCAAGCTGAGATACGCATTCCGGGATCTGTGCCAGATTCTCGTCGAGCCTGGAGAGCTTCAGGAAACCATCCAGATACATCTGTTCGATGTCGCGATTCTGTGAGATGATGCCGCAGATGAAACCGACGAACTCGTCGCTGTTTCTGAGCGGATAAGCGGATACATCAATCAGACGGATTTTGTTGTTGAGCTCAAGCATATGTTTCGCACTCTTGTCCAGGTAAACAATGCTGCCTTCCGCTTCTTTTACAGTATTGTTTACTTTATCGAGAATATATTTTGTCTTACCTTTTCCCTTTTCGCCTACAATTAACTGAACCATAGCCATGTCCTCCTTGACCTGTGTTAATGAACTCAGAACATACTAAAAATTGTGTTTTTTAGACAAATTCTTTTGAAGTTCTTGTTTTAATTATAGTGTATTTCCACAAGAATGGCAAGGGTTAAGTATTAATTAGATTCAAAAGCGCGGACATATCCGTGTACAGATTGTCCTTGTTCAGCGCTCCCGTGACGACCGCGATATACTTGACGCCGTAGTTGTTCTGTACCACCAGTGACAGGCAGGAGCCCGCCTCGTCGGTTGTTCCGGTCTTACTTGCCAGCACCGTCACATTCTGCGGAAGCGAGTAAATGCCGGTAAAGTATTCATCCGTCGAATTCGCGATAAAGGTATAGGCGTTTCCTGCAGCCGGAGACACATGGATCTCCGTGGAATCCTTCGACGCGGCCTCGGAGAAGCCCGGCAGTTTGTACGCGTAATTCATCATAAGATAAATGTCATAGAGGGTTGTGTAATGCGCTTCCTCGTGAAGACCGTGCGGGTTCGCGAAATGCGTTCCCGTCATACCGAGACTCTGGGCCTTCTGATTCATCATATTGACAAAGTTTTCCTCCGAGCCGCCGATGGTTCTCGCAACGGCCTTGGAGGCGTCGTTTGACGAGTAGACAAGAACGAGATTCAGAAGATCTCCAAGCTTCACGGTGTCGCCGACATCCAGCTGTGAAACCTGCGCGCCCTCGCCGAGTTCAAAATCCGTGTCCTTCATGACGACCGCCTGCTCCAGATCTCCGTTTTCCACGCAGAGAAGAGCCGTCATGATTTTTGTCAGACTCGCCGGATAGATCCTCTCGTAGATGCCGGTCGCACAGACCGCCTCCTGTTCATCGATATTGAACAGAAGAGCTTTCTCCGTGTCGGAAGACAGGCTGATCAGATTCGTGTGTTCCTCCTCGCCGCAGGCCACGAGCGTCTGCGCGAAACCGTCCGCCGAGGCCAGACGGAATTCCGAGAGTTCCTCCGCTCCGTTGTGTACTTCGACCTGATATCCGGCTGAGACATCGAGCGTCCTCCCGTTCACGAAAACAACGCGGATCAGAATAATTCCGATGACGAGAATGACAGCCAGTGCGATCGCCACATTGCGCAGCAGGAGGATCTGCCTACGTCTCTTCCGGCTTATACGTCTCTCCTTCATAGATATATTCACCTCCGTAATCATAGTATTGTTTTCGCTGCAGACTGATGTTCAGAACAATTCCCATACCGATGAAGAGACTCACCAGGGATGTGAGTCCATAGCTGACAAAGGGGAGCGTCGTTCCCGTATTCGGGAGGATTCCCGTCGCCACGCTGATATTGATGAAGCTCTGCACGGCGATGAGCGTGCCGATTCCGTAACAGAACAGACTGCCCGCCTTGTCCTTCGCTCTCTTCCCCGTCTGAAAACACTGGAAGATGATAAGGAACAAAAGCACAACGATTCCGATACAGCCCGCAAACCCGAGTTCCTCGCCGGCAACGGCAAAAATAAAGTCGTTCTGAATCTCAGCAACAAAATTCCCCTTGTTCGCTGTAGAGACCTCGTTGTTGTTCAATCCCTTTCCGCTGAAGCGGCCGGAGCCGATCGCCATAACCGAATTCTGCTGCTGCATCGCCGACTCCGAATACTCATCGTCCTCCGGATTGAGGAAGGTCATAACCCTCTTCTTCTGATAGTCATCGATGATCGGAAGATCCGTTTTTACAATCAGAAAAACAGCTCCCACGACCAGCGGCACAATGACCATGACGATCAGCCCGATCTTCCGGTAGCTGAGTCCCGCCGCGAAGTACATGCAGGAAAAAACGATCGTCATCGTAATCGTATTCTTCAGATCCGGCTGGTTGAGGATCATAAAGAGCGGCAGTCCCAGATACAGAAGCGAACGGAAAATTCTCCTCCAGGTACTCAGCTCCGATTTATGGATCATGAAGTACATCGAGAAAAAAAGAATGAGAAGAATCTTTGAGAGCTCCGTCGGCTGAAACTGAAAACCACCGATTGTGATCCATCGCGCGGCTCCGAGTCTTGTTACTCCGAAGATGATAACCAGAAACAGCAGTCCGAGATTGACCAGATATACCGGCAGATAGAAATGCAGCAGCCAGCTGTAATCGATCAGCGAAATGCCGATCATCACAAGAAATCCGAAGACTACTCCTCCGATCTGCCTGCTCTGAAGATCGGCATTCGCCGAGCCGACCAGCAGAATACCCATGACGCTGATCATAGCCAGAAGAAGCACCAGTATGAAATTGTAGTCTTTGATTTTATATAATCTTATCATCTGTACTCTCCGCGGGGCTTAATCGGCCACTACCAGTTTCTGAATGCCTTCCGTGTTGGCGGCTCCGGTCAGCACCTGCTCTTCCGGTTTCAGATTAAAGTAATAATTCAGGGCGTCTCTCGCAATCAGCGAGGCGTTTCTCGAGGAATATCCGTTCGCAATCCGGACGGCAAACGCCACGTCGCCGTATTTTCTGTCACTGTCGGATGACTGCGTAAAACCGACCGCGAGCGCGTGGTCGGGACGGAGCATGGACTCCTGTGCGGTTCCCGTCTTCGCCCGGACCGTGATGCTGCTGTCAAAGCCCGACCAGACCGTATCATTCGACACTGCGTTAAACATTCCCTGATAGATCGCGTCCCAGACATTGTCCTTAAAAGATGTCGTCGCGATCGTCTTTGTCGAGTGTTTTTTGATGGTTGTTCCGTCCGCATCCGTCACTCTCTGGACGAGAGAAAGGTTGTTGACCTTGCCCTTGTTCGCAATGGCAGCCACATACCGGACGAGCTGGGTCGTCGTGTACTGATGCGTTCCCTGTCCGATAGAAGACGGAATCGCCATATCGTCCGTCACGTGCGGCTCCGACTCCGGCGTCTGAATACCGGTCGTCTTGTCGAGACCGAACATGGCAGAATACTTCTGTTCCTGTTCAAGTGCTCTCGCCTGGGCGTAGTTTCCTTTTTTGTCTTCGCCGAGACGGATGGCAACCGTACAGAAAAAGACGTTACAGGAATTTTCAAGCGCACTGATCACATTGAGCAGTCCGTGACCGTTCTTGTTCCAGCAGTGCACACGGTCCTGATCACTGAGAAAGTCCAGGTCTTTTCCGAAGATACCGGTACAGTTGATCCCTTCATATTCGTCGATCAGGTTTTTATCCATACCGGCCGCCGCCATGACCATCTTGTAGGTAGAGCCGGGCGCGGTCAGCTGCTGCGTCGCCTTGTTGTAGAAAGGCGTGGAGAGATCCTCGTTCAGCCGGTTGAAATAGTCAACGTCCATCTCATTCGCCAAACGGTTGTTGTCATAACCCGGATAGGTGACGCAGGCTTTCACGTCCCCGGTCTTCGGATCCGCGATCACGATGGACGCGGAACACGGATCGAGGGCGAGCATCGCCGGTGTAATCTGAAGTCCGCTGATCTTGTTGACCATGAGATCATAGGGCGTCATCTGACCGGTCGCAAAACTATTGTAAACGCCGTCGTCCGTCGAGAGCACGCCCTGGTCGTAGAGGCACTGCATAATCTGCGTCGGCGTGACGATGCCGTCCATAAGCATGTAGTAATACACAATTTTCTCAAAGCCTCTGTTGTCGGCAATGTGTCCGGTCACGTATTTCACGAGTGCCTGAAAAATCTCCTCGGACGTAAGGTAGGAAGACTTGTTCTTCGGAAGAGCGGTCACGTTTACCCATCCGCTGTTCGCCACATAGCGCAGATACTCCGCAGGACTGATCGTCTCGGATTTGTACAGTGCCTGATAGGTAGTATCGTCGGTATTGATGTTGTTCTCGTTGAGAATCTCACACTGATCGGTGAGATAGTCGTCGAGGATGTAATCGACATAGCTCTTCTGCGCGTCGGAAAGGTCCTTGTAGGGCGTCGGCGAGGCGCTGTTCATCTGTTCCGTGAACCAGGCGAAAATCTGCTCCTCCCGCTGTGTCAGACTGTTATACATCTGCTGCTCGGTCACGGTTGCACTTTCCTCTGAAAACCGGGAGGTGTCGATGATGTTGTTCTTGATCATCGCATTGTAACAGTCGTAACTCGCGACGGCCATCGTATCGTTGTCCGCAAGTTCCTTCGCGTCAATTTTTTTCGCGTCCGTGAGATTCTTCACGAGGACGCCGGCAATTCGCTGCTCCAGAATCCGATAGCAGGCGTTCTGCAGCTCACTGTCGATGGTCAGGTAGACATCGTCCCCCTTGACCGGGTCTTTTCTCGACTTTTCATTCTCTGCGACAACCTTCCCCAGATTGTCGACGGTCACTTCTTCGCTTCCGTCGGTTCCCTGCAGGGTCGTCTCCATATACTGCTCAATTCCGGCCTTTCCGATGACGGAGCTGCTGGAATAGTTTTTTTTCTTGTTTTTGCTCTGGAGTTTCTCAAGCTCCTCCTGGGAGGGGCGTCCCGTGTATCCGAGGATCGGCGAGAGAGCCTCGGAGCTGTTGTAGACGCGGATATAGTCCTCCGTCACGTCCACGCCGCGAAGAAGTTCCTGATTCTCACGCACGTCCGCGACAGTCTGTTCCGATACATTCTGCGCCACCGTGACCGCCATATATCTCTGATAGGTAACAAGTTTCAGCTGATAACGGACGATGACAATGTCCAGTGCCTCCTGCCTGTCGTAGGAATCCGGAAGACCGTATGTTTCCTTTTCTTTCGCGGTAATCGGTTCCTCTGAGTCTTCCAGCTGGAAAAAATCCTCCGAACAGAGATCCTTCATGATTTTCGCGGCACCGGCGGAAGCCTCGCTGCTCTTCAGCTCGTCAATCGTCGCGTAGCCGTAGACGTCCGCGCGGAATCTGGCAAGCGTCACTTCATTCTCCGTGTCGAACGCGTATTTTCCGTCCTCGCCGACAACGATGTGGAAATCGTGCGCCAGCTTGTCCCCGTTCTTCCGGATCATCTTCGTCAGCGCCCGGATTTCCCCGTTCAGCGTAAGATTTTTCTCCCGCGTGGTATCATAACTGCCGTTGTCCTCCATCGTGACATTGTTGGCCAGCTGATTGTACGCAAGAAGCTTTCCCGTACAGTCATAGATATTGCCGCGGCTGCTCTTGATCATACGCGTCGCAGTCGTTTTTACCGTAAAGGAATCCGTGTAATACTGTCCGTTCAATATCTGCAGTTCAAAAAGCCGGCCGGCCAGAATGGCGGACAACATTCCGAACACCACAAGAAGTACAAGATTTCTCTGCCCGAAAAAAAAGGTCAGTCTCTTCCGTATCTTCTTCCTTATCTTCTTAACCATGGTGACTGTTCTTCCTCCAGTTCACCGGCCACAATTTTCTTGTTGAGCCAGTAATAGATCCAGTAAAAACCAATTGTAAAAATAATCGAACTTACAACCTCCGGCAGGATGGTTCCCGTCAGATACGCGCCGATTTTCAGTCTGTGGTGAATCGCAAAATTCACCACGAAAAAGGCTATGTTGTAACACAGGTCCGCGGCGGCCACCGCGACCATCGGAACGCGGATATCGTTGTCAAAAAACATCTTGTACATCATTCCGCTCAGATAGCCGACATACATCAGAAGCAGGGCGTTTACGCCGAAGACGTTCCCGAAAAAGAGATCAACGAACAGACCGCTCACAAGCCCGGTCCACATGCCGGATTTCTTTCCTCTCATAAAGCCCATGGACACAGAGAGAATCAGCAGCAGATTCGGCGTCGCGACGTTGTCCGGCAGCAGATTTCCGAGAACTGTCTGAAGGACGAACGTCCCGAAAATAATCAGAAAAAATATGACTCCTCTTTTCATCGTACCGGCCGCTCCTTATTCTCCGGTCCCCGCATCCGGTGACCCCTGCGTCTGTTCCGTGCCTTCTTCTCCGTTTTCCACGGCGATGTCAGCGTCTCCGTTTGCGGTATCCGGAGATGCAGGCACAGAGGTTGGAGTCGCAGATGGCGCCCCGGAAACAGCACCGGCCTCCGGAACTGCGGAGGGTTTTGCCGCCGCCAGATCATCGTCCGTCGTACTTCCGTCACCGCTCTCCTTTAAAGACAGAATGACAAATACGTGGTTGATTCTCTTAAAGTCCACAACCGGAAGGATATATCCGTTCTTTGTCAGATGATTCGAATCTTCTTCAATCGAATCCACATAGCCGATGAGAATACCGGGCAGATACCGGGAGCTGATGTTGGATGTGACCACCCTGTCCCCGACACTCGTCTGTCCGTCGGACTTGAGCTGACCAAGAGACAGTTTCCCTGACGCGTAGAGAGAGAGATCGCCGGTGACAATACAGTTCTCCGTCGTGGCAAGAACCATGGCGCTGACATTGTTGTCGTCGTCGATGATGCTTCTCACCTTCGCCCAGTTTCTTCCGACATCGGTCACGATTCCGGCCAGTCCGCCGTCCGCAATGACGTTCATATTCTTCCTGATGCCGTCTTTGCTTCCCTTATTGATGGTAAATGTGCTGTACCAGTTTCCGGGATCCTTGGCGATGACCTCAGCGGCCACCTTATCATAACTGGAGTAATCGCTGTCGAGCTGATAGAGTTTGCGCAGATCATCGAGTTCTTTTGTATTTTCCTCAAGAATCGTGTTCTGCTCCTCGAGCTGGGACACCTTCTTTTTCAGTTTCTCGTTCTCCGCCGCGAGTTCGCGCGCGTTTTTCGCTCCGATCCTCTGTCCGTTCAGGACCTCGCCGACGCGGTTGAGCCCCGTCTGAAACGGAACGATCAGTGTGCCTGCCGCGTTTCGAAGCGGCTCTACCGTGATCACCTTGTTCGCCGTCAGCATGATGACAGCCAGACAGATAATCGTGAGAACAACCAGAAGATTTCTGCTCTTTATATGTGTACCGATATTTTTCATCTTTCTCTCGTCTTCTTTCCCGGGATGTAGGCCCAGTGCTGCAGCCTGTCGTTGTTGATGATATCCTTCAGTCCGTAGATCGTGCTCATCTCATAGTGTCCGGAAACAATGACCGGACAGCCGAGCCTGTACGCGAAGTATTCCCGGATACCGGGAATCCGCATACTTCCACCTGTGAAATAGATGCCCTTCGAAAGAGCATTGATCCGAACCTGCGGCGGGATTCTCTCGAGGATACGAATCAGTTCTGCCGCGATCTCTTCTACTTTCTCCTCCACGCAGGCGGTCACATTCGCGGAGGACACGATGCCGTCTCTCGGCAGGCCGTTCGCCGTGTCGATACCGGTCACCTTGCAGCCCTCGTGAAGTTCTTCATCGAGACTCGTGAGCGTGATCTTCAGTCTCTGCGCCGTCCGTGTGCTCACAAGGAAGTTGTTTTTTCTCCGGATGCCCTCCACGATGGCGTAAGAAAACGTCTGTCCGCCGACCGGGATGGTGCTGCTGATGATCACTCTTCTGTCCGCAATCACAGACACCTCCGTACACTGGGCGCCGATATTCACAAGGACACAGCCCTCGGTGGTCTGCAGCGGAATTCCGAACGTGATCGCGTCCGCAATCGGCTTCTCTACCATAAATACCTTTGCCTTCCGGAATCGGCCTTTACAGGCGATCGTTGTGTAGGCGCGGCGCTCGATCTCCGTCATGTCCACCGGAACGGAAAAATACAGAATCGGGCTCATGCCGACCGATTCGGAGCAGCGGCCGAGCAGCGTGTGAAGAACTGCCTCCATCATCAGGACATTATTAATACGGCCGTTGCCGAGAGGCGTGATAATCTCGATATTTTCGGGTGTCTTCTCGAACATATCGTACGCCTGGTTTCCCACTGCAAAGACCGTATCTTTATTCCTGACGGCTACCATATTCATTTCTTTTTTGATACTATCATCCGCCTGATCATAGATCTTGACCTGGCCGGTGCCCATATCAATTCCGAACACATGGTGATAATTCATTTCGATAACCCCTTACTTCATTCAGCAAGCAGACCATGTTCCATAAAGCTGAAATATTCTCCGTCGCCGATGATGATATGGTCGACGAGCCGGATTCCGAGCAACTCCCCAGCGCCAAGAATCCGTGCTGTAACCGCCTGATCTTCACCGCTCGGAGACGGATCTCCGCTCGGATGATTGTGTACAAGAATAAACGAAACCGCATGAAAGGACAGTGCCGCGAGAAATAATTCTCTGGGCGAAATCAGGGACTGGTTCACTGTCCCCCGAAAAACCTCCGCCTCCCCGAGAAGATGATTCTTCGTATCGAGCATAACGGCGCAGACCACTTCCTGCTCCTCATACCGGAGGGATTCGACATAGTACTCCGCCACGCCGGAGGGAGACGAAAAACAGATTCTCCTGCGCACCTGTCGCTTCGCGATCCGCCTCGACAGTTCTCCGAGACAGAGAATCTCGACTGCCTTCACATCACCGATCCCCCGCACCTCCCGCAGCTGCTGAAAGTTCAGGTGAAGAAGTCCTGTCACGCCGCTCTCAAACGGACAGAGGTGAAGAATCTCATCCGCGAGCTCCAGGGCGGAACAGTTTTTTCTTCCTGTTCTGAGAAGAACCGCAAGAAGCTCCGCGTCGCTCAAGTGCTCCGGCCCCTGTTCGATGCATTTCTCATAGGGACGTTCCTCCTGCGGCATCGCTTTCATCGTTTTCAGATTGTAATTCATATAAACTCCCTTCCGGTTCTGCCAAACCGGCCGGGAATATCCTGTAATTGACAATTGTAGCACACATCGCCCCAAAACAAAAGTGGGCGATGCGCGTGCAGGACAGTCCGGGCCGTCAGAACTACCGGAAAGGTTTATACAGAGAGGCGATCTTCTCCGCGATCTTCAGTCCGTCCATGGCGGCGGATGTAATTCCTCCGGCATAGCCCGCACCCTCGCCGCACGGATACAGTCCCTCCACGGTACTCATCAGCGTCTCATCGTCCCGGACAATCCGGACCGGAGAAGAAGTCCTGCTCTCCACGCCGGAAAGAAGGGCCTCGCCGGAAGCAAATCCCGGGATTCTGGAATCAAAAGATGTGATTCCCTCCTGAAGAGAGAACGCGATCTCTTCCGGGAGGATTTCTCTCACATTTGCAAAGCGGTATTTTCCACGGATACAGGGTTTTATCTCACCGGAACCGCCGGTTCTGTTTTTGCAGAAATCCTCGAACCGCTGCACCGGCACTTCCCCGCTGCCGGTCGCATAGGCCGCACGCTCGAGCTTTCGCTGGAAATGCATGCCGGCAAGTACCGGATTGCCCTCATTCCGTCCGGCCGTGGCAAAATCCTCCGGACCGACCGTGACAACGATGGCGCTGTTGGCGTTCGCGGAATCTCTTGCCTGATAACTCATGCCATTGACGGCCGTCATTCCTTCTTCCGAAGACGCGTTGACCACGTAACCTCCCGGACACATACAGAAGGAATAGACGCCTCTGCCGTTTCCGAGCGTCTTCGTCAGTTTATAGGGCGCCGCGCCGAGAAAAGCCGGTGCGGCCGGTCCGTACTGATCCGCATTGATCATCGCCTGCGGATGTTCCACGCGAAGTCCCACCGCGAACGGTTTTGCCTGCATGAGAATTGGAAGCTGCGCCAGTTTTTCGAACGTATCTCTGGCGGAATGCCCGATGGCGAGAACCACCTGCTCGGCCGGATATTCCTTTCCCCCCGCGCAGCGGACGCCCCGGATCTTTCCGTCGCGGATATCGAAATCCGTCACCTTCTCACGGAAATGCACCTGTCCGCCCCAGGAGATAATCATCTCCCGCATGCGCTCGACGATCTGCACGAGCTGATCCGTGCCGAGATGAGGTTTCGCGTCGTAGAGAATTTCCTCCGACGCTCCCGCTCGAACAAAAATATCCAGTACCTCGTGGTTTCTCCCGTACTTGTCCTTGACGCCTGTGTTCAGTTTTCCGTCGGAAAAAGTTCCGGCTCCTCCTTCTCCGAACTGCACATTGGATTCCGTGTCAAGTTCTCCGCTCTCCCAGAAACGATCCACCGCAGCTCTCCGGACAGAAGCCGAATCTCCCCGCTCGAGAAGGATCGGACGGTAGCCGTGTTTCGCGAGCATGTAGGCGCAGAACAGTCCGGCCGGACCGCTGCCGATGATCAGCGGCGGATGCTCCGCCTCCCGTTCTCCGGCTTTTGGAAAGCGGTATTTCTTCTCCTCCCCGCGTGTCACCAGTCTGCTCCTGCAGCCGGACAGTACCTTCTTCTCATGCGAAACCTCCGCCTGCACGGTGTACACAAAACGAAGATCCTTCTTGTCTCGCGCGTCGATGGAACGCTTCCGGATCACCAGTCGCCGAATCTCCTCCGGGTCGACACGAAGAACAGAGGCCGCCTTTTCTCTTAGCGCCCCCTCTGTATGCGTCACCGGCAGTTTGAGCTGTGATATCTGCAGCATCGTTTTCCTCCATCCTTCTTTCTCATCAACATCTTCCCTTGTACGCGGCGCTGATGCCGGCCGTATAACCGCTGGACCACGCCCACTGGAGATTATATCCTCCGCAGGGTCCGTCCGCGTCGACGCTCTCCCCGCAGAAAAACAGCCCGGAAATGCTTTTGCTCTCCATTGATTCCTTCAATTCTTCCGCAAGAATGCCTCCCGAGCAGATCTGCGCCTGGCCGAGAGAGGCGGCGCCGGTGATTTTTACCTTGAAATGGCGAAGGCGGTATGCGGCGCGGGTCAGCCAGTCACTGAGCTGTCCGGCGGAGAGATTTCTCGTGCCGGCACCGGACTGCCCTCCGGAAAGCTGTGCAATAAAAATCGGAATCAGCTTGTCCGGGAGAAGACCGACGAGCATCTGCGACAGGGATTTGTCCGGACGGTTTTCCACCCTTGTCGCCAGTTCGTCTCTCAGTTCTTCCTCCGTCCACTCCGGGAAAAAGTTGAGGACAGCTTCCACGAGCGATTTTTCCCGGCAGGCGTGGACGGCAAACCGGCTGATCTGAAAGACCGGAATGCCCGAGATGCCGTACTCGGTGAGTTGAAGTTCGCCGGTGTCCTTGGCAATCTTTTTTCCGTTCACCACCAGCGTCACGCTGGCGTGTGTCCGTATCCCGGCCCACTTGCCGGTGAAATCCCCTTTCACCTTCAACGGGACGAGTGCAGGAAGAAATTCCTCCCTGCGGATCTGGAAAAAATCGGCAAACGCATTGACATCATCGGACGCCCCCCGAACCGAAGACGCCGGACTTCCGCACGCGATCACCACCGTGTCCGCGATGTACTGCCAGGTGCCCGTCTTCACGACGAAGGCGCTTTTCCCCTCCGGCGTCAGCTCTTTGTAGATCTTTTCGACCTTCTCCTTCGTCTTGATCTTGATTTTCAGATCCGTGGCTTCCATCAAAAGCAGATCAAGAACGGAAGAGGCCTGCTCCGTTCTCGGATAAATCCAGCCGGCCTTGTTGATCGTCGCCAGTCCGATCTCGGAAAAAAACGCAAGAACCTGCTCCTGATCGTAATGAGCGATGACCTTTTGGATGAACTTCGTGTCATTTCCGCGATAGACAGACGGATCCATCCGCATGTTTGTCAGATTGCATTTTCCATTACCTGTCGCCAGCAGTTTTCTGCCGGGCTTTTCATTTGCCTCAAGCACGGTGACCTTTGCTCCGACTCTCGCCGCCGTGATCGCGGCCATCAATCCGGAGGGTCCTCCTCCGACCACCAGAACGCTGTCTGCCATCGCTCTCCCTCTCCTTATCGTTCGTGTGTTTCAAATTTGTCATTTTTCCTGTGGTGTATTCATCGGCAGCAGACGATCTTTCTGTGATCGAAGCGCCTCTATCCGAAAAGCTTTAAACGAGGCATTCCTGACAACACCTCCTTACAAGCAATCGAACCGCCCGTGTCCGAAAAAATGCATCAGAGGGTGACAAGTCCCGCGTCCACAACCTTCTGAAGGCTCATCATGATACCGAGTTTTCCGTGCTGCCAGGTGAGGCCGCCCTGAAAATAAACGGCGTACGGCGGCTTGATCGGACCGTCTGCCGAGAGCTCGATCGAGGAACCGGACACGAAGGCCCCTGCGGCCATAATCACGTCTGCGTCGTATCCGGGCATCGGCCAGGGTTCCGGCGTCAGATAGCTGTCCACCGGAGCCGCTGCCTGGATTCCCTGGCAGAACGCGATCACTCCCTCCGGCTTACCGAAAGTCACGGCCTGTATGATATCGTGCCGCTCTTCTGTGGAATTCGGCACAACCGCAAAGCCGAGTTTTTCATAGACATTTGCCGCGAAGATCGCGCTCTTGAGAGCTGCTGCCACAACGGTCGGTGCCATGAAGAAGCCCTGATAGAAGGTGCGGTTTGTGCCAAGGGAGGCTCCGACCTCTTTTCCGAGTCCCGGCGTCGTCAAACGGTAGGCCGCGTTCTCCACGTACTCCTTCTTTCCGACGATATAGCCGCCGATGGGAGCAAGTCCGCCGCCGGGGTTCTTGATCAGGGATCCGACCATCAGATCAGCGCCGACCTGTGTCGGCTCCTTCTCCTCGACAAATTCACCGTAGCAGTTGTCCACCATACAGATCACGTCCGGACGGATCTCCTTGATGAAGTGAATCAGCTCACCGATCTCGTCCACGGAAAAAGTATGTCTTGTCTGATACCCCTTGGATCTCTGAATTGTGGCCAGACGGATCTTCGGATCCTTTAACGCTTCACGGATTCCCTCATAGTCGAAGCTGTCGTCCGGAAGCAGATCCACCTGACGGTAAGAAATGCCGTACTCGGCGAGAGATCCTCTGGACTCGCGGATGCCGATGACCTCCTCCAGCGTATCGTAGGGTTTTCCTGCCGGCGAGAGAAGCACGTCGCCGGGACGAAGATTGCCGGCAAGCGCGATTCCCAGCGCGTGGGTACCGCAGGCGATGAGTGGACGGACAAGGGCGTCCTCCGTCTCAAATGCGGCCGCGTACACTTGTTCCAGCGTGTCTCTTCCGATATCGTTGTATCCGTATCCGGTCGACGGATTGAGGCAGGCCTCACTGACACGGGCCTTCTGCATCGCGCGGACAACTTTGAGCTGATTGTACTCTGCCATCCGGTCGATGTTCTCGAATCTCTCCCGAAGAGAATCCGTAATCTCCTCACAAAAACGAACCGTCTTCTCCCCGATTCCCAGACTCTCATACATCTTCAACTGTGCTTCTGTCATTTCTTCTGATTCCTTTCTTTCGCTCTCCAGAGCATTAGCAGATACTCCAGAATCGCATCTTCGTCATAATCGAAATCATCCTTGTTGATCCAGATGATCTCGCCTTCTCTCTTAAACCAGGTGATCTGTCTCTTCGCGAAGTGCCGCGTATCCCGCTTGATGATCTCGACGGCCTCCGCAAGGGAACACTCGCCGCGAAGGTAGGGAAACAGTTCCTTATATCCCAGTCCCTTCATCGACACCTGATCCTCCGTGAGCCCGCGCTCCATCAGGGAACGCACCTCGTCAACCAGTCCCTCTTCGATCATCTCATCCACACGGCGGTCGATCCGCTCATAGAGGCGGCTTCTCTCGTCGTTGAGAACGAAGTAGAGATAGGTATAGGGGGATTCCTTCTCCCGCTGCTCCTCGTTGTGCTCCGAGATCTTCTCTCCGGTCTGGTCGTAGTACTCCAGCGCGCGGATCACACGCTTGATGTTGTGCGCGTGGATCTGCTCTGCCGCTGCGGGATCTCTCCGGGTCAGAAGGGCGTGAAGATACTCCGCGCCCTTCTCTTCGGCGAGCTTTTCATATCGTTCCCGCTCCTCTGATTTTCCGTCGTTCTCCGAGAACTCAATATCCCGGAGAACCGCCTGAATGTAGAAGCCGGTTCCTCCCGTAATGATCGGAACTTTTCCCTGACTCCAGATCTCCTCCATGGCCTCCTTGGCCATTTTCTGAAAGAGATAAACATTGAAGTCCTCCTCCGGATCCAGTACGTCGATCAGATAGTGGTCGACCCCCTGCATTTCCTCTTTTTTGATTTTTGCAGAACCGATGTCCATGTGCCGGTACACCTGCATCGAATCCGCCGAGACGATCGCTCCGTTTACCGCTTTCGCAAGACCGATCGACAACTTCGTCTTTCCCACAGCCGTGGGTCCTGTGAGCACGATTACTTTCTTTTTTTCCGTCTCCATCCGGCACATCCTTCCCGGATCGCTTTTTGCAATCCCTTTGTTTATTTCTCAGACAATTCTCTTGAATTTCTTATCCATCTCGTATCTGGTCATGGATACGATGGTCGGTCTTCCGTGCGGACAGTTGTAGGGATTCTCCAGCGTCAGCAGCTCATCGATCAGCGCGTTTGCCTCCGGTACGGAGAGGGTATTGTTTCCCTTCACCGCTGCCTTGCAGGACATCGACGCCAGTTTCTCCGGAATCAGCTTCGGGGAAATCTCTCCGAGACTCTCCAGCTCCGCAAGGATCTGCATAAACAACTCGTCCGAGGCGACGGAATAGAGATTCGCCGGCACGGCGTTGATCTTGAACGAATTTCCTCCGAAAGACTCCACCTCAAATCCGAGATCCTCAAAGGCCTTGAGATTGGACTCCAGAAGCTGTGCCTCCCGTCTGCTCAGGTCGAGAACGATCGAAGGATAGAGCATCTGGGAGTGAATCGTTTTCTCCCGGTAGTCCTTCATCATCCGCTCGTAGTTCACTTTCTCGTGAGCCGCATGCTGGTCGATGATGTAGAGAGCATCCCTGTATTCGATCAGCCAGTAGGTATCAAACACCTGACCGATCAACCGGAACATCTGTCTCGCCTGCTCGGAGAGAACCTTGTCCTCCTCAAAAAGATTCAGCTGCTCCGGTTTCCGGCCGCTGACCTTACCTGCCGGGTTCCCGGCTTCGCGCAGGGAATCCTCTCCGGAGCTCTCTTTGGATCCGGATGTTTCCGGCCCCTCATTTCCCGTGTAGGAAGCAGAACTCTCCCGTAATTCACAACTGCCGGTTGCTCCGCTGTCAGTGTAGATCGTTTCTTTGCTGCCGGTTGCCCTGCTGTCGAGGTAGATCGATCCACCGTTGCCGGTTGCACGGCTGTCGGCAGAGAGCGCTTCCCCGCTGCCGGTTGCCGCACTGTCGGCAGAGAGCGATCCACTGCTGCCGGTTGCCGCACTGTCGACAGAGAGCGATCCACCGCCGGTTACACGGCTGTCGGCAGAGCGATCTTCCGATACAGCGGAAGGCTCATCGACGATTCCCGACTGAGCCAACGATACATCTGTCGCAGCTTCTGTTCGCTTAGGAAGCAAATCCAGCGGTGATCCGGGAATCTCGGGAATCAGATCCGCCCCCGAACCTTCGTTTCTTCCGGGAAGCGCATCCAGCGGCGATGCCAGGATCGCTCTGTTCTCTGTTTCCACGCCTCTTCTGGGAAGCGCGTCCAACGGTGACGAAGGAATCGATCTGTTCTCCGTTTCCACGCCTCTTCTGGGAAGCGCGTCCAACGGTGACGAAGGAATCGATCTGTTCTCCGTTCCCTCACCTCTCTTCTGAAGCGCGTCCAGCGGCGAAGACGGAATCGCCCCGGCTGCGGAACCTGCCCCGGAAACGGAAGCATCCCCCCGGCCGGACGATGCGGCCAACGCAGACCGGTGGTTTCCCTCGAAGGGCTCCGGAACACCTCGGTTCATCCGGGAAAGCCGTTCTCTCTCTTTTCGTCTTGCGGCTTCCGGATTCTCTCTTCCGACCGGAACCTCCGGAATCCTCTCGCGGTTCATCAGGGCATTCTGAATCGTCAGGCAGAGCTGATGATACACGCCCTCCTGATCGGAGATTCGAACCTCCAGCTTCTGGGGATGAACATTGACATCGACCTTCTCACTCACAATATCCAGATACAGAAGGGTAAACGGATATTTGTGCTGCATCAGAAAGCCGTGATAAGCGTCCTCGATCGCTTTCGCAATCACCTTGTTCTTCACATATCTGCCGTTGATAAAATAGTTCTCAAAGGCGCGGTTTCCTCTGGCGACATTCGGATTGCCGATGAAGCCGTGCACATGCATCAGCTCCGTCTGCTGGTCGACAGCCACCAGTTCCCTCGTGAGGTCTCTACCGAAAATCTGATAGACGATCTCTTTGAGATTTCCGTTTCCACTCGTGTAGAGTTTGTTCTGCCCGTTCTGGATGTATTTGAACGAGATTTCCGGATGTGAGAGCGCCAGCTCCTCGACAAAGGAGCTCACATGATTTCCCTCGGTCACCGGGGATTTCAAAAACTTCGCCCTGGCCGGCGTATTGAAGAAGAGATTGCGGATGATAAACGTCGTGCCCCCGGGCGCGCCGATCTCCTCATACTCTTTTTCCACGCCGCCCTCGATGCAGTAGCGGACGCCGGTCAGTGCCTCGGGCGTCTTGGTGATACATTCCACCTGCGCAACGGCGGAGATACTCGAGAGAGCCTCTCCGCGGAAACCGAGGGAGGCGATGTTTACCAGATCCTCCGCCTTCCGGATCTTGCTGGTCGCGTGGCGAAGAAAGGCCTTTTTTATCTGATCCGCCGGAATGCCCGCGCCGTTGTCCGTGATCCGCATGAAGGTTGTTCCGCCGTCGCGGATCTCAATCGTCACCGCCGTGGCACCCGCGTCGATCGCGTTCTCCGTGAGCTCCTTGATCACAGACGCCGGCCGCTCTACAACTTCGCCGGCGGCAATCTGGTCAATCGTCTGTTTATCGAGTACTTCAATCGATCTCATATTCTTGCCTTACCACCTGTTTTTCACTTCGCTCTGAAGGTGATAGAGCACATTCATCGCCTCCAGAGGGGTCATCGTGGATATATCAAGTTCTTTGATCTCGTCAATGATCTTGTTGTCGTCTTTGGTGTCGAACAGGGACATCTGCTGCATATCCACCGTGTCGTAATGTGTCGGTTTCGATTTTTTCTTTGCCGACGCGATATCGCTGACGGCTGCCGTGATATCGGCCTTCGAGAGCTGCTCCACGAGATCCTTCGCCCTCGCGAGCACGACCTCGGGTACGCCGGCCAGTCTTGCCACCTGAATACCGTAGCTCTTGTCCGCGCCGCCCTGTACAATCTTCCGGAGAAAGACGATGTCGTCTCCCTTTTCCTTGACGGCGATGCAGTAATTGTGAACGCCCGCGATCTTTCCCTCGAGCTCGGTGAGTTCATGGTAGTGAGTCGCGAAAAGTGTCTTCGCTCCGATCTTCTTTGTGTCGGCGACAAACTCCGTGACAGCCCAGGCTATCGCCAGGCCGTCAAAGGTACTGGTTCCTCTACCGATCTCGTCGAGAATCAGAAGGCTGTTGCCGGTCGCGTTGCGGAGGATGTTCGCCACCTCGCTCATCTCCACCATAAAGGTGGACTGGCCGCTTGCCAGATCATCCGAAGCGCCGACTCTGGTAAAAATACGGTCGACGATTCCGATGTTCGCGGACGTGGCCGGCACGAAACAGCCGATCTGCGCCATGAGTACGATCAATGCGCTCTGTCGCATGTAGGTCGACTTTCCGGCCATGTTCGGTCCGGTGATGACAGCTACTCTGTGATCGCTCTGATCCAGGTAGGTGTCGTTGGCAATGAAGAGATCATCCGGAATCATGCGCTCCACCACCGGATGTCTTCCTTCTTTGATGTCGAGTTTTCCGCTCTTGTTGAGTTTCGGACGCACATACCGGTTCCGCTCA
This sequence comes from [Eubacterium] cellulosolvens LD2006, assembly GCF_000621585.1. Taxonomy (GTDB): domain Bacteria; phylum Bacillota; class Clostridia; order Lachnospirales; family Lachnospiraceae; genus Bilifractor; species Bilifractor cellulosolvens. The sequence goes on along the minus strand of NZ_JHXY01000011.1, from coordinate 21,918 downwards.
CTGACATAGGCAAAGGAGCAGAATACGTCCAGCGCGGCAATCGCCTGTGCGGTCTTCTGCACTCTGGCCACATTCGCCGCGATGGTATTGCGCACTTCTGAGAAAAGCTCATACTCCAGAGAACTGAGTCTGTCCTCGGCTCCGACAATCTGTTCCTCGATTTCTTTTAAACGAACCGTTGTATAGCGTTCGGAACCGGTCAGCGTCTGCTTGCGCATATACTCTTCCGGCACCCTGTCCTTGAATGAATTGGTGACTTCGATGCAGTAACCGAAAACTCTGCTGTATTTGACGCGAAGGGTCTTGATCCCGGTCTTTTCCCTCTCCTCCGCCTCGAGATCCGACAGCCATTTCTGTCCGTTTTTCTTTGCCTCGCGGAAGCTGTCGACCATCTCGTTGTATCCGTCCCGGATGATACCGCCATCTTTCATGGCAAGCGGCGGATCATCGATGATCGCCGCCTGTACGGCGTCATACAGATCCTCCAGCGGATCGAGATTCCCGCGGATCTCTGCAAGCTGTTCTCCGGCAAAGCCTGTGAGCAGCTGCCGGATAAACGGAAGCATCTCCAGGGACGTCTTGAACGCGATCAGATCCCTGGGATTCGCGCTCTGATAGGTGATCCGGCTGGCCAGACGCTCCAGGTCATAGACCGGCTGCAGATATTCCCGGATCTCGTCGCGGATCATCGGCATACGGACGAGTTCCTCGACAGCCGTGAGCCGCTTCTCGATCTCCTCTTTATTGATGAGCGGCTGCTCGACAAAACTGCGGAGCATGCGGGCGCCCATCGCGGTCTTCGTCCGGTCCAGAACGCCGAGAAGAGAGCCTCGTTTCTGTTTTTCCCGAAGCGTCTCGACAAGTTCCAGGTTTCGTCTCGTGGAACTGTCCAAAAGCATATACCGGTCGGAAAAATACGGAGTGATGCCCGTCATCTGCTCCATGTTCGTCTTCTGCGTCTCATAGAGATAGTTAAACAGAGCGCCGGCCGCAATCGTACCGCAGTTGAAATCCTCGATTCCCAGTCCCTTCATATCGGAGACATGGAAATGCTTCTTCAGGATCTTCCGGCAGTTTTCATCGTCGAAATAATAATCCTCGAGTGCAGTGACGGCGATGCGGAATCTGGAACGAAGCTCATCGGTATCGACGCCGGACACCATCAGCGACTGGTTGCAGACAATTTCCGCCGGCATAAACTTCTGAATCTCATCGAGAAGTCTGGCCTCGGTATCCATCTCACAGACCATACACTGCCCCGTCGTGATATCCGCCAGCGATACGCCGAAGCGGTCCGCCATACAGACGATACTCATGATGTAGTTGTTCTTTGTCTCGTCGAGTTCCTCCGCGGAGAGAATTGTTCCCGGGGTAACCACACGGATGACTTCCCTTTTGACAAGACCCTTCGCGTTCTTCGGATCCTCGACCTGCTCGCAGATCGCAACCTTGTGTCCGAGATCCACCAGTTTCGTGATATAGGTATCCGCGGCGTGATAAGGGATTCCGCACATCGGAGCCCTCTCCTCGAGGCCGCAGTCCTTTCCGGTCAGCGTCAGTTCCAGTTCCTCGGAGACCTGTTTCGCGTCGTCAAAGAACATCTCGTAAAAGTCGCCGACACGGTAAAAAACAACACAGTCCTTATATTCTTCCTTTGTGGAGATGTAGTCCTGCATCATCGGTGAAAGTGCCATACCTTACATTCCCCTCTCTTATGCCTGTGTTCCCAGATAGTAAAAGCCGTGACATTTGTCGAGTTTCACCTTCACGATCTGACCGATCAGCGATGCGTCTCCCGGGAAATGAACCACGGAGTTGTTATCCATTCTTCCCGTCACAAGACCGGGATCCTGCTCATTCACATGCTCCACGAGAACCTCTTTTACCTGCCCCTCAAAACGTCCGGTCTGCTCTCTGCCGATTTTCTGAACCAGAAGAAGGAGACGGTTGAAACGGTCTTTGACAACGTCCTCCGGCACCTGATCATCCATCTCGGCCGCAGGTGTTCCGCTTCTCTTGGAGTAGATAAAGGTAAACGCACTGTCATAACGTACTTTCTCGACGACGTCCATGGTCTCGAGGAAATCCTCCTCGGTCTCGCCCGGATAGCCGACAATAATATCTGTAGTCAGACTGATCTCCGGCATAGCCGCGCGTATCTTGTCGACGAGTTCCAGATAGGACTCCTTCGTGTATCTCCGGTTCATGCTCTTCAGTAGTCTCGAACTTCCGGACTGCAGCGGAAGGTGAAGGTGCGGACAGATCCTGTCCGGGTATTTCGCCATCACAGCGATCAGATCGTCCGAGAGATCCTTCGGATGGCTCGTCATGAAGCGCACGCGGCGAAGACCTTCGATTCCTGCCACCGACTCGAGAAGTTCCGCAAAGCTCACCTTGTTCTCCAGCGTTTTTCCGTAGGAGTTGACGTTCTGACCGAGAAGCATGACTTCGATGACGCCGTCCTCGACAAGCTGCTCAATCTCCCGGAGAATATCAATCGGCTCACGGCTCTTTTCACGACCGCGCACATAGGGAACAATACAGTAGCTGCAGAAGTTGTTGCAGCCGTACATAATGTTGACGCCGGATTTGAATTTGTAGGTGCGGTCAACCGGAAGCTGCTCCACCATGAGGTCGGTCTTCTGCTGTATATCGACAATCATATCCTGCGGATGTTCCAGTGCGCGGGACATAAGCTCCGCAAGCTTATAGATGTTGTGCGTGCCGAAGATCAGGTTTACAAAGCGATACTTCTCCCTGAGGGTTTTTACCACGTGCTCCTCCTGCATCATGCAGCCGCAGAGACCGATCATCATATGCGGATTCTTTTTCTTCCACGAATGAAGTCCGCCGAGTCTTCCGTAGACCTTTGTGTTGGCGTTCTCGCGGACCGTGCAGGTGTTGTAGAGCACCAGATCAGCCTCCTCGGTATCCGTCGGCTCGTATCCGATCTCCTCGAGGATACCGCGAAGTTTCTCGGAATCCCGGGCGTTCATCTGACAACCGAAGGTCGCGACGTGAAAGGTCAGCTTTCTTCCGAGTTTTTCTTCCACCTCTGCCAGCGCTTTTCTCGCCCGTCCGATAAAGTAGTACTGTCTGTACGGCTCCTCTTCCGGCGCAGGCGCGCAGAGGTCCATTTTGCTGATGATTTCTTCGTATACTTTGTTTGTTTCCATTACTTCCTATCCTTTCCTAACTCACCGATATATGTCGACTATTCGGGAGAGAATATCTTATACTACGGCACTGCAATTATTAGAACAAAGTCCGCAAGCGGACTTCGGCTCCCCCAGTCCCTCACTCCTGAGGGGAGCGCCGCAGGACTTTGGCGCGCGAGCAGAATCGCGAAGCGATCTTCCCATCTGCGAGCTGCGCATCTAAGCGGAGCGTTTTGTCTCATAGGGAATGCGGAGCAATTTTCTGTGAGACAAAAACGCGTGTCGGCGTGATGATCGTCTGCGGGCAGATGTCATGTGCGTCGCCGGGCACGCGGTCAAAAATCTGTTCATCAAAGGCGACGGCAACGGTCGGGTGAAACCTGTGCTCCGCAAGATACCGGTCGTAATATCCGCCTCCGTAGCCAACGCGCCGGCATGAAGAGTCGAAAGCCACTCCGGGGAGGATCATCAACGCCGTCTCATCCGCATCCGCGTTTTGAAGGTCGTGTCCTGTTCCAGCATCCGCGAACGGCTCGGGAATCCCCATCTTTCCGGGTCTGCAGTCGTCCGTCGACGAGATGTACAGGAAATTCATCCGGTTCCCATCGACTTTCGGAACCGCCACCTTTTTTCCGTCGCGAAGTGCTCTTTCGATGAATTCACCGGTCATTACTTCATGCCTAACATCCATGTAGACAAAGACAGCATCCGTCCTCCGGTACTCCGAAGACTCCTCGACTTTCCGGAAGATTTCTCTGCTCCGGCAAAGGACATCCCTGTCCTGCATCTGACGGCGCCGCTCAAGAACGATCCTTCGTATCTCTTTTTTTTCGTTCGCTTCCATCAATGTCTGTCTGTCCTCAGTCCGCCGTCCGGCAGCTCGCTGTCTCTGGTGATTCCGAGGTCGCTCAGGTACTTTGCCTGTTTTTCCTCCATGACAGCTGCCTCTTCCTCTGTCATATGGTCATAGCCGATCAGGTGGAGCATACTGTGGGCGATGAGAAAACCGATCTCCCTCTTCAGCGAATGACCGTACTCCTCCGCCTGCTTCGCCGCCCGGCTCACGGAAATCAGAATGTCCCCGAGCTGCAGCTCGCCGGTCTCCGGATCAAAGCTGTCTGCCGCCGCCTCGTCGTCCTCCAGAATCGAAAAATCCGCCGGTGGTGTAAACTGGGTGACGGGAAACGAAAGAACATCCGTTACCTTGTCGATGTCACGAAATTCTCTGTTTACACGGCGGATCTCTTCATCATCCACGAAGGTAATGCTCACCTCCGCCTCATAGGGACATTTCTCTTCATCGAGAATCTTCTCAACAATCTGCCCGGCCATCTCCTCATAATTAAAAGGAATTTCCAGCTTCTGCTCGTTTTCCAGATTGATCGTCATGATTCCGCCTTTCTGCTTCTGGCTTTTCTTCGACCTTCCGCCTTCTTGTCGATTTCCGTGTACTCCTTCGGAACCTCCGAAGCGGATCGACGGACTTTCTTCGCGGACTTTTTCTCATATGTTTCATACGCCTCGACAATCCTCTGCACCAGCGGATGACGAACGACGTCGCGGCTGGTCAGCTCGCAGAAGGCAACACCCTCGACGTTCCGGATGACCTTCTCCGCGATATCCAGTCCGGAGGTAACGGAGGCTCCGAGATCCTTCTGCGTCATATCTCCGGTGATGATGACCTTGGATCCGAAACCGATACGGGTGAGGAACATCTTCATCTGTGCCGGCGTCGTGTTCTGCGCCTCGTCGAGAATGATATAGGCATTATCGAGCGTCCGTCCTCGCATGTAGGCGAGAGGCGCCACTTCGATCAGACCTTTTTCCATATTTTTCTGGAAACTCTCCGCACCCATGATCTGGTAGAGGGCGTCGTAGAGGGGACGCAGATAGGGGTCGATTTTACTCTGCAGATCACCCGGAAGAAAGCCGAGTTTCTCGCCGGCCTCGATGGCGGGACGTGTGAGAATGATCCTGCCGACCTCGTCGTTGCGGAACGCGGTGATCGCCATAGCCATCGCGAGATAGGTCTTTCCGGTACCGGCCGGTCCCAGACCGAAGGTGATCATGTGGTTGCGGATCGCGTCCACATATTCCTTCTGACCGAGTGTCTTCGGTTTGACCGGACGGCCGTTGATCGTATGACAGATGAGATCTCTGTCCAGCTCCAGCACATCCGTCTCCTTCGACTCCATTGCCAGGGAGATCATATAATTCACGTTCTGCTCCGTGATCTCATTTCCACGCTTCGCGAGCTCCGAGAGCTGCTCGAGCATATGTCTCGTGCACTTCACATTGCCCTCGGGTCCGACGACACGGAGGGTTCCCTCTCTGCAAATCAGTGTCACGGACAGCGCCCGCTCAATCTTCTTGATATTTTCATCAAACTGCCCGAATACGCTCTTCTCGTACTCTGCAGGAATCTGCATGATTTCTTCAATAACCGCCAATGCCTCTGCTACCTTCCTATCCTGTTCTCTTTGGGCGGCAGGTTCTTCATATCACTCAAGAATTGCTCATCATTCCCGATAACATATCGCGCCTGCCATAAAAAACACTCAGAGTTTATTTTACTCTATTTCGGGAAATTTGCCACTACTGTTTCTTTACTTATGGTATGGCTCATGATTCTGAATGCGGAAACTCCGGTAGATCTGCTCCAGAAGGATCATCCGCATGAGCTGGTGCGGAAACGTCATCTTCGAAAAACTGAGTTTCATATCCGCCCTCGAGAGCACCTCGTCAGCCAGACCCAGGGAGCCGCCGATCACAAAGACGATATGGCTCACGCCACGGACAGTGAGATCCGCGATCTTCTCGGAGAGCTGCACGGAATCAAGCATATCGCCATCGATGGCAAGGGCAACGACATAGGCATTATCCGGAATCACTTTCAGAAGCCTCTCACCCTCTTTGACCTTGATTGCTTTCTCCAGAGCTTCCGAGGCGCCGTCCGGCGTCTTCTCATCCGCCACCTCCGCAATCTTCAGTGTGCAGTACCTGCCAAGCCGCTTGGCATACTCGGCAATTCCCGCAGTCAGATATTTTTCTTTGATTTTTCCTACACATGCAACTGTTATTTTCATATATGCCCCTGTTTGCAATCTAAAGTATTTTGTATTCGACTTTCCGCGGCAGAACCAGAGCATACACGCGAACACGTCGCTCTCGTCCTCAGCGCTCCGTCGCTTATTGCGGGTGCTTCGCCAAAACTCACGCACTTTGTTCAAATGCCCTTCGGGCGATGTACAAAGTGCGCTCAAACATGGACGTCTTCGCTCCGCTACGGTCCGCGCTAAACGAACGTCCCCCGGACGTTCAGCGCCGCACCCGCTGCTATACTCGCGCTTCGGTCTCCGCACTGCTACGGTCGGTGCTAAACGAACGTCCCCCGGACGTTCAGCACCCTTCGCTTCCAAGTGTTCGCTTTGCATGACTCTGTTCCTGCCGCGGTAATTATGTATATGTCACTTTGATCTCTTCATCCTTGATATCATGTAAAAGGATCAATAACCTGGCACATATCAAAGAATCTGGCAGGTCTCTACTGCGCCACACTCCAACGGGGAGTTCATCGCACGAAGCATTTTTCTAAAAGACAGAAAACGAGGCCATCCGGAAAAGTCTGCAATCGCAGACCTTCTCAGACCGCCTCGTAAATCAATCAGGCATTTTGGGATTTGATAAACTCATCAATTCCCTTGGCTGCAGCTTTTCCTGCGCCCATAGCGAGGATAACTGTTGCAGCTCCTGTCACTGCGTCACCGCCGGCAAATACGCCCTCTTTGGTCGTCTTTCCGTTCTCTTCATCAGCAATGATACATTTTCTCTTGTTGATGTCGAGTCCCACGGTTGTGGAAGAGATCAGCGGGTTCGGTGATGTACCAAGGGACATGATTACTGTATCACAGTCGATGATGAACTCGGATCCCTCAATCTCAACCGGGCTGCGTCTTCCGGAGGCATCCGGCTCGCCAAGCTCCATGCGGATACACTTGATTGCCTTTACCCATCCGGTCTCTTCGTCCTCGATGATCTCTACCGGGTTTGTGAGAAGATCAAAAATGATGCCCTCTTCTTTTGCGTGATGAACTTCCTCTCGACGAGCCGGAAGCTCTTCCTCGGAACGACGGTAAACAATATGTACCTCAGCGCCGAGACGGAGTGCCGTGCGGGCAGCGTCCATCGCTACGTTACCGCCGCCGACTACAACCACTTTCTTTCCTCTGTGGATCGGTGTGTAGTAATCGTCGCGGTATGCCTTCATCAGATTGTTTCTTGTAAGGAACTCATTCGCAGAGAATACACCGAGCGCTGTCTCGCCCGGAATGTTCATGAATCTCGGAAGTCCTGCACCGGAACCGATGAAGACAGCCTCGAAACCTTCCTCATTCATGAGCTCGTCCACGGTTGTAGCCTGACCAATGACAGCATCCGTCTCGATCTTTACGCCGAGGCTTCTTACGTTCTCGATCTCTTTCTCTACAACTTTGTCTTTCGGAAGACGGAACTCCGGAATACCGTAGGCAAGAACGCCGCCGGCTTTGTGGAGCGCCTCATAGATGGTAACATCGTATCCGAGTTTCGCGAGGTCGCCGGCGCAGGTAAGTCCTGCAGGGCCCGCTCCGATGACAGCTACCTTGTGACCATTTTTCTCTGCGGCCGGAGTAGGTTTTACGCCATTCTCTTTTGCCCAGTCGGCTGTGAATCTCTCGAGCTTACCGATGGATACAGCCTCACCCTTGATGCCGCGGATACATCTCTGCTCGCACTGTGTCTCCTGAGGACAAACACGTCCGCAGACAGCCGGCAGGGAACTGGACTCGCTGATGACGTCATATGCTTTCTTGAAATCTCCGGTCTTGATCTGCTCGATAAATCCCGGAATATTGATGTGTACCGGACATCCCTCTACACATTTCGGATTTTTACAGTTCAGACATCTGGCCGCCTCTTCAACGGCTTCTTCCTGAGAATAACCGAGGCAAACCTCGTCAAAATTTGTCGCACGCACCTTCGGCTCCTGCTCACGTACGGGTACTTTTTTCATCATATCCACTGCCATTATTCGTCACCTCCGCAATGACCACAGCCGCCATGGTGTGTATCGCCTTCCTGTTTCCTGAGGATCTCACGGCCCTCTTCCGTCTTGTACATTCTCATTCTCTTCATAGCGCCGTCGAAATCCACCTTGTGTCCGTCAAACTCCGGACCGTCTACACAGGCGAATTTCACCTGGCCGTCGACAACGAGACGGCAGGCACCGCACATACCTGTTCCGTCAACCATGATCGGGTTCATGGAGACTACTGTGTGGATTCCGTACTCTTCTGTCATCTTGCAGACGAACTTCATCATGATCATCGGACCGATGGCTACGCACCAGTCATACTTCTTACCTTCTTTATCGATCAGATCGGACAGACACTGGGTTACCATACCTTTTCTCTGATAGGAGCCGTCATCTGTGGTTACATACAGATTGGACACCTTCTTGAAGTCCTCTTCCATGATGAGGATATCGTGAGACTTGCAACCAATGATTACATCTGCAGTAATTCCATTTTCGTGAAGCCATTTCACCTGGCAGTATACCGGAGCGGTTCCGACGCCACCCGCGATAAATACCATTTTGCGTTTCTTAAGTTCCTCAATCGGTGTTTCTACGAGATCAGACGGACGTCCGAGCGGTCCGACAAAGTCGTCGAAAGCATCTCCTGCTTTGAGCTCTGCCATTTTCTGTGTGGACTGTCCGATCGGCTGGAAAACAATCGTGATCGTTCCTGCCTCTCTGTCGTAGTCGCAGATCGTGAGCGGAATTCTCTCGCCCTCTTCACCTACTTTGACGATGATGAACTGTCCGGGAAGACAGTGCTTGGCTACTAGCGGCGCTTCAACCACCATTTTGTAGATGACTGCGTTCAGCTTTTCTGCAGACAAAATCTTGTACATGGTAACCTCCTCTGTTACTTGCAATGTAGAAATTTATTAATATCATACCCGGGAAAAGTATGGCATTAATCCTTTGACTCTGACGACCGTTCCGAACCGGACTCATCACCGGAGGAATCTTTTCCGGAGGAATCTTTTCCGCCGGAATCCGTCCCTGAATCCGAAGATGATGATGACGAATGCTCGTCTTCATCATCGCCCTCCGAGCTGCTCCCATACCCATCCTGACTGGGATTCAGCACATCGCTCGCCGTCTGCTCCGGTGCCGGAGTCTCTGTCGGCGCGATCTCGTTGTAGATCAGCGTGACGGAAGCCGGATTTCCGAGCTTTCCGTTCGGTCCTGCAAGAACAGCATAGAAGACATGTTCGCCTTTCCTCATTCTTACGGGTTTTGTGTATTTTGGGCTTGCTTTTGTCGGTTTTTTGTCAAAAGAATAATAACATGTATAGCCATCCGGCACAATAACCGTAATCAGGTTCACATGTTTTTCATCATCCTTGTCGGAAGATGAAGAAGATTCAACATCCTGTGAAACAGAATTCTTCGGTTTGCCGTCTTTGTCAAAGTACCTGCTGAGATCGGCCTGCTTGTCCGCATCCCCCTTCATGTGGGTGTAAGTGCCTGACTTCGGCACAATCTGAGGTTCCGGAGGTGTGGGAAGCGTGATATTGAACTCTGCTTTCACGATTTCACTCTTTGCTCCGACTCCGGTGACAACAACAGCTTTTACCACCGTGCCTCCCTCTTTGACAGCAAATGGTCCTGTGTACTTCATCGAATTCTCTGTCGGCGTGCTTCCGTCCATCGTGTAGTAGATTTCGGCATTTGCCGAATCTGTGCGAATGGTCACGCTCTGCTCGGAGTCAAAGGCTCCTCCCCCCGGTGAAATCTCCGGTTCTTCCGGCAGATAATCCGCATACCTCTTAAGAATCTCATCAGACGGACACTTCCGGAGGAGTTTCTGGATATCTGTAATCTTCCCGTCCTTCTTCCAGATCCCGATCAGGAGCTGATAGCACTCCTCATCTTTCGGAAAATCATCGATCAGTGCACTCAGAACGTCAGCCGCCTTCCCGGAATTCCCGTCGGCATCATAGATTTTTGCAATCAGGACCCGCACGTCCCTGTCTCCCTTTTTCAGTGTCAGCGCCCGGTTCGCGTAGTCGAGCGCCGCCCGGTAGTCTTCCCTTCCGAAGGCTTCTACCGCGCACTGATACTGGTAATCATAGGAGTTGTTTTTTCTTGAATGATTGATCCCGACCAGAACCCAGACAAGAACAATCACTCCAATCAGAGTCAGGCTGACGGTGAGGATCACATTGCGCTGAATCTGGCGTTTTCTCCGCTCGATTGCCTCCTGTTTCTCCCTCTCCGCCTGTCTGGCCTTTTCTTCCTCTTTTAACTTAAGCTCATGTTCCTGATAATGCGTCTCAATCGTCACATAATCGGGAACGAGCTGAACCTGTTCGCCGCAAACCGGGCAAATAAGCTCATCATCCGGAAAATCTGCACCACACCTTGTGCATTTCCTCATGATCAGTTCTCCTCCAGATAGTTATCAAACTCTTCCATAGTCATAAGTACCTTCCGGGGTTTCGTGCCTTCCTCCGCCCCGACAACTCCCGCGTCATAGAGCTGTTCCATAATTCTGGCCGCTCTGTTGAATCCGATCCGGAACGCTCTCTGAAGCATTCCGATCGATGCTTTGTCTTTGTTGATGATCAGTTTTCCGGCTTCCGTGAAATACTCGTCCGTATCCATCGCGTCACCCCCCGGGCTGACGGAGCCGACAGAGTGACTGTCAATCTGCTTCTGAATCTCCTCCGCCTGATTCTGTCCGGCCTCCTGCAGATGGTTATCCTTCAGAAATCTTCCAACCTTCGCGATCTCATCGTCTGAGAGAAAAGCTCCCTGCAGCCTGGCCGGCTTCTGATAACCCTGCGGATAATAGAGCATATCGCCGTTTCCGAGAAGTTTCTCCGCTCCGTTCATATCGATGATGGTTCTGGAATCCACGCCGGAGGTGACCGAGAGCGCAACTCTTGAAGGCATATTTGCCTTGATCAGACCGGTGATGACATTCACGGACGGCCTCTGTGTCGCAATCACAAGATGGATTCCGCAGGCTCGCGCCAGCTGGGCAAGCCGGCAGATCGCGTCCTCAACCTCATTCTGCGCCACCATCATGAGATCCGCAAGCTCGTCGACGATGATGACGATCCGGGACATCTTCTTCGGTCTCGGCTTATCCTCCGTGTCGGGCAGCGTGGCGATCTTCGCATTATAACTCTTCACATCTCTCGCACCGAGTTCCGCAAACTTCGCATAGCGGTCTGTCATCTCTGCAACCGCCCAGTTCAGCGCTGCGGCTGCTTTCTTCGGATCTGTCACAACCGGAATCAGCATGTGCGGAATACCGTTGTAGACAGAGAGTTCCACGACCTTCGGGTCGACCATGATGAACTTCACGTCATCCGGCTTCGCCTTGTAGATGATACTCATGATCAGCGTATTGATGAAGACAGACTTACCGGATCCGGTCGCTCCCGCGATCAAAAGATGCGGCATCTTCGCGATATCCCCGATCACCGGCTGTCCCGCAATGTCCTTGCCGACTGCAAAAGCCAGCGGCGACTTGTGTTTCCTGAAAACGTCCGTGTCCAGAAGCTCACGAAGAAGAACAGAGCTCTTGGATTTGTTCGGAACCTCAATTCCGATGGCAGCCTTCCCCGGAATCGGTGCCTCGATTCGGATGTCCGCAGCCGCAAGATTCAGCTTGATATCATCCTGAAGGCTCAGGATCTTGCTGACTTTTACACCCATCTGCGGCGTGAGCTCATACCTTGTGACCGTTGGTCCGCAGCTGATATGATTGATGGAAACTTCCACGCCGAAGGTGTGAAGCACCTGCTGAAGCTTTAACGCCGTCTCCTTGAGCTGGTCCTTCGTGTCTCCGCCGCCGGCTCCCTTCGGAGACTGCAGCAGATTCAGCGGAGGAAACATGTACTCTTTGATCTCTTCCGCTTCTTTTACTTCGAGTTTTTCAACTTCTCCCACGGACGGACGTCCTTTTCTCGCGTACTTCTGTTCGCCTTCGGCGACAGACTCCGGAGCAGGATTCTCCGGTTCTTCGTCTCCGGCAGACAATTCTTTCATATCCGAAATACCGGCGGCAGCGCTTTCTTTCTTCACGCTCTTCCGGCCGAAGACGGTCGGCACCTCATCCATACCAAGCTCATCATCGATTTCTTCCGGATCCGGAAGTTCGCGCTCCGGCGCAGCTGTGTCAATGATATCGTCCGGTATATCCGACACACGGATCGAAGACGGAGCATCCTCCACGGATACCTGCATCGGATCCATAAAGGTTTCTGTCTCTTTTCCTCCGGAACGTTTTGCGTCCTTCTTCTCCGCCTGCTCTTCCCCGTCCGGTTCCCCGTCAAAGCCGAGTTTCAACTGAAACAGATCGGCGGGATCGGAAGCCGCGTTTCCTGTATCCGTAATTTTCTGAGGCTCGACCAGCTTTGCATGTTCCGTGATCAGCTTCGCCTCCTGCTGACGTTTTTTCTTCTGCATACGGACGGATGCGGCCAGATCCCTCTTTTCTTTCGCCGCATCACGTTTCTCCTGCCGGAGGACCCGTTTCTTTTCTTTCTCGAGTTCAATTTCTTCCGGCGTCATTCCTTCATAAGCCGCTTTCTTTTTCTCCCGGACACTGGAGATCACCGGTCTCTGTGTAAGGAGAATCGTGCATACCAGGAGCGCAGCAAGTGTAATCACATACGCTCCGACTGTTCCGAAAAGCATCCCGAAGAACTGAACAATCATTCCGCCGACGAGACCGCCTCCTGCTTTCTCTGTGCTGCAGCTGTCGTAAATCATTTTCAGATCCGCGCCGCGAAGATAACCTTTCAGAATCAGCTGGAACAACGAGCACAGAAAAACATAGATGCCCGCAAGGGACACCGCGATGCGTACGGAATCCGCGTATCTTCCGTTCGAAATGAACAGCACGGCCATGTACAGGAATAGAAAAGCAAAAAGAAACGCCGGAATTCCAAACATTCCAAATAAAAAAGAACCCAGGATCTTTCCGGCGGCACCGGCCGTATCGAGACAACTCAGGAAAATCAGAACCGCCGCCACAAACGCAACGATCACTTCCATATCCAGCATCAGCTGTCGCCGTTTCTGTTCCTGCATTTTCGCAACAGCTGCTTCATGTTCTCTCTGTTTTTTTGTTTTTGTGTTGCTTCGCCCTCTTGCGGAAGTCCTGCTTCCGCCCGAAGACGAGCTCTTGGATCTGACTGACTTTTTCTGTGCCACTCAAACAACTCCTCACTCTGTATGCCGGTTATAAGCTCCCGCGTCGCTTTCAAAAAAGATATATCACCATGGTCAGGATCCCTGCGATCAGACAATAGGAGCTGAATATCCAGCTTCTCTTTCCGGATAAAACCCTTTGCGATAGTCTGAGCACAAGACAGCCGACAAGCGCCGCAAAAACAATCCCTGCCATCATGCACCCGACGCCGACGTTGGCGGCGATCGATGCCATGCCGAACCTTCCCTCCGTCAAAACGCCGCCGATGATGGCCGGAATGCTGAGCAGGAAAGCATATTTCACCATATACTTTCTCGAAAAACCGCAGATCCCCGCTCCCGCGAGGATCATGCCGAGCCTTGAAATCCCCGGCATAACGGCAAGTCCCTGCAGGACTCCGATTACCAGCGCGTCCCTGATTCTGGTTCCCGCCGGTTTTTTCCCCGTGTTGCGCGTAAACGATGAAATAAACAACGTAAGCGCTGTGATCGACATTCCCGTGGCCGTAATCAGAAGATTATCCGCTCCCATTCTGGCAAAAGGTCGGAGCGCCAGAAAAATGGCAGCGGATGTCAGCGTGGAAATCATCATCATTGCGGTAAACCGGCGATAATTTGTTGTCAGGATTCTGTGATAATCTCCCGTCTCGGAATGACGATAATTCTTTACAAGCAGTCTGACATTTGTAAAGACATCTCCGCACATTCCGGCCATGGACGCGAGTACCCTCGACAAATCCGACCGGAACGAGAAGATCACAGCGATGAGTGTTCCGATATGCATCATAGCCAGATAGCTAAGATTTACCGCCTCATCGGCCCCCAGCAGTCTCCCCACGACCACCAGATGACCGGAACTGCTCACCGGAAAGAATGCTGTTACTCCCTGCAGCACTCCCAGGATAATTGCCCCTATTATAGACATAAGTATGTCCCCAATCTCCCCTGTTTATAAATGAAGGAAAGGCCGCTTCCGGCGTTTCCCGCAGCGGACCTTCGACTGCAGTTGCTGACCTGCGCCGAAAAATCCATGCGTTATTTAGTCCTCGTCAATATCTCCGTCGAGGTTCGTGTACACGTTCTGTACGTCATCGCTCTCGTCGAGAAGATCCAGAATCTTGCGCATATTCGCAATATCTGTCTCATCTGTGAGAGCTGTCTTTGTCTGCGGAATCATTGCGATGTCCGCCTCCATCATCGGGATTTTCTCTTTCTCAAGACTCTCACGAACCTCGGAGAAGGATTCCGGATCTGTGAGAACCTCGAAATAATCCTCGTACTCGTTGAAGTCCTCAGCGCCTGCATCGAGGGCTGTCATCATGAGATCATCGGCTGTTCCTCCAACCTCATCTTCAAACTGCTCCTTATCGATCAGGATCTGTCCCTTCTCATCGAACATGAAGGATACGCATCCCGGTGTTCCGATGTTTCCGTGTCCCTTGGAGAACGCACTTCTTACATCCGCAGCGGTACGGTTCTTGTTGTCTGTCAGCGTCTGAACGATAACTGCAACTCCGGCCGGACCGTATCCCTCGTAAGTGATGTGCTCGTAGTTGTCGGCGGAAGCTGCTCCTGCTGCTTTCTCAATTCCACGTTTGATCGTATCGTTCGGCATGTTTGCTGCCTTTGCCTTTGCGATAACGTCACGAAGTTTGCTGTTATTATCCGGATCAGCGCCGCCTGCCTTTACAGCAATAACGATCTCTCGTCCGATTATGGTAAAAATTTTGCCCTTCTGAGCATCATTCTTCTCTTTCTTGTGTTTGATATTCGCGAATTTTGAATGTCCTGACATACCTTGTTTCCTCTCCTCTGTCTTTCTCATGCGTCTCTTCACAGTTCACGCATATTTTATCATCACCTTAGAAATATAGCACTGAATAAAATAACCGTCAAGATTCGTTTCTTCCTATTTATTATGAGGTTTTCCGGTGACGGATTCACAAAAAACGGTGAATAAATTCAAGCAGATCTCCTGCCGTCGCAGATGCAGCGGAATACTTTTCTGCCGCCATCTCCCCGCATTTTCCGTGAATGTAAACTGCAAGTGCCTGGGGCGGCACCGGAAGATCCGGATGCTGCATAGTGAGGGTCGTGATCATTCCCGCCAGTACATCTCCGCTGCCGGCCGTCGACAGTGCACTGCAGCCGGACAGATTCAGAAACGAACGTCCATCCGGAAGGGCGACTACAGTTCGGGCATCCTTGAGAACCACACAGGCTCCGGATTCTTCCGCAGCCTTTGACGCCACATAGACAAATTCCTTCTTTATTTCTTCAACAGAATAATCACAGAGCCTGCTCATCTCCATCAGGTGGGGCGTAATAGTTACCGGAAAATCAATGAGGCTGATCAGTTCATCATGGCGTGCCAGAATATTCAATGCATCCGCGTCCATCACTGTCGTCTTCTTCCAACCGCTTTTCAGAAATGTCGTCAGGATTTTTTCCGAAATTTCTCCTGTCCCAAGGCCCGGTCCGATGAGCACAGCATCCGCCCATTTCAGATTTTCCAGCAGACTTTCCGGCTTCCAGCCTTTGGACGTATAAACCGAGAGCAAAGCCTCCGGAAGCATAGTGGCCAGCGCCGTTCTGTTTTTCTCGTCGGTGTAGATCTTCACCATACCGGCACCGGACTTCAACGCGGCCGCCGCCGACAGGTATGCGGCTCCGAAGATTTCTTCGGAGCCGGCAATCACCAGAACCTTCCCGAAAGTTCCCTTGTTTCCGGATTCATCCCTCGCGGGAAGCAGTTTCAAGTCCGTTTCATCCAGAGAAAACAAGGGGCATTCCCGGAGCATATCCTCCTCCACCGGAATTCCGATTTTACGCACGAGCACTCTTCCGGCATAGGCAGCTCCCGGATACAGATAGAGACCTGCCTTGCCCGTGGTAAAGGTGACTGTCAGATCTGCTCTCACCGCAACACCGCACACCGCTCCGGTGTCCGTATGAATGCCGGAAGGCATGTCCACAGCAACAACCGGCAGGTCAGAGTCATTGACAGCCTCAATAACCTCCGCATAGTTTCCCGTCACCGGCCTGTGCATGCCGATCCCGAACAGGGCGTCCACAATCAATGTATAACCTTCGACCGGAAATTCTCCCCGCAACACCTTCACAGGATAATGCGTGAGAACCATCATCTGCGTCTTCATCTGTTCGCTGTATTTCTCCTCGTCCCC
The DNA here is from genome assembly GCF_000621585.1 of [Eubacterium] cellulosolvens LD2006. GTDB lineage: Bacteria > Bacillota > Clostridia > Lachnospirales > Lachnospiraceae > Bilifractor > Bilifractor cellulosolvens. Next base: position 5,299 of record NZ_JHXY01000011.1, on the reverse strand, counting down.
TGCCGCAAAAACGGTGGCGCCATAGCCTCTCTCTGTGAGAATTCTCGCAATAGCCGCTCCGTCACCGGCATTGTTTCCGGTTCCGCAGATGACAAGCACATCTGAAAGATCAAATTCTTCCTCTTCCAGAACATCCACGACAGCAAGAGCCGCCCTCTCCATCAGAACCAGAGAGGGTATTCCGTTTTCACTGGTTCGGATATCGGCTTCCTTGTGCTGATCGGCACGTAAAATCGGTTCCATGGTGACCTCCTTTTCGGGCATACGTTTTCTCTATTACGTGATAATTCGATATTAATTCCAAGCGTTCGCTTAGTACAACTCAGTCTCCTCCGCGAAGTACTTTGATTTAATGAACTACGAAAGTATAACATTTGACGAATAAAGGGACTGCCACGCGAAACAGCAGCATACATACAAAGTACCTACTATGTTTTCGTGCGGCAGTCCCTTACCGGTTGTTTCTGCCCTGCTTCTGCAAAACAGGTATCATATCTTATTTGATTTTTCCTTCTTCTTCCAGCGTCTTGAGATTATAGGATAGACGCATCAGGCTCTCTGAGAGGTGGACGTTCTGCACAGCCACCGTCTTCGGTACTACCAGATTCAGATCTGTGTGTGCGAAGTTCCAGATCGCGTGGATTCCGTTCTCCACCAGAATCTGAGCCATGTCGATGGCATTCTCCTTCGGAAGTGTGAGCGCGGCAATCTCCACATCATTCTTCTGAAGAAAGGCCGGGAGCTCATCGATCATCATGATCGGGATATCTCTAACCATCTTCCGCTTAAGTGCCTTGTTATTGTCAAAGAGACCAACAACACGGAAACTGTTCTTCTCGAACTTTGCGTAGTTGGCAAGTGCCTGTCCGAGATTTCCTGCTCCAATGATGATCATCTTGTGCGGCCGGTCAAGACCGAGGATCTTCGCAATTTCCGTCCGAAGATAATACACATTGTAACCGTAACCCTGCTGCCCGAATCCGCCGAAATTATTCAGATCCTGACGAATCTGCGATGCAGTGACTTTCATCTGCTGACTCAGTTCACCGGAAGAAATCCTCTCCACACCTGCATCCAGAAGTTCTCCGAGATATCGGTAATATCGGGGGAGTCTTTTAATAACAGCTTTCGAAATTACTTTCTGTCCCATACGGTGCCCTCCGTTCAAATTACATATATTATATATCTTTGTCTAAATCTTATCAAGGTCTTTGATAGAAAAATCACAAAATTCGAAAGACTTTCTCGTCCTTGTTTTGTGTCATATTTCAAGTATAATGAGAAGGGCAGATTTATAGGAGGAAACAGAATGATTTTATCCTGTCAGAATATAAGCAAGTCTTTCGGCACCGAGACCATCCTGAAGGATGTCTCCTTTCACCTGGAGGAGCACGACAAGGCAGCTCTCATCGGTGTAAACGGCGCCGGAAAATCCACACTTCTCCGAATCATTACGGGAGCTCTCTCTCCGGATTCCGGCGAAGTTACCCTCACCCACGGAAAAACACTGGGCTATCTGGCTCAGTATCAGGAGATGGAGGGTGACGAGACAATCTACAATGAAGTAAAAAAGGCGCGTCAGTACGTTCTGGATATGGAACAGGAACTGCGCAGCATGGAAGAACAAATGAAAAACGTCACCGGCAGCGACTACGACCGTGTGATGGAAAAATATACACAGCTGGGTCATCGCTTTGAACTGGAGAACGGTTATGCTGTTGAGAGCGAGATCACCGGCGTACTCAAGGGTCTTGGTTTTGCGGAAGCTGATTTTGACCGCAGGCTTTCCACACTCTCCGGAGGACAGAAGACCCGGGTGGTTCTCGGCAAGCTCCTGCTCACAAAGCCGGATGTCCTTCTTCTGGACGAGCCTACCAACCACCTGGATCTCACCTCCATCGAGTGGCTGGAGACCTATCTTCTGAACTACGCTGGAACCGTCCTGATCGTCTCCCACGACCGTTACTTCCTGAACCGGATCGTCAACCGCGTCGTGGAGATCGAAAACGGAAGCTCCATGACCTTTGTCGGGAACTACTCCGCCTACAGTGAGAAAAAAGCCATCGTCCGGAAGTCCCAGTACAACGCCTGGCTCAAACAGCAGAACGAGATCAAACACCAGGAAGCAGTCATCACAAAACTCAAGCAGTTCAACCGTGAAAAATCCATCAAGCGCGCGGAGAGCCGTGAGAAAATGCTGGACAAAATCGACCTCATCGAAAAACCGGCAGAAGTCAGCGCCGATATGCGCATCGAACTACATCCACGCACGGAGAGTGGAAAAGATGTCCTCACGGTAAAGGGGCTCACCAAATCCTTCCCGAATCTTCCTCTGTTCACCGATCAGAGTTTTGAGATCAAGCGCGGGGAGCGCGTCGCCATTATCGGAAACAACGGTACCGGTAAGTCCACCATCCTGAAGATCCTCACAGGACTTCTGGAGCCTGATGCCGGAACCGTAACCTTCGGTTCCAAAGTGCACATTGGTTATTATGATCAGGAACAGCAGCTTCTGGATCCCTCCAAGACCATTTTTGAACAGATCTCGGATGACTATCCGACTCTGTCAAATACAGAGATCCGGAATGTCCTGGCCGCCTTCCTTTTTACCAACGACGACGTCTTCAAGCTCATCAAATCCCTCTCCGGAGGCGAGCGCGGCCGCGTATCCCTGGCGAGACTCATGCTCTCCGAGGCAAATCTTCTGATTCTGGACGAGCCTACCAACCATCTGGATATTATCTCCAAGGAGATTCTGGAAGACGCCCTGAATGAATACACCGGAACCGTGCTCTATGTCAGCCACGACCGTTACTTCATCAACCAGACCGCAACCAGAATCATCGACCTGAACAACCGGACACTGGTAAACTACATCGGAAATTATGATTACTACCTGGAGAAAAAAGATGAACTGACAGCAATCTACGCAGCCACTCCTGCCGACGACAGCGCCGAAACGAATCAGGCAGGCGACACAGCCGGCAAACTGGACTGGAAAGCCCAGAAGGAGGAACAGGCTCGAATCCGCAAGATTGAAAACGAGATCAAAAAAATCGAAAAAGAAATCGGGGAACTGGAAGACAGAAACCGGGAAATCGACGAAGAATTTCTGAAACCGGAGACCGGCACCGATCTTCCGAAGTGCCAGAAACTCTCCAAAGAACAGACAGCGAACAATGAAAGGCTGGAGGGACTCTACGAGAAGTGGGAAGAGGTTTCGTCGCAGCTGTAAATCCATGGACGCACAAAACAGAACTCGCGGAAGACGGTAGAGTATACACGCGAACACGTCGCTCTCGTCCTCAGCGCTCTGCCGCCTAATGCAGGTGCTCTTCGCAAACTCACCCGCTTTGTCTTATGCCCTTCGGGCGTTGTCCAAAGCGGGCTCAAGCATGCACGTCTACGCTCCGCTCCGGTCGGTGCTAAACGAACGTCCCCCGGACGTTCAGCACCCTCCGCTCCTATCGTTCGCTTTGTATGCTCTGCCGCCTTCCGCAGAGCACTTCACTTGAGCCATGTAATAATCAATAAATGAAACCACTCAAAAAAGCGGGATTCTCATGCACTTTGTGAGAATTCCGCTTTCTTATCTAAAATACCTATATCTTCACATTCTCGATATCCTCAACAGTAACGAGAACGCATACACTCTGTAAATCAGCCAAGTTCCTTCTCGAGGTTCTCGCGAATTGCCTTGATGAAGTCCAGAGAATTCAGCTTGGTCGGATTCGGAAGTTCTGTGATCAGCGCCAGATCTCCTGTCATCTTTCCGGACTCGATGGTCTCGATGGTTGCCTTCTCCAGTGCATCTGCGAATTTGATAAGCTCAACAAGGTTGTCCAGCTCGCCTCTCTTACGGAGTGCTCCGGTCCATGCAAAGATGGTTGCCACGGAGTTTGTGGATGTTTCTTCTCCCTTGAGGTGCTTGTAGTAATGTCTCTGAACAGTACCATGTGCTGCCTCGTACTCATAATATCCCTGAGGGGAAACAAGTACGGAAGTCATCATAGCCAGAGAACCGAAGGCGGAGGAAAGCATATCGCTCATAACATCTCCGTCGTAGTTCTTGCATGCCCAGATGAAGCCGCCCTCTGCTTTCATGATACGGGCAACCGCATCATCGATAAGTGTGTAGAAATATGTAATTCCTGCAGCCTCGAATTTCTCCTTGTACTCGTTGTCGTACAGATCCTGGAATACATCTTTGAAACGGTGATCGTAGATCTTGGAGATGGTATCCTTTGTGGCAAACCAGAGATCTTCTTTTCTTCCGAGCGCATACTCGAAGCAGCTTCTTGCAAAGCTCTCGATAGACGCGTCGATATTATGTGTTCCCTGAACAACACCTGCGCCGTCAAAAGTATGAACGGTCTCTCTCTTTTCGATGGTTCCGTCCTCGGATGTGTAGACAAGCTCTACTTTTCCAGCCTGCGGTACACGAATCTCAACGTTCTTGTAAACATCACCGTAAGCGTGACGGGCGATAGTGATTGGCTTCTTCCAGCTTTTAACCACCGGCTCAATTCCCTTTACAATGATCGGTGTACGGAACACAGTACCATCCAGAAGAGCACGAATGGTTCCGTTAGGGCTCTTCCACATCTTCTTCAGGTTGTACTCCTCCACACGGGCAGCATTGGGTGTAATAGTCGCACACTTAACAGCAACGCCGTATTTCTTTGTTGCCTCGGCAGAATCTACTGTAACCTGATCGTTTGTCTCATCTCTGTGTTTGAGACCGAGGTCATAATACTCTGTCTTCAGATCAATGAACGGAAGAAGGAGTTCATCCTTAATCATCTTCCAGAGAATTCTGGTCATCTCATCTCCATCCATCTCCACAAGCGGCGTCGTCATTTGAATTTTTTCCATAGCTATCTCTCCCTCTTTCGTACAAAACTGACTTATTCCAGACAAGATTTTTTCGCCCGGAAGTGAATACGTCTCATATTATAATCAATTCTGTACTCGAGGGCAAACCTTTTTCGTTGGTTGACGGCGTTAAGTAACCTTCAGTTAAGCGAATCGAGACTCCGCCCGTTAGGTAAATGATAGTGCTTAAATTAACTTTATCTTATTCATGTATCTGTACTTCGTCAACGCAGTATTTTGATGCCCATCATGGGCAGAGAACTCCTTACTCTGCTTGTCTACCCCATATCTGCCGTCATCGGCTCTGTCAAGGCTGCCGCAGGCACCTGTCCCAGGCTTCGGCCTTGACAGGACCGACCGCGGCAGATCACCTGTAATCAAGCAGAGTAAGGAGACTTCTGCGTATTCACGCTGTTATCAAATA
>NZ_JHXY01000010.1 GCF_000621585.1 [Eubacterium] cellulosolvens LD2006 | reverse complement strand
CGTTTTCTCACTCCACTGTCTCGAATCAAGCTGTCTGTTTCCGTCAGAGTCAGAGACAAAAACTTGGCGATTGTACTGTTACCAAGATCAACGGCAGCCTTTTCCAGAAGATCAAATCGATTCTCCTCGCTGAATTCTTCCTGCAATTTCAATAAATCTTCCGCAAAGTTCTTTAATAGTGATAAAATATCCATGAGAGTACCAACCCTTCTTTCTTTGGTTTGTTTTCGTCGACTACCATTATACCTGAAAGGTTGGTTACTCTCTTTTTATTTTTCTACTCAACTGATGAAATCTTTACTCCGTGCCTGGGGGCGAATGTGACACTTCCCTTTACTTCATCAGTTTCGGGAGTATTTTCAGTAGCTCGTCCATTTTCTCTTCTCTTCCCTCACGGATATCCTCCGTAACACAGGTCTGCAGATGATTGGAGAGAAGAACCTTGTTGAAGCTGTTGAGAGCCGCGTTCACGGCGGCCACCTGCGTCATGATATCAATACAGTAGGCGTTTTCCTCCAGCATCCGCCGCACGCCGCGCACCTGTCCTTCGATCCTGCTGAGGCGGTTGATCAAATCCTTGTATTCCTTCTCGGATCGCTCCTTCGTCTTGTGTCTGCAGCAATCCGGCAGAACGTCTTTCTCACCGCTGTTCCCGCAGCAGCATTTCTCCGTTCCTTCCTGCGCCGCTTTTCCGGCCCCCGGCTCTTTTTTATCTATGTCCTTCCGATCCACCATCGTCTAACCTCCTGTCTGTCCTATAGGTTCGGATATACCCCCTACAGGTATTTCCTCAGCCTCATTCTATGCCCCACCGGGGTATAACGCAATGCCCATCCTGCATAACTTTCCTGTTATGACAGCTCCGGTCTTTGTACACAATGCACCACGGTTCATTGAATCTCTCCAGGATAAATGCTATACTGTTTTTATCAACCTTGCGTGACAGACTGGTTTCGTCTTTTTATTTATAAAGTCTTTTTATTGATAAAGGAGGTACGGTATGGCAATGGATGATTCAAACTTCACAGAGACAATTCGTAAGATCTTTCTGGCGGGCGTCGGCGCCATCGCCACCAGCGCGGAGAAGAGCAAGGACCTCATCGATAAGCTTGTCGAGAAAGGGGAGCTCACCACGCAGCAGGGAAAGATCCTGAATCAGGAACTCAAACATAAGATCAATGATACGACAGACGATCTCCGCACCAGAGCGGCCAATGTCATCGCCCCGAAGAAAACGGAGCCGGCGGAAGAGGATTCATCCTCAGAGAGCGGTGCCCGTATTTCTGACGAGGAACTGACCGATCTGGTAGACTCTCTCTCACCGGAGCAGCTCAAAACTCTCCGCGTCCAGCTCGACGCGCGAAGCGCAGTGGATGATCAGTAACTATCGGAATCCGTAACGGAGCTGCGGCACATACAGCATCTGCCTCTTCAGGTGATGCGCTGTGCTACGGCTCCTTTTCTATTCATGAAAAGGAACAGCGATGAAGAAAAAAAACGCGACACCCTGCGGCCGTGCCGGAGACAGTGCTTCCCGCCTTCATGAAATCACAGAAATACTCCTGAAAAACAAAATCCTGTCCGGCGTCACCCCGGAGAAAATCCGCACCATCACCGAAGAGCTCGGTCCGACCTATATCAAAATCGGCCAGATCATGTCCCTTCACTCCGATCTCATTCCGAAAGAATACTGCGACGAGCTGATGAAACTCAATTCTGACGTGACGCCCATGCCGTTTTCGGATATCGTCGATGTGATCGAGGAATCCTACGGTTCATCCTGGAACGAGATTTTTTCCTTTCTCGATCCAATGCCGCTGGGTTCAGCCTCCATCGCGCAGGTTCACCGCGCGACTCTGCAGAACGGTGACGAGGTCATCGTCAAAGTCCAGCGGAAGGATATCTACAACACGATGGCAAGAGATATCCGTCTGCTGCATCACGCAGTGAGACTTCTGCCGCCGATCGGCGGCTTCAAGACCATCGTCGATCTGAATCAGGTTCTCGAAGAAATGTGGCGCGTCGCCCAGGAAGAAATGAACTTCCTGAAAGAAGCTGAAAATGTCGAGGAATTCACCCTCAGCAACCGGGGAATCAATTTCATCGGCTTCCCGAAGCTCTATCGGGAGTACACGACAAGTCAGGTTCTCGTACAGGAGTACATCGACGGCTACGCCATCAACGACAAAGAGGCTCTCACCGATGCCGGTTACGAGCTTCCGGAGATCGGCGCAAAGCTTGTGGACAACTACATCAAGCAAGTCATGGAGGACGGTTTTTTTCACGCAGATCCCCATCCCGGAAACATCCGTGTCCGAGACGGCAAGATCATCTGGATCGACATGGGCATGATGGGGCGACTCTCCCATTCGGATCGCCGCCTGCTCGGAGAGGCAATCCGCGGCATTGCCAACCACGACACCATACGTGTGGAAAACGCAGTGATTGCCCTTGCTGATTTCACCAGGACACCGGATCGGGATCAGCTCTACAAAGACATCCGTGACATCCTCGCGAAATATGGCGACACGGACATCAGCGATGTGGATATCGCCACATTTGTTCAGGATCTCATGGAAACCATGAAAGCCAATCACATCCGTATGCCTCATGGCCTGTCCATGCTCGCCAGAAGTCTCGCCCACATTGAGGGCGTCCTCGCCGACATCAGTCCGGATATCAACATGGTGGAGATCGCGAAGACGCGCATGATGTCCGACTATATCGAGCACTTCAGTCTGAAGAACGAGCTCACCCGCACCGGCAGCCATTTGTACCGGGCGGCACAGAAAACCATCGCAATCCCCGAGCTCCTCGAACAGATCCTGAAGGAATACGCGAACGGACAGAGCCATGTGAATATGGAGCTTCGAAGCTCCCCCAGACTCGCCTGGCTTCTCCGGAAACTCGTCCAGAACATCGTCATCGGTATGTGGGTCATGGCGCTTCTGATCTCCTCCAGTATCGTCTGCACCACGAGACTCAAACCCACGATCTGCGGCATGCCCTTCCTGGGTTTTGCCGGCTACGCCGTCGCCATCGGCATCGTCCTCTATCTGGTGACAAGGCACTTTATCACAAGGCCGAGGTAAACACCTCCGGTGATTCAAACACAAAAAGCCCGGAAACAGCGCCTGCAGGCATTGTTTCCGGCTTCTTGTTTAAAATCTCTATTTATGTGACTTTTTCATCAAACTCTCAAATTGAAATAAATTGAGGGTAAACGATCCCCTGTAGATTCGACTTTTATTCATAACAGATACTCTATTCAATTATTCCTGAAATCTAAAATCCCTGCATCCACCTCTCATAGGCTTCCGCAGGGATCTGTCCCGTTTTTTATGCACTTGTGATGATTGTACCCGCGCTTCCTTCGAAGCCTTCTTTTGCTTTCTCGAAGGAGGTAATGACCGCTCTCTTGCCGCCGTTTCGAAGGAAGTCCACAGCTGCCTGGATCTTCGGAAGCATGGTGCCGTATCCGAATTCACCTGCATTCATGTAGGCCTCGGCCTGATCTACGGTGATGGTTCCGATGGGCTGTTCGTGATCGGTTCCGTGAGCGATCTTTGCGTTCTCCACGCTGGTGAGGATGATCAGCTCATCTGCACGAAGCTGCTCCGCAAGCTTGCCGCTCACCAGGTCTTTCTCGATAACTGCACTGGCGCCGCGAAGCTCCGATCCCTGTTCCATAACCGGAATTCCACCGCCGCCTCCGGCGATGACAACCTGGCCGGCGTCCAGAAGAAGCTGAATTGTGTCGATCTCGATGATCTCCTGCGGCTTCGGAGATGCGATGATTCTGCGGAAGCCCTCCTCTGTCTTTGTGACAAAGTTACCTTTCTCCTCTTCCATCTTCGCCTCTTCCTCTGTGAGTACACGGCCGATGACTTTGACCGGCTCGTAAAGTGACTCATCGTAGGGATCAACCGTCACCTGTGTGAGAACGGTCGCCACCGGTTTGTAGATTCCTCTGCGCACCAGCTCCGCGCGAAGTGAATTCTGAATATCATATCCGATATACCCCTGGCTCATGGCAGAGCAGACGGACATGGGCGCACCTGTGTAATCGCTGTGTACCTTAGCGAACTCGTTCAGTGCTGTGTGAATCATTCCGACCTGCGCACCGTTACTATGAGTGATCACAACGCCGGCTCCTGCGGAGATCAGATCCGCCACTGCTACAACGGCCTTGTTTACAGCCTCTTTCTGCTCCGGGATTGTGGTTCCCAGTGCTGTATGTCCAAGTGCTACGACTACTTTTTTCTTCTGCAGCATCTTCTGTATTCCTCCCTGTTCACTTTCCATTACTCACGGAAGATTCTTCCGTCCTTATAGGAAAAAGAGTGACGCTCGCCCGAGCCTCCCGTCCTTTTCTCAGATACATAGATTATAGCACAAGAAAGCTGTCGAATGATCATAAATCAAAACGACAGCTTTCTTTATCGATCAGAATAGATTAGAAATCAAATTTTCCCTCGAACCACTTCTCGAGATCCTCGATCTTCACGCGCTCCTGCTCCATGGTGTCACGGTTACGGATGGTAACTGCGTGATCCTCTTCGGAATCGAAGTCGTAGGTGATACAGAACGGTGTTCCGATCTCATCCTGACGGCGGTATCTCTTACCAATAGCTCCGCGGTCGTCGTACTCACAGTTGAACTTGGAGGAAAGCATATCGAATACTTTCTCAGCAGATTCACCAAGCTTCTTGGAGAGCGGAAGTACGGCAGCCTTTACCGGTGCCAGTGCCGGGTGGAAATGCATAACGGTACGAACGTCGTTCTTCTCGGCATCCAGAACTTCCTCGTCATATGCAGCGCAGAGGAAGGCCAGAACGACACGGTCAGCGCCGAGAGACGGCTCGATCACGTACGGAATGTACTTCTCGTTCTTTGTGTCATCGAAGTATGTCATATCCTGGCCGGATACTTCCTGATGACGGCCGAGGTCGTAATCTGTACGGTCGGCAACGCCCCAGAGCTCGCCCCAGCCGAACGGGAAGAGGAACTCGAAGTCTGTCGTTGCCTTGCTGTAGAATGCCAGCTCTTCCGGAGCGTGATCGCGGAGACGAAGCTCCTCGTCCTTCAGTCCGAGGCTTGTCAGCCAGTTGTGGCAGAAAGTTCTCCAGTACTGGAACCACTCAAGATCTGTGCCCGGCTCGCAGAAGAACTCAAGCTCCATCTGCTCGAACTCACGGGTACGGAAGGTGAAGTTACCCGGTGTGATCTCGTTACGGAAAGATTTACCGATCTGGGCAATACCGAACGGCACTTTCTTGCGGGATGTTCTCTGTACGTTCTTGAAGTTTACAAAGATACCCTGTGCAGTCTCCGGACGGAGATAAACCGTGTTCTTCGCGTCCTCGGTAACACCCTGGAAGGTTTTGAACATCAGGTTGAACTGACGGATATCTGTGAAGTTATGGCTTCCGCAGGACGGACAGGGAATCTGGTGCTCGTCGATGAACGCCTTCATCTGCTCGTTGGACCAGCCGTCACAGCTGTTGTTCTCAAGCTCAATGCCGTTCTCTGCGCAGAAGTCCTCGATCAGCTTATCTGCACGAAAACGCTCGTGGCACTCTTTACAATCCATCAGCGGATCGGAGAAGCTTCCGATGTGTCCGGAGGCAACCCATGTCTGCGGGTTCATCAGGATCGCGCAGTCAACACCTACGTTGTATTTGTTGTCCTGAACGAACTTCTTCCACCATGCTTTCTTGACATTGTTCTTCAGCTCAACGCCGAGCGGGCCGTAATCCCAGGTATTTGCGAGTCCTCCGTAGATCTCGGATCCCGGGTAAATAAAACCTCTGGATTTTGCGACTGCAATGATCTTCTCCATTGTTTTTTCCATGACATACTCTCCTGTTAACTATTATTTGAATATAATATATGCATATTTATCCGCCACAGTTGTGTAGCGTTCCAAGATCTCCTGCTGCTTTGCGTCCATTTCCGCCGCCTTTGAGGGGGACGCTTCCTCCTGCAGACCGCCGGAAGCTGACATCACCGTTTCCGAAGAGGACTTCACCGCCTCCTCTCTGACGGACCGGACTTCCGCCGTCAGCCGCCCGGTAATGGACACATTGTCCGTGGCGTAAAGGATCTTGTCCGACACCCGCACACTGACGGGTTCCGAGACGATAAAGACTTTCCACTCCTTCGCCCTCTGACGGATCAGCGCCGCATCGCCCTCCTTGCCGCTCTCATCCAGATACTTCTGATCGACGTCGAAGCCGGCAGCTTTTGCCGCATCCAGCGTCCCGAGATAGCAGGGAACCTTGTTGTAATTACTGTAATCCTGAACAGTCTTATAAGTCATCTCGATCTTCACGGTATCCCTGTCGATCTTACAGGAATCCAGTCTGACTTTACCGTCGTCAGAGGAATCATACGCACGGATCGAGTCGGTTATATACTGTTTCAGTTCTTCTTCTGTGTATCCTCCGCCGGAATCCGACTCCTGTATCTTCTCAGTGAGAACGCCCTTCTCATCGACAGACAGCTGATTGCTGCCGGTTCTGCCCGGGAAGGCACATCCAGATGACAATACACAGGCGATCGCGAGAATCCCGGTCAGGATCTTTTTCCCGCATTTCATAAATGCTCCCGACTCCTGTCTGTCCTGTATGTATCCGGGAAGGGTTAACACCGTCCCCGGATGCATTCTTTCTTCTGCCTGTTTATTTCAGGTTGCTCTTGCGGTAGATGATATCCTCACGTCCCGGTCCGTTGGAGACCATGGTGATCGGATATCCGATCTGTTCCTCGATGAAGTTCACATAGTCCTGAGCTTCTTTCGGAAGATCCTCGAAGTTGCGGATACCGCTGATATCCGACTTCCATCCCTTGAAGACTTTGAGAACCGGCTTGCATCTTCCCAGATCCTTTGTCACAGGGAAGTCTGTGATCTGCTTGCCGTCCAACTCATAGGCCACGCATACCGGAATCTCATCGAGATAACCCAGCGCATCCAGAACAGTGAAGGCCACATCGGTAGCTCCCTGAAGTCTGCATCCGTACTTGGAAGCCACACAGTCATACCAGCCCACACGTCTCGGACGGCCTGTGGTAGCTCCGTACTCACCGCCGTCGCCTCCGTGGTTACGTAAACTGACTGCCTCGTCTCCGAAGATCTCGGAAACGAATTCACCGGCTCCGACAGCCGAAGAGTAAGCCTTGGATACTACTACGATCTCCTTGATCTCATACGGCGGAATTCCCGTTCCGATGGCACCGTAGGCAGCAAGCGGTGAAGAGGAGGTAACCATCGGATAGATGCCGTGATCCGGATCCTTCATGGTGCCGAGCTGTCCCTCGAGAAGGATTGTTTTTCCCTCTTTGATTGCCTGATGCAGGTACAGAGATACATCGCCGATGTAGGGTTTTACTCTGTCTCTGTTGGACTTGATCCATGTGAGAAGTCCCTCGCGGTCAATCGGATCTGTGTGATAGAGGTTCTTCAGAAGGACATCTTTCTGATCGGCAATGCGGTTGATCTTCTCCATAAGGACATCATCCTCCTGGAAAAATTCATTGATCTGCCAGCCGATCTTTGCGTATTTATCTGCGTAGAACGGAGCGATTCCGGACTTTGTGGAGCCGAAGGACTTTCCTGCAAGTCTCGCCTCCTCAAGGGAATCGAACAGCACGTGATAGGGCATCATGACCTGTACGCGGTCGGAAATCATCAGCTGCGGTGTCGGAACGCCCTTGGCAACGATCTCGTCAAGTTCTCCGAGGAACTTGTCGATATCAAAAGCCATACCGTTTCCGCAGATATTCATAATATTCTGATGGAAAACACCGGAAGGCATGGTATGAAGCGCGAATTTGCCGTACTCATTGACGATGGTATGGCCGGCATTGGCTCCACCCTGGAAACGGATCACTACATCCGCATCGCTGGCAAGCATATCCGTGATCTTGCCTTTTCCTTCATCTCCCCAGTTTGCTCCTACAACTGCTTTAACCATTGTATATCTCCTCCTTAATACTCCGCTTCTCCTGCAACCCGTATCGATCAGACATTGATCTCGGCGTGCATACCAAGTTCATCTCTGTGTGCATCCAGAATCGGCTTCACAACCTCGCTGAGGTACTTGTCTACCTGATACGGTGCGCGTCCCACGTACTTCTTCGGATCCATGGACTTCTTCAGATCCTCAAGACTCAGATGGAAGGTAGGATCCGCTGCAATTCTCTCCAGGAGATCGTTCTCTTTTCCTTCTACCTTGACAGTCTTTCCTGCTTCCATGGAGAGCTCACGAATTCTCTCATGAAGCTCCTGACGGTCGCCGCCTGCTTTTACGGCATCCATCATGATATTCTCTGTGGCCATGAAAGGAAGCTCTGCCATCAGGTGTTTCTCGATTACCTTCGGATATACGACGAGGCCATCGACTACATTGAGCATCAGGTCGAGAACGCCGTCTGTGGCCAGGAAGCCCTCTGCGATGGAGATTCTCTTGTTCGCGGAATCATCCAGAGTTCTCTCAAACCACTGCTCGGCACTTGTCATTGCCGGGTTCAGAGCGTCGACCATGATATATCTGGACAGGGAGGCGATTCTCTCGTCTCTCATGGGGTTTCTCTTGTATGCCATAGCGGAAGATCCGATCTGGCTCTTCTCGAAGGGCTCCTCAACTTCCTTGAGGTGCTGCATCAGACGGATGTCGTTGGAGAACTTGTGGCAGCTTGCCGCGATACCGGCCAGAACGTTTGCGACTCTCGTGTCCACTTTTCTGGAGTAGGTCTGTCCGGATACCGGATAGCAGGCGTCAAAGCCCATCTTCTCGGCGATCATCGGATCGATCTTGTCGCATTTTTCCTGATCTCCCTCAAAGAGCTCCAGGAAGCTTGCCTGTGTACCTGTGGTACCTTTGGATCCGAGAAGCTTCAAAGTGCTCTGCAGGTAGTTGAGATCCTCCAGATCCATCACGAACTCGTTGAGCCAGAGTGTGGCACGTTTTCCCAGAGTTGTGGGCTGTGCCGGCTGGAAATGAGTGAAGGCCAGGCAGGGAAGATCTTTCTGCTCCTCCGCGAATTTGGCGAGCTCTGCGATGACGTTGACCAGTTTCTTCTTGATCAGCTTGAGAGCCTCGCTCATGATAATGATATCTGTATTGTCACCTACGTAACAGGAGGTAGCTCCCAGGTGGATGATTCCCTTTGCTTTCGGGCACTGCACGCCGTAAGCATATACATGAGACATAACGTCGTGACGGACTTCCTTCTCACGGGCAACCGCAACATCGTAGTTGATGTCGTAGATGTGCTCTTTCATCTCATCGATCTGCTCCTGGGTAATCGGAAGACCAAGCTCCATCTCAGTCTGGGCAAGTGCGATCCAGAGTTTCCTCCATGTCGAGAATTTGAAATCCTGAGAAAAGATGTACTGCATCTCTTTGCTTGCATAACGCTCTGAAAGAGGGCTTGAATAACGATCCGTTGTGCTCATGTGTTACCTGCTTCCTTCCCGTCACTTCTGTGACCTTGAATTTCCCCGAACAGTTTTTCCGTTTCACCGGCTGTTCTTTTCGTTGTGTGATTCAAATACATCTGCCTTTGAGGGAAATTCGAACCAATTTCCCATAAGACAATAATAGCGCAATTATTTCCTGTAAATGGACACAATTGCGCTATCATTATAAGGCATCTCACTATCAAAAGCAAGACAGCCCATTACTGTTTTAGTACTGGCTTTTGTTATATCCTGCAAGGAATTCCTTCGTTCTGTCCTCTGTCGGATTCTCGAAGATCTGTGCCGGTGTACCCTGTTCCGCAATAACGCCCTTATCCATAAAAATGACATGATCCGAGACGTCTCTTGCAAAATCCATCTCGTGGGTGACGATGATCATCGTCGTGTTGTTGTCGGCCAGGCCGCGGATGACCTTGAGTACCTCTCCGGTGAGCTCCGGGTCCAGAGCACTTGTCGGCTCGTCAAAGCAGAGGATGTCCGGTTTCAACGCCAGCGCGCGGGCAATCGCGACACGCTGCTGCTGTCCGCCGGAGAGCTGATGGGGATAATTATTCTCTCTGTTCGAGAGTCCCATCATCGCAAGAAGTTCCCTGCCTCTCGCCTCGATCTCATCTGTGTTCAATTCCGGATTCTTCTTTGCGGCAAGCTTCGGAGCCAGCGTTACATTTTCCAACGCCGTGTACTGCGGGAAGAGATTGAAATTTTGGAAGACCATGCCGAAATGCAGTCGCTTCCTCCGGACATCCTCTTCGCTTTCTCTTCCGATAGTGGCCGCGTCAAATAATTTTTCGCCGCGAACCGTAATCGTTCCTCCGTCCGGCATCTCCAGGAAATTCAGACAGCGCAGAAGCGTCGTCTTTCCGCTTCCGGATGAACCGATGATCGACAGTGCCTGTCCCTCTTCCATGTTGAAGCTGATATCTTTCAGAACTTCTGTGTTTTCAAAATTTTTCACAATATGTGATACTTCAAGTAAGGCCATAACTACTCCTGTAATTGTTCGTCAGATATTTATTTGAAGAAACTGAGCTTCTTCTCGATGAAGCTGAACGCCATCGTGAGCACACCGCTGAAAAGAAGATAGAAGACGCCGGTGTAGAACAGCGGCCAGATCAGACCGTTGGATTTCGAGAACGCGTTTCCCGTAAAGATGATCTCCGTGACGCTGATGACATTGGCAAGTGACGTATCCTTTACCAGGGTGATGATCTCGTTTGACATCGGCGGAACGATCCGCTTGATCACCTGAAGGAGTACAACTTCCCGGAAGATCTGTCCCTTCGTCATACCGAGAACCTGTCCCGCCTCGTACTGTCCCACAGGGATCGACTGTATGCCGCCTCTGTAGATCTCTGAAAAATAGCAGGAATAGTTGATGACAAAGGCCACCAGAGCCGCTATGAATCTGCCGCTGAGCCCCAGTCCGTTCCAGACCGGATGCCCCAGAAGTCCCGGTCCGTAGAAGATGACATATAACTGAAGCATCAGTGGAGTTCCCCGGATAACCCAGATCAGAAATTTGATCGGATATTTCAACAGCGCCACCTTGCTCATAGAGCCCAGACTCAGGAGAAGCCCGAGGGGAAGAGCAAGGATCAGTGTCAGCGCGAAAAGTTCAAGTGTCTTGGCAAAGCCCTGTAGCAATTGCAGTGTAACTGTAATAAACATGTCTGATTCTTAATGTCCTGTTCTTTCGATTTTCGTTTTGGAATACTCTGATTTGCCCGCGTTTTCCCGAAAAAGTATTTTCGTCGCGACGGCAGTCTCATGCGGTTTAATTCAGACCGATCAGAGACTCCTGCACTCCGTATTTCTCAGCGAGTTCTTTCAGAGAGCCGTCTTTTTCATAGGAAGCAAGGGATTTGTTGATGAATGCTGCGAGATCAGATCCTTTTCTGCAGCCGATGCCGTACTCCTCACTTGTGAGCTCTACAGTGTATGTGAGATTCTCAAAATCTGTTCCGTCACCAATCATGGCACCTGCCATCAGAAGGTCAATGATGCAGGCATCGGATGTTCCGGATTTCACTTCCATCAGAGCGTTTGCCTGAGACTCTACAGAGTTATAGCTGAAGCCCGCGTCCCTGGCAGCCTCTTCACCTGCTGAACCTGTCTCAACCGCAAAGGAGAGATCTTTTACGCTGTCCTTGTCCGCATAGTTCTCAGCTTTGTCCTTCGGAAGGACAACAACCTGTGCGTTCTTCAGATAAGCATTGGTGCACTCCATGGCGTTGGTCACTTCATTTGTCAGTGTCATTCCGTTCCAGACAACATCGATGCTCTTGTTGTCCAGCTCAAGGATTTTGCTGTCCCAGTCGATCTCTACAAACTCAACCTTCACGCCGAGATCCTCGCTGACTTTCTTTGCGAGATCTGCGTCAAAGCCCACCCACTCATCAGAGCCGTTCTCCTTGTAGTCCATCGGGGCAAAATCTGTCACGCCGACGATCAGTGTTCCTTTTTCTTTGATGTAGTCCACGTCGCTCACTGCCTGCGTGGATGCCGTCGCAACTGTTGCGGAAGAATCGGATTTCACATCATTGGAAGCACTGCTTCCGCATCCGGCCATTGCCACAACCATTGCCGCCGCCAGAATACCGCCGATTAATTTCTTTTTCATACGTTTTCTCTCCTTCGCTTTAAGCTTTTCCCATTGTCGTTGTTCCGTATTTCAAATTCATTATTTTACCATGTTTACACTTTACCACGCTAAATTATTTAACGCAAGCTGTATCGTATCACACCGCCGCGATTCTTGTCAACAAAACAAAAAGGTACATCCCCCTTCGGAAACGCACCTCTGTTTCTTCTATATTTATGTTGCTCCGCAGTTTTCACTCTTCGATGTCGTATACACGCTTCACACGCTCCGAGATGTTGCAGAGCATCTCGTAATTGAACCGTCCCGCCGGATCCGCGATTTCCTCGATCGGGATGAATTCCTCCCCGTCCCGGCCGACCAGGGTGACCACATCCTCCACCGCCACATCCGGAATATCGCTGACGTCCACCATCATCTGATCCATGCAGACGCGCCCGATGATCGGCGCCGTTTTCCCGTGAATGAGCACGCGTCCCTTCGACGAAAGCGCCCGCGGGTATCCGTCCGCATAGCCGACCGAAACGGTTGCGATCTTTGTCACCGGTTTTTTCGTCACATAGGTTGCTCCGTAGCTTACTCCGATCCCCGGCTCGACATCCTTTACATGGATGACGTGTGCCCTCCAGGACATCGCCGGGATGAGATCCATATGTCCCTTTACAACTTCCTCCGAAGGGTAGATTCCGTAATTGGTGATTCCCGTCCGCACCATATCGTAGCGATGCTTCTCGTCGGGATCGAATTCCATCACCGCCGCGCTGTTACAGACGTGGCGGATCGGAATCTGCACATTCCGTTCTCCGAGCATGGCCAGCATCCGGTCGTATTTTCGGAACTGTCCGTCACAATAGGTTTTGTCGACCATATCCGCGCAGGAGAGGTGTGTGAACATGCCCTCGATTTCAAGATTCGGCATCCGGGAGATTTTCTCAATCCGATCCGCATCCGCTTCAGTCACCTGAAAACCGATTCGTGTCATGCCCGTATCCAGCGCGATGTGCAGTTTTGCCCGTTTTCCGATAACCGCCGCCCTCTGACTGAGAATCTCCGCATCCTCCGTCCGGTAAATCCCCGGCCGGATCTCTGCCTGGATCATATCGTCGTACTGCGAGGGCGATATATAACCGAGATTCAGGATCGGCTTCGTGATGCCCGCCTCCCGCAGCTCCAGGCCTTCTTCCAGCGTCGCGACGGCAAAAAAATCCACATTGTCTTCCAGATGTCTCGCGACTCTCACTGCTCCGTGGCCGTAGGCGTTTGCTTTTACAACGGCGAGCAGCTTTGTATCTTTACCGATGCGCTTTCTGGCCTGCCCGATGTTGTGTTCAATGGCAGCAAGCGAAACCTCCGCGTATGTTCTCAAATATTTTTCCATTACTTTCCATCCTCTCCTCCGAATCCTTTCGCGCCGGAAAGAAAAAGACGCGGGGCGTAAAGCCTCGCGCCTTTTCTAAATTACGATCAATCCATTCCCTTCGGCTTGCGGATTGCGGAATACACATTCTTCACGTCTTTGAGTACAACGTGCGTCGTTGTGTCCTTGATTCCCTCGAGACCCATAATCTTACGGTGGATCTGCTCAAGCTCCTCCGGTGACTCACAGGCGATCTTAAGAATCAGATCCATACTTCCTGTTATGTAATAACAGGATACTACATTATCCATCTTCTGGATAGCCTCAGAAAACGCGTCAAAATAAACCGGTTTCTCAAGGGCCACTTCCATGAGCGCCGTCATGATATTTCCGACTTTGTTCTCGTCAACAATGATTGTATATTTGTCAATCACGTGATTCTCTTCAAGCTTGTGAATACGCTCAATCACGGCTGATACAGAGAGATGAATCTCTTTGCTGATATTCGATGCTGTCTCTCTCGCGTTTGCCTGAAGTGCTTTTAAGATTCTGTAATCTATCTGATCCATGTTCCCAACTCCACATATAAAAATATTTGTACTTTCACCAATTTTTTGTGTACCGTACTAGTATACAAGATTTTTTCTTTAATGCAAGCAAAAATATGAAATGTTTCATTAAGAATTTCTGTTTGAGCGCGCTTTATTTTCCCGGAAAGCAGAGCATCTATATGTTATAGTCTGTCAGCTTTTCTTTGTTGTCAGAAACTGAAACGCGATCCCGGCCGCTGCCAGAACAATCATCAGTAAAACCGCGCTGTCCAGATCCACGTACATCGGAATCAGTTTCTGGATATTGCTTCCCGCCTGAACGCCTCCGACTACGCCGGTCAGAACAATCAGATACTCCCGCGCATATTTCAGAGCCAACATTCCGGCCAGCACGAAGACTCCCACGTAAACCAGTGCGCGCAGTGCCTCCCATCCGTCCCCCATCGGAAACGTGAACAGTGTAATCAGCGAAGCTGCAGCCGAACCTGCAAAGACAAAGATTCCTACCTTATATACCTTATAGGATATTGCGGCGCCTAGACCTCCGCACGCAAGCGCGATCATATACTTCGCGTATCCGGGACTCGGCAGAAGCTTTGCTCCGGCCACCAGTCCGAGAGCACTTCCAATCAGAAAGCAGACGACCATCATCCAGATCTGAACATACTTATAACCGGAAAAACAAAGGAGCAGTGCTACGATCAGACCGATCACGGCTCCGAATGCCAGAAGTTGCGGTGATGATTGAACCTGCGCGACAGCGTTCTGTACAATATTCATGGTATTTTTCCCCCCTGTTCTGCTATATCTGCAGACTATAATAGTTTAACTCAATTTATTGTGATTCTCAATAAATTTCAGAAAAATCAGGGGATCTCCGGACAGATCGTTTTGTGTCACGGAGCTTCCGGAGAAATCTCCGACAAGCAAAAAAAATCCTCCGAAATGAATTCGAAGGACCTCTTAATGAAACTGTATGTAAAACAAAAAAGAAGAGCGCGAGACGGGATTCGAACCCGCGACCCCAACCTTGGCAAGGTTGTACTCCACCCCTGAGCCACTCGCGCATACAATCTGTGAATCATTTAAGATTCGAGAGCAGGTGATGGGAATCGAACCCACGTATCCAGCTTGGAAGGCTGGTGTTCTACCATTGAACTACACCTGCGTGCTGCGTCGGCGCTTAACTGCGTCAACGCTAATGAGTATAACACAATGAAAAGAAATGTCAAGCATGTTTTTGAAAAAAGTTTCAGATCACATAATCATCTGTCATTCCTTCGTTCCATACCTTAAGATCCTCGATCGTGTAACGGTCGATCACACTTGAAATGGCCTCATCCAGTTCTTCCCAGAGCCTGAGCGTGACACAGCTGTTCCGCCGCGGACAATCGTTCACATCCCCCGCCAGGCATTCCACCGGTGACAGACTCCCTTCCGTGACACGCAGAATATCACCGACTCTGTACTCAGAGGCTTTTCTTGTGAGCAGATATCCGCCCTGCGGACCTCTGACGCTTCGCAGATAATTCGCGCGGACAAGGGCAGACACGATCTGCTCCAGATACTTCAGTGATATTTCCTGTCGCGCGGAGATATCTTTGATCCTCACCGGTTCTCCGGTATCATGCTGGGCAATATCCAGCATCATTCTGAGCGCATATCTTCCCTTTGTTGATATCTTCAAATTTCTTCTAAACCTCCTGTTATCGCACCTTCCGGCTCATCCGGAAGGCACCGGTCTGTCCAATCAGTTCTCAAACAGTGCGGTTGAGTAGTATCTGTCTCCACTGTCCGGAAGAACCGCAACAATTGTTTTTCCTTCCGCCTCCGGTCTCTGTGCGATCTGAAGAGCCGCATACAGAGCTGCGCCTGAGGAAATACCTACGAGAACGCCCTCAAGATGCGCGAGCTCTTTGGATGTCTCAAACGGCTTCTCATTGTCAACCGTGATGACCTCGTCATAAATTTTCTGATCCAGTACGCTCGGCACGAAACCTGCGCCGATACCCTGAATCTTGTGCGGTCCGCCGTGTCCCTCCGTGAGTACCGGAGAAGTCTGCGGCTCTACGGCAACAACTTTCACGTCAGCCTTCTTCTCCTTGAGATATTTACCTGTACCGGTCAGTGTTCCGCCCGTGCCGACACCTGCCACAAGATAATCTACCGCTCCGTCGGTATCCTCCCAGATCTCCGGTCCGGTTGTGAGATAATGAGTCTTCGGGTTGGACGGGTTGTCAAACTGTCCGGTGAGGAAGGAATTCGGTGTATTCTCCACAATCTCTTTTGCCTTCTCAATCGCGCCGCTCATACCTCTGCTTCCGTCAGTCAGAACAAGCTCTGCGCCGTAGGCCTTGAGAATATTTCTTCTCTCAACGCTCATTGTCTCCGGCATGGTAAGGATCAGTTTGTATCCCTTTGCAGCCGCGATGAACGCAAGACCGATACCTGTATTTCCAGATGTAGGCTCTACGATGGTAGCTCCCGGTTTGATCTTGCCCGCTTCCTCGGCGTCTTCAATCATTCTCTTTGCGATTCTGTCTTTCACAGATCCTGCCGGATTGAAATACTCAAGCTTCACCAGAAGCTTTGCCTTCAGATTGTATTTCTGCTCAAACTTTGTGAGCTCTACTACCGGTGTGTTTCCTACGAGTTCTGTTGTGCTCTTATAAACGTTTGCCATATCCCCTGTCTCCTTTGCAATCTGTTTTCTTTCTTTTTTGTTTTTCTTATAATTCCTAGCTGATAAATAGGATTATAGGGAATGCTTTTTCTTTTGTCAATACATTTTCGAAAAAAATATCTATTCCGCGTATTCCGCAGAACGTTCTGTGTCACAGAAATCCCGAAGAAACTGTCCGTACACAAAAGAAGACCCGCACACAGAAAAACCTTTCCTGCATACGGGTCAATTCATTCACATACAGAACCCACCTATGAGTTCATCCATATTTCTTTATTTGCGGATCTCCGGCTGACCATCGATCCCCTCCGTGTCTTCCGGCACGTCCTCACCGGCAAGCTTCAGGATATCCTGCGCCTCTTCCTCCGTGATGTTCATAAAGTCCGCAACCTCATCGAGGTAAACCTTGCGGCCGTACTCCTCCTTGAGCGTGGAGACGCCGTCCTTGAGTTCTTCGACCTTCTCCACCATTCTCTGGTCTCGGGTCCGGACATCCTTCTGTTCTTCGATCATCGCCGAGATACAGTCCCGGATCTGCGCAAGGAGATGTGTACGGATATCGTCCTGACCGGACACCATGGACGCATCCATGCGGTCGAGGCCGAGCACGAGCTGGAGACTCCCCTCCTGAATCACATCCGAGAGATGAACCCCCGGAACATACAGAGCGACAGCCTCTTCGACAATGGACGGAAGCATGAGTTCGGCCGCCCTTCTCTTCGCCGCCGTGTCACCGGCGCGGAGACGGAGCGTCAGCTCATCCCACTCTCCGTCTTCCGCCTCCGGAATCTGGCGGATCTCTTCCATATAAGAATCAAGCCAGCGCTGTTCCTCTTCCGACCAGAGCGCCTCGCCCTCTTTTCTCTCAGGGAGCGCTTCCTTCTTTACATAGCCCTCAACCGCCACACGTCTCGACAAGAGAAAATCGAACACCAGATTCATCTGTTCTTCCGTGAGATCATCCTCCCGAAAAAAGCTCTCCACTTCCGCTTTTCCCATATGATAATCCTGATCCACAGCCTGATCGAGAATGTTCTGCAGTTTCCTTCTGAATTTCATCGGATCCATCGACGGATTCTTATTGCTCATATATCTCTCCTGTCTTTCCTTTGCGCTGACAATGCCGCTTCCGGCGGAGCGTCTCACATCATTAACAATTCCCGAAGAATTTCCATGTCATGAAAGCCCCCTGTGTTCTTCCGAAAACACGTTTATAAACCGCTTGCCCGGATTATGAATCCGAGCTTGAGGAGGACACCTCATTGTCCGTACTCTTCACCTTTTTTACTGTAATCTTCGCGTAGTCGAGCACTTTATTTACTGCCATCTGTGTGAGCACGTACTGCTCCACATCCTCCTCGCCGTTCTGCTCTTTCAGCTCTTCCTCTGTCATATCAAAGTTCTCTGCAACCTTCTGCAGCTCTTCTTTGTACTCTTTTGTTCCGACTTTCAGTCCCTCTGCTTCGCAGATGGCCTCCAGAAGAACACGGCTCTGCGCGATGGTGTAACCATACTGTTTCTTCTGGGCGTCCAGGTTTTCCTGCGTCATGCCGGCAGCCGCGATATAATCATTCAGAGACAGCCCGTAACCTTCTGCCGCCTTCTTCAGTCTCTCCTCGTAGTCCTTCTCTGCCTGCTCTTCGTACTTCTTCGGAAGTTTGTAGAAGGTACTGGAATCCACGATTCTCTGCCATACATCTGTGCGGAGCTCATCGTCGTCGTTGTTGTCGTCCTGCGCCTGCAGCTCCTTGCGTCTGGCCTCTCTGTATTCCTCAACCGTGTTGACGCCCTCTTCCTTGCGGCTCTTCACCCACTCATCCGTGAGCTGCGCCGCCCTTTTGATGGAATTGACCGTCACGGTAAAAACAGCTTCTTTTCCCGCAACATTGCTCGCGGAGTAATCATCCGGGAATTTTACCTTGATATCCTTGGTCTCTCCCTTTTTCATGCCGACCACGCCGGTCTCAAAACCGTCAATGAACTGTCCGGAGCCGAGAAGCAGATCCGCGCTGTCGCTGGATCCTCCGGAGAACTCTTTTCCGTCGATCTTTCCCACATAAGCCATGTTGACCGTATCGCCCATCTGGGCCGTCGCATTCTCATCCTGTACTTCGGTCTGGCTGAGCATAGTCTGAATATAGGCTTCTACCTCGGCGTCCGTGACGATTGTCTCCGTCTTTGTGAGTTTGAAACCTTTGTAATTTCCGAGCTTCACGCAGTCGGAAAGCTTATATTCTCCTTCAATCAGCGGCAGCTTATAGAGCTCCTCCAGCTGCTCGGACAGAGATACCGTATCCAACAGGCTCTCCGATCCGGAGCTTACCGCCTCCACAGGTACGGACGCAACAGAGGACGAAGATGTTGTCTCCGTATTTCCGCACGCCGCCATAGATGCAACCATGAGCAGACTCATGGCCATTGCTGCAATTCTTCTTTTCATATAAAAACTTTCCCCTTTCACACGATATAGACAAGGCCTGCCCTCCTAAGACATTTTCATAACCTCTCCATACGCTTCTTTGTTGTGTATTTCATGCATTCCCTGCCGCACATAATCCGCAGTCGTCTGCAGCCAGCTGAGGCTTCCCGAATCATCCACGCAGTAGTAAGAAAATCCGAGCTTCTTCAGATATGCATATTTTTCATTGCCGTTCTGATATCCGGACCATCCGTCGAGATCTCCTCCGTGCGGAAGCAGAAGTACATCGGTCTCCCCGAGGACAGCTCCGACTTCCTCTTTCCAGAGGCCGGCATCTTTTTTCACGATGGAAGCCTCACTCGCATAGCTGATATCCGCATATGTAGAGCTGGCAAACGTCCATCCCTCTTTTTTCAGTCTCCTGATCAGTTTGAGCACTTTCTTCCGGTTGTCGGACAAACTTTTTTCCGCTTCCTTCTGACATTCAGCCACAGTCACGGACCTCCCTGCTGCGGATTCGCCCGTTCCTTTGTCCCCGCCGGCCGCTTCACCGGAAGAAGACATTACGGAAGCGGTGCCGTCGCCGGAGTTCTGCAATGCTCCGCCGTTCTTTGGCATAATACCGGCCTCTGCCACCACAGGAGTTTCTCCGTTTTCGTCCTCATCCGCGTTGATCGCTGTTCCTTCCGGAACGCTCTCGCGGTTGATCACGCTTACAACATCCGGATCGGTATTGATCTTATAGCCAAAGAGTCCGTCGATTCCCGTAACTCCGATAATCCCGCGTGCTCCGTTATAGGAAAAATCAGGGTGCTGACCGATAAACGCATCGACACAGCTCACGACGTCGACGGCCCCGCTGACAACCTGGCCGTCCGCGTTCACATACGTGTTCATACACTGCCCGGCGTCGTCAATATACAAATCGCGGGCATGCTGATGATCCGTCGGATCATATTGCAGCCCCGCCTCCGAAATGATCAGCGGCTTCTTTCCTTTAGGCAACGCGATCTCTTCCTCGACAAAGCCGTCTTCTCCGGCAGACGTCATGCTGTGAATGTCCACGAGAACATAATCTCTGGCATAAAGATCGCTGAGAATGTCGTTAAATTCCTGAACAGTCAGCGTCGGCATGTTCTTCAAAACGCCGTCCTCGGACGTATTCTGCACATCTCCGATAATCGTCAGATTCTCGGACGCGTCCGGTATGCCGTTCTGATTCAGATCCTCGTCCGGTTCTCCGTCACCGTCCAGATCCGCCGGTTCTCCGGATGACTGGTCCAGCGTCAAAACCGGAAAATTCAGATGAAGAATCTCATCTCCGGTGTACATCTGAGCGTCCGCCGGAACAGCTGCCGTCACTGTGCGGCCGCTTCTGGCCGTGGCGTTTTTCACTTTTGAAACGATGAATTTCAGGACGCAGAATCCCAGAATAAACACAAAAACCGCAAGCCCGATTCGAACGAGCTTTTTGATTTTCCGTCTGCGTTTTTTCCGAAGGCGCATCTCCTTTTTCATCCGAAGCCGCCTCATATATTCCCGACGTTCCTGTTCCGTCTCAAACACTATATTTTCCGCCATCTCTCCAAGACCCCCGTCTCACCGATCACACCATCGAAAATTTCTGCTTGCAAAAATTTCCCATGACACAAAGAAGAAAATGCATCCTCCTTAACAAGGATGCATTCTCCTTTGTAATCATACTCCAAATACCCCTTTTTCGCAACCGGCTCCCCCGAAAAACCGTTGCCTTTTAGATGTCGCAATGCTATTATTTAATGGTTAGAAAGACAAGATTTACTATTAAGGAGGAACTGTCATGCCCTGGTGGGGAGTGTTGATTATCATCGCCGTGATCGTGGCCGCTGCAGGTGCAGCATTGTATTTTATCGGAAAGAGAACTGAGAAGAAACAGGCCGAACAGCAGGCTCAGATCGAAGCCGCTAAACAGAATGTAACCCTTCTCGTTATCGATAAAAAGAAAGTGAAACTCAAAGACGCAGGTTTCCCTGACATCGTGCTTCAGCAGACGCCGAAGATTTTCCGGGGAAGAAAATTCTACGTTGTCAAAGGACGTGTGAACACCGGCCGCGGCGCGATGGTCACCTCATTCATCTGCGACAAGGACGTCTTTGAAATCATTCCGGTCAAGAAGGAAGTAAAAGCCACCGTCAGCGGTCTCTACATCACAAACGTAAAGGCAATCCGCGGATCTCTGGAAACTCCGGCAAAATCAAAGAAAAAGACAGGAAAGCTCGAGGAACTTCTCCGCAAGGGACGCGGTGAGGCGTAAAAAAGCCAGTGCCTGCTCAACAAACAACAGAAACAGCAAAACCGGACGCATGAGGCGTCCGGTTTTTTTCATTTATTCATTCCGCAGCCTTCTCTACGCCCTCATCCAGGCGGAAGTTTCCCTCTTCCTTGGATCGGATTTCCAGATCAATCCGGCAGTCTGCCGAATACGCCTGATCAACGCTGAGGGAATACTCCACATGAAAGAGAATCCGGTTCTCTTCTTCCACCAGGCGGAAACCTGTGGCCGCCAGCCCCATGTCGATCACGCCGAGCGGCGTCATGTAGGAGGCGCTCGTCTTCTTTCCCTCCTCAAAGATCATCTCCACATTGATCAGACCTTTCTTGTGCACCTGCAGTCTGTCCGGTCTGAATTTAATGATATTGTGTGTCGACTCACTGAAGCCCTCGACGATCTCGTCGTAGATAAGATAGTGCGTTCCGTTCTTGAGATAATACTGTCCACCGGTCACTACTGCGACCGGTTCCGGTTCTCCGTCTTCCTGCATGAA
Organism: [Eubacterium] cellulosolvens LD2006; assembly: GCF_000621585.1. Classification (GTDB taxonomy): domain Bacteria; phylum Bacillota; class Clostridia; order Lachnospirales; family Lachnospiraceae; genus Bilifractor; species Bilifractor cellulosolvens. Next base: position 137,127 of record NZ_JHXY01000010.1, on the reverse strand, counting down.
CTGAAAACCGGTGAGTGAAATAATCACATCCCTTGTCATGGACGAATCTGTTTAAATTCCTTCTTTGCCTTGTCAGGATAATCTATGATCTCCTGCATGGTGTGCCAGCCGAGAACCGCGCATTTCACTCGTGCAGGCATATGCGAAATATCTTCAAGCACACCGGCCTCTTCCAGTTCCTCTTTCTCCTCGTCGGTAATTTTTCCCTTGATCATCCGGAGGAAAATTTCTGCCAGACGCTTCGCGTCATCTGTTGTTCTTCCGATTATCAGATCCAGCATCATGTCCGCGGAAGCCTGCGAAATCGCACAGCCATCACCGACATACGCCCCGTCTGTAATCTTTCCATCCTCAACCTTCAGCTTCAGGATGATGTCGTCACCGCAACTCGGATTCACGCCCTCGAGCTCAAAATTCGCATCCTCCAGCTCATGTTTATGCGCCGGGTGCAGATTGTGCTCGGTGAGAATCTCGTTATAAAAGGTGTTATTCTGCATAACCCATATCCTTTCTGACAGATTTCAAAGCTTCGATCAGTCTGTCGACCTCATCCTCCGTGTTGTAGAAACACAGACTTGCCCTGGATGTCGACAGTGTATTCAGGTATTTCATCAGCGGCTGCGCGCAGTGATGCCCCGCCCGGACATCAATATGGAGAGAGTCCAGGATCGCCGCAATATCGTGAGGGTGAACGCCGTCCACCAGGAAGGTAAGGATGCCGTGATGCTCCTCCGGCAGCTCCGATCCGATGATGTGCACATACGGGAGTTCCTTCATCTTCTCCATCGCATAGGCCGTCAGATGCTCTTCCCTCTCTACAATCCGCTCCCAGCCGATCTCTTTGTAGAAATTGATGGCTGCGTGAAGGCCGACTGCGCCGCCCGCATTGACGGTTCCCGCCTCAAATTTGTGCGGAAGTTCCGCATACGTTGCGCCGTCACGCGTCACATACTCAATCATCTCTCCTCCGAAAAGGAAAGGCTGCATCTTGTCAAGAATCTCCCGTTTTCCGTAGAGAACTCCGATTCCCATCGGCGCCATCATCTTGTGGCCGGAGAAGGCAAGGAAGTCCACGTCAAGATCACGAACATCCACCGGCATATGCGGAACGCTCTGCGCACCGTCGCAGACAAAGACGGCCCCTGCCTCATGGGCAATCTGCGCAAAACGCTTGATCGGGTTTTCTCTTCCGAGAACGTTGGACACCTGCGTCATGCAGACAAGCTTTGTCTTCGGCGAAAGAGCCGCACGAAAAACTTCCTCTGTGATCAGTCCCGTCGGATCCGTCTCGATATATTTCAGCACCGCGCCGGTTCGCTTGCAGGCCTGCTGCCAGGGAAGAAGATTGCTGTGGTGCTCCATGATCGTGACGACCACTTCGTCCCCGGGCTTCAGATTGTCTGCTGTCCAGGCGTAGCCGATGAGGTTCAGGCTCTCCGACGCATTCCTTGTGAAAATGATCTCCTCTGTACTTCCGGCGTTTATGAATTCGCGCACAGCCTCCCGGGCATCCTCATAATCGTCGGTGGCCGCAATGCTCAGCCCGTAGAGGCCGCGCAGCGGATTCGCGTTGTGTTTCTGATAATATCCGGTTACAGCGTCGATCACACACTGCGGCTTCTGGGTCGTCGCCGCGTTGTCAAGGTAAGCTTCGTCGTCTCTGATCAACGGAAAATTCTTTCGGATCTCAGCATCCTCAAGCAGTCTCTCCTTCTTCGTCATCTTCATTACCTCCCCCAACGTACTCGCTGATCTCTGTCCGCATTTTTTCATCCGGGATCAGTCGAATCGTCGCATCGATTCTGGCTTTTGCCATCATCTCATAAATTGTTTCCTTATCCATGCCTCTGGATTCCATGTAGAACATAAGATTCTCATCCAGTCGTCCGATGGTCGCGCCGTGGTTTCCCACCACATCCTCCTCTGTACAGAGAATCAGCGGAATCGTCTGGTTGCGAACGCCGTCGTCCATGAGCAGCACATCCTCTGCCTCGTTTCCGACCGCCCCCTTCGCGCCCTGCTTGAGATCAATGGTCGCTCTGAGGATCTTGGACGCGCTGTCGCGAAGCACGCCGCTCACGTTGATCTCGCTCTCCGTCTTCTTTCCGGTGTGGTTCGCAAAGTTGTTAATATCCAGATGATTGCTGCCGCTCACGCGGTACGCGAGATCATTTTTCAGAGAGCTCTTATATCCTTCCAGATCGATCTGATATCCCTGGTATACCCTTCCGCCGTCCAGAACCAGCTGGGTCAGCTCGATTCTCGCGCTGTCGTCGGCTCTTCCTCCGAGATCATTCACGAGCGTGTATTCTTCTCCGATCCGGACGATCTGCACAAGCTTTAATACCGCATTTTCCTTCAGATCGAACTTCGTCTGCACACAGGCACTTCCCGATGCCCCGTCTGCCGAGGTATAGTCCATCACAACCGTGAGTTCGCTGTTTTTCTCCGCGATCAGATCCACACGGTCGAGTGTATTTCCGCCCTGCGCAAAATTGTATTTCAACCGGAGAGTATCCGCGATTTTTCTGCCCGCGGGAACGGTATAGACGGTTGTGCCGATTCCGGAGGCCGCGACAGCCTCACCGAAAGCTTTGCCCGCTCCGGTCGCCTGGGATCCAAGAAGTTCTTCGGCTCCCTCCTGTTCTGTCACACCTTCCGGGATTTCCTTCTGAACCGCTGCGCTTCCGTCTGTACGGAAGTCACCGATCGTCGCCTCGTTCATCTTCAGCCAGTACCAGGTAATTGCCGGCAGACGGTTCAATTTCATTTCTCTTCCTTCGCTCATGTCTGCCTCCTTAACCTATGCTGCCCTTCATCTCCAGACGGATCAGATTGTTCATCTCAACCGCGTACTCGAGAGGAAGCTCTTTTCCTACATTGTCCGCGAAGCCGCTGACGATCAGCGCTCTCGCGTCCTCTTCCGTGAGTCCTCTGCTCATCAGATAGAAGACTGCGTCGTCACTGATTCGGCCGATCTTCGCCTCGTGTCCGATATCTGCCTGCTGCGTGCGGATATCCATCGCCGGGATCGTATCGGATCTCGAGATGTCATCGAGCATCAGAGACTGACAGGAGACAGAGGACTTGCTGTTCTTCGCCTGTTTATTGACAACGATCGAACTGCGGAACGTACTGATACCGCCGCTCTTGGAGATCGATCTTGTGCTTACATAGGAGGAAGTATCCGGCGCGCTGTGCACCATCTTGCATCCGGTGTCGAGATTCTGCCCGTTTCCCGCAAAAGTGACTCCGGTGAACTCGGCTCTGGAACCTCTTCCGGCGAGGATACTCATCGGATAGAGATAGGATACATGCGAACCGAAGGAACCGGAGATCCACTCGATCTTTCCGCCCTCTTCGCATTTCGCCCGCTTTGTGTTCAGGTTGTACATATTTTTGGACCAGTTCTCGATCGTTGAGTAACGCAGGGTCGCGTTTTTTCCGACGAAGAGTTCTACGCAGCCGGCGTGAAGGTTTGCCACATTATATTTCGGCGCAGAACAACCCTCGATAAAGTGCAGATAGGCATCGTCGTCGACGATGATCAGCGTGTGCTCGAACTGGCCGGCTCCTTTCGCGTTCAATCGGAAATAGGACTGAAGCGGAATATCGAGATGCACTCCCTTCGGCACGTATACAAAGGATCCGCCGGACCACACCGCGCCGTGAAGAGCTGCAAATTTGTGATCGGTCGGCGGCACCAGTTTCATGAAGTGACTCCGGATCATATCCGCGTACTCGCCGCGCATCGCGCTCTCCAGATCTGTGTAGATGACTCCCTGCTCAGCTACCGAATCCTGAAGGTTGTGATAGACAAGCTCGGAATCGTACTGCGCGCCGACGCCGGCCAGGGCTGCTCTCTCTGCCTGCGGGATACCCAGACGCTCGAAGGTATCCTTGATATCCTCCGGCACGTCGTCCCAGTCGTTGGCCATTCTCTTTGCGTTCGGACGGACGTAAGTGACGATATTGTCCATGTCCAGTCCCTCGATGGAAGGTCCCCAGTCCGGAACCTCAGATTTATTGTAAATCTCCAGAGATTTGAGACGGAAATCTCTCATCCAGTCCGGATCATTTTTTTCTTTTGCGATTTCAAGGATCGTTGCCTCAGTCAAGCCTTCTTCAATCCGCCATTCGTTATCCTCTGACTTCTTGAAGTCGTACATGCTCCGGTCGATATCCTCAACCTGTGCTTTCTCTTTTGCCATAACCGCTCCTTATCCTTATGCCTTCAGGAATCTCTCGAATCCGTTTTCATTGATTTCCTCAACAAGACCCGCATCGCCGTTCTCAACGATTTTTCCATCCACAAGCACATGTGTGTGATCCACATGCAGGGACTCCAGAATACGGGTGCTGTGTGTGATGATGATCAGCGCTCCGTCCAGATTCTTCTGGTATTCCTGAACGCCCTGGGATACGGTGCGGACAGCGTCGACGTCCAGACCGGAGTCGGTCTCGTCGAGAATTGCGAGGGTCGGCTTCAGCATCAGGAGCTGAAGGATCTCCGCTTTCTTCTTCTCACCGCCGGAGAAGCCGACGTTGAGGTCTCTCTCCGCATAATTATGATCCATGTTCAGCACATCCATGGCGAGCGCGATTTTCTTCCGGAAGTCCCAGAGACGGACTCTCTCGCCGGTTCTCTGTTCCAGGGCATTGCGGATGAAGTTTCCGAGACTGATTCCCGGAACTTCCAGCGGATTCTGGAAGGACATGAACAGTCCGTCCTTCGCCCTCTCATTGACCGGAACATCGATCAGACTCTTTCCGTTAAAAATGATCTCGCCACCGGTAACCGTATAATTGGGATTGCCCATCAGCGCGTTTCCGAGCGTGGACTTTCCTGCGCCGTTCGGTCCCATCAGAACGTGCGTCTCGCCTCTGTTTACAGTAAGATCCACTCCCTTCAGGATCTCTTTTTCTTCTACACTGACTGACAGGTTTTTTACCTGCAACAAAGCGTCTGCCATAACTTCCTCCATCTTTTCCTAATAAAAATGTTTCCACATGCTTCTCGTATCTATTAAAAGTAAGGATTGATCCACCTTTTCACATACTCCTGTTTCGCAGCGGAGCAACCGGCAAATAAACCCGAGTAAATTACTGCACTTTTTAGCGTTTTTCATTATATAACACAGATTTCCGTTATGCAAGGAAGAATGTCTCCGATCTTTCCCCGGAAACCCCGATTTCATAGTATCTGCAGAGTCCGATCCCGGACGTGTCCAGATACCGGAGCGCGTGGGTCCAGCCGTCCGCGACGATGAGATACGTCTTGCGGCAGTTCTCCTGGCCGTCACATATACCCCCGCGGGCCGCAACCTCCACATATCCATAGCACACCAGGTGATGGCTCCCGTAACAGGGATGATGATGAAGCTGAAGATAGAGAAGATTTCCTCTCCGGAGTGACCGCAGATACTGCTCCTTCCGGACGGGAATCACACTTTTTACCACAACTTCCGGCTTCGAAGCCTGCCACCTGTCGCGCGGGAGTCGATTTTTCCCCTGTATGCCGGACAGACTCATCCGATACGGGATGCCGTAGTACCGAAAACAGTTCTTCAGATAGAAACCGGTCAAGAGATCATACGTACCGCCGAAGCGTTTCAGAACGTCCATATTCCAGTAGAACCGCTTCCGGATGCCGAGCTCGCTGACCTTTTCAAAAATCTCCGCCTGCGACGGAAAATACCCGGACGGAGCCGGCTCTCTCCTCTGCCCGGATTCTTTTACCAGATAGTGATATCTCTTATTTAAAGTCGTGATGATATTCGTGATCGCAGTGGGTCCGCAGTGACGGACAAAGCCTCCCTTAAGAGAGGCAAACTGTCCGGTCGTCGCGTGGGACATCCACCTCTCCCACGGATTCACCCGCCTTACCTCCTCAAAAGGAAGTCCGTATTTTTTTCCGGCGTCATCCATCGGATCCGCAATGACACTCTGTCGTTTTCCTGCTCGCAAAGCCATATTTTCCCCCCCGCCTTTTTCCTGTCATTTTCACACGACATGATGGACGTTTTACGTGTGCTTTTTTACACAAAGTCTTCGTCTGCGTGATTTCATCGCAAGAGACCGTGTCTTGATGTCTGTTCTACACATTTTTTTCACGATCTTTCATCCCCTGCCACAATTCCAAATGTATCATATCGCCATTCAGAAAGTAGATGCAACCGCTCCGCAAAAATGTTATAATAATTTCCAGATTTTTGCGTTATTTCATGCAATATGCGCAAAAAGCAAACACAAAACCAACGAATAACTTAGGAGGTTACATAATGGGTGGATTTGTTTTTGTACTTGTTATCGTTTTTCTGATCCTGTGGCTCATTTTCGCGAACATTCGCATTGTTCCGCAGGGAGATGCTTTTGTCATTGAGCACCTTGGACAGTACAAGTCGACATGGAATGCGGGAATTCATTTCAAGATTCCGATTATCGAGCGCATTTCAAAAAGAGTTTCTCTGAAGGAGCAGGTACTCGATTTCCCGCCGCAACCGGTAATCACAAAGGACAACGTAACGATGATGATCGACTCTGTCGTATTCTGCTACGTATTTGATCCAAAACTCTACACCTACGGCGTCGAGAACCCGATCGCCGGTCTTCAGAATCTCTCCGCGACAACGCTTCGCAACATCATCGGTGAGATGGAGCTCGACCAGACCCTCACAAGCCGCGATGAGATCAACGGAAAAATGCAGATGATTCTGGATTCCGCAACGGATCCGTGGGGCATCAAGGTTACCCGTGTGGAGATCAAGAACATTCAGCCGCCGAAAGAGATCGAGGAGGTCATGACAAAGCAGATGCGCGCAGAGCGTGAGCGTCGTCAGACCGTGCTTGAGGCTCAGGCACATCAGGAAGCCGTTGTCAGCCGAGCAGAAGGTGACAAGAAGGCAAAAATCCTTGCCGCAGAGGCTGAGCGTGATTCTCAAATCGCCCTTGCGGAAGGACGCGCGAAATCCATCGAGCTCGTATATCAGGCTGAGGCCGACGGTCTCCGTCAGATCAAAGCTGCTCAGATCGATGAGTCCGTACTCCGTCTGAAAGGCATCGAGGCGCTCAAAGAGGTTTCCGACGGACGCGCAACAAAGATCTATATGCCGTCCGATCTCACAAACATCATCTCTTCTCTGGGCGTCGCAGGTGAAGCTCTCGGCATCGGAGATCACACACCGGTGGATCGCTCAAAGAAACCGGTTCCGGTTCCGGCCGTTGATCCGTGTCTTTCCAACGAGACCAGCAGACAGGGTGTTGACGCCGCAAACACAACCTCTCATTTCAGCATGGAGATGAGCGAGCGCACGCGCTGATCATAAACAGGAATACCCGAAGGCTGCCGCACACAAAAGTCCCGGATCATCCGGCCTTGTGCGGCAGCTTTTTTCTGAAAGGAGTCAATACTATTGAAGATACTGGCAATCACGGCGTTTGCGGCTATGTATGTGCTGATGACGCTCTTCTCAAAGAAAAGGGTCTGGTTCGTCCTCGCGACCGCCGTTCTTTTTCTCGTCGCGGGCATTATCCCGCTCACAAGCATCCCGTCTACGGTCAACTGGAATGTTCTCATGATGATGACCGGAACTATGGTTCTCGTCTACTACTTCATTGAATCAAAAATGCCGAACCTGATCGCGGACACCTTACTGGATCTGTCCCCGAACGTCATGTGGGTCACGATTTTCATGTCCCTGTTCTCCGGTCTGATCTCCGCCTTTATCGACAACGTGGCCACCGTTCTCATGGTTGCCCCCGTCGGTCTGGCGATCTGCAAAAAGCTGAAGATCTCCCCGGTGCCGATGGTTCTGGCCATTGCCGTATCCTCAAATCTGCAGGGAGCGGCAACACTTGTCGGCGATACGACCTCGATCATGCTTGGTGCATACGCAAAAATGGACTTCACCGATTTCTTCTGGATGAACGGAAGACCCGGTATTTTCTTCTCCGTCGAGATCGGCGCACTCATGACGGTTCCCGTCATGATGTTCCTTTTCCGAAAAGACAAGCAGAAGGTTCAGTCCGAACAGAAGACAAAGGTCACAGACTTCATGCCGACCATTCTTCTGATTCTCATGGTTGCCGCGCTGATCATCGCTTCCTTCAACAAGGACAAACCGGAGATCACCAACGGCCTGATCTGCTGCATTGCGGCCGCCATCGCCCTTGTGCTCGGTCTTCGAAAACCTTCCGGAACAAAACACGCTCTGGGAGCGTTAAAAAGCATCGACCTCGAGACGCTTCTTCTCCTCACCGGCCTCTTTGTGGTCATTGAGGGAATCACCGCCGTCGGCCTGATTGATGACATCGCGGCCGCGCTCGGCAGTGTAGGAGGAAATAATCTCTTCCTTCTCTACACGATCATCGTCTGGGGCTCCGTCCTCGCGTCGGCGTTTATCGACAACATTCCCTATGTCGCGACGATGCTGCCGGTCATCCGCGGAATCTGTTCCGCAAACAGTCTTCCTCCGATGCTTCTGTTCTTCGGTCTTCTGATCGGAGCGACGCTCGGAGGAAACCTCACGCCGATCGGTGCCTCCGCGAACATCACGGCCGCAGGTCTTTTGAAAAAGAACGGCTATCCGAGCAGTTTCAGGGACTTTGCAAAAATCGGTATCCCGTTCACGCTTATAGCCGTCATTTCCGGTTACCTGTTCACCTGGTTTGTTTGGAGCTGAGTCTGCCATGGAACTAAAACCGATCGCCTATATCCACAGCCCATTTCCGGAAAAATTCGGAATCCCGAGACAGAGCGGTCTCGCCGACACGAGCGCCGAGATCGTTCTGGAGAGCGAATACGCCTCCGCGGAAGCCGTACGGGGACTGGAGGATTATAATTACCTCTGGCTCATCTGGCAGTTTTCGGCAAACGCCGGAAAAGCCTGGCACCCGACGGTCCGGCCGCCCCGCCTCGGAGGAAACACAAGAATCGGCGTATTTGCAACGAGATCGCCTTTTCGTCCGAACCCGCTGGGGCTCTCATCGGTTCGCCTCGATTCCGTCTCCTGCGAAAACGGAAAGATCACGCTGCGCGTGAGCGGCGCCGATCTCATGGACGGAACGCCAATCTACGACATCAAGCCCTACATCCCGTATGCGGACTGCCATGAAGACGCCGTCGGCGGTTTTACCGACCGGACCGAGCGTCTCGTTCTGCGCGTGGAAATCCCCGCGGCCGTGCGCCGCTCCATTCCCGCCTCCGTCCCGACACACCTCATCGACGAACTGACACAGGTTCTGGCTCAGGATCCGCGGCCCTCCTATCAGCATGACCCGGAGCGTGTCTACGGCCTGTCCTTTGACGGGCTGAGCGTTCATTTCACCGTCGACGATGACCGGCTTACTGTGCAGTCAATAAAAATCGAGACTAAATAAACAACATACACGTACGCCATCACGCGTCAAAACAGCCTGCGCATCTCTTCAAATCCAAGAGACAGCGCAGGCTGTTTTCATTATTCTTTCTTTTTTGCACGCGATCCCGTTCCGCAGTATTCGCGCTACCGCGATGGTGTCTTTTTCACTCTGGCGAACCCGGCCTTTACAACATCGATACGGGCTACGCCGAGGCTTTCTGATACGTGCTATTCGGACAAGCAGGCAAGTATTGGGTCGGATTATTTAAGAACAGCTACACTAGATCCGGTGTTTCAGCACCATCACTCCCCAGTCCTTCAGATCGATGGGATTGCCTCTGCGGTACTTCTTTCCCGTGAGAAGATCTTCCACCTGATCGTACGGACAGGAAATACAGCGGTTCTCGGACGTGTAATTGAAGCCGAACGTCATCTCTGTTTTCGGCGAGATCATGCCGCTCCGGTACGCCATCGGCCAGTGCGCCGCCGGAAGCCGGATGCCCGCTGCCTCCGCCGCGCGCTTCACGATCCTCTCCAGAATATCCCGCTCCGGGAAGCAGCCGATATACCACGCCGTTCCTTTTCCGTAGCCGTGACTGGTAATCGCAGCGTATTTTCCCCAGTAATGATGCGTATAGCTGTACACGCGATCCACTTCATCCGCATTCAGAAGTTCCGCAAAATGCGTGATCCGCCTGCCCGCAACCGTGACATTCGACGCCCCGACCACTTTCTCATAGGAAGCCCCGAATACCGCCGTCATCCCGTGCGGAAGCGGACCGTCGTGAACCTTCGCTTTCTCGTTTGCCCGGAAGGACATCACCGTGCTGATCAGGACTCCTCCGGATTTGACAAACCTCTTCAGATTGCGGATCAGCTTCTCCGAAGCGCTGTACAGCGAAGGCGTCACGATCAGATCATAACTCTCCTTCAGATCCGCGTCCCCGATGGCCGCCTCGTCCGTCACATCGCACTCTACATTCATGCGGTAGAGCAGATCATAATACTCGTGCAGAATCTCCCTGTACCCCGGCGTATCCGCACACTCGGCGGACGCCTCCGCAGGAAACATCTTGAACAGCTGCTGATCCGCGATCACAGCCGCCCTGCAGTTCGCCTTGTAGTTCTTCAGAGAGGAACCGATTTTCTGAAGCGCAGCGCCGGCCTCGGCGATCTCGTCATAGAGTTCCCCGGAAAAAACAAGTTCCCGCAGATTCCCCCTGCACACGGATCCCATGCTGCTCGACGTCCTGCTCTCCCGAAGTACAACGCCTCTGGCGCCGTAGGCAAAGACAGAAAGAATCTGAAGCTTCAATTGGCCCGGATAAGGCATGGTTCTCCAGTCCTCGGGGATCTCAATCTCCGCCACCCGGAACGGCTTTTTCACTCCGGGATTTCTGCTCACGTTCTCATCCCCGGGATTTTCCACTCCGTCTCCTTCTGTATAATCATAACCGCCGCGGGCAGAATCCCCGCAGAACGCCGTCTCCGCGCCCGTCATCTGATCCTGTACAGCGGCTCTTGTCGACAGAAGTTCCACAAACTCCTGTCCTCTGCGCCGCACGCTCTCGGCGCATTTCATCAGTTCCGCGTCATCACATACTTGAAAACCGATCACGCAGTCCGAAACACCGGCTGTTTCCAAAAACTGTCGGAAGTCCGGATCGCCGGCATCGGCTCCGCTGACGTCGATCACCACCTGCATGCTGTTCTCCCCGCAGCACTTCAGCACATCCGACGCAGCCGTTCCCATTTCCAGAAATACAGTATTGATTCCGGCATCATGGAGTTGATGAATACTCTTCTCCAGCTTCTCATATGGGAGACCCTCAGGTTTCCAGGCCAGACCATAGATAAGTTCCTTTATCATGTATATGCCTTTCTGCATTCCCCTCATACATCCCTTAATATACATTATACTATGAATTCATGCAGATGAAAACCTATGGTTTTTCCACAGCTCCCCCACTTTTTCCCTTATATGCAGCTGTATTTTGCCCCACAGCCACCATTTTATCCTGATTTTCTGTTTTATATCTCCACTTTTTGTACTTTTCTCCCACCCGGGCGCATGTAAGCGGAGCGTTTTGTGTTTGACAGGGAGATTCCTCTGAAATTTCCCTGTTGCCACACAAAAGGGGCTGCCCTGCGGCAGCCCCTGGCAATCATTTTTTATGCGAGGATCGGTTTCAGAGCATCCGCAAGCTTCTGTCTTTCTGCCTGCGCCTCTGCGAGATCCTTTCCTTTTGTTGTGAAATATGTCTTGATCTTTGGCTCTGTTCCGGACGGACGAACCACAACGGACGCTCCGTCTTCAAGCTTATAGATCAGAACGTTTGCTTTCGGAAGCCCTGTCTCCTCCGGCTTCTCGTAGTCGATAACCTCCACTACCTTATCTCCGGCGAAATCCTTCGGCGGCTCCTTTCTGAGATTGGCCATAATTCCGGCCATCTTGTCCATACCGGAAAGTCCCGGGAACTCAAAGCTGTCTACTTCGTTGAGGAATCTACCGTACTCGCTGTAGATTTCCTCAAGTCTCTGTTTGATCGAAGATCCGATGCTCCTGTAATATGCAGCCATCTCGCAGATCAGCATGGAACCGATCACCGCGTCTTTGTCGCGGACATACGGTCCGGCGAGGTATCCGTAGGACTCCTCGAAGCCGAAGATAAAGCGGTCTACTTCTCCGTCCGCCTCAAGCAGCGCGATCTGATCGCCGATCCACTTGAATCCGGTCAGTGTATGTCTGAGCTCAACACCATAGTGTTCTGCCACAAGATCTGCCAGCGGCGTGGACACGATGGATTTGACTGCCACCGGTTTCTCCGGCATTGTTCCCTTCTCGATTCTTCCCGCACAGATGTAATCCAGAAGAAGCACACCCATCTCGTTTCCGGAGACAAGTTCATAGCTCCCGTCCGGACACTTCATCGCAATACCGACACGGTCGGCGTCCGGATCGGTGGCAAGCATGAGATCCGCGCCGGTCTCCTTTGCCAGCTCAAGTCCCTTCTCAAGGGCAGCGTAAATCTCCGGGTTCGGATAAGAACAGGTCGTGAAATATCCGTTCGGATACTCCTGCTCCTTTACGATCGTGATATCGGTGATGCCGATATCCTTGAGTACACGGGTAACCGGTACGAGTCCGGTTCCGTTGAGTGGCGAGTACACAAGCTTCAGACCGGCTGTCTTGCAGAGTCCCGGTCTAACCTGTCTCTCCTCGATCGCAGCGTAGAATGCATCCTTACAGTCTTCACCGACAAATTTAATCAGGCCCTTCTCAACGCCCTCTGCAAAGCTGATATACTTCGCTCCGGTGAGCACATCGGTCTTCTGGATTGCGTCATATACGATGGCGGCAGCGTCATCCGTCATCTGGCAGCCGTCCGGTCCGTACGCCTTGTATCCGTTGTATTTGGCCGGATTGTGGGACGCCGTAACCATGATGCCGGCGTTACATTTATAGTAGCGGGTGGCGAAGCTGAGCGCCGGCACCGGCATCAGCTCGTCGTAAATCCGGACACTGATTCCGTTCGCAGCGAGCACGCCGGCTGCCTCCCTCGCAAAATTCCATCCCTTCAGACGGGAATCATAGCTGAGGGCAACGGTCTGTGTACCGCCCTGCGTCTTTACCCAGTCGGCAACTCCCTGTGTCGCCTGGCGAACCACCCAGATATTCATACGGTTTGTACCAGCTCCAAGAGTTCCGCGAAGACCGGCTGTTCCAAACTGAAGCGCGACTGCAAAGCGGTCCCTGATCGCCTCATCGTCCTCCCGGATATCCTGCAATTCCTTATTCAGGTCAAAATCAATCAGATCAGCAGCAAGCCAACGCTTATATTCATCCTGATACATAGTCAAACCTTCCTTTCCTTCCTTGAAAAAAAATGCTCCCCGTTCCAAAGAACGTCATATTAAATTATATAATCGTGTGACGCAAAGTTCAAATCAAATATAACACCTGAAATTTCAGATCGATTTCCTGATTTGCGCTCTCTATGAGTACTATCGGCGTTTTTTTATATGAATATGAATAAAATAGAATGTACGCGAATCGTTTTGTGTTATAGAATTCGAAAGGATTTCTATGACACAAAAAATACCGGCTGCCTCACATAAGCAAAGCAACCGGTATTTCCGACTTCCTCATAACTGCCCGTGGCCGGACTCGAACCGGCACGGTGTATAGCACCGAGGGATTTTAAGTCCCTTGCGTCTACCAATTCCGCCACACGGGCATTTGCGACAGTCTGTTCTGTCGATGGGTGGTGGTGGATTCGAACCACCGAAGCAATCGCAGCAGATTTACAGTCTGTCCCCTTTGGCCACTCGGGAAACCACCCATATTCAATCGTCAAAGTGCCTGCCTTACGACCGTCTCACCGAACGCTCTGACAAATTGAAATTATATCTTATCTTCGTCTGTATTGCAAGAATCTTTTCCGACATTTTTACGTGATAACGTTTTTCTGCGCGCCGTCACACAGGACAGCGCGCAGAACGGATCAATCTGTTTCAAACAGTAAATTATTTGCTAAAGGAGCCGTTCACCTCAGTCAGTGATCTGCTGCGGTGATGAAGAACTACCGCGCTCTCCGGCTTCAGCTTCATGTACAGCGATCCCCCGTTCGCCGCGAAGATCTTTTTCTCTGTACTGTATCCGTCTTTGGAGGTCTCGAATACCTGTTCCAGCTCTGTGCGGTTCTCATAACGGTTCAGCCCCGCCGGCCAGATCACTGCCGTGAGATCGTATTCCCGGTCTCTGTTGTTTACAAATACAATCACCTGCTCATCCGCGTTGAATCTCGCATAGACAAGCACGTCCTTGTCCTTGTAGAGGATGATGACGGAACCTGTGCTGAGTACCCTGTACTCCTTGTGTATACGGATGATCGTCTCGTAAAAGCTGATCAGCTCGTGATTTTCCTTACCCCAGGGATAGGTACGTCTGTTGTCGGGATCCGTAAATCCGCAGACACCGGCTTCATCTCCGTAGTAGAGTGTCGGCGCGCCCGGCCATGTCATCTGGACGACAACAGCCTCGCGGAGCACTGCCACATCCACATTCTCTTCTGCTTTTTCCGGGCCCCATCTCTGTACACGTCCCTGCACGTGATTCGTTCTCGTGAGGAATCTCGAGTGATCGTGATTATCCAGCTGGTTCATCGCCACCAGAAGAGACGGCATTGAGAAGGAAGCCATATGGTAGCGCATCGCATCCTGGAAACTGTCTGCGTTTCCGAGCAGATCCTCTCTGTAGCTGTCGCTGTGCTTCTCCATTCCAGTGAAAAACCAGGACACCGGCTCCATGAACGCATCGTAGTTCATAACCGTATCCCACTCATCACCCTGCAGCCATGCATCCGCGTCTCCGTAATGCTCGGCAAGAATCAGCGCGTTCGGGTTCGCGTCTTTTACAACTTTCCGGAATCTTCTCCAGAAGTCGTGGTTGAATCCGGAGGAGTGTCCGAGATCCGCAGCGACGTCAAGGCGCCAGCCGTCCACGTTGTACGGCGGCGATACCCATTTGCGCGCGATACGGAAAATATCTTCCTGAAGCTCCTTAGAGCCTTCATAGTTCAGTTTCGGCAGTGTGTTGTGTCCCCACCAGCCATCATATTCTTCATTGTACGGCCACTTGCCGTCTTCTCTGAAAGAGAAATAATTGTGGTACGGGCTGTGCTCGGACACGTAGGCGCCAGGCTTGAAGCCTTCTCTCCCTTCATAAATCCGCTCACGGTCCATCCACTTGTTGAAGGATCCGCAATGGTTAAATACGCCGTCGAGGATGATCTTGATTCCGCGCTTGTGTGCCTCCTCCACCAGTTTAATAAACAGCTGGTTGGAAGCTTCCAGGTTTCTCTGATCGGTCACGCGGCTTCTGTATTTGGTCGCATTTGAATTATCCTGATCCCCCTCCGAAAGAAGTCCTTCGTCCTCTGCGACAATCCTGCCGAGGTGTGGATCTACATAATCATAGTCCTGTGTATCATACTTGTGGTTCGAAGCCGACACAAAGATCGGGTTCAGGTAAATCGCCTCGATTCCGAGTTTCTCGAGATACCCGAGTTTATCAATAATACCCTGGAGATCTCCGCCGTAGAAATTGCGGACATCCATGTTGTCCGGGGTCTTGTACCAGTTATCCACCTGTTTTACATGGTCGCCGATATAGCTGTACTCGTCACTCATGACATCGTTCGAAGTATCGCCGTTCCGGAATCTGTCCGGAAAAATCTGATACATAACGGCACCCTTCGCCCACTCCGGCGTTGAGAAACCGGGCAGAATACGGAACGGATAGTTCATGTTCAGATCACGGGAGACACCCAGCTTATTATAACAGCACACTGTACTTCCCAGCCGCACCTCAAATACGTAGGAAAAACGGGTCGTACCGACAACGACCTTGACCGAATAATAGTCAAATCCATCTCTGCTCTCGTCCAGTTCCATCCTGCACTTCGTCCTTGCATGGCAAAGATAGACCTCATCTACATTGTTTTTCGCAGCACGAAAACGGATGGTAACCGTATCGCCCGGCTGTACTTCCATCGGTGTACGGAACATCTCCGTCTCGTCACTGTAGAGCGCATTCTTCTTAAGAAGCGGCCTCATACGCAGCGTGTAATTTAATTTTCGCTCCAGCTCAACCATTTGTCTTCCTTCTTTACTAAGTCTCAAGCTCTGAATAATTATACTACATTATTAGAATATCCGCCATTGAAACGATAGTAAAACCCTTTCAAAAATAACATTTTTATATTTTATATTTTTTCGACAGGCCTTCCGTCGCCATAAGCTCCTTCTGTCACCATTTGCCACCGGCAACCTCTGACCGGATTCTCCATCGAACCGGCCGGCTTTCGCGGCATCGGTTCCTGTCGCTTAACGTCCCTGTTAAAAAATAAAAGTAAAACGGCGGCCTTCGAAAAGGTCGCCGTCTTGGAGAAGGTATTTCTCTTATGGGGTGTAGCAAAAACTATATAATGTATTGGGGGGTTTTTACAGTTATTATAATAGCACTCCTCGCACAGAAAGTCTACCCAAAGATCACATTTGTTTAAACATCCTTTTTATTCATCTTGCACAATTTCGTATCATATTCTGTCGTTTAGAGTCACATATATATCGAATTATTTGTTACTCTTCATCATTTTTGTCATTCTGACACAATTCAGGACGCCCGAGAAGGCGCGTCTTCCCCCGAAAGAAGTCCTTCCCGGCCGGATATCATATTTTTTTCATTCAAAAACTCCGCAGGTCACATTCTTTTTTAGAATTTGTGATAAATCCTTTGGGGACATGACGTTTCCTCGGGCCGCGAAGGACGGATCGCTTCCTGTCCGAGACAAATAAAGGCTCCTCTTTGCCCGTCTGTGCAGGATCCCGTTCCGATCGGATAACGGAGTTCTTCTATACAAAAAGAAACCTGCACAGACATCTAACCGTCTGTACAGGTTTCTGACATTTCTATCAAAATACTTCTTTACATTTCTCAGTCAGCCGTCCGGAGTTCTCCGAGTCCCGGGAATACGCCGAGCCTGTTGTCTTTCGCCTCTCTGTCCGGCTTCTTCTCTCCCTGATCCGCCTTGTCGCCATCCGGATACAGAAGTCCCGTGGTCTCGCCGAAGGTGCCGGCTCTCTCCTGTTCAAAGATCTGCTCAAATTCTTTTCTTCCGAGCTTCTCATGAACCATCAGCTGTCTGGCACATTCATCGAGCACATAACGGTGCTCCGAGATCAGTCTCTGCGCCTCGCGATGACAATTGTCTATGATTCTGCGCACTTCCTCGTCGATCTCTTTTGCGACGGACTCGCTGTAGGTCTTCGTATGGCCGAAGTCCCTTCCAAGGAAAACTTCGTTTCCTTCGTCCAGATCGTAGTTGACCAGACCGAGTTTTGCGGACATTCCGTATTTTGTCACCATCGCGCGTGCAGTGGCCGTCGCCTGACGGATATCCTGGGACGCGCCGGTCGTGATATCGTCGAAAATCATCTCCTCAGCCACACGGCCGCCCAGATCAACGATGATCTGCTGGATCATTTTCTTCTTGGTCATGAACATATCGTCGTTCTCCGGCTGCGGCATCGTATATCCTGCCGCTCCGGGACCGGTCGGAATAATGGAAATCGTGTACACCGGATCCATCAGGTCCAGAACATGGAAGAGGATCGCATGTCCGGTCTCGTGGTATGCCGTGATCTTCTTCTCTTTCTCCGAGATCACGTGGCTCTTCTTCTCAGTTCCGACCCCCACTTTAATGAAGGATTCTTTGATATCCTTCTGATTTACATAAGCGCGCTGTTCTCTGGCCGCCCGGATGGCAGCCTCGTTGAGAAGATTCTCCAGATCCGCTCCCGTAAAGCCGGCGGTCGTCTGCGCAATCTGCTGCAGCTCGACATCGTCGCCGAGCGGTTTGTTTCTGGCGTGGACTCTCAGGATGTCTTCTCTTCCCTTGACATCGGGTGCTCCGACCGTGATCTTCCGGTCAAAACGTCCCGGTCTCAGAATGGCAGGATCCAGAATATCCACACGGTTTGTCGCCGCCATGACAATAATGCCCTCGTTGACGCCGAAACCGTCCATCTCTACCAGCAGCTGGTTCAGCGTCTGCTCTCTCTCATCATGGCCGCCGCCCATTCCGGCGCCTCTCTGTCTTCCGACAGCGTCTATTTCATCAATAAATACAATACACGGTGCGTTCTTTTTCGCCTCTGCGAACAGGTCTCTGACACGGGAAGCGCCGACGCCGACGAACATCTCCACAAAATCCGAACCGGAAATGGAGAAGAACGGAACATCCGCCTCTCCGGCAACCGCCTTCGCAAGCAGTGTTTTTCCCGTTCCGGGACGTCCGACAAGAATCACTCCCTTCGGAATCCTCGCGCCGACCCGGGTATACTTCCCGGGGTTCTTGAGGAAGTCGACGATCTCGACCAGATCCTCCTTCTCCTCCTGAAGGCCGGCCACATCCGCGAAGCGCACATGGCTGTCCTTTCCCGTCGTCATTTTCGCGTGACTCTTCCCAAAGTCCATCATGCGGTTGTTGGATGCAGATCCTGCACCCGCACTCCTGCCGAGAAACATGATGAGCAGAATCACCACCACCGCCGTAAACAGAGCCGGAAGGATGAGGGCCTCGAAGATCCCCGTTCTCGACACGTCGTCCAGCGTATAACTGATCTTGTGCGCCTTCAGCTCTTCCTCGGCCTCTTTTACATCGGCCACATAAACCCTGCCCATCGTGCCGTCCGAAAGCCTGAACTGGATATTTCCGGTCGGCACCTCGCTGTTTTGGTTAATCTGAGCTTCTACGATATCCCCGTTTTTCAGATATCTCTCGTATGTTGATGTGTTCACTTCAGAATCAGATCGAAGTAGTCCCGGAAGCAGTACAAATGCAGCAATAACGGCCACCAGAACGATCAAGTAGGTTACGATGCCTCTCTTCATATTCTCCACGTGTATTGACTCCTCCTCTGATCAGCGGTTCCGCATCAGTCGTCGAAGCTGATGACTCCTACATACGGAAGGTTACGGTATCTCTGGTCATAATCCAGACCATACCCGACAACGAATTCGTCCGGAATCACAAACCCCGTATAATCCACAACCACATCCTCGACCACACGGCGATCCGGTTTGTCCAGCAGCGTACAGAGCTTGATGCTGTTCGGATTTCTCTTCTTCAGAAGATGCATCAGATAGCTGAGTGTACGACCGGAATCTATAATATCCTCTACTACAAGCACATCTTTTCCCTCGATCGGCTCATCAAGATCCTTCACGATCTTGACAATTCCACTCGATGTCGTGCCGCCGCCGTAACTGGAGACGGACATAAAATCCATCGTGACCGGAACGCTGATTCTCTTCGCAAGATCACACATGAACACGACGCCGCCCTTCAGAACACAGATCATATGGACGGTCTTTCCCTCGTATTCTTTCGAAATCTTCTCTCCGAGAACTCTGATCCTTTCGCCGACCTCTTTCTCATCGATCAGCACAGATACTTTTTCACTCATGGTTTCCTCCTGTAAGTCTGTGTGCCTTCGCACACATATCATTATGTCATTTCGGCCGGCTCTCCGTCGGTTCCCCGATCGTTTCGTTCCATCGAATCTCCGTCGTCCGGTCCTTTCGCCGTGATCACCAGCACCCGCCGTGTATCGCCCGTCACCTTGCAGTCTTCGCTGATCCGGTGGCCGACTACCCAGAATACACTGCTGCCGGAGGCAAGAAGCGGTATGCGGTCTCTGAAGCGCCGAGGGATCTTCCGGTCAATCAGATAATCCTTCAGTTTCCGGCTCCCGCCTTTTGCATTCACAACGATCCTGTCACCGTTTCTTCGAAATCTCATGACAAGATTATAATTTATTTTATCATAATCCAAAACTTTCGTATACCGATTTTGGGGGATTGACGCCGGCACAAGGTCGCGGATCTCCCAGCGGATGTCCGTATCGCCGATCCGGAAGTTTCCGGATTTCCGGTCACCCTCGCCGGGGATAGATCTCTCGTATGACGTTTCTGTGACCGATTTGAAAACCTTTTCGCGCCTCATTCCATCCAGCACGACCCTGTCGTATTCCCGGTGCGCACAAACCCCGTAGGGAAGGTCGCGCCTCTTCCCGGCCGTCTCCGCGAACAAATCTTTCAATTCCGTAAGCTGTTCCCGGCCCAGATCCTTCCGGCGACCGGCCGCCCGCTCGAGCGCGTCCATCAGAATATAATTCTGAAGAATTTCGGGATAAGAGAGAAGCTGGTCCGTGATCGAAACCGAACCGTCCGAAGGATCTGTCCGGACAAGACATCCTTCGATTTCCTTCGCCTGCCCGCGGAGATATTCATCCGCTGCCGCCATGTCTTCAGCCGCCTGCGCAAGGTGAAGCGCGGATCTGTGGTTGATTTTTTCCTTCAGACAGGGAAGAACCGTCCCCCGGATCGCGTTTCTCGCGTAACTCTCATCCGCATTTGTGGCATCGGTTCTCCACCGTTGCTTTCTCGCCAGCAGCCAGGCCTCAATCTCCGCTCTGGTGACCGGAAGAAGCGGGCGGATCAGTGTAAGTCCGTCCATGACAACCATCGGCCGGATCCCGGCAAGCCCGGCAAGGGAAGTCCCACGGGCCGCCCGGAACAGAACAGTCTCCGCCTGATCATCCGCGTGATGAGCCAGCGCAATCTTCACCTGCGAAGCCCTCATTCCGTTTTCTTCCGCAAATTCCCGCGCGGCCAGGAAAAACTTCTCATGCCGCACTTCCCTGCCCGCCTCCTCCAGACCGATCTTTTTTTCGTCTGCATATTCCGCCACCGGACAGGAATATGTTTTCAACGGTATTTCCATTCTCCCGCAGAGATCGCGGACGAAGCGGCAGTCGTCATCCGCCGCCTCTCCCCGGAGATTGTGATTGATATGCACGGCGGCAAGTCCGAAAGGCTCCGGATCACGGCTGTCCCTGATCTTCTTCAGCGCGAGGAGAAGAGCCACAGAGTCCGCTCCGCCGGACAATCCCACGCACACCAGATCGCCCGCACCGATCAACCGGTGCCTTCGAATGTAGTTTTCCGCCGTCTTCTCAATCCCCATGGTTTCCTCCAAAATAAATGCGAAGCATCTACTCATCGCGCGAGCGCGCTTCCCGCGGAGCGTTTTTGTCTCATAGGAAATGCGGAGCTATGAGACAAAAGACCATGCCGTACAGAAAGGCATGGTCTTTTCCTGTTAATTATTGTCAGTATCCGCTCCGGTATCCTCCGGATCAGACATTCCGCCGTCGGCCCCGGCGCCGGAATCCGCGTCCTCATGTTCAATTTCTTCCGGCTCAATCGGATTCCCGGCATCGCCTGCCGGCTTGTCCTTCTTATCGGACTTTTTGAAGATAATTTCTCCGTCACGCACCAGACCGAGCTGATCCTTGGCGACCTGTTCCTTGTAGTCATCGCTCTTCATTCGTTCCTTCAGTTCGGAGATCTCTTTCGCGCGCTTCGTCTCTTCTTTGCTTTTTTGATCGAGCACCTGCACTTTTTCATTGCCCGCCTCGATTTTCGCCTTCAGCCTCGCCCCGAGGAACAGTGTCATGAACATCAGCATGACGAGAACCAGGGCTGCGACAACGATTCCTTTGTACTGACGCATAATTATCACCTGTCAAATATAGCGGTACAGCTCCTGCGCACTCTCCTTCCGGACCGTCTCCTGGACGTCCAGAACCTCGACCTTTACAGATTTTGTACCAAACAATATTTCTATTGTATCGCCGGCTTTCACAGGCGCTGACGCCCTCGCCGGCTTATCGTTAAGGAGTACCCTGCCGGCGTCACAGGCCTCGTTGGCCACCGTGCGCCGCTTAATCAGTCTTGAAACCTTAAGATACTTATCGAGTCTCATTCTTTCACAAGATCCTTCAGAGCTTTTCCTGCTTTAAACTTCGGAGTTCTGGAAGCCGCGATCTCGATGGTCTCGTTTGTGCGCGGATTTCTTCCCGTGCGGGCAGCTCTCTCGGACACCTCGAACGTACCGAAGCCAACGAGCTGAACCTTGTCCCCCTTCTTGAGAGCGTCTGCGACAACATCTACAAAAGCTTTCAGAGCCTCCTCGGACTGTTTCTTTGTAAGCTCTGTCTGCTCGGAAATAGCAGCGATTAATTCTGTTTTATTCATGGTATTCTCCTTCACTAATCAAAATAATACAAATTTACTTATACTCTACGCGCCCATCTTTGTCAACGCATGCCCCTATATTTTTCTGTATAAACGCCGTCAGATAAGCCTTTTCGTTGCGTGCGGGGTCATCGAGCACCTCCTCGAGCGCGAGTTGAAGCAGCCGTCCGATCTCCGGTCCTTTCTGCACTCCCATCCGCAGAAGATCACCGCCGTTGACCGCCAGCGATTTCAGATCCACGCACTGATCTTCCGAAAAAATCTTCGCGGCAATTTCCCCGGTCTGCGCAATCTTCTGAAGTTTTTCTTCTCTCTGCCACTCGCTCTGCGCCGCGGTATCCGCCTCCTGCATACAGAGAAGCAGAGGAAACAACTCCCTGCCGACCTTATTGATCATACGTCGGACAGCTTTCTCCGCGGGCTCCGGACGCCAATCGTGGTAGGTAACAAGCGTTTTTACCGTCCGGATCGTGTCGTTATCCATCTTCAGACGGCGCATGATTCTGCCTGCCATCTCGGCTCCCGTATTTCCGTGTCCGAAGAAATGATCAATTCCCTCCTCGTCCGTCGTCCTGCAGACAGGCTTGGCGACATCATGAAACAGCAGCGCGAACCGCAGGATCCGATCATTTCTGACAGCTTTCATGGCGGCAAGTGTGTGTTCGCCGACACTGTACATATGGTGCGGATTGTTCTGTTCCGTCTCCATCATCGCGTCAAATTCCGGAAGGATCATCTTTGTGATCCCAGTCTCATAGGCAATCCGCAGATAATCCGGGTGACCGGAGACAATCAGCTTCGTCAGTTCCATACAGATTCTCTCCGCACTGATCTTCGAAAGATTCGGCGCCAGCGCGCGCACCGCCTGCAACGTCTCCTCTTCTATTCCAAAATCCAGCTGCGCGGAAAAACGGACAGCCCGCATAATGCGAAGCGCGTCTTCGCCGAACCGTTCCATCGGGTCGCCCACACAGCGGATGACGTGGCGGCCAAGGTCCTCCACACCTCCGTAGAGATCCACAAGTCCCTCTTTATCGTTATACGCCATCGCATTGATCGTGAAGTCCCGCCGCCGCAGATCCTCCGCAAGACTCGAGGTAAAGGTGACCTCCTCCGGGTGACGGCAGTCCGTGTACTCCCCGTCCATCCGGTAGGTCGTGACTTCATGCTGTTTTCCGCGGATCATCACCGTGACGGTTCCGTGCTGAATCCCGGTATCGATTGTGCGGTCGAAAATTTTTTTTACCTCTTCGGGGCGGGCCGAAGTCGTGATATCCCAGTCCTGCGGAGTTCTTCCGAGAATGGAATCCCGCACGCAGCCCCCGACCGCATAGGCCTCGAAGCCCGCCGCCTGCAGGGCGTCCAGAACCGCGCAAACGGTAGATGGCATCTTTATTTTCATATGCACCTTTTCCTCCTGTCATTCTCCTTTTCAACAGGTATCCATTATACCCGTTTTTCCTCTTCCGGCACAAGATTAGACTTGAAAAAGGTTTCTGTACAGTTTAGAATTTAAATGCTGTCTTTGTTCCGATATGACAGCTGACAGACAGGAAAATCACGATTTTTTCAGAATATAAATCTATTACAGACAGGAGTTCATCATGGCAAAGGATAAGAAATTGGTAGAGCAGATCACTTCCATGGAAGATGATTTCGCACAATGGTATACAGACGTCTGCATCAAAGCAGACCTCATCGGTTACACAAGCGTCAAGGGCTGTATGGCAATCAAGCCGGCCGGTTACGCGATCTGGGAGAATATCCAGCGTGATCTCGACGAGCGCTTCAAAGCCACCGGCGTAAAAAATGTGTACATGCCGATGCTCATTCCGGAGAATCTTCTTAATAAAGAGGCAGAGCTTGTCAACGGTTTTGCCCCGGAGGTTGCCTGGGTAACCCACGGCGGCGCGGAGAAGCTTCAGGAGCGTCTCTGCATCCGTCCGACTTCCGAGACACTTTTCTGCGATTTCTACGCAAAGGACATCCAGTCCTACAAGGATCTGCCGAAGGTTTACAACCAGTGGTGCTCTGTTCTCCGCTGGGAGAAGACCACCCGCCCGTTCCTTCGCTCCCGCGAGTTCCTCTGGCAGGAGGGACACACCGCTCACGCCACAGCGGAAGAGGCTGAGGAGAGAACCGTTCAGATGCTGAACGTCTATGCGGACTTCCTTGAGAACGATCTCGCGATTCCGGTTGTAAAAGGACAGAAGACGGAGAAAGAAAAATTCGCCGGAGCAAAGCACACCTACACCGTAGAGGCGCTGATGCACGACGGAAAAGCCCTTCAGTCCGGTACAAGCCACAACTTCGACGACATCTTCGCGCAGGCGTACGATGTGCAGTACACCGATAAAGACAACACACTCAAACATGTTCACCAGACCTCCTGGGGAATGACCACCCGTGTCATCGGCGCCATGATCATGGTTCACGGAGACAACAGCGGTCTTGTCCTTCCGCCACGGATCGCTCCGACACAGGTGATGATCATTCCGATCCGCCAGGATGCCGCGGGCGTTCTCGACAAAGCCGGCGAGATCAAAGATACACTTGCCGCAGCAGGTATCCGTGTGGATCTGGACGACACAGACAAACGTCCGGGCTGGAAATTCTCCGAGCAGGAGATGCGCGGCATTCCGGTACGTGTCGAGCTCGGCCCGAAGGATGTGGAGAACGGCTCCGCAGTTCTCGCGCGCCGCGATACCCGCGAGAAACTCGTTGTTTCTATTGATGAAATCGCCAATAAGACAGCAGAACTCCTTGAGACCATCCAGAAGGAGATGCTCGACCGCGCGAGAGCACATCTCGAGTCCCACACCTACGACGCCGTTACCTACGACGAGTTCAAAGAGACCGTTAACACCAAACCCGGCTTCGTGCGCGCGATGTGGTGCGGAGACAAGGCCTGCGAGGAACAGATCAAGGCAGACACAACGGCGACCAGCCGCTGTATGCCGTTCAAACAGATTCAGCTCAGCGACAAGTGCGTATGCTGCGGAAAACCGGCCAAAGCCATGGTTTACTGGGGAAAAGCATATTGATCGCATAAATTGTGTCTGATTTTCGCACAATTCATCTCATTTTCGATTATCGTTATACAATTTGAACAGAGGCGGAGGCTTTTGTGCACAACATTTAGTGTGTACTCCTCCGCTCTTTTCTATATATAGTTCTTTTCAGTGGATAGAATTTCGCCCAAATTGTAGAGGATTTCTTGTACAATTTTGCATCTTCACAAGACAGCCCGATTGCGGTATGATGAAAGAGCACAAGATCTTGTGTCTATTTTTTTGAAAAAGCCTAAATATAGTAGTGAACATGCACATATTCCAGCGTGCAGAAATACAATTTTCGCATATAATGCACAATACCAATGCACCTTACAGACACAGCATCACAGGGAGGATTCCGATGAGCACAAAGAAAACCAATGTCATCAAACGAAACGGCGAAGAAGTGGCTTTTGACCGCAAGAAGATCTACAACGCGATCATGAAGGCCAACAAAGAGGTCGGCAGGATCCATCAGATGAACAACTATCAGATTCAGGCGATCACTGAGAATGTAGCCGCCAAGGTTCACGCCTCCACACACGCCGTGAACGTCGAGGACATCCAGGATATGGTCGAGACCGGTATCATGGAGATGCGTGGTTATGAGGTTGCGCAGAAGTATGTGCGCTACCGCTACAAGAGAACTCTCGCGAGAAAATCCAACACGACCGATGACGGTATCCTCGCCCTGATCGATCAGAACAATGAGGAAGTAAAGCAGGAGAACTCCAACAAGAATCCTGTCATCAACTCCACGCAGCGCGACTACATGGCCGGCGAAGTGAGCAAAGACCTCACCAGAAGAATTCTTCTCCCGGAGGAGATCGTCCGCGCCCACGAGGCGGGCATCATTCACTTCCACGACTCCGATTACTACGCACAGAAAGAGCACAACTGCGACCTCATCAACCTCGAGGATATGCTTCAGAACGGTACGGTCATCAGCGAGACGCTGATCGAGAAGCCGCACAGCTTCTTCACCGCCTGCAATGTCACTACACAGATCGTGGCGCAGGTTGCCTCCAACCAGTACGGCGGTCAGTCCTTCACGCTGGCACACCTTGCTCCGTTCGTGGATATCAGCCGCCAGAAGATCAAGCGCGAGGTCATCGCCGAGCGAAAAGAGACCGGTGAGCCAATGGATCAGGATATCATCAACCGCATCACCGAGCGCCGCCTTGCCGAGGAGCTGAAAAGCGGAATCCAGACCATCCAGTACCAGCTCATCACCCTCATGACCTGTAACGGACAGGCTCCATTCGTCACGATGTTCATGTATCTCGACGAGGTTCCGGACGGACAGACAAGAAAGGATCTCGCCGCCATCATCAAAGAGGTTCTCGTACAGCGTATGAAGGGCGTCAAGAACGAAAAGGGCGTGTGGATCACGCCGGCTTTCCCGAAGCTGATTTATGTGCTTGACGAGGACAATATCTCGGAGGATTCCGAGTACTTCTACCTGACAGAACTCGCCGCGAAGTGTACCGCCAAACGAATGGTTCCGGACTACATCTCCGCGAAGAAAATGAAAGAATACAAAAACGGAGATGTCTATCCGTGCATGGGCTGCCGCAGTTTCCTGACGCCGGACAGCGAAAACAACGCGGAGGGTCTCTGCAACGCCGACAACAAGGCGAACGCAGGCAATGCCTCCATCTCCGGACACAAATACTACGGACGTTTCAACCAGGGCGTTGTCACCATCAACCTCGTTGATGTTGCGCTCTCCTCAAAGGGAGATATGGACGCCTTCTGGAAGATTTTCGATGAGAGACTGGAACTCTGCCACCGCGCTCTCCGCGCCCGCCACGAACGACTTCTGGACACACCGTCCGATGTTGCGCCGATTCTCTGGCAGTACGGCGCACTCGCCCGCCTGAAAAAAGGAGAGACCATCAACCGTCTGCTCTACGGCAACTACTCGACCATCAGCCTCGGCTACGCCGGACTGTACGAAATGTGCGTATACATGACCGGAAAGAGTCACACCGACGAAGAGGCGAAGCCATTCGCACTCAAAGTCATGCAGACACTCAATGATTACTGCGCGAAGTGGAGAAAAGCCGAGAACATCAGCTACTCACTGTACGGAACGCCGATGGAGTCCACAACCTACAAGTTCGCCAAGTGCCTGCAGAAGCGCTTCGGCATCATCAAGGATGTCACAGATCACAATTACATCACGAACAGCTACCATGTAAATGTCCGCGAAAACATCGACGCCTTCACAAAGCTTCGGTTCGAATCCGAATTCCAGAGACTCTCTCCGGGCGGAGCCATCAGCTACGTCGAGGTGCCGAATATGCAGGAGAACATCCCCGCCGTCCTCTCCGTCATGAAATTCATCTACGAGAACATCATGTACGCGGAACTGAACACAAAGAGCGACTACTGTGAGACCTGCGGCTATGACGGCGAGATCTCGATCAAAGAGGATCCGCACGGCAAACTGATCTGGATCTGCCCGAACTGCGGAAATACGGATCAGAGCAAGATGTCCGTTGCCCGCCGTACCTGCGGGTATATCGGAACCCAGTTCTGGAACCAGGGACGAACAGAGGAAATCAAGGACAGAGTACTCCACCTTTGATGAAGGAGAACTATGAATTACGCTGCTATTAAAGAATTTGATATTGCGGACGGCCCCGGTGTACGGATCAGTCTGTTCGTCTCCGGCTGCCGTCACCACTGCAAGGGCTGCTTCAACGCGATGACCTGGGACTTTCATTACGGAAAGCCCTTCACCAGAACAGAAGAGGACCACATCCTGGAGCTTCTGGCGCCGGCCTACATACAGGGTCTGACCGTTCTCGGCGGCGAACCCTTTGAGCCGGAAAACCAGGGCGCCGTCGCCTCTCTTCTCCGACGCGTCCGCAAAACCTATCCGGAAAAAGATATCTGGTGTTACACAGGATACACCTACGACCGGGATCTGATGCCCGGAGGCCGCGTCTACACGGATGACACAGAAGAAATCCTCTCCCTGGTCGACTGCATTGTCGACGGAGAATTTGTCGAGGAGCTCCATGATGTGACACTCCTCTTCCGCGGAAGCAGCAACCAGCGTCTGATCGGCCTGCACGGATACAAACCGCCGAAAGAAAGGGAACGTGATCATGAGATTCTTCATGTTGCAGGCGCAGGCCTGCAGCGGACAGAGATGTAAAACCTCCTTGCGAAGGATTCATGCGGAGCGTTTCGTCTCATAGGGAACGCGCGACAATTCCCTATGAGAAAAAATGTTACAATTCCAATCGCCGTTTTTCTACGGAACCAAAAGAGACCGAATGCTTGACATCCGGTCTCTTTTTAATATGATTAAATCAGTGACAATTATTTTTTTAAAAGAATACATTGAAATCTCATTTGTACATGAAAGGTGGATATGACAATGGCGAAATGGAAATGCACAGTATGCGGACACATTTATGACGAGGACGTGGAGGGCGTGAAATTCGAAGATCTTCCGGACGACTGGAAATGCCCGACCTGCAAACAGCCGAAATCCAAATTTGAGAAGATGACGGAGGGCGAATCGCTCAGCTGGGCTGCTGAGCACGTGGTAGGAATCGCCTCCGACGTGCCGGAAGAGATCAAAGAGGATCTTCGCGGCAACTTCCAGGGCGAGTGCTCGGAAGTAGGTATGTATCTCGCAATGGCACGCGTCGCATTCCGCGAAGGTTATCCGGAGGTCGGCCTCTATTACGAGAAAGCTGCCTACGAAGAGGCAGACCACGCCGCCAGATTCGCCGAACTCCTCGGTGAAGTCATCACCACTTCCACAAAGAAGAACCTTGAACTTCGCGTGGACGCCGAGTACGGTGCAACAGAAGGGAAGACTGCCCTTGCAAAAAGAGCCAAAGAGCTCAACCTCGACGCCATCCACGACACCGTTCATGAGATGGCACGCGATGAGGCAAGACACGGCAAGGCCTTCAAGGGGCTTCTGGAGAGATACTTCAAGTAAGCGCCTGCGTGTAGACCGTCCGCTTTGTCTTTCAGGGGACTTCGGAAGGGATTCTTCAAATATCCCCGCGGCAGAGGCGGATGCAGGTACGGAATATATGGGGTACGGGACTTTCCTGTACCTCTTTTTTTTAACACAGCGCAACATTTCTGTGAATCCGTGTTTCTTTTCCATGCCCTCATGCTATAATTGGTCTCGAAGAACACATATATTCTCACACAGATCAAAGGAGACTTTCATATGGATTTAATACCAAGCTTTTCCGTTGACCATACAAAAATCATTCCCGGCATTTTCATAAGCCGACAGGATCAGGTGGGAGAAAGCATCATCACAACCTATGATGTCAGAGTCACCCGTCCGAACGTTGAGCCGGCCGTTGACGTTTCGGCCATGCATTCCCTGGAGCATCTCATTGCCACTTTCCTGCGCAATGATCCCGACTGGAAAGACGAAGTCATCTACTGGGGTCCCATGGGCTGCCTGACCGGCTTCTATCTCATCCTGAAGGGAAGCCGGAAGCCGAAGGAGATTCAGGATCTTCTGCTTCGTGCTTTCCGCTCCGCGGCCTCCGCAGAAACCGTTCCGGGAGCCACCGCAGTAAACTGCGGAAACTTCGAATTGCACAATCTTGCCATCGCGAAGTGGCACGCCGCAAAATTCGCCGATTATCTCGAGACAAATAAGGACAACGAAGCGATCTACGAGTATCCGAAGAACGAGCGCCTCGTGACAGACGACGGACAGCAGTTCTTCGATTCCTGACTACATGCATTGACAGGAAACGTTTCTGTTCTTCATTGATTATCAGCGAAGACTTTGAACAATCGCAAGCTATGCGATCATATCGGTATTAAACACAAAACGGGGCTGTCGCATCAGGAATATATCCTCTAATGCGACAGCCCCAGCCTATGAAGCAGGATCACCAAAACGGCGATCCTGCTTCCGTTTTATTCCTTACCCTCAGTCAAACAGATCCGCGAACCAGCTTCCGACCGAGCGGAACCACTCCGCAATCCTTCCGAAGAGGCCGACCGCCTTCTCTTTCGTAATTCCAAAATCGATCCCCTGTTTGGTGAGCTTCTCGTAAATACCGGCAGCCTGGCTCTTGAGATCCGAGATGTCAATGTCGAGATTCGGAATCTTCTTCAGCAACTCGATAATCCGCTGCTTGTCCTCGTCCGAAAGTGTGATCTCGAGCTTTGCGGCCAGCTCCACAACGATTTTGTCAATCTGCTCGTCGCTGAGTTCTCCGTTATTCTCCTTTGCCGCCTCCGCAACTTTTGTCTTTGCGGCGGCGATGAGTTCGGAAGCCTTCAGCGGATCGCCGATGTTCTGGCCGAGTTTACTGGTCGTGACAAGCTCGTCCGTGGCCGCGTCCACATTCTCCGCCTTCAGTTCCTCGCCGGACATCTCTGTATAGGCCTTCATCGCCCCGAGAAGCCCCGCCGTGCCGCTGACAGGGATCGGACCTGCCACAATGACATCTGCGTCCTTCACGCCCGATGTGGCGAGAGCATTCTGATACATCTCTACCGAACAGTAGCCGACATTCTTCGTCGTGACATGAATGCCGTATCCTGACTTCTGTGCGATAACCTTTGTGCTGGAGATCGCGGTCGTTCCAATCGTGTCATAATCGATATAACTGTCGAGATACTGATGTTCCTCCGCGTTGGTGATGGTAACCACCTTATCCTGCGCGAGTTCCTCTTCAGACACCTCGAGAAGTCCAAGCACCTGCGTCTTCTGCTCCTCGGTGAGATCCGCTCCGAGCGCCACATAGGTAGTTCCCGGCGCGATATCCGCGTAAACGTTCAGCGGCGCAGACACCGTCATCACAGCCGCAAGAGCAGCAGCCGTCATAATTTTCCTCTTTGCACTCATCATATCCCTCTCTCCTCTCTGGACTTTTTCCTATGGCTCATCGCCCCTCGCTCCTTACGGAGATCGCAGCCGTACGAGCGCCGGCATCCCGGAATCACTTCCGCGATCCCCTCAGCCTCCTTCGACACTTCCCAAGCAATCCGAAAGCTGCGCAAACTGCTCCAGCGTGAGCGCCTCTCCCCTCACACCGGCCGGCAGACCGCAGCCTCTGATCGCCTCTTCGATTTCCTCTTTCGTGAACTCCAGTTCCGCGCTGTTGCGAAGACCGTTCATCAGCGTTTTTCTCCTCTGCGCGAAGGACGCGCGGATCAGCCGGAACATCAGATGTTCGTCTTTCACGCAAACCCTGTTCTCCTCCGTCCGCCCTGTCAGCCGGATGACAGCACTGCCGACATTCGGTCTCGGAATAAAGCAGTTCGGCGGTACAATCGCCATAATCTCCGGCATCGTGTAATACTGAACCGCGAGAGACAGAGCGCCGTAATCCTTTGACCCCGGTGCCGCCTGCATACGGTCTGCGACTTCTTTCTGTACCATGACCGTGATCGACTCGAAGGGAACGTGTTTTTCAAGCAGTTCCATCAGAATCGGAGTCGTGATGTAGTACGGAAGGTTTGCAACGACTTTAACCGGCTTACCGTCGTTGTGTTCATCGACAAGCCGCTTCATATCCACCTTGAGACAATCCTCGTTGATCACCGTGACGTTGTCCCAGTCCTTCAGTGTATCCTCTGTGAGAATCGGAATCAGGTTCCGGTCAATCTCCACCGCAAAGACCTCTCTCGCGTACCGCGCGAGATACTGGGTCAGCGTCCCGATACCCGGTCCGATTTCCATGACACAGTCATCCTCACCGATGTCAGCCGCACGGACAATTTTTTCAAGTACATGCGGATCGATCAGAAAGTTCTGTCCGAATTTTTTCTGAAAGCGGAATCCGTATTTCTGCAGTATTTCAATTGTTTTGGCCGGTGTGCCCAGCCATGGTTCTTTCTTCAAATCAGCCAAAGTCCTTTTCATGAAGTATGGTCCATTTGTCTTTGGACGTGTTCTTCTTGCGTCTCCGTCCTCTGGTGGCCCTGTGAATTGCACCGTCAACCATCCGCTTCACCGTCGAGATTGTGACCGGCTCTTCCTCCGTTTGTATGTTTCCGATCATCGTGTAGAGCGCGAGGATCGCAAGATCGTCGATCTTACAGCCGTTCTCAACCGCATACGTCCGCGCAAAGGTGATCAGCTCGTCGTTTGTGAATACCGGAACGGAGATGACGCGGTCGAATTTTGCGCCGAACTGCGGATGTTTCTTGAGGAAGCCGCGCATCTGCGCCTTGTCATCCTCGATGATCATAATCATGCAGTCTGTACGGAATTCCATCGCCTGATTCAGCTTCTCAAGCGTCTCTTCGTTCATCCCGGACACTTTCTCTACCATCAGGAAACCGCCGGCCATCATGGAAACAACCTTCGCGGGATCTTTCTGATTTAATTCCTCTCCTGTGATGCGCGCCACCTTTGCGGCCTCAAGTCCGAGATCTTTGCACATCGTCATAACAAGTCCTCTGGCGAGTCTGGACTTACCGGTTCCCTCCGCTCCCATCACGGCAATATTTCCGTGAAGAGAAGTTCTCTCACCGGCGTGTTCGTAGACACTGTTGATCGCGTCGAGGATCTGTCCGTCCATTCCCGGTATTCTCGCGAAATACGTGAAGATCTTTCTCTGCTCTTCGTTCATACGCGTCGGCTTTGCTTTGTTAAGAATACGGATCCTTCGCTCCTCCGGCGTCTCTTCGCTGAGAATCTTGTCGATCGAAATCGGTACTGTATTCTGTCCGATGGTATTGAGCGGGATCGTTCTCGATTTCTTCTCCTGCTGTGTCGGTTCCGGATCCGGAACCTCCAGTTCCTCATTATAGTTCACGCCGTTCTTTGCCGCCGGTTCTTCTTTTTCCGGAGCCGGATCCGCCACGACAGCGTTCTCCGACTCGTTGGCCGGAACGTCCGTGGAGAGATCTTCCTGCTCAAGCTCACGCACGACGAGATCTTCTTCCGACTCGCCGGACGCCTCCTCGGACGAGGAGGCGTCCTCTCCGGCATTTTCCGTGCTCGTTCCCGCCGTGAGGCTTTCCAGTGCGGCAACGGCACTCTTCAGCTTCTCGGCGTCTCGCTTCTCCTTCTCCTCGGCGTTTTCCTGCGACTCACGGATCTGTGAGCCGAGAAGCGCTTCCAGGCTGCGGCTTAACTCTGCTGTCGCGCCTCCGATATCCGCCTTTTCCTCGGTTGATTCTATTTCTTCCAGTACAGCCTGAGCCAGAACATTCTCTGTCTCCACGCCGTTTTCCTGATCACTCACTTCCTGTCCTCCCGCTTCGGAAGCATCCTCCGCTGACGCTTCCGTCTGCGGACCTTCTCCGGCTTTCACGGATGTATCCGGTTCTTCTGTATCTTCCCCGTCCTTTACAGCTTCAGACTCATCCACAGCAGCATCCCCCCGGGCGTTTTCCGCAGGTTGGGCAGACGCATCCTGCTCTGATTCCCCGTCAGATGGATTCGCCTCTGCGCTTTCCGTACCGTTCTCAGCCACACTTGTCTCCGCATTTTCCGCTCCGGCTGCATCTGTCTTTTCGTCAGCCGGTTCCTGACCGAAAATCTCGTCGGAAAGCGCTCCGGCCGTCTCTTTCAGGAACTCTTCGAGATTAAAGTCCTGCGTGTCCATCATCCGGGTATCTTCCCCTTCCAGAGCCTTATGCGCGACACTCGCCGGACTCTCTGTCAGCGTCAGCGCCCCGGCGGCAGACTTGCGAAGATCGTCATCCTCCCCGTCTTCCTCACGGTCCGTCACCGATTCCGTCCCTTTCACGGTCTGAGCCGCGGCAGCCGCAAAGGCTCCGACTCTCGGATCATAGAGTCCCTTCATCGACGCGTAGGCCTGCTGCTGGCTGGGACTGAGTTCCTCGTACTGGCGCTTCAGTTCCATCGCCTTGTACACATACTCTCCCTCGCTGAACCAGAGGATCAGATCGTCGCAGGCCTCCACGCATTTCTTACTGTTTCCGGATTTCGCATACAGAAGAGCGAGCTCATACGCCCATTTCTCCGTGTATTCGCGCTCCCTGTACTCCTCCAGCACATCGATCTGCGCCTCGATCGGAGCATTCTTTGCCTTGTACAGCTTGTACTGCAGTACGCAGCGGGAATTATCATTTCTGGCAACCTTGGAGAAATCTTTAAAGTATTTCTCAGCGTCATCCGTATCGCCGAGCTTGAGGCATACCTCAACAAGACGGTACAGTATATTCTTCCCGATTGACGCGCGGCCGCGCGCAAGAATGAGAATCTCTTTGGCCTTCTTGTAATCTTTGTTTATTTCATAGACTTCAGCCACCATACTCAGAGTGTTTATGTTTTTGACTCTTCTCCAGTCGATCGAATTGACAATCTGAAGAGCGTTCTCATAATCCTTATCTCCGACATATCCGGTCAGCTCGTCTAATTTCTGACGGTATTCCTCTTTATCCAAGGTTCATCGCCTCCTGTTGTTCATCATTATCCTTGTGTCCGCGGGCACCGGCACCGCCGTCAGGGTAGACTATCCCCGTAAACCCGATTGTACAACACCTCTATATTATTACAAAATTCGCATAAAAGAAAGGGCAAGCCGAAGATTTCGCCCATCTTTGCGAATCCCAGCCTGCCCATTTCTGTTATCTTTTCGTACATCATTCGCCAAATAGCCGGCAAAACCTGCCGCCGTGACTCTGATCCCCCTCACATCTCAGACTTTGTAATACTGTCATCTGCGCGGACACTTCTCAGACACTCTCGTCTCTGACCGTGATCGGTTCCATCTTCCAGATCTCTTTCGCATACTCCTCAATCGTTCTGTCAGAGCTGAATTTGCCGGCGTGCGCGATATTGAGGATCGCGCTCTTCGCCCACTCTTCCTCATGCAGATATCTCGCGGATACTCTCTCCTGCGCAACCGCATAGGCTTTGAAATCTGCAAGGATGAAGTATACATCCGCGCGGTTGCCTCCCTGCGGATAGAGCAGAGAATTGTACAGATCCCGGAACAGCTCCATGTCGCCGACGGAATATTTTCCGTTGATGAGCTGCATCAGCACATTTCGGATGTCCGCATCACTGTTGAAGTACTGCATCGGATCATAGCCGCCGTTTCTCTCGTACTCGATGACTTCATCCGCGGAGAGTCCGAAGATAAACGCATTTTCTTCGCCGACCTCCTCGACAATCTCCACATTGGCTCCGTCGAGCGTTCCGAGGGTGAGCGCGCCGTTCAGCATGAACTTCATGTTACCTGTACCGGACGCCTCCTTGGACGCTGTGGAAATCTGCTCGGAGACATCTGCTGCCGCGTAGATCCACTCGGCGTTGCTGACCCTGTAATCCTCAATGAATACGACCTTGATCTTGCCCTTGATCGAGACGTCGTTATTGATGACCTCGGCCACATTGTTGATCAGCTTGATGATCTTCTTCGCGCGCTCATATCCCGCGCTCGCCTTCGCGCCGAAGATAAATGTTCTCGGATAGAACGGAAGCTCCGGATGCTCCTTAATCTTATTGTACAGATACATCACATGGAGGATGTTCAGAAGCTGGCGCTTGTACTCGTGAAGTCTCTTGACCTGCACGTCGAAGATGGATCTCGGATCTACTTCCACGCCGTTGTTCTCAAGGATGTATTTCGCAAGACGAACCTTGTTCTTATACTTGATATTCATGAACTCGGCCTGTGCCTTTTCATCATCGGCATAGACCGCCAGCTTGCTGAGTCTGGACAGATCCGTCACCCACTCGCCGCCGACATGGTTTGTCACCCACTCCGCGAGTAGAGGGTTGCCGTGCAGAAGGAAACGTCTCTGTGTAATACCGTTTGTCTTGTTGCAGAATTTCTCCGGCCAGAGTTCGTAGAAATCCTTAAGCTCTCTCTTCTTCAGAATCTCCGTGTGAAGCTTCGCAACGCCGTTGACGGAGAATCCGCCGACGATCGCGAGATTTGCCATCCGCACGGTGCCGTCGTAGATGATCGCCATGCTGCGGATCTTCTGATCCGCGTTCTGCGGATAGGTCTTCTGAATCTGCTCGCAGAATCTGCGGTTGATTTCCTCAACTATCTGATAGATACGCGGAAGCAGTCTGGAGAACAGCTCGATCGGCCATTTCTCGAGAGCCTCGCTCATGATGGTGTGATTCGTGTACGCACAGGATTTCTGTACAACCTCCCACGCCTCATCCCAGTCGAGATGCTGCTCGTCGAGAAGAATTCGCATGAGCTCCGGCACGGTAAGCGTCGGATGCGTGTCGTTCATATGGAAGACCGCCTTCTCATACAGCTTGTGAATATCTTCATGGTCGCGCAGATACTTCTGCACAGCCGTCTGGATGGACGCAGAAACAAAGAAATACTGCTGACGGAGACGGAGCTCTTTGCCCGCCATATGATTGTCGTTCGGGTACAGAACCTCGGTCAGTGTGTGCGCCAGGTTCTCCTGCTCGACCGCCTTGTGATAATCGCCCTTGTCGAAGGAGTCGAGGGAAAAATCATTGATCGCCTCGGCGTCCCAGATTCTGAGCGTATTGACTACATTGTTGTTATATCCTACGATCGGAAGATCATACGGAATCGCGCGCACGCTCTGATAGCCCGCCTGACGGAACTGCTCCCTTCCGGTCTTCTTGTCCACGTCGACCGCCACATAGCCGCCGAATTTGATCTCCTTGGCGTATTCCGGTCTCTTCAACTCAAACGGATAGGCGCCGTCTTTGAGCCAGTTATCCGGCTGTTCAATCTGATAACCGTCCTTGATCTGCTGTCTGAACATACCGTAGTGATAACGGATACCGCAGCCGTACGCGGAATAGCCGAGGGTCGCGAGGGAGTCCAGAAAACATGCCGCCAGACGTCCGAGACCGCCGTTTCCGAGCGCCGGATCTCTCTCCTCGTCCTCGATGGCGTCAATATCGATGTTCATCTCCTCGAGCGCCTGCTTCACCTCTTCGTAAGCAGTGAGCGCAAGAAGGTTATTGCCCAGATAACGTCCGGTCAAAAACTCCATGGACATGTAGTATACAATCTTCGGATCCTGTTCCTTCATTGCCTGCTGCGTTGACATCCAGTTATCAATGATGACATCTTTTGCCACATAACATACAGCCTGATAGATCTGGTGATTCGTAGCCTCCTCTAAAGTCGTACGGAACAATCTCCTTATCTCATCTTTAACTTCCTTCTTAAAAGTCTCTTTTTTAAAGATTGGCTTCAGCATTCAAATGCCCCTTTCTGATTTCATCTGCATCGCAGCTGTTTTTGTAAAAATATATATGATTAATAATACCACAAATCTTTAAAATAATCTAAGTCTATATAAAATTTCACGCTTATATGACATTTTCATCATTTTACGCAAAAAAAGAACCGCCGCACAGTGCAATACTATCTATAACTGCTCCTTAGGAAAAAGTATGTTTCTTCCTGTCAGGTATCAGATAGGTATGGCAACCCGTGCGGCGGCTCCCGCCTTACTTATTAATTGGAACATAGTCCGCAAGCGGACTTCGACTCCCCCATCCCCTCACTCCTGAGGGGAGCGCAGCGGACGAAAGGCGCGCGAGCAGAATCGCGCAGCGATCTTCCCATCTGCGAGCTGCGCATCCCGCGGAGCGTTTTGCCTCATGGGAAATTCGGAGGAATTTCCTATGAGATAAGAAATTGTCAGATCATCATCCGCCGGAAACAGCTTACTGTTTCTCAACGCCGAGCACAACTTTCTCGGAATTGATCTTCCACTCTTTTACATAACCGGTGCTCTCGCCGATGACGATATCATCAGCCAGAACAATGCCGGCGATCTTCTCTTTGTTTGCTGTGAGTACAGAAGCGATCTTCTCGTTATCCTGTGCATAGACCTTGATGCGGTCCATAACCTCGAAGCCGGCCTCTTTACGCATGGTCTGGATCTTGCTGATCAGCTCGGCGACAAAGCCCTCTTCGATCAGTTCCGGCGTAAGATCTGTGTCAAGCATAACGGTTACGCCCTGATCTGCCTGTGTCACGAAGCCCTCGGTCTGCGCGGTCTCAATCAGGAGATCTTCTCTTGCCAGTTCAACCTTCTGTCCGCTGACGTCGATTGCGATCACACCGTTTGCGTTCAGCTCAGCGACAGCTGCTGCTCCATCCAGTTCTCCGAGCGCCTTGCGGATGCCTCCGACCAGTTTTCCAAACTTCGGTCCAACCGTCTTCAGCTGCGGTTTGATCGAATACTCGACCTTCAGATCCTCCGCGAACTCCAGCGCTTTTACATTCAGCTCGTCTGTGACGATCTCTGTGTAGAAGCTGTCCAGAGCGAAATCCGCTTTTACATACATCTTTGCCAGCGGCTGGCGGTTCTTGATCGCGGACGCGTTTCTTGCGGCACGGCCGAGAACAACAATGTGCATAACCTCATCCATGGAAGCTTCCAGCTTCTCATCGATCCACGCCTCGTTGACCTCCGGGAAGTCACAGAGATGGATACTCTCCGGGGCGCTCTCGTCGACAGTGCGGACAAGGTTCTGGTAAATCTCCTCAGTCATGAACGGAATCATCGGCGCGGCCGCCTTGCTCAGTGTAACCAGCGCGGTGTAGAGCGTCATGTACGCGTTGATCTTATCCTGCTCCATGCCCTTCGCCCAGAATCTCTCACGTGATCTTCTGACATACCAGTTACTCATATCATCGACAAAGCTCTCGAGCGCCTTTGCAGCCTCCGGAATACGGTAATTCTCCAGATTGTTATCCGTTGTCTTTACCATTGTATTCATGCGGGACAGGAGCCACTTGTCCATAACGGAGAGTTTCTCATAGTCGAGCTCGTATTTTGTCGGATCAAATTTATCGATATTTGCGTAAAGTACCCAGAACGCGTAGGTATTCCAGAGCGTACCCATGAATCTTCTGGAGTACTCGGTTACTGCTTTGTCATGGAACTTGTTCGGCAGCCACGGGGAACTGTTGATATAGAAATACCAACGGATCGCGTCTGCTCCGAATTTCTCCAGGGCACCCATCGGCTCAACAGCGTTGCCCTTGGATTTGGACATCTTGTTTCCGTCTCCGTCGAGGACGAGTCCGAGTACAATTACATTTTTATATGCCGGCTTATTAAAGAGGAGTGTGGACTCCGCGTGAAGGGAATAGAACCATCCACGTGTCTGGTCGACAGCCTCGGAAATGAACTGTGCCGGGAATTCCTTCTCGAACAGCTCCTTGTTCTCAAATGGATAGTGAAGCTGTGCGTAAGGCATCGCACCGGAATCAAACCAGCAGTCGATAACCTCCGGCACTCTGCGCATCTCACCGCCGCAGTCCGGGCACTTAAAGGTCACATTGTCCACGTAAGGTCTGTGAAGCTCGATGGTCTCATTCGCCGGATTTCCGGTGAGCTCAGCCAGCTCCTGTCTCGATCCCACGCAGTGCTGCTTGCCGCAGTCCGGGCAGATCCATACCGGAAGAGGAGTTCCCCAGTAACGGTTTCTGGAAATACCCCAGTCCTGAATATTCTCCAGCCAGTTGCCGAAACGACCCTCGCCGATGGTCTGCGGAATCCAGTTGATCTCCTTGTTGTTGCGAACCAGATCGTCCTTAACAGCCGTCATCTTAATGAACCAGGACTCTCTTGCATAGTAGATGAGCGGCGTGTCGCATCTCCAGCAGTGCGGATAATCGTGCTCTACCTTCGGAGCGGAGAAGAGGATGCCTCTCTCGTCGAGATCCTTGAGTACCTCCGGATCCGCGCTCACAGCGCCCTCTTTTACCTCTGCAGCCGTTGGCTTGCAGCGCATGCCTGCGAATTTACCGGTTTCCGGTCTCAGGCAGCCTTTGTCATCCACCATCTGTACGAACGGAGCGTCGTATTTTCTTCCGACACGGGCATCGTCTTCACCGAAGGCCGGCGCGATATGAACGATACCGGTACCGTCTGTCATAGTTACGTAGGAATCGCAGTACACGAAGAACGCTTTCTTGTGCTGCTTTGCAGCAGCATCCGCCGCGCACTGATACAGCGGCTCGTACTCTTTGTGCTCGAGATCAATTCCCTTGAAGGTCTCGAGAATCTCGTAGGCCTTCTCTCCCTCTTCTGCCAGCGGTCCGAGAACCTTGTCCAGAAGAGCGACTGCCATGTAATAGGTGTATCCATCGACACATTTTACTTTTGCGTAGTCGTCGTCCGGGTTCACGCAGAGACCGATGTTGGACGGAAGCGTCCACGGCGTTGTGGTCCATGCGAGGAAGTACGCGTCCTCACCGCTTACTTTAAAGCGCACAACTGCTGTGCGGTCTTTGAGTGTCTTGTATCCCTGTGCAACCTCGTGAGAGGACAGCGGCGTACCGCAGCTCGGGCAGTAAGGAACAACCTTGAATCCCTTGTAGAGAAGACCTTTCTTCCAGATCTCCTTGAGCGCCCACCACTCGGACTCGATGAAATTGTCATCATATGTTACATAAGGGTCATCCATGTCAGCCCAAAAACCGACTTTATGGGAGAACTGCTCCCACATACCCTTGTATTTCCACACGGATTCTTTACATTTACCGATGAAAGGCTCGATACCGTATGCTTCGATTTCATCCTTTCCCTCGATTCCGATCTCTTTCTCAACTTCCAGCTCTACCGGGAGTCCGTGAGTATCCCATCCGGCTTTACGCGGAACCTCATACCCCTTCATGGTGCGGTAACGCGGAATCATATCCTTGATTACACGGGTAAGTACATGTCCGATGTGCGGCTTTCCGTTCGCGGTCGGCGGGCCGTCATAGAACATATACATAGGATGTCCTTCGTTCTTCTTTACACTTTTCTCAAAAATTTTGTTCTCTTCCCAGAATTTCCCGGTTCTGTTCTCGTTCTCCACGAAATTCAGGTTCGTATCGACTTTACGGTACATTGAGTCTTCCTCCTGCTTCTCCATGTTTTCTCGTCACATGTGAATTTAATTGATTGCCGGCGCACGCGATATATTCTCGCGAAGCGTTTTTGTATCAGAATCTTCGATCAAATCTTCTGTTTACAAAAAAGAAAAGCACATGCCGAAAATTTTCATGTGCTTTCTCTGACAAATTATAATTATGGTGCGAAATCAGACGAATGTCAAGACTGTGCGGCCGTTTCACGGCGCTTTTTCCTACGTCTCGCGCGCAGTTCCTCTCTCTTTGCGCGAATCCCGTCGACCTCCGGCTGACTGCTGATTTTAATCGTTTTCTCCACGTATACTTTTCCGCTGTCCGTGTGTTTCATTCGGATCTTTCCCTTCAGAAGACCATGCTCCGAGCACTCCGCCACACAGTAATAATTTCGGGCATTCACACTGAACCAGTGCATCCGCTTCCTTGCCCTTTTTCCGCAGATGCAGCAGTAGCTGCTGAGGACCTCCGGATCACGCATCACACATTCTTTGTCCGAAAACTCTCTGGAGATGTACTTCGAATATCCGTTATAGACCATATGGATTTCCTCCGTCTTGGTCTTCGGATTCTGATACACATCAATGGAATCGTAGGCGAGCATGACATCCATGTCGATTGTCTGAAAAATACGCGCGGTGTATTTCGCGTCGACGAGCGCCCGGTGGAACGCGTCTTCTTTTTCCAGTTTCAGATAATCAATGCCGTACTCCAGTGACTTTCTGCTGTTCATATCCTCATATTGAACGGCAAAGAGTTTCTGTACATCGTAGTAATGCAGCGGTCCCTTCAGAAGTTTCAGCATGTTGTAGAATTTCATGTTCCGCTGAAGCTCAGGGAGATCCACCGCTCCCCAGGTGCAGAAAACAGACTCATGACCGGACCAGGTGAGAAACTCCCGCACAGCGTCCGGAAAATACGTCCCGGCGTCAAGCTCTTTCTTATCTATATGTACAATTTCTCTTGTGCGGTAATTCAGAGTCTTGTAGACCGTCGGCCGGATCACCCTCTGCCAGGTGTCCACGATGTTGCGCTCATGATCAAGCTTCACCGCTCCGATCTCTATGATCTCAAAAGGAAGCCGCGGGTTTTCCCGGGACTTGCCGTGGGGACTCTGATTCCACTCCAAATCAAAGACGATATAATTCATTGGTTTATCGGATCGCTTCGTCTCTCCCGCGGGAGCTTTGCTTCATCCGTGTCTCCTTATTCGCATACTTGATTTTATTTTATCATATCGTGGTTGCAGGGACAATTCTATTACGAGAAAGTCCTCACTACCATATTACAAGCTGCACCCGAACCATTTCAGGTACGCCTTTAAACGTGAATTGAATAGCGGCAGAGACAGAGTCATGCAGCGCGAACGATAGGAAGCTGAGGGTGCTGAACGTCCGGGGGACGTTCGTTTAGCACCGACCGTAGCGGAGCGGAGACCCGAAGCGCGAGCATAGCGCAGGTGCGATGAGCACGTCTGAGACCGCTTCGTAGCACACCGCAAGTACCGATGTGTAAAGCGGTCGAGTTTGCGAAGAGCACCTGCAATAGGCGGCGGAGCGCTGACAACGAAGCGACGTGTGAGCGTGTATGCTCTGCTCTCTGCCGCGAATCCACAGTCAGATGAACGCAAAAACCCGCGCGGAGATCCGCGCGGGCCATTTAATCATATTTAGGAAGGTGGAAACAAAAACCAGATTCTCAGGAATTATTCTTTTACGCCGCCGGCTGTCACTCCGCCAACAATGTACTTGGAAAGAATCAGGTAAACGATGATTACCGGGAAGATGGAGAACGCGATCATTGCGTAAACCTGTCCCATATCGAACTTCAGGAAGTCAGCTCCACGAAGTGTAGCGATCAGGACCGGAAGAGTCTTCATCTTCTCTGTCTTAAGTACCAGGGCCGGAGTAAAGTAGTTATTCCAGGATGATACGAAAGTGAAGATAACCTGAACGGCGATCGCCGGAATCATCAGAGGTAAAACGATACTGTTGAAGATTTTGAACTCCGTCGCACCATCGATACGTGCAGCCTCGATGAGTGAGCCCGGAAGGTTCGAATCCATGTACTGCTTCATAAAGAAGAATGTGATCGGTGCCGCAATACCCGGAATGATCAGCGGGATGAAGTTATCCATGAGGTTGAGTTTGCCCATCCAGTTAATGAATCCGAGCGCGGATACCTGTGTAGGAATCATCATGATTGCAAGGATGAATGTGAAGATTGCCTTCTTTCCCTTGAAATCATATGCATGGATCGCATAAGCGGTCATTGTTGAGAAATAAACGCTCAGTGCAGCAGTTCCTGTAGCTACTACTACAGAGTTGATCAGACCTCTCACTACCGGCTGTGATCCGTGGAACAGATTGTCCAGGTTTTTCAGCAGGTATGTGGACGGAATAACCGTGAATCCCTTTGTCAGCGCTGAATGTGATCTTGTCGCGTTGATAAACAGCACGAAGAACCAGAACAGGCAAAGGAATGAGAGAATGGCAAGGACAACATATGCAATAACACGACGTGCGTGCGTCGACGCAGATACTTTAATTTCTTCCATTATTTTTCTTCCTCCTTTCCTTATGCCTTAACTTCTTTCGATGCAGAGAACTTGAATACAAACAGACTCATGATACCGGTTAATATAAGAAGGATAACCGAGAGAGCACCTGCAAGACCATAGTTCTTGCTGAAAAGATGTTTGTTCAGCCACATAATCAGTGTCATAGAATGACGCATCGGGTTACCTGTACCGTCTGTAAGGATCTGCGGTACATCGAACATCTGAAGTCCACCGATCAGAGATGTGATCATAACGTAGATCAGAATCGGACGAAGCAGCGGAAGTGTGATCTTGAAGAAGATCTGTGTTGCGGTAGCGCCGTCAACCTCAGCAGCCTCGAACAGAGATGTGTCGATTCCAAGCATACCGGACATCAGAAGAATTGTTGTATTACCAAACCACATCAGGAAGTTCATGGATGCAACAAGTGTGCGCACACTTCCTGTGTTGGACATGAAGCTGTAAGCCTCTTTCAGAATACCGGTCTGTGTCAACAGAGAGTTGATCGGGCCGGAATCAGCGAACAGAGTGAAGAACAGCATTGCGAACGCGGATGCCATGATCAGGTTCGGCAGATAGATTACTGTCTTGAAGAATCTCTGTCCTTTCAGTCTCAGCGACGGATCTGTGAACCATGCACCGAGAAGAAGTGATACAAGGATCTGCGGAACGAATCCCATTACCCACATGATCATTGTATTTCCGAAGTATTTCAGAAGCTCACCCTTGGTAAGCATCGTGATGTAGTTATCAATTCCAATAAATTTCGGTCCGACCTGTGTCAGTCCGGACATATAGTTCTCAAAGAAACTGTAGTAGATTGTCGAAATCAGCGGAATCAGCTGGAAGACAACAAATACGATCATGAATGGTGCAAGGAAAATATATCCGTATCTGTTATGTCTTGTGATTCTGCTCCTTCCAGCAGTTACTTTCGTTGCTGGCTTTACTGAAGTGTTAGACAAATCATTTACCTTTCCGGCAGCTGCCTGCTCCATAACTCTTTCCTCCTGTTACATTATTTTTCGCTTTCGCGATCCCCCTCATCCTCTTCAGAACCTGCAGCATCTCCCCTCCGGCGGAGTGAAAATCCTGCAGATTCTGAATCAGGCATAGACATATCGAATAAAAAAGAATGTTGCGATTTTGTCTCATAGGAAATGCGGAGCAATTCCCACATGATACAAAAAAGGTGCCCGCCCGGCCTAAACTGGGTGGGCACCGATTCA
This sequence comes from [Eubacterium] cellulosolvens LD2006, assembly GCF_000621585.1. Lineage (GTDB taxonomy): Bacteria > Bacillota > Clostridia > Lachnospirales > Lachnospiraceae > Bilifractor > Bilifractor cellulosolvens. The sequence goes on along the minus strand of NZ_JHXY01000010.1, from coordinate 92,438 downwards.
TTCTTTAGAACCAAACTGTCTAATTCAATTAGTCAGTTGTGAGCTCCGGATATTTCTCAGCGATAGCTGTCTTGAACTGGCCAAGAGCCTCATCGTAAGATCCCTTACCGTCGAAGTAGTTCTTCATTGCTTTCTGGAACTCCTCGTTGCAACCCTGATCGTAGTTGGAGATGTTGCTCATGTCAACTTTCTCAGCACCGTCAGCGAGCTGCTTGTAAGGGTTCTGTCCGCCAAGGATTGCGCTGTTACCATCTTCAGAACCAGCAAGGTCTGCAAGAACGGATTTGCTGTTTACACAGTCAGAATCTTTCTGAGCGATCTCTTTGAGGATATCTTTGTTTGTTGTCATCTGAAGGATGATGTCTTTAACGAGTGTCGGGTTATCTGTTCCTGTAGCTGCAGCGATCCATGTTCCGCCCCAGTAGAAGGACTGCGGACCTACGCAGAGACCCCATCCGCCCTGGTTAGCGATGGAGCCATCCTGGTCAGCTGCCATACAGAAGTTGATCAGCCAAGCCGGTCCGAAGTAACCGAATACTTTTCCGTCCGGATAGAAGCCTTTGCTCCAGTCATCAGACCACAGATCGTTTGTTGTTGTCTCGCCTGCGTCTACAAGTTTCTTGGAGTCGTCAACCCATGCTTTGATGTTGTCATCGATGTTAACTTTTCCGTCTGTTACCCACGGTTTGGAAACGTTGTTGGAGTATACACGGTATGTATCGTTTACAGTAGATACGATCTTGTATCCTTTGTCTTTCGCCTGTCCGGCTACGTCTACGAATTTGCTCCAATCAGCAACTGCCTCCTGAACTTTCTCCGGATCATCTGTTCCGAGAACGTCCTTAGCAGCCTCACGGTTGTAAATGAAACCAGCGGAGCATGCCTGCCATGTAGCACCCTTAAGAGCGCCGTCTTTGTCTGTAGCGATATCTTTTGTGTACTGATACTGATCTGCAAGATCGTCATCTGTGATGCCAAGATCTGCCATGCTCATTGTAACGTCAGAGTTTACGTATTTAAGAGCGTAGTCAGCCTCCATAAGGAAGAGGTCTACTTTGTTGTCAGCATCTGCATCTGCATTGCTCGGAAGAATTGCATCCAGGTTGTTCTGATATGCGTTATCATCTGTAGGTGTGATTGTCCAAACAACGTTTACATCGCCGATCTTACCGTGAGTAGCGTCAACCTCCTCGTATCCCGGATAGTGATCTGTGATACGGCTCTTGAACTCCTCGTTCCAGCACTGAATGTTCAGTGTCTTTCCTTCGTCAGCTGCCTCAGCCGGAGCTGCCTCAGATGTAGCTGTAGAAGTTGCAGTAACCTCCTCAGAAGAGCTGGAAGCCTCTGTTTTGCTGGATGATGCAGCGCTGCTGGAAGCAGTTGTGCTGCCGCAAGCTGCCATCGGAACTACCATAGCACCGATTACAGCCATGCTAAGTAACATGGACATACGTTTCTTCATATCTTTTTTTCCTCCCTATTGAAAAAAAATGTGCATATATCAGAAAAAGCATAAATGCTTTATCTGCGCTTTAATTGATCCTGCGGACGGTTTCGCCCTCGATCAGACGGCCTTCAACCATGATCTGTTCTGCCACACTGCTCTTCTTGTTCTCAATGGTCTCGACCAGTTTTCTTGCTGAGATCGCTCCGATCTGTTCCGCGTCCTGATACCAGGTCGTAACTCTCGGTCGGATGACCTGTGAAAGATGGATGCCGTCGTATCCGACAACGCTCACATCTTCCGGTGTGGAAAGATTCATCTTTTCAAGAGCAATCCTTCCTCCGATGTAAGCAAAGTCGTCCGGATACATAATCGCTGTCGGCGGATTGTTCAGTCTCATCAGCTCCCTGGTGCATTCACCCGCACTCTTCGGATCATGAAACTGTCCGAGGACAACATATTCATCCGGTATATAAAGGCCAAGCTCCTTGCAGGCTTTGTAGAAGCCGCTCAGTCGCTTGACTGTTACTGACGTCTCTTCACCGTGGATGTACGCGATCTTGCGGTGTCCCATCTGATATAAATAATGAACCAGATTGTAGGCGCCGTCGACGTTATCGCTCATCACACAGCTGTGATTGTTAAAAGAATAATCGATTGTTACCGTCGGAAATTCACTGTTGATCAGGTCAATCACCTGCTGACTTGTGAAATCCACACTGGCAATCAGTACACCGTCACACTTTCTGTACCGGCAATGCTCAACGAAAGAAGTTCCCCCGATCTTCGATCCTATGAACGTAATATCATAGCCATGCCGTTCGAGTTCATTCTTCGCACTGTTGAGTATCTGAGAAAAATACTCATGAGTCAGACCGCTCATCGTGTCATCCTCGAATACCACTCCGATATTATGGGAGATATTCGTCTTTAGCTGTCTGGCTGCCGAATTCGGCATGTAGTGCATTTCCTGAGCAACCTTCCGGATCCTCTCTGCGGTGGCGGCTCCTATGTCCCCATAGCCGTTCAGGGCTTTGCTGACTGTAGCAGGAGAAACACCACATCGTTGGGAAATGTCTTTAATTGTAACCACGATTTCGCCCCTCTCCTGGGGTATCCCCCGTATTGTCGCCACACTAAAAAAGTGAGTTTTTAACGAAATTCTGGCATCGAAATGTCGTAATCGTTTTCGCTAAGAGTATTCTAAATCGTTTTCGACTTTGCGTCAACCTCTCGAAATAACCAATATTCGTTTTTGCCTTTTGTCAAATATTTACAGTTTTCAAATATTGCAATTAATATTGGTTTACAATTCTAATTATTCACCATATAATGGAGAAAATTGGTTCGAAAACGTTATCGTAACATGAATTTGTCGTTTTTGTACCATTTTTCGATATATAAACTATACATTTAATGATAGTTTATACTTTATTTTACTACTGTTTTTTCTGAGGAGGATAATCATGAAATTTGGACACTTTGATGACGCCGCTAAAGAATATGTCATCGAAACCCCACGCACACCTCTGCCATGGATCAACTATCTTGGATCTCAGGATTTCTTCAGCCTGATCTCCAATACGGCCGGCGGATACTCTTTCTACAAAGATGCAAAACTGATGCGTATCACCAGATACCGTTACAACAACTGCCCGCTGGATGCCGGTGGTCGTTACTACTATATTAAAGATGGTGATACCGTATGGAACCCGGGATGGCAGCCGACACAGACTGAGCTGGATTCCTACAGCTGCCGCCACGGTCTTGGATACACAATCATCACAGGATCCAAGAATAATATAGAAGCAACTCTTCAGGCTTTCGTTCCGGTTAACGATAAATGCGAAGTTAACAGAATCATTCTGAAGAACAACGGCACAGAAGACAAACACCTGGATCTCTTCAGCTTCCTGGAGTTCTGTCTGTGGAACGCACAGGATGACTCCACAAACTTCCAGAGAAACTTCTCTACAGGTGAAGTTGAGGTCATCGGAAGCACCATCTACCACAAGACAGAGTACAGAGAGCGTCGTAACCACTACGCTGTTTACTCTGTAAATAAGAAGATTGACGGTTTCGATACATCCAGACATAAATTCATCGGTATGTACAACGGCTTCCACAATCCGGAGGCAGTCCTTGCAGGCGAGAGCCGCAACAGCATCGCAAGAGGATGGCAGCCGATCGGAAGCCACCACCTCAAAGTAGATCTGAAACCGGGCGAGTCCCAGAGCTTCATCTTCGTTCTCGGATACTGCGAGAATCCGAAGGATGAGAAGTGGGAGGCTCCGAACGTCATCAACAAGAAACCTGCAGATGAGCTTCTGGCTCAGTTCCAGACAGACGAGCAGGTTGATGCCAAATTCCAGGAGCTCAAGGACTACTGGAATGGTCTTCTTACTACATACACTGTTCACACAGAGGATGAGAAGCTCAACCGTCTCGTAAACATCTGGAACCAGTATCAGTGTATGGTCACCTTCAACATGAGCCGTTCCGCAAGCTATTTCGAGAGCGGTATGGGACGTGGTATGGGATTCCGTGATTCCTGTCAGGATCTTCTCGGTTTCGTTCACCTGATCCCGGCTCGTGCAAGAGAGAGAATCATCGATATCGCAAATACACAGTTCGAGGACGGATCCACCTACCATCAGTATCAGCCTCTCACAAAGAAGGGCAACGCTGACATTGGTGGAGGATTCAACGATGATCCGCTTTGGCTCATCGCAGGTACCTGTGCATACATCCGTGAGACAGGAGACTTCTCCATCCTCGACGAGATGTGCGCATTCGACAGTGACTTCTCCAAGGCAGTACCGCTCATGGATCACCTCCGCAGAAGCTTCAACTTCACACTGACTCACAGAGGACCTCACAACCTTCCTCTCATCGGCCGTGCCGACTGGAACGACTGTCTGAACCTCAACTGCTTCTCCGAGGAGCCGGGCGAGAGCTTCCAGACCTTCGGACCGAGCGAGGGACCGGTTGCAGAGTCTGTATTCATCGCCGGAATGTTTGTAAAATACGGCAACGAGTACGCAGACCTCTGCGAAGTTACAGGTCTTAACGACGAGGCTGCAAAAGTACGTGCCGCTGTTGCCGATATGAACGAGGCCATCAACGGCGCAGGCTGGGACGGCGAGTGGTTCGTTCGTGCCTACGACGCATACAGCAACCCGATCGGTAGTGACAAGAACGAAGAAGGAAAAATCTACATCGAGCCCCAGGGTATGTGTGTCATGGCCGGTGTCGGCGTAGACAACGGCAAGGCTGAGAAAGCTCTGAAGAGCGTTGAGGAAAGACTTGATACCAAGTTCGGTATCGTACTCAACCAGCCGGCATACACCACATACCACGTTGAGCTTGGTGAGATCTCCTCTTATCCGCCGGGATACAAAGAGAACGCAGGTATCTTCTGCCACAACAATCCCTGGATTGCCTGTGCAGAGACCGTTGTCGGACACGGAAACCGCGCATTTGAAGTATTCAAGAAGACCTGCCCGATCTACCTCGAGGATATCGGAGAGATCCACAAGACAGAGCCTTACGTATACTGCCAGATGGTTGCAGGCCGTGACGCTGAGATCCCGGGAGAGGGTAAAAACAGCTGGCTGACAGGTACAGCTGCATGGACCTTCACAACCATGAGCCAGTACATCCTCGGATGCCAGCCGACCTTCGCAGGTCTCCGCATCAATCCTTGTATTCCGGATACACTCGAGGGATACAAGCTTGATCGTACCTTCCGCGGTGTAAGATATCACATCACCATTGACAACAAAGCTCACGTTCAGAAGGGCGTCAAGTCCATGACCGTTGACGGTGTTGCAGTAGAAGGCAACGTAATCACACCTGTAACAGGTAAGACAGATGTTGATGTCGTTGTAACCATGGGATAATCCGCTAATATAGTGTCCAAATAGTAAAGGGCTCCGTGCGATTTCGATCGTGCGGAGCCTTTTGTCGTGAGCCGGGGATGAGAGAGTCGAAGTCCGCCGCGTTTGCATATCCGGTTTATCGAGTGTATAATTACAGTTGCTTTTCTTATGGACAGAAATAGGCAGAGCAGTTATATCAAGAGGTATACCATTCATGAACAATCATACAGACGAACCCAAGGCCGGCTCCGGCCATTACCATACGCACAGCGACGGCACGACGTATTTCCACTGCCACGATGACCATGAGACGCATGGGCATCACAACGACAGCTCTGCTGTGCATACTCACGAGCACACCCATGAAAACGGCAAGGTGCACAGTCATGAGTACGCGCACGACAACGCTGAGGCTCATGAGCATGTGCATGTGCACGGACACACGCATTCTCATACCCACACCCACGATCCCAAAGACATCCGCAAGATCGTCAACCGGCTCTCGAGGAGCATCGGGCACCTGGAATCCGTAAAGCGGATGGTTGAGAACAATGTGGACTGCTCCGACGTACTGATCCAGATCGCTGCTGTACGCGCCGAACTGACCAACGCCGGCAAGCTTCTACTGAAGGAACATCTGGAGCACTGCATCGTCGAGGCCGTGGCCGAAAACGACCCTGTGGCCATCCAGAAGATGAACGAGGCCATTGATAAATTCATGAAGTAGAGCGGAGCGTTTTGTCTCATAGGGATTGCGGAGCAATTTCCTATGAGACAAAAAGAAGAGGCTGCACCCGCGGGTGCAGCCTCTTGCTTTATAGTTACGTTCTCTGAAAAAAGAACCTCTCTCTTCTGTTTGTGATCCTCTCTGCATCAGAGCGTTTTTCCTTACTCCTGTCCGTTCCAGCAGTAGGTACACAGGCAGGAAGGATCGATCTCCACAGAATCCAGCATATCGTCGAGACGATGGAAGTGCAGGGATGTGAAGTTGAGCTCCTTGCGGATCTCCTCCAGCATTGCCTCATATCTGTCAGAATCCGGATTTGTGTACTCGGCGAGAATCTCCGCCGTCGGATTCTTGCTTCCCTCGAGCTTCGCGATTTTTCTTCTGGTGATCAGCTCTGCCTCGGAGTTTGATCTCGAGAAGTTCAGGTACTTACATCCGTATACAAGCGGCGGACACGCCGGACGGATGTGAACCTCTTTTGCTCCGCTGTTATACAGATACTCGGTGGTCTCACGAAGCTGTGTGCCGCGGACGATCGAGTCGTCGATGAGAAGCAGTCTCTTGTCGCGGATCAGCTGATGAACCGGGATGAGCTTCATCTTCGCGATCAGATTTCTCTTGGTCTGGAACGGCGGCATGAAGGATCTGGGCCAGGTAGGTGTGTATTTTACAAAAGGTCTGGAGTAGGGAACTCCCGACTTGTTGGAATAGCCGATGGCGTGAGCCACTCCGGAGTCCGGTACACCGGCTACGCAGTCCGGATGAACGTTTCCGCGCATGATATCACGCTCAGCCAGCTTGAAACCGCAGTTGTAGCGAACCGCCTCTACATTAAGTCCCTCATAGCAGGAAGCCGGATATCCGTAGTAGATCCAGAGGAAAGTACAGATCTTCATCTTCTTGTTCGGAGCCTGGAGAACCTCAACGGCATCCGGAGTGATGAAGTCGATCTCTCCGGGTCCCAACTCTTTCTCCGGCTGGTAACCCAGATTCAGATAGGCAAAACTCTCGAAACAGCAGCAGTAGCTTCCGTCCTTATGACCGATCTGGATCGGTGTACGTCCCCATTTATCCCTTGCGGCATAAATACCGTCCTTTGTCATCAGAAGCATCGTCATAGAGCCGTCTATGAGCTCCTGGGCGTATCGGATACCCTCGACGATGCTATCCTTCTGGTTGATGATGGCGGCCACGAGCTCCGTGGGATTGATATCCCCGCCGCTCATCTCGAGGAAATGAGAAAAACCGTTGCGGAACAGTTCCTCCGAAATCTCCTTCGCGTTATTAATCTTGCTGACAGTAGTAATCGCATAGGTACCGTGATGAGAACGCACAATCAACGGCTGCGGCTCAAAATCAGAGATGCATCCGATTCCGATGTTTCCGTTCATTGTTTTGATGTCTTTCTCAAACTTCGGTCGGAAATTCGAGCTCTCAATATTGTGAATCGCTCTGTCAAAACCGGTCTCCTTATTGTACACGGCCATACCGGCACGCCTTGTACCGAGGTGTGAATGATAGTCCGTACCATAGTACAGATCAAACACACAATCGTCATGTGATGCAACTCCGAAAAATCCTCCCATTGTTCCCTCCTGTGAACCACTGTCCATGCCATACACGTTTTTGTTATCTTTTTTGAACGGCCGAAAAAAAGCGTCATCCCCGCGGAACGTTTTTGTCTCACAGGGAATTCAGAAAATTTTCCTATGAGACCGGAAAAGGCTGTCTCACACGCGAGACAGCCTTTCCATGTATTTCTGCCCTTTCAGGTATCTATTTTACTCAGAACGAGGCTTTTCGCCTTTTTAAGACGGCAGGCCCGCAGATTTTTCAATCCGCGAACCGGTGTGCCGCCACAGGAATCTTCTAGTCAGTAACCAAAGATGTCCGTTCTGATTCCTGCCACATTTTAGCCGGTTCAACGGTTCGCCAACAGCGAACCACCTCTCAAATGGTACAACGAAATATAATTAATTTCAAGCAGTTCACACCCAAAAATACACGAAATACAGGTGGATTCAAAATAAAAAAGAATGTCGCTAGCGACATTCTCGCGCCGAGCGCGGATGCAACGCATCTACATATCGCGCGAGTGCGCATCCTGCGGAGCGTTTTGTCTCATAGGGAATGCGAAGCAATTTCCTATGAGACAGAAAAAGGCTCTGCAACCGCGGGATATTCCCCGGACTGCAGAGCCTCTTATTTCATTTTTTCAGAAAGCTATGTATTTCCCGCCGTTCCTTTGTCGGGCGATCAGCTTACCTGACCGAAGCCTGTAACAAGGGCAACGATACGAAGAACGAAGAGAACGAATACCACCCACATAACCGGACTGATCTCTTTTGCCTTCTTCTCGAATACCTTGATGATAACCCATGTCAGCATACCGAACATGATACCTGTTGCGATGGAATATGCCAGCGGCATCATCAGCATAGCCATGTAAGCGCCTGCTGTGTCTGCCAGATCTCCCTCGAAGTCGATCTTCTTTGCGGAAGATACCATCAGCATACCAACGTAGATCAGAGCCGGTGCAGTTGCAAATGAAGGAATCGCAAGGAATACCGGGCTGAAGAACAGAGCTACAACGAACATGATACCTGTTGTAAGCGCAGTGAGACCTGTACGTCCGCCTGCCGCAACACCTGCGCTGGACTCAACGAAGGATGTGATTGTGGATGTTCCGAGACAGGAACCTGCAACTGTTCCGACAGCGTCTGCAAGAAGAATACGTCCTGCGCGCGGAACATTTCCGTCCTCATCGAGAAGGCCTGCCTTATCAGCAACGCCGACAACAGTACCTACTGTATCGAAAAGATCTACATACAGGAACGCGAACATGATGGAGATGAACTCCAGCAGGTGGCTTCCTGCCCATGCGAAGTTGAACTTAAATGCTGTTTTTGCAAGTCCGCTGAAATCAATATTTACAACAGAAGTCGGGATCAGGCTGTATACGCCGGCATCCGGATTTACAACGTACCATCCGCAAACCTCAGCGATCATGCCGAGAATCCATGTCGCAAGAATACCGATCAGAACGGCACCTTTTACGTTGTAATGAACAAGAATGAGAATGATCAGGAAACCGATCAGCGCAAGTGCAACCTGCGGTGTAGAGAAGTCGCCGAGACCAACCTTTGTGGAATCATTGGCAACAACGATATTTGCTCCCTGAAGTCCGATGAACGCTACGAAAAGACCGATACCTGCGGAGATACCGTTCTTCAGATTCTCCGGAATACCGTTTACGATCGCCTCACGTACCTTGAAGAAAGAGAGAATGATGAAAATAAGTCCCTCGAAAAGTACAGCTGTAAGTGCAACAGTGAATGCATTCTCTCCGAGACTGCTGAGCTCTCCAAGACAGATGGTGTATGCGAAGTACGCATTCAGTCCAAGTCCTGCGGAAAGGGCAATCGGATAGTTGGCGAGGAATGCCATGATAAAGGTAGCAAATGCAGATGCAATTGCTGTGGCAGCGAATACACCGCCTCTGTCCATAACTTCGCCGAGGATGTTAGGGTTAACAGCCAGAATGTAAGCCATGGTCAGGAAAGTTGTGAGACCAGCGATGATCTCTGTGCGCACGTCGGTGCCGTGCTCTTTGAGTTTGAAAATTTTCTCCATCTCCATTAACCGGTCTTGATACCGGTCCCTCCTTTGGATAATATATATTTTTTTAGCTGCGCCGGATCGCTTCTTTTCCTTAAATAATGCCCGCACAGATAAAAAACCACTCAAACAAATCAATAATAAACGAACGGCACCGAAAAATCAAATATATATGTCTTTTTCTATTCTGTATCACCTTTCACAATTAAACCATGTCCAATTTTCACTTCAAGTATTCTGCGCACATGCTCATCAATCATCGTTTCCGTTAATTCTCCATTTTCCAACGCCTCAAAAATCCCCGTTACGGCCGCATGGAAATCAACCGGCATTAAGATCATGTCTACTCCGGCTTTTATAGCGGCCACGGAGGCTTCTGATGAGGAGTAATAATCCGAAATCGCAGCCATATTCATCGCATCCGTAATGATGACTCCCTTGAAATTCAAATCATTCCTCAAGATGGACACCATTTCACTCGATAATGATGCAGGAGTATATGAATCTGTAATAGATGGAGTGAGTATATGTCCCATCATCACAAGATCAGCTCCGGCATCAATCCCTCTTTCAAAAGGCAAAAACTCCTCCTGTTCCAATTCTGCCAGTGACTTTTGTGTGGAAGCTGCAGTATAGTGACTGTCCGCAAAAGTATCCCCGTGTCCCGGAAAATGTTTTAATGTACAAATCATATTCGCCACATGAAATCCTTCCACACATGATCCCACCATGTCCGCAGCAACACCGGGATCTGTACTGAAAGAACGGTTACCAATCACCGTATTTTCCGGATTAGAATAAACATCCGCCACAGGTGCGAAATCAAGATTAAATCCCAATGCTTTACATTCAGTTCCTAATGTATAACCAACATCATACGCCCTGCTCGCATCTCCGGATTCACCGATCGAGAGCATATCCGGTATCTCTGTCATCCCTATTAAAGAATTACTGCCGACACGACGAACGGTTCCGCCTTCCTCATCCACCCCTGTAAATACAGGTATTCTCGAGTAAGACTGCAAATTGTTTAGCATTGTCGCTGTCTGCTCCCTTGTCTCTATGTTTTGAGAAAAATAAACAATGCCTCCAACCGGGTACTTCTCTATACTTTCTTTTGTCGTTTGCCCCGCTTCCACTACCTGACCGATACCTGTGAGTTGCTCAGGCGTTACAAAAAACAGCTGATAAACCTTTTCCTCCAGTGTCATCTGGCTCAATAGTCCGTCAGCCTCATCCGGAATACTCTGTTCCAGTATGACATCTCTAAACTCCTGCCCGGATTCATTTCCCCTTTCTACAGCTGCAGTCGGTGTAATAGTAATTTCTACTTCCGACCTCGTCACAGGGACTTCAGCATGAACAACCCCCGCCGATCTTTCCGCCTTGACGCATCCTGCAAATACCACCGTCATTGCGGACAAACCGATGACAAGAACAAGTTTTTTCACTCTTCCGATTTCCTCACCAAGAATCATTTCTCATCCTCAAACTCAATGATATATCCGATCTTTCCGCTTATCGACGCGTAATCCGCTACGATATCATTTCTCTGGTCGTTAAATGTCCACCCGATATCAGCGTCATTATGCTTTGCATTCCACATACAAAGATATAACTCATCGACATGGTCATTCTTATCCGTCTTACTCGGCTCACCCGGATACCACTTTTCAAAAGTCCATTCCTCTCCGTCGATCCACTTGTTCCAGTTTTCGGAAACCGAATAAACTCGAGCACCAAGCCATATGTACGTCAACCCGGATCTATCTGCCACTTCACACACCTTTTGATACTCGTTTTCATCTGTAATCGTTGCCAGATGTCCGCCTGCTTCTTCTGCCTCCCGTTCGGCCTCCTGCCAGGATACATCTTTTGTCACTAATTTATATGTTGAGATCCTTTCCGGCACCCTGGTTGGCTCTTTCGTGGGTGTTGGAGTTTTGGTTGGAGTTGGCGCTTTAGTTGGCGTCACTTCGCTTGCTTTTCCCGACGATTCGTAATCGTCGTCATCATAATCATAGTCATCGTTATAGTTATTCCCGCGATTATTGCTGTACTGATTGTCATATCCGCCGCCATAAGCTGCTCCCTCTGTATCTACCGCAGGAGCAGTTCCACATATTATTCCGATTGCCAGCAAACCCGCGATCAAACTGATGGCAGGGCAGATAATATGCGAAACTTTTGCGATGTTCTTTGACTTATTGGAATTTGAATGTTTCATAACCGCACCTCTCCGGCTTTCATTTTTCGCCGTTCCCTCTTGTTTTATTCTAAATATTTGAGTTATAATTAATCGGATTCCGTCTATATCGCATTTTCTGTATTAATTGCAGAAATTACAGTCTGTTCTTTGTGTTACAGCACATCTTGTCACTGTAGTAATTCAAACAAACGATTCTACACGAAAGGAAGCTAAACCAATGAAGAAATACTTCAAACTTAAATTCGGGCTAGTGCTTTTTCTGCTTGTATGTTTTGTTTTTCCACTGACTGCGTGTCACGATACTCCAACAGACACGGATCAAAAAGCGGCAGTTATGCCTGCATCCGAATCCCATTCCACCGAACGCATATCCGGCCATTCTGAGACGGTTTTGTCCGTATCAAATGCGAACAGTACTTCCGAGAGCCTTGCGCCCGTCACCACCGATGTCCCGTCTGCGCAGAGCACATCAGCACCGAAATCCGTTGAACTGACAGCAGATCCGGTGACGAACGAATCAAACGGCAAGCTCATCTGTATTGATCCAGGACATTCTGCCGGACAAAGCGGCGCGTATGTTCCGATCGGTCCCGGCTCCACAGAAATGAAGATCGGTGACACTTCCGGAACCCGCGGTGTTTCGACCGGACGACCGGAATATGAATTAACCATGGAAATCAGTGAAAAACTCAAAGCCGAGTTGGAAAGCAGAGGCTATACGGTAATCCTGACCCACTACGACAATGTCAATCCTATCGATTGTGATGCCCGCGCTGCTGTCGCGAACGACAATCACGCCGATGCATTTATCAGAATCCACGCCGACGGAGGCGACGCCTCTGCCCGCGGCGCGCTTGCCATTTGTATAACACCGAACAATCCCTGGCATCCGGAACTGTATAGTTCCAGCCGTTTACTCTCTGATCAAATCCTGAACACCTATTGTGAAACAACCGGTATTCAGAACAGAGGAGTTCTTGAAGAAGACAATATGACCGGAAATAACTGGTCAGCAGTTCCCTGTGTTCTTCTCGAACTTGGTTTTATGACAAACCCGGAAGAGGATCAACTGATGTCCGATCCCACTTTCCAACCGACCATCATCAAGGGAATAGCCGACGGTGTAGACAATTATATGGCTGCCGCAAACTAAACACTGCCATTCATCTTCCAACTTCGATCCCGGAGGAAACACCATGTGATGCGTGTTTTCCCCGGGTTTTCTGTCCCTGATCGCACATACAGATCAGCACTCTTCACCCGTCCATTCACAACAGGAAATTCGCATACTGTCGCTATATCCAGTACAAGCGTAATCTCTTTTCCGCAATGGACACAAAATATCATCTTTTTTCTCAATCCTATTTGCTGCCATGTAAACCGCCTCCTGTAAAACCCACCTGATTTATGTCCGGTCCGGTACAGCCGGCACAGGATAAACCCTGTTGTGCATAAAAATACTTCTTCTCAAATACTCATCTGAACCAAAATACGTTCTGACCCTTACAGATTTGCCATAATACAGAATCTCCAGGGCACAATATCCTATACCAGCCAACCCAACCATCACATAGTAGAATAAATCCGGCGAAATGAAATAACTGACATATAGACCAAGTTTACTTTTCATATAAGCGTAAATCACTAAAAAAACCAACACTGCCGCCCCCCAACCGATGAGCAAAACCTTTTCGCGAAATCGCAAAAAACCGGCGTCCTTTTTTTGAATCATCACAAAGAATTTCGCATTACAGAAGCAAGCCACACCGTATAAAGCCAACAGCGCAAAGATAAATAAAAATGGTATGTCTATTTGTGAACTTCCAATCATAAGTTTGATTGCATCAATCGCCGCCACCCCCGCCCAAAACAGACGGTAATATGCCAGAAAAGCCAGAAAGCCGCCAAGCTTTTGAAACGGGTGCATATTCGGAAAGGAATCCTGCTGAACATTCAATTTTTCCTTTATCTTCGAATCCACCTTTTCAAACAGATTGCCAGCCATTTGAGAAACACTCTCTCCGGTCGGATTAAATCCCACGTTGTTGTTTCCTCCGGCGTTCTGTCCCGCCCCGATTTCCGTCAGAATCTTCTTCCCGCAATACGAACAGAACTCCGCATAATCCGGTATTTCCTTGCCACAATACATACAAAACATTGTACCCACCTCCCATGTTCATTATCATCTATTACTATTTTCTTTATCTTATAAGCCAGAGAAAAATGTCTGTAAGAAACTCATCCGGAGATTCTTTTATAATCCGTGAATCTACGATTCCAGATCGATCCATATCGCCGGGCGAACACAAAGGTCCTCAAGATTGACACCAGAACCACTCTCCAAAGTTCCCCCAACACTATATACATGACCAGAAAAATCAATCGCACTCTGAGCAGACCGCAGCCACCAGTAACAATTTCCTATATACTTTTCGTACTCCTTAGCATTCCACTTATACTCACATGCCCCTTGTTCAAGTGCATATGCTGTGGGTTTACAACACGTCCCATCGGCCGAAGAGAAATAATCCTGGGCTTTCCACAGTTCGGACAAAAGCCCTGCCCCTCTGCCGTTCATTAAATTACCATTATCATTTATAATAAGATTATTAATTTTATAGATATTGTAGTTCATACACATATATATATCAACGCAACTATTAGTATATTTCATTTGCAATCTTCTGCATTTCTGCCCTCAATTCACCGCGTTTTTAAACAGTGGGATCTAATGTAGAAAGTTCTTGCTTACATACCCGAATCCGTAAACGTCCCTATGGTTTGCGTGCGTGTGCGCAGTCGCAAACCTAATCCAAGCCACGGGCAATCCCAATCGCCATTCCAACACCTCATCACTTTGATTTTTCAAAAAACGGCACTCACAATACTCACCTGTGCAAGTGTACATTCGCCCGCAGGCGACTCACAAACCGCACAGTTATCTGCATCAAAAAAGAGAAACCTCAGATTCACCAAGGTCTCTCTCCTAAAATTTATATCGTATTTTACAGCCCTGCAAGCTCGTTTGCAAGCTCCTTGATGAGCTTCTCGGTCTTTGTCCAGCCAAGGCACGGATCCGTGATGGATTTGCCGTATACGCCCTCTCCGATCTTCTGAGCGCCGTCCTCGATGTAGCTCTCGATCATGAGTCCCTTGACCATCTTGCGGATGTGGGTGGACACATGCATGCTGTGGAGAACATCTTTGGCAATGCGGATCTGCTCATTGTACTTCTTGCCGGAGTTCGCGTGGTTTGTATCGACGATAACGGCAGGGTTCTTAAGATCACGAGCCTTGTAGAGCTCCTGTACCTTGCGCAGATCCTCGTAGTGGTAGTTCGGCATGCTGTTGCCGAATTTGTCCACGTAACCGCGAAGAATAGCATGAGCCAGCGGATTTCCGTTTGTCTCAACTTCCCATCCTCTGTAGAGGAACTTGGCGCTGGACTGAGCGGCTGTGATGGAATTCATCATGACACCGAGATCACCGCCGGTCGGATTTTTCATTCCTGCCGGGATTCCGATTCCGCCGGCCACCAGACGATGCAACTGATCCTCAACGGAGCGTGCACCGATCGCCACGTAGGAGAGCAAATCAGAGAGGTAACGGTGATTCTCCGGGTAGAGCATCTCCTCCGCGCAGGTAAAGCCTGTCTCGCGGACAACTCTCGTGTGCATCTCACGGATGGCGATGATACCTGCGAGCATATCCTCCGCGCCTTCCGGATCCGGCTGGTGAAGCATGCCCTTATATCCTGTGCCGAGCGTTCTCGGTTTGTTGGTGTAAACACGCGGAATGATGAAAATCTGATCGCTGACCTGCTCCTGAACTTTGGCAAGTCTGTGCATGTAGTCAAGAACAGCCTCCTCATTATCAGCGGAACACGGTCCGATGATCAGGAGAAAACGATCGTCTTTTCCTGTGAAGATGTTCTCGATGATCTGATCGCGCTCTTCTTTGATCTTCTTGATATTCTCGGTGAGCGGAAACTGCTGCTTCAGTTCCTGCGGGGTCGGGAGTTTCCGGATGAAGTTCATCTGCATTTCCATAAGTGATATTTCTCCTTCTATAAAAAAATAAATGCGAATGTTCCTGTATTCCCAAAGGGAAACGAATCATTTCTCTTCTGTGCCGATCACTCTGATTCATAATACCGGACATCCCAAATTGGATGATGCCGGTCGCTTTGTTGCATAAAAGCGTAAAACTTTAAACCGTTACACTTTAAAGCGCAAAAGCGATCTTGTATTATCATAACACAGCTTCTGAAAAAATCAACAAAAAAAATGGAGACAATTAAAAAGAATCTCGCGCAGCGTTCCATGTCATCGAAATTCCGGAGCGATTTCCTATATCATAAAACGCCGGCACCGTTCATTCGAACGGCACCGGCGCATTTTATACATATAAATTCTTACCAGCTTTTCAATTACAGATGCTCGTGGCATGTACGGCTGATAACGTCCATCTGCTGCTCTTTTGTAAGGTCGATGAACTTAACAGCGTAACCGGATACACGGATTGTGAAGTTAGCGTACTCCGGTTTCTCCGGATGCTCCATAGCATCTTTGAGTTTCTCGATACCGAATACATTTACGTTGAGGTGATGAGCACCCTGATCGAAGTATCCGTCGAGTACGTTTACGAGGTTGTTCTTTCTTTCCTCATCATCATGACCCAGAGCGTTCGGGTTCATTGTCTGTGTATTGGAGATTCCGTCAAGCGCATACTCGTAAGGAACTTTTGCAACAGAGTTAAGAGATGCAAGAAGTCCGTTCTGCTCAGCGCCGTAGGACGGGCTTGCACCAGGTGCGAACGGTTTGTAAGCCTCACGTCCGTCCGGAGTAGCTCCTGTAGCACGTCCGTAAACAACGTTGGATGTGATTGTAAGGATGGATGTTGTCGGCTCGGAATCTCTGTATGTATCGTATTTCTTGATCTTCTTAAGGAATGTCTTAAGGAGCCATACAGCGATCTCGTCAGCTCTGTCATCATCGTTTCCGTATCTCGGGAAGTCACCCTCTGTCTCGTAATCAACAACGTAGCCCTTCTCGTTACGGATTGTCTTAACCTTTGCGTACTTGATAGCGGAAAGGGAATCTACTACATGAGAGAATCCTGCGATACCTGTAGCGAATGTACGACGTACATCTGTATCGATCAGAGCCATCTCAGCTGCCTCGTAGTAGTATTTGTCATGCATGTACTGAATGAGGTTCAGGATATTTACATAGAGACCTGCAAGCCAGTCAAGCATGATGTCATATTTGTGCATAACATCTTTGTAGTTGAGGTACTCGTCTGTGATCGGAGCCATCTCCGGTCCAACCTGAGTCATAAGCTTCTCATCCATACCACCGTTGATAGCGTAGAGGAGACACTTAGCAAGGTTAGCTCTTGCTCCGAAGAACTGCATCTCTTTACCTGTCTGTGTAGCGGATACGCAGCAGCAAATGCTGTAGTCATCGCCCCAGATCGGCTTCATAACGTCATCGTTCTCGTACTGAATGGAAGATGTTGTTACGGAGATCTTAGCAGCGTATTTCTTGAAGTTTGCAGGAAGCTGGCTGGAGTAAAGAACGGTAAGGTTCGGCTCCGGGCTCGGTCCCATGTTCTCAAGTGTGTGCAGGAAACGGTAGTCAGTCTTTGTTACCATGTGACGTCCGTCCATGCCGATTCCGCCGACCTCAAGTGTTGCCCATACCGGATCTCCGGAGAACAGATCGTTGTAGGACGGAATACGAGCGAACTTAACCATACGGAACTTCAGTACCATGTGGTCGATGAGCTCCTGTGCCTGCTCCTCTGTGAGGATACCCTTCTGAATATCTCTCTGCATGTAGATATCAAGGAATGTGGAGATACGTCCAACGGACATAGCTGCACCGTTCTGAGTCTTGATTGCTGCAAGGTATCCGAAGTACAGCCACTGAACAGCCTCTTTTGCTGTCTTAGCCGGGCCGGAAATGTCATAGCCGTAGATTGCAGCCATCTCTTTCATGCCCTGAAGTGCACGGATCTGCTCTGCAAGCTCTTCTCTCTGACGGATAACTTCATCTGTCATTGTACCGTTGCCGCAGTTTGCCTGATCTTCCTGTTTCTTCTCGATGAGGTAGTCGATACCGTAGAGAGCTACACGACGGTAGTCGCCGACGATACGTCCACGTCCGTATGTATCCGGAAGACCTGTAACGATGTGGCTGTGACGTGCCTTTTTCATCTCAGGTGTGTAAGCATCAAATACAGCCTGGTTGTGTGTTTTGTGGTAGTCTGTGAAGATCTTGTGGAATTTCGGATTTACTTTGTATCCGTAGCTCTCAGCAGCCTGCTCTGCCATCTTGATACCACCGAATGGCATGAATGCTCTCTTCAGAGGCTTATCTGTCTGAAGACCTACGATCTGCTCGAGATCTTTGAGGGACTCGTCGATGTATCCCGGTCCGTATGCTGTCAGGCTGGAAACAACCTCTGTCTCGCAGTCAAGCACGCCGCCCTTAGCACGCTCCTCTTTCTGAAGCTCCTGAACCTTGCCCCAGAGTTTGTCTGTTGCCTCAGTCGGTCCTGCAAGGAAGCTCTCGTCTCCGTCGTAAGGTGTGTAGTTTTTCTGAATGAAGTCACGTACGTTGACATCATCCTGCCAGTGGTTTGCCTTGAAACCTTCCCACTCACTTCTAAGTGCCATTTCTGATTTTCCTCCCGTGTTAGCTGGTAAAAATTGATACTTACTTTGATCTGATATGAAACCTATTTACTCTTTTTCTCCGCGAAGGATCTCTGTCGCGTTTTTCACCCGGTCCGCATCCGGCGGATTGACTCCTCCGAGGGTATACGGAACACCGAGTTCCTCCCACTTGAACTCGCCAAGGGAATGATACGGCAACACTTCGATCCTCTGCACATTATGCAAAGTTTCGATGAACTTTCTGGTCTCTCGAAGCCATCTGTCATCGTCGGTGATCCCCGGAACGAGGACGTGTCTGATCCAGATCGGCTTGTCAATCTCGGAAAGGTATCGGAACATATCGTGAATATTTTCATTGGGCTGTGCCGTAAGCTTCATATGCTCCTCGGGGTCGATATGCTTGATGTCGACCAGAAGCAGGTCCGTATACTGCATCAGCTCTTTGAACTTTGAGAAAAAAGGTTCTTCTCTTGTGAACGGCTGACCTGCTGTATCAATGCAGGTTTTGATTCCTCTCTCCTTCGCCTTTTTGAAAAGCTCCAGAAGGAAATCAATCTGAAGAAGAGGTTCGCCTCCGCTGACTGTAATGCCGCCTTCCGCTCCCCAGTAGGCTTTGTATCTCTCCGCCTGATCGAGCAGCTCATCCGCTGTCTTCATATTGTCCGTCTGCATCTTCCAGGTATCCGCGTTGTGGCAGTACCGGCATCTCATCTTGCAGCCTCTCACAAAGATAACGAATCTAACACCCGGTCCATCGACAGATCCAAATGTCTCTATGGAGTGAATTGCGCCTTTGATCATAAACTTACCTCATTTCATGTTACCAATCACAGTGGATAGATTACTTGATCTCCCCCTTTTCTTCTTTGATTTAAATCAAGTTTGAGCCGTGAATCATATTTTTATCTTTTTTGTATAGGTAAAAGCTCTGCATTTGTTATTTTTTAAACAAAATGACGAGTCGTTTTCCCTTTTTCGTGCATCCCGCCAGCGCGAACACGCATAAGAGAGGACCGTCCCGCCGTTTCCCATCCGCTTCGTTCTGCTTAACACAGTCCTTGAACGATGTTATAATTTGCACAGTAATTTCGAAACCGGGAGGTTCCTCATGAAGGACAAACTTACGCACGGAGATGTATTCCGCAATCTGATCCGCCTCCCTGCTTGTCTGCTCCTGCTATGCGATGGGAATCATTCTGGTCTGCGAACTGACCGCCACGCCTCTCCTCACCCTTTTCGCAAAAGACGATCCTGTCGTGACACGTCTTG
Organism: [Eubacterium] cellulosolvens LD2006; assembly: GCF_000621585.1. Taxonomy (GTDB): domain Bacteria; phylum Bacillota; class Clostridia; order Lachnospirales; family Lachnospiraceae; genus Bilifractor; species Bilifractor cellulosolvens. The sequence continues at coordinate 72,608 of NZ_JHXY01000010.1, read as the reverse complement.
GCGCGCAGTATCTTCGCACCTATGTCACAGACACCTTTCTGGCGGGACTCCACTTCTGTATGAGCGGTTTTTTCACCGCCTGCAACCGGTCGCTCTATTCCTTCATTCACAACATCATCGCCATCGCGGCCGTGCGGATTCCGGGCGCCATTCTCGCCACGACGCTCTTCCCGTCGACACTGTACGCTCTCGGTCTTGCGGCGCCCGCGGGTTCGCTCCTCTCCGATCTGATCTGTCTGTTTCTGTATCTGTACGGACATAAGAAAAAGCAGTCGACATAACGCTGTATATATGCCAGATTCGCACTCTGAATGTCACATTCTTTCGTTTTTAAAGCCCGAAAAGCACGAAACTTTTCTGGCTCATTTTCTGTTTTCTCTTTCATATTTGCGTTTATTTTCGCTCCCTTTTCAGAATATTTCAAAAAGCGTCCAAAAATAATAGCATCAATCCCTCATAAACTAGAGATATATTCCAATTGTTGAAGCGTATAGAAGCACGTATAATATAATTGTCGTAACATTTTTGACACAACAGATATATTCTAAACTTATACGATAAACCTGCACAGGCGCCGCATCCAGGCGCGCGAGGCGTTGGGGGACGCCGAAACGGTATGCGATTCACATTTTTGAACGCTTGCACCGGCAGGTACTGAGGGGGAAAGTAAATCATCATGTCTGAAAACACTTCCGGTTCTGAAACGAAAGAACAAAAATCAGCCGGACAGAACGGAGCTTCCAGAGGCATCGACGGATCTTCCGTCGCAAACGCCGTCATCGTTTTCTGTCTAATCGTTCTGGCCGCCGCAGGCGTCTGTGTCTTTCTGAAGAGTAATTACAGCACGAACGCGGCAACTGCCGATCCGAACACGGTCGCGGCCGCCTCCAATCACAGCCCCGCACCGGCCTCTGATGCCGGCGGAAATGCAAACGTCACGAATCCCGGTGGTATTGATCCCGCGGTTCTCGCCGCGCACCCGGAGCTGAACGCCTCAGTCACCTACCAGCTGCCCGGCGGTGAACAGACGCTGGACGGCAAAACCATGATCAACTGGCTTGTCCCGAACGGAGACGGCACCTACACAAGAGACGAGGCAACCTGGAACCAGCACCTCAGCGGCTATGTGGCCGAGATGGCGGATTCCGTGGACACGATCAACAGAAACCGGACGTTTCACGCCACAGACATCGGCGACGTAACCCTGAATACCGGCGGTTACTACGGCTGGGTCGTAGATCAGGATACAGAGGCCGCGAGACTGAGCGCCGATATCGAGTCCCAGAACACGGTTACACGCGAGCCGGCCTATTCCAGCCGCGAAGTCGCCACCACATATAACAACTGCGGAATCGGTCAGAGTTATGCCGAGATCGATCTCAGCCGTCAGCACATGTGGATCTATAAAGACGGCGTGATGGTCTTTGACACCGATATCGTCTCGGGACAGATGGACGAGGCACACTACACGCCGGAGGGCGTATACCTGCTTCTGAACAAGGAAAAAGACGCCATTCTCAAGGGAGATCAGCTCCCCGACGGCTCAAGAACCTACGAGCAGCCCGTTTCCTATTGGATGCCGATCACCAACAGCGGCATTGGTCTTCATGACGCCTCCTGGAAAAATGTATTCGGCGGTCTCGAGTACATCAACAACGGATCCCACGGCTGCATCAATCTCCCGCCGGACGTCGCCGGCACCGTCTACGATCTCATCACCATGTCGATGCCGATCGTTCTCTATTACTCTCAGCCTTACGAGCTCCGCGAAGCGCCGGAGAGCGCACTGGAGCAGTACTACAGGCGAAAAGAAGACGAGGCGAAGGCGGCAGGTGCGGACACAAACAGCGAGGCTTTCACGGACGCGGACGGAGACGGCCTTCCGGACAACATCTCCTATGCCGACGCGGACGGAGACGGTATCCCGGACAGCCCGTCCGACACAGGAACTGCTTCCGATTCCTCCGGCCGTTCTTCCGCCGGTACCGGGGAGCAGCAGGAAAATGCCGGAGCCGACCGAAACGATCCCAAAAAGCTCTATCCGATCTGCGACAACGGACTCTGCGACACCGATGGAAACGGCGTCGGTGACACGGATCCGTCGCTGCTCGGTTACTAAAGTATCAGCCCTTCCTGTACGCAGGAGAAATAAAGAATACTGTTAATAAAAAGGGTGCGTGTCACACAAATACAATCGTGTGACACGCACCCTTTTTAAAATTCTTCCTTTTCAGTCGACTCCCTTCATCGAAAGGCCGATGCGCTTCTTCGCGAGATCCACGCTGATGACCTTCACTTTCACGATATCTCCGACGCTGACGACATCCAGCGGATGTTTCACGAACTTGCGGTCGGACATCTCCGAGATATGCACAAGACCGTCCTGGTGAACGCCGATATCCACAAAAGCGCCGAAATCAATGACATTGCGAACGGTTCCCTTCAGAATCATTCCTTCTTTGAGATCCTCCATGCTGAGAACGTCGCTACGCAGAACCGGCTTCGGCATATCCTCACGCGGATCCCTGCCCGGCGCGTTCAACTCCTTGACGATATCACGGAGCGTCGGCTCACCGATACCGAGTTTCTCCGCAAAGGCCGCGTAATCTTTCACTTTCACCTTTGCCTTGCCGGACGCCTTCGTTCCCACGCCCTCACCGGTCACTGCCACCGACGCAAAAACCGTCTCCTTGTTCAGTCCCAGTTCGCGGATCAGTTCATCCGCTGCCGCATAACTCTCCGGATGAACGCCTGTGTTGTCGAGAGGTTCTTTTCCTCCTGCGATTCTCATGAAACCGGCACACTGCTCAAAGGCTTTCGGTCCGAGTTTCGGCACCTTCAGAAGCTGCTTTCTGGATTCAAACCGTCCATTCTCCTCGCGGAAGGCAACGATGTTCTTCGCAATGGTCTTGTTGATACCGGAGATATGCTCCATCAGCGGCGCGGAAGCCGTGTTCAGATCCACGCCGACGCGGTTTACACAGTCCTCGACAACACCGGTGAGTGCCTCATCCAGTTTCTTCTGGTTCATATCGTGCTGATACTGGCCGACGCCGATTGCCTTCGGATCAATCTTCACGAGCTCCGCCAGCGGATCCTGCACGCGTCTGGCCATCGAGGCAGCTCCCCTCTGTTCCACATCGAAATCCGGGAACTCTTCCGCGGCCAGCTTGCTCGCGGAATATACGGAAGCTCCCGCCTCGTTTGTGATCACATACTGCACCTTCTGCGGAATCTCCTTGATCAGATCCACGATCACCTGCTCGGACTCACGGGAAGCCGTTCCGTTTCCGAGAGAGATCAGCGTGACATGATATTTCTCGATCAGTTTCTTCACGGTACTGACCGCGTGCTCCATATCTCTCGGTTTTACGCCTGCGCCCGGATATTTCTCTGTCGGATAGATGATCGCCGTATCCAGTACTTTTCCGGTCTCATCGACAACAGCCAGCTTACAGCCGTGGTTATATCCCGGATCCCAGCCGAGAACCACCTGTCCCGCAATCGGCGGCTGCATCAGAAGCTGAGCCAGGTTCTGATCAAAGACCTTGATCGCGCCGTCTTCGGCCGCCTCTGTAAGCTCACCGCGGATCTCACGCTCGATCGCCGGCGCGATCAGTCGTTTGTAACTGTCCTCCATCGCGGCGATCAGAAGAGGCATGGTGTACTTATTGTCCTTCTTGATCACATGATGTCCGATGAAGAGAATGATCTGGCGGGTATCCACTTCCAGAGATACGTTGAGAATCTTCTCCTTTTCTCCGCGGTTGATGGCCAACACCCGGTATCCCGTAATTTTTCCAACCGGCTCCTGGAAATCATAGTACATTTCATATACGGACTTTGTCTCCGGATCCTTCGCTTTGGTCACGATGAGTCCTGTTTTTCTTGTGAAATTACGGATACCTGTGCGGTAGTCCGCATTGTCGGAAATCTGCTCCGCAATGATATCACAGGCTCCGGCAATCGCCTCCTTCACATCCGAAACTCCCTTTTCTCCGGACACATAGGCGACCGCGTCTTCTTCCACCGGACGGTTTGTCTCCTGAGCAAGAATCAGCTCCGCCAGAGGCTCCAGCCCCTTCTCCTTTGCCACTGTCGCGCGGGTGCGCCTTTTCTGCTTGTACGGACGGTAGATATCTTCGAGGGCAACCAGTGTCTCGGCCTTCTCGATGGCCTTCTCCAGCTCCGGCGTCATTTTCCCCTGCTCCTCAATGGAGGCTCGAACCGTCGCTTTTCTGTCCTCGAGACCGCGCAGATAATTCAGACGCTCACTGAGCAGACGAATCTGCGTGTCATCCAGAGAACCGTGCTGCTCTTTTCTGTACCGGGCGATAAACGGAATTGTATTTCCCTCATCGATCAGTTTGATGACAGCTTCCACCTGCCAGGCCTCAATACTGATTTCTTCTGCAATTTTCTTCGTAATATCCATTTATTTTCTCCTTACATACAAATCTCAGCCGGAAATAACTCCGGCTGAGACCAAGCAAACTTATCATATCATATTTTTTTCACTTCGACAATTTCTCTGTAATGCTCTCTTCGATCAGCTTCTTAAGCATCGTGTCATCCGACACCTCCATGTGCAGCTCCTCCGATCGCGCCGCGGAGAGCTCATGAAGTCTCTTCTCTTCTTCATCATCCAGCAGAACACGGATCTGAAGTCTGTGATTATGAAATTCCATCGTATGCGAAAACCTCTTTACTTCGTTTCTTCCGTCGTCTCCGTGTAGGAGAGTCCCTCGTCGTCGAGAATCTTTTTCAGGTCATCGATCGTCCAGGTTGTCACCGCCCCGTCCGACTTTCCTCCCAGAGATTTGCCGTTCAGAATCGCGCAGTCATCTCTTTTCGCCATAATATCGTACATCTGCTGAAGAAGAACCTCTGAGATCCTTTTTCCGAGCCGTTCCTCTCTGGACCGGTTCTTCAGATATGCCCATGACTCAAAAGGTACCAAAAGTATTCTGTTATCTTCCATCTCTGTTTTTCTTATTCCTTTCTGGTTTTGGTTCCTGCTCCGAGAAGCGCACAGCCTGCCACGATCAGTACGACGTACGTTGCCGTATTGGAATTCACCGTCCCGGTCACAAAACTCAGAATGATCATGGCCAGAGAAATCAGAATCAATACGATTCCCGCGATGATATAAACCTTGTTGTTCAGATGTTTTCCCATAAAAAATCCTTCCCCGCTTCTCTTACTTTCTCCCGTGTGTTCTCGTCCGGATCGTTCCCGTCCAGGCTTTCTTCCAGTACGGATAATTCCGTCTGTTTCCCCCTGTCTCTCTGCCGGCCTCCGCTTTTTCCCCGAAGGAATCTGCCGCCGCCTTGATCTGTGCTCCCAACTGCTCCTTTGCCGCATCGCGAAGATCCGTGAATGCGGTTTTCAAATCATCGATTATTCCCATACGCATTACACCCTCTGGTAGTTTCCTTTTTCCATTTCATCCAGAAGCCTGTCCTTTTCGACCAGGATCCGGTCCGCCAGTTCCTCTGTATCTTTCACCTGTTTCGGCATATGATGGATCATCTTGACTCTCTGATTCTGAAAATTGATCACACACGGCTCATCCAGCTCATGATCCGGAATCATCAGTACCACACCGTCCGAGCAGAGCGCGTACACCGTGTAAGCACCGGAGCCCTCATCCATGCTGATAAAATCCTCTACCTTCCCGTGCTCCCAGGCGCGGTCGTGCACCACATAGTAATTGAGAATTTTCGCCTGCGTGTCCTCAAGAGCCAGCGCCGCCATCTCTCCGCCCTGAAACTCCCACATGGTTCCCCTGTGAAATTCTTTCATGACGCCGGCAATTCTGCTCTCCTGTCTCTTTTCATCCTCTGAATGGTTTCCCATCTGTTCTGCCATGATCCTCTCCTTTGTTGATCGTTTCTATTGTATCACACAAATTCACCGGGACAAATATACGAAAAAATAACAAAGCCCTAATCCTCTCCGATTTCCTTCAGGATGGTCTCCTGCATCGAATCACTGAGCTGATAATCCATAATCATGATTGCCTGCCAGTAGGCGTAATCGCCGTCCACGTAAAGCACACTGTACAGGTGACTCGGTCCCTTATCCGTCATCTCCTCCGAGACATACAGCCGCTTTTGAATCCCTCCGCTGTCCGCTTTTTTTTCATCCTTCAAATCATGATACAGATAAATCTCTTCCTTCAGTTTCCGGAAAATCTCATCCGCATCCATCCCCCGAAAAGAAGATGCCTCCGGCATAGGACACGGAAGTACCTCATCGCCCATACCCATATCTGTGAGTTCCACTCCCCAGAGCACATACTTCCTTCCTCCCGTTTTCGCATAAAACGAATGCTCCGCTTTTTTGATCTTCAGATTTTCATTTTTCCAGATATCCTCCGGGATCACTCCGTTGATTCCCGGCAGTTTCACGTATGATACCCGGTTACGATTCAGAAAAGCAGGAACCGCAATCAGAAAAAAGACCAGAACCATCACCACAACGATATAGATTCTGGCGAACAATGCTCTTTGCATTTGTTGCACCTCCCCAGACATTCTCGCGCCAGGCGCGGATGCGAAGCATCTACTCACCGCGCACGTGCGCATCCTTCGGAGCTCATTTTACAAATATACTCCGAATCCTCCGGAACGCAAGCCACACAATTCCCGCGGCAAAAATCCCCATGAGAATCCACGCCGGAAGAGAAGCTTTCCGTATATTGTAACACCGGACATTCACCCACATCCGGTTGATCACGCGGCTCTGTTCCGGATCAAAATAGAGCATCAGCGACGATCGGCCGATCGTCTCCATCCCCGGATACTGCGCGGCCAGCTGCCGGTTGCTCTGATCCTGCGGGATCGTGATCCGGTATGGGCCATCCGCATCTCCTGCGAAAAAATAATTCAGGTCGTAACTGACGGTATCCTCTTCATCCGGATCAGCCTCGTAATTGTTTTTCAGATACTCAAAGATACGGTTGTCGCTCCCTCCGGAAATCACCGAAGTGTAACCGATGTAATACATGTTTCGAAGCACGTTGTCGGGTCTTGACACAAAATTGATAAAAGCCTCCGCGGCTTTCTGTTTTTCTTTGTCATCTCCGATACCGCTCTTCAGCATACACCAGCCGTCGAAATAGATATTCGTCGCCTCTTCCGGCACGGAAAAAGCCAGCTTCACGCCGTCCTCCTCCGCCTGATCCATCGCGTAGACCGCGTCTCCCGACCACTGATAATTCGCTGCGATCTTTCCCGTGATCATGTCGGACTTTCCGGAATCCGTCTCAAAGGAATAGACATTTCCGCAGGCGGACTGCAGATAATCCTGCACCTGCTCCACCGTCTCAGGTGAAGTGTCATTCATCTCCTCTTCCAGCAGCTCCGGATAGTCAGGATCCTGCGTAAATGTATCGTCGGTCAGCTTCTCCGATTTCAGCGCGGCGATGGCGACAAAATACGAATCGCGGACATTGTCTTTGATCGTGATTCTCCGATGATAAGCCGGATTGGTCAGGATTTTCCAGGTAGACGCGTCCTCTTTCGTCACCTGTTCCGGATTGTAGACAAGTCCCGTGACTCCCCACATGTACCCCGCCGCGTACTTCCCCCAGGTCTCATGGTTGATCTCTTTCGTATCGAATATGCGACGGATATAGGGTGAGACGCCCCTCTGATAATAGTTTTCCGGATTCTCCTCATCAAAAAAATCCTCTGAGAGCGGCACAAGTTTCTTCTCCGCCATCAGTTTCATAATCATATACTCCGACGGGCAGACCAGATCGTAGACGTCGCCGAGAGTGAGCATATTGTAGAGATCCTCATTCGTGCCGAACGTGGAATACTCCACCTTCACCCGGGTGCCGCTTGTCTCATAATACCAGTCCTCGAAATCCTCGATCATCGGATTTTCACCGAAGATCTCGCCGTCCGACAGCTCAATCTTCTCGTCTTCCGCCCAGTCTCCGGTGTCGATGTATTCCTCCCAGTTGCAGATCCTCAGAGTGACGGTCTTTTTATCCGCAGAGCCGGCCGCCGCGCTGTCTGTCACGCTCGTTCCTGCATACACATCGACGGCCGGAAACGCGAAACCGCTTCCTCTCATACCAAGAGACGCACTGACGGCCAGAGCCGTCAGCGCCGGAAGAAGGATGCGTCGGCTTCTCCTCCTTATCCTCATACGCTCTCCCCCTTTTCTTTTCGCTTCGCCCGCAGGTTAATGACAATGACTGTGAGAATCACCAGGGCAAAAATGACCGTGGACAGCGCCCAGAGCGCCGTCTTGATGTTCGTCCTCGCCCCCCTTGTCGCGTTCACGACATAAGTACTGATCGTGTCGAAGGTAGCGGGTTTTGTATAGGTGGCAATGAAATAATCATCCAGCGACAGTGTGATCGCCAGTGCCCAGCCGGAGATGATACCCGGCACGATCTGGGGGATCACAACCTGCCACAGTGCCTTAAACGGCGTGGCGCCGAGATCCAGCGCCGCCTCATAGATGCTGCCGTCCATCTGACGGATCTTCGGCATGACAGAAAGATACACAAAAGGAGCACAGAGCGTCACATGTCCGATCACCAGAGGCACAAAGGTCTCCTTGCTCACATGGCAGACGACAACCAGAAGAATACAGAGCGAAAAGCCGGTGACGACATCCGCGTTGACAACCGGAATCTGATTCAGCGTCCCGATGGCTGTCTTGGCTTTTCTTTTGGAGTAAAACGCGCCGATGGCTCCGAGCGTTCCAAAAAATGTCGCGATCGCAGCCGAGCCGAGTGCCAGCGCAAACGTTCCGAAGATCATATTCCGAAGCTCCGGAAGCGTGAACAGCGTCACATAATTCTGAATCGAAAAACCCCGGATCGCCCCGATATTCGCCGTGTCCGTAAAGCTGTACACCGCCAGGATCACGATCGGCAGATACATCAGAATCAGCATGACACCCAGGAAAACTCTTTTTCCACTTTCTCTGATCAAAGAAGCGCACCTCCTCTGTTTTTCTCTTCGTCATCACCGGTCAGAAGCGTAAACAGACAGATGATGAACAGAAGGATGAGGGCGATCATCGAGCCCCCGTGCCAGTCGTACGCAGCGAAGTAGCTGCTGATCAGACTGCCCATGATGTAGGTACTGTTGTACAACATGTCCAGAACCACATAGTTGGTCATGGCCGGCAGAAAAACCATCGATACGCCGGATACAATTCCCGGGACGGAAAGCGGCAATGTCACGGTCAGAAACGTTCTCCACTCATCCGCGCCGAGATCCATGGCGGCCTCCCGGAGCGCGCCGTCCAGCCTTGCGATCACGGTATAGATCGGAAGAATCATGAACGGCAGAAAGTCATAGGTCATTCCGATGACCGCGTTGAGAAACGGATACAGTGCCAGATTCTTCTCGATCAACGTCAGGATTTCCTTGAGTGCCGTAATCCGGAGAGAAAAATTGATCCACATCGGCATGACAAAGATCATGATCGTCACGGTCTTCGCCTTGATTTTGCTTGTCGCAAGAAAATAAGCGGTCGGATAGGCCAGCAACAGACAGACGATCGTCGTCACGATTGCCACCGCAAAACTGTAGAACAGCGTTCCCAGCGTATTCGGATCCGTAAAGAACCCTACAAAGTTCCCCAGTGTGAACTGCCCCTGTCCGTTTGTGAATGCGTAGTAGAAAAGCACAAGCAACGGCGCGACCACAAAGAGAATCAGAAATATAGCGTAGATCATCCCGAGGCTTTTTCTCGAAAAACTCATACCATCCTCCCGGTCTTATTTCTTTCTGCTGTATGTAAAAGATATCTTATCCACCGGCATCAGCAGGCTGACTCGGTCTCCCATATTCCAGAGATCCTCATCGTTGACCACGAAATCCTGATCGTGATCTGTGTGCACGACGTAGCTGTAGTGATCTCCCAGATAGATCAGATTCGTGATATTTCCCTGCGCAAGGCCGACATCCTGCTCGTCCGTCATCTCGATCTCCTCCGGCCGGATCGCCGCCGTCACATGCATGCGCTCCGGATTGATCGCGTCTCCGTGCATATCCACCAATGTGCCATCCTCCAGACGGCGGCTTCCACGGATAATACTTGTGACACTGGTATCGATGACCACGCCGTTGTACTCCAGCCGGAAATTGCGGTTGATGTCCACCGGAAAAATATTCAGGGCGTCTTCGGACACCATGATGTGAATGTTGTCAGGATCCACGCGAAGACCGACCAGACTTCCCACGACCGCATTCCGGACATCCCGGATGACATACTCGTTTTTTCCTGCCTGCACGGTAATCTCATAGTGCATGCCCTTGAAGATCACGGAGATAACCAGACCGCGAACGATTCCCTGATCCGGTCTTGTGATCTCAATATCCTCCGGGCGCACGACAGCCGTGATGTGGGTTCCCTGTGCCACATCGTCGACGCACTCGTACTCTCCGCCGCCGAACCTCGCCCTCAGCTTGCCGGTCATGATACCGTTAAAAATATTCGACTCGCCGATAAAATCCGCCACAAAAGCATTCGCAGGCTCATTGTAGATATCCTCCGGCGTTCCGATCTGCTGTACTTTTCCGCCGCTCATGACGACAATCTTGTCCGACATGGTGAGCGCCTCTTCCTGATCATGAGTCACATAGATGAACGTGATGCCGAGCTTGTCGTGCATCTCCTTGAGTTCCAGCTGCATCTCCTGACGCATCTTCAGATCGAGCGCGCCGAGGGGCTCATCCAGAAGAAGAATCTCCGGTTCATTTACAAGTGCTCTGGCGATCGCGATCCGCTGCTGCTGACCTCCGGAAAGCGTGGAGACCTTTCTCTTCTCGAAGCCCTCCAGATCAACCAGCGAGAGCACCTTCGACACCCTCTTCGCGATCTCGTCCTTCGGCGTCTTCTTCTGCTTCAGGCCGTAGGCGATATTGTCAAAAATATTCATATGCGGAAAAAGAGCATACCGCTGAAACACCGTATTGATCGGGCGCTTATAGGGCGGCAGACTCGTAATGGGCTCTCCGTTCAGAAGAATCTCCCCGGAGGTCGGAAGATCAAAGCCGGCAATCATGCGGAGCGTCGTCGTTTTTCCGCATCCCGAGGGTCCGAGGAACGTCACAAACTCCCCCCGCTTCACCTCCAGATTGAAATCCTGAACGGCGCTGAAGCCATCCTCAAAGGATCTGGTCACATGCCGAAGCTCGATAATATTTGTATTCTCCATCTATTCATTCTCCCATTATAAAAAAAGGATGTCCTGCATCTTAAAATTCTTCTTCCAAATTTAATTATACCTGTGCTAAACTTCGTGTCAATTCTTGTCGTTTCTTATCAGATATTTTCGTAACATTCATCCCGCGGAGCGTTTTGTGTAACAAGCCTGTTGTCACAGAACAAAGTCCGCAAGCGAACTTCGGCTCCCCCAGCCCCTCACTCCTGAGGGGAGCGCCGCAGGACTTTGGCGCGCGAGCAGAATCGCGCAGCGATCTTCCCATCTGCGAGCTGCGCATCCCGCGGAGCGTTTTGTCTCATAGGGAATGCGAAGCAATTTCCTATGAGACAAAAAAGGAGCTGCCGGAACGGCAACTCCAGTCTTACCATTCTATCAAATTTGTCAAGTACGGATTTTCTTGCAGCATCCGGCATTTCAGCCCTCAACCAAAACCATCTTTTCCCATATAGTATTTCTTGTAAGCAGACGCGCCTGCGTCTTTTGGAAGAGCTTTTTTGCTGCGGCTCCCTCAGCGCAGTTCCGCTCCTCCGACCGACAGCGCCGGTACCCGGTCCGTTTCTTTCCGTTCCGACGGCCTCCGCTTTTTCTCGACGGAAGTTTTTTTCAGATACACCAGCGACCGGAAAACACTTTTATCCGGATCAAATCTGGCTTCCCCGCCGGCAGCTCTCACGATCGATTCGATCGACGACAGCCCAATGCCGATCTCCTCCCGCTTGCTGGAGATGAACTGATTCCCCCACTTGCGCACCTGTCCATTGTACGTGTTTTCCATTGTGATCACAAGCATGTCCATGTGAACCACGCTCTTCAGCCGGATATACTTCTCACTCCCGGCCTTCATGCGGTTGCAGGCTTCCATCGCATTCTCCAGAAGATTTCCGAAAATAATACAGAGCGCTTTGTCGGAAATGCCGGAAACCGTCCGCGGCACCGCGATCTGCACATCCGGCTTCAGCCTGTATTCGGCGCAGGCCGACACATAATATGTGATCACGGCGTTCACCGCGTCATTTTCACAGTATCTTGTCTCGTTATTTGTCGGAATATCCGCGATCAGAGACTCGATAAAAGCATTCAGCTCATCTCTGCGGTTCTCGAGATTGTAGTCCCGAATGACCGTCAGCTGATGTCTGAGATCGTGCCTCTGTCTCCGCAGTTCATTCTGTTTCTCGAGCAGCACCTGCTGATGTTTTCTCTGCTCGCTGATCTGGTATTCCAGAAGCTGTATCTCGTACTCCTGCTCGTTTTCCCGTCTGCGGTGCCGGATCGCCCTGCGCACCTGAAGCGCCGCGTTGATGCACATCAGGATGAAGAAAAGGAGCACGCCGATCTGAAAAAAAGACGACGGCGTATAAATGATGTTCCTTCGGTACGCCGCGAGTTCCAGCGTTCCGAAGATAACCAGCGACCCGAACGGCAGCAGGTAACAGATCGAAATCGTCTTTCTGTACCGGAAAATCTCCCAGAAAATCGCGCTCAGGAACACCAGAAAAATCACCGGTGTCAGAACCCGGAAGTTATAGCTGCTCTGCGTAAACATCCTCACGCCGAAAAGCTGAAGAACAACGACCAGCGTATTCGCGGCAAGCAGCAGAAGGATGGTGCCCCGCATCAGCCAGGGATTGTGAAACTCAAGTCCACGGTAGATGATCATGCCGATCGGCAGCAGGATCGTCATGAAACTGATATGCCGCATCATGTACAGAAGATTCGGATCGTTAAGATAAAACATCGAGATATCCGACTCGCCGATATTCCAGATGCCGGTATCAATCGCAAACAGAGCGAGCCACAGAAAGAGCGAGCCCTTCCTCTCCATCCGGATCACAAATGCGGAGATCAGCAAAAGAACCAGTCCGATCAGAACAAAAAAAACTCCGAGCGCCAGCATCACGCCTCCGTGCAGTATATCCCACCGGATCAGCCCCGACTGATTCGAGATGACCGGCTGTGTGATCACCAGTTCCTTCATACTTTCCGGAGACCGGTAAATCAGCTCAACAACCGCGTGTTTCCCGAGTGCCCCGACGGGAAGCATCTTGATATTCGTCGGCGGATCATGCAGAAAGGACGGCCGGGTCTCGCTTTTCCCGTACGCGTAGATCATTTTGTCGTTCACCTTCACGCGAAGCGGCGCATAGGCGGTCTTGACCTGCATATAGTCGTCGGATTTCGTGTTGATCTCAAACTGTATTTTTACCTCTGTGCGCGGCGCGAGCCCCCGCACAATATACGGAAGAACAACCCTCTGCTCCCTTCCGTCGATCGTCGCCCTCACCTGCGTGATGCTCTGGGCAGGTGACGCCCCTCCCGCACGGAGCGGCAGCGAATATTTGGCGTACGGAACGACAGAAAACAGTATGATCATCAGCAATACAACGAAGATGATCACAGGCATTTTTTTCAGCAGAACTTTAGCATTACTCAACATACGTCATAACCCCCCGGAGATTGCAGCGTATCTTTGCGGCTTCCATTCAAATACCTCAGACTCTTCTCGCTATATCAAAAAGAAAATCCTCATAGGCGTGCTTTGCCTTGTAAAAACTCTCGCGTCGTATGTGTACACAGTCCTCGTTCGTCATCACGAACGTCTGAAGCTCGTGATCCACGGACCGTATGTGCGACAGATTCACGATGTAACTCTTGTGACACCGGAAAAACGTCTCCCCTTCAAACTGATCCTGAATATCGTCCAGCTTTCCGGAAACCGTGATCTTCTGCTCGTCCGCCTGACAGATGGTCATATTCCTCCCCTGCTGTTCCACGTACAGAATCTGGTCAAACGGGATTCTGAGTTTGTTGTACCCGGACTTCACCTCAAGATGAGGCTGCGACTCCTTCTTCAGCATACACAACTGAATGGTTTCGGAGACGTCTTCCCTCCGTACCGGCTTCTCCACATAGCGCATCGCATGAAGCCGGTAACTCTCGAGCGCGAAGTCCGTACTCGTCGTAACCAGCACCACCGAGAGATTCTGATCCACTTTGCGGATTCTCTCCAGCGCCTCGATTCCTGTCATCGACTGCATATAGATATCCAGAAAAAGAAGATCGAATTTTCCCGGATAGTATTCATTTAAAAAATCCTCGGCAGAACCGTAATGTTCGCAGACCGTATTCGCCCCTTCTCTGCTGATCAGCGACCTCAGATTCTCATAATCCTTCTCGTTGTCCTCACATATACAGACATTCAGCTGTTCCATATTTATTCCCCTGTTCCGCTGCTCTCTTGTTTTTCCTGCCCTCTACTTTCCGTCTTTCCCTTATTGCCTGTATTTCTTCCGGAATCACTTCCGCATTCCCGCCGGTGTCAACTCTCTGACGGCCGGCCGGGTCCCGCTGCCCGTTCGCGCCATGCGCCCGCAGGACAACCGTTATTCACCTTTACGCCCATCTGGGCACCGATGTGACTATCATTCTACACCAACTTTATATTTCATGCATATATTCGTTCATGTATTTTTATCATATTTTTTTCATGTCTCTCAAAACGTGGACAATATGTCCGATCGCCGGTTTTCAGGCAAACACGCACATAACTTCTGTCCGTCTCATTCAAACTCACATTCATCAAAATATCTGTGCGCGCTGTCCCCGTATTTAAAAACCGCCTTCGCCATATCCACCGTCTTCTGATCACACTTATCCGTGTTATTCAATGTGAGGTTCACCCAGGACATGACATTCACGCTGATCGTCATTGTTTCCCCGTTTTTTTCAACGGCCACCTTGTGCCTCTCGTACATCTTTGACGCAGCGATCGACGAAATCCCGACCTGATAAAGCTTTCCGTCTTTCGCAGGCTGTATTTTTTTTCCGTCAAGCGTAATCCGATACGCAGAAGCACCGCCCGGAAGACTGAGATAGATATAGAGATCTGTGTCTGTGCGAAGCGCCAGATTCAGCCCCTTCATCTGCACGCCTTCGATCTCCCCGTCGATTTCCGGCTCATATCCCACGACAGTTTCCGCGTCGATCTCATCCATCGGATCCTCCGGATCTACCTCATCCGCCTTGTAACTGAGAAATCTCTGTGCATACATACTGTAGTTGAGCATATTCTGCGCGAGCTCCTGAAGATAAGTGTTGAAACCGGAAGACGAATTCGCGTAAACTTCTGCCACCTGTGCCACGCTGTAAGTCAGCCCGTTTTCATAAACCTTCGAATGATCGCCGCTGTAGATTTCAACCGGCGTCCCGTCTCCGCAATACAGACACACCCGGATCACATCGTGCATTTCCTTCGGCGCCGCGTAATAACTGAAGCCGTAACTGGTATCCCCGCTCCGGCTCACCGCTTTCTCCGCTTCGGAGACTTTTACTTTGGTTGTCTTTCCGTTCACCGTAAAGGCTGCGTAGGCGTCCGGATCCTCCGCCACGCGTTCCGAGAGGGTAAAATACTGCGTCGCGCCGATTTTTCCTTTGAGGATCAGCGTCCTTCCTTCGAGATTTGCCTCTGCCTTTCGCGAATCCGGAACAACCGTCGGCGCCGCCTTGTCAGCCGGTCCGTCGGCCGTCTTGCAGCAGGTTACCAGCTGCGCACCGTTTGCGAAATGCAGTCGGTCCAGCCCATATACCGTTCCTCCGCCAACCGTATCGTCAAAGGCCACATTGATGCGGTGAAACGTGTAATCCTCACAGATTCTCAAATCATGTCCGTTGAGATCAATGATGAGATCCTCCCCGGGCATAAAAGAAACTTTCTGTTGCATCGTCGCGTTTCCGGTGAGATAGACAACCGGCCCCCGTCCGTTATCTTCGATCCCCCTGAGCTGACTTGCGATCTCTCCGGACACACCGACCGACCACATCTCCGCGATATCTCCGTGCCGGTAAAAATCCTCCTGCTCTCCGCTCACCGCGTCCGTGTCCGCCTCCTGCTTCACAGCCGCCTGCACCGGAGCCGGTGTATATAACGTCAGAGGAACAGAAAATGCCAGCGCCCCAATCAGCATTCCTGTATACATCCGTTTTTTCATCACCATATCCCCCTTGATCTATCCAACTGCCTTTTTCCACAAAAAGAAATCTTTTGCACTCGAAGACAGTCTCCGAATTACAAAAGATTTTAACAAGTTCTAGTAATATATTTGTAATTTGCAATATGTAATTGCAATTTCTTGTTCAATTATGTGTTACCGGCTACAATTCTGCCTCCTCCACCACGAGATCCATGATATCTTCCAGCGCAATCCCTTCCGGAATCGCATCCCTGAGGAAGATCCGTTTCCTGTACGCATCAATTTTCCGGAACACGCCGGCCTCCTCAAGCAGTGCTCCGCCCTCTTTTCGCTCATCCTTCCGGAAATAGGTGAGGCGGATGTGAATCTCTTCCTTTTCCCGGGATCCACGCCTGCTTTTTTCCGCAAGAAATTGAAGCACCCGGTCGATTTCCGCTTTTCTCTCCTCATCGAGCTCCGGCTTTTCCTCCGTGAGACGACCGGTCTCACTGACAGCCTCCTCATATCCGGTCAGTGCCGCAAACGGAGAGAACTGTGCCGCCCGCGCCTCCGCGGACATGCGCGGATGCGTCTTCGGTCCGTCATATGTATACCGGAGAAGATCTCCGTATTTTTGTTCCGCCTCCCGCTCCGCACGAAGCAAAGCGTTCTCTATCTTCGGTTCCATTCGCTGTCGCACCTCTTTCCGTTCATACGGCTGCAGCAGTATAAATGCATCGTTTTATTATCTGTAGTTCCGGCCGCGCTGAGGCTAGGCCTTATGTCCTCCGATCTGTTGATTTCTCATGGCAGCGGTAGCTCCTTCCTCGAGGTTCATCCCCCTAAGTACCGCGTTTTTGCCAAATTTTCTTCGAATTTCCAGGATCGCCCCCTGGGCTTTCCTCTCTTTTTCCAGCGCAGCGTCTTCTTTCTTCTTCTCCTCATCCTGCCCAAAATCCGAGAAGAGATTCATCTGTTCAAACGCCGTTTTTTCTTCCGCCCGCCGCTCATCGACGACGTGAGCCGCCGTGAGATTGATCCTCCGGATCAGCAGCGCCGGATCCGCAATCCGGTCGAACAGCTCTGTCACCGCCTCCGTTATTTTTCTCGTCGAGGACGTCCAGCCTCCGAGGTTGATCGAACCGTGCGCGGGTTTCGGCACCCGGCGTCCATAGTGATCCGTCGTCACCTCGCCGATGTAGGTTTCCGCAATCCTCTTGTTTTCCAGATTTGTCCTGTCATAACCGATCGTGAGTACCATCTGATCCGTCACCATTTTCTTTTCAACCAGATCAAGCACCAGTAGATCCGTCATCTCCCTGACAACGAGCTTTCCCTTTTCGAAAGGATACGGATGCTGCAGAACCTGTCCGGAACCGAGACTGTTGTTCTCCGGTTTGTACTTCCGGATATCCTCGATCCGGCAGGGCTCGTAGCCGAAGGCATGATCCATCAACAGTTCCGCGTTCACTCCGAAAAGATGAAAGAGCAGTTCCTCATTGTTGACGGCACAGCGCGCGACATCCCCCATGGTATACATACCGTTCGCCTCCAGCTTTCTGGAAAAACCTCTCCCCACACGCCAGAAATCCGTGATCGGCCGGTGTGTCCACAGCTGCCTTCGGTACTGTTCCTCATCCAGCTCCGCAATCCTAACATTGTGCTCATCCGCCGGTATATGCTTGGCCACGATATCCATCGCAATCTTCGCAAGATAGAGATTCGTCCCGATCCCGGCAGTAGCGGTGATTCCGGTCTCCGTCAGCACTTCCCTCACCATCTTTGACGCAAGCTCCCGCGGCGTCATGTCATAGATCTTCAGATAAGCCGTGACATCCATAAATACTTCGTCAATCGAGTAGACATGAATGTCTTCCGGCGCCACATACTTCAAATAGATCTGGTAAATCCTTGTACTGTATTCGATATAGAGTGCCATTCTCGGTCTGGCGGCAATATAGGTGAGTTCATATTCCGGATGAGCATTCAACACTTCTGCGTCGCTGGACGCGCCGCGAAATTCCCCTTCCGGAATCCGGCTTCGTCTGAGGGCATTGATCTGCCTCACCTTCTGGATAACTTCAAACAACCTCGCCCGCCCCGGAATGCCATACGCCTTCAGTGAGGGAGACACCGCAAGGCAGATTGTCTTCTCCGTTCTCGACGCATCCGCGACCACCAGATTCGTCGTCAACGGATTCAGGTTCTGCTCCACACACTCCACGGAAGCGTAAAAACTCTTCAGATCAATCGCTATATACGTACGCATCGCCGTCTCCTCCGTCGCATTTCGTCCGGCAGATCTCCTTAAGGAAACGGCCATGCATCCGTATTTCCTCAGGTCTTTTTACTGTCTGCCTTTACCTGAAACTTTTCGTTATCTATCAGAAATCTCTCATGAACCCCCTCGCCGATCAGCCCCGTCGCATCGTATGCTTTTACCTCGAAGACCAGACGTCTGCGGTCCACTTCCTTGAGGATTGTCTCGCAGGTCACCTTCATGCCGATGGGAGTCGGTGCCATGTGCTTGACATTCATCAGCGTCCCGACGGAGCCCTGCCCATCCTCCAGCTCGCCGGCAATACTCTTCCACGCCGCCTCCTCAATCATCGCGATCATACACGGAGTCGCAAGCACCTGCAGCTCCCCGCTCCCCATCCGGAAAGCGCTCATCTCTTCTGTCACAACCCTCTCAACGCATCCCTTTATTCCCGCTTCCAACATTTCCGGCTACCTCCCTGTCATCTTTTCATCTTCCGTTCAAGCGCTCCCGTGCCCCTCTGGCTCGTGTGCACTTTTATTTTTGTATCATATCACAGATACACAACAGAAAAAAGGAACGAACCTTTCCTTCCCAAAGGTCCGTTCCTTCATTTCCGTATATTCGCCTACCGCGCACTCCGGAAGTTCTTCATCCGGGGTCTCTCAATCACTCCCTGAGTTGAAATTTGCTCACAAGCTCGTGGAGCCTCTCTGCCTGAGAAGAAAGCTCCTGGCTGGCCGCTGCGCTCTCCTCTGCCGTCGCAGAGTTCGTCTGGACAACAGAAGAAATCTGATCGATCCCCTCTGTCACCTGCTGAATGCCGACGCTCTGCTGCTCGGAAGCCTCCGAAATCTTCCCGACAAGTTCATCAATCCGATTGAAGCTATCGGAAACCTTGTCGAGCGCGGTTGCAGTCTCGTCTGTGATACCGGCGCCCTTGTGAACCGCATTGATGGTATCTTCAATGAGCTGTGCCGTATCGCGGGCGGCTTCCTGCGATTTCTTCGCAAGATTTCCAACCTCATCGGCAACAACCGCGAAGCCTTTACCTGCGGCTCCGGCTCTCGCTGCCTCGATCGACGCGTTCAGCGCGAGAATATTCGTCTGGAAGGCAATGTCGTCAATCGTCTTGATAATCTTGCTGATCTCGTTCGCCTTCTCGGTAATCTCTGTCATGGAATCGGACATCTCCTGCATCTTGTCGTTGGATGTCCGGACGGCCTCATTGGATCCCTGGCTGATATCAGCCGCCTCTTTTGTGAGGTCTGTCGTGCCGAGTACCTTTTTGGAGATATCGACCATCGTCTGGGAGAGCTCCTCTACCGAAGAGGCCTGCTCTGTGGAGCCCTGGGCCAGTGCCTGCGAACCGGACGCCACCTGCTCCGCCTCGCCGGAAACCTGATTCGCGGAGCTCTTGATCTCACGCATCGTCGCGGAGAGCTCTGTGCTGATACTGTTCACAGCTTCCTTCAGCGGGGCGTATGCGCCCACATAAAGTTCTTTGTGACTCTCACTGTCCGTATTGAAATTCCCGTCCGCGAGCTGGGTCAGGTTCTCCGACAGATCCTCGATGATCTTCCGAAGTCTCTCGATGAACATATGAATGGAGTCCGCCAGAACTCCGATCTCGTCTTTTCCGTTATAAGTGACATCCACATCGAAGTCTCCTTCCGCAACCTTATGCGCCGCATTTCCGATCCGGTGAAGAGGCGCAAGCGATTTTGTCAGAAGCATGATCACCACTACGCTGAGCACGACAAGCGCGATCACCATAAACACGATGATAAAGATGACCATCTGAACATTGGATTCGTAATAGTCCGTCTGACTGAGCGCGCACTGTGTCCACCAGGTATCGTTTCCGATCTGAACCGGAGCAAAGTAGCGGATTACTTTTCCGTGTTTCTCGGAAATACTGGAATAGGTAAAGCGCTCTCCCGTCTGAACACCTGCCGTATGCTTCTTGTAAGCTTCCTCTCCGACAATTTCACTGTATTCTCGTCCGATCATGTCTGCGTTCGCACTGTAGACAATCGTATCGTTTCCGTTGAGAATATTGTAGATCATGTTGTTGAACGGAGGATACTTCTCCAGCATGACATTGAAGGAAGATGTCTTGATACAGACCACAGCCGTTCCTTTAAATGAACCATCGACAACAATCGGATAATTAATAGCAACGAGCTTCTCACCGTCCGATTCAAACGCATTGCTGCTGCCCTCCTGCATCGAGGCTTTCACGGGCGCATAGTACTCCGCGTTCTTGTATGCGTCGTATGCCAGATTCTCCAGAACGCCGTTCTTGATATTCGCCTTGCTGACAAACGGCGCGTACTGTTCAATATCTTTGGAGAAAGCGTCGGGCTCCATGAGCAGTCCTGCCGACGCGATATAATCATAAGTGGCAACCGCGTGATAAAGCGTGTTGACCACTGCAGTCTCGACCGCGAATCTGCTTCCGCTCATCTTTTCTCCCGTCACGCGGCTGATGAACGTTCCTGCCGTTGCCTTCGGCTGACCTTTGACCGCACCGTCAACCTTCCAGGCCGCTGTGATCCCGGCGTCATCCGAGTCCGCTTCCTTATACATCTGCATAACGGCCGTCTGGATATTTTTGTCGATATCTTCCACGACATCCAGCATCCCCTTCATCTTGGAGGCGGCTTTCTCGGCCGCGGAATACATGGTTTTGTCCGTCGACCGCAGCATAGAACCACCGACAAAAATAATGATTGAGACCGTCATGATTGCAAATACACACAGCAAAACGGCCGCGACAATGGCCGCCAGTCGTTTGCTCAAGCTGGGTTCCCGCAGTTTTTTCACTCTTTTCGCTTTCATCTTTGTTCTCCTTCAATTGATGTTCGCTTAGCCGTTCATCCTACGAACCATGACCGAATGTCATTGTTAAAATATCGACATTCCGGAACAAAAAAATAACAGGTACCGGAAAGCCGATACCTGTTTCTACAGAAACGTAATTCTGTAATTTTTGTTTGTAACAAAGAGAAATAAACAGTCTTCATCCGCGGTCACTGTCATTTCACACGCACAGCCCTTCGGATACCAGATAAAATTACCCGGTCCGAATACGCCGTGATCCGTCACCATCGCGCCCTTGATGATATACATGCCGTGCGCGCAGCTCATCTGATACCGCGGCTTCCGGAATCCGGCCGGATACCGCGAGAAATTAACCACCATACCGGTCTCCCGGTCCGCGATCATCTGCTTGTCAAAAAAAGCATTGCCGATCGGTTCTTCCTTCTCGATCCAGCCGGCACTATCATAGATATTAAATACCTGAAGCGGCTCTTCTTCCTGCCGGTCACTTCTCCCGTTTTTCAGAGCAGGAGGCTCGCTGTCCGGCCGCCATCCGCCTGCCGCTCCGAACGCTTCCCCACAGGCTCCGGACACCGGTTCCGATCGGTTGGAAATGTAAAGAAGCCTGCAGTCCTTCTCCTCCGACGCCCCGTGCAAAATCATATTTCCCGAAGGATTCCAGATAAGGGATCCCGGACGAATTGTCCGCTCTCCCACCGTATACTCACCGTCAATCACATAGACACCGAAAGAACTGGCATGATGATGTTCCTCTTTCCGGTATCCCGCTCCGTAGTGGGAAAATTTGATTACCGCGCCGTTCAACGGATCGGAAATCATCGGCTTGTCGGAAAAGCATCTGCCGTTTTCTTCTTTCCGCAGCCATCCGGTCTTGTCTTTTACATTGAAGACGGACGGTGTGAGAAGATGCAATCTGGTCTTCATATGTTCCCGCCTTTCCCACGGCAGCCGCTTACGGCTCACACGCCTGTCTGCACCGGTAAGTTTCTTCAAAAGATTCGGGACACGCTGATGAATCAGTGTGTCCCTCTTTTCATGTTGTGGATATTTCTTCAGAGTTTCCATTCACGCATCAACCGAGACATCCTCACCATCATGCAACCTGTCATCTCCGCTTCCCGAAGAAATCATTTCCTTCTTCTTCGCAGAGTTCTGTGCAGATCCGCTGGTCCTTCCCGTCTCGCCGGAAACCGTTTCACGCTTCTCCTTTGCGGAAGCTCCGTTCACGTCTGCTCTGACGGAATCTCTCTTCGTCTCCCCGCTGTCCGTCTCTTTCTCCTCACGATCCTTCAGCCGGAAGACTCTCTCCCAGGTCGGGTTGAGGATCATCTGCCTGCGGACCTCCTTGCCGGACTGATCGCCGCTGATTTTGCGGGCAGCCTCCGGGGTGCTTCGGTCTGCCAGGACATAGGTATTATGGCCGATATACACAGCCGTTCCGATCTCACTGCTCATCACAATATCGCCGGTGCGGAAGGTCTCATCCTCGTCGGTAACATATCCCGTCACATCTTCAAATCCTGCTTTCCGGAGTACTTTTTCCTCTGTCTCTTCATCGAAAATCTGTCCTTTTTTCAGATATCCGTTGTGATAGAGCGCACGGTAGAGAAACGACTCTGCGTCTACATCCAGGCTGTGCACCCGGTCCTCTCCGTCCCTGATGAAGCCGTGCACATTCACATCTGCGTAATCCGCCATCCACTGCGCGTAGTCCGTGAGCGGTTCATCCTTGACCACCAGATGGAACACCAGCACCGGCGTATTCTCCGGAAGAGCTGCCGCTGTGATTTCTTTTCCGTCCTGATCCCCGGACTTTTCGAGACTCTCTTCATCCTCGGGTTTCTGAGCCAGATACATCCTGCCGCTGCCGTCATAAACGCCGATCGTCTTCATGTCCTTCGTCACGATGATATCGCCCTCTGTCAGTTCCGCCTCATCGATCTTTTCAAAACTCTTCAGCATGAAACCGTGTTTGGTCAGATATCCCGAGAAATCCCTTACCGTGAACGGAATTTTCTTATTCTCGCCTTCAAGGTAGTGATTCTTCAGCAGTGCGTAATACACGAAGGAAAAAGCATCCACATCCGGTTCTCCGCTTCTGAGAATATCGGAGAAACCGTGACTGTCATCGTCAGCGAACTCCTTCATCCACTTCACATAGTCGATCTCCGGATCTTTCTCAACAGCCACCGTCTTCTCCGCGCTCCGCGTGAGATCGTCCGTCGCCTCCGCATTCGCGTACCGCGGCCAGTACGTTGTCTTCGTCGTATTTCCGCGCACGACCGCCTTCTGCTCGCGGTTCGCGGGAACTTCGAAATAAATACACCAGAAGGCAGCTGCATCATATGCGCCGTCAGCCGTATCCGGAACCTGGCGGAGATGCGCAAGTACCGTCGGATAGGAATTCTCAAGCTCATACTTCAGATAGTGCAGCTGGCCGATACAGGACGTATAATCCAGACCGCTCGCCTTGCAGAAATTTCTCAGGTTTTCATATCTCCCGAGATGCCACTGGCAGATGCCGTAACTCGTCCCGTAGTCGCCGATTGCGGCATTGTTAAAACCGGACTCGTAATAGATATTTCCAAGAACACCTGCCGCCGCCGCGTGATTGAGTCCAAGCTCCTTTCGCAGGAAGGAAAAGATCTCCTTCTCGTTTGTCAGCACATCCACATATACATTTCCTGCGGCCGGATCCACCTTGACGCCCTCGCTGACAGCCTTCCGGTCCGCCTTCTGCGTCTTCGCAATGTCCTCTTCCGCTACCGCTTCTTCCGTACTGCTCCAGCTGCTTGTCACCGATTTCTCCGGGATGCCTCCGACCATGAAGTCCCCGGAGCTGCTTCCGGATGAACCAGAGCTCGAAAGACCTCCACCGTTCGAAACGGAGAGGATGATCTCGGAATCTCCGTAAGACGAGCCTGCGAAATACTGCGTTTCGGACCGTCCTCCTTCGACCGTTACATCCTCTGAACCGGACGAACTGCTTCCGGACAGCGTTGGCAAAAGAGTTTCCGCCGATACACTCCGCTGCATGGCCGGTACCTCAATGGCACAAGCGATCGTAACTGCCACGAAAAACGTGACAGCTTTTTTTAAATGATTTCTAAATTTCAAGTGGGATCCCCCTTAACAACGTCTTGAAAAACCGATCCCCTTTTCAGTTTTTCGATTGATTTTCAGCTACATACTTCATCGAAGTTTTAATTAAACAGAATGTCGATTGCGTCATTCCTCATATAAAACTGATGTTCAAGTTGTCGCCCAAAAGCACTTATACAGTCAATATTATACCACACTTTTGCTCACAAGGCCGAGTCCTCAATTTTAATTTTGTAAATTTTTGCCAAAACAAAACATTGCTCGCGGCATTCTCGCGCCGAGCCTGGGATGCGATGTACGGCCTGTACGTTGCTATTCGCTGTCGATCCATTCTCGCGTCGAGCTTGGGATGTGTCGTATCTACTCATCGCGCGAACGCGCATCTAAGTGCAGCTTCTTGTGTTATGAAAAATCCGAAGGTAATTCCACAACACAAGAAGCTGCAACGGTTCATTTCTCCGCCACAGCTTCTTCCTGATGTAACTGTATACCTTTTCCATCTTCCCAGCCAAGACTTTCCTTCAAAAGTTTCATCGCCGGTATATAACACTCTTTCCTTTTTCTGCGGAGATAATCCGGCAGATCATCCGTATTCCATCGGTTTTCGTCCAGATTATGTGTCAGATCCGCGATCTTCACCACTGCGGCCAGACGATTCGTGCAGATTTTTTTCACATATTCCATGTAGGAATCCTTTGGATCGTGTGTCAAAAGCCGAACTGCATCCATAATCTCGTCTCCGAAAACAGGACGCAGATCAGCGTCGCGAAGCTCCGTGTCCTCCAACGTATCATGGAGATATGCGGTGATTTTCTCTTCATCAGTCTCCACCAGAGAGGCCACCGTCTGCGGATGAAGGTAATACGGAAAGCCCTGTTTGTCAATCTGCCCCTTGTGTGCGAGTTTCGATATAATCCTTGCCGCCTCTACAAGCTGTTTCGTTTCCATTCGGAATCCTCCTGTCATCCGGCTCCCCCGTAATCAAACTTCAACTCATTCGCTCACTCCTGAAAGGATCGCCCGCAAACGAAAGTCGCACAGAAAAATCGCGTCATACCTTCTTTGCGTGTTACACATCACAAGCGGAGTGTTTTGTATCGCAGAAATTCAAGTAGGAATGTCCTCTGACACGCAAAAGTACCGCGGCAGTAATCTGCCACGGTACTCATTATCTCATAAATGCGGGAAGAATTCCACAATACGAATACATGTATCCCGGTTTCCCCGGTTCATCTGTTCGCCTCTGCCTGTCATCCCGGTTCGTTTACTGCCGGTTTCCGTTCTGAACCGCTCCTGCGGCTCCCCCTGCAGTAACTGCATTTCCGAGTTCTTTGTCGAGTTCTTCCAGCCGTTCCTCAAGTTCTTTCTTTTTTCCTGACATCTGAATCGCTCTGACGATAAAGTACGCAACAGCCGCGATCAGTACAATCAGTGCAAGAAGAGCCCACACGTCAAACCGGATTTCACTGTGATCCAATAAAAACTGCCACTGTTCACTCATATTGCACTCTCCTTTCCCTATACCTTAGCCGCATCTGCTGATTTCGCGCCGGCGGTAGAAGTCTGGGAGATTGCAGCCGCCGCAGCGGCTGCCTCCATTCTGTCCTTTCTGTGTTCCTCAGCGTTCTCTTCAAAAACTTCCTGTCGTTTCCGCTGATTGAGCCAGTGGATCAGTCCCATGACAATCATAAGGACAGCGACGATGATCAGCGGAATGGTATACATGTGGATTCCAAGTACCTGATGACAATAATTGTAATAATTCTCGATCATAGTATCGTTCCCTCCTTCCGCTCATCACTTGTTACTGCTGTTTGCTTTTTTTCTGTTGAGTAACTCAACATCAATCTCTTTGTTGTTCAGCTCCTCTGTCATCTCGAAGACTTTCTTCTGCTGTTTCTTCATACTTGCTGCGAAGATCATAAGAACAATCCACGCTGCCAGAAGAAGAAGGAACGGAAGTGCGTTACACTTCTCCGGGATGTTTGCAAGAGGTGTCTCAATGTCATCTGCCTGTACAACTTCCGGTGTCGGAGTAGGTGTTGCCGGCGTAAGCGGAACCACCTCAGGTGTTGTCGGGTTCGGCTGTGGTACCGGATTAACCGGGTTGACCGGCGGAACCGGGTTGACCGGCGGAACCGGGTTGACCGGCGGAACCGGGTTGACCGGCGGAACCGGGTTATCCGGAACAATTGTTCCTCCGGTGATTGTCAGTGTTCCTGGCGCCACGGTGATCAGGTAGTTCATAAGATCTGTTCCCGGCTGTGCCGTGTATCCAAAAGTATTATCCTCGGTTCCGACTACTGTCCGTCCGCCTGTCACATTGTAGAACAGACCCTCGCCGGCTACAAAACCATCACCGGTTACAAAAATCTGATAGTTTGTAATAGGCGTTCCGTCAAAGCCCTTCGTTGCGCTGCCACTGGTAAGAATAATTGTTCTCGGCGTAATGCTCAGATTTCCTTCCGCAAGAGTTATTGCATCCTGCTCAAAGTTGTCTGTCACATCCTTGCCGTTCGGATCAAGAATTCTGATACCTGTGATCGCGTTTCTTACAGCTCCCTGTCTTACATTGGTTACGGTTCCGGTTGCATTGGCTTCAACTCTGAATCCCGCAAATTTCTCCGGCAGAGTCGCTGTGACACCTGCGGATGTGAGCGGAAGTCCGTCGTACATCTTTGTAGCCGATGCGGATACGAGTATAATCTCATCATTCGTTCTTGTAACCACGAGCATTCCTTCTTCGAGTTCAATATTGTAGTTGTTTTCATCAAACGAATCTTTCTTTGTATACTCGATCGGATTTGCTGTGTTTCCAATGTCCGTAATTGTTCCGGTTGCTCTGAGATTATCTACTTCACCGTCTACGAAACCATCACCCTCTACAGTTACGTCAGGCTCAGTGAGTGCTGTGCCGTCATACATCTTGTTCGCACTCTTACTGATCAGTTTTACGTTTCTCGCAGTTACATGGATTCTTCCGTTTTCTTTGCGGATTTTTGCAAATTCTGTCGTAACATCCGCGCCGTTCGCATCCCTGATCGTTACGTCGCCCACAACATTTTCAACCGCGCCATCTCTTACATTCGTAACTTTTCCGTCGATCTGTGCTTCCGCGGTCATTCCTTCCGGAAGACCATTTGTTGTAAACGTTGGTTTTGTGTATGCGGTTCCATCATAAGGTCTGGATCCTGTGTCTGCTGTCACAACGATTTCCGATGTATTCTGCTCGATCTTCAGCGTTCCAGGATTCGAAACTATGTCATAGTTGGAATCCTTGTAATTCTGCAGCTTCGTCCATGCAATCGCATTGGTCACTTCACCATCCGCTGTTGTGAGTACGCTTCCGGTTGCCTTGAGATCAGAAATCTCACCTTCGACAAATCCGTCACCTCCTACAGTTACATTCGGTTTAGTGAGCGGAGTTCCGTCATATTGTTTTCTTGCGGTTTCACTGGTGAGAATCACCTTGCGTTTGCTGATTGTAAGGATACCGCTCTTCGTTGTGATATTGGAGAACTGATCCGTCACTTTTTTACCGTCTTTTTGGATTTCAAAGCTTGCAACGGTGTTGTCGTTAGGCTTATCCTCGACGTTCGTGACACTACCTTCTGCATTACCACTCCACGTAAATCCTTCCGGCACTCCGGTTACAACCAATTCATCTTTCGTAAGTGCCTTGCCATCATACATCTTGCTGTCGCTGGCTGCCGTTACTGTGATTGCTTTTGTATTCGGTTTAATCTCCAACGTACCTTCATAACGTGTAATGTTATAGTTATTCTCGTTATAGACAGCTCTTCTTGTAGCCCTATACACAATCGTGTTCTTCGCAGTTCCAACTTCAGTAATCGTTCCGTTGGCCTCATACAGAGGATTCTCTCCGTCTGCCCAGTTTCCTGTAACTGTAACATCCGGCTCCGTCAAAGCCGTGCCATCATATTCTTTTTCAGCGCTTTTACTGCGAAGCGTGATCGGCCGTTTGTTAATCGTCAGTGTACCCTTCAGCCTTTCAACTTCAAACTGATCAGTAACCGGGTGACCGCTTGCGTCTTTCACTACCGTCGTTCCGGTAACCTCAAGAGTATAACCACCTTCTTTCCAATCTTTTGCGAATCCGGTATCAGCCACAGCTACGGTGAGTCCTTCAACTGTGTATTCCTTCCCATTAAGAGTGAACGTTGTCTGCTTCAGTTTCAGTTGCGCCTTCTCCTGAGCATCTGCCGGATGTTCTTTGCCGTCATACTCAAATTCAACGTTTTCCGGCTGAACTGTGAGTTTATACTTCACACTCCGGTTTTTAATTGTAAGTGTTCCAAATTCCCGGTTAATGTCGTAATTCTTCAGATCTGTACCGTTCAAAGGTACATAGCGATCCTCGAATTTGTTTTTCGCAGGATTGTTTGCATCGTCAACCCTCGTCACACTCTCCGTGTAATGAAGTTTCTTCTTATCGATACCTTCACCGTTGATCCAGCCCGTCATCGCAAACGGATCTGTCTCTTTGACGCCTGATCCTGTTGAATCGTTTGTAAGTGGTTCTCCGTCAAACTCTTTTTCAAGACTTCTGGATTTTATGCTGACATTTGCAGGAGTGATTTTGATTGTTCCAATTTTTCCAGCCTGCACATCATAGTCATCCTTTGATACATTAGTCGTTGAATTATTCCAGAGGATCTCATATTCATCATTGTTTTTCTCACCGTCCGAAACATTCTTTACAGACTTCACATCCGGACCCAAGAGTTTTAACGGGGCGCTCTCATTCTCTACAAATCCTGTGATTTCTCCGTAAGGCTTTCCGTCAGAATCAACTTTACCGTTGAGCTCACTTGCATTGTGCTTCTGCCCGTCATAAGTCCATGCGTATGACTTCGTATTGACGGTAAGCTGCGCTTTTTTCACGGTTAGCGTTCCGAGTTTCTCATTCTCCGGCTTAATGACATAATTCGACTTCTTTGCAGTCTTCGAAGGATCATCTTCATTCCACGTTATTTCGTAAGTATTGGAACTGGATCCGGCATGAGTCTGCTCACCCTTTGTAATAAAGTCGTATGTCTCATTGTTTTGGATTCCCTTTAGTGTATATTTAGGATTCTTCAGCGGATTGCCGTCGTAAGTCTTCTCGCCTCCCTCTGTTGTAATTTCGAGCGGAGCCCTATTAATTATCAGTTTATCTGTCCCTGTCGAATCAACATAGAACTGATCCGATACATCGTCCCCTTCTGCATCAAGAACCTTTCCATCCTTTGCGGTAACAGTTACAGGATAGCCATCCTCATTCGCATCCGTCTCTGTTCTCGATGCACTGTAACCTACGAGTTCATATTTCTGTCCATTGTCAGCAAGTATGAACTGCTCACCAATTCTGTACGGATCACCATTTACAGTCAGTCCTTCCGCTGTTTGCGGTTTACCGTTATATGTAACCGTATACCCTTTCGGCAAAACTTTGATTACATATGGATCCGTTTTAGGCTTCACTTCCAGATATCCAGGGTCAGGATTGAAACTATAATTATTCAGATCTGTACCGGGTTTCAGGCTCCATTTCTTGCGAGCCTCTTCGTCATACTCAAACTCGTTGTTTACTTTACCCGGCATCTTCAGCCCCTGTCCTGTGTATACAATATTTACGACATCATTTTCAAAGCCTTCACCGTCGACAAATCCTTCCGCTGTCGTAGGCCTCATCTCCATAACACCATTTTCATTTGGCTTGGCTTCTGTATCTCCCTTGAGCCAAAATCCATCGTACTCTTTTGTAAGACTTCTTGATTTGATCGTGACGGGTTGTTTGGTGATCTTCAGCTTTCCAATCGTATTCCGGCTCGGATCCATCTCATAATCAGACTCCACAGCGGTTGTCGAAGGGTCATTCCAAACCAGTGTCGGTGTATTATCTTTACCATCACTGCCGCTTTCCTTCACTGTCTTGACAGACTCACGAAGTTCAAGCTTTACGATTTCTCCGTTTTTAAGTCCTTCAACTTTTCCGTCTCCGGCTTCGACATTGTCTTTTTTGTGTACCTGGCCGTCATACACCCATGTGTCACCCAAAGTGATAACCGTAAGCGGTGCCGGGTCAATAGTAAGCGTTCCGTTCTCAGGTTCTTTGATATTGGCGAACTGATCCGTTACATTTTCCCCTGCTTTTGTAATCTTGACCCACTTGACGATATTGTTCTTCGCTTGCTGCTTGTTGTCATCTACGTGTGTGACCGATCCTTCGATTTCATACTCACACTTAAATCCATACGGCCGAAGAATATTCTGAATCTCTTCATCGTTTTCGGCTGTAGGACGAACAAGCACGGTGCCATCATATGTTTTACTGTCAGTAGCTGCTTTTACCGTAATCTCCGTAGTATTCTTGACAACCAAAAGAGTACCAACTGTTCCACTACCGTCTTTTCCCAAATTATCCGGAAGTTTATAGTCCCTCAGATCGGTATCCACTTTAGCCTTATATGTGAACTCATTCGCGCATGAACCCGCCTTGGTCTGACCAGCGGTTCCTGTGATATCAATACCTTCGGATCCTATAAAGCCTTCGATCTTCTCTTTTTCTGTCTCTTCAACGCCATTTCCAACTTCCGTCTCATTCGTAAGCTCAGTTCCGTCGTATTCTTTCTTAAGACTTCTTGATTTCACAGTGACAGATTTTGGAATAATTTTCAGATATCCGAGATCGGTGTCATCGATGGTATAATTATTCTCATTCGCCGTATCCCATGATGTAATCTGATATTTGATTTTAAGCCCCTTCTCATCAGGAGTCTTCGGAGGCTGCGTCTCATAAACATGCGTAGCATGACCAATGAGTTTTACCGTAATTTTCTCATTATTCTGCAAACCGGTAATCTCCGGCTTTACACTCTCTACATTAAGCTCATTACCGTCATATTCCTTCGGAGCGATCGTCGCTTTGATCTTGATCGTTCTTTTCGTAATTTCCAGATCACCTAAATCTTCATGTACTTCGTAGTTTGCTTTTTTTGCAGAATACTGAGGATCATCCTCATTCCATAACAACACATATTCGTTTTTCTTCGTTCCGACATTAATCAGCTTAGCTGTTACATCCTGCACGTTAAAATAGCTGGACTCACCCGGCACGATTCCGACCAGCTCTCCATGCGGGTATTCGATCGCCGTTCCGTCATATTCTTTCGACCATGACTCCGTCTTCACGGTGATATTTTTTTTCTGGATATCAATTGTCGCATCCCGATCTACTTTGAAATCAACCTTAAATCTTGAATCCGTATTCTTGAAGTTGGAGGCGTTCAGGCCCATTTCAATCGTAGACAATGTTGCGTCTTTGCCAGAGATCGAAGGTGTCTTTCCGCTCTCGTATGGAACCCACTGTCCGTTATAATAATAACTAACAGATTTCGTATCATATGTGGTGTCCTTTGGTTCCACTGTAACTGTAAAGCTTACGGAATGCTCCTTGCCATCATACGGTTTCGAATACTGTTCGCCTGTGATGGTAACCGTCACAGCTATCTTCTTCTCCCAGATCGCATACAGGTCATTCGTTTTGGACGCAATATTTCCATTGTTGTCGACGCCGACATAGGAATGCGCGTTGAACTCCGCACTGCCGTCTTGAGCTCTCGACCATCCCAGGAAATAATAATTCGTACAGTCAAATCCACAATCCTTCTCAGATTTCAAGAAAACCGTGTGATTGTTTTCGATCTTTGCGCCATGCTGTACATCAGTATCAGTTTTATTCTCATCCGCCGGATAATTGGAGTGATAAGTCAACGTCGTTGTTGTCTGTTTTTTCCCCCAGACGGAATACAGCGTAATATCCTGCTCAAAAATATGAATCTTTCCGTTCGGATAATACGTCGCCGCTCCATTCTCGGTGGTACTCCATCCCAGGAATACCATTTCATTCTGATTCGTATCGTTCGGCGCTTTAAAACCGGTAAAATCTGACGGATGCATAACTGTAACGTCCATATTTTCACAATACGAATTGCTGTCAGTGAAGACCGTTCCATCTGCATCTTTATAGCTGATATGGTAGCGTTTATCGCTGACGTAGAACGGATAGAGCTCGACGTCTTCATAAACCTTCTGGTTGAAGTTAAAAACTACATAACTTCCGTTTTGCTTTGTCGCCCATCCGCACCATGTACAACCTTTCGGAACAACAACAATTCCATCCGTTGGCTCTCCGGGCTGTATATCTTCTTCGTTCTTGTGTGGTGGCAACGTACTTTCATCTATACATGTGCCGTATTCGATCGTTTTCTGAATCGGTATATCACTGCCGTCTTTCTTAATATGTACTTTCAAATCAACAGGATCTGCCGACCACTTCGCATAGACAATTCTACCATCTACCGGCATAGTCTCCTTTGCAAAATCAAACGGTACGGTACATTCTTTATCTTTGTACCAGCCTATGAATTTAAATTTCGAATCCATTCCGGCCGGACGCGGAGGATTTTTTTCTTCATAGTCTTTCAGTGATTTCTCATACTCTACCGTTTTTTCAAGCCATGTACCATTATGGTTATAGAACTCCAATTGATACGACTGCCGTGCATGACGGATTTCAAGAATCGGATGATCAGTGTGTAAGTACACCGAATCCGTTCCCGGCTTATCAATTTTGCTCCAACTGTTTTGGTCATATAGATACTCATCTACTTTAAATCCCTGATACTTATTTGTAAAAACAAAGCTTGATCCCCAACCATATACTATATTTGTTGGCTCTGTCGGCCAGGAACCACCGATATTCTGCTTGTAATGCTTAAATGTATATGTAAAATGATTATCCGTTACTTTATACAATTCAAGCGTTTTCTTATCCGAATATGTATCCAGTATGAAACTGTCCATGAACGTCAGGTATTTTTTATCTTTTTCAGTGTACCATCGTTGTCTTTCTCCCACTGCCGGCCAGGTATAACCATTCTGAGCTAAAGTCTGTCCGTAGAGTCCTGTTTGAGTCACTGTTGACAACAAGCCGCTCTTAACCAGTCTATTATTATTGTCTAAATAACAAGTCCGATATGTATAATAAATAAACGTGATCTGATCTCTGTCATAGTACACATTGACGATCGAAGTTTTATCTCCTTTGATCTTAATGGGTTTGTTCTTATCCTCGTCTTGATTAAGATGAAATCCGATCCGATCTTCTTCGGGCAAGGAAGGTACATCATTAGGAGAAATCTCAGTCTCAGAATTCACCATTTCCTTCACAGTCACAGATTTTGCATAGTCATACTCATAGCTACCATCCGCGCTCTTATCTTTCGCCTGTTTCCAGTAAATGATAGTGTAATCCGTCAAAGCTGCTTTCCATTTGGCTTTGAGCGTAATATTCTGATTCAGCACTTGATTAAATCCATACAATTCAGACGGATCCGTCTCATACCATCCTTTGAAATCATATCCCGTTCTTTCAGGATCCGTCGGGCGATTTGGCGTTTTACCTGCCGCTACAAATTGCGGCTTCACATAGCTTGCCCCTTCTTCTGTTTCAAACGTGATGTAATGCCCCTGACGCACATCCGGATATAGCGTAACATCCTTATCTGTTGTAGTAAAATTCGCCTCCTGCGTGAATGCGGCGTCTGTATACCACTTGTAAACAGAATACTCGGAATCCCAATACAACTTGACCTGAACTTCTGCGGTTGCAAAATCAATCTCTTCATCCGCTTTCACATCCTGCACCCATGCCGTTCCACCTTTTCCATCCATAAAGGTGACATGATATACAGGCCCTGCTTTGTAAATCGCATAAACATCGACAACCTGATCATTAGTATATCCATCAAAAGACTGCTGACCAAACTGGAAATCTGCAATCTGAGCATCCGGATTCGTCGACCAGCCGATAAACTCGTATCCATCTCGTTTCGGGAGCTCAGGCTCCAGGAGATAATCACTCTCATTCGGATTCTCAGCATCTTTTATAATCTGAGTATCAATAGGATTCTGATTCACACCATCATAAAAATTGAAAGTCACCCGCTTCTTCGGTGTTTCAGAAATTATTGGATCTGTACTAACAATTCCTGAAATTACATATACCGAAAATGAGTCAGCCAGAAAGGTGGCGCCATTCGCATTCGCATTATTCGAAACCGTCTCAATCGCTCCGTCATCTGTCTGATGAAGAACTGCGAAAGACTCTCCCTCGATCGCTGTCGGAAGACTTATCGATACGTGTACTGAGCTGTTGAGCGGTTCAATTTCATTTCCATCTTTATCATAGAATGTAATATCTACTGCTCTTGCATCTGCAACCTGACGGTTGTCCGGAAGCATGTCGTCATAGGCATTTTCTGCGTACGCGGAGGATACGTCCGCAACCCGAAGGCTTGTTCCCTCCGGGAAGACTCCTTCCGGAGCAGATACACTGACGGTAATCCCGCTTGCCGTAGTTGCTGTATCGGAAAATGCCGGCATCTTTTCTTCTTCCGGCTCCTCTTCCTTCTGTTCTTTCTTTGGTGCGTCCTTGGAAGAAACCTTATCCGCTACTTTATCCGGCTTTTCTGTCTTTGGAAGTTCGGATGTCTCTTCTGTAACAGTACTATTCTCCTTCGTCTCGTCGGTTCCCGCTTTTTCGATTTCCTCCGGAAGATCGTTCTTACCTTCGTCGTTCTCCGGAGTCTGCACAGCCGGTTCCGGCTCTGCGGGAGCGGGTTCTTCCACCGCCTGTTGTGCCGGCGGTTCCACTTCCGGTATCTGCTCTGTAACCGGCTCCGCTGTCTCATCCTGGTTCCCGACGAATTCATCGTCCGCAGCCTCTGCCGTCACATAACCGCCTCTGTTCGCAGTTCGCGAATCCAGATGAAGATCAACGGCTCCGCTTGTTAGAACCATCAGGATTGACACTAGTACCGCCATAAATTTCTGTGTCGTCTTTTTCATATGGTCTCTCCTTTCCTGAATGATATCTTGTCCCTGACACGCTACCCTTATGAACAAACACAAACAGTTTTCTCCTCTCCGGAAAATCCGGGTCATCCGTAGAGCCTTTTGTGTGTGCTTCCGATCCCTTTCTCTGCCACAAAATCCCGTTCGTTCCCGTTCCACTGTATGCAGGTATCTTCCTTGATTCAGACATCCATAATCATCCGCGCATTTCCTGCGCCCCAAATGTCTTCTTTCGAAACTTCCGGCACAACAAACGCTGCAGATCCTGTATCTCTATACGTGTCCGTGTATTCCTGTACCTGTATACAGATTTTCATGTAAGATTAAGGCTTGGATCAGTGTCGCGGTCTGACTCGACCGCTTTGGACAGAACGTCAACAGTTCAAAAGTATTTCCGACTTTCCTGGTTACAAAACTATGAGTTTCTGAAACATGGTTTTCAGTTGCCGAATGAATTGCTGTTACGCTGTTTTGACTCTCATATGATGTCATACAAGATAAGATCTAAAAGTGCTTCCTATTATTGAAAAGGGCCTGCGAGGAAAAACAAACCGATGAATACCAGACGCGCATATACTCTTATGTATATCTTCCGCCATATTCCTATTTTATCGATTGTTATACATAACATGCATCTGTCGATGTTACTTACAGATAGCAAGGCAGGCTGAGGTACTTTCTATCTGTCCGGCGTTCTATTAAAGTGTAGTGCGAGATGCACTTTAATAGAATAAGCCGGAAAAGAATTGATAATGTAAATAAAATCACCTTTTTTCCAGATAATTTTATCAAATTATTGCATTCTCCAAATCCATTCCTGTAAGAGAATAACTTTTATCAACTATAACATTTTGATATCTTTTTTTGTGCTGACCCTAAGGTCAGTTTTCGAAATTTGGTCACATAATCGTTAGATTTCACATATACAACCGTATTGTATCATACTTTTTTGATTTATGACAGTAATGTGTGTCATTTTTCCATCTCTGTGATAGAAACTTTTCCATTCGTATTTTGGTAACTTTCACCATTTCCATGTCAGAAATGTTTCATTTAAGTGTTTTATGTTTACTAAATCGCTTTCGTAATCACAGTGATTGCCAAAATCGTGTGATACCACATGTTTTGTTCTGTTTTATTTATCCAGATTTTCCTCTGCGACACGCTTTCACCGCCTTATTTCAGACTTTTTTTATTAGTCATACCAGACGGATAATGATATAGTATTGAGTAATACAAGCCGCTGAGCTATTGACGTTGTTTGTTGCAGGGATCGCACCGATACAGCTTCTCTTCTTCTCCCAAATGCGGCAGACAAGTCAACACGGAGGCAATTTCATGACAGTAAACCGTAACAATCGCATACACAAACGGTCTAAACAGCCAATTTTACACCAAGAAAGCAGTCGTTCAAACCCGCACGTACCTGTACGTACGATTTTGTTTTTCCTTCTGCTTTCTCTTTTTGTTCCGCACCAGGCCGCTTGTTCCCTATTCCCGGGCGATGAATTCCCCGGACACAATACGCTCACCGTATCTGCGTCCGGTCTCGCAAAAAGAAAAACCATTGAATCGATTATGCAGCCGCAAGCTCCCGGAACAGCGACCGCGACCAACAGCGACGGCAGCATTGTCCTTGATTATTCCAACTGCGCGGACGGCTATATTATGATCCGGGATTCACACGACGCGACAACCCAGATCCAGATTACCGGTCCGGATGGCGTCACCTATCCTTTTCCGCTCAAATCTCACGAATACACAGCCTTTCCCCTCTCACGCGGAAACGGCCGGTACGAAGTAAGTGTTCTGGAACAGATTTCCGGAAACAATTACGCAGTCGGTCTCTCGGAAGGCTTTAACGTCACCTTGAAGAACGAATACGGTCCGTTCCTCTACCCGAATCAGTATATTCAATATACCGATTCTTCGAACGCGGTAGTGCTCGGACGAAAGTTATCCGCAAAATCCGACTCAGATCTTTCCTATATAAATAACGTGTACAATTACATCATCAGCCACGTGAAATATGATGACGCGCAGGCCGCCTCCATTCAGCCCAACTACATCCCGGACGCGGACGCCACACTCCGGTCGGGAAAAGGCATCTGCTTTGACTACGCAGCCCTCATGACAGCAATGCTTCGCTCCCAGAATATTCCAACCCGTCTCGAGGTCGGATACGTCGGCAAGGTCTACCATGCGTGGATCAGCGTCTACCTCAAGGACAAGGGTTGGATCAACAACACCATCTACTTTGACGGAAAGAACTGGACGCTCATGGATCCGACACTGGCAGCGAACAATTCGAACGCCGCCATTCGGAAGTTTACCGGTGACGGAAGCAACTATGTCACCCGTTATCTGTATTGATTACAGGCAGTTGCCGTCATTCCGAATAGCTGATATACTGATATATCATAAAGTATTTTGATTTATTGTCGTTTTTCAACCGAAGCTGTTCCCTTTCGAAACTGATAAAAAGAGGCAGAACAATGGAAAAATCAAAAGCAATATCTCATTATCTTTCAAATCCTGAACTGTCCGCTTTTGCCGGACAGATGGCGCTTATACTCAAGGCCGGCATCTCCGGTCTTGAGGGCATTTCTATTCTCAAAGATGATTCAGACGACAAAAAATACCATTCTGTTCTGACTGAAATTCAGAACGAAATGCAGAAGTCTGGTTCTCTCTATAAAGCCCTGGAGAAGTCCGGGCATTTCCCGACATATATGACACAAATGACCCGGATCGGCGAGGAGACCGGTAACCTTGACACAGTCATGGAGTCACTGAGTCTCCACTACAACCGCGAGGAACAGATTCGCCGCAACACGATCAACTCTGTTGTCTATCCTGCGTTGATGACAATGATCATGCTTGCTGTTATCCTCGTTCTCATCGTCCGCGTCATGCCTGTATTTGAACAGGTTTTCCGTGAACTCGGAGCCGCTATCAGCGGTCCCGCGCTCCTTTTTATCTCCGCCGGTAAATTCCTTCGCACTTACGGAATCACCGTCCTTTTGATCTGTGCGATCGTCCTGATCGGTGGACTTTTTTCAACGACTTTTGAAGGCGGAAAAAAATTCTGGCACAATGTAGGCCGCCACTTCCGGAGCATTCGCAAGGGGTATGAAGAAATCACGATCTGCCGGTTTGCCAGCGCCATGAGCATGGCAATCGCCAGTGGCCTTACTCCGGAACAGGGGCTGTATCTCGCAATGGATTTAAACGAAGACCCCGATTTTGAGAAGAAACTTCAAAAGGTTCTCGAAGAACTGTCGGCAGGTACCGCCTTTTCCCAGTGTCTTCTGAACAACGAGATTTTTTCCGGTCTCTACGCGAAAATGACTGTTGTCGGCGCAAAAACCGGTACGCTGGAGACGGTTCTCGCCCAGATTGCCGATCTCTGTCAGGAACAGGTCAACCGGCGCCTCAATAACAGGCTCGCGGCAATTGAACCGGTTCTCGCAATCGTGTTGTCTCTGATCGTCGGAGCAATCCTCTTTTCCGTTATGTTTCCGCTCCTCGGAATCATGTCCAGTCTCTAAAAAGAAAACCTCCTGCGACATTCTCGAGAAGGGGAACAAATGCAAAGCATTTGTTCTTTGGCCATCAGGCAAATATACAAAACTGAAAACTATTCATACAGAAAACGATCAGGGAACTGTGTCATAGAGAATCAGCGGCTAAGTGATCCGTTTATTCGCTTCGTCAGAAAAGAGGTGCCTATGAAAAAACCAGCCGAATCCCGTCTGCGGAATAAATTAGCACTGCCCTTCTCTCTGCTTATTCTGCTTCTGCTTCTCACCGGTTTCAGCTACGCGTATGGTACGGTTGCCAGCGGAAACATTCATCGGCAGAAGGAATATCTTCTGACTTCTCTTGAGCACTACATAACGGATTGTTATGCCAGCAAAGGTTACTATCCGCTCAGTCTGAATTACCTAAAAGAAAACTATAATCTCACTTATAATGACCAGCTTTTCTACATCGACTATCAGGTGCGGGGTGCAAATATCCGCCCCGACGTCGCTGTTATTGAACTCGATGATTCAGATACGTAAGGAGCCTTGCGAATGAAAAGCCATCTGCAGATGAATCCGGGACGTTTTTCCATAGTGACCGTTTTTCCGATCATCCTGTTCTGTTTTTTTGCGTTTACCGGAATCAGTGTCGTTATGTACGGTGCCAGAGTTTATGAGACTACCATTCATAAATCAACACTGGATTATTCTGCCCGGACAGCAATTGCCTATATGACAGAAAAAATCCGACAGAATGATACGTGTGGATCCGTAGAACTTGGGAATTTTGAGAACTGTAAAGCCCTTGTTTTGACGCCGCGGGAAGCTCTCGATGACACGTCTGTAAGGACCTACATCTACTTCTACGAAGACAATCTGTGCGAGCTGACCACCACAGATCCCTCCAGCGTTCATCCGGCTGCAGGTACACACATTCTTCCTCTGAAGGATGTATCTCTGGATTTTCTCTCGGATGATCTTTTGCATTTCAAATGTGTCGACAACTGGGGAAATGAAGCGGAAACCTGTATCGCATTGCTCTCACAGGAGGTGGATTCATGAACAGACGTGCTCCTGTGTCAAACCTTTTCCTGTTGGAACTCATTTTGTC
The DNA here is from genome assembly GCF_000621585.1 of [Eubacterium] cellulosolvens LD2006. Lineage (GTDB taxonomy): Bacteria > Bacillota > Clostridia > Lachnospirales > Lachnospiraceae > Bilifractor > Bilifractor cellulosolvens. The sequence goes on along the minus strand of NZ_JHXY01000010.1, from coordinate 32,689 downwards.
AATCACGTTGTTTGCTCTCACCGCGTCTATCTGCGCAACTTTTTTTACGAGGGCACACATCCTGACCAATGACGCGATCCAGCTCCAGCAGGCGGTGACGCGAACCTCAAGCATCGCGGACATTGTCCGGATCAGCAATTCGCCATCCGATTGCATACAGAGAATCCGGGAGATGTTTCCGGATTCTGTCGTATCGGAAGACCAGTCACAGATCTGCCTCTATTTTAAACAGGACGGCAGCTGTACCACATCCGCAAATGCCAGTTTTTCCGTGACAACTGCGTTCAGCGTCCGGGATAACTTTTGCATTGCTGATATCATATGCGAAGCCGTCAAAGACAGAAAAGAGCCGGTCACCACGCCGGTTCTCTATACGCTGACCGTGAAACACGCGCTCGACGAAAGGAGTGAACCCTCATGATTCGGTGGAATCCGCAAAAAAACAGTTCCGGCAGCGTCGTCGCCTTTCCAAGGCCGATCGGTTTTTCTCTGCTGTTCGTTGTCTTCCTGATTCTGTGTTTCTTCACCTTTGCCGCAATCACTCTGCTTACCGCCAAGAGCGATCTCGATTCAAGCAAGACATATGCAGAAAGACAGACCGCATACTACGCTGCCTGCAACCGGGCGGAAGAGAAAGTTGCCTCTCTGAACCGGGACGCGGCAGCCAATCCGGATACAGCGGCTCTGGCCGCACATTTCAAAGAACAAATTGACGATACGCAAACCCTTCATATTTCATTGCTGTTAGACGATAATAAATATAGAATTACTCGTTGGCAAGTAGTATCGGAAACGGACTGGACCGCTGAGATGAACCAGGATAATTCGCTTCCGGTACTACAAATGAATGATGATGGAGAGTAAGCATGGATATAACCGATATACTGAGAGAAGCCATCAGCAATCACGCTTCAGATCTTTTTATTGTCGCGAATCTTCCGCTCTCACACAGAGTGAACGGAAATGTCGTAATCAAGGACGGAACACGACTGGTTCCCGCCGACACCGAGGAGCTGATCCGGCAGATCTACCATCTCGCAAAGGATCGTGACCTCACGCGTCTGATGGTAAAGGGTGATGACGATTTTTCATTTGCCATTCCCGGGCTGTCCCGTTTCCGTGTCAATGCGTTTAAACAGCGTGGCTCTTTATCCGCAGTTATACGTGTTATTTCCTTCGTCATGCCGGATCCAGCGAGCATCTGTATTCCGGAATCCATCATCAATATGAGCCGTGAGAGCAACGGTATGATCCTGATCACCGGACCCGCCGGAAACGGCAAGTCCACGACGCTGGCCTGCATCATTGACGCGATCAACCATCAGCGTAGCTCACATATCATTACGTTAGAGGATCCCATCGAATATCTTCATCGCCACAACAAATCCATCATCTCGCAGCGAGAGATTAACATCGATACCGAGAGTTACGTCACTGCACTCCGGGCCGCTCTCAGACAGAGTCCGGACGTCATTCTGCTCGGAGAGATGCGCGACTACGAGACAATCGCGGTAGCGATGACAGCAGCCGAAACCGGCCACCTTCTCTTCTCAACACTTCACACGGTGGGCGCGGCCAATACGATCAACCGGATCATCGATGTGTTCCCGGCCAATCAGCAGCGGCAGATCGCGGTTCAGCTCTCTACGGTATTAAAAGCCGTCATAAGCCAGCAGCTGGTTCCATCTGTATCCGGAACCCGAATCCCGGCTTTTGAGATCATGATGGTTAATCCGGCCGTGCGCAACATGATCCGGGAAAACAAAGTCTACCAAATCGACGGTCTGATTGCAAACGCGTCTTCCGATACGATGCAATCCATGGACACCAGTCTTCTGCAGCTTTACCGGAAGGGCCTGATCACACGCGAAACGGCAATTACCTACGCCACCAATCAGGATATGCTGGCGCGACGCCTCTCGATGTGAACATCCGTCTCGTCCGGTGTCCTGTCAGAAATACTCAGGGATGGATTTGGGGGCAATATGGTAAGCGCATAAATCTTCCATAGACATAAGAAAAAACATCCGGAATGCCCATTGCATTCCGGATGTTTTTTCTTATACTCTGATCACCTGGTTCACCGATCGGTCGCTATTCGAAAAGCAGGCAAATGCACACTTTTCAAAAATCCACATCGATCTGTTTTTATCTTAGTGTCCGGCGATTTTGTCCATCGTCTGAAGAAGTTTGCGGAAGGAATCGTCCAGCTTAAGGCTCTTCATTGTGACAACGCTCTCATCGGCCAGTGCCTTATCTTTGTCGAAATCCATAATTGCGAAGGTGATCTCGTCGTCACCGGTGTCCGCACCGACAGCAACTACCTGATAATCATTGCCTTCTTCATCTGTAATGGTATAGACATTGTCGTCTTTTTCCGTGTTTCCGATCGCCCATTCCGCAGCGTATGTCTTTCCTTCGCCTTCCGGATAATAGATATCGATGAATCCACAATATGTACCGTCTTCATTTGTATAGAAAACAACTTTCCCGCCGTCATCTGTACGACACTCCCAAGCCGCTACAATTTCATCCATGTGGCTCTCGTAGGAACCAAGATCAGCGCCGGAGGTGCTGCCGCCTTTCTTGCTGCCATTCGAATATTTTCCGGAGATGTCCGATTTCTTTTTCGAAGACTTGCTGTCTTTCTGATCAGCGCCTTTTGTTACAACTTTTCCGCGCTTGGATTTCAGTTCCGAAGACGAGCTGGACGTTGTCTGAGAGGTTCCTCCCCCGTTACAACTCGGAAGGAAGACAAGAAGCAGCGTAAGCAGCGCCGCAACTCCGATTATGATAAGCACAATCAATAATCCGTGATTCTTTTTCGGTTTCTGTCCTCCGTTCGGATTGAAACCTCCGGGACCCGGCTGATAATTATTTCCGTTCGGAATGAAGCCGCCCGGACCCGGCTGGTTGTAATTGTTGTCCGATGTGAATCCACCTCGTCCCGGCACCTGTCCGTAGCTTCCGCCAGTACCGTAACTTCCGGTTGTGCCATAATTACCACTCGCGCCGTAATTGCCGGTCGTTCCATAATTACCGCTCGCGCCATAATCACCGCTCGTGCCATAATTGCCGGTTGTACCGTTCGGATCATTCGAGCTCTGACTGTTTCCCTGTTCTGTTCCATAAGCGTTCTTGCCATAGGTATTTTGGCCATAGGTGTTTGGGCCGAAGCCATTCTGGCCATTGTTATTCTGACCATAGCCATTCTGGCCGAAGTCATTCTGGCCATATGTGTTCTGACCAAAACCATTCTGCCCGTATGTGTTCTGGCTGTACGGATTCTGTCCGTACGGATTCTGCTCATAAGCATTCTGACCACTCATACCGTTTGGCATATACAGCTGATTCATTCCATTGTTTCCATATCCGCCCTGTGTAAATCCATTCTGTCCAAATGCGTCGCTGTTTGTCCCGAAGCCTCCGCCCATTCCATTTTGCGCCTGCGACGGATCCATAGCTCCGCCGACACCGGCGAGCCCATCTGCACCGGCACTCTCATTCAGTTCTTTTCCATTGACAGTCTCTGCCGTGTTTTCCACGTCTTCTTTTTTGCTGTCATAAGAATAGAAAGAACCGCTGCCGTTCATGCCATTCTCATTTTCATTTCCATTCATCGTATACACTCCTCCTGTAGTTTCATTTTTATATGACTTGTATTCTTTATCCAGTTTCACCGTGTAAATCACGGCGTATACGCCGGACATTACAATCAACCAGCCGCCTGGCGTCCCCGTCGCAAGCAGTGAGTAAAAAAAATTGAACACGCCATATGCAAGAAGGACAATAGAAGCAGCCCGGCTTGCCATCTTCAGGATAAAAACGCCGCAGCCGATCATAACCGCCACATCAATCAGGGCAGCGTAACTCTGCGTCATCAGCAGAAAAATCAATGTAATCGCGGCACATACGAACGAAAGAACTGCCGAACTCCGGATATTTTTCCTGATTTTCACCATATCCGGAAGATCAAGAAACTGCATCCGTGTAAGCCCCGTAGGAAGTGCTGTGCGCACCGGCCTGTATCCCCCGTAAGGTCCCACGAAGCCGCCGGGGAATTCCGCAACCGATCCTCCATTCATCCCCCCGTAGGTCTCCGGCGGTATCCCGTACCGGGTATGATCCGGTCGGTCAGGCGGAACCCCCGGGTTTAAGTTTTTATTTGCCTCTTCAAGACTGTCTCGCATATACGCTTGCTTCCCCCGTCCCCTTTATTTATTACTTAATTATAACACGCTCCAAAAAGCATGCTATATGCTCCGAGCCACCTGTGCCCAAAAGCCTTTGTCCGGAATATCCTTTTACAACAAACATTTTTTCAACACTTCGGCAATCCGGTCCTTGTCCGCGGCAAAAGATCCCTGAATCATCTCCGGTGAACCGCCTCCCCGGCCGTCCAGCACCTCGTTGAGCTCTTTCGCTTTCGCTCTCAGATCCAATGTCGAAGCATCCTTTGTGCCGATGGTATAATTCCATCCTTCCGCCACATCATCCGGATTTCTTGGAGCAAGCACACAGGCCACGGACGCGTATCCCTGCTTCAGGATCCAGTCGCAGAATCTTCGAATATCCGTCACAGACATTTCATCCTCGAAATCAATCCGCAGGCCGCCTTCGTCTTCCGACAAAAATCCTGCTGCTCTTGCCCGAAAATACCGATTCATATTTGCAGCCGCCTTTTGCTTTTCCTCAAGCAGATCATTTCGCAATCTGACAACCGCAAGCGCGCTTTCCTCCGGCTTCACCGACAGTTCTCTGGCAATCTGCGAATTCTGATCCTCAACTGACTGAAGATAGCTCAGCGCCTTTGCTCCGCACAGAAGTTCGAGCCGGACGCCGCCCTTATAATTCTGCGCCGAAATGCACTTGATCACGCCGATCTCTCCGGTTCTCCGGACATGCAGGCCGCAGCAGGCACAGATATCAGCTCCCGGAATCATCACCAGCCTGATTTTCCCATCGAGCGCCTTCTTGCTCCTGTAGTCGATATCTTCGACTTCCTCCTCGGAGCCGACGGTAATCTCAATCGGCTCATTTTTCCATATGAACCGGTTCGCCTCACTCTCGACCTCCCGGATCTGCTCCGGTGTAAGCGTCCCGTCGAAATCCACGCGGATCGTATCTCCCATGTGAAAGCCGACATTGTTATAGCCGAATTTCCGGTGAACGATTCCGGAAAATATGTGTTCTCCCGAGTGCCCCTGCATATTCGAGAAACGAAAATCCCAGTCCAGCTGCTGCAAAACTTCCGTCCCCTCATCTACCGGTCCGTCTGTATACAGCACAATATTCTGTCCTTCCCTTTTCGTATCGAGCACGCGAACACTTTTCATATCTGTACCGAAGATCAGCTCTCCCCGATCTCCGGGCTGCCCTCCGCCTTCCGGGTAAAAGATACAACTTTCGTCAAGCCGTATCTCATGTCGCTTCCTTCCCTTCTGACAGTTCCGGACCACCGCGGTCATTCCACGTTCATACAGTTTTTCATCCTCGTAAAACGCTTCGTTAAACTGTTCCATATCCCGTGATCCTACAATTTCATCCTGTACTTCTCATCCACCTGGATATATCTCTGCAACTCGGCACCGAGCTGTTCGCGAATCTCTTTGTAATCTTCCATCACCCGATCCGGATTTGAATAAAGATCTCCAAACAGCCGGTTCAAGTTCTCTTCGAAGTTTTCCGGCAGATACTTCGCATGCTCCAGCGCGTAGGGAATCAGCTTCTTTTCTCCCGGATGCGTGAGCTCATTCATCGCAAAAATCACATCGAAGTATGACTCCAGAAACGCTGCCGTGCGGTGATTGATGCTGACCAGATCCTTCCTCGCAACCGCCTTATCAAGCTGGTGACCATAGGACGACAGGCTGCCCTGGATCAGCCGCATATTTCTGCCGATAATATTCCTCTTGAGCCGCTCCGGATAAGGCACATCATATTTTTTCCGAAGCGCCTCATATTTCCCTTGCGGATCATACAAAACCCTGCTGTTGAGAAGATTATGCCACAGACAGGTGGTATATCCGTTTCCGGCCTGATAAAGCATCACAACTCTGTTGAGGGCCTCGTCCAGTTCCTCTATGCGCCGGTATACAATATCCACCGCGGGACCGTCCGCAAGAATCAGATCATCCTCCAACTCCCAGAAGTGGTTTGCCATTTCTCTATACGTACCAATTTCCCCGAAAATCTGCTCTCTATATGATGTATCCGGCAAAGTTGTATAGTATACGTACAAATCATAATCTGAGCTGAAATCAAAGTTTTCTCCCGCTCTGGAACCTCCGAGCGCGATCGCCTCTACTCCATCCATGGTGCTCAGTTTTTCTATCAATTGGTCAATGAGCATAATACTCCCCCTATTAAAAATATCCCGGTGATTTCTCACCAGGATATTATACCGTATTTTGTCCGTATTGTCTTCTTTTCGTTTCTAATCCGCAGAGCACTTCCACGTCTTGTTCGAAAAAAGTCTGATAAACCTCTTTTTCCTCAGTAACCGGATCTCAAACAAGCAATATTTCCGTCACTTTCGAGAACCAGGCACAGTTTTTTACACGCTGCTCCTTACAATTCCGAAAGGTCATCCTGGCCGGCCACCCGGATCCCCTTACCTGCCAGAGCCGCCTCTGCCTGCTCAGCGTCCTCGACGCGGAAGATCATGAACGCGCTGTCCACACTCTTGTCCATAAACGCGTACATATACTCCACATTTACGCCGGCCGCTGTAAAGTAGCGGAGAATCTTATTGAGTCCGCCCGGCTCGTCCGGAATCTCGACTGCCACAACCGGTGTGAGTCTGCAGATAAAACCCGCTTCCTTGAGCGTTGTCATTGTCTCATAGACATCGTCCACAATGAGTCTCGCGATGCCAAAGTCTTTTGTCTCCGCAAGCGAGAGGGCGATCATATCAATGTTGTGATCCGCCATCACCTGTGTCATATCATTCAGACGCCCCGGTCTGTTCTCCAAAAATACTGAAATCTGTTTTACTGACATAGCTTATCCTCCCAGGATTTTTATCATCATCAGATTTTACGCTTATCAATCACTCGAACTGCTTTTCCCTCGCTTCTCGCAATCGACTTCGGAGAAACGAGATGTACGTTCGCTTTGATTCCGAGCATTGCCTTGAGACCATCTACGAGATCTTTCTGTCTCTTCTGAACCTCGCCCATATTATCCGTGAACATCTCCGGCGTCATCTCAACCTGTACATCTAGCGTATCCGTGTTGTTCACGCGGTCGACAATGATCTGATAGTTTGCCGGATAGCCGTTGTTGAGAAGTACCGTCTCGATCTGGGACGGGAAGACATTCACGCCTCGGATGATCAGCATATCATCCGAGCGTCCCTTCGGCTTCTCCATCTTCACGAAGGTACGTCCGCAGGAACATTTGCCTCTGACAAGTCTCGTGATATCTCTTGTTCTGTAACGAAGAAGCGGAAATGCCTCTTTATCCAGAGCTGTGAACACCAGCTCCCCCTCGGATCCCTCCGGAAGCACTTCTTCTGTGTCCGGGTCGATGATCTCCGCGATAAAATGATCCTCGTTGATGTGCATTCCTGTCTGCTCGGAGCACTCATAGGCGACACCCGGTCCGGAAAGCTCGGTCAGGCCATAGATGTCATAGGCCTTGATACCCATTGTCTTTTCGATATCATGGCGCATCTCTTCGCTCCAGGCCTCAGCACCGAAAATTCCGGCTTTCAGCGGGATCTCATCCGGTCCGAGTCCCTTCTCCTTCATCACCTCTCCGATGTAGGCTGCGTAACTCGGCGTACAGCAGAGAACGGTGGATCCGAGATCTCGAAGGAACATGATCTGTCTGTCCGTACTTCCGGAACTCATCGGTACCGTCATACTGCCCAGCATATGACTTCCACCGTCCAGTCCGGCACCACCGGTGAAAAGACCATAGCCGTAAGCCACCTGAACAATATCCTCCTCTGTCGCTCCTGTTGCCGCAAGGGCACGGGCACAGCACTGATGCCACATTTCGACATCTTTCTTTGTGTAGTAGGCAATAACTCTGCGGCCCGTCGTTCCCGATGTGGAGTGAATCTCCACCACCTCGCTCTTCGGTGTTCCGAGAAGTCCGTAAGGATAAGCCTCACGGAGATCTGCCTTACTGAGGAAAGGAAGTTTGTGAAGATCGTCCATAGACTTTATATCTTCCGGTGTCACGCCCTTCTTCTCCATCTTTTTCCTGTAGTATGGAACATTGTCCCACACATGTTTTACCTGTTTGATAAGCTTCTCGCTCTGAATCTCGCGGATTTTCTCGAGTGAGGCACACTCGATCTCCTCATTGAAATAGTTCCCCAATTGCTACACCTCCTGAATTGCTTAACCTTTCTTACGCTTCCTGATAATCGCGACCGAACGCGAATGCCTTTTTGTTCATCTCTACAAACTTCGCCGGAACAATCGCCTCCAGTGATTTCATCCATGCCGCCTCCGGAAGATCGAAGTATTTGGAAAGTCTTCCGAGAAGAACCAGATTGACTGCTTTCGCGGAGCCTGCTTCCTCTGCCAGAGCCAGACAGTCCATGGCGTCTACTTTTGCCCCCGTCTCTCTGAGCTTTCCGGCGAGATCTTCCGGATACTCTGCCACCCCGGTGAGAACCGGCATCGGATCGATCTGCTGGGTGTTCGTCACGATCTGTCCATCCATGCGAAGATACGGCAGATAGCGCGCCGCCTCCATCATCTCAAACGATACAATGAAATCCGCTTCTCCGAGATCAATGATCGGCGAGTGAACCTTCTCTCCGTAGCGGACATAAGTCACTACGCTTCCGCCTCTCTGCGACATTCCGTGAACTTCAGATACCTTTACATCAAAACCTGCCGCCAGCAGAACATGTCCGAGCATTTTGCTCGCAAGAAGAGATCCCTGTCCTCCGACGCCGACAATCATAATATTCTTTGTACTCATTTCCGACTTCCTCCCTGCTCCTCATTTCTGTGATCGAGATCCCACTGGGAGAGCGGAGCGGACAGACATGCCTTAGCGCTTCCCTCGGCGTTTACGATCGACTCAAACGCACACATCTGCTGACATACACCGCAGCCCACGCAGAGTGTTTCATCGATATGCGCCTTGCCGTCGCGGAAGGAAATAGACGGACAGCCGATCTTCATACAGGACTTGCAGCCTCTGCATTTCTCCTGATCGACAACCACCGGTTTGTCGTGTTTTACATACTTGAGCAGTACGCAGGGTCTGCGCGAAATGATCACCGACGGCTCCTCCGCTGCCAGCTCTTCTTTCAGTGCCTCATCCACAGCTTTCAAGTCGTACGGATCCACGACACGCACTCTCTCGATTCCCATCGATCTGCACAGGGCTTCCAGGTTGATTCTTCCCGCCGGATCTCCCTTGATGCTGTATCCGGTCGTCGGATTCTGTTGATGTCCCGTCATTCCGGTGATGGAGTTGTCGAGAATAATAACCGTAGAATTGGAACGGTTGTAGGCAATATTCGCAAGCCCCGTCATACCCGAATGCATGAAGGTGGAATCACCGATCACACACACGGTGTGCTCGTTTCCGTTGCCTCCGTTCATCTTGTTGAAACCGTGAATCGAGCTTACCGAACCGCCCATGCAAAGACAGGTCTCGATGGCATTCAGCGGTGCAGCCGCTCCCAGCGTATAACAGCCGATATCCCCCAGAACGGTACATTTGTTCTTCGTGAGCTCATAGAACATTCCGCGGTGCGGACAACCGGAACACATGGCCGGCGGACGCACCGGAATCGGTGTATCCAGTGTGCGGAATTCTGCTTTCTTTCCTCCGAAAGCCTCCGACACGAGATTCTGGGAAAACTCTCCGACAATCGGAAGCAGTTCCTTTCCCTTTACATCAATGCCAAGTACGCGGCAGTGATTCTCGATGATCGGATCCAGCTCTTCGACAACGTAAACCGACTCCACCCCTGCGGCAAAATCTCTGATCAATTTTACCGGAAGCGGATTAACAAGGCCAATCTTCAAAACAGAAACCGTATCGCCGAATACTTCTTTGACATACTGATAAGAAGTCGAATCCGCGATGATTCCCATCTTCGAATCCGTTCCCTTCTCCACACGGTTCAGCGGCGTAGTCTCCGCATACTCTGTGAGAGCTGCTGTACGCGCTTCTACAATCGGATGTTTGCGGATCGCATTCGCCGGCACCATAACGTTCTTTGCAATATCTTTCTTATATGCTCCGCTTTTCTCTGTTCTGCTTCCGGCTTCTACAACAGACTGGGAATGCGACACACGGGTACACATCTTCAACATGACCGGCGTATCGAATTTCTCAGAGAGTTCGTAAGCGATTCTGGTAAACTCCAGCGCCTCCTGCGAATCCGACGGCTCCAGCATCGGAACCTTGGACGCGATCGCGTGGTGACGACTGTCCTGCTCATTCTGTGATGAGTGCATACCTGCATCATCTGCCACTCCGATAACAAGACCTGCATTTACACCGATATATGACATGGTAAAAAGAGGATCGGCGGCCACGTTCAGACCCACATGTTTCATTCCGCAGAACGATCTGCGGCCGGCAAGCGAAGCTCCGAAAGCTGCCTCCATGGCAACCTTTTCATTCGGCGCCCACTCACAGTAGATCTCATCGTATCTGGATGCCTCTTCTGTGATTTCTGTGCTTGGTGTTCCCGGATAGCTGGATACAAAACAGACGCCTGCTTCGTATAAACCACGGGCAACAGCCATATTTCCCAACATAAGCTGTTTCATCTAAGTTCCCCCTTCAAGAAAATAATACACAAACTCATCTTATCATTCCGCGAAAACTTATTCAAATATTTTACTTGTCAAAAAGTTTTTCCGAACTTATTTTGCCATTTTGCCGTAAAACCAAAAGGAAGCCGTCTGCGGAAGATCCTTCTGTCCAAAACAGAAAACAATCTTCTGCAGACGGCTTCGCCTGTTTATGTATCTTTTCGTTCTTCCTGCGCAGCGCTCTCTCACTGCCGGTATTTCTTTACGAACCTGCGGTTACTTGAGGATGATTTCAAAACATTTCGCGCCGCGGCTTTCATCGACAGCCACCAACCGGATCCAACCGACATACTCTTGTCCTTTTCTGTTCGTACCGGAATACCTGGTCCACTGATCCTTTGTGTCGAGTCCCTCCAGAACCCTGCGATGTTCCTCTGTCGGTTCAAAAATCCAGGACATAATCTCCACCTTCATTCCCGCCTCTTCCTCAAGATGGTTGTAGAGTTCGCTGTTCTCCCTGAATATGGAGTTCTCATCCGTGTCTAAGTGATACCAGCCGGGATCATACTGTTTGACCGCTATGTGCTTCAATTCCGCCTTTACACGGTCAAAAAATACACGGTTTGATCTGAGACAAATCACCTTTCCCTGACAGAATTCCACCAGTCCTTCCGGGATATCCTCCGGCACTACGCCGAGTTCTTTCGGAAGCTCCAGATCCGTGATCCTCGCAAATCCGACTTTCTCGAAGTATCCGCTGCTTCGCATATCCTCCGTGAGTTCCCGTGAATTCCTGATGAACTCATCATCCGCCTCCATAAACATGCGGAGCGGCTTCGGTTTTGTAAAGAGGAAGCCCTGCATTCTGTCACAGCCAAGGAGCCTTAACTGAAGATACTGATCTCTCGTCTCGATTCCTTCCGCCACGGTGTGAATATGAAGATTGTGGATCATCATAATCGTATAACGAAAGATTGCCTCTGCTCTTCCGCCGGCGTCATACCCCTTGAGGAAGCCCCTGTCAAACTTGATCAGATCAAAATCGAAGTTCTTGAGCAGATTCAGGGAGGAAACCCCGTTTCCAAAGTCATCCATCCAGACCTGAACGCCCTTCGCGTGAAATCCTTCAATGACAGACGTCACTTTGACCGGATTGGCGACGCAGGCTTTCTCCGGAATTTCAATGATCAGATACTTGGAATCTACGTCGTATTTCTCCAGAAGATTCCCGACCTCCGTAACCATATCCAGCGTCTCAAGATCTGAGAGCGAAAGATTCACAGACACCGGTACCAGCGCAAGACCGACTTCTCTGCGGATCTGGATTTCCTTGAGCACCTGTTCTACAACATAGAGATCGAAAATCGCGCTCAGATGTTCTTTCTCCAGAATCGGAATGAACTCGCTCGGCATGATGGTTCCCTTCTCTTTGCTGTTCCATCTCGCGAGAGCTTCCAGCGAGCATACCTTTTCCGTCACGGAGCGGATAATCGAATGGTAATAAATCTCTATTTCATGATCCTTCAGGGATTCTTCCAGATGCGCGATAATATAATTCTTCCGTCGGTAAATCTCGTACATCTCCTCGCGGAATTCTCCGATGAAGGTTCCTGCTTTCTTGTGTATCTCATGTTCGGCAAGCCTTGCCTTGTCACAGCAGACAGAAGGATCTTCATCTATCTCCTGCTGAACGTAGAGGCCGAATTTCATCTGAATTTCCGGAACGGGATATTTGTTCACAGAATAGATATTCGTGATCTCACCGATGCGTTCTTTCACATCTTTATTCTGCACGAGAACTATAAAATGATCGGCTTCCTGTCTGGAACAGATTCCATCCGGAAAAACCTGTCCGAGAAGTCTGGCCACACTCGACACCACTTCGTTTCCGGCATAATATCCATATTCGTCATTGATATGATGCATGCCGACAATATCCACGAAAATATAAACGGGCTCCTGACCTTCGTGGAAAATACGGTTCATAACGTCCTGAACGTGCTGAAAAAAACCGTATGGCGTGAGCGCTCCTGTCAGATTATCATAGAATAAAACACTTTCCAGTTTTTTGATACTATTGACATCTGAAACCTTATACATTTCCTGCTGCATACTTGAATCTCCCGTCCATAAAACGTTGCGATCAAAAAAGCCTTCCATGTATATTTCGGCGATTCATTCTATATTATAATGCGAATCGGTGATTCCGTCCGATCGGTATTCCTCAGAGTTTTTTGAGAGCCTGCCTGAGCATTCCGTACATAATTTCATTTCCGTCTTCATTCGGATGAACCCCGTCGGGACTGTATTTTTCCTTCAGTTCGGGAATCCGCGGATCCAGTGGACAGAGATGGTACATGTCAAGAACCGGAAGAAAACAGTCGGCCGCCACTTCCCGGATGATCCGTACGTAATCTTCCAGACACTCCGATTTCCGGTGGCCGTACATCGTCACCTCGTCATGCTCATGTTCGATGTGGATCGGCGTCATCACCAGGATTTTTGCCTTTGGCCACTTCCTCCGGACATCTCTGTAAAGAAGATGAAGCGCACCATAAAAGGTATCGTCCGTCCGGTCTTCCATGGCGCCGATCGGCGCGTCTCCGTGTCCGTAATCATTGAGCCCCGAGCAGATCACCACCGCATCCGCCTCCTCACCGATTTCAGGAAGACGGCTCCGCAGGTACCGGTCGTACTGTGCCTCCGGAGACGGTTTGACCTGTCTTGCGATCCGCGAACCTCCCACACCGTTTCCGTACACAATTGCCCCGTCTCTTTTTCCCAAAAGTCTCCAGAAGACTTTCTCTTTATCCTTCACGCCGGCTCCCTCTACAATACTGTCTCCGAGAAAAACCAGTCTTGCTCCCCTGATCTCCATACGCTCCTCCGTAAACCCTTATTCGTTTTCTGTTTTTCATCAGTCCCGCTTTCCCTCACGGGATTCGCAAAGAGGTTGTGCGGGTCTGTTTTCCACCTGAAGCATCCTCATTTTACATCACTTTCCCGGCACAGACAAATCTGTGCATTTCTCCCGCGCGACAGCACTTTTCTGCCATTTTCTTTCGCATTCTGTATATACAAAACACGTTTTTTCTATGATATACTTGAAAAGTTCGTCTGCCAGCCAGACGAGTGCTTTTATCATCTCCGGCGGGCGCGCCGACATGTAATATCAAAAAGGGGAATTACGTTTTGAATACCAAAAATCTCGATCTAATTTTTACACAGTATCGTCTTCGTTTTCATGAGCTCAACGAACAGAGCAGTTTCAAACCGGATGAAGGCTCCAAGTGGAGAGCCGTGTCCGCCTTCCATAAAAACTGGGATTTCGATGCCCCGGATTTTCCCGCCATGTTTACTGCTGCCGTTGAGAGCATTCTTCCGCTCTTTGAAACCGGGATGCACAAACCTCTCACCGGACTCAAAGAACTGCTGAAAAAAACAGGTGAGGCAGATTTTCTTCGTCAGCAGTTCCGTGATCTCTTCCACAAGTCTGATGCGACGGATCTCGACGAACGGCTGGAAGCGATCCGCGCGTTCCGCGAGGCCGTCAACGTCCGCATCGCGGAGTGTTTCTCAGAACCTCAGAAGTATCAGCAGACGGATGCCGATGTCCTGAACTACATGGCAGTCTATGATCCTTCCCACAACTACCTCTACCGCAAAGAGGCCGCTGATATTTTTGCGCAGGCGTCGGAATTCGGAGCTTACTTCTGTGCCGGACGACTGCCGATCCGCGGCTACTACAAAATGTGCGATATGATCCTTGAGGAGGTTTGGAATTATCCGTTGATCCTCCGCGACCACCAGGGAAGAGTCGCCGCTATGCAGGATGGTTTCGAAGACGATCTCCATCTTCTGGCTTACGACATTCTGATTTGCGCTTACAAATATGACTTCTACGCAAACATCCGTATCAGCTATACGTTCGTCAACGACTGGATGAAACGGGCGGAGACCATGCAGCTTCTGGAATCCAGAATTAACGATCTGAAGCAAAAGCTTCAGCAGAGCACAGCTCACATGAACGACATCTGTGAATGCCAGCTCCCGGATCTCACCGGTATCGAAGTTAACCACAAAAGCTACGGCGCGGGATCCGTCATCAGCTGTACCGATGATCGCGTAAAAGTTCACTTTCCGACGTCAGATAAAGTCTTCCGTTTCCCGGACGCTCTTCTGAACGGTTTCCTGAAGCCCGCCGATCCCGCTGTCCTGGAAGGCTTCCGTGCATTTGAACACGCCACACAGGTTCGTCCGATGCTGCAGCTGGAAATTGACGACATCCGGGAGCAACTGACCGAGGCGGAACAGAAATTCAAAGCATTTGCCTGATTCTCCTTAGCATAGTATATTAGAATCTACAGGGGATTCGAGATTATCCCCTGGGAATAAAAACAACCGGAAAACATGTCATCTGCAGTGAGGTTTCAGCATGAGCGATAATCAGATCGAGTATTTTGATGTATATAATGAGAAGAAAGAAAAAACCGGAAAAGTGCTTCCGCGAAAAGGAAGCTTCCTTCAGGAGGGAGAATATCAGCTGATCGTGCTGGCGATTCTTGAACGTCCGGATCACAAGTTCCTGATCACCCGCCGTTCTCTGAATAAGAAATGGGCAGCCGGTGACTGGGAAGTTTCCGGAGGCGGCGTTCAGTCCGGCGAATCCTCCTATGAGGCCGTGTGCCGCGAGACACTGGAAGAAACCGGACTCGACGTCCGGGATGCCGAGGGCGGCTGTGTGTATACCTATTCCAACGTAGATTTGAAGCGGGGCGACAATTATTTCGTGGATATCTATCATTTCCGCATGGAATTCGATAAGAACGATGTCCATCCGCAGGAAAACGAAACCGAGGGCTTTGACATCGTTCCCTTCGAAGAGATCGACCGACTTGGAAAAGAAGGACATTTTCTTCACTATGAGCGCATTCTTCAGGCCTTCGACGCGGAGAGAAAAGCCAAAAACAAGTAAACAAAGTCCACAGACAAAGTATTTCGTATTACGGAGATACCAAGGGTTTTTCCTGTAGCATTCCCTGTAACAGCAAAGTTCGGGGAAAAGGATCTCGCATAAATGCGTCATCCTTTTCCCCGAACTTTTTATATGCAGAAAATATTCTTCGTTTTACACTTGTCACGCTTCTACTTTGGATGAATCCGAGGCTTCACCATACAGCTGATACCATCCAAATCCTCTCTCCGGATCATATTCTTGTGTCAATTCAGAATCCGGTACCTTTTCATTATGTGGTCCATATCCGGTATCGCTAAAATCAACGGCCTCCAATCTTGGTTTCTCCCAATCCTTCATTTGATCTCCTCCTTTTCAGAGTCTTCCATCTTTCTTTATCCTTCAATTATGTAAGAATAGTATAACGTGAACTCCAAAAGTTTCCCTGTACCGTTTCTATGTGACCAAAGTGTAGAATCCGTACTTGACAGAAAATGAAAGTCCGTTCTCAATTCATCCACTCAAATGACTCTGCCATTTCCTCTGCGGCCTCGTCGATATCGGTCTCCCCGCTGAAGTTCGTCGCATGAATGAGCACATACCGGTTGTCTCCGCAGAGGTAGTACTGTCTGGTCGTACAAGCATCGTCGATGATTTCCAGCATAATCACATTGATCTTTTTGTCTGTCGTGTAGCCGCGGCCGTGAATTTCACACTTTTTTCCTCCCGTCATGATACCGATCTGACGCATGATCGCATTTTTAAAGCCCATCGGATCGTTGGCTTTGTACTTATTTGTTCCCTGTTCCACGGAAATGTTGTCCGGATTTTTCATGTTCGTTTCGTCTTCGCGCACATAGAAGACCTTCGCCTCTGTGGATTGTTCCTCGTTTATCTCCCAGCCGGCGGGTACCGTATAGCTTCCGTCCTTCGTAAACTCCGGGTCTCCCTCCCCGAAATCATCAAAGCCCAGGCTGCTGTCCGTAGAATATGAACCGCTGTCGCTCAGATAATCATCGAGCAGCTCATCGACATCCAGAGATGAATCATCGTACTCATCATAGGATTCGGTTTCATAGGATCCATCGTTATACATCGCCTCCTCGCTGGTGTCGTGCCGGTAAT
The DNA here is from genome assembly GCF_000621585.1 of [Eubacterium] cellulosolvens LD2006. Lineage (GTDB taxonomy): Bacteria > Bacillota > Clostridia > Lachnospirales > Lachnospiraceae > Bilifractor > Bilifractor cellulosolvens. Next base: position 15,865 of record NZ_JHXY01000010.1, on the reverse strand, counting down.
CCGGCGCTTCGCCGTTTACACCAAAAAAAGGCAGCGCAAAAGAACAGCCGCCCAGACAGCCGGCGGCCAGTACTCCTGTCAGAATCCATCCGAATCTTCTATTTCGTTTCATAAACCTCTCCCTCAAATCACATTATTTCTGATCATAATTTAAGTGGATGAATTCGTATTTCTCATCCACTTAAACGTTTTTCCTATTATGTTGTATCACAAAGCCCCCTCCGGTGTATAGGGCTCAGGCGTAAACTCTCTTTGCCCGGATTTTCAGCAGATGATATGCCGGCGGGCACATATAATAAAGCGCGTGTTTCGCCTGTCCGGACACGCCCTTCAGATTCCGGTGGCTTTCCCTGTAAAACGCACGCACTCTTCCCCGAAGTTTCGCTGCAAGCACCCGGCGTTTTGCGTAATAAAGATCACATTCCACGTTTTCCGTCAGACATAGAATAAAATTGACAAGTCTTGCTCTAAACGCACCGTCGAACCTGTCTTTCATTTTTTTATACTGATGATCCATCGCGTCAAACATATTCTCGAAGTAACGATCAGACTTCGCTCCGGTGATACCTGTATTTCGGATTCTGTATCCATACAGCGGCAGGTCGATCGAACTGTACGTACAGCCGCAGCAGAAAAGATCCACCGCAAAAAACACATCTTCACAGAGGATTCCCCTGCGGAATCTGCATTGCACTTTTTCTTTTCGATACAGCTTATTACAGGCTATCACGTATGGAACGCTGAAGGGTTCCGTCAATCCTCTCCCGAATTCAACGTCCGAGAGCCTGCGGGCAGATTCCGCTCCTTCCTCCGCGCAGTCGCCACTCAAGCTTTCTGTTTTTTTGAAGCCGGAATCCTCTGTAAACATACGAAACCCGCACATCGCCACATCCGTTCCCGTGGATATAATTGTCTTTACCAGGATTCGTATGAAGTTTTCATCGATGACGTCATCCGAGTCCACAAAAGCGAAATATTCTCCCCTGCTCCTGTCCATGCCATGATTTCTTGCCGCCGACAGCCCCTGATTCTCCTGATGAATACATTGAATTCTCGAATCCCTTCTCTGCCATTTTTCGCAGATGCTTCCCGATTCATCCGTAGACCCGTCGTCAATCAGCAGTATTTCCAGATTTCTGTATGTCTGACCGGTAATGCTTTGTATGCACTCGTCCAGATAACCGGCCACATTGAAGACCGGAACAATTACACTCACCAGCGGTTCGCGTTCGCTCATACTGTCTCCTCCCTGTACACATTCCTGTTATTTCCTGCCCGCTTCGATACACTTCGAATCTATTTTGCATCTTTTTGTTCTGACGTTTTGTTTCAACTGCAATGTCAGGCCAGTTTCACAAAGAGTTTTTCCGCCGCTCTGTGAAGCCAGAGAACGAGGAGCAAAAGAAGAACTGCTGTCAACGCCGTAGTTGCTCCGAGATAAAGCATGACATCCACCTTCTGATCCAAGAGAATAAAACCGACGAAGAACGCCACTGCATAGAGCATGCCTCCGAACAGCGCAAACAGCACAGAGAGGCTCTGCTTGATCGGATAAATCTCACTCGTCCACTTCAGATTCGGATTGTGCAGTCCAAGGAACATTCCGAAGTATGACATAAGCCCGATATAGATCGTCGGAAGAACAAAAATAAATACCTTCTCGATGACCGGAAGATCAAAAACCGCGCAGGCACAGATCACAGGCACCAGCGCCGGTATTTCCGTCAGCAGAAACTGAAGGGAGATCTTTGCGCGAAGAATTGATCCTGCCGATACCGGAAGCGACTGAAGGATCCACAGATTCTTTCCTTCGAGTGAAACAGACGGCGTGGCGATATCATTCATCGATGCGCATCCGCAGATCGCTGTAATGACCGCAATCGTGACCGCCCCGGGAGTTCCGGAAAACAGGAAACTTGCCACATCCTGCACCATATCTCCCTTGAGTACAAAGAGAACCCCGATGAACGGAAGAATAATGATTCCGAGACCGCAGTTGAGCATGTAGCTGGCGCTTCCCGTGAATCGTCCGAGTTCTTTTCCGAACAGTGCTCCGAAACTGCTCCTTCTTTTTACATTTTTCTCACGGTAAGTTACGTGGTTCTCTTTTCCTGTGGATGTGACAATCTTCAGGAAACTTCTCGAGAGAACGACCCACACAACCGCAATCAGGAGAACCACCGCAACGGCATATACGGCCATCGCGATTCCATCGCCGGTTCCAACTGCACCGAAGAGATAGATCGGATATGCGGCTCCTTTCACCTTCTCACCGTAGAGCTGCGCGTTCAGAAGCAGATCCCTCATAATATCGGAGGCCTTGAAATATACGATGTAATAAACGGTAATGAATACAAGTGAGATGAAGACCGTCGTGATATTCTTCCTCTTCAGTTTTGTACTGAAGAACGCGACGATATATCCCAGCAGACAGGACAGTGCGAAGACAATCACAGACACCGCCAGTATCCACAGAATTGAACCGACAAGCTTCAGCGGGCCGAAACCATCTGTGATGAAATAAATCACCATTGCCGGAATCGTAACCGTCGCAGAATACATCAATCCCATCAGATAGACCGTGACAAGCCTGGAAATGATCACATACTCCACCGGGATCGGCATGGACAGAAGCAGATCGTTATCTTTTGCCAGATACAGTCCGGAAAAAGTATTGAAAACACTTCCGAAGGCCCCCAGAAAAATCGCGATCCCGCTGAGAAGCGAGAAATAAAACCATCCCAGGCCCAGCTGAATCACCGGTCTCAGATTCCAGGACAGATAGGAAAACATTCCTCCCAGAAGTCCTACCATCACAAGAATAAAAAAGGTAAACATCACGAATATCGAAAACTTTGATCTCGCCTTGTTCTTTTTCGGATTATAGAGATAGGCGCGAAAAATCTCCGCCAGCTGTTTTTTTATCAGAATACTAAGCATGATAACCTCCCGCCTGATGATCACTGTACGCAGTCTTTTGCTCCGTCGGCATGTACATTTGCATCCGCAATTCCGACGGATCCTTCTGCCTCAACGACTTCCGCGTCACCGGACGGTACGCCCTCCAGATCAAGAAATACGTCCTCCAGACTCTCGTCACCCTTGACCTCCTCCATCGTTCCGGAACGGATCAGTTTTCCCTGCTTGATAATCGCAACTTTGTCGCAGAGTTTTTCCGCGACCTCAAGCACGTGCGTGGAGAAGAAAATCGCTCCTCCCTGATCGCAGATCTCGCGCATCATACCCTTTAACAGATGTGCGGCCTTCGGATCCAGGCCGACAAAGGGCTCATCCATGATGATAAGTTCCGGATCGTGAATCCAGGCTGAGATGATCGCCAGCTTCTGTTTCATTCCATGCGAGTACGCGCTGATCGGCTGCGCGAGATCCTTCGTGATCTCAAACAGATCCGCATACTTATGAATCTTCTCCCGTCTGGTATTGGCGTCCACGCCGTAAATATCCGCGATAAAATTCAGATATTTGATACCAGACATGAATTCGTAAAGATCCGGGTTGTCCGGAATATAGGCTATTTTTTTCTTGCAGACAAGCGGCTCTTTCAGGATCGAATGTCCGGCGATCATGATCTCACCTGCGTCAAATTCCTGAATGCCCACAACCGAGCGCAGCGTTGTTGTCTTTCCCGCGCCGTTGTGACCGATAAACCCGTAAATCTCACCCTTTTGAATCTGCAGAGAAAGATCATCTACTGCTTTTTTCTCCCCGTAGGTTTTTGTCAAGTGATCGATTTTTAACATATGTGTGCTACTCCTTCAACATATCTACCTGTTTTATATGAGAAATAATATGATATTACTTCAACATATTGTACTATATAAATGTAGATATGTATATAAAAATGAATGTCGCTCGCGACATTCTCGCGCCGAACTTTGGATGAGAACCATCTACTCATCGCGCGAGCTGCGCATCTAAGCGGAGCGTTTTGTGTTATAGAAATTTCGGAAGAATTTCTTATAACCCAAAAAAGCCGCTGTGCAGAACCCGTATTCTTTTAAGAAACGTGTTCTGCACAGCGGCTTTTCTGTTCACTTTACTATATCATTCTCGCGCCGCGATCAGGATTCTTTCGTTGAACCTTTCTCTTCCGCTTCGGTTTTCCGGTCGGATCCGTCGAAGACGAAATTGTGTTCCTTCCGTCCCGGAAGCCAGATCTCCTGAATGCTCTCCAGATGCTTCTTCTCACCGCTGGTCAGGCGACTGTACACCTCACTCGGAAATTCGACCGTACGGACAACCGTACCGGATGCCGTCTTTACAACAGCTTTGGCGACCGCAGCCGGTCCGTCCTTCACAATCATGACGTTCTGCTCCATTTTTCGGTCAAAGCCATCCTTCCACCTGGAAATCTTCTCAAGAAGAGACGACATCGAAGTAACCGTGAGTGTCAGATCCGCGATAAAGACCGACACACAGATCAGTGCTCCCAGCTCTGTCCGGTTCACTGTGATCCCCTGACACCAGTCAAGAAGTCCCGGACCTCCGACTTTGGCCACAAAGAGTCCGGCGATTCCGAATGCAATGGAGGCCGGAAGACAAATTCTGCCGTCCACATTGAGCGGCATATCCGAGTAATCCCACCATACGGCGTGAAACCAGTACTCCAGCGCGATCGAGGTAATCCATTCCAGCGCCGCGCTTCCGATCACACAGAAGATAAAGAGATAGACCAACCCCAGCGTCGTCGTCGGCCGGAATCTTCCATCCCCGCAGAAGAGAGCGGTGGAAACCGCCACCCCGACACCGTAGATCGGGCAGACCGGGCCGAACATAAAACCGCTGTTGATCCACCTTTTAAACTTCATTGCGTAATAGAAGCATTCCCAGATCCATCCGATAAATGATCCGACCATAAATATCAATACAAATTGACAAATAGACATTTCCATACCCTCACAATTGTTCTCTTACATACCATAACAGTTATAGAGGAATCCGTCTACCATCCCGGAGAAAATGTCTGATAAAACAACCGGCAGCCATTCCCGCAGCAGGCCTCAGCCCCCTGCAAAAACCCGTTTCGACGTTTCTCATCGGTTATCAATCTTCTCCGGATTCATGTCATGCCACGCCAGACGGTCCTCCGCAATCTTTTCCCACTTCGTTCCCTTCTTTCCGTAGTTGCAGTACGGATCGATCGAGATACCTCCTCTGGGAAGGAATTTTCCCCACACCTCAATGTACTTCGGATCCATCAGGCGGATCAGATCTTCCATGATGATATTCACGCAGTCCTCGTGAAAATCTCCGTGATTTCTGAAAGAAAAAAGATACAGTTTCAGGCTCTTGCTCTCCACCATCTTCTCCTGCGGCACATAGGAGATCGTAATTGTCGCAAAATCCGGCTGTCCGGTAATCGGACAGAGCGATGTGAACTCCGGACAGTTGAATTTCACGAAGTAATCGTGATCCGGATGTTTATTGATAAAGGTCTCCAGCACCCCCGGATCATAGTCCATCGCGTATTTCACATTTCGGTTTCCAAGTAAGGTCAAATCTTCTTTTTCTCTTTCGTCGCTCATTCCAAATCCTCTCTTCCTGTAATCAGGAATCCCCAGCGGATTTTATGCGCCGGATTCCTGTCCACCGGTTCCTACAGATGAACCGGCCAAACCTTTCGATCCCGCAAATTTTCCCTCTGTCAGACCAGCGCCGGATCCTTCACCCCGTTTGCCGCAAACGCAGCAGCCCGGTCGATGCAGGTTCCGCATTTTCCACAGGGTTTCTCGCCGCCCTCGTAACAGGACCAGGTCAGCTCGTAGGGTACTCCGAGTTCCAGCCCCAGCTTCACGACGCCTGCCTTGTTCATATTTACAAAGGGCGCTTCGATGCGGAGCTGATGTCCGCTGCCCTCCCAGATCGCGTCATTCATGGCTTTATTGAAAACCGGAGAGCAGTCCGGATAGGCAAAGCCGGCCGAATCATCCGCATGGGCGCCGTAATAGATCACGCCGCAATCCTTCGAAAGCGCAAGACTTGCCGCAGAGGAAAGGAAAAGTCCGTTGCGAAACGGCACATATGTGCTCACCGGCTTTTCGCCGCCGGTCTCCCTGATCTGCTCGGAGTAACTCTCCTCCGGGATTTCCTCCGTGGACTGTTTCAGAAGGGAACAATTGCTGTATTGAAAAATCGTGCTCAGATCCAGAAAAAGCTGCTCGATCCCGTAGTATTCCGCCACCGCTCTGGCTGCCTGGATCTCCTTATCGTGCTTCTGTCCGTAGGACACAGAGAGCGCGATTACATTCTCTTTTCCGTATTTCTTTATTGCCAGTCCGAGGGCGGTCGTCGAATCCACGCCGCCGCTGCTGAGTACCATTGCCTTCATATCAATCACCTCATCCTGATCTTCCCGCGATTTACGCGAAGATCTTATTTTCTATATACAGCCGTCTGTATGATACGGCTTCACATCCCTGTATATTCAACGGTGCAGCTTTCTTATCGAAGATAAAACTGCAACTCCGCATCGGTGCGGAATCGTCCCCGAAGTTCTGCCGTAAATGTCTTTGTATTCTGTTTCTTGATTCCTCTGGCACTGACACAGCTGTGGTGTCCCTCGATGGTGACCGCCACGTCTTTGCTTCCTGTAATTTCGGAGATGATATCCGCAATATCCTTTCCGATCTTTTCCTGAAGCTGTAGTCTTCTTCCTACCATATCGCAGACCCTCGCGATCTTCGAAAGGCCGATGACCTTCCCGTTCGGCACGTAGGCAACGCAGGCTTTCATATCGTACATCAGAGCCATGTGGTGCTCGCAGTAGGAGAAGAAATCGATATCTTTCATGACGACGACTCTGGCCGGTTTGGAATCATCCTGTGTGCCAACCGCCGGAAAATGTCCAGTTTTTCCGACTACTGCCGTGAGATCCTCTCTGTCGCAATCGTTCTCTGGAATATGCAGACTGACATGATCTTCCTCGTCGGCGACACCCTCTTCAAATGTCTTGTCGAACATCTCCGCAATCTCATGATTGCTGTAATTCATTCCCGCAAAAACCTCCGCGTACATTTTTGCCACGCGCTTTGGCGTATCTTTCAGCCCCTCCCGCTCAGGGTTGTCACCGAGCGCAATAAGAATTCCGCGGATATGCTCCTCAATTGCCTTCTGGTCTATCACGATTTCCTTCCTCCAATCACACACCGCGGCGGTTCGGATCCCAGATCACTTTGTGGATCTGAATCTGAATCCTCGCACCGTTCAGCCTGTGTTCTATCATATAATTCACAATCTGCTCCGGCTCGATTTTGCCGAAGACCGGGCTAAAATACACATGGCATTTCCCGATCAGCCCGTACTCACGAATGATTTCTCCTGCCCTATCCAGGTCCTCCTGACTGCCGACGACAAACTTGACAGTATCCTTTTGTTCGAGAAATCTGAAGTTCTCCGTCAGCATTCCGCTTTCGCAGCCGCTGGACGGAAGCTTGTAGTCCATTGTAAAAACGCTCTGCTCACCGGTCCGGAATCCGGAGAGATCCACGGCACCGTTTGTTTCAATCTCCACGCGCAAATCTTTCTTCTCTGCCAACAGGTGCAGCAGTTCCGGCATCTCTTTCTGCAGCAACGGTTCGCCTCCCGTGAGCGTCACATTTTTCACCTTCGTCTCTTCAATATAAGAAACGATCTGTTCCGGCGTCTCATCCTCACAGGGACAGCCCGGTTCATTCGCCCACATCGTATCACAGTAGCTGCAGTTGAGATTACAACCGCGGAATCGGACAAAAACCGCCAGCTCGCCGGCACGGGTTCCCTCTCCGTTGATACTGATAAATTTTTCTACCACCTTCATTTATCTGCCCTCATACGCCGCACAGTTATTCGGCGTCTCGTACACTTCCACCCGGTGAACCGGCAGCTTTCGAGCCGCCAGCTCCTCATAGAAGTACCGGGAAAAATTCTCCGCTGTCGGCCGGAAGGGCACTTCCACAAGCCGGAAATCCTCGTCTTGCAGTGCGTCGACCGTCTTCTCCTTCAGAGACCCCTTCTCGTAAATCAGACAGTGATCCAGATGATCACAGAGCCCCCGGATCGCATCCTTCAAATCCGAAAAGTCGATCATCATTCCCCTGGTCTGCTTTTCTTCACTGAGCTTTTCACCCTTCAGCTCCACGATCACTCTCCATCTGTGTCCATGAAGATTGTGGCATTTGCCACAGTAATCTTTCAAAAAGTGCGCAGCGTCAAAACTGTGCTCCGATTTCAGATAATACATATGTGTCTCCTCTTACAGCATCAGACCTGTATCGGCTCTGTCTTTCATAAAAAGCGGCTCTGCGTTTTTTCGCAGAGCCGCTGTATCTTACATATCAATATCGCATAGTATATGAACGAAAAATAAGCGGTCCTGGTTTTATTTATAGACAGGAAGGTACCAATGAACTGTCTTGTCCCGCGATCATCCCCGGGCTGTCTGTGATATTCCTCAAGGCAGGAATTCATTCATCCCCAAAGAATCTCGGTTAATCAGCGTTTTTTAGTATACGTCTGTATCTCTTTTTCGTCAAGTACAGAGACATCCTGCAGCGCAATCGCAAACTATCATTGCATTTCCGAAGTCTTTCACAGATGTTCTTCGCGATCCTTAGTTCTCAGGAGGCCGTCGTCCTTCTTCCCCTCGGCGCGCCGCCTCTCCGGGAAGAACTGTTTCTTCCCCTGTGATCGCTGTTTTTCACATTCTCCCCGCCGCGTTTTCCGCTCTTTTCCGTTGCCGCATCCCCGAACCCGAACGAGGTGTATCCGCCCTTGCCGCTGATTCGGCTCAGATTTCTGCTGACCGGCATCATCGGAGGTTTCGATTCTCTTCTCCTGCGGCTTGCTGCGCCTGCAAGTCCGGTTCCGCGCTTTACATTCAGCTCGCTCTTTGAGTCCGCCGTCCGGCTGCGTCTGTGATCTTCCGGTTCTTTGCCCGCAGCTCTTCGTCTTCCCGTTTTATCTGTTCCACGGTTTTCTCTACCGGCAGGCACGCTGTTTTTTCCGGAGCTTTTTCCACCTTTGCGTCTTCCGGCTCCTGTCGCCGGAGCTGCACCGGTATTTTTTCCGCGAAGTACGACAGAGTACTCCGTCTTCATCTCCGGGATCTCTCTCTTCAGAATCTTCTCCACGTCCCTCAGCAGATCCATCTCATCCTCTTCGCAGAGCGTAATTGCGATGCCGCTCTCCCCTGCCCGTCCGGTTCTTCCGATACGGTGAATGTAAGCCTCCGCCTCCTGCGGAAGATTAAAATTGATGACATGGCTGACCTCCGGAATATCGAGTCCTCTGGAAGCGACGTCCGTTGCAACAAGCACATGGAAATGCCCGGCCTTGTAGCCCTCAAGCGTGCTCTGTCTCTGTCCCTGTGTCTTGTCTCCGTGGATCGCTCTGGCCGCGATCCCGGATCTGGTCAGATTTCGGGCCACACGGTCCGCACCGTGTTTCGTTCTCGTGAACACCATCGTCCTCGTGACTTCATCCTGTTTCAGGATGTCGACAAGAACTTTCTGTTTATCCGAGTGACTCACAAAACAAATCTTCTGTTCAACCGTATCGGCCGCCGTGCTCTCCGGCGCCACCCGCACATCCGCGGGGTTCTTAAGGAGATCTCTTCCGAGCTGTTCGATTTCCTTCGGCATGGTCGCAGAGAACATCAAGGTCTGTCTGTCCGTATTCATACTGCCGACAATCTTTCTCACATCGTTGATGAAGCCCATGTCCAGCATTCGGTCCGCCTCATCGAGTACGAACACTTCGATTCCACGAAGACTCACCAAACCGAGATTCATATAGTCCATCAGTCGTCCCGGCGTTGCGATCAGAATATCACAGCCTCTTTTCAATGCTTCCATCTGCGGCTTCTGTTTTGCGCCTCCGTAAATGCAGGCCGCGCGAAGGGGAAGATATCTGCCGTATTTCTTGAAGTTCTCAAAAATCTGCACGGCGAGTTCCCGGGTCGGCGTGAGAACCAGTGACCGCAGTTTTCGCACTTCTCCGTTGTCCAGTTTCTCAAGAATCGGCAGAGCGAAAGCCGCCGTTTTTCCTGTACCGGTCTGCGCGCAGGCGATCAGATCTCTTCCCTCGAGAATCACCGGCATTGTTTTCTCCTGAATCGGCGTTGCCTCCGTATATCCGGCCTTGATGACAGCGTTCTGCAGTTCCTGTTTCAATTGTAATTCCTGAAATTTCAAATTTTAATCTCCTTAGAACAGAGTCCCCTTCATGCAGATTCTCTGTTTTTCATTCTCATAGTCCCAACTGTGACGGGATCCTCCCGCACACCATTTTTCGTATTCGCAGTTCCGGCACTCCTCATTCCGAAGGGAAAGAGGCCTGCGGAAATCCGCAAAGCGCTTCTGCCAGATCTCTGTAAAACTGTTCTCGTAAATATTCCCCTGAACCGTCTTCTTACTTCTCTCTATGTCCAGACATGCGCCGACATCTCCGTTCGCCATGATGCTCGCGACATAGAGTCCCGCATTACAGAGGAAGTACCACTGTCTGACTTCCCTCTCAAAGTCAACCCCGAGAAAATGACTGCAGCCGTAGGTAACCGGCATTTCCTCCTCACGTTTTTCCTTAATAAAAGTAAACAGCCGCCTCTGATCCTTTCGCGTAAGCATCAGCTCCGGCGCCTCAAGCGCGCGTCCGATCGGTTCCAGACCGATCACACGCCAGGAATCAATATCCATTTCGCAAAAAAGCTCATAGAGGTCGTCAAGTTCGTCCATGCTCTGATGATTCATTACTGTCGTGACCTGAATAGCATGAAAACCGCCTTCGTCAATCAGATTCTGAATCCCGCGCATCGCCGCCTTCCAGGATCCCGGTCGTTTTCTCTGCGCATCGTGGGTCTTCTCCAGACCGTCGATACTGATGGAAATCGTCCGCATACCGGCCTCGCGGAGACGTCTCGCGACCTCCGGAGTAATCAGCGTTCCGTTGCTCGTCATTCCCCATCGATAACCCAGGCTGTGCGCGTACTCCATGATTTCAAAGAAATCCGGACGCAGCAGAGGTTCTCCTCCGGTGATGCACAGAAGAAGCTTCGAGATATCGAAATTCTCTTTCACTTCATCGAGAATTTCCTTATACTTTTGCAGCGGAAGCCCGTCATCCAGTCGGCTGCTGCAGCTGCTCCCGCAGTGAAAGCACTCCAGATTGCACCGCATGGTCAGTTCAAAAAAAAGCTGACGGAGTTCCGGCTTTTTGTAAAGGTCCTGCCTGTAGGCGGAAAGCTGGTCCATCTGCTCCGCCTTCAGTCTCCGGATGAACTCCGGAGTAATCTCTTCCATATTCATGACTTTTTATTCCGATTCCGGCGGACCGTATACGACGACTTCCATGTTCTTATCCGCGCTGTAGCTTTTAGGGTCTTCCGAGGAGCTGCCTGCCTTCTTCTGTTTTTTTTCTTTACTGCCGCCGTCCTTCTCTCTTTTTGCGTCTTCACTGTCCGATGACGGCTGATCCTCCGAGCTCACCGAGACGGAGATGTCGTTCGGCGGTCCGTATACTTCCGGCTCCTCATTCTCTGCCGGATGAAACATTGTACACGCACCGATATTCAGCGCTGCGGCTGCAATGGCCGCGCTGAAAGCCAGTTTTTTTCCTGTCTTCTTCATCTGCATTCTCCCTTTACTACTGTTTCTCCGGGGTGAAAAAACGTTCATTTCTCCATGATGATGTGGAAACATCTGGCATTGCGTTCTTCCTCTTCCGCAATAATCCGAACCCACCCCGTATGCGTGCTTCCACTCTGCGGATTATGTTCCTCAAAATACTCCCAGCTGTCTTTTTGCCAGCTGAGTTCCATCGACCGGGAAATCGCCTCCGATGCCGGCACGCACCACTCATGACGCAGCATACTCTGATCCGTGTGACCACCGATCATCCCCGCGCACGTCATATATTCCAGATAAACCTTATTAGCCCGGATAAATATAAGTTTCCCGTCTCTTGCCTCAACGAGAGCTTCCGGGATCCGGTGAAGCTTCCCGTTTAATTCCTCCGGAAGGTCTTCTTTCTCAATGTCCACCTCGCCGATTTTTTCATAATACTCGGCGTCAGCCAGCGTCTCCGTGACCACCCGGATGTCTCTCCGGAAGTCCTCGGAATAACCATCCAGGGGCATTGGCCGGTTAAACAGATATCCCTGCATCCGTTCACAGCCGATGCTCTTCAGAAAAACATATTCTTCTTCCGTCTTGACGCCTTCTGCAAGCGTATGGATATGCAGATCGTGCGCCATCCGGATCATATGCCGGAAGATCTTCTCGCCCTTGCCCTCATATGTGAAATCTTCGAGGAATTTCATATCGAATTTGATCAGGTCAAAATTAAACTTCTGCAAAACGTTGAGAGATGAATATCCGCTTCCGAAATCGTCCATCCACACATGGAAACCCGCCTGATGAAAGCCGTCGATGACCTCTCTGAGTTTCTCAGGATTTCGCACACAGGCGCTCTCCGTAATCTCGATCATGAGGTAGTCCGGCTGAATATCGTACTTCTCTGTCAGACGCCGCACCTCAGAAACGACATCTATGGTTTCCAGCGTGCTCTGCGACAGATTCACCGAGACCGGAACAATCGGCAGACCAAGCCTCTCCCTGTCCTCAAATTCCCGGAGAACAGTCTCCACAACATGCATATCCAGAAGTGCGCTCATATGTTCCTCTTCCAGATAAGAGATGAACTCATCCGGCGATATCATGCCCTCCTGTGGGCTGTTCCACCGCGCCAGCGCCTCAACCGCACTCACCTTGACCGAGACGGCACGGATGATCGGTTGATAATAAATCTGTATCTCACGGTTCTCAATTGCGTCCTGAATATGACTGAGTACATGATTTCTACGCATGTACTTCACATACATATCCTCAGTATAAACGGCAATTCTGCTCCGGTGATCACTGTGAATCGTGCGCTCGGCGATCCGGGCCTTGTCGCAGTTCAGCGCGGGCTCCTCTCCCGGTTTTTCCTGATAATAGACGCCAAACTTAAGATCAACCACGGGTACCGGCATCGTAAATTCCTGTAATATGGTATAAATTCTGTTCAGTCGTTCGATAATCTCCCCGTCCTCTGTAAGAACAAGAAAATGATCATTATCGTATCTGCTGCAGAGGCTTTCCGAAAAAACACTGCTCAACGCCTTTCCGACACTTGCAATCACTTCATTTCCCATAAAGAAACCGTACTCATTGTTGATGTGTTTCATTCCTACAATGTCGGCAAAAATGAATACCGGGCTTTTGGATTCTGTGTATATGCCGGTCACCTTGTCTTCCATCTTCAGATTGAAGGCATACTGGGAGAGCAGACCTGTCAGAGAGTCGTAAAACAGTTCTCTCTCAAGTCTGCTGAGCGGCAAATTGTATTCCCTGCTGTTTTCATTCTCAAATGGATCACTCATAAAGATAATCCTCTAACCAACCTTAATTTCTACTGCGTGGCATGCTTCAGACGGTTACGGCACACACGCTCTATATCGACTATACCAAAAAAAGACATAAATGAGTATACTTCGCTCGAATTTTATTTCCATGATTACGCAAAGCAAAACTTTTTGAAAAAAGCAGGTAACTTTTGCGACACGAGCCCGTCACGATATGATATACTGAACATGTTGTGAATTATACCGATTAAAACATAGTATGTATTTATGTTTCACATTTATCTGTCTATTCAGTATTTAGCCATGTATTATTCGACATTAGCTTGTGTCATGTTCCATTTCTGTCACGTATCGCATCTAAGCATGTGACTTCTTGATAACAATTACGCAGAAAAATCTCAGATTGTTTTTTTACCGGCAATTATGTCAATTTATGTGACCTGTGTCAAAATACAGTGTTTTTCTCCCGACGGAACGGGAATCCTTCTGCATTTGCAGTCACATCTCAAGAGGAGAGTCGCCAATGGATAAAAGAAGCTTCATCCATAACCCGGAATATCCCTTTCGCAATCTACCGCTCAGCGCAGCAGAACAAAATCTAAAAAGCTATTATTACCAGCATCCCGAGCGGCATCTTCAAAGACCGGCTCGCTGGGATGAAGTCTGCGATCTCGCGCTCAAATCATTTGCTCTGGATCCCGAATTTCCGAAGATACCGATCCCCATGAACCGCAATCTTATGACGCTTGATATAGCCTCTTCCCTTTTTATCGAGGAAGATATGGACATCTGTATGCTTCAGCATGCGCGGTATCTTCCATCCTTCTGGCACAGACACGACGCGATTGAAATCATGTGTGTCCTGACCGGCCAGTGTCGCAACACATTAAAAAATCACGATGAGCTTCTCCATGCCGGTGACATCTGCATTTTTCCACCGGACACTATGCACGCGGTATCCACATTTCATGACGATGACCTGGTCGTGAATATTCTGATCCGGCCTGCAGTCTTCGAGGCATTCTTTATGGATTTAGTCGGAAAAGATACGATTCTTGGAAACTTCTACTGTCGCGCGATTCATTCCTCTTCAGAGATTCCGTATCTGCTCTTTCATACCGGCGGAGATTGCAGGATCGCAACAGATATTCACCGCGCGTTTCAGGACTTCCGTACGCACACCCGATACAGACGCCAGATGGTCAACGCCATCATCCATGAAGTTCTTATCACCCTTGTTCAAAATTATGAAACCACGCTGGAGATTCCGGCTCTCCCGGTAGAAGAACGGGACACACGTCTGATCTACATCCTTCGATACATGCAGTCAAATTTTCACCATGTTTCGCTGAAAGAAATATCGGAGAAATTCAAATATAGCGAACGTCAGCTTCAGCGGATCATCTGCGCCGCCACCGGAATGTCCTTCAGTCAGAACATTCAGCAGCAAAAAATGAAGGAGGCCGCCTATCTTCTCAGAAATACAGACCTTCCGATCACAAAAATCGGCGAACAGATCGGCTACGCCTCGCCGAACAATTTTCGAAAGATCTTCAACAACCACTACAATCTCACGCCCTCTGAGTACAGAGAAGGAAAGTCCAGACGACTGGTCAGCTTTAAATCGTATTCCGAAAGAATGTAATAAATTCGAGCGGACGCTTTATGAGATAAGGGACGCCCACAGGGCAGAGACATTCTCCGCTCACACGTCGCCGGAGGCAGAAGCGCTCCGCCGCCTATTGAAGCCGGCTCCGGAAACTCGCGCACTTTACAAGTGCGCTCAAACAGTCCTCCACCGGCTTCGCTATGCTCGCGCTTCCGCCCCCGGCTTCCTATCGTTCGCGGCGATTGTCTCTGCCCTGCGGGCTGTCTGTGATTGAATGTACATATGTATAGAAGAAGCCGCTGTGTGAAATACACACAGCGGCTTCTTCACAGATTCATTTAAGAAGTACGTACATACCTTCAAAACTGAACACACAACTTATTCTTCTGCATTTATTCACTTTAAAGAATCGGTCATTCAAAAGCACTTCATGCTTTTTCGTGAAGTTTGCAAAACAAACATGAACCAATTCTGAATTTATTATACAGAATCAGTCATTCAAAAGTGCTTCGCACTTTTTTTGATGATTCTCTTTACAGAATCGGTCATTCGAAAGCACTTCGTGCTTTCTTCATGAAGTTTGCAAAGCAAACTTTCGTCTCCAACCATCCACAGCCCTGCAAATGCTTCGCACTTGCGGTCTGCGCCTGGTCGGAGTCGACCGATTCTTTGTTATTGGTCAAACCCTCGACCGATTAGTAACAGTCAGCTCCACACCTTACGGTGCTTCCACCTCTGCCCTATCAACCTTGTCGTCTTCAAGGGGTCTTACTTCTTTCGAATGGGAGTTCTCATCTTAAGGGGGGCTTCACGCTTAGATGCCTTCAGCGTTTATCCCTTCCGGACTTGGCTACTCGGCC
>NZ_KK211310.1:94103-164797 GCF_000621585.1 [Eubacterium] cellulosolvens LD2006 | reverse complement strand
TGCGATAAAACAGTATATTCAGAATCAACTGAAGGAAGATTTGGAATATGATCAGATGTCGTTAGTAGAGTATATCGACCCGTTTACGGGTGAGCCGGTAAAGAAGAACAAGAAATAAGCCACTTGGAGTGGCCGTGGGAAGTCAAAGCAAACCAGCAAGCCCCTTATGGGGCTGCGCCGGAGTAAGGAAGCACTGAAAAAGCCCCTTTAAGGGGCAGCTGTGTATGTGGTGCAGTAGGCAGACCTTCAGTGCGCCTTCCGGGCGCAAGCAGGTAATAGTCCCTTATAGGGACTGAGCAGGCCACCGGCTAAGCCGGTGGTCCTGACTTTATCTCATAGGAAATTCCTCCGAATTTCCCATGAGACAAAACGCTCCGCGGGATGCGCAGCTCGCAGATGGGAAGATCGCTTCGTGATTCTGCTCGCGCGCCAGAGTCCTGCGGCGCTCACCGGGAGGATGAGGGGCTGGGGGAGTCGAGGTCCGCTTGCGGACTTTGTTCTGCGCAAGAAGACAATTGTATAATAAAAACCGCTGATTATGTCGATATATCTGTACAAATATGTTGGAAAAACGCAGGCGAAGGTGTTTTACACGGCTGTACGGCCGAAACGGGTAATAGGAGTAAAGATATGATCATACAGCATAATATAGCGGTAGCCAACGCCTACAGGAATATGAAGAGCAACCGGAGCGGCCTGTCTAAGAACCTGGAGAAGCTTTCCTCCGGTTACCGCATCAATCGGTCGGCAGATGACGCGGCTGGGCTTGCGATCTCAGAAGAGATGCGTGCGAAGATCAACGGTCTCAATCAGGCAGAGATGAACGTGGATGACGGAATCGGCCTGATTCAGACAGCGGACGGAGCCATGACCGAGGTCCACGCAATGCTGGAGAGGGGCGTGACTCTCACCACACAGGCGGCCAATGGCACCTACAACGATGTATCAAGGTCAGCGATCCAGAAGGAATTGGACGAGCTTGGCGGAGAGATCGACCGGATCTTTGAAAGTACCGATTTCAATGGAATCAAGGTTCTTCAGGGACAGCATGTGACCTCTGAGACAAGCAGACTGGAGATTATCGGTGGTTTGCCGGAGGGAGTTACGTTTGACTCTGACACTGCGACGCAGAAATTCATGGCGTCAACATGGGTGGATCCGGCACCGGTTTCTGTTGATATTACATATCAATATAAAGAGAAGAATGATCAGAATGAAGAGATAACTAAAACGGCTACTATAACGGCAAATGTAAAGCAGAGATATGTTTCCTCGGAAGTAGATTTCTCCAGTTACGTAGATGGGGCGACGGGTGCGTTTAATTTTACCTGTTGTACGTGTTCTGATCACTATACAGCAAACCTTGTTTCCGGAACACAGAACAGTGTAGAGCATCAAACGGATGGAAAAGGGAATGATCACTATATCTATAATATTGGCGTAGACAGTGCGACAAAGAGTGATATAGTTGGGAGAATTATAAATGCCATGTCTACGAATCCGCAGGGACATTACACAAATCTTGAAGCATCCGGTTCTAAGCTGATTATCTATGATAAAAGACCAATTACAAGCAAATCGAATATAATAGATGACTTAAATGATCATTCATTGAATTCTTCGTATAATTTGAATTTGAATTCGGATTCGATTACGAAAATCGTTTTTAATGGTACTGATAATACCTTTCCAATAAATACACTCTCTGAATATAATCGTAAGCAGGGACAAGTGACTGAAGGTCTTGCACGCACAACGACAGAGACAGAATATGCAGGAACCCCGGATGTTGTTTTGCAGATCGGACCGACAGATAAAGAAACGCTGGTTGTAAAGCTTCCGAGAGTCTGCACAGAAACTTTGCAAATCGATGAGGTGAAGGTTGATACCGTTTCAAACGCATCGGATGCGATGGAAGCTTACCAGAATGCCATCGATCAACTCAGCCTCGAGAGGGCGCGTCTCGGAGCCTATGAAAATCGACTCGAGCACACGAGGAATTATCTTGGCATTGCCTCTGAGAATACCACGGCAGCGGAGTCCAGGATCCGTGATACGGATATGGCGAAGGAAATGGCTGCTTATACCAAGAACAATATCCTGGCGCAGGCGGCGCAGTCCATGCTGGCGCAGGCAAACCAGTCCGGACAGGCAGTATTATCTTTGTTGCAGGGCTAATTGTCGGATTTTGGAAAGACAGACGTCTTTATCAGAACGGAATAGAAGAGAGAACAAACGACAGGTATCTTGTTTATGTACAGAGTACCTGTCGTTTTTGTCGTACTTGATGGATGAAGATACTTGGAATATGCGGATTTTGGCGGATTCACATCGATAATTTGCTGAAAAAGGAATGGAAAATTAATATGCGATCCCATATACTGAATAGTGTTTGAAACAACTATTTCACAGGGGGAACAACATGAAAAGAGGCAGTTTATTTGCTGGATTGATACTTTTATCCGGAGTGTTATTTGCAGGATGCACCATTACCTTCCGGATTCCGGGAAAGGCGAAACAACCGACACCCACACCGAAGGTGGAGAGAACTTCATCAGGCAGTGACGATTCCGCGACAAGCAGCAGTGATGTGATCGACTGGTCGGACATTATTGGCAATGAACTTCAGGGAAACAGTTCATCAGATTCTACCACGGTCAGCAGTTCATCTGAGGGCACAGGTACTTCCAGCAGCAGTTCCGGTTTGTCCGTTTCCAAAAATCCGGACAAGATCACCAATTCTACCGGCGGCGAACTCTCTTCGGAGACGAAGGCTATGCTGGCAAGGCTGGATACGGATTACTCCAAAGTTAAATGGGGCGTTGTCTACAACATCTCCAAGGACTACCCGGGGGTGGTGGCCAGTGTGACACCCTGCAAGGAAGGTGAAGACTACAAACTTGTAGTAGCCATCACAAACCTCTATGACAAAGAACTTACCATCTACGGCGATCTGAAGGCAAGGGCAGCGGACGACTCGGAGATCGGAAAACTGACCATTTATGAGTCTCACATCGGAACCGGCAGTACCGTGATCAATACGATCGAATGCGATAATAAGATGCCGGACGGAAGGGTGCGCTGGACGGATATTACGATCCGCACAGAGAATGAGAAAACCTACACACCCTGGGAGGCAGACTGGGAGATGTCCGGCAATCCGGGCGACGGCATGCTGACAGCTAACGTGACCATTACAGCGTCCAACAACGGGAAGCTCGGAACCGGTGATATCACCGGACTGCTTCTGGATGATCAGGGCTATGTGATCGCAGTCGGAGAGAGCTATATATCTGAGGCCACAGATGGTGGAAAGAAGGCTGAGGCATCCTTGCTGTTTTTCGGCGATGCTTCCGATCTGAAGAAGACTAAGGATCTGGCATCTTTCGCAAATCCGGTGAATTACTGATTGTCTATATAGGTGAAATATTCGGATTATCGATGAAGATAAGATAAGGCAGGTGAGGTACTATTTGTTTTTTGAGATTTGGAAAAATATAAAATTAGTTTTCTGACAACATTTGAGAAGTTCTCCTTTTTTTTCTCTGTTAAAATATAGATTAAAAATACACTATATAATTTGCCGTCCTGTGGGTGCGGCGGAGAAAAGGGGGAAATGCAATGAAGAGAAGCATCAGAAAGTGCAGAGCCTGCATCGCTATGTTTCTGGCGGTGATCTGTATGATCTGCTCAGTGGCAGTCACAGGTACAGTTTCTACCGTTCAGGCAGCGGCTGACAACCTGCTTGATACCTACGGCGCCGCGTTCGGAAAAATCGGTACCTGTATCAACTTAAGTCAGCTCAAGAATTCGAATGATCTCAACGCGCTCAAGAAGAACTATAACAGTATCACGCTTGAGAATGAGATGAAACCGGATTCCCTGCTCTGGGGAAACGGAACAATGTCTGTATCACAGGCAAAGCAGCAGGGATATTACATCCCGTCGAACTACACGGAGTCGATCGTGCCGACGATCAACTTCGGAACGGTTGATCAGGTCATCAATATCTGCCACAACAACGGCCTGAAGATGAGAGCGCATACGCTGGTATGGCACTCCCAGACACCGCACAAGTTTTTCTGCCAGAACTACAATGCGAACTCCGGTCTTGTAAGTGCTTCCCAGATGGATGCCCGTCTGGAGATGTACGTGAAGACCGTTATGAATCACGTATACAACACTACTTACGGAAAAGAGGTTGTGTACGCATGGGATATCGTAAACGAGTACATTCATGCCACAAATTCTGACTGGGCAAAGGTATACGGAAATACCGGAAATACACCGGGCTTCGCGAAGAAGGCTTTCCAGTTTGCTCATCAGGTTCTCGTAGAGCAGAAACTTACAGGAAAGGTTGAACTCTACTGGAACGACTACAACACCTACATGAGCGCGGATCAGGAGCTTGCGATCGTAAACTGGATCAACGGCGAGGGCAAGATTTGCGACGGTATCGGAATGCAGTCCCACGTGGGAACAAACTTCCCGTCTCCGGACTACTATGCTACAGCTCTTGAGAAATTCCTGAAGGCCGGATACAACGTACAGATCACAGAGATTGATGTCACAAACAACGGCGACAGCGACCTCAGCAGCTACGTTTACCAGATTATGAAGAGAATCTGCAACCTGCAGAAGAAGTACAAGAGAATCAAGGGCATCACCTGGTGGGGACTCTCCGATCAGACGACCTGGATCAACAACCAGAAGCCGCTTCTGTTCTCATCTCCGGGTGTTCCGAAGCAGGCGTTCTACCAGGCGATCAAGGCCTGCACAGAGGTTTTCGGAGACAATCCGCAGCCGCAGCCGACAGATACACCGGCAGAGCCCACAGCGACTCCGAAGCCGCTCTCCAAAGTTCCGGGTGAGAAAGTGACCATCGAAGAGGGTCAGTACTACATCAAGAACGTAAATGCTCAGAAATACCTGACTGTCGCAAATAACACCGGAAAAAATGTGCAGAACGTGGAGATCCGCACAGGCAGCGGTGTAGACGGACAGAAGTGGAATGTCATCTATAATTCCGGGGGATATATGCAGCTTCGCTCCGCTCTTGGAAGCTTCAACGTGGATATCGCCAACGGTGAAGACGAGAATAATGCAAATGTTCAGATCTACTCCGCATACAACGGATCCGCACAGCAGTTCGTGCTTTACAGCACAGGCGAGGCTGACACTTATTACATCGCAACAGTCTGCAGTAATGAGACAAGAGTTCTGGACGGCGAAGGAAAGAAGAAGACAGACGGAACCAATGTTATTCAGTATGCATACAGCGGCGGAAGCAACCAGCAGTGGGTATTTGAGAAAGTAGGAGGCGGCTCGAAGCCTACATCTACACCGAAACCGACAGCGACACCGAAGCCTACAGCTACAACAAAGCCTACGGCTACACCGGTTCCTACAAAGAAACCTTCCGGAAAGAAGATCAAATATGCTTCTCTGGATCTGGACGGCGACGCAGTGCTCTTTAAGACAAGAGTAACGACACCTACACCGGTTCCGACAGCAACACCGAAGCCGACCGCAACGCCGAAACCTACCGCAACACCGAAACCTACAGCTACACCGGCAGCAACACATCTGTCCATGGCTGAGTTCACAAAGCAGGTCAACTCCAAAGTTGTGAATGTGGAGCCTTCCTCCAGCAAGCAGGAGAGAGCAGGCGTGACTTACGGAACAGTAAAGAGCGACAGCTATTGGTCTTCAACCTGTAACCGCAACAAGAAGGTCAACGTCCTTCTTCCTGCAGGCTACAGCACAAACAAGAAATACCCGGTTCTCTATGTAATGCACGGTTATTACGAGAATCAGGATCGTATGATCATTTACGGAAACAGCACGATGTACACAAAGCAGATCATCGGAAATGCGATCGCTGACGGTGAGGCAGAAGACATGATCGTTGTCTTCCCGTACATTTATTCCAGTACAAAGAATGACACCTGTACAGGAATGAATGATGAGAACAACGCAGCTTATGACAACTTCATCAACGATCTCACCAAGGATCTGATGCCTTACATCGAGAAAAACTACAGCGTCAAGACCGGAAGAGACAACACAGCCATCACCGGCTTCTCCATGGGAGGACGTGAGTCACTTCTCATCGGATTGCAGAGATCGGATCTCTTCGGTTATGTCGGAGCCATCTGTGCCGCACCGGGTGTAACCGGAACCTTCAACTGGGCAAGCGGCAAAGAGCCTTATCTGCTCTTCCTCACAGCAGGAAGCAACGATACGGTTGTTTACTCCACACCGAATGATTATCATCAGAAGTTCACTCAGAACGGTGTGCCGCACGTATGGCATTATGTACAGGGTGGATATCACGGTGACAATTCCATCCACGCGCATCTGTACAACTTTGTACGTGCCGTATTCAAAAACTGATAAGAGTAGTTTTGCAAACCACAATCTGTCTTCCCGCAGGTTGTGGTTTTGCGTTTTATCTGAAGAAATTTTGTGATATGTAAGTTTTATGATAGATACGTGATTTTTTTGTACTAGAATAAAAACAATGACTGTAAACGCAATGTATTTGTATATGAGCATTTGGACATTTTTTATGCGGAATCATTAGATACAGATGACTCAAATACTGTTGGTTCAAATACAGATACATTGTCAGGATCAGGTATCTATGTAAGGAAAATAATATGTGTGAAAGTTATAAGCTTGACGGAACTGAAATGAATGAATTCCTGAAGAAACTGCTGGAAGAGGAGAAACCGGCGGCGATCTCTCAGGAAGCTTTTGCCCCCATGGCCGGGCGGTATCACATTGGCCGGATAGAAGTAACGGTCAAAGCTCCGTCGAGTGTTTTTTCCAGGGAGAACATGGAACAGAGAGTGGTTCTGTTCCGGAGCCCTGAGGGATATCGTGAGGATCTCTGCTGGTCCAGAGATTTTGTCACCGGAGAGAACGAAGAGGTGTTGGCGCTGGTTTATCCCCTTCCGGGGACTGCAGGGTGGTCTGACTCCGAGAAGGAGACGATCGAGACGTATCTGTCCATCGCGGTTCTTCACAGTGAGAAGTATCGACTCTTTGATCAGATCAGGCTTACGGCGCTGACGAATTATCTCACGGGACTGCCTAATGCCGGCGGTTACCTGGAGGTGATCAAGAGCCTTATGAAGAGTGGAAAGCTGGATGAGTACGATTCCTATTACTACAATCTGAAGAGTATGAGTCTGTTCAATATGCGCTTTGGCGGGGAGGAGGGCGACCGGATCATTCAGCGCTATGCAGCCCTCTGCCGTGAATTCATCCATCCGGATGAGTGCATTGCCCACTTCGGAGGGGATAATTTCGTGGCGTTGATTCGCAGGGAGAGGGCGGAGGAGTTCCGCTGCTTCCTGAATGAAACTGAGACTTACGCCCTTCGCGGGGAGGAAAAAATCCCTGTCCGCCTGAAGTGTACGGCCGGAAGAATGAGAATCGAGAAGAAGGAATCTGCCTTCTGGAAAATTATTGCAGGTCCCGCAACTGCTCTTGCCTATGCGAAAAAGCGCGGGATTGATTTTGCGGATCTCACGGACGAGATGCTTCAGCAGGCCAACCGGCAGAAGGAGATGCAGCATAATTTCAGCAGTGCCCTCCGGAACGGGGAGTTTGTGTCCTTCTATCAGCCGAAGGTTGACACGGAGACCGGCAGGATTGTGGGGGCGGAGGCTCTGGTGCGCTGGATCCGGGACGGCGTGGTGATTCAGCCTGACCAGTTTATTCCTGCGCTGGAAAAAGCAGGAATGACGGAACAGCTGGATCTCTTTATCCTGGAAGAAGCCTGCAAAAATCTCCGGAAGTGGATCTCGAACGGCAATGAGGGTATGGTCATGTCTGTGAATTTTTCCCGGCGTGATCTGGAGGACCCGCAGCTCTCGGAGAAGATCATACATATTATTGAGAAATATCATCTGAACAGGAAAAATATTCTCGTGGAGATGACAGAGACCACCAGCGAGCAGGAGAAAAATCTCATGATGCGCTTCATGGACACCATGTCCGAGCACGACATCATGACTTCCATCGATGACTTCGGCACGGGGTATTCATCCCTCAGCGCCCTGCGGGACTACACAGTGAATGAGATCAAGATCGACAAGTCCTTCATCAGCCACGATGAGCTGCAGGATAAGGACCGGGCCATCATCGGTTCCATCATCAAGATGGCGGAGCTTCTTCATGTGGATGTCATCACCGAGGGCGTGGAGAACATGGAGCAGGTACAGTTCCTGCAGGATCTGGGCTGCACGAAGGTGCAGGGATATCTCTATGGAAAGCCTCTTCCTCCGGAACAGTTGGAGGGGATGCTTGACCAGCAGGCCATGGGATTGATGCCGGGCTGAAAGAATCGGAATATGGCTGCGGCTTTACGTCAGCAATAACATAAAACCATAACAAAAAAATTAGATTTTTGCACTGTGCCTTGCAGGTACATGTCAAGAATGCGAATGTACAGAAAAACAGAGAAAAGATCAGCGGCATTTTATACAAAACCTCAAAGTTGCTGTTTCGTGTAGAAATGGGAGCGACTTGTGTTATAATTCTCTTCGGTGTCAAAATAACAAGGAGGATTGTGTATGGAAAAGCTGACTGTCAACCATCGGGGACAGATTCCGCTTAACAGCGAATTCTGCGTAGACATCGTAGATGTCCCTGAGGACAGGACTGTCGTTGATCTGTGGCTCAGAAGACAGAGTAACGAGGCCGCCTGTTTTATTGCAACACTGAAGAAGCGGAAACTTCGGGAAGATGACTGGATGGAGGTCATTGAAGAGGAGAAGCTTCACAACATGATGGCAGCCATGTGAGGCCATCAGAGAAAGAATCGGTAATACGGCAATCGGGTATAGATAGATTGTTAAAAAAAGGGGAAAGAGCCGCGGAAGGTCTTGGGTATGCAAGACTTTCCGCGGTTCTTGTTTTTTATGGTATAGGAAATTGCTCCGCAATCCCTATACCATAACGCTCCGCGGGATGCGCAGCTCGCAACGGTCATACATAACAGAATCGTTTATCCTGCCGGACACATGATATGTTGTAAAAAACAAAAAAATATGATATGTTTAATGTATAGAAATCTGCATTTAAAGTATTCGCCACGGATCCTGCATCTATGTTCGAAGAGCAGGGGCTGCCGTGATTTATTGGGCAGTTTATAAAGGTATTTGTAAAGCGATTTGTACAGGGATTGACACGGAGGTATGCACTATGCTCCGAGGGATAGCGAGCGCTTACAGGGATAATCCGGAATACTATACCCGGGAGGTGAACAGGATCAATCTGCGCACCTTGTATCTGCTGCCGATGATCGGAATCCCGGCCAGTATCTTCAATATTGTCGCGCATGCGATCATGATGCGGCAGGCGTCCCAGCGCAACGGATACCTGCTGCTGGCTTATTACGTCTTTATATTTATCCTGACACGATGCCGTCCGAAGAAGGATTTCCGGCGCGGGACGCTTTATATCTATCTGGTTCAGGTTCCCGTCTATATTATGACGATTTTGAGCGGTACGGTTTTGGATCCAAAGTATCAGGCACTTACTTTTCTTTTGTATATTCTGGCATTTCCGCCCTTCATTCTTGACAGACCTATTCGGGTCATCGGCTACAGTTCCTTCTGGATGCTTCTAATGCTTGCGCTGAGTTTTTGTTGTAAAGAGCGCACAACCTTCCGCGGTGATCTGATGCATGTGATTCAGGTCTATTGTTTGCTTCTCGGAACTATTCTTGTGATTCTCGACAGCAGATTCAAGATTTTGATGCGCCATCTCGAGACCATCCGGTTCTCGGAGGGCGATGAGCTCACCGGTCTTTTGAACCGGAAGTATTTCGTCCGGAACGCCGAGCGGAGAATCAAATCCGGCGAAGAAGAGGGCGATATTTTTTTCCTGTCCCTTGATATCAAGAATATGTGCAGGTATAACGAGATCTGTGGTTACACAGAGGGGAATTATCTGCTGATGCGTATTGCGGCAAGGCTCAAGAAGGAATTCCCGAAGGGGCTTGTCTCCAGATTCGATGAGGATCACTTCTATGTCATGGCCGGCAGGGAAGAGACGGATCAGGCTCTGATGAATCTGACGGAGAATCCGCTGGTGGGCAGTACCGGGAAGGAAGTCCAGATGAAGATCGGCGTTTACCCTTACGTGGAGGGGGACGCTGTGGGTACCGCCTGTGACAGGGCGAGCATAGCCTGTAAGAATACAGAGAAGGGAAAGCTGGTCCGCTGGTACAATCGCCAGCTGAAGGAAGACTATGAGTTCCGTCAGTATCTTCTGGATCATTTCCGGGATGCTCTGAAAGAAGAGGAATTTGTGGTTTACTATCAGCCCATTGTGCGGCTTTACTCCGGGGAGACCTGCAGTGAGGAAGCGCTGGTTCGCTGGATAGACAAGACCAGGGGAATGATTCCTCCCGGACAGTTCATCTCTCTTCTGGAGGAGAATAACCTTTCGGCGGATCTGGATCTCTATGTGATCCGGCACGTTGTGCAGGAATTCGCCATCAAGAGAGAATCGGGGCTTGTGAATACACCGGTTTCCGTCAACCTCTCAAGGATGGACTTTATATCTCATGATATGCCGGCTCTGATCAGCGAGATTCTTGAAGAGAGCCATATACCTCACGACAGACTCATTATTGAGATCACAGAGAGTTCCTTTGCCATGGGCAACGAGCTTCTGACGGGAGTTCTGAATGAATTTCATCGCCGTGGTTTCCGGGTGTGGATGGACGACTTCGGCTCCGGTTATTCCTCGCTGAATCTCCTGGCGGAATTCCGCTTCGACATGGTGAAGTTCGATATGCGCTTTGTCCGGAATCTGGCGGAGGGATCCACCTGTCAGATGATTCTGGAAAAGATGGTGGAGCTGGTGGATTCTCTCGGAATCGGAACCCTGATCGAGGGCGTAGAAAATCCGGAACAGCGGGAGCTGTTGAGGCAGATCGGCGGACAGCGGATCCAGGGATACCTCTACAGCAAACCGAGGCCTCTCTCCCAGATTATCTGGAATGCAGAGCACGGCGGAGAACTGGTCTACGAGAATCCGGAACGGGCGCAGTACTACGACGATATCTCCAAAGTAAGTCTCCGCAAGCCGTTGCAGTTTGATCTCTCCAATGAGAGCGGCGGAAAAGAAGTAGAGCTTCCGGCAGAAGTCATTGAGATTGACCGGGATGAGAATATACGGATCCTCAGGATGAATGACCGTCACCGCATGCTCAATCAGACGCTTGGGCTTGTGAATGAGAAGGGAGAACAGGATATGTCGGTGAAGCCGAAAGCCGAGTTTGTCGCGCATCTGCGACAGGCAGAGCAGACAAAAGTCTGGGAATCCGTGGACTCGGAATTCAATCCCTACCAGAACCGGAGCACCTCTCTGTTCATTCACTACATCTCCGAGGATCGGCTCACCGGCAACGTGGCCTTCCTTCTGGTTGTCGTATGAGCGAAACAGCTGGCGTTGTTTGAATCGCGAATTATGAGTGAAAATTTATATTAAAGACATATTCATGACAAAAATGAAAAAAAGTAATAAAGAAGTAAAAAGGAGCGCGAAAGGAATAAAAGACAGAATATAATGTGAAGTGCAGGTTGAAGTGAGTAATATATCCGGTTTCCTTGAGTAATGAGCGACATTAAAGATATCGATAAGAGGTGAATATATTGTAGAGGCATTTTGATTTGCGGGTAAAAATTCATATATAAAAGAGTTTTATATAGTTACTTCGTTTATTAGTATTGCATTCCGGTCACACTTTGTGTATGATGGTCACATAGAGAGATGAATAATATCGCAATGATATTAGATGAAGTACTGTTTTCTCTTTATAGGTTGAGCCAGTCTCAATCATTTGAATACCTCAAAATGACCCCGCAGGACTATTGTCCTGCAAGTGGTACTGCTTACAAGGCAAGCGACTGTTACGGAGGCCTTTGACGGATATCAGCGAGAAATATCCGGATCTGTGTGTTCGTAGTTCACAACAACCGTCGATTCTGTCTGGTGATTAATATAGTAGTACAAGGGGAAAACCCGCAGAGTGTTGCTGAGCCTCTGCGGGTTTTTTTGTGTGGCAACGAGCCAAGGATGCACCATCGTGCTAGCACGAAATGGAGGAATAAGATGGCTTCATTTATTTCATTGCAGGAAGTTACAAAGATCTACCACATGGGCGATGTGGAGATTCATGCCTGTGACGGCATCAGTTTTGACATCAACGAAGGAGAATTCGTAATTATCGTCGGCCCTTCCGGCGCAGGGAAGACCACGGTGTTGAATATTCTCGGCGGCATGGACCGGCTCACGGACGGAAAAGTTGAGGTGGACGGGAAGGATATCGGAACCTTAAGCGGAAAGAGACTGATCGAATACCGTCGGGAGGACGTGGGCTTCGTCTTCCAGTTCTACAATCTCATGCAGAATCTGACTGCCAAAGAGAATGTGGAACTGGCTTCCCAGATCTGCAGGGATCCCCTGCACGCGGAAGATGTTCTCGCCGAGGTGGGGCTGGAGCACAGAATGGACAATTTCCCTGCCCAGCTCTCGGGAGGTGAGCAGCAGAGAGTGGCGATCGCCAGGGCGCTGGCGAAGAATCCGAAGCTCCTTCTCTGCGATGAACCCACGGGAGCTCTGGATTATCAGACAGGAAAAGCAATCCTCAAGCTTTTGCAGGATACCTGCAGGCGAAAGAGGATGACCGTCATTGTCATCACCCACAATACCGCGTTGACGCCCATGGCGGACAAAGTCATTCATATCCGAAACGGCAAAGTCAGCCAGAAAGAGATCAATGAGAATCCGGTACCTGTAGAGCAGATCGAGTGGTGATCAGGTTGCGCGGGAGATGTGTAGTGTTCCGGATTCAGCCGGGACAACCGAAAGGATTGATATATGAGAGCACAGAAGAAAGATTTCTTTCGAGAGATCCGGAAAAACTTCGGCAGGTTTCTGTCTATTATTTTTATTGTCATGCTCGGCACTGCTTTTTTCGCCGGTCTTCGTTCCTCGTCTACCGCCATGAAGTACTCGGGGGACCGGTACTATGACAAGACGAACATGATGGATCTGAGAATTCTTGGCACCCTGGGAATCACGGATGAGGATATTGAAGATATTCAGGAGACGGAGGGCGTGGAGACTGCCGAGGGAGCATACGCTCTTGATGTCATCTGTAAACTGAAGGATAAACAGCTGGTGATCAAAGTTTTGTCACTGGATGAGAAGATCAATCGGCCGGTGCTTACAGAGGGACGGCTTCCAAAAGATGCGTCGGAGTGTCTGGTCGACGCCGGAGTTCCCGTCACGAAGGATGTGAGCATTGGGCAGAAGCTCACCTTTACTGCCGGGGACGACCGGAAACCGGAGAACCTGAGACGGAAGGAATTTACCGTGGTGGGACGTGGATACATCCCCTCTTATACAGATCTGGAGAGGGGAAGTGCCGAGATCGGAGACGGATCCACAGACGCTATTGTTCAGATACTGCCGGAAGCCTTCGATATGGAGGTATACACGGAAGCCCATGTGCTGGCGAAGGGCGCGAAGCAGATGGATACTTTCTCGGAGAACTATGATACCTGCATCGGGAAACTCACGGAGAAACTGGAGGACCTGGGAGAGCGTGCGTCGGAGCGAAGATACAAGGCTCTCGTCGATGAGGCCGTGGATGAGGCTGTTGCCGAAGCCGTGGATCAGGCGGTGAAAGATGCCGGAAAAGCCGCAGAGGAAGAGCTGGCCTCACAGATGCCCGGTATGGAGATTCCGGAAGAGATGTTGAAAGAGGTGCGGGAAAAGGCAGAAAAGACGGCGCGAGAAGAGGCAACAAAAAAGGCGACAGAGGAGGCACGCCGGAAGGCGGAAGAAGCCATCGACGAGCCCTCCTGGTATGTGCTTGACAGAGACAAGATCGAGAGCTTTGTCAGCTATGAGCAGAATGCAGACCGGATGGACAGTCTCGGTGAGGTTTTCCCTGTGATTTTTTTCCTGGTGGCGGCGCTTGTGAGCCTGACGGCCATGACAAGGATGGTAGACGAGCAGAGGATGCAGATCGGAACCATGAAAGCTCTGGGTTACGGCGGCGGTACCATTGTGGGAAGATATTTCTGGTATGCCGTCCTGGCTACGATGAGCGGAGGAATTGTCGGCGTCGCGGTGGGCGAGAGATTTCTTCCCTACCTCATCAGTACATCCTACGGAATCATGTATACCGGTATGGATGAACACCTGACGCCGGTAAACTGGGATCAGGCGATTCTGGCCATTGCGGCGGCTTCTGCCAGTACAGGCATAGCTACTCTGGCGGCCTGCATCAATCAGATGCGATCCAGACCGGCGGAACTGATGCGCCCGGAGGCGCCAAAGGGAGGCCGGCGTGTCTTTATGGAGAAGCTTCCTTTTCTCTGGAAGCACATGAATTTCACCTGGAAGTCCACCATCCGCAATCTGATTCGCTACAAGAAGCGGTTCATTATGACCGTCATCGGAGTAGGTGGCTGTATGGGGCTTCTTCTGGTAGGATACGGACTGAAGGATTCCATCACGGAGATCGCGAAGCAGCAGTACATTCAGCTTTTTACCTATCAGGCAGAAGTTACCCTGGACATCAATGCGGATGAGAAGGACAGGCAGAAAGTCCTGGAGACCGCAGAGAGCCGGGTGGGGGTCACAGACACGGCTCTGATCGCAAGAAAGAGCGTTACTCTCCTTCATGACGGAAATGAGAGAGATGCGGATGTTTTTATCCCTCAGAAGACGGATGACATCGACAATTTCCTGGTTTTAAGGGACCGGGTGAGCGGCGAGCGCTGGAAGTTTCCGGAGAGCGGAGCCTACCTTTCGGAGAAGACGGCGAAGATGCTGGACGTCTCCGTGGGCGATACCATTGAAGTAGAGTATGAGAGTAGTAACAGCGGTGCAGAGGCTTCGGGAACTGCCAAAACTGCGGAGAAAAAGAGGTTTGATATTAAAGTAACGAAGATTTCGGAGAATTATATTCTGCACTATCTCTTCCTTTCCGCGGCTGAATGGGAAAAGATGACCGGAGAGGAGCCGGAGTTTCATAAGCTTCTGATCAACTATGACAAGAAGACGGCAAAAGAAGAGGACAGCTTCGGGGAAGAACTCCTGAATCTGGACGGCTGCAGCGGTTTTTCCACCATCACAAACCTTGAAAAGCAGATCGACGACATGCTGGGAGTTCTCAATGACGTCATGTGGGTGCTGATTGTGTCGGCGGGGCTTCTGGCCTTCGTGGTTCTCTATAACCTGAACAGTATCAATATTCTGGAGAGGAAGCGGGAGCTGGCGACGCTGAAAGTTCTGGGCTTTTACGACGGTGAGGTCGCCATGTATGTCTTCCGTGAGAATATGATTCTTACCGTCTTCGGCATCGTCTTTGGCTATGTCTTCGGCACAATTCTTCACCGATTCACGATCGTCACTGTGGAAGTGGATCTCATGATGTTCGGACGGACCATCAGCAGGGAGAGCTATATTCTCTGCGCGGCGCTGACGCTGGGATTTTCACTGGCGGTGAATCTTTTCATGAACCGCAGCCTGAAGAAAATCGATATGATCGAGTCGCTGAAGAGTGTGGAATGAGTTTTTTCAGTGAGGTTGGAGTACGCAATGTATTTCCAGCCTCACTTTTTTTCGAAAACGTTGAGTTTCAGGTGCTTAAAACGTTGTAATGTTGTCAATTCATTCAAAAACATTTATAATTGACAGCAGAACATTCGAAAATATCCGATATTATCTGACGGATATCAAAGAGGAAGGCGGTTGAAGATGAAACATAAAGGCGTGATCTGGAAAGACAGAAAGAGAAATTTTCTCGGACTTCCGTGGACATTTACGGTATACACAATGGCAGAGGACAGACTCTTTGTTGATACGGGGCTTCTGACCTCCAGAGAGGATGAGGTGAGACTCTATCGCATTACGGATCTCTCTCTCACCAGAAGTCTCTGGCAGCGGATTATCGGCACGGGAACCATTCACTGTACCTCCGCAGATCCGACACTCGGAAACTTTGACCTTACCAATATCAAAAAGCCCCACGAGACGAAAGAGAAAATCTCCAGACTCGTGGAGAAGGCAAGGGCGAAGGCCAAAGTATATATGCGTGAAGACATGCACTCCGGTCATCACTTCGACGGCGATCACTGCCTTGCGGAGAGTGAGGGGAACGGCGGCTTGGATCACGACGACGATCTCGAGGATTTTGAAGAGACCGTACGTTAACCGGAGGTGATTCGGAAAAACGTGTGTAAAACCGGGGAACGGAAAGTAGATGGTGCGATACGGTTATGACACAGAACAGGGAGATTTGCTGAGGGTGATCAGATGAGTGAAGAGAAGAAAACAACTCACAAGCGGCCGTTGTCTGAGGCCACGCCGGAAGAGCGGGAAGCATATTACAGAAGAAAAAGAGAGCGGGCGCGCCGGAAACGGGAAAGAGAACTGAGACGAAGAGCATTGCTGGCTTTTTCGATCCTCGGTGTGATTTTTATCCTTGTGTTCGGGCTTGCCATCGCGCGGCTGATTTCCGGAAAAAAATCAGACGGGAATTCGTCCGATCTCGCGGCTGAGGCAGTTTCGGAAAAAGTAATCAGCGCCAGCAGCGTGAGTCCGACGCCGGCGCGAAAGATTCAGCCGGCGGAGATCAAGATGACCTTTACGGGAGATGTTCTGCTCGGAACCGACGAGGCTTTCGATTACAGCACCAGCATGAACGCGTACTACGACACGAATACACCGGATTATTTCCTGCAGAATGTGCGGAGTATCTTCCAGCAGGACGATCTCACAATTATCAACTTTGAGAGTACGCTGACCGAGGAAACGGCAAGGAACATGGAGCTCTTTGCCTTCAAGGCTCCGCCGGAATACGTCAATATTCTCAAGGACGCCACCATCGACGCGGCGAACGTGGCCAATAACCACAGCCACGACTATGGTGAGAAAAGTTTTACGGACACGAAACAGGTTCTCACAGAGAACAATATCACGCCGTTCGGTTATGACGAGGTGATTGTCAAGGAAGTGAAGGGCGTCCGCATAGGTATTTTCGGAATTTACGAGCTGGATGAGTACGGCGGCGTAGCTCCGCAGGTCACCGAGTGCATGAATAAACTGAAGGCGCAGAACTGCGATATGATCATTGCCGTATTCCACTGGGGAAATGAACTTGAACCCTATCCGGATCACTTCCAGGTAGAACTCGGCCATCAGGCCATCGACGAAGGCGCGGATCTGGTTGTCGGGCATCATCCTCACGTAGTTCAGGGAATCGAGTATTACAAGGGAAAAACCATTGCCTACAGCCTCGGCAACTTCCTCTTTGGCGGAAACAGCCATCCGACAGAGATGGATACGATGATTTTCCAGATGACTTTCGGATTTGATGAGCAGGCGAAGATTACAAGTCAGTCCATCAATGTCATTCCCTGCCTGGTATCCACGACAGAGGAGTACAACGATTACTGTCCGACCGTCCGACAGGGGGACGAAGCAGCCGCAACGATTGCGAAGATCGATACGAGAAGCCAGCAGATCGCAGATAACTATTCGGGCATAGAGGCTATTTACAACAGCTCGGCGCCGGATCACTGCGTGCAGGTAACCCAGGCACCGGCGGCCGGAACCTCGTCTTCACAGGGCGGAGAAGAAGTACAATCGACATCATAAATATGGTATACTGATCACGTTATCTCAAGGCTGTCTGAACAGAAAGTTTTGAGAGCGATCGGAAGAGGAAATACGGGGGATTTTGAAATGAAAAAGAAACATCTTAAGACCGCAGTCTGCGCGGCATTGATCGGATCCATGCTTCTTGCAAGCGGATGCGGCGACACCAAGGCTGTAGAAGCGTCGGAATTCAAGACGGCTATGAAGAAACTTGGACTCGAGATCAACGATCAGTCCGCAGAATACAAAGACCAGGGAGCAGATGCCGTCATCGTCGGCTATGTCAAGGACGAGTATCAGATGGAACTCTATCACTTCAAGGAGAAAGAGCAGGCGGATCAGACTTACACAAAGCTGACTGACCAGCTGATCGAAGGATACGAGGGAACCGACGGCTACTCCATCGAGAAAAAACGGGCCAACAACAAGAGCACCGCAGTAGTCACAGGAGACGGCAACTACTTTG
This sequence comes from [Eubacterium] cellulosolvens LD2006, assembly GCF_000621585.1. Taxonomy (GTDB): domain Bacteria; phylum Bacillota; class Clostridia; order Lachnospirales; family Lachnospiraceae; genus Bilifractor; species Bilifractor cellulosolvens. The sequence continues at coordinate 146,628 of NZ_KK211310.1, read as the reverse complement.
AGGCAGTGCTCATTGACACAACTCTCGTCTACGGCGTGACCAGCAACGGAAGCGAGCACAAAAACGAGATCAAGAAGGCCTTCGACGAAATCGGATACTGATCGCCAAACAGAAGAATATGTATGATATCAGAAAAGAGAGCAGGGAGAGATCCCTGTTCTCTTTTTTCAATGCTATATATTTCTATGAATTCCCTTTTTGCGGGAGCATCCCGCAATAGGCGGCGGAGCGCTGAGGACGAGAGCGACGTGTTCGCGTGTATACTCTGGCTCCTTCCGTGGACTTGCCTGATGTGTTCGCTTTATATGCTCAGTCTCCTTCCGCCTGTTTTTTTTCGCACCATGTTGTATCCCGTCGCAACGAATTCTCTGTGAAAAATAAAATGAAAAGTCACAAAAGTCATTGACATATGTTGGAAAAATGTTAATATGTTACCGATGATTACTAAAACAGATGGTTTGCTAAGGCACACCTATTTGAAAGTATATATATGTGGATATTCTTCGCACTTTCGGAAACTAAAAAGGGATGTTTAGTTTCAAACGTTGCAAAATAGACAAATTTTGTCGAATTTTTTGCAATTGACGGATCTAACGGGTACATTTTTACGAGGTGATTCTTTTGAAGAAACTGCTGAACAGAGTCTATCGATTCGCTGCAATTCTGTGTGTCATCGCCACCACTGCGTCTTCTACTGTGGTTGGCTGTGTGAATGACTCTTATGCCGACGTGGTTTCTGATTCTGATTTGAATCAGGAAGGCGCCGTGGAGAGAATGCAGAATGCCGTGAATGCTCTTGCTTCAAATAATGCATATTCTGCAGAACAGAGCAGTGAGAATTCTTCCGGAATACCGGCAGAGGAGACTCTGACCCGTGAAGAGGATGGGGAGCCGGAACCCGGTATTGCAGGTCCGACACCCGGAACCAAACCCGCAGAAGAAAACGGAAATCAGCCGGCAACGGATGTGATCCCGGACGACAACGGCGGGAATTCAACCGAAAGTACGAATGGAAATACAAACGGAAATAAAGATGGAGATGAGAATAGGGAAGAGATGAAGGATCAGCCGCAGGATGATCCCTTTTCTGATACATTCAAATCCCGCATCGCAAATGTGAATACCGCTACGGCCGGCGGTTATGATCTGGCGGCTATGCTTGGGGAATCCAAGGCCGTCACTGCATCTGTATCTTCAAAGATTTATGCGTGCTATGTCACTTACACATCGATGAAAGCTTCCAACGGGGAAGATGTATATCAAATGATGCTGGATGAGGCGGATCGTGGGTCTGCGGATCCGGCTGCTCATGACAATCCTGTTCTCGACAGGTATTTTTACAACTACATAAATCTGGATTTTTGGAAAGAGTATGAAATTATCCGTGCGATTTACGTCCCTGACAGAAACGGATCTATGTATTTTGAGGGTAATAAAAAGAACGACAAGATATACCAAAAAGGAACTATGATTGCAGGAAAAGAAGGAGAAGAAGGAGAAGAAGCAGTTTACTACAGCCGGGATCTGAATGGCCGAGAGGCTCAGGGAACCAGTAAATATGTGACCATTAATAAAGATCTCTCCATCAAGATGAAGAGCAAGAAGATCAATCCAAAAGATGCGGAGATCATTTATGTAGTACAGAAGAAGACGGCCTCGACGTCTGCGCCGAAACCGTCGACGACCGGAAAACCTACGCCCACGCCGAAGGCTTCATCTACCACGAAGCCCACAGCTACGCCGAAACCTACGACGGGAACGGTGAAAAGAACCATCAGCGGACGTCTGATCAAATCTGTAAAACTCTATACGGATCATGCTTCTGACTGGGAAATCCAGCAGGATTTCCGGCTCTATGAGGATATTCCCGAAGACGGAATTCACTCCAGGAGCAATTCTGAGGTCTATGGAAAGGACAGTACTCTTACTGCCAAGTCAGCGCCCGGTTATATTATCGGAGCTGAGGTTCTTCAGCCTGCAAGGAAGGATAAGCTGGCAGCAGGAACCCAGGCAGAGGTTACGGCGGCAGAAGATATGTATTTGACGGTGGCCATGGATACGAGAGTTGGTGAACTTCCGGCCTGGCTGCGGGAAGGCCGATGGAGCGTGCTTTCCTATTATTCTGCGCTGTTGAGTGTCAATGACGATCAGAATAACTCCATCAAGTACAGACTTTATCGAACAAAGATGTCTGCCGGTGAGACGTTGAAACTGGGCAGTATTGAGAATGCTCCCTCCGGAGGCGGCTTCGCCCAGTACGTTGTCTTTGCAACAAAAGCAAGGCAAAAAGGAAGAGTTATTCAGGAACTCTGGGTGGAAGACGAGGCGAATGCCTACGCCTGGTCTGTGATTGATGACGCGGGAATGACTGCGGGTGACCATTTCTTTGGCGACCGCTGTTCTGTCTTCCCCAAAGGAGGGGTTCTGCCTTCAGTTCTGCAGGGAACAGAGTTCCTCTCCACTGCCTGTGATTCAAAGAATTATGTGAATGACGGCGGAATACTGCCTGAGGAGGCCAGATTCATCGTGGGCATGGATGCTGCCGTTTACCTGGCAGCGGATCACAGACTGTTTGATAAAACCGCGGAACCGAATGCGAATATTTCCTCATGGCTTGCGAGGGATGGCTGGACTGACACCGGTCAAAGTATGGTGGTTGTTGACTCGATTGGCCAAGACCAGACGATGTTCCTTTACAGGCGAAACGTAAAAAAAGGTGAAGTGGTGATTCTGGATGCGAACGGAAATACTTCAAAAGAGACCATGAATTATCTGGTTTTCGCAAAGCCGGGACTGGATGATGAATCTTCCGGAGGGGAACAGAAAACCGATTCAGAGCCTGAACCGGAGGCGGATCCCTCGAAGATCACCTGTCAGCTCTATTTCTACGAGGGCTATGACAGCAATTATCAGCCGATTTACACCGGGATTACGCAGGATGCGGACGGTACCTTCCGGAGAGCGGAGGCCGGGGAGACACCGGTCACTTTCACTACCTCGCTCAATGAGCTTTCTGAGCTGAAGCTGACCATTCCATCTTCTTACCGTTACACGAGAAAAATGTATGCCTTCGGAGATGACGAATATCTGGAGGGAGTAAGTGCTTCGTTTTCTGCGTTAAAAGGGACAGGCACCCTGCGTCTCCGACTGACGGAGGAGCCTCCTCTCGTGCAGGGAACCGGACAGTATCAGACGGTAAATGTGGTTCTGGAATTGACAAAGCAGAAGAAATACACAGTCTATTACGTGGATGAATCTGCGCAGTACCGTGAGTTTTCCGAATTGCAGAAGAATGCGTCGGATCTGATTTATTATCAGGAATCCTTTTATGAGGATGCGGGAGTCAGAATTAACCTGCCGCTGGATTCAGACAGTTATACGTTTTATTCTGCACGCTTTTTGAAGAACGGCAGTGAACGGCAGTTTTATGAATTTGAGAGCTGGGATCCCCGGAATCCTCCGTCGCGAAGCAAAGACGATATTAATAATTTCAGTCTGAAGAAGGCAAACAGAGAGGTCAGCAGTGTGTCCTTCGACAACGCGAAGTACGACCTCAACATCATTTTCTTTGTTGTGCCGAAATCTGTGCGCTATCAGGTGCTGTACTATTACACGGATCGAGGTTCATATAATATCCTGAGCGGCTCGGAGAGAAACTACTTTGCAGAGGATAGTACCGCTTCTTTGCTTGATGTGAATACTTACGGATATTTCACGGACTATGCAACCCTTTCCGCTGAGTCGGGAAGCTTTTACGGACAGCTTGTAAGCTGCGGTGAGAAGAATAATATCCACCTGGTTCTTCCTGAAGGATATGAGTATTCCGAGAGCTTTATGTATGTACATAATAAAAACGGACTGACGGAGGAAACCTTCCGATATGAGCTGGAAGAAGGAGAACCGGACGGAGATAATGGCGTGCAGAACATGTCTTTCCGAATCCAGAATGCTTTCCCCGGAACCAGATCTATCGCCCGCCTGGTGGTTTCTTTGAAACCGAAGGACAAGGAGCTGGATTATTCCCAGTCCCATGTCTATATCTGGTATTACGACATTGAGAACGGGAAGTACCTCAACGGATACGGTGATCATTATCAGATGGTATCTCCGGACAGGAAAAAGGGAAATGTAGTGGTTCCCTATCGTCCGGTGGACAGTATCATGGACGATCCATCCCTTTCGGCGAAGGACTATATGCTGAAAGCGGTGGAGGTAATGACCCTGCGGTCGGGTGCGTCGATTCCGTATACCTACTATGACAAGGACAAGAATTCGGATGATGAGATTTCGAAGAAGTACAGGAATATCCGGTTTCTGATGCCGAAGCCTTTGTCGGCGGAAGATACAGACAGCGATAACGACGTAGCCGTTATTTTTTACGTAGTCAACGCAAACGGACGTGTGGGGTACAACCTGAATCTTCCCGATGCCAGATGGTCGCAGGACGGCACGGCGGATGATTATCCCCAGGGGCACGATGAGAACGACATGGTATCGATTCAGGGCGTTGATCAGACCGATGCCAATATCCGGAAGCTCTTTTACCGCAGAAGGTTTACGGACTCAGAGGAGATCCGGATTGTACAGGATCAGCCGGTGTCGGATGAATACACCTTTATCGGCTGGTTTGATAAGAAGCGTACGATAACACGGAACGGAAAACAGGTGGTCTTAAGCCGACCTACGATCCGGAAGAGCGGAGCCATGTTCCAGTACCACACAACCAGTGAGTACACTCTGGATGCGCTCTGGGCGAGAATTGATACCGATGATAAGGTTGTAAAATTTGACGGAAGCGCTCACACCCTCGATGAGGCGAATGTCAGCTATTCCATGGGAACACTTCGGAAAGAGTACCAGGATCAGATGGATGAAGAGGGATATGTCCTCAGCGATGTCACCTACTCAAAGACGAAAAACGGTACCTACGGAGATCTGGCGTCTGTTGCCGAGGTCCAGCCCGGCCGTTACAAGATCTACATGAAAGCGACACTCTCGCAGAAGAGCAGGGGAACTTCCGGGGACGAAATCGCTGTCTATGCGACCTCCTGGCTCACGATCAATCCCGTGGCGCCCACCGGAATCTCCGGAAACAGAATGCCTTTTGGTGTCATGGTGGCGCTGGCAGTGATTCTTCAGATCATTTATTTGATTCGAAAAAGGAAGAAAAATGAAACGACAGACAGAGAAAACTTTATCAGAGCAGTCGCCGCAGGCGGATTCGGAGCAGTGGAAGATGAAAAAGGAAACTGCTAACGAAGAAATGCCGGTGGAACAATCAGAAACAGAGTCTCCGGCTATGGCAGTTTCATCTGCAGACCCGTCAACAGGCTCCTGCAAAAACTCTGGCAAAGATATACAGCTACGTCGAAAAAGGCAGCTTCGGCAGATCCGGTCCTTCGGAATCCGCTTCGTAACACTGGCCTTCGTGCTATATCTTATCTTCGGAGTTGTTTTTGGAGTAACAGTATCTCCAAACGATGACATGAACCCCGGCATCGGGGCGGGAGATCTCGTGTTCTACTACCGGTGGAAGGGAGAACTTGCCGCCGGCGATATAGTCACCTACAAGGCAGAGGGAAAGACGTATCTCGGCAGGATCATCGCGAAGGACGGGGACGAGATCGAGATCACAGAAGTTGAGAGTGTGAAGATCAACGGTTATCTCGTGGCGGAACCGAAAGTCTTTTTCAAGACGCCGCAGCTTTCTGCTGAGGTGAAGTATCCGATGACCATGGATGCCGGCCGGTATTTCATCATGTGTGATCACCGGGAAGGTGGAAGGGACAGCCGGTACTTCGGCGCCATCGATGAAGATGCAATCACGGGAAAAGTTATGACCGTGATCCGCCGCACAAACCTTTAACTTTATGTGGAATACAGCGTAATGCCTGCTGTACAGACGGACCTTACCGCCGGCAGAACCGCTTTTATTTCCTAAATACAGCAGTTCATTTGACAAAAAAGGATGGAGAAAAAAGTGAAAAACAGAATGGTAAAGAAAATTGCAGCAGCTTTTGCGGCTGTCTGCATGACAATTTCGATGGGACTTTCTGCAGTGTCCGCTGATGCAGCGGCCATTGGCAGCGATGGAAAAGCCGCAGCCGGCACTTCCGTTTCCTTCCAGAAGGTACTTCGCATCACGAACCCGGAGGATGGCGTGAAAATCAATGTTCCGGCTACTGAGTTCAAATATGAAACCAGTCTTGTGGGAAGAGTTGAGATCCCGGAGGGAGGAAGCTCCGAGACCGGTACAGTGATCGGAAAGGATCAGGAATCGGCAGGCAACTATATTGCTTCCACAGCGGTAAACCCGACAGCTGTCACCGTAAGCTTCCCCGGAAGTGTCAGTCAGGTGGCCATCAGCGGAAAGAAGGCCGAGGTTTCGGAGAACGCTGAAATTGACTTTTCTGCCATTGAGTGGAGAGCTCCCGGCGTTTACCGCTTCCTGGTAAAAGAAGAGAGAACAAACAAAAGTGTTGCGTACAATGCGGCTTATACAGATCTCACTGATGAAGAATCCAGGAGATACATCGATGTCTACGTGAATGCGGTTTCAACTTCCGACGGATCTATCAAGTATCAGATTGTCGGTTATGTATTCCTCAAGGCAGAAAAAGGAACCGGCGGAACAGTAACCTACAAGAAAACTACCGGTTATACAGATGACGGAGGAAACGGAGGAAACGGAGGTTCCACCAGCGGCACAGCCGTGACGATCTATGAGACTTACAATCTGACTGTCAAGAAGGTCATCAAAGGAACCATGGCAAAAGCCTCCGACGTTTTCAACTTTACGGTTTCCGCTGACGGCACACAGGAGATTCCTGCAGATATGATGACAACAACAAACAGTGATTCCTCCCCGGTACCGTCCTACAACGGCGTGAAACAGGAATACACAGCAGGTCTGAAGGGTGGAGACAGCCTCATCATCAAAGGACTTGCAAAACTTGCCAATGTGACGGTTGTAGAGAGTGAGCAGGATGCGAAGAACTACAAGACAGAGATCACATCTACAGGAAGCCTTAGCAAGGATGAGACGGCAAGGACAGCAGGTCTTCACATGGACACTGACCGTGATGTCACCTACACCAATACAAGCTCGACGGAGAACGTTACACCGACAGGTATTGTACGCATGGTTGCACCGTATCTGATGATCGTTGTAATGGCACTTCTTCTGGCAGTTGTTTTCTTCAGAAGTAAAAAGACAGAAACTATTGACTAATCGGACTTAGGGGAAAATGATGCAGGAACTATATATATGGGATTTTACGCTTGCCGGTATGTCAGGGGTGGCAAAGGCAGGCAACAAAGTTTTAGACTTTTTAGCAAAATTGTTAATTGTATGTCTCCTTCTCTACGGAGGGTTTTCCCTCTGGGAGACATACTGTGAATATACGGGAGCTTTTCTCTCGGAGGATCTGGAGAAGTACAAACCGGATCCGGATCTTCCTACAGACGAGAATCCCGGACTTGCAGAACTGATGAAAATTAATCCGGACGTAAAAGCCTGGATTACCATTGATGACACACATATCGATTACCCCGTTCTTCAGGGTGAGGATGATATGGAATATATCAACAAAAACGTGTACGGAGACTTTGCGCTGACAGGCTCAGTATTTATGTCCAGCGTGAACAAACCGGATTTCACGGATACCTATAATATTCTGTATGCGCATCACATGGACAACGGAGCCATGTTCGGAGATGTATTAGAGTTCCGGAAGGCAAAGTATTTCAGGGATCACAAAGCGGGACATCTCTATCTCGCAGAGGGATCCATGGATATCGAGATCTTTGCCTGTGTAACCTGTGACGCATACGACGAGCAGTTTTACAGCATTGCCGACAAGTCACCGGAGACTATGGGCGATTTTTTGCAGGTGATTCAGAAGAACGCCTGTCAGTACCGAGAGATTGATCTGCAGCCGACGGACAGGCTCATTGCACTGTCCACCTGTATGAACGGAAGTACCAACGGCAGATGCATGATCATCGGAAGACTAGTACACCATTTCTTAAATAACTGAACCGAATGCTTGCCTGCTTATCCCGATAGCACGCACCTGAAAGCCTCGACGTAGCCCGCTACGCCTGCGTTTTCAGGCACGCACTCTCGGGCAAGCATTCTGCACATTAGTCCAGTTATTTTGCGAATGGTGTACTAGTGAATCCGGCCTGACTGTAAGGTTTCAACGTTTCATTCTGTTACCTGGTAGGAGAGAAAGACTTGGACGACGTCAATATAAACAAGCTAGAGAGAAAAAACAGAATAAAGAAAATGATCCTCTTCGTGGTCGTCTGTCTGTTGCTGCATCTCATCTCGGCGCTGAAAGTTCACGGCGCAGAGGAAAGTCCTTCGGAAAATGATACGGTCTATATTCAGCTCAGCGTCCGTATCAAACCCGGAGGGATAGCGGCAGTGAAAGAGAGCAAAAGCCGTCAGCAGATGACGGTTCAGGGGAAGGGTGCCGACGGCCTGATACTCGGAAAAATCCGCAAAGGCGATAAGTCCGTGGCCATCGAATCCGACAGCGAACCCTTAACCGTCCGGATCGAAGGTCTGGACGGCGTCCGTCCTCTCCCCGAACAGCTGCTCCTCTCGGCAGGAGAGACCGGTTCCTTCCGGATTCCTGTCTCGGAGGAAGGAACACACCGTTTCCGCGTCGTCGAGATGAAGGATGTGAAACAGAACATCGAGTGCACAAACTGCGTCTACGTCGTCTATGCAGAGTCCAGGAGAGGCGAAAGCGGCGAACTTGATACGGCAGTCTGGATCACAAAAGACGGAAGAGAAGGAAAAGTGGACGAAATCTCCTTCATATCCGGAGACGGAGATGAAGAAGGGGAAAACGATCCGCCCCCTACCGCCGGGCCAACACCAACAACCGCACCGGATCCTGTGGATACTCAGCCCACAGAGACACCGGCGGACAGCGACAGAAACGACCCGAAGACCTCGCCGGCACCTACAAATGCCGATCTTCCCGGGCACGATCAGAACTCCTCAGACCCGTCGCCCGGATGGATCGACGCAGATGGAAATGACAGCGGGAACACAAGCGGAGGAGTAAGCTCAGGGCTTCGCAAACTTGTCGCCGCTGTCATGACCGGAGATGAGTCAAACCTCGTGCTCTATGCGGTGGTGCTCCTGATCAGTAGCATCTTCGCGGTTCTCCTCAGCAGACTCAATCGCAAGGATCGCGAGTAGTCAGTAATCTGTAACAATCACAGAAAAGATTTGTTTTAAATAGTGCGCCTCGGCGCCGGCAATCCGTAGCGAACATAGGAAGCTGAGGACAGAAGCGCGAGCATAGCGCTGGTGCGGCGCTGAACGTCCGGGGGACGTTCGTTTAGCGCGGACCGGAGCGGAGCGTAGACGTGCAATGTCTGAGCCCGCTTTGAACATCGTCCGGAGGACATAAGACAAAGCGGGCGAGATTCGGCGGGAGCACCAGCGTTAAGCGGCGGAGCGCTGACGACGAAGCAACGCGAGAGCGAGGATTACCGGTGTCGATGCGCACCCCTCAGGCTTCTATGAAGAACACACAAAAATACCGCACCACCGTATAATGCTAGAAAACGGTGAGTGCGGTATTTTTTTTGTTCCATCAGAACTCCATCAGAACGCTTTTCTGTAGTTTTCCTTCTGATACTCCTTCGGAGTCATAGCCGTGTGCTTCTTGAATACAGAGATGAAGTGACTCTGAGAACTGAAGCAGAGGATGTCGGCGATTTCACTGAAGCTGTAGTCTGTGTAGCAGAGATAACTCTTTGCGAGATCAATCCTGTTTTTCTCGATGAATGCGTGCACAGTCATGCCTGTTTCCTTGCGGAAGAGGGTGCAGAGATAAGAGTTGTTCATGCTGAGATGAGTACTGATATCACTGACCGTGATGTTGTCATGAAGGTGATTATTGATGTAATCAATCGCCTTGTTGATTCTTGTGGAGTGGACATTTCTCTCACGCTTGATGATGTTCATATTGGAAGCATAGTCGAATACCATCTGACGGTGGAGATGATAGAGATCCTGTTCTCTGCTTGTCTGGTCAGCCTTCTGGATGTACATATCACTGAGCGTGTAAGCGATTTCCACGTTCATTCCTGCCTCGATACAGAAACGGCTGATGAGAGCTGCACAAATAACGAAATGATAACGGTAATTTCTCACCGGATCATTGGAGAGCTTGCCCAGTCCTGTCTGCTTCAGGGAAAAATACGTGTGATGTAATTCGCCCACCTGGCCACTGCTGACAAGCTGGTAAAACAAAATTTCTGAGTCGTAGTCCTTGTGGTAGATTTTTTCTTCTTTTTGTTCAAGAAGACGGTCTAATAGTTCTTTGTTTGCAAATTCCATGTAAATACCCCTCAAAATGTGTTGCTAATATCATAATATCATTGAAAATTCAATATATCAATTATACATTTTGTCGAATTGTAGTGAATTAAACGGACAAAAGGCACAAATGACATTGTGACCTCGAAAATTTACGAAAAAACAAGAATAATGATATGAAAATTATCTAAGTTTTATATATTGTTTGTACCATAAAATCAAATTAAATTCCAGTGAAAACGGAAAAATATTGTAAAAAGATTTTATATACTATAAATTTATGGTCCCCTGCGGAAAGATCCGATGACCGGATTTGCACAAAATGTCATGAATCTGTCATTTTTTTTTCGGATCTATAAGACGGACGTTTCAGGATCCTTTATAGTAGAAGTATACAAAAGGCAGATTCCATGAAGAATCTGCAAATAATGCATGAAATAAAATATGATATATGCTAATATATTCTGAAAACGAAACGAAAACACGAAAAAATAGCGGAATGCCACCATTAGGATCGGTCTATTGGTGGTTTTTTGTATATAATATATAATTTGTGTGGAATATTTCAAATAATTCATGTATAATAAACGTAAGTTCATTGAATTATTTATAATATGTTATTTGGAAATAAGAAAATACCGAAAGGTATTGGATGTATATGGGGTGTAACGATGAAAAGGAAATTGAGCAGAGAAATATTAAAGGACAGATTATACGCACTTATCGAATCTGAGACATTGGAGTTCGTAAGTGACAGCGATGATCGTTCTGTCATGCGAATTCCTTACATGATGAGCGACGCGGTGGAGGACTATCTGGAATTTACCGGCGTTGAGATTATCGGTGAAATACCGAAGCGGAATATCAGGAAACAGGACGGTGGAATTGAGAACGATATTCACTCCCTGATTATCACCGACGCGGATATCCTCGGCAATGAGATTTCTTTCCGTGCCGGACTTCAGCCTGTTTTTACGATGCGCTACCGTGAGCAGGTGGAGTGGAACAATCTCTATCAGTATCACAGAACCGGTCACTACTGGGTGCAGGGCGCGGAACATATCCGCCGTGTTTTCTATATTCTGTCGCTGATCTATGATAAGATCCAGTATCTCGGACCGGATGCCGGCAATGATCTGGAGAGGCGTCTGGCCAAGCTGGTGGAATTTGCTCCGCTTCGTTACTGGTCGCCGACGAAGACATCGATGGAAGACTGGTACATGACGACAAAAGAAGGAAACCGTGTGATGGAGGAGATCGCCAGGGAAGCCGGTGACAAGCATTACGCCTCCATGGTGTCTCTTTTTAACAGCGTTCCGACTGTAAGACAGAAGGAAAAACTGGCGAAGTACCTGGCTGAGCCGAAGGGAGAGAAGATCTACCGTCATATGATTTCCCTGATCAACGAGGCCTCCGAGCCTTATCCGGCCAGAAGCTACGGCGCGGACAATGATATCCGGATTCAGGGAATGCGCAGAAGGATTCAGAACGACCTTGAGCGAAGGGATTTCGAGGGAAAATGGCCGAATTTCCAGCGTGAGGAGCAGCTGGTCACGATCATTGAGGAGCAACCATTCACGATTCTGGACTGGGAGGATGCGCAGTATAAGTTCTATATGGACGTGACGCTTCGTTCCTTCCTTCATCCGGAGCACCATGTGGAGGATATTCCGGGACGGGATTTACAGCTTCTTCCTCCGGGAATGAGCTGGGAGGAATTCCGTGTGAAAAAAGAAGAGAAGGCCAAACTTCTGGAACAGAAAAAGGCAGAGGAAGAGGCCGCCCGCGCAGAGGCAGAGGAGGCCAGGGAGCAGGCAGAACTTGCGAAAGCTGCCGCCTCTGAGAAAGTGATTCCATGGCCGCCGGAGAAACGGTCTGAAAAGGAGGCGCCGGAGGCGGCGCGTCAGGCAGAGATTTTTTCCGAGCTGGACGTGAGCCGGGAGCTCGAAGCGCAGAAGTCCGTGATGAAGGCGATGATGCTGCAGGAAACCGCACAGGATCCGGAGCGGACGAAAGATGATATCTTTGAGGAATTAAAAAGAGTATCCCGGATGGCAGAGCTGAATGAGCCGAAGCTCTCTGAGGAGGAAAAGGTGGCACTTGAGCTGACACGCATTGCGCAGGAAATGCGGAAGGTTCACATGTGATTGAAAGGTTAAAGAAGAGAAAGAAACGAGGGGGTGCATCAAAGCATCCCCTCGTTTTTTCTATCATTATATAGAGGTTAAAAATCTTGCGGCAGACGCCGGAAAAGCATCTTCCGCAAGATGGAAACAGATTGTTTTGCCTTTGTTCAGGAGCGCTTCATGTTCTTGTTCGCAGTGGAGAGCATGAGCTTGATCCGGTTGAGCTGATTTACTTCGGATGCACCCGGATCGAAGTCGATCGCGACGATATTCGCCTGCGGATAATCCGCGCGGATCGCCTTGATAACACCTTTTCCGACGATGTGGTTCGGCAGACAGCCGAAGGGCTGAATGCAGACAATGTTCTCGGTTCCGCTGTGGATGAGCTCCATCATCTCGCCGGTCAGGAACCATCCCTCACCGGTCTGGTTGCCGACGGAAACGATCGGGCTTGCGTACTCGGCGAGCTCGTCGATTTTTGCCGACGGCGTGAAATGGCGGCTCTTTGCAAATTCGTCATTTGCCGCTTTTCGCAGGAAATCCACGGACTTGATGCCGGCCTGTGTCAGCAGCATGGACTTTCTTGTTGTGCCGTAGTGCTGGTACTGGAATTTCGCGTTGTAGAAGCTGTACATGAAGAAGTCTACAAAATCCGGTACAACGGCCTCGGCGCCCTCGTGCTCGAGCAGATCCACAAGGTGATTGTTGGCTGCCGGAGCATACTTGACAAGGATCTCTCCGACGATGCCGACACGCGGTTTGCGCTCACCGGAAATCGGGAGGCGGTCAAAGTCGCGGATGATGGAGCGGCAGAGCGTGTTGAACTTGCGCAGGGAGACATGTTTCTGTTTCAGGAAGTTGATACAGATCTGTTCCCACTTTGCGTGAAGCTTGTTCGCGGAGCCCTTTACTTTCTCGTAGGGACGCATGCGGTACAGGCACTTCATGAAGATATCGCCGAAGATCGCGGCGTAAACCGCGCGCACGGCCATGTCTTTCGTTACTTTGAAGCCCGGGTTGTCTTCGAGCCCCACGAGGTTCAGAGAGATAACCGGAATCTGAGGATAGCCGGCTTTCTTCAGTGCTCTCCGGATGAAGGCGATGTAGTTTGACGCACGGCAGCCGCCTCCTGTCTGGCTCATGATCAGGGCGATTCTGTCCGGATCATATTTTCCGGAGTCGATGGCGTCCATCAGCTGGCCGACAACCAGAAGAGACGGATAGCAGGCGTCGTTGTTTACATAGCGGAGTCCCGCGTTGATGGCTGTCCGGTTGTCGTTATCGAGAACCTCCATGTTGTAGCCGCTGTTGTTGAAAGCGGCCTCGATCAGGTTGAAATGGATCGGCGACATCTGCGGGGAGAGGATGGTGTATCCTTTGTTCTTCATTTCCTCTGTGAAAACGACGCGGTCTTCGGCGGAGGAGATGATTTTTCTCTCCTGCTGTTTCTTCGATCTCACACGGACTGCTGCGAGGAGGGAGCGCACACGGATGCGGACTGCACCGAGGTTGTTGACCTCGTCGATTTTCAGCACGGTGTAGATCTTGTTGGATCCGCTGAGGATCTCATATACCTGGTCGGTCGTCACGGCGTCGAGACCGCAGCCGAAGGAGTTGAGCTGGATGAGCTCCAGATCGTTTCTTCTCTTGACGTAGTTTGCCGCGGCGTAGAGCCTTGTGTGGTACATCCACTGGTCGTTGACGCGGAGCGGACGTTCCACGGCGGACAGATGGGAGATGGCGTCCTCGGTGAGAACGGCGACGTTATAGCTTGTGATCATCTCCGGAATACCGTGGTGGATCTCCGGATCCACGTGGTACGGACGTCCGGCGAGAACGATGCCGTTGTGTCCGGTCTCGGACATCCACTTGAGAACCTCCTCACCTTTGCGGCGAACGTCGTTCCGCACATTCTCCATTTCTTTCCATCCCTCGCGACAGGCGAGGCGAACCTCGGCTTCCGGAAGATTCCGGAAGATTTTTACGAGCTCGTCCGCCAGTATTTTTTCGCTGGTCATGGCGACGAAGGGGTTCATGAAGTTGATATCCAGCTGCTTCAGATCGTCCACATTGTTCTTGATGTTCTCCGCGTAGGAGGTGACGATCGGGCAGTTGTAGTGGTTGACTGCCTCCGGGAACTCGTTTCGCTCATACGGGATACACGGGTAGAAGATGTCTGTGACGCCCTGTTTGATGAGCCACTCGATATGTCCGTGGGTGATCTTGGCCGGGTAGCAGGCGGTATCCGACGGGATCGACTCGATGCCGAGCTCGTAGATCTTCCGCGTGGACTGCGGGGAGAGCACGACGCTGTAGCCGAGCTTCGTGAAGAAAGTGAACCAGAGCGGGTAGTTCTCGTACATGTTCAGCACGCGTGGAATGCCGATGCGTCCTCTCGGAGCTTCGTCGGCGGGAAGCGGCGTGTAGCCGAAGATGCGGTCGTATTTCCACTCATACATATTCGGGATGCGGTTCGCGTTTTTCTCTTTTCCGATTCCGCGCTCACAGCGGTTTCCGCTGATGAACTGGCGGCCGCCGGAGAAGCGGTTGATCGTCAGACGGCAGTGGTTCGTACAGCCCTTGCAGTAGGTGCTTCTTGTGGAGTACTCCAGGGTGTTGATCTTGTCGATCGGAAGCATCGTCGTCTCTTTACCCTCACAGCGGTCTCTTGCGATCAGCGCCGCGCCGAAGGCACCCATGATTCCGGCGATGTCCGGACGGATCGCGTGGCAGTCGGCAATGCGCTCGAAGCTTCGGAGTACCGCATTATTATAGAAGGTACCTCCCTGAACGACGATGTGTTTTCCGAGCTCCCTGGCGTCGGAGACCTTAATGACCTTATAAAGAGCGTTTCGGATGACGGAGTAGGCGAGGCCGGCGGAGATGTCCGCTACGGTCGCCCCTTCTTTCTGCGCCTGTTTTACACGGGAGTTCATGAAGACCGTACATCTGGTTCCGAGGTCGATCGGGTTCTCTGCAAAAAGAGCTTCCTGGGCGAAGTCTTTGACTTTGAAATTCAGAGAGTTCGCGAAGTTCTCGATGAAGGAACCGCAGCCGGAGGAGCAGGCCTCGTTCAGCTGAACGGAATCTACCGCGCCGTCCCGGATCTTGATGCACTTCATGTCCTGTCCGCCGATATCAAGGATGCAGTCAACTTCCGGCTCAAAGAAGGATGCCGCCGTATAGTGGGCGATGGTCTCGACCTCGCCCTCGTCGAGCATCAGAGCTGCCTTGATCAGCTGCTCGCCGTAACCGGTGGAGCAGGCGTAGGCGATGCGTGCGGTGGAGGGCATCTTTGAGTAGATGTCCTGAATGGCCCGGATCGAGGTGGCGAGGGGATTTCCCTGGTTATTATCATAGAAGGAATAGAGCAGATCTCCCTCCTCGGAGATGACGGCGGCCTTTGTGGTCGTGGAACCGGCGTCGATGCCGAGGTAGCAGTTTCCCTTGTAGGTGGAAAAATCAATGGTGCCCACTTTGTCTTTGTCATGTCTTGTGATGAACTCGTCGAATTCCTCTTTATTGGCAAAGAGCGGCTCCATGCGGGCAACTTCCATCTCGAGTTTGATTCCTTTGCGAAGCTCGTTCTTCATATTTACAAGGGAGAACTCAGTGTCCTCTTTTGCGTTGAGGGCGGAACCCATTGCGGCAAAGAGGTGGGAGTTATCCGGAACGATCGCGTGTTCCCCGTCGAGATTCAGCGTGCGCACAAAGCACTGGCGAAGCTCGGAGAGGAAGTGAAGCGGACCTCCGAGGAAGGCCACGTGGCCGCGGATCGGCTTACCGCAGGCAAGTCCCGAGATGGTCTGGTTTACAACGGCCTGGAAGATCGAAACCGAGAGATCTTCTTTGGTGGCGCCCTCGTTGATCAGAGGCTGAATGTCTGTTTTTGCAAATACACCGCAGCGCGCAGCGATCGGGTAGATGGCCTGATAGGACTTGGCGTATTCGTTCAGACCGGTGGCGTCCGTCTGCAGAAGGGCGGCCATCTGGTCGATGAAGGAACCGGTACCCCCTGCGCAGACTCCGTTCATACGCTGTTCGATGTTTCCGTTTTCAAAGTAAATGATTTTTGCGTCCTCGCCGCCGAGCTCGATGGCAACATCTGTCTGCGGAGCCGTGAACTGAAGCGCGGAGGAGACCGCAATTACTTCCTGTACAAAAGGTACGCCGACACTTTTGGCGAGAGCGAGACCACCGGATCCTGTAATCACAGGATGGAGGGTGATATCTCCGAGTTTCTCCTGCGCCTTTTCAAGAAGGTCGGCAAGGGTTTCCTGAATACGTGCGAAATGTCTCTGGTAATCGGAGAAGAGGATTTTCTTCTCGATGTCCAATATTACAATTTTTACCGTTGTGGAACCGATGTCGATTCCAAGCGTGTAGTTAAGATCTGACATATATTCACTCCTTTTCATACTGTGTCCGATTATACGACAACGGTTATATAAAAACAACTCAACTGATCTTTTCTTATTAAAAATTCTGGCGAATCAACCGCAAATCGCGTCCTGTTTTGTGAATGTCTCCGACAGATATTTCACACGATGGCGTGTCTTTCAGGAGTGGGGCTGCGGGTGAGAGAGCCGGAATGGAGGCGGGGGGACAGCGTGTGATGTCCGGGGAAGTTTTTCTTGATTCGGCGGGATAACTTCGGTATGATAAAGATTCGGATTACATACAAAACTATTTGTGAGGAAAACTATGGCTGAATATAAATTGATGAAAGTCTGCGGCCGCGCGAAGCGGGCTGAATTTACGACCGTTCACGGCACCGTGCAGACGCCGGTCTTCATGAATGTCGGTACGGTGGCGGCAATCAAGGGCGGCGTGTCGACGGAGGATCTCGAACGGATCGGAACGCAGATCGAGCTCTCCAACACCTACCATCTGCACGTGCGCACGGGTGACGAGACGATCAAAAAACTCGGCGGACTGCACAAATTCATGTCCTGGAATAAGCCGATTCTCACTGATTCCGGCGGCTTTCAGGTTTTTTCTCTGGCTGATATGCGCAAGATCAAGGAAGAGGGCGTGACGTTCCGCTCGCACATCGACGGACATTATATCTTCATGGGACCGGAAGAGAGTATGCAGATTCAGTCGAATCTCGGCTCGACCATCGCCATGGCCTTTGATGAGTGTCCGTCCAGTGTGGCGACACAGCAGTATGTGAAGAAGTCCATCGAGCGCACGACGAGATGGCTGGACCGCTGTCAGAAGAAGATGCGGGAGCTGAATATGCGCGAGGACACCGTCAATCCGCACCAGCTTCTCTTCGGAATCAATCAGGGAGCGGTGTACAATGACCTGCGAATCGAGCACGCGAAGATGATCACCGAGAGGGAACTCGACGGCTACGCGGTCGGAGGCCTTGCGGTGGGAGAGACCCACGAGCAGATGTACGATGTGCTGGATCACGTGGTTCCGTATCTGCCCAAGGACAAGCCGACCTATCTGATGGGCGTGGGCACACCGGCCAATATCATCGAGGCTGTCGACCGGGGCGTCGACTTCTTTGACTGCGTGTACCCGAGCCGAAACGGAAGACACGGTCACGTCTACACCCATCACGGACATCTGAATCTGATGAACGCGCAGTTCGAACTGGACGAGCGTCCGATCGAGGAGGGCTGCGGCTGTCCGGTCTGCCGGAGATATTCAAGGGGCTATATCCGCCATCTGTTGAAGGCAAAAGAGATGCTCGGCCTTCGATTCTGTACCCTTCATAATCTCTATTTCTACAACCATCTCATGGAGGAGATCCGGGAGGCGATCGACAACGACACCTGGGATACCTGGAAGAAGAAAGCACTGGATGACCTCAACGAGGAGAAACAGAACCACAAGGTGATGAATCAGCCGAAATTCTACCAGAAGGTCATCAATGAAGAAGTGAGAAAGGCCGGGAAGCAGGAAGAGTCCTGAAAAGGGGGAAAGTGGTGACCGGCCGTGCGGCTGCCTTTCGGAAGCTGCGACAGAAAACTCTTGATGAAGCTATATCGATTGTGTATGATAGAGGAAATGCGGTTTTTTTACCGTTATCCGTTCCGGGTATCCCGGATATGGAAGACCGGTACCGGAAGATTACGTGAAAATGCAGGAGGAAATAAGATGATTTTAGCGAGCGCGAACGCGAATGCAGGAGCGGGAAGTATGATGAGCATGCTCATTATGATTGTGGCAATGTTTGCCCTGATGTACTTTATGATGATCCGTCCGCAGAAGAAAGAGCAGAAGAGAACGCAGGAGATGCTCTCTTCCATGGAAATCGGTGACGCAGTGGTTACAACCAGCGGCTTCTACGGTATTCTCATCGATATCAGCGACGACGATGTAATCGTGGAGTTCGGAAACAACAAGAACTGCAGAATCCCGATGCGCAAAGAGGCGATCGCTCTGGTGGAGAAACCGGAGCAGGCAGCCGCTGCGAAAGAGGATAAAGAAAAAGACGCAAAAGCAAAAAAATAAGAAATACGATGAACGGGAGCTGCCAAAACGTGCGGCTCCCGTTTTGTGTGCGGAAAAAAATCCGTTTGCGACCTTCTCTCGCCGGGCGCGGATGCGAAGCGGCAATGCACCGCGTGAGTGCGTATCCTGCGGACTTCACACCTCATCTTATTTGTGGTATGTTGCATTTTTTTCACCTTAAAATTCAATCCGACCTTACTTTCACGGTTGAAAACGTAATTGAATTGAAGTATTATAGTTGATAAATGTGCATGAAATGCATGAATAAAAGTACACACAGCGCGCAGCACCTTGGAAATGCGCACTGATCAGCAAAAAAGAAGACGGGAGATTTGCCATGAATTACAAAATTGGTTTGATCCACGGGGACGGAATCGGCCCTGAGATCGTAAACGAGGCTCAGAAAGTACTGGATGCGGTATGTGCGAAGTACGGACATTCCTTCGAGTATTCCAGACTGCTTCTTGGCGGCGCATCCATCGATGCGACCGGATATCCGCTCACAGACGAGACGGTTGCCGAGGCAAAGACATGTGACGCGGTTCTGATGGGCTCGATCGGCGGTGATGCGAAGACTTCACCCTGGTACCAGCTGGAGCCGTCCAGAAGACCGGAAGCGGGACTTCTCGGAATCCGGAAAGCGTTGAATCTTTTCGCAAATCTCCGTCCGGCTTACCTCTACAATGAATTGAAGGCTGCCTGTCCCTTACGTGATGAGATCATCGGCGATCAGGGCTTTGATATGATCATTGTCCGTGAGCTCACCGGAGGTCTCTACTTTGGCGCGAGAGAGACGGGAATGGTCGACGGCGTTGAGACGGCACGCGATTCGCTTTCCTATAATGAAAACGAGATCCGCCGGATTGCGAAGCGCGCCTTCGATATTGCCATGAAGAGAAGAAAGAAAGTGACGGAGGTCGATAAGGCCAACGTGCTGGATTCTTCCAGACTCTGGAGAAAGGTTACCGCGGAAGTGGCAAAAGAGTATCCGGAGGTAGAGTATGAAAATATGCTCGTCGACAACTGCGCGATGCAGCTCGTCCGCGATCCGAAGCAGTTCGACGTCATCCTGACTGAGAACATGTTCGGAGATATTCTCTCCGACGAGGCAAGTATGGTGACAGGATCCATCGGTATGCTTTCCTCCGCAAGTCTGAATGAGACAAGCTTTGGTCTCTATGAGCCGTCCCACGGCTCCGCGCCGGACATCGCGGGCAAAAATATTGCCAACCCGATCGCGACCATTCTTTCCGCGGCCATGATGCTCCGCTATTCCCTCAACCTCGACAAAGAGGCGGATGACGTGGAGGCTGCTGTGGAGGAAGTTCTCGCACAGGGCTACCGCACGGGAGATATTTACTCCGAGGGAACGACGAAGGTATCCACCACGGAGATGGGCGATCAGATCGTGAAGATTCTGATGCAGCTCTGATTTGAGACGCAGCTTCCCTCTTCGTGTTCGTTGGTATGGGAAATTTGCGATGCGGACGTTTGTCTGAGAACAATGATTCGATGAGAGATCATTTTTTGAGAGGAGATTGATCATGATAAGTGATAACGCAAGAAAAGGAATGCAGGCTGCCCCTGCGAGAAGTCTTTTTAACGCTCTTGGTATGACAGAAGAGGAAATGCACAAGCCGATGATCGGTATCGTGTGTTCCTATAATGAGATTGTACCGGGACATATGAATCTGGATAAGATCGCCCAGGCGGTAAAAATGGGCGTGGCCGAGGCCGGCGGTGTGCCGGTGATGTTCCCGGCCATCGCCGTGTGCGACGGCATCGCCATGGGACACGTGGGAATGAAGTACTCTCTGGTCACAAGAGATCTGATTGCGGACTCCACCGAGTGTATGGCAATTGCCCATCAGTTCGATGGTCTCGTTATGATCCCGAACTGTGACAAGAACGTACCGGGACTTCTGATGGCAGCGGCCCGCGTCAACATCCCGACTGTCTTTGTCAGCGGCGGTCCGATGCTTGCCGGCCATATCCACGGAAAGAAGAGAAGTCTCTCCTCCATGTTCGAGGCGGTAGGTTCCTTCGCCGCAGGAACGATGACAGAAGATGACGTTCGCAATTACGAGGAGAATGTATGTCCGACCTGCGGATCCTGCTCCGGTATGTACACGGCGAACAGTATGAACTGTCTGACGGAGGTGCTCGGTATGGGACTTCGCGGTAACGGAACCATCCCGGCCGTTTATTCCCAGAGACTCCGTCTCGCGAAACATGCGGGAATGGCAGTCATGGATATGATTGAGAAAAATATCCGCCCGAGAGACATCATGACAAAAGAGGCGTTTGAAAACGCCCTGACCATGGACATGGCGCTCGGATGCTCCACCAATACGATGCTTCATATCCCGGCCATTGCGCACGAGGTAGGCTTTGACTTTGATATCGAGATGGCAAACAGCATCAGCGAGAGAACGCCGAACCTCTGCCATCTGGCACCGGCAGGCCCGACCTACATGGAAGACCTGAACGAGGCCGGCGGAATCTACGCCGTTATGAACGAGATCTCCAAACTCGGACTTCTGAACCTCGACTGCATGACCGTCACAGGAAAAACAGTCGGCGAGAATATCAAGAACGCGATCAACCTCAATCCGGAAGTGATCCGTCCGGTGGACGAGCCGTATATGAAGACCGGCGGCCTTGCCGTTCTCAAAGGAAATCTTGCTCCGCGCGGCTGTGTTGTTAAGAGATCCGCCGTTGTTCCGGAGATGATGGTACACGAGGGACCGGCCAGAGTCTTTGAGTCCGAGGAAGAGGCAATCGCCGCGATCAAGGGCGGAAAGATTGTCGCCGGCGATGTTGTCGTTATCCGCTATGAAGGACCGAAAGGCGGCCCGGGTATGAGAGAGATGCTCAACCCGACATCCGCGATCGCGGGTATGGGTCTCGGAAGCAGCGTGGCGCTGATCACAGACGGACGTTTCTCAGGCGCATCCAGAGGCGCTTCCATCGGACACGTGAGTCCGGAGGCTGCCCTCGGCGGACCGATTGCCTTTGTTCAGGAGGGCGACATCATCCGCATCAATATTCCGGAGTACAAGATCGAACTGAAAGTAAGCGACGAAGAGCTGGCGAAGAGAAAAGAGGGCTGGACGCCGAAAGAGAAGAATGTGAGCGGCTATCTTGCGAGATACGCGAAACTTGTAACCAGCGCGGACAGAGGCGCGATCCTCAACGTTACGGAATGATTTTCAGGCATTTTTGCGGCTGTTATACTTCGCTTGCAGTGTGTAACAGCCGGAAAATGATTGAGACAGAGGTATAGCTTTCCATGAATTTTGAATAAACCAGATTGTTTTATGGATGATATACCGGAATAGCAGACATCTAGAGAGATAGAAAAGAGGAAATACGATGAAACTCAATGGATCACAGATCATCATCGAGTGTCTGAAGGAACAGGGAGTAGATATTGTCTTCGGATACCCGGGCGGAGCGATCCTGAATTTATATGATGAGATTTACAAACATCCGGAACTCAAACACGTACTCACCTCCCATGAGCAGGGAGCATCCCACGCGGCAGACGGCTACGCCCGCGCGACCGGAAAGGTCGGCGTTTGTCTGGCTACCAGCGGACCGGGAGCGACAAACCTCGTGACCGGTATCGCGACCGCCTATATGGATTCCGTACCGATGGTTGCGATCACAGCGAACGTCGGAACGCCGTATCTTGGAAAGGATAGTTTCCAGGAGGTGGATATCGCCGGAATTACCATGCCGATTACGAAGTACAGCACGATCGTAAAAGATGTGAAGAAGCTGGCAGATACGATCCGCCGTGCTTTCACGATCGCCAGAAGCGGAAGACCGGGACCGGTGCTTGTGGATGTCACCAAAGACGTGACAGCGGCGATGTGCGATTACATCAAGCAGGAGCCGAAGAAAGATCTTCCGGTTACGGATACGATTACCGAGGAGGATCTCGCCCGCGCGGTGAAGATGATCAATAAGTCGAAGCGCCCGTATCTCTTTGTCGGAGGCGGCGCCGCGATTTCCGGCGCGCAGGAGGAAGTTATGGAACTTGCACACAAGCTTCAGGCTCCGGTCTGCGATACGCTGATGGGCAAGGGAACCTTCCCGGGCACGGATGAATACTACATGGGTATGCTCGGTATGCACGGCACTAAGGGAGCAAACCTTCTCATCGGAGAGTGCGATCTTCTGATCGTTCTCGGAGCGAGATTTTCGGATCGTGATGTCGGAAGCCCGAAGACCTTCGCGAAACAGGCGAAGATTCTCCAGATTGATGTCGATCCGGCCGAGATCAACAAGAATGTTGTCGTAGACGCGAAGATCAGCGGAGATCTGCGCGAGGTTCTGAAGAGACTTCTTCCGGAACTTCAGGAAAAGAACAATGAAGAGTGGGCTGCCGAAAGGAAGGCAAAGCAGGAACTTGTCAACGACATCGTTCCGGAGAATACGCTCACGGGTCCTTTTGTCATTGAAAAAGTATACGAGGTGACAAAGGGAGACGCGCTGATCTGTACCGACGTCGGTCAGCACCAGATGTGGACGGCGCAGTATTACAAGTTCAAGGATCCGCGTCAGCTTCTGACTTCCGGCGGCCTCGGAACCATGGGATACGGACTTGGCGCAGCAATCGGTGCAAAGTGCGGAAGACCGGAGAAGACCGTCATCAATATCGCAGGAGACGGCTGCTTCCGTATGAACATGAACGAGGTGGCCACGGCGACGAGAAGCAACATCCCGGTTATCGAGATCGTGATCAACAACCATGTGCTCGGCATGGTGCGGCAGTGGCAGACACTGTTCTACGGACAGCGTTATTCCAACACGGTTCTCGAGGACAAGGTTGATTTCGTAAAGGTTGCGGAGTCCATGGGCGCCAGAGGCGTTCGCGTCACAAAGGCGGAGGAGTTTGCTCCGGCTCTCGAGGCGGCGATCGCGTCCGGTGAGCCGACGGTGATCGAGTGCGTGGTGGCTTCCGACGACAAGGTATCGCCGATGATCCCTGCGGGAATGCCGAACAACAAGATCTACGACCAGGAAGATATGAAAAACTGGAAAAATTAAGGAAAAACAGATGGCTTTCGAAATTGTGTGTGAGAGTAGCTAATCTGTTGACAAAAAAATATCAAAAGCGTAGAATGATGAATTGTTATTAGAATATTTATTGTTTTATGCAGGAGGAACATAAAAATGGGAAGAGTATATAATTTTTCGGCCGGACCGGCTGTGCTCCCGGAGGAAGTACTTCGCGAGGCACAGGAGGAGATGATGGATTATCGCGGATGCGGAATGTCCGTAAACGAGATGTCCCATCGTTCCAAGATGTTCGACGATATCATCACAGAGGCAGAGTCTGATTTCCGCGAGCTCGTCGGAGTTCCGGAGAACTACAAAGTTCTTTTCCTTCAGGGAGGCGCATCTCTTCAGTTCGCGCAGATCCCGATGAACCTGATGAAAAACCGTGTGGCTGACTACATCATCACAGGTCAGTGGGCAAAGAAGGCATGGCAGGAGGCAAAGATCTTCGGTGACGCGAGAGCAATCGCATCTTCCGAGGACAAGACATTCTCCTACATTCCGGATTGTTCCGATCTTCCGATCGATGAGGATGCCGACTACGTTTATATTTGTGAGAACAACACAATCTATGGTACAGAGTACCACAAGCTTCCGAACACAAAGGGTAAACTTCTGGTCGCTGACGTTTCCTCCAACTTCCTGTCACGACCGATCGATGTTGAGAAGTACGGAATCGTATATGGTGGCGTACAGAAGAACGTTGGACCGGCCGGCCTCGTTATCTCCTGTATCCGCGAGGATCTCATCACAGACGATGTTCTTGAGGGAACACCGACCATGATGAAGTTCAAGACACAGGCTGACGCAAAGTCTCTCTATAACACACCGAACTGCTGGGCAATTTACATGTGCGGCAAAGTCTTCAAATGGCTGAAGGCAAACGGTGGTCTGGAGGCAATGAACGAGAGAAACGAGAAGAAGGCTGCCCTTCTTTACGATTATCTGGATCAGTCGAAACTGTTCAGAGGTACCGTTCGCAAAGAGGACCGCTCTCTGATGAACGTTCCGTTTGTAACAGGAAACAAAGACCTTGACGCCAAGTTCGTCGCTCAGGCAAAAGAGGCAGGACTTGAGAACCTCAAGGGACACCGCACCGTTGGCGGAATGAGAGCATCCATCTACAACGCTATGCCTTACGAAGGCGTAGAGGCTCTCGTGAAATTCATGACTGAATTTGAGAAGGAGAACCTGTAATGTTTCAGTACCATTGCTTAAATAATATTTCCAAAATCGGTCTTCGCAGATTCGATGAGAAGTACACAGAGACCGACAATGTATCGAATGCTGACGCAATTCTTGTAAGAAGCGCGAAAATGCATGATATGGAGCTTGCGGACAAGCTCCTCGCAGTCGCACGCGCCGGCGCCGGCGTCAACAACATTCCGCTCGAGAAGTGCGCGGACAGAGGTATCGTTGTATTCAACACACCGGGCGCAAACGCAAACGCGGTAAAAGAGCTTGTTCTCGCATCCATGCTCCTTGCATCCCGTGACATCATCGGCGGTGTAGAGTGGGTAAAAGAGAATGCGTCAGATCCGGAAGTCGGAAAGCTCGCCGAGAAGGCAAAGAGCAAATTCGCCGGAAATGAGATCGCAGGAAAGAAGCTGGGTATCATCGGCCTTGGAGCCATTGGCCAGCTGGTTGCAAACGCAGCGACACACCTGGGAATGGAAGTATACGGCTATGATCCGTTCATCTCCGTAGATGCTGCATGGAACCTCTCCAGAAGCATTCATCACATCCAGGATGTAAACGATATCTACAAAAACTGTGACTTCATCACTGTTCATGTTCCGGCGCTCGACAGCACAAAGGGCATGATCAGCAAAGAAGCCATCAATATGATGAAAGACGGCGTTGTTCTCATGAACTACGCAAGGGACGTACTGGTTGATGAGGACGCTCTTGTAGAGGCACTCAAAGCCGGAAAAGTAAAGAAGTACATGACAGACTTCGCGAACCCGACAGTTGTCAATGTTCCGAATGTCATCATTACACCTCATCTCGGAGCTTCTACAGAAGAGGCAGAGGACAACTGCGCAGAGATGGCAGTAAAGCAGATTCGTGACTTCCTTGAGAACGGAAACATCAAGAACTCCGTAAACTATCCGAACATGGACAACGGAGTCTGCACAGATGCGGCACGTATCACCATCTGCCACAAGAACGTGAAAGATATGATCCGCCAGTTCGGTAGCATCCTCAGCGATGAGGGAATGAACATCGCCAACATGGCAAACAAGAGCCGCGGCGACTATGCATACACCGTGATTGACCTTGAGACACCGGTCAACGACAAGATCATGACAAGAATCGAGTCCGTAGAGGGCGTGCTCAGAGCGAGAATCATCAAGTAAATAGGTTGTCGTATGAAATGGGAGGGGACGAAGCTGACGCTTCGTCCCTTTTTCTCATGTAATAAGCACAATCCGCGTAAAGGAGCAAAGCATACGCACTCGCACTTCGTCTTCGTTTGTGTGCGGGGCAAACGCGGCAATTATATACTGTGAAACTTGCGAATACCTCTTAAATAGTATATAATTTCAGAAGAATTGCGCGAAATTCGACAAAATTTCAAAATATAAATGAGAAAGGCAGGAACATACATGGTTACGATTCGCCCGTTTAAGGCTCTCAAACCCAGAAGAGATTTGGTACCGGAGGTAGCTGCGCTGCCCTATGATGTATATAACAGAGAAGAGGCAAGAGAAGTGGTGGAAGCCAATCCGCATTCTTTCCTCGCCATCGACAGATCCGAGACTCAGTTTGCTCCGGACTATGATATGTATTCACCGGAGGTCTATCGCAAAGCGGACGAGATGATCCGTCAGTGGACAGAGGAGGGGATCTTCGTTGAAGATGAGCAGCCCTGCTACTATCTCTGGGAGCTCACCATGAACGGCCGTTCCCAGACCGGACTTGTGGCCTGTTCTTCGGTGGATGATTACCTGGGCGGAATCGTGAAAAAACATGAGAATACCAGAAAAGATAAAGAGGCGGACCGCACGAACCATGTCGATGTGACAAGCGCGCAGACGGGTCCGATTTTTCTCGCGTACAGAGATAACAGGGAGATCCGTTCCGTGATCGAGGCGGTCAAAGCGTCGGCTCCGATTCTGGATTATGTCGCTGAGGATGAGGTTCAGCACAGAGTATGGAAAATCGCGGACGCGGACGATGAGCAGAAGATCACAGACGCTTTCGCGGGTCTTGCGAATACCTATATTGCCGATGGACATCACCGCGCAGCCTCTGCGGTATCGGTTTCCCAGATGCGCAGAAAGGCTCATCCGGATTACACCGGCGAGGAGGAGTTCAACTATTTCCTCTCGGTACTGTTCCCGGACAATGAGCTGGAGATCATGGATTACAACCGTGTCGTCAAAGATCTCAACAATATGACGCCGGCAGAGGTGCTGGACAAAGTTGCTTCTGTGTATACGGTAGAAGAGGCGCCGGTATCTCCGTATCAGCCGGAGAACAAGGGTGAAGTCGGTATGTTCCTCGACGGCAAATGGTACAAGCTCACAGCCAAAGAGGAGCTGAAGAAAGACGATCCGATCGGCTGCCTCGATGTTCAGTATCTGCAGGCCAACGTGCTGGAGCCGATCTGGGGAATCAGTGACCCGAAGACAGATCCGAGGATCGACTTCGTCGGCGGAATCCGCGGACTCGGAGAACTGGAGCGCCGCTGCGGGAAAGACTGCAGCATCGCCTTCGCGATGTTTCCGACATCGATTCACGAGCTCTTTGCCGTTGCGGACGCGGATCTTCTGATGCCGCCGAAATCCACCTGGTTTGAGCCGAAACTTCGAAGCGGCCTGTTCATTCATAAGATCGAGAAGTAATAAAACACAGCATTTTCCTCAAAATCCGCAGGCATTTCTTGCCTGCGGATTTTGTTGTGTTATGGAAAGCCCTCAGAAATTTCCATAACACAACGCTCTGCGTGATGCGCAACGCGCAGATGGGTAAATTGCTGAGGCGATTCTGCTCGTGCGCCTTTCGTCCGTGCGCGCTCCTCTCAAGATGGAAGTGGGTGGGGGAGATAAAGTCCGCTTGCGGACTTTGTTCGTAATTGAAATTCTCTTCCAAAAATAGTAAAATATCTATGTTTTGCAGTTGGAATAAACACAGATGTTTAAAAATCGGGAAGTATGTGAATATATGAGTAAGGATGAGGAACTGACTTTAGAATTAGGCGGCGCTTTTGAAGAAGAGGAGATCGCCGGTCCGCAGGAAGGCGACGCGGACTATTATCTGGATGAAGAAGATCCGGACGAAGTGGAGAGCACGGAGCCGAAAAAGAAAAAGGCCGCGGTGATCCGGAGAGGCTTTGTATTTACAGGGAAGTATGCGGCCTTCTGGACGATTTACTGGCTGGCGGCGCTTGTCTTTCTGACGGCGACATCGAAAATTGTTGTCGGCGGCATGAAAGCGGAGCTTGCGACGGGGCGCGCGGTTCTGATCGCGCTCTATGCCGGGATCGCGGGTTCGATTCTGCTCGGAACGCTTGTCCTGCATCCGGGACGGCGGATGACAGCCGGGGGAAAAAAGGACAGGGTGCAGATCATGCCATGGGATTTTCTGTGGATGCTGCCTGTGGATATCTGGTGTTTCTTCATCATCGAATATCTCAACAATCCGGATTTTTCCGAGATGAAGTTCGGGTATATGCTGATGAATGTCGCCTTTATTCTCGGCATTCACCTCGTTGTGTTCTTCTGGCTTAACTCGCTGAAGTGGTCACTTTTGGTCATTCTTCTCGGCTGGAGTTCGCTGGCGATCGCGTTTTATTTTGTCTATCTGTTCCGCGGGGAACCGCTGCAGCTGATTGATTTTTTCAGCGTGGCGACGGCTGCGACGGTAGCAGGAAACTATAAGTATCAGCTCACGAGAGCGATCGTCGTGGATGTGATCGTGGCCATGTGCGGAAGTGCACTGATTCTGCAGATGACGGATCGTGTGCTCGTGCGAAAGAGCAGATTCGGAAAGCTTCTGATGCGAGTCTGCGTGTGCTGCTTTATGGTTCTGATGTATCCGGTATACGTGGATGTGAACTGGAACGGAGGAGCGGGAATCCTGACGGATCTCTTTGCGCCGATCAAGACCTATCATGAGTACGGAACGACCGTCGGCTTTTTCTGCGTCGCGAAATACATGAGGCTGACGCCTCCGGACGGCTACAGTGTATCGGAGACAAAGCAGATCGCGGAGCACTCCAAAGAGACGAATGAAGAGGAGAAGCAGGCGCACAACGCGGCCGGAAAGGTGGAACCGGTCAATATCATCTGCATTATGAACGAGTCCTGGGCGGATTACCGCTACGTCGGAAATCTCCAGACCAATATTCCGGTGATGCCGTATTTTGACTCGATGAAGGAAAATACGATCAAGGGACACACGATGGTCTGCATCAGGGGCGGTGGAACGGCAAAGACGGAGTATGAATTCCTGACCGGAAACTCCGTGAAGAGATTCCCGGGAATGGTTCCCTATGTGAGCTATTTCACCCATGATCAGTATTCTCTCGTCACGACGCTGCAGGCACAGGGCTATGAGGCCGTGGCGATGCATCCGTACAAGGGAAGCAACTGGAAGAGAACGAGTGCCTACAAGCTTCTGAATTTCGAGAAGTTCTACACACAGGACGATTTTGACGAGGATACACAGACCTATCACGGCCACATCAGTGATCAGGCCAATTACGAGAAGATCATCGATCTGGTGAACAAGAAGAAAAACAAAGATGACCCGATGTTCGTTTTTGACATTACCATGCAGAACCACGGCGGCTACACGGTCAACGATGTGCCGCAGCTGGTGACGGTGGACGGCTATGAGAACAACGTGGTCAACAATTTCCTCTCCCTCGAGAAACTGAGCGACGACGCGCTGAAGTATCTGATCGAGTACTTTAAGAACTACAGCGAGCCGACGATGATCGTCATGTTCGGCGATCACTATCCGACCATGCCGGATCGGTTCACGGAGTATATTTCCGGTTCGAAGTATGAGGATCTGAACATCGAACAGCAGCAGCACTACTACATGACGCCGTTCTTCATCTGGGCGAACTACGATATTCCGGAACAGGATGACGTGGTGACAAGTACGAACTACCTCGGCACCCTGATGCTCGACCAGACCGGACTGGAGATGGCTGATTACAACTACTATCTGAAAGATATGATGAATACAATCCCTGCGCTGAACCACATGGGGTATGTGGACGAAAACGGGGAGTATCATACCTGGAAGAAGGGCGACACGAAGCATCTCGAAAAAGAGTGGGATTATGAGTGTCTGCAGTACAACAATCTGGCGGAAAAATTCAACCGGCAGGACTGGTTCTTTACGCTGCCGGATAAAAAGATAAAAGAATAAAGAAATGTGTTTGGCATTTTAGGCGTTTCGTTTTTGAAGAATTGGGGTGTATGTAGGTATAATGGGTAGGGATGATGAACCTGTAATGGAAATGAATGACATATGTGAAGCCGTATCCGGATTACGGGATAATAATTTGGACACTTGTATAGATGAAAAAAATCTGGATAAAAAGAAAATAACGGGATCGAAAAAGGAAAAAATTGATGAGATCCGCAGAGGCTTTGTATTTTCAAAAAAATATAAGGCATTTTGGACGATCTACTGGATGGTGGCGCTTATTTTTCTGACATTAAAGGTTCCCAAAATGCTCAGTGGGGCAAGTGGTGGAAGCGAGAAGCGTCGGGTGATTCTGATTGCGCTCTATACTGGTATCGTAGTTTCAATCTTGATTGGGACGCTCGTTTTGCATCCGAGACAGCGTTTGAATGCAGAGGGCAAGAAAGACCGAGTGTGTATCAGGCCGTTTGATTTTTTATGGATGATTCTTGTGGATGTCTGGTGTTTTTTCATCATAGAATATAATAACAATCCGACGTTGTCTGACATGAAATTCGGCTATATGCTGTTAAATATTGCCGTTATATTTGGGATTCATATTATTGTTTTTTTCTTGCTGAATTCGCTGAAGTGGTCGATGCTTGTAATATTACTCAGCTGGAGTTTGTTCGCGAGCGTGTTCTATTTTGTGTTTCTTTTCCGAGGTGAGCCTCTACAGCTGATTGATTTCTTCAGCGTGGCAACAGCCGCAACGGTGGCCGGAAATTATAAGTATCAGCTCACAAGAGCAATGATTGTGGATATAATCGTGGCCATGTGCGGAACCGCTTTAATTCTCCAGATGACCGATCGTGTGATTGTGAAAAAGAATAAAATTGGAAAAGTTATGATGCGCTTGGGCGTACTCATTTTCATGTTTTTGATTTATCCGGTGTATGTGGGAAAGAACTGGGATGGACGTTTGGGAATTTATACGGAATTTTTTATGCCGATTGAAACTTATTATGAATACGGAACCTCCGTTGGTTTCCTATGCGTTGCGAAATATATGAGATTGACGCCTCCAGATGGTTACAGCGTCACTGAGACAAAGCAAATCGCGGAGAACTCCAAAGAGATGAATGCAGATGTGAAAAAGGCGCATAACGCGGCCGGTAAGGTGAAACCGGTGAATATTATCTGCATCATGAACGAGTCCTGGGCGGATTGCCGTTACGTAGGCAATTTTCAGACAAACATCCCGGTCATGCCGTATTATGACTCCATGAAGGAAAATACGATTAAGGGACACATTATGGTCTGCACCAAGGGAGGCGGAACGGCCAAGACGGAGTATGAATTTCTTACCGGAAACTCCGTGAAGAGAATTCCCGGAATGATTCCGTATGTGAGCTATTTCACCCATGACCAGTATTCGTTGGTCACCACGCTTCAGGCACAGGGCTACGAGGCGGTCGCCATGCATCCATATAAGGGAAGCAACTGGAGGCGAACATCCGCTTACAAGCTTCTGAACTTTGAAAAATTCTATACACAGGATGATTTTGAGCCAGATACCCAGACCTATCACAAGCACATCAGTGACCAGGCCAATTATGAAAAGATTATCGATCTGGTAAACAAGAAAAAAAACAGTGATGATCCGCTGTTCGTCTTTAATGTTACGATGCAGGATCACGGCGGCTATGTAGTTAATGATATACCGCATCTGGTGAAGGTGAAAGGCTATGAGGACAGTGTTGTCAATAATTTCCTCTCGCTGGAAAAACTCAGTGACGATGCGCTGAAGTATTTGATCGAGTATTTCAAAAACTACAGTGAACCAACGATGATCGTTATGTTTGGGGATCACTATCCGAACTTACCGAAGGCATTCGCGGAGTATATGTCCGGAGCAAAATTTGAGGATCTGAACATCGAACAGCAGCAGCATTATTATTCGACGCCATTCTTCATCTGGGCGAATTATGATATTCCGGAGCAGGATGACGTTATTACGAGCGCGAACTATCTCGGAACCCTGATGCTCGACCAGACCGGACTTGAAATGACCGATTATAACTACTATCTGAAAGATATGATGAAGACAATTCCGGCTCTGAATCACCTGGGATATGTGGATGAAAAGGGAGAATATCATACCTGGAAGAAAGGCGACACGAAGCATCTCGAAAAAGAATGGGATTACGAGTTTCTGCAGTACAACAATCTGGCGGAAAAATCTAACCGGCAGAACTGGTTCTTTACACTGCCGAAAAAAAAGAAGGAATAGCGGAATAAGAGAAATCGTTCAACGATACAGAATATGCACATAAGAAAGGGTTTGTAAAATGATCGCAGCAAATAATATATCACTTCGTTTAGGTAAGAAAGCGCTTTTTGAGAA
The DNA here is from genome assembly GCF_000621585.1 of [Eubacterium] cellulosolvens LD2006. Classification (GTDB taxonomy): domain Bacteria; phylum Bacillota; class Clostridia; order Lachnospirales; family Lachnospiraceae; genus Bilifractor; species Bilifractor cellulosolvens. The sequence goes on along the minus strand of NZ_KK211310.1, from coordinate 113,837 downwards.
TGTAAACATTAAGTTTACAGAGGGCAACTGTTACGGAATCATCGGAGCGAACGGCGCGGGAAAATCCACTTTCCTGAAGATTCTCTCCGGACAAATCGAGCCTACGACCGGTGATATTACGATTACAGAGGGACAGAGGCTTTCGTTCCTCGAGCAGGATCACTTCAAATATGATGAGCAGGTTGTTCTCGATACGGTCATCCAGGGTAACGCCAGACTGTACGAGATCTCAAAAGAGAAAGATGCTCTTTACGCAAAAGAAGATTTTTCGGAGGAAGACGGAATCCGTGCCAGCGAGCTCGAGGCAGAGTTCGCCGAGATGAACGGCTGGGACGCTGAGACAGACGCGGAGCAGCTCCTCAACGGTCTCGGAATTCCTACAGAGCTCCACTACGCGCAGATGGGAACCCTTGAGGGCCCGCTGAAGGTCAAAGTCCTTCTCGCGAGAGCACTCTTCGGAAATCCGGACATTCTTCTCCTTGACGAGCCGACCAACCATCTGGATCTCGACGCGATCAACTGGCTGGAGGAGTTCCTGATCAACTTTGAGAACACGGTCATCGTCGTATCCCATGACCGTTACTTCCTGAACAAGGTTTGTACGAACATCGCGGATATCGACTATGCGAAGATCCAGCTCTACGCCGGAAACTACGACTTCTGGTTCGAGTCCAGCACCCTTCTTCTGAAGCAGCGCAAAGAGGCAAACAAGAAGAAAGAAGAGAAGATTAAAGAGCTCAAGGAGTTCATCGCGAAGTTTGCGGCGAACGCTTCCAAGTCCAAACAGGCGACATCCCGTAAAAAAGCGCTCGAGAAAATCGAGCTTGACGATATCAAACCTTCCAGCCGTAAATATCCGTACATCGACTTCCGTCCGGAGCGCGAGATCGGAAACGAGGTTCTGGAGGTACACAACCTCTCCAAGACCGTTGACGGCGTAAAGGTTCTCGACGATATTTCCTTCACTCTCCGCAGAGAAGACAAGGTAGCTTTTGTAGGCTCCAACGAGCTGGCGGCTTCCGAGCTGTTCAAGATCATTGCGGGCGTGGAAGAGCCGGATGAGGGATATTACAAATGGGGAATCACAACTTCGCAGGCATTTTTCCCGAAGGATTACACCGAGGAGTTTGATTCGGATATGACGATCACCGAGTGGCTGACTCAGTTCTCCGAGATCAAGGACGCCACCTACGTCCGCGGCTTCCTCGGAAGAATGCTCTTTGCCGGTGACGACGGTATGAAGAGACTTCGCGTGCTCTCCGGAGGAGAGAAGGTGAGATGTCTGCTCTCCATGATGATGATCAAGGCTTCCAACGTCCTGATCCTCGACCAGCCGACCAACCATCTGGACATGGAGTCCATTCAGGCGCTCAACAACGGACTGATCAAATTCCCGGGCGTTGAGATCTTCACCTGCCATGATCACCAGTTCGTGCAGACCACGGCAAACCGTATCATGGAGATCACTCCGGACGGCAAGCTGATCGACAAGATCACAACCTATGATGAGTACCTCGAGGCAGACACAGAGGCAAGAAAGCGCTCAGTATACACACTTGATGAGGAGGACAACTGATCGATGAAAAATAACAGACCGGTACTGGTCATTATGGCCGCAGGAATGGGAAGCCGCTACGGCGGAATGAAACAGATGGATCCGATGGACGCCAGAGGACACCTGATCATAGATTATTCCATCTATGACGCGGTGCAGGCCGGCTTCCGGGATGTTGTTTTTGTGATCAAAGAGGAGAACAAAGCTCTCTTTCAGGAGATGATCGGCGACAGGATCAAAGACCGTGTACATGTCACCTACGCGTTTCAGAAAATCGATAATCTTCCGGAGGGATATGAGGTTCCGGAAGGCCGCGTGAAACCCTGGGGGACCGGTCACGCCATTCTCTCCTGTAAGGAGGCGGTGAACGGTGCGCCCTTCGCGGTCATCAACGCGGATGACTATTACGGCCGCGAGGCGTTTAAGCTCATGTTTGACTACCTCTCGAGCGCGCAGGACGACGGGAAATACCGCTATTCGATGATCGGCTATCAGCTGAAAAACACCGTGACTGAGAACGGCTCTGTCTCCCGCGGCGTCTGCGGCGTCGACGCGAACGGCGAACTCACCGGCGTCGTCGAGCGGACAAGAATCGAAAAGCGGGAGAGCGGCATCGCCTTTACGGAGGATGACGGAAATAACTGGACGCCCCTCGCGGATGATACCGTTGTGTCCATGAATATGTGGGGCTTCGGCTACAGCGTGATGAATGAGCTCACCGCCCGTTTCCCGAAGTTCCTGGATCGCGCCATGGCAGAAAATCCGCTGAAGGGAGAATTTTTCCTGCCGTCCGTTGTTGAGGAGCTTCTGCAGGAAAACCGGGCGGCGGTAAAAGTGATGACGACCTCCGACAAGTGGTACGGCGTGACCTACAAGGAAGACAAGCCGGTCGTTGTAGAGGCCTTCGCGAAGATGATCGCCGAAGGAAAATATCCGGCCGGACTGCTTGATCAGGTTTGAACGGTTTCTTTTTAAAAAATCAAAAGATATTTTTGTGTTCGCCGGATGGTCAACCCATCCGGCGAACAGTAATTTGCGCATAATTCCTCTTACTTTTCTATATGACCAATGATTGATGGTTGAATTCAGATAATTTGCGTACTATAATTATTAAGCTAAAACAATGAAAGGTTTAATTTTGGGGATTATGTTGCAACATAAAAAATCATTTCTATTTACAGCAGGAATTCTTGGACTTATGATTACCGGCAAGGTACTTTTGGGGACTGACTTTCCTGCTTTTTTGCGTTGGTATTTGCTCATTCTGATTATGGGACTCGGATTCTACCCGCTCACAAGCGCGATGTTCTCCGGATTCTCGGACAGAGGATGGGTATTCGCGAAGACAATTGGCATCGCGATTTCCGGATTTGTTGTCTGGGTTCTGGGATGCGCCGGTGTCATAAAATTCACGAATGTGACGTGTATCATCGTCACGCTGATTTTGATTGGGATTTGCTGGGGGATTTTTACGATCCGCAGAGAGATTTCTGTTCCGGATATTGATCTCATTATTTTTGAGGAGCTGCTTTTCCTCGGTGTGTTCCTGATGTGGACCTATTTCACCTGCTTCAATCCGTTCGCGTACGGAACCGAGAAGTACATGGACTACGGATTTATGGCGGCCATGGACCGCAATCCGGTCCTCCCGGCAAAAGATATCTGGTACGGAACGGATATCATCAACTACTATTACGGCGGCCAGTATTACGGTGTGTTCATCGAGAAGCTCTGTTTTGTACCCGTGAAACAGGCGTATAATCTCTACCGCATGTCGATTGCGGCGTTCGCCTTTGTACTTCCGTTTTCTATGATCCGGCAGATGCTCGCTGACAGGTTCGCCTGTGCCGGGAAGAACTCTTTTGGTGCGGCTACTGTAGGCGGAATCCTCGCGGGAGCAGGGCTCTCCATGGCCGGAAATGTACATTATGTGGCATATAAACTCCTGGGTGCTTTTCTGAAGCTGGAAGGATGGTCGGATTACAGGTTCTCGAATTCGACAAGATATGTCGGCCACAATCCGGCCAACGGTCAGGATCACTGTATTCATGAATTCCCGTCGTATTCCTTCGTCATCGGGGATGTCCATGCGCACATGGCCAATACAATGTTTGTTCTCACTGTCGTTGGATTGCTGTATGCCTATGTTCGGCGCATGAAGAAAGCGGATCCGAAGAAGATGGCCGGACGGAAGGCGTTCATTCTTGATCTTCTGAATCCGTATTTCCTGTTCTGCGGTTTCTTTATCGGACTGTTTCACTGGACAAACTTCTGGGATTTTATCATCTATTTCACCGTGACATTCTTCACCGTGATCTATGCGGCGTGGCACCGATATTTCCGAACCGACAGAAAGCGGGCTGTTCTGTACTGCGTCTGCGAGTCGGCTCTCGTTTTTGCGGTCAATCTGCTGGCGGCCCTGCCGTTCACACTGCAGTTTAAGGCGATGGTCACCGGAATCCGCATCGCGAGGCACCACACGCTTCCGCACCAGCTGCTCGTTCTCTGGGGACTGCCGGTTGCTGTCTGGATCGTACTCCTGATTGTCTTGGCGCGCTGGTATAAAAAGACAAATGCAGAAGTTCCGAAACCGGATGTTTTCGCTGCAATCCTCGGCCTCTGCGGTGTTGGACTGATTCTGATTCCGGAGCTTGTTTACGTTCGAGATATCTATGAGAGTAGCGCGCGAGCCAACACAATGTTCAAACTCACCTATCAGGGCTTTATTCTGTTTGCGTTGATGATGGGATATACGTTTGTGAGAGTGCTGGCGCACAACGAGCAGCGTGAGGTGGAAAAGGCTTCCTTAATGCTGCCTGAGGCAAAACAGACATGCGTGATGTCTCCGCTGAAGATCTCCGCGATCTACGCGGTCCGCGTACTCACCGGAGGCCTGTTTGTGATGATCCTCAATGCGTTGGGTGATTTTCCCGGTGTAGTGAAGGTACTTGCGTTTCTTCTTTTCTTAGGAATATATCTGCTGATCTGGTTTGTCTTCGAGCCGAAGATTGTGAATTCTCTCAAAGATAAGGAAGGACGAAAAGAACTGTTGATCCGCGGTGTTTCCGCGTTACTCATTCTCATTTTCGGTATGACGCTTCTCTACATGCCGCACAGTGTCGATACATGGTTCTGTCCGACAGTTAACAAATTTATAGGTATCGATTGTACAACATTTATTGAAAAACCAGAGTGGTATTCCGGGGACGCCGAGGCCATCCGCTGGCTGGACGAGAACGTCGAGGGACAGCCGATCTGTCTGGAGGCAAACGGGAATAGTTATTCTAAGTACGAGCGCGTATCCGCGATGACGGGAATACCGACCGTTGTGGGCTGGGAGACTCACGAAAAACTGTGGAGGTGCGATTCGGCTGATCGGGCCGTCAGAAACGCAGACGTTGAGACGGTCTATACTTCGAAGGATGCGGCAACTGTCAGGGGAATCATTGAGAAATACGACATCTCATATATTTTTATCGGCTCGTGCGAAGAGGAGAAATACGGAGAAAAAATGGACAAAGACTTCCTGAAATCCCTCGGTGAAGTGGTGTTCGAGAACGATACTTCATGTATTGTAAAGGTTAAAAAATAAGGGCGAACGATTGATCGTTTCGGGTACATGGCGACCCGAAACGAATAGAATATTTTTTACTTTTTTATAAAGAATCACTAATTGATGATTAAATTAAGACAATTTGTGTGTTATAATTGTTGCATTAAAGCTTAAAGGAAGGTTTAGGTGTTTTTCTATGCAGCAACACAAAAAGTCATTTATTTTTATGGCAGGAATTCTTGCGCTCATGATTACCGGAAAAGTACTCCTCGGCGCTGATTTTCCTGCTTTTTTGCGCTGGTACCTGATCATTCTGATTATGGGACTCGGATTCTATCCGCTCACAAGCGCGATGTTCTCCGGATTCTCGGACAGAGGATGGGTATTCGCGAAAACCATCGGAATCGCGATTGCCGGCTTTGTTGTGTGGGTTCTGGGGTGTGCCGGCGTGATGAAATTCACGAACGCGAAGTGTATCATCGTGTCGCTGATTCTGATCGGTATCTGCTGGGTGATCTTTACGATTCGCAAAGAGACATCCGTACCGGATATTGATCTCATCATTCTCGAGGAGATGCTTTTCCTCGGCGTGTTCCTGATGTGGACCTATTTCACCTGCTTCAATCCGAATGCGACCGGAACCGAGAAGTTCATGGACTACGGATTTATGGCGGCCATGGATCGCAATCCGGTTCTGCCGGCCAAAGATATCTGGTATGGAACGGATATCATCAACTATTATTACGGCGGCCAGTATTACGGCGTGTTCATCGAGAAACTCTGTTTTGTTCCGGTGAAACAGGCCTACAATCTCTATCGCATGACGATCGCGGCCTTCGCGTTTGTTCTCCCGTTCTCCGTGATCTGGCAGATGATCGCGGACAGATTTGCTCTCTCGAAAAAGAGTTCATTCGGCGCAGCGACAGCAGGCGGAATCCTGGCGGGAGCAGGCCTGTCCATGGCGGGAAATGTGCATTATGTGGTGTACAAGCTCTTCGGAGCTTTTCTGAAACTCGAGGGTTGGGAGGATTACTGGTTCCCGGATTCGACGAGATATATCGGCTACAATCCGGTCAACGAGAAAGATCAGTGTATTCATGAGTATCCTTCCTACTCCTTCGTCCTCGGTGATGTCCATGCGCATATGATCAATATTATGTTCGTCCTCACTGTGGTGGGACTGCTGTATGCCTATGTACAGCGAATGAAGAAGATGGAACCGAAGAAAGAGGCCGGATGGAAGGCGATGATCCTCGATCTCTTAAATCCGTACTTCCTGTTCTGTGGTTTCTTTATCGGACTGTTCCACTGGACAAACTTCTGGGATTTCATTATTTACTTCACTGTGACGTTCTTTACCGTGATCTATGCGGCGTGGTACAGATATTTCCGCACCGACAAAAAGAAAGCGGTTGTGTACTGCGTCTGTGAGTCGGCCCTTGTTTTTGCGGTTAATCTGCTCGCGGCTCTGCCGTTTACGCTGCAGTTTAAGGCGATGGTTTCCGGTATCGGTATCGCGAAGCATCACACGCTGCCGCACCAGATGCTCATTCTCTGGGGCCTGCCGGTTGCGGTCTGGATCGTGCTTCTGATCGTTCTGGCGCGCTGGTATAAAAAGACAAAAACAGAAGTTCCGAAGCCGGATATTTTTGCAGCAATCCTCGGACTCTGCGGTTTCGGACTGATTCTGATTCCGGAGCTTGTTTATGTGCGCGACATCTATGAAGAGGGTTTCGCAAGATCCAATACGATGTTCAAGCTCACTTATCAGGGATTCATTCTCTTTGCGCTGATGATGGGATATACGTTTGTGCGTGTGTTTGCGCACCTTGAGCCGGGCGAAGAGGAAGTTGCTGCCGCAAAGACGACGGTGAAAAAGCAGAAGGGCGTGATGACGCCGCTGGAGATCTATGCGATCCGCGTGATCACAGGAATTCTGTTCGTGATGATTCTCAACGCGATGAGCGATTTCCCGGGTGCGGTGAAGCTGATTGCCATGATTCTTCTCGCGGGCGTATATCTGGTGATCTGGTTCCTCTTCGAGCCGAAAGTTTCGGATCTGCTGAAGGAGAAGGACGGACGAAAGACAGTTGCGATCCGTGGCGTGTCGGCAATGCTGATTCTTCTGTTCGGTACGACGCTCGCCTATATGCCGTACAGCGTCGATACCTGGTTCGGTCTGAAGAGCAATGAGAACATCGGTCTTGATTGTACGCAGTTCCTTGAGAACGATTATCCTGGCGACGCAGAGGCGATCCGCTGGCTGAATGAAAATGTTGAGGGACAACCGATCTGTCTGGAGGCAAACGGCGACAGCTATTCCGAGTACGAGCGGGTATCGGCGATGACGGGTATCCCGACCGTTGCCGGCTGGTACGTTCACGAGTGGTTGTGGAGAAACGACACCGACGATCTCAATGTCAAAAACGCGGACATCGAGCTTGTCTACACGGCGTCGACGGAGGAACAAGCAAGGGAAATCATTGATAAATACGATATCTCCTACATTTTTGTCGGCTCCTGTGAGGAGTCAAAGTACGGAGAGAGTATGGACAGGGAGTTCCTGAAAACACTCGGTGAAGTGGTATTTGAGAATGACACTTCATTTATTGTTAAAGTAAAAGAATAAGGAAAAACTATGGATCTATTCGAGTACATGGCAACGCAGAACAAAGAGAACGAGTCTCCGCTGGCCTCAAGGATGCGGCCGGAGACTCTCGAGGAGGTCGTCGGGCAGGAGCATATCATCGGCAAAGGAAGAATGCTCTACCGCGCGATCAAGGCGGACAAGCTCAGTTCCATCATCTTTTACGGCCCCCCGGGAACGGGAAAGACGACGCTGGCCAGAGTGATCGCGAACACGACGAGCGCGGAATTCGCGCAGATGAACGCCACCACTTCCGGCAAGAAGGACATGGAGGCGGCGGTCAAAGAGGCGCAGAACCGAAGAGGAATGTACGGAAAGAAGACGATTCTCTTTATCGATGAGATCCACCGTTTCAACAAGGGGCAGCAGGATTTCCTGCTGCCCTATGTCGAGGACGGAACCGTGATCCTGATCGGAGCGACGACGGAGAATCCGTATTTTGAGGTAAACACTGCGTTGATCTCAAGGTCAGTGGTTTTTGAACTGAAGCCTCTCGCAAAGGAGGACGTTCGAACACTCATCCTGCGGGCGGTCGAAGATCCTGTGAAGGGACTCGGGAGTTATCACGCGGTTCTGGAGCCTGATGCGGCGGATTTTCTTGCGGATATGGCCGGAGGAGACGCGAGAGCAGCGCTCAACGCCATTGAGCTCGGCGTTCTGACCACGGAACCGTCGGAGGACGGAAGGATTCACATCGATCTCGAAACTGCTTCGGAATGTATTCAGAAGAGGGTGCTTCGCTATGACAAGACCGGGGATCAGCACTATGATACGATCTCGGCCTTTATTAAGAGTATGCGCGGTTCCGACCCGGACGCCGCTGTCTACTATCTGGCAAAAATGCTCTACGCCGGAGAGGATATCAAATTCATCGCGAGACGAATCATGATCTGTGCCTCTGAGGATGTCGGCAACGCGGATCCCATGGCAATGGTCGTGGCCGCGTCGGCGGCAGCAGAAGTGGAGAGAGTCGGTCTTCCGGAGTCCAATCTGATCCTTGCCCAGGCGGCGATCTACGTGGCCAGCGCGCCGAAGAGCAATTCCTGTACGAATGCGATCTTCGCGGCGATGGATTCGGTGCGAAATACGAAGACGACCGTTCCGGTGCATCTCCAGGATGCCCATTATCACGGCCACGAGAACCTCGGCCACGGAATCGGTTACAAGTATGCCCATGACTTTCCGATGCACTATGTGGAACAGCAGTACCTGCCGGATGAGATTAAGGATACGACCTTCTACCGTCCGACAGAGAACGGATATGAGGCAAATATCCGGGAGTACTTTTCAAAGATCGGAAGAGAGAAAAATCTGGAGTAGGAACATAAAAGAGGCAGACATACAACCACCGTCATGAGCGGTTTGTATGTCTGCCTCTTTGGTTATGTTATGGAAATTCCCTCGGATTTCTGCGGCATTTTGATTTATCAATTGTAAGAAGAATTCCGAAGTTACATGTATGGGAGTTTTGTAATGAATCATGAATCGGATGATTTACATCAGGATCTTCATGATCGCCTCGTAGGTCTCCTGATTTTTCCGTTTCCAGTTTTCGGCGAGCGTCTCGGCCGCGTTCTGCGTCGGCACGGAGAGTTTGATTTCGATTAATGTCTGGTTTCCCTCTCTCGCGATGCAGCTCACGATGTAATTCGAATCGCCGTCTTTGTAGTATTCGGCGAAGGTGGCCGCCTCGCTCCGCATCTCATAGGAGTGACTGGTGAGATAGTCGGAAATCTCCTGACGAATCTCCGGTGAAATTTCATTCTCGAAGTAATCCACCGTCTGAGAGCCGGCATCCGTGATCTTGTAGTAGGTCATGTGATTTTTGGAATAGGTGGTCAGAAGATTGGACGTCTCCATCTCGTGTAGTACTTCCCGGAGATGGAAGTAGGACGTATAATTTCTGCTGATGACAAGGTCGGAAATCTGCGTGCTTGTCAGCGGAAAGGAGACCTTCTTCAGCATATACAGAATGATCAGTTTATATAAGGAATAGGTAGAATCAAGCATATATTTTTCCTCCGTGTACGACTGCCGATTCACTCAGACAGACCGGTCCGTTTTGATACCTTTGAACAGTTACGAGTATAGCATATTATCCGGCGCAAAGGCAAACGTCGCACCGGCACCGGAAGAGGAGGTCTGCGTTGCCCGTGGTCTTCGGGAACTCCTCAAAAAGAACCTTGTATTTTATGTTCATTCTTAGTATGATTAGGAATGACAAAAAATAAACACATTGAGCATTTATATAAAGGAGATACAACTATGGCAAAGAAACCTACAGTTCTCATGATTCTTGACGGTTACGGGGAGAATCCGAAGTGCGAGCACAACGCGGTATGTCAGGCGAAAACACCTGTCATGGATCAGCTGAAGAGCCAGTGTCCTTATGTTGAGGGACAGGCCAGCGGAGAGTTTGTCGGACTTCCGGACGGTCAGATGGGCAACTCCGAGGTTGGTCATATGAACATGGGCGCTGGTCGTATCGTATACCAGGATCTTACGAGAATCACAAAGTCTATCAAGGACGGCGACTTCTTTGAGAACGAGGAGCTTCTGAAAGCAGTAAATAATGCAAAAGCGAACAACGGAGATCTTCACCTCTGGGGACTTCTCTCGGACGGCGGTGTTCACAGCCATATCACACATCTCTTTGCTCTTCTTGAGCTCTGCAAGAAGCAGAATTTTGAGAACGTTTATGTTCACTGCTTCCTGGATGGAAGAGACACTCCTCCGGCATCCGGCATCGACTATGTAAAGCAGCTCTCCGACAAGATGAACGAGATTGGCGTAGGTAAGATCGGAGTGATTTCCGGACGTTACTACGCGATGGACAGAGATACAAACTGGGATCGTGTAGAGGTCGCCTACACAGCGCTCACAAAGGGTGAGGGCGTAGACGGCGGCGTTGATGCTGTACAGGCTGTTCAGGCATCCTATGACAACGGTAAGACAGACGAGTTCGTTATTCCGACCGTAATGAAGAATGCGGACGGTACGCCGGTGACAACCGTAAAAGATGGTGACTCCGTGATCTTCTTCAATTTCCGCCCGGACCGTGCCCGTGAGATCACAAGAGCATTCTGTGATCCGGCGTTCACAGGTTTCGAGAGAAAACAGCTGGAGAATCTTACGTTCGTTTGCTTCAAAGATTACGATGAGACAATCCCGAACAAGCTGATCGCGTTCAAGAAAGAGTCTCTGAAGAATACCTTCGGTGAGTGGCTTGCGGCCAACAACCTGAAACAGGCAAGAATCGCCGAGACGGAGAAGTACGCGCACGTAACATTCTTCTTCAACGGCGGCGTTGAGGAGCCGAACGAGGGAGAGGATCGTGTACTCGTTCCGTCCCCGAAGGTAGCGACCTATGATCTTCAGCCGGAGATGAGCGCGCCGAAGGTATGCGACAAGCTCTGTGAGGCGATCCGCTCCGGAAAATACGACGTGATCGTCATCAACTTCGCGAACCCGGATATGGTAGGACACACCGGTGTTGAGGCTGCTGCCATCGCTGCCATCGAGGCTGTTGACGAGTGCATCGGCAAGGCTGTAGAGGCTCTCAAAGAGGTGGACGGACAGATGTTCATCACTGCAGACCACGGAAATGCAGAGCTGATGGTGGATGAGGCAACCGGCGAGCCTTGGACAGCTCACACTACAAATCCGGTTCCGTTCATTCTTGTAAACTATGATCCGGCCTACACACTCAAAGAGGGCGGCGCTCTCTGCGACATCGTTCCGACCATGATCGACATGATGGGAATGGAGAAGCCGGCTGAGATGACAGGACAGTCTCTCCTGATCAAGAAATAATTTGATTCTTTAAAAAAATCGAAGAATATTATGCAGGATTTATGCGAAAATGCATAAAACGTGTATAAATACAGGCGAAAAAAACGCGGATGGTCTCGGGATCATCCGCGTTTTTTCATAAATATTCGCGTCTGTGATTATAGCGGTTGACTGAATGCATAGAAAGTGTTAATATTCATTCATTCTGTATGAATACTTATAACATATGGGTATGGATGTATATGGGTGTTTAATTAAGAAAAACGAAAAGAGGAAAAAGAAATGAAAAAGATTTTAGTCGCAGTTCTTTCACTGGGTATGATGCTTTCACTGGCAGCCTGCGGATCCACGGAGAACAAGGAGAGCAATGCAGTCTCCGGAACTTCCGTTTCCAACGTTGCCGAGCTGAATGTGGTAGAGGACGGAAAACTTCACATGGCGACAAACGCGTCATTCCCTCCTTATGAGATGACCACGGATGACGGCGGATACGAGGGTATCGATGTAGAGATCGCCACAGAGATCGCGAAGAAGCTTGGTCTGGAGCTTGTTGTAGATGACATGGAGTTCTCTTCCGTAATCACTTCCGTTCAGAACGGAAAATCCGATATTGCTATGGCCGGTTTGACCGTAAACGAAGAGAGAAAGAAAAACATCAACTTCACAGATACCTACACAAAGGGCGTACAGTCCATCATCGTTCCGGAAGATTCCGAAATCGCTTCTGTTGATGATCTTGGCAAGGCAAAGGCCATCGGATGCCAGGAGGGAACCACCGGTTACATCTACTGCTCCGATACAGAGGAGAATGGCGGTTACGGCGATAAGGCCATCGCTTATCCGGACGGAGCTACAGCAGTACAGGCGCTGACAACAGGCAAGGTTGACGCTGTAGTCATCGACAATGCTCCGGCACAGGAATTTGTAAAAGCAAATAAGGGACTGAAGATTCTGGATACAGCTTACGCTGAGGAAGAGTACGCCATCGGCGTTTCCAAGAAAAACGATCCGCTTCTTGAGGCTGTAAACAAAGCTCTGAACGAGCTGATCGAGGACGGAACAGTTCAGAAAATCGTTGATAAATACATCCAGGCATAAGTTAATCTGACTGAGCAATACATGTAAGAAAATCAACGGGCTGTTGTACAGAGGCCGTTTTCATGAATACATACAGCGATGTATATTTATTTATGAAAATCCTTCGTGCAGCAGCTCTTTTTGTGCTATAATGCATAAGGCTAAAATCAATACTGCAAGGAGGAAATTCTCTTGAATTCATTTTTTAGTGATTTAGCAGAACAGTTCGAGATGAGCTTTATCACAAATAATAGATGGCTGTTGTATCTGAAAGGACTCGGGAGTTCACTGGTCATCACTTTGGGAGCTCTGGCACTTGGAGTAGTGCTGGGTATTCTCGTGGCGGTTGTCCGCACAAATCATGACCAGAAGAAGGGACATGCGTCGATTGGTCTTAAGATCATCAACGCCGTCTGTCATGTCTACACGACGGTGATCCGGGGAACCCCGATGATGGTACAGCTTTTGATCATGGGCTTCGTTGTTTTTTCTTCGAGCACGCATTATTATCTGATCGCAATCCTTTCCCTCGGAATCAACTCCGGCGCCTACGTGTCTGAGATTATCCGCGGCGGCATCATGTCCATCGATCCGGGTCAGATGGAGGCCGGCAGATCTCTTGGTATGGGATACGCGACGGTTATGAAGGACATTATCATTCCGCAGGCGATCAAAAACATTCTGCCGGCACTCGGCAACGAGCTGATCACACTGTTTAAGGATACATCCCTGGTATCGGTCATCGGAATGACAGAGCTGACAAAGGTAGCGAGAGATATTCAGGCGAGAACCTACCTTCCGCTCATGCCGTACATCGGAATCGCGGTGATGTATCTCGTGGTCGTTATGATCCTGACCTATCTTCAGGGAAAACTCGAAAGGAGACTTCGTCGCAGTGAGCGGAAATAATTCTTTGATTAAAATCGAACATCTGACAAAAGCCTTCGGCGACAACACGGTTCTGAACGATGTGTCCAACCACATCGACGCGGGTGAAAAAGTTGTTATTCTGGGACCCTCCGGTTCCGGTAAATCCACGATTCTCCGCTGCATGAATCTTCTTGAGATGCCGACAAGCGGAAAAATTTACTTCGACGGACAGGATATCACGGATCCCGCGGCGGACATCAACAAGATCCGTCAGCACATGGGAATGGTATTCCAGCATTTCAATCTCTTCCCGAATATGACCGTCCGAAAGAACATCACGCTGGCGCCGCTCCGCACGGGGCTGATGACACAGGACGAGGCGGACGCGGAAGCAGAGAAACTTCTTCGCCGCGTCGATCTCTATGACAAGGCAGACACCTATCCGGCATCCCTCTCCGGCGGACAGAAACAGAGAATTGCCATTGTCCGCGCGCTGGCGATGCGCCCGAGGCTGATGCTTTTCGACGAGCCGACTTCCGCCCTCGATCCGGAGATGGTAGGCGAGGTTCTCAACGTTATGAAAGAGCTGGCAGACGACGGAATGACCATGGCGGTTGTCACTCACGAGATGGGCTTTGCGAGAGAAGTTGCGGACCGCGTGCTTTTCTGCGCCGACGGCATCATCATGGAAGAGGGAACGCCGGATGAGATTTTCAACCATCCGAAGGCGCCGAGACTGCAGGAATTCCTTTCCAAGGTTCTGTAAGGAGAATAAACGATGAAATTTGTGATTCAGCGCGTGACAGAAGCGGCAGTGGAAGTAGACGGCGAGACCATCGGCAGGATCGGCAAAGGCTTTCTTGTCCTGATCGGCGTCGGAAAAGAAGATACGAAGGAGACGGCCGACAAATATCTGAAGAAGATGATCGGACTTCGGATTTTTGAAGACGAAGAGGGAAAAACAAATCTCTCTCTGAAGGACGTCGGAGGAGAACTTCTTCTTGTCTCGCAGGTCACGCTCTACGCGAACTGTAAAAAAGGAAACCGGCCGAGCTTTGTGGAAGCCGGAGATCCGGATCAGGCTGAGAACCTGTACAATTACATTGTCGAAGAGGCGAAAAAACAGGTGGATGTCGTTGAGACCGGAAGCTTTGGAGCGGATATGAAAGTGTCGCTTTTAAACGACGGACCGTTCACGATATTGCTTGAAAACCTTTGATAATTATGTTATATTATTTTACATGAGCTTTTGAGAAACAGCAGGAGGTAGCAAGGTGGCAATACTTCGTACAGTACTTACCGTTCTTTTTGCATTGGATTGTATCGGAATGATTATCGTGATTCTTATGCAGCAGGGTAAGGATAGAGGACTCGGGGCGATCGCAGGTGTCAGCAACAATACAGAGACATACTGGAGCAAGAACAAAGGTCGTTCAAAGGAAGGAAACCTGATTCGTATCACACGAGTTCTGGCGGTACTTTTCTTCGCGCTTTCCATTGTCCTTAATATCAATTTCTAAGAGGCATAAGGCTGCTGCATCTCCGTGCGGCAGCCTTATTTTGTGTTATAGAAATTCCTCCGGAATTTCTATAACACAAAACGCTCCGCGGGATGCGCACTCGCGCGATGAGTAGATGCTTCGCATCCCAAGCTCGGCGCGAGAATGTCGCGAACGACAGAAAGCAACTGGGCATCGGATATGACAGAATTATAAATAAAGAAGGAATACATGACAGATCATAAAGATAAGAGAATAAATACAGGAACAAAAAAGAAGAACCGGAAGAACAGCAAACCGGCTGAGCGGGTAAACAAAGGAACCCGCTCAAAGGAGCAGGCAGCGAGCCGTTCCGTCTCCCGAAAGAGACAAAAACTGCTCTACGATTTCATCTGTTCGAAAAACTACGAGCCGATGCGCGCGAAAGAGATTGCCTTCCTTCTTGATATTCCGAAGGCAAAGCGGAAGGAGTTTCTCCAGGCTCTCGCCGTTCTTGAGGCGAAGAGCATGATTGAAGTGACAGAGCACGGCCTCTACCGGAAGTGCCGGATGAAGGCGGCAGGTGATGCTTCGGAAGATGGCAGGGATGAGAATGCCATCGGTTCAGCGGAAGATCCTGCGATCGGCGGAGAGAACGGCAGTCTGTTTGTGAAGGCGGACCGGAAAAGAGACCGGCGCAGAGGAGACAGAAGTGAAACCGGAGCGGGGAGACGAACCGGAAGAAGGGCGGATGACAGCATCGGCCGGGGAAAAAGATCGAAAAAGCCGTATCTTCGAAGCGATGAGCCGGGTGCGGATCTCACGGAGCTTGTGGAAGTCTACGGCATCCCGCATGAGTTTCCGGATAAGGTACAGCGACAGGCGGATAAATGTCCGAACGGTCCGGCCGGCAACGATTTTGCGGGAAGAGTGGATCTCAGAGATAAAGTGGTAATCACGATTGACGGAGACGACTCAAAGGATCTCGACGACGCTGTCTCCGTAGAGAAGTCCGGCTCCAACTATATCCTCGGCGTCCACATCGCGGATGTGAGCAATTACGTGCCGGCGTCGAGTGCCATGGACAACGAGGCACTCCGGAGAGGAACGTCCGTGTATCTTCCGGACAGAGTGATCCCGATGCTTCCGGAGAAACTTTCCAATGGCGTCTGTTCACTGAACGAAGGACAGGACCGTCTGACGCTTTCCTGTTTTATGAAGATTGACCGTGAGGGACATACGCTCGAGAGCAGGATTGTCGAGTCCGTGATCTGTTCTTCGCACAGAATGACCTATACGGAAGTGCAGAAGATCATCGTCGACAGAGATCCGGAGCTGACGAGCATGTATGCGGACATTGTTCCGATGCTCTTCGATATGAAAAATCTTGCCGAAATTCTCCGCGAGATGCGTTCGAAGAGGGGTATGATCGATTTCGACATTCCCGAGACAAAAATCGAACTCGACGAAGAGGGGCGTCCGGTCAGAATTTATCCGAGAACCGCAAATACAGCCACGAGACTGATCGAGCAGTTTATGCTGAGCGCCAACGAGACCGTCGCCAAAAGATACGCGGATGCCAAGCTTCCGTTCCTGTACCGGACACACGAAAATCCGGATGAAGAGAAGATTGAGAATCTTCTGACGACACTTCGCACCATGGGCGTGAACGTAACAAAAAAAGAACAGCATATCAGCTCCAAGGAAGTACAGCAGATTGTCGCGAAGGTTGAGGGAAATCCGAAAGAGAAGATGATCAGCTCCATGCTGCTGCGCTCAATGCAGCAGGCCAGATATTCCCCGGAGAACTGCGGACATTTCGGTCTTGCCGCGAAGTACTACTGTCACTTTACCTCCCCGATCCGAAGATATCCGGATCTTCAGATTCACCGGATCATCAAGGATGATCTGAGAGGCATGCTCGGAGAGAGGAAACGGAGTTTTTACGAGAGAATCCTTGAGGATGTGGCATGGAAGACATCGGCGCTGGAGCGCCGCGCCACGGAGATCGAGCGCGAGTGCAACAAGCTGAAGATGGCACAGTATGTCGCCGAACACCTCGGAGAGGTGACGGAGGCCTTTGTCACCGGCGTTACGGAGTGGGGAATCTATGTGCAGCGTCCGGACACTATTGAGGGACTGATTCACATCTCGTCGCTCAAGGGCGATTATTACGAGTACAAAGAGGAGAGTATGCAGCTTGTCGGAAAAAATACCGGCATCGTCTATGAACTCGGACAGACACTGACCGTCCGCACCATCCGCGCGGACACCTACCGGAGAATCATCGACTTTTCGCTTGTCACGGAATCTTCAGAGAGCGGGGAACCGAACGACGAAGTGTAAATTTTTCAAACAGGCTGACAGAGATCGGATGGTTGAACAGATTATCGATCCGGCGTATAATGACGACCGATCAAAAGCCGCAACAAAGCGTTAAGGTTTCCGTTTGGGAATACGACGTGATATCTGAAATACGGAAATTGTAACATAAGGGGTGAACGTATGGCGAAAGAAAAAGGCGTCAAGATTGTCGCCAACAACAAGAAAGCTTATCACGATTATTTTATCGATGAGAAATTTGAGTGCGGAATCGAACTTCACGGAACGGAAGTGAAGTCGATCCGCATGGGAAAGTGCTCGATCAAGGAGTCTTTCGTCCGCATTCAGGACGGAGAGATCTTTATCTACGGCATGCACATCAGTCCCTATGAGAAGGGAAATATTTTTAACAGGGATCCTCTGCGGGCGAAGAAACTCCTGATGCATAAGAAAGAGATCCGCACACTCGCCGGCAAGATCGCCCAGAAGGGTTATACGCTGGTTCCGATCGAGGTCTACTTCAAGGACTCCAGAATCAAGGTGCAGATCGGTCTCGCCAGAGGTAAGAAACTCTACGACAAGAGAGCGGATATTCAGAAGAAGGACATCCGCAGAGAGGCCGAGAGAAACTTCAAGGTCAAAAACCTCTACTGATCCGGTTGACAGAAAAGTGTAAAATTGTTATTCTATTCTGACAGGACATTCTCTAAAGATTGAACTGAAAAATCCAGGGGCTAGTACTGGTTTCGACGGGGATTTTGAAGTTCGGGAAGCCATCCGTGGACTCCGGAACCACGTGAAAAGCTGGAATTAAATTTAAACGCTAACGATAATAGTTACGCACTCGCTGCCTAAGTGCAGCGTGTCGATCGCCTGAGTTCCCGAGCCCGGGATGATCGGCATCATTTCAAATCGGGGAACTTTCACTCCAAAGCTTTGAGGAGAGGAAAGAATTTATGAAGCTACCTGACCCTGGAGCCTGTCATCCGGCGCCCTGGAAGGGGAATTCCAATAGAATGACTGTGATGGAAGAAGCCGAATGAATAGATTTTCGGACGCGGGTTCGATTCCCGCCTGGTCCATCGTTGCGATGGCCTGTATCTGGTACATCGTCCGTAAAATAACTCGACCAAATTCTTGTCCGGTTATTTGAAGTACGTTGTACTGGTGCCGTTTGTTATGGTGTACAGGGACAACAGAAGAATCGAAAACAAAAGGGAGCTTTACGGCATATTTTTGCCGCAGGCTCTCTTTTTGTGTGTCATCCTTTCAAAAGCTATCAATGTTGTTAGACTCGGCTTTTTTCAAATTACATGACAAATTAACAAGAAGCTCAATATATTAAGGAAGCTTTGATTGCTATTTTATGTATAGTGGCACCTTAAACTGTGCAAGAACATGAAAAGGAGAGGGTTATGAAAAAACGTATGCTTTTGGCAATCCTTGCCGCATGTCTGATGATACAGACGTGTCCGGTCTGTGTAACCGCCGATCAGATTCCGCAGGACGAGACCGTCACGGATAAGGATGTAGACGTAGATGACGGAGACGCAGAGGACGTGCACGCAGATGACGATGACGTGGAGATCGAAACGGTGGTTCTCGCCGGATATTGTTCGGAGACGGCGCAGGATCAGGTGAAATGGGTGGCTGTAAAAGAGGAAAAATCCGGCAAGCTGAAACTGTCTGTTTTCGGAAACGGAAATATGAAATCTTACTATGAGCTGCCGCAGATCGGATGTGCCGGCCTTACCGAGGTGATCGAGCGTCAGCTGCGACTGATGGATGTCATTGATGATGATACCTATGTCGAAGAGATCACCATCAGCAAAGGCGTGAAAACGGTCAGCGGACTGATGAACAACAAGGCGAAGAAAATCACACTTCCGGAAGGGGTGGAAATGATCAGTGAAGGCGCCCTGGCGAGCAGTACGGAAATTGAAGAGCTTATTCTTCCGGACAGCATAAAAACGATCGGCGACTACAGCCTGTATGGCTGTTTAAAACTGAAGAAAATCGATCTCCCGTCCGGAGAGCTGAGATTTGGTGACTGGGCGTTCGCCGGTTGTACGTCGCTGAAAGAACTCACGATTCCGGAGGGCGTGACTTCCCTTTGCAGCAATCTCTGGATAGGTTCGGACGCTCTTCAGAAAATCTCTCTTCCTCATTCACTGAAATATTTCTATGAGGATTATGACGGAGAAAATCTTTCGGATGGTTATCCTGAACTCAAGGATCTCTATTATGAAGGAACGAAGGAAGAGTGGGCGAAGGTAGGCAAATACAAAATCAGCGATAAAATGTGGGTAAAAACCAAGGACGACAGCTTCTTTGACGGAGTTGATCTTCATTTCCAGGAGCCTTCCGTGACACCGGAACCTACGGCGACGCCGGAGCCGACAGAAACACCGGAACCTACGGCGACACCGGAACCTACGGC
>NZ_KK211310.1:0-94018 GCF_000621585.1 [Eubacterium] cellulosolvens LD2006 | reverse complement strand
ACCGGAACCTACGGCGACACCGGAACCTACGGCGACACCGGAACCTACAGCGACACCGGAGCCTACGGCGACACCGGAACCTACGGCGACGCCGGAACCGACCGCAACAACCGTGCCGGAAAAAGAAAAGGCAGTTGTGCAGTACTACGGTACAAGCCTTTCCCTTAGTGGTAAAATCGGAGCATCGGTATTCCTGAGAGTTGAGAACGCAAAAGCACTTGAAGAAACATCACCTTCTGTGATCGTAAGCTTCGGAGACAACAAAGAACAGGTTCTTGAGCTTTCGAAATTGAAACACTTCACCGAAGGTGACAAAGAAATTTACGAGGTAACAACACGTGTGGCTGCAAAAGAATTTGGCGATAAGATCAGACTCAAACTCGTTGATGAGAATGGAGACGAACTTCCGATCTATGTCAAGGGAAAGAAACGCAGCTCCTACGATTACAGTGTAAAATCCATTACCGACCAGTATCTTGCCAATGCGTCAGCATATGACGAGGATACGATTAACCTCGTAAATGCGATTCGTAACTTCTGCGGATACGCGCAGCTGATGACCGGTTACAAGACCAAAAACGTACAGATTACGGACAACCTTGAGGGGATCACAGCAGACTCACTTGTATTCTTTGATCCGTATACGGAGGGAAATTCGGAAATCGCACAGTATTCCGGTATCGGTCTTTCACTCAAGGCGGATATGTCGATGACCGTGCAGTTCCATCTGTACGGAAATCCGGAAGATTACAAGGTTATTATCCTTGGACGGGAAGTTGTACCGGAGAAAGTGAAGGGTGACCTTTACAGTGTGGAAGTGAAGGACATTGATGGATGTTCATTGGCAACCAGATCGACGATTAAGATCTTTACGGGCGATGAGTATTATACGATCAAAGTAAGCCCTCTGACCTGGGCGCGGTCGGTGCTTTTAAAGAGCGAAGGACAGAAGAAAGTTGTGAATATGGCGAAGATGTTCTACCGTTATCAGGTAGCGTATGATTTGTTTTTTGAATTGGATTGATGAAAGAACATATTCGAAAAACAGAAAAGAGGCAGGGATTCCGTTCCGGAATCCCTGCCTTTTGGGTAGGTACAAAAGTTTGCGAGGAGGATCGAGCTTCACAGGAAGTACACATTTTTTCGATAAAATCATCTATAATAAAAGAAAAAGAAGGAAAGGTGTGCGCGATGGACAAACTGAAAATACTGGTCGTTGATGATGAGGCACGTATGAGAAAACTCGTGAAGGACTTTCTTGTCCGCAAGGACTTTGATGTTGTCGAGGCAGGAGACGGAGAAGAGGCTCTGAATGTTTTTTACGAGGACAAAAGCGTCGCATTGATCATTCTTGATGTCATGATGCCGAAGATGGACGGCTGGCAGGTGTGCAGAGAGATCCGCAGGGAATCAAAGGTTCCGATCATCATGCTGACGGCCAGAAGCGAGGAGAGAGACGAGCTTCTCGGTTTTGAACTCGGCGTCGACGAGTATATCTCCAAACCCTTCAGTCCGAAGATCCTTGTGGCGAGGGTGGAGGCAATTCTCCGGCGGACCAATCAGATCAGCGCGGAGGAGACCTTATCCATCGGCGGTGTTACGATCAATGATTCCGCCCACCTTGCCTCTGTCGACGGAAAAACCATGGATCTCAGCTTCAAAGAGTTTGAGCTTCTCAAGTACTTTCTGGAGAACGCCGGCATTGCCCTCTCCAGAGAGAAAATTCTCAATAACGTGTGGAATTATGATTACTTCGGAGATGCACGGACGATCGACACGCATGTAAAGAAACTGAGAAGCAAGATGGGAGAAAAGGGAAACTATATCCATACCATCTGGGGGATGGGTTACAAGTTTGAAGTGGACGATCAGGATGGAAAAGCATGAAGACTTCAATTCGAAAGAAAGTAACGCTGTCTTTTGTCGCAGTGATGGTGGTCTGTCTGGTTGTCATCGGTCTGGTCGAGGCGTTATATACCGATGACGTCTACGACAGCAACAAGCAGAAGGTTCTCGTCGAGAGCTGGAACATGATCGATCAGAGCGGCGGTAAGCCGGACGACACCTTCCGGAAGTACTGTCAGGTCAATGCACTGACCTACAGTGTCACAGATGTGAATCTGGTCAGCAAGGAGTCGAACGCTGACAACGGAAAGGAAATGGCCAGAAGACTCTTTGGAAATGTGCTCGGGATGGAGGATGACAAGACGAATATCATCGAGCAGACGGACAGTTACCGTCTGATCCGCATTCAGGACCGGTTTTCGGAGATGGAATATCTGGAACTCTGGGGACGGCTCAACGACGGCTGTTATTATATTGTCTCTACGCCGATGCAGAGTATCGCAGAGGCCGCCCGTATTTCCCTTCATTTTTATTTCTACATCGGGCTGGCCGCCGTGCTGATCAGTACGATTGTGATCATGCTGATCACCTGCAAGCTTGTGAAGCCGGTGCAGGAACTCACTGCCCTGTCCCAGAAAATGGCCGACCTTGATTTTGGCACAAGGTATACGAGCGGCGGAACGGATGAGATCGGGGAACTCGGAAAGAACTTCAACGTGATGTCCGACAAACTCCAGCAGGCGGTCGGAGAACTGAAATCCGCGAACGTGCGGCTGGAGAAAGACATCGCGGAGAAGGAGGAGATCGACAAGAAGAGGCAGGAATTTATCGGAAATGTCTCTCACGAACTCAAGACGCCGATTGCTCTGATTCAGGGATACGCCGAGGGCTTAAAAGAGAATGTAAACGACGATCCGGAGAGCCGCGATTTCTACTGCGATGTCATCATTGACGAGGCGACAAAAATGAACAAGATGGTCCGTCAGCTTTTGACGCTCAATCATCTGGAGTCGGGAGCGGATATGGTCACGATGGAGCGTTTTGATCTGACGGAGCTGATCCGCGGCGTACTGCAGCATGAACAGCTGGAGATCAATAACCGGGAAGTGAATGTGATCTTCGATGTGACGGAGCCGATCTACGTCTGGGGTGAGGAGTTTAAAATCGAAGAGGTTGTGACGAACTACGTGACGAATGCGCTCCACCATGTGGATGAGAGGAAAATTGTCGAGATCAAGTGCGAGGAGAAGGACGGCATTGTGACGACGACGGTCTTCAACACGGGCAAGCCGATCCCGCAGGATTCGCTGGACCGGATCTGGGAGAAATTCTACAAGGTCGACAAGGCGCACACGAGAGCGTACGGAGGCAGCGGGATCGGACTTTCGATCGTGCACGCCATTATGGATCAGCATCAGCAGACCTGCAGCGTGCAGAATTATGAGGACGGCGTGGCGTTCTCGTTTACGCTGGAGAGCAAGACGGGACTTTAAATCGTTTATGAATGGGATCCGGGAGGATTCTGTGACGATGGTTCTGTAAGAAATGAGGTTATAAGGATTAAAAAGCGCTGCCGCAGATTCAGGCGTGACCGGATGAACCGGTTCTGACTGAGTCTGCGGCGGCGCTTTTGTTGTTGGAAAATCTTTCGGGTATTTTTTGTTATGACGAACTTTTGCAGATCATGCGAGTCAATATGGTGGCATTGATATGGCTTCAGGGGTTCAGAAAAATGCATCATGTATGAAAGCGTGTGTAGTCGGACAGGATCTTCTCCGGCGCCCGGTAGGGGGCGGAGAGCAGATAATTGGCGATGTCCGCGGCGATCTTTGAGCGGTTGCAGAGGCGGTTCAGAACGTCGAGATGAAGCCCGATGCCGGTGAAGCAGTGCCCGCAGTTGCCGGACTCGATATCGTCGACAATGGCTTCTGTGAGGATTCCGCCGATCTTTGTCCCGTTGTAATGCAGATCATTGACATTCTCAATGGAAAGCGTGACGGAACAGTTGTCCAGAATCGACGAACAGGCAGCAGCTGCGGCAGCTTTGCTGACGGTGAGCAGCTGTCCGGCCGGAAGTTCCGTGTGAAGAATGAGCGTCAGATAGAGACCGTTGTCCGGAGAATCGAAGCTGGTTCCCCGATGACCGCGGCCGCTGGTCTGGCGGCCGGTCACAAGAAGTGCAGGGACTGTATCTCCGTTGGCGATTCTCCGTCTGGCCTCAGCGTTTGTGGAGTCGATCTCCTCAAAGACGAGAACGGGAAATGAGGCGGAGGCGGGGGAGAGGTGATCGCGAATGCCGGCTTCTGTGATCAGATCCAGTTCCGCCGGGAGCGCGTAGCCTTTTCTTCCCACGGTGATGATCGGAATATTGTTTTCCTTGAGGGACTGGATCGCTTTCCAGACCGCGTTTCTTGACACGTGATAGCGGTCAGCCAGTTCCTGTCCGGAAACCGGCTGACCGCTATGTAATGTCAGATCATGAATAATCTGTTCTTTCAGCATGTGTAATTAACCTTCTGTGCTTTCCGTGTAAGCGCCGGAGTTACCTTCTTCGCTGCCCTGATCGTCCGGGACAGCAGGCGTTTCTGTCTGCTGTGTCTGCTCATAGCCATCGTCGCCGGATGTCTGTGTCTGAGTCTCGACAGCCTCTGTGGTCGCGGCGGGGGCTGTGTGTTTTACCTTGGCCGGGCGCAGCTGACTGTGGTGGTCATCGGTGTAATACACAATGACGGGCATATCGAAGTCAACGAGATCCCATACTTTGCCTGCCACATCTACCGGAAGATTGATACAGCCGTTGGAACCGTTCCATACATTCTGTCCCTCTCCGAAGACGGATTTCCAGGATGCGTCGTGCATGCCGATCTGTTTGGAGATGATGAAAGGCATCCAGTAATCAACCGCTACTTCATATTCCGGCTTCTTGGTGACCGGATCTCTTTCACCGATGAGTTTGGTGTGACTCTCTTTTCCCTCAACCATGTACACGCCTTCCGGTGTGTATTCGGATTCTGTCATCATTCCGGTGACAATGTCTGTCTCGAGAGCGAGCTGTCCGTTTTTGTAGATCCAGAGGTGCTGTCTGGTCGCGTCGATCTCAACATAGCTGTTGCCGAAGCCGTTATTTTCCTTGGAAGTTTCCCAGTGGGAATATTTCGGATCCCTGGTAACAGAAGTTCCGCTGGATAGATCAGCGGTCAGCTGTTTGATTTCTTCTTCCTGATTGACTTCGTAACCGTAAGTGCTGAATCCGTCATCGGTAATGGTGATTTCACCGATGCCGGTTGCGTTGAATGTGCGGTCTTTCCCGATATTATTGATCGATGCGGCCATCTGGGAGACGTAACTTTCAATGTGCTGATTCCAGCTTCCCTCATCCTTGGAATAGGTGCCGTCGGCGTTTTTTACAAGCCAGTCCTTTGTTGTATTGCCGTCGAGGGTCTGTGTGCTTCCGTCCGGCATGCTGTAGTGAACACTCGAGTTTGTAAACGGATTGAGCGCGTCGGCCTCTTTCTGAAGCGCCTCGCCCACAGTGGCCATCGTATTTGCGGCGCCGGAGTATGCGCCTTCGATCGCGTTTACGTCGACGACCGGATTTGTTTCCGCGACAGCGTCCAGAATGGCTTTTCTGACGACGTCCTTGTTCAGCACGGTTCCGTCTGTCTCCGGAACGACTACGAACTTTGTCTCCTGGAACTCCAGGTGGCAGTCGGTCGGAGGAGTCATGTTCTCTTCCTTGAGTTCCGGAAGCTCGTCGATCTTTGCACCGAGCAGCTCATCGTCATAGACGGTCTGTGTGGTGACTTTTTCTTCCGTGATCTTCGGGTTATTTGTGTTCCACATATTGCTGCTGTACCATTTCCAGGCGTCCTGACGGACAAGCAGCCTTTTCACTGTACCGTCGGAGTGGTAGCGGTAGTTGATATCCGATTCCGTGATTTTTTCTGTCTGGTTGTTCCGGAACTTGATGTTCAGTTGGTAGTTCTCCACCGAATCTGCGAGAAGTTTTTCCACCTGATCGGGAGTCTTGCCGCCGACATCGATGCCGTTGATCTTCGTGCCGGGGAAAAATTTCCCCTCATAGGCTGTCTTGAATTTGTTGTATCTGCTGACAATAACCATGCCGATGAGCAGGGCAAGAATACAAAGCCCCATCGCGGAGAACGTGACGATGAGTCTGGTTCTCTGTTTTCTCTTCTTTCTTTTCTTCCTCTTTGCAACATTCATTGTCGCTGTGTTGGAGACGGTTGACATAGTGATTACCCCTTTTTATCTGGTTTGCTTTACGATTTTGTAATATATTATGTCTGTTCTGGGGCAGGAAAATGCCTGGAATTTCCCACTTTTGATATCCTCAAAACTGCATGACGAAAATTATAGCATAGATTTGTTAAAAGTGTATGTAGAATCAATGATATTTGATGAAATGAAACAAAAAAATCGATAGAAATCCAAAACAACATGGAAATAATTACTTACAAAAAAGAGAGAGCTTGGTAAAATAAAGGTAGAGAATAGAAGGTTGAAAAATGTTGTCGACAAAAACAGGAGTGGAGCCATGGAGAATTCCTATAAGTTCTTTTCAAATAAGGAGTGCAAATACTTTCCGTGTCACAAAGGAACGGGAGATTTCAACTGCCTGTTTTGTTATTGCCCTTTTTATATGGAAGAACATTGTCCGGGCAGGCCTTCCTGGCTCGACCGGGGAGACCGGATCCTGAAAGACTGTACGAATTGTGATTTTCCGCATCGGCCGGAAAACTACGAGAAAATCCTGGAACTCCTTCGCGTCCGCAACACGCAGAGGAAAGTGTCGGACGAGATTCGGGAAAAAGCAAAAAAGAAATAGACGGTTTTGAGAGGAAACGTTTCAGAAAAGCTCTTACAGAGGAGATCGCGCTTATGAATCAAAAAATCGTATTTCTTGATATTGACGGTACATTGACAACAATGCAGGGAACCCTTCCCGATTCCGCAGAAGAAGCGCTTAAGGAGGCGGCGGGGCGCGGGCATCAGCTGGTGATCTGTTCGGGTCGAACGATTACACAGATTTATCCGTGGCTGCTGCAAACCGGATATTTCTCCGGTGTCGTGAGCGGGGCCGGAGCCGAGGTGAGGGTCGGAGAGGAACTGGTCTTTCAGCATCTGGTAGACCGGGAACAGCAGGTGCGGCTGGTGGATTATCTGGAGGCCTGCGGGGCTTATTACTATCTGCAGTGCACCTCCGGGATCTACGCGCCGCGATACGTGATCGAACGGAAAGAGAAGATTTTTCCCGGTAATCTGGCGGATCCGGACCGGAGAGTAGAGATCTTTGGAAAAACATACATTGCGGAAGATCCGCACAAGATCGAGGGCGTCAATAAATTCGTTTTCTATCGGTCGAAGGCGTCGATCGGGGAAATCCGGGAATTCTGCGGGGATTATTTTGAGGTCACCGAGTCCAGTTTCCGGAAATCCGATAACGTCGACGGCGAGATTACCGTTCGCGGCTATGATAAATCAGAGGGGATGCGGCAGTATCTGAAAGCTGTCGGCAAAGATCTGGCGGACACGATCGCCTTCGGAGACGGGCCGAACGATCACGAAATGCTGGAGACGGCCTCGACCGGCGTCGCTATGGGAAACGCATCTGACGATCTGAAAGAAAAAGCGGACTTGATCACCGCGCCGATTGACCGGGACGGGCTGTACAAAGGATTCGAAATGCTCGGTCTGGTCGGGTGAGAAAAACGGGAGTACGGGGATTTGATCGGAACGCCGATATTTTTCGGCCCCTGAAGCTGGAGAATAAATCAGAAATATGATCAGGTGACAATACAAAGAAAAAGCTGTGACACGCGAAAAAACAGTGCGCCACAGCTTTTTATAATACTTGAGAATGTGAATCCTTACAGATCAAAGATCGTGTCGTCTGCGCTCTCCGGATCCGGGAGCGTTGTATCGTCAAAGGGAGCGATGTCCTCGTCGTCAGAGACAGGAGCGGCGCCCACAGATGCGGGATTGGATGTGCGGATGCGGATGCCGTTGACCTCCACGTTGTTGGTGACGGGGATCAGGATGTATTCGATGCCGTCGATGACTCTGGTCTCGATCAGATCGGTTCTGGATGCCGCGACGGAAATGCGCACATCATCGGATTTTACTTCAAAGCGACGGTTGGCGGCGATGTTGGATGCGAGCAGTTTGCTGTCTTCGCCGTTCTCGACTTTGTAGGTCTCTTCGAAGTGCTCCAGCTGATCGGAATCGGCACCACAGTCCGCCAGGAACTTTTTGATCTCGTTTTTGTCGAGAGGTGTCGGCTCGGGATCGTCCTTTTTCCCCTCCAGAAGGGCATTGATCTGTTCGTGTACCGTCTTTGCAACCTCGAAGTCGCAGTGATTGCTGAAAGTCTCTTCAATGATGGTGTCGAACGTCTGCTTCTGTTCGCCGGCGGAAACCGGGTCCGGACAGCCCAGGAGATCCTTGGTGATCTCCGGATGAAGATCTTCCGCATTCTTCGAGTAGTAGAGAAGACTGTGAATATCCGTGTTTCGGTCGTTGAAGGCCGGGAAGAGGAAACCCGTCTCCGGCATCTGAACCATCCAGTCCTGAATCTTATGGACGAAGGTGTTCGTGGTCTCCTGATAGCACAGACCCGGTTTGTTCAGAGTCACCGGACAGATACAGCACATCAGAAAATTGTATACATATTCGGAGGCATCAAACATCTCGTCCTTGTCCGTGGACTGACCGGGAACGTCGTAGGCACCGTTAATCAGAAGGATGAGATAGTGGTCCGGATAGAGATAAGTGCTGATGATCTTGTCGAAGAAGGCGTCGATCATCTCCTGGTTGTCCAGTCCGCTGTCGCGAAGTGCCAGCAGATCGTGCTGATGACCGCCGGGTGCTTCTTCCGCGAGAGGAAACTCGAGGTTGATCATATTCTTGCCGATCCGGCCGGAGAGCGTCTTTTTGAAGATGTCCGTATATTTGTAAACTTCTTCCTCCGGTACGGTCATGAAGGAGTCGTTGGTCTGCAGTAGTTTGTTCTTGTGGCCGTCGACATAGCAGGCGCAGATCTTGTCCACGCGGCAGTCGTTCGGGTTGAAAAGCTTTCGAATCTCAAGTGCTTCCTTTTTATTCATTCGTCATACCTCCAGTTTCATTGATTATAGCAGAAATTCAGAAGAGTAACGAAAGAAAAATATTGATATTTTTTTGAAAAAACACTTGCGCTTAGCGCGAGGTTGTGATAAAGTTCTACTTGGTCGATTGGTCAAGGGGTTAAGACGCCGCCCTCTCACGGCGGAAACATGGGTTCGATTCCCATATCGACTGCGAAGCGCATCACGAAAGTGATGCGCTTTTTGTGTTGCAACGAGCCAAGGATGCGGCATCAAGCTTGCTTGAAATGCCGCATATTTGGCGAGTGCGGTACATCGAGAGACGATAGTCTCGAGATGTACTGGGAAATTCGATAGAATTTCCATAACACAAAATGCCCGCGGGACGTATCCTGTTCCTGTCTTGACAACTGCGAACGAGTGTTTGTATACTTGATAAAGTTATCATTTGGCAGAGGTGATAGATATGAGGGATTTTAAAGGAGCAATCTTCGATCTGGACGGCACGCTGCTGGATTCGATGTGGATCTGGGATCAGATCGATATTGACTTTCTCGCGAAGCGCGGCTTCGAAGTGCCGGAGGATTATCAGCGATCGATTGCGACGATGAATTCGCATGAGACGGCAGTCTATACGATCAAGCGGTTCGGGCTTGACGAAGAGCCGGAAGAACTGGTCAGAGAATGGCTGGATATGGCGAAGGACGCCTATGCGAATCAGCTGGAATTAAAAGAAGGCGCATACGATTATGTGCGCTCTTTATATGAAGAAGGAATCCGGATGTCCGTTGCGACGGCCTCCGATCTCGAATTAGTTTTGCCCGCTCTGAAAAGAACGGGTTTATTTCCGATGCTGGATCATGTGATCACGGTGCGGGAAGTCAGCCGGGGCAAGGGCTTTCCGGACATCTATCTGGAGTCGGCCGCAAGGCTTGGCCTCGATCCGGGAGACTGTGTGGTCTACGAGGACATCCTGGAGGGAATCTGCGCAGCGAAAACGGGAGGATTCCGGACGGTCGCGATCCGGGAAGACTGCAATTCTTCCTCCTGGGAGCAGATTCGGAAGGAAGCGGATCGTTCGATCACGTCATTTCGGGAGTTGATTTCGGAAGGCGTAACGATTACAATATGACAGGCTTTCCACCGCACAGGTGGAACTTTTAATTTTACACATAAAAAGAAAAGGGGAAGCACATGGCAAAAAAGGACTCTTATGATGCGTCGAGTATTCAGGTACTCGAGGGACTTGAAGCAGTTCGTATGCGTCCCGGTATGTATATCGGAAGTACCGGTAGAAAGGGATTGAATCATCTGATCTACGAGATCGTCGACAACTCGGTCGATGAGCATCTCGCGGGTTACTGCACGAAGATCCGTGTCGTTCTGGAGGCGGACGGATCCTGTACCGTCACCGACGACGGACGCGGAATCCCGGTCAGCATGCACGAGAAAGGAATGCCGGCGGAGCGTGTCGTTCTGACGACTCTCCATGCGGGTGGAAAATTCAACAACGACGCGTACAAGACTTCCGGCGGACTTCACGGTGTCGGATCTTCGGTTGTCAATGCGCTCTCTGTCTTTATGGATATTCAGATCAGCCGCGACGGCTTCATTCACCACGACCGCTTCGAGAAGGGCGTTCCGGTGATGGAACTGGCAGCGGACGGTCTGCTTCCGAAAATCGGAAAAACGAAGAACACAGGTACAAGAATCAACTTCATGCCGGACGGAGAGATTTTTGAGACGTACGAAAAATCCGGATTCTCCGCCGAGGATCTGAAGTCCCGCCTTCACGAGACCTGTTATCTGAACCCGAACCTCGTGATTGAGTTCGCGGATCTTCGTCCGGGAAAAAACAATGAGGAAGTGACCTATTCGGAGCCGGAGGGAATCATCGGTTTCGTAAAGGAAATCAATGCAAAAGAAGAGAAGCTTCATGATCCGGTATTTTTCAAGGGAGAAGCTGACGGCATCATGGTGGAGGTCGCCTTCCAGTATGTGAAGGACTTCCAGGAGAATGTTCTCGGTTTCTGTAACAACATCTATAACTCTGAGGGCGGTACCCATATCACCGGCTTCAAGCAGGCGTTTACCACCATCATGAATAACTATGCCAGGGAGATCGGCGTACTCAAGGACAAGGACGCCAACTTTACCGGAGCAGATATCCGAAACGGTATGACGGCCATCATCTCCATCAAGCACCCGGATCCGCGATTTGAGGGTCAGACGAAGACGAAGCTGGACAACCCGGACGCAGCGAAGGCAGCGGGCAAGGTGACCGGTGACGAGGTGGTCCGCTACTTCGATAGAAACCTTCCGGTTCTGAAGACGGTTCTTGAGTGCGCGGAGCGCTCGGCAAAGATCCGCAAGACCGAAGAAAAAGCAAAGACGAATATGCTCACCAAGCAGAAGTACTCTTTTGACGCCAACGGAAAGCTGGCGAACTGCGAGAGCAGAGACGCTTCCAAGTGTGAGATCTTCATCGTCGAGGGAGATTCCGCCGGCGGCTCCGCGAAGATGGCAAGAAACCGTATGTATCAGGCGATTTTCCCGATCCGCGGAAAAATCCTCAACGTGGAGAAGGCCACCATCGATAAGGTGCTGGCCAACGCGGAGATCAAGAGTATGATCAACGCCTTCGGCTGTGGTTTTTCCGAGGGATACGGCAATGACTTTGATATTTCCAAGCTTCGCTATGACAAGATCATCATCATGGCCGATGCCGACGTCGACGGTGCCCACATCGCCACCCTGCTTTTGACTCTGTTCTATCGCTTTATGCCGGAGCTGATTTTCCAGGGACATGTCTATATCGCCATGCCGCCGCTCTACAAGACCCAGCCGTCCAAGGGAGAGGGAGAATATCTCTATGACGACAAGGCACTGGAGCGCTACCGCAAAAATCACGCGGGCGAGAAATTTGTTCTTCAGAGATACAAAGGTCTCGGAGAGATGGATCCCCATCAGCTCTGGGATACGACGCTGGATCCGGAGAAGAGAAAGATGCGTCGCGTGGAGATCGAGGATGCGCGTATGGCCTCCGAGATGACGGAGATCCTGATGGGCAATGATGTTCCTCCGCGAAAGGCATTTATCTACAACCACGCTGCTGACGCAGAACTTGACGTATAAAGGAGCTTGATCGTATATGGAAGAAATAATCAGAACCGAATATTCCGAGATCATGCAGAAATCATATATCGACTACGCGATGAGCGTTATCATCGCCCGTGCGCTGCCGGATGTCCGTGACGGACTCAAACCGGTACAGAGACGTACGCTGTATGATATGCTCGAACTCGGAACATATTTCGACAGACCCTATCGTAAAGCTGCCCGTATCGTCGGTGATACGATGGGTAAATATCATCCGCACGGTGACAGCTCCATCTATGATGCCCTGGTTGTTATGGCACAGGATTTCAAGAAGGGAATGCCGCTGGTCGACGGACACGGAAACTTCGGTTCCATCGAGGGTGACGGCGCCGCCGCTATGCGATACACAGAGGCGAGACTGCAGAAGTTTACTCAGGAAGTGTATCTGAAAGACCTGGACAAAGATGTCGTAAACTTTGTGCCGAACTTCGATGAGACGGAGAAGGAGCCGGAGGTTCTTCCGGTTCGTGTGCCGAACATTCTCGTGAACGGCTCCGACGGTATCGCCGTCGGCATGGCCACAAGCATTCCTCCGCACAATCTCGGGGAAGTGATCGACGCGGCCAGGGCTTATATCGAAAACAAAGATCTGACAGACCGTCAGCTCATGAAATACATCAAAGGACCGGATTTCCCGACCGGCGGTATCGTCGTAAATAAGGACGATCTCGCGCAGATCTACGAGACGGGCAGCGGCAAGATCCGCATCCGCGGCAAGATCGAGATCGAGAAGGGAAAAAACGGACGCCAGTCCCTGGTAATCACAGAAATTCCCTACACGATGATCGGAGCCAACATCGGTAAATTCCTGATGGATGTGGCCGGCCTTGTGGAGAACCGGCAGGCACCGGAGATCGTGGATATCTCCAACATGTCCTCGAAAGAGGGAATCCGCATCGTTCTGGAACTGAAGAAGGGCGCGGATGTAGAGAGACTCAAGAATCTCCTCTACAAGAAAACAAGACTGGAAGACACCTTTGGCGTCAATATGCTTGCCGTTGCAGGTGGAAGACCGGAGACCCTCAGCCTGAAAAAGGTGCTTGACAACTTCACGGATTTCCAGTTTGAACTTGCCACCAGAAAGTATCAGCAGATGCTGCAGAAAGAGCTGGAGAAGAAGGAAGTGCAGGAGGGCCTGATCAAGGCGGTCGATGTCATCGATCTGATCATTGAGATTCTCCGCGGAAGTAAGAGCCAGAAACAGGTGCGCGACTGTCTCACCATGGGTGTGACGGACGGCATCAATTTCAAACACAAGTCCAGCGAAAAGCAGGCAAAAGAACTCTGCTTTACCCAGAGACAGGCGACAGCCATCCTTGAGATGCGTCTGTCCAAACTGATCGGACTCGAACTGGACGCTCTCTACAAGGAGAACGAGGAGACGATCGCGAAGATCGCCCGCTACGAGAACATCCTCAACGACTACGATACGATGGCCGGTGTGATCGTCGATGATCTTGAGCAGATCAGGAAACACTACGCGAAGCCGAGAAAGACCGTGATCGAAAACGCGGAAGCTATTGTTCTCGCCGAGCCGGAAGAAGAGGAGACAGAGCTTGTCTTCCTGATGGATCGCTTCGGCTACGCGCGTACCGTCGATACCTCTGTCTATGACAGAAACAAAGAGGCAGCGGACGCGGAGAACAAGTACATCTTCCACTGTATGAGCACCGACCGAGTGTGCGTATATACCGACAGCGGTATGATGCACACGATCAAGGTCAAAGACATTCCGTTCACCAAGTTCAGAGACAAAGGAACGCCGATCGACAATCTCTGCAACTACAGCGCGGACAACGAGCGCGTGATCTTTGCCGGACCGATGGCGGAAGTGATTCAGAAGAAACTGGTATTCGTAACCGCTTCCGGAAATGTCAAAGTGGTTTCCGGTTCGGAATTTGATGTAAACAGAAAAGTAATCTCGGCGACAAAACTCGCGGATGAGACGGACAGTGTCGTTCTGGTCGGTTACGCCGACGCCGGCGATTTCCTTGTCATCCAGTCGAAGGACGGCTATTTCCTCCGCTTCCCGATGACAGAGATTCCGGAGAAGAAGAAGACCGCTGTCGGTGTGCGCGGCATGAGCCTCGCGAAGGATGATCAGGCTGACGCGGCATATCTTGTGGCCGGCGGCAACGATATGGAGATCGAGTATCGAGGCAAAAAGATCTCGCTGAACAAGCTCCGCCTCGGCAAACGTGACGCGAAGGGCACGAAGAAGAGCTGAGGTTCCGCCGGATGCGCTCCCCCTCGGGAGTGTCGGAATGGGGGTCTTTGATCAAAAGAAAGTATGCAGTGGCAATGGTTAATTAATGCATGATTTTTCCTGCAAATGGGTCTGCAACAGCGATTTTGCGGCGCTTTTGCAGGATGCGAAAAAGAAAAATTCATTTTTTAACAAAGGGAGTTGCATTTTTTTTTAGAATATGTATAATAACTATTGTGCCGCTGCGCATGCCGGAATAGCTCAGCAGGTAGAGCACTTCACTCGTAATGAAGGGGTCGTCAGTTCAAGTCTGATTTCCGGCTTTCGCGATTAACTAAGGCAGATGATTACGCCAAAGTTAATCGCTTTTTTTTACCCATGATTTTTAGTATTTTAAATCGTTAAAGCAGGTGTGGAATATGGGGCTTACAAGAGAAGAAATTGACAGGGAAATAGACAAGCTCGTAGAATACAGCCGAAAATCCGGACGGATTGAGGTCGGGCTTTATCAGGAATATGATGTAAAGCGGGGACTCCGTGACAATACGGGAAAAGGTGTCCTCACCGGACTGACCGAGATCTCTGATGTTACGGGAATCGCAATCAATGAAAAAGGAGAGAGGGTGCCGTCGGACGGTCGCCTTTTCTATCAGGGCTATAACGTCAATGATCTGGTCAAGGGAATGCAGAACAGACGCTTTGGCTTTGAGGAGATCACATATCTGCTTCTGTTCGGATCGCTTCCGACCTCTAAGGAACTGGACTCCTTCATCGAGATTCTCAGTGCCTACCGTGAGCTTCCGGAGAAGTTCACCAGAGATGTCATCATGAAGGCGCCGAGCCGAAATATGATGAACTCGCTTCAGAAGTGTATCCTTACGCTTTATTCCTATGACAAGGATGCGGACAATATTTCAATCCAGAATATCCTCAGACAGTCTCTGAGTATGATCGCGAAGATGCCGCTTCTTGCCGTATACAGTTATCACACACACAGACATTATCATATGGGACAGAACCTGATCATCCGTAATCCGAAGCCGGAGCTCTCCCTGGCGGAGAACCTTCTGCAGATGCTTCATCCGGACGGTCAGTATACCCAGCTGGAGGCAAAGGTTCTGGATACCGCGCTGATCCTTCACGCGGAGCACGGCGGCGGTAACAACTCCACCTTCACGACCCATGTTGTATCCTCGACGGGTACGGACAGCTATTCGGCCATCGCATCCTCGCTCGGATCTCTGAAGGGACCGAAGCACGGCGGTGCCAACCTGAAGGTTCTCGAGATGTTCGAGGATATCAAGGAGAATGTCCACAACTGGGAGAATGAGGAGGAGATTCGTGCCTACCTCAACAAGATTCTCGACAAGGAGGCCTTCGACCATGCCGGCCTGATCTATGGTATGGGACATGCGGTATACACGCTGTCGGATCCCCGCTGCGTGATCCTCAAGGAGTACGCGAAGAAACTCTCCATCGAAAAAGATGTGGAGGATGAGTTCCGTCTCTACGAGAGCGTCGAGAGAATCGGTAAAGAGTGTATGATGCAGAAGAGAAGACTGGTGAAACCGATCTGCGCGAATGTCGATTTCTACAGCGGCTTCATATATTCCATGCTCGATTTCCCGAGAGAACTCTTCACCCCGATCTTCGCGATCGCCCGTATCTCCGGATGGTCCGCCCACCGGATCGAGGAGATGGTCAACGGCGGCAAGATCATTCGTCCAGCCTACAAGTACGTCGGACATCACCGCAGATACACCGATCTCGAGAACCGTGACAGATAATATAGAACAAAGTCCGCAAGCGGACCTCGACTCCCCCAGCCCCTCATTCCTGAGGGGAGCGCCGCAGGACTTTGGCGCGCGAGCAGAATCGCGAAGCGATCTTCCCATCTGCGAGCTGCGCATCCCGCGGAGCGTTTTGTCTCATGGGAAATTCGGAGGAATTTCCTATGAGACAAGAAATGCCCGCGGGGGCAGGCCTGCCTCTGCACCGCGGGCAATTTGAAATCTGTCAAGCAAAAACACTTGACAGCCATAACTTTGTTTAGTATGATAAGCGGGTACGTTCGAAACGTATCCGCTTTTTGCGCGTCAAAAACCGGTCGGAAGCCACGGGGCATCCCGATGGCTGAAGCGTTTTTTGCTTCCGGGGATGAGCGCGAAGGCGAAGAGGAACGCCACGTTGAGGTGCAGAGATGGAAGAGTTTGTTGAGAAAACCTATCTTTTTGATTTTTACGGCGAGCTTCTCACGGAGCATCAGCGCAGAATTTATCAGGAGATAGTCTTCGATGATTACTCGGCCTCCGAGATCGCCCGGGATGAGGGCATCAGCAGACAGAGCGTTCACGATCTTAGGAAACGATGCGACCGGATTCTGGAGGACTACGAGTCGAGACTTCATCTGGTTGAGAAATTCATCAAGATCAAAGACAACGTACAGGCAATACAGAAACTGACGGATTCGGAGAATCAGACGGCAATTTCTGACAGAATGAATGAGATCCGAGATATTTCATCGAAGATCCTGGAGGAACTTTGATTCATGGCATTTGAGAGCTTAACGGATAAACTGCAGAATGTATTCAAAAATCTGCGCAGCAAGGGAAAGCTTACAGAGGACGACGTAAAGGCGGCTCTGAAAGAAGTAAAGATGGCTCTTCTCGAGGCGGATGTAAACTTTAAAGTTGTAAAACAGTTTACAAAGACGGTTCAGGAGAAGTCAATCGGACAGGATGTCATGAACGGACTGAATCCCGGTCAGATGGTAATCAAGATCGTTCACGACGAGCTTGTGAACCTCATGGGCGAGAGCACGACAGAGCTTCCGCTCAAACCGTCCAACGACATCACGGTCATCATGATGATCGGTCTTCAGGGTTCCGGTAAGACAACGACCGTATCCAAGCTGGCTGGCCAGATGAAGCAGAAGGGAAGAAAACCTCTTCTCGCCGCGTTGGATATCTACCGTCCGGGCGCGATTGAGCAGCTTCAGATCAACGGTGATAAAGTCGGCGTGGAAGTTTTTTCCATGGGCAATCAGGTGAAACCCGCCGAGATCGCGAGAGCGGCCTATGACCATGCGAAGAGCACGGGAGCGAACGTTCTGTTTCTGGATACCGCCGGACGACTTCAGATTGACGAGAGCATGATGGAAGAGCTCGTGGCAATCCGCGAGACAATAAAAGTGGATGTCTCCCTTCTTGTTGTCGATGCGATGACCGGTCAGGAAGCAGTCAATGTTGCCAGAACCTTTAATGAGAGAGTCGGAATCGACGGCGTGGTTCTCACGAAGATGGACGGCGATACCCGAGGCGGTGCGGCCCTTTCGATCCGCGCGATCTGCGGAAAGCCGATCATGTATGTCGGTATGGGCGAGAAGATGTCGGATCTGGAACAGTTTTATCCGGATCGTATGGCATCCAGAATCCTCGGCATGGGCGATGTCTTAAGTCTTATTGAGAAAGCCCAGGCGAATATCGACGAGGAGAAAGCAAGAGAGCTTGAACAGCGTGTCCGCAAGGCACAGTTCACATACGACGATTATCTGAACAGTATGGATCAGATGAGAAATATGGGTGGAATCTCCAGTATCCTCTCCATGATGCCGGGACTCGGCGGAAAGATGAAGGAGATCGAGGGAATGATCGACGAAAAGGATCTTGCCAGAAAAGAGGCGATCATCAAGTCGATGACTCCGAAGGAGAGAGCAAATCCGGATCTCATGAGCATGTCCAGAAAACAGAGAATCGCAAAGGGCGCAGGCGTTGACATCGTCGAAGTCAACCGTTTCATCAAATCCTTTGAGCAGACCCGCAAGATGATGAAACAGATGCCGGGACTGATGAAGAAGGGCAAGCGAGGGAAGTTCGGCGGAGGTTTCGGAGGATTCCCCTTCGGCTGATTCAGGAGGTATCAATTTTCTTTCGGTTAACGGTGGAAGATTGTTCTCAATAAATTCAAATATCATTACATAACACTTTTTATGGAGGAAATGAACAATGGCAGTTAAAATTCGTCTGAAGAGAATGGGACAGAAGAAAGCACCTTTCTATAGAATCGTAGTAGCAGATGCTAACTCTCCTAGAGACGGAAGATTCATCGAGGAGATCGGTACATACGATCCGACTAAGGATCCGAGCGTTTACAAAGTAAACGAGGAGCTCGCTAAGAAATGGCTTCACAACGGAGCTCAGCCTACAGACGTAGTTGCTAAGATCTTCAAGCTTGCAGGTATCGAGAAATAATCTGTCACAAGTAATCTGTCACCTGGAGGTGCATTATGATGAAAGAATTGGTTGAAGTGATCGCCAAGGCTCTTGTCGATAATCCCGACGAAGTGGTAGTCACCCAGACCGAGGATGGCAATGACCTGAGGGTTGAACTGAAGGTGGCGTCTGCGGACATGGGAAAGGTCATCGGACGACAGGGAAGAATTGCGAAAGCAATCCGATCTGTAGTAAAGGCCGCCTCTTCCAAAATCGACAAGAAAGTCACAGTCGAAATCATCGAGTAATACAGTGGCAAGCATCAGAGCTGCCGTCATCGGGAAGCCCCGGTGCGGCGGCTCTTTTCATCACATAGGAAAATCCTTCGGTTTCCCTATGCAATGAAAAGAGCCGTAAGATGCGCAGCTCGCAGAAGGGAAGATCGCTTACGCGATTCTGCTCGCGCGCCAAAGCCCTGCTGCGCTCTCTTCAAATGTGAAGGAATTGACGGAGCTGCAGTCCGCTTGCGGGCTTTGATTTGATATAGGAAAATGTTTCGGAATCCCATATGCTGAAAAAGAGCCGTAAGATGTGCAGCTCGCAGATGGGAAGATCGCTTACGCGATTCTGCTCGCGCGCCAAAGCCCTGCTGCGCTCTTTTCAAGAGGGAAGGGACTGACGGAGCTGCAGTCCGCTTGCGGGCTTTGATTGAGCCATGGGATGCACAGCTCGCAGATGGGAAGATCGCTTACGCGATTCTGCTCGCGCGCCAAAGCCCTGCTGCGCTCTTTTCAAGAGGGAAGGGACTGACGGAGCTGCAGTCCGCTTGCGGGCTTTGATTGAGCCGTGGGATGCGAAGCCCGAAGAAAGGAATACAGGATGGAACAATATCTTAAAATCGGAGTGATCACGACGACCCACGGTGTTCGCGGAGAAGTAAAAGTTTTTCCCACGACGGACGACGCCGGCCGTTTTCTTGATCTGGACGAGGTGATCCTCTGTAAAAACGGAAAGAACGAGAATCATACGATTGAAAATGTGAAGTTCTTCAAGAACCAAGTGATCCTCAAACTTTCCGGAATCACGTCCATGAATGACGCGGAGCTCTACCGGAACTGGGAGATTTTCATTCCCCGGGAGGAGGGCGTGGATCTCGAGGAGGACGAGTATTACCAGGCGGATCTCATCGGACTGACCGTTTACACCGAAGACGGCAAGGAGTTCGGTGTCCTCAAGGAGATCATCGAGACCGGCGCGAACGACGTCTATGTCGTCAAAACCGATGCCCATGGCGAAGTGTTGATTCCGGCGATCAAAGACTGTATCATAGATGTAAATATTGAGGAAGGGCACATGACCGTTCATCTGATGCCCGGCATCCTCGATCTTTGACATTGCCTATAAAATGAGGAGGGTATGCAAATGAAAAAATGCGGTTACTGCGGAGCCGACGTGGCGGACGAAGAAGTCATCTGCCCGGGCTGCGGAAAAGCACTGGATGCGGGATACGTGGAAAATCCGTTCGAGCATTCATCGACTGTAAATAAGCAGGATACCAACGCCGGCAATGCGGATGCGGCGCCTGCCGGGAATGAAAGCTGGGTAGAGGAGAAGAAAACCGCCGCACCTGCAGATCAGAATCTGAACGGCGAGCGCGGAGAGGGTTACTGGCAGTACGGTCAGTGGCATCCGATCGACGAGCTGAACAACCCGGCGGCCAATCAGGATCCGGGCGCGCAGGGGGGATGGAACCAGAGCGGACAGAACCCGTGGGGACAGAATCCGAACCAGGCGGCACAGCAGCCCTGGGGCGGACAGGCACCGAACGGAGCTCCGGGATACGGTCCGAATGCGCAGTATAATATGAATCAGGGAAATATGAACGGATGGAATCCGAACGCTTACGGACAGGCACCGTATATGCAGCCGAAACCGCAGATGTGCGGAGAGGCCGTTGCCAGTCTGGTACTGGCGATTGCGTCCGTATTCCTGAACTCATTCCTGATGATTCCGTCGATCCTGGCCGTTGTCTTCGGTATCGTGGCACTTGTAAAAATCCGTAAAAACCCGGGAAGATACGGCGGCAAGGGTCTTGCGATCGCGGGTATTATCGTCGGTGTACTTTTCTTCCTGCTTTTCCTTTTCGCTTATATTCTTCTGTTCAAGATGATGAGCAATCCGGAATTGTGGAGAGCCTTTGAGGAGTACGTCAAACAGCTGGAGCAGATATGAGATTTCACGTTCTGACTTTGTTCCCCGAGATGATCGAGGGAATCGTCAATACAAGTATTACCGGCAGAGCAATCAAAAACGGATATATGTCGGTGGACACCGTCAATATCCGGGATTACTCGACCAAAAAGACCATGCGGGTCGATGATTATCCCTATGGCGGAGGCGCCGGCATGGTGATGGAGGCGGAGCCTGTCTTTCGGGCCGTCTCCGCCATCGAGGACAAAATCGGCAGAAAACCGCGCGTTGTTTATCTCACGCCCCAGGCGGAGGTCCTCAACCAGACGAAGGTAGAGGAACTCGCTGTGGAGGAGGATCTTGTCCTTCTCTGCGGACACTATGAGGGAATCGACGACCGTGTCCTGCAGGAGGTGGTCACGGATTATGTGTCCATCGGCGACTATGTGCTGACGGGCGGAGAGCTCGGAGCGGCCGTTCTGATCGACGCCGTATCCCGCTTTGTCCCGGGCGTTTTGAGCAACGAGGAGTCCTCGCAGTTTGAGTCCATGCAGGACAACCTTCTGGAGTATCCGCAGTACACAAGGCCCGAGGAATGGCACGGTGTGCGGGTACCGCCGGTGCTGCTCTCCGGAGATCACACAAAGATCGAGGCCTGGAGATACGAACAGTCTGTTCTCCGCACACAGGAGAGAAGGCCGGATCTGTTGCGGAACAGCTATCGCGTTCTCTGTGTCACCTACGGAGACGAGGGGGATGAGACGGATGCCCTTGTAATGTCACTGACGGAGACAATCACCAGATACGGAGAGTATCAGGATTACGCGAGACGAAAGCTTCAGAAGACGCGCCGTGCCCTCGGTGCAAACGAGCTTCTGATTCTCGGGGTTCCCGCCGGGATTACAGATCCGGAGAAGGATGTCGATGCCGCTGTCCGATTCCGCAATCTGCGGGGAACCGCTTCGCCTGCCGTGCTTGTTTTTTCTCCCCGGGCGGGGGAGGAGGTCAGGAAGAGCATAAGGGACTGCCTCACAAAAAACGGCTTCGTGATCATCGGCGTGTATGAGGCAGAAGAAACCGGAGTAGAAAAAATCCGTGAGATCGGCCTTGAAATACGGAAAAAGGCATTGCATTTTCACGACCGTTGATATATAATTTAAAAGTCTTTGAGCGAAAAGTAAGCTCGGGATGATGGTCCGCTGTCACGTTTATCGGTGGTATGAACATCCAGTTTTTTATATTTTTAAGGAGAGATAAAATGAACGACATTATCAGAAAAATCGAAGAAGCACAGCTTAAGAGCGATATCGCTGATTTCCGTGTAGGAGATACCATCAAGGTTTACGGAAAAATCAAAGAGGGAAACCGTGAGAGAATCCAGGTATTCGAGGGTGTTGTACTGAAGAAACAGGGCGGAAGCAACCGCGCTACATTCACAGTACGTAAGACTTCCAACGGTATCGGCGTAGAGAAGACATGGCCGCTTCACAGCCCGAACGTAGAGAAGATCGAGGTTGTTCGCAAAGGTAAAGTAAGACGTGCGAAACTTAACTACCTCAGAAGCCGCGTAGGTAAAGCTGCTAAGGTTAAAGCTCTTGTTAAGTAATTATATTTTATGAATTTGAGAGAATCCGGTCTTGCACCGGGTTCTCTTTTTTTTGTCCGGCGTTTGTGCTATTATGGTACACGATGGATAAATCAGACATGACAGGGGAATAGAAATGTCCTTATTTAATAAGAAATCCGGTGAAGAACCGGACAGGGGAGAGGTTTCGGAGAAAAGGCAGAACAGGCAGCGGGGAGCGTCTGCAGGCCGCCGTCCGGACGGGAAAACCACAGGTGTTCGTTCGTTTCGAGATGCCTATGAATTGGGCTTTCGAACGAAGACGGTGGAGGAGATCGCGATTGAAAAGCGTCGTCTGGAGCGAAGTACGAGGAAGCTCGACGAGCTGAACAGGGAGTTTCTCTCAGAGGATGTGGAAGCGGATCCGATCTCAAAGATCGAGGCCGCGAAGGATATTCTGGATTCCGTGACGGAGAAGGCCGGACGGAAGGTGAAGAAGACGATCAAAGAGAAGATTCGCAAAGAGTCGACGAGAGCGTCGAGAATCGCGTTCTGGGCGATCGCGCTGACGGTTACGCTGCTTTTCAGCTTTGCGCTCTCACGCATGTTTTTCCGCATGGGACAGGTGCAGGAGGGCTCCATGACGCCCACGCTGACGGCCGGAGATACGTATCTGATCGATTCTGTGGCGTACAAGGTTTTTAAGCCGTCCAGAGGGGATGTCATCGCGTTTCGGTCCGGGGATCTGACGGACAGCCTTCATATCAAGAGGGTGATCGGTCTTCCCGGGGATACGATCCAGATCAAAAAAGGAAAAATATACATCAACGGTTCGGAGTATGAGGAGAAGGGCGACTTTGCGGAAATTGTAGATGCGGGGCTTGCCACGGAGCCGGTGAAGCTGGATCCCGGGGATTACTTTGTGCTCGGAGATAACCGGAACGGAAGCGAAGACAGCCGTTATTCCGGCATTGGAAATGTAAGTATTAACGCGATTGAAGGCAAGGTATGGTTCCGGATCTTTCCGATTCGAAAAATACGGTTTGTCTGAGATTAGAGAACAACAGGAGATTGATTTATGAATATACAGTGGTATCCCGGACATATGACAAAAGCGAAGCGTCAGATGCAGGAGGATCTGAAACTGATCGACCTGATCATCGAGCTGATCGACGCAAGGATTCCTTTTTCCGGCAGAAATCCGGATATCCGCACCATGGGTAACGGCAAGGCGCGGCTGATCATTCTGAATAAGGCTGATCTCGCGGATGAGAGACTGAACAGAAAGTGGATGGAGTATTATAAGGCGCAGGGAGCGCAGGTAATGCTGACAGACGCCCGCAACAGGGGTTCCCTTAAGCAGATTCAGCCGCTGATTCAGGAGGCCTGCAAAGAGAAAATCGAGAGAAATCTCCGCAGAGGAATCAAGAATAAACC
Source organism: [Eubacterium] cellulosolvens LD2006 (assembly GCF_000621585.1). Lineage (GTDB taxonomy): Bacteria > Bacillota > Clostridia > Lachnospirales > Lachnospiraceae > Bilifractor > Bilifractor cellulosolvens. The sequence goes on along the minus strand of NZ_KK211310.1, from coordinate 70,300 downwards.
CATCCGCGCGATGGTAGCCGGAATCCCGAATGTGGGCAAGTCCACCTTTATCAATTCTGTCTCCGGAAAAGCATCCACAAAGACCGGAAACAAGCCGGGCGTCACAAAGGGTAAACAGTGGATTCATCTCAACAAGGGACTGGATCTTCTGGACACGCCGGGAATTCTCTGGCCCCGCTTCGACGATCCGGAAGCCGGCGTGCGAATGGCGTTCATCGGTTCTGTGAACGACGAGATTCTTCAGCTCGAGGAACTCTCTCTGAAACTCATCGAGTTCCTCTGTGAGAAATACAGCGGCGTTCTGAAGGAGCGCTACGATGTGGATGAAAGCATGGAGAGCGCGAAGATTCTCGAGGCGATCGCTGTGAACCGGAACTGCCTGGCAAAGGGAAATGAGGTGTCCTACGCGAAGGCGGCCAACATCCTTCTGGATGAGTTTCGCAGCGGAAGACTCGGACGCATCACGCTGGAGAGCCCGGATGAGGTGACAGAGAAATGACAAAGAAGGAATTGGCAGAACAGAAACGGGCGGAGAAACTCGAGAAGGAGAAACAGCGCGTAGAGGCTCTCTGTGAATTTGAGAAAGCGCATCCGGAGGCACAGTATATCTGCGGCGTGGATGAGGTGGGAAGAGGTCCTCTGGCGGGACCTGTGACGACGGCAGCCGTCATTCTTCCGAAGGACGCCAGGATCCTCTATATCAATGATTCAAAGAAACTCTCGGAGAAGCGGCGAGAGGAACTCTACGATATCATCATGGAAGAGGCAATTGCCGTCAGCATCAAGATGAATTCCTGGGAGAGAATCGACGAGATCAACATTCTGCAGGCGACACTTGAGTCCATGCGGGAATCTGTGAATGCGCTGGAGGTTCGTCCGGATCTGATTTTTGTCGACGCCGTGACGATCCCGGACCTCGACATTCCGCAGATCCCGATCATCAAGGGAGACGCGAAGAGTCAAAGCATTGCCGCGGCCAGCATCGTGGCAAAGGTGACCAGAGACCGTATGATGAAGGAGTACGACAGACTCTATCCTGACTATGACTTTGCTTCAAACAAAGGCTACGGCACGAAGAAACACATCGAGGCTTTAAAGGAACTTGGACCCTGTCCGATTCACCGGAGAACGTTCATTACACATTTTGTGTAAGATACAGACCGGTACTCCGTTTTTCCGCGAATTGCTTCGCATCCGTTCAATGCTTCGCTCCATCTGACGCGAAGCTTTCGGGGACGCGTGGAGCCGGCGATCCGGAGGAATCATGAATAAGAGAAAAGTCGGAACAGATTATGAAGAACAGGCGGCTGCCTTTCTGCAGGCGCAGGGGATGCGCCTGCTGGAGAGAAATTACCGCTGCAGGATCGGAGAGATCGATCTGATCGCCTTCGATCCGGACGAAGAGGCGGTCGTCTTTGTCGAGGTGAAATACCGCGCGGGCGCCGGAGCCGGTCGCCCGGAGGAAGCGGTGACAGAGACAAAGCAGAGGACAATCTGCCGCGTGGCGGATCACTACCGGATGCGAAAACGGCTGGGAGAAGCATATGCCTTTCGCTTCGACGTGATCGCCATCGAGGGGAAGACACTCCGCTACTACAGAAACGCGTTTGCGTATGATTAAGAGGCAACTGTACAGCGGAAAATCACTTTGTATGTAATATAAGTAATAAAAGAACAACAGAACACTTTATCTCATAGCGAATGAGGAGCGTTTTGTGTTATAGAAATTCCGGAGGAATTTCTTATATTAAAAAAAGGCTGCGGCACATCTGTGCCGCAGCTTTTTTGGTGAATATCAATCGAAATCCGATCTTTATTTGTGACGCTTCAGAAGCTTATTGATCTTCAGCGTATTGTCTCTTACCTTGTGGATCGATACATCGTGGTTCAGTGTGTCGATGATGCTCGCCATGTATTTGCCCATCTTTGCTGTGGAGTACCACTCGCGGGAGAGGAGCTCCGGTGTCTGGTAGATGAGGTTTGTGGTGATGACCTTCTTGATCATGCCGTTGTTGTAGTACTCGTCAAATTTGGAAAGACCGTCTGTGAACAGACCGAAGGTACAACATACATAGACGTTCTTTGCTCCGCGCTCTTTGAGCTGTGTGGCAACGTCGAGCATACTTCCGCCGGAGGAGATCATATCGTCGATGACGATACAGTCTTTTCCCTCTACGGAGTCACCGAGGAACTCGTGAGCCACGATCGGGTTCTTTCCGTTGACGATTCTGGAGTAATCACGTCTCTTATAGAACATTCCCATATCTACGCCGAGGACGTTGGAGAAGTAAACTGCGCGGGACATCGCTCCCTCATCCGGGCTGATGACCATCAGATGATCATTGTCGATCACGATATCCGTCTCTGTCTTCAGCAGAGCTTTGAGAAACTGATAGGTCGGGAAGAAATTGTCAAATCCATGGAGTGGAATAGAGTTGGCAACGCGGGGATCGTGAGCATCGAAGGTGATGATGTTCGTTACGCCCATTGCGCTGAGCTCCTGAAGGCCGAGCGCGCAGTCCAGAGATTCTCTGTTGGTTCTCTTGTGCTGACGGCTCTCGTAAAGGAACGGCATGATGACATTGATTCGATGCGCCTTGCCGTTTACAGCCGCGATGATTCTCTTCAGGTTCTGATAGTGATCATCGGGACTCATGTGATTCTCATGACCGAATTCCTTGTATGTGATGCTGTAGTTGCATACATCTACCAGGAGGAAGAGATCAACACCGCGGACGGATTCATTGATCATACCCTTGGACTCGCCGCTTCCGAATCTCGGGCATTCCGCGCCCAGAAGGAATGTGTCGGCAGCGTATCCGTATACGTTGTTTTTTGCGGGATTCTTTTCAGCCATTTCCCTGCGGAACTGAACAATATAATCATTAATCGTCTGCGCCATTTCTTCGCAGCCCGGAAGAGCAATGAGCTTCAGCGGTGCCACTGCGTTCGAATTCAGCAGATATTTTGTGTTTGCCATGAAAGCCTCCATGAATAATATTCTGTTTGTAGACATACTGCGACACAATATTATCATGGACAAAAAACTGTGTCAATTGGTAAAATGCACCCCTTTGCCAGCCATTTACTTGCTTTTCGCAGATGAAATTGATATGATAACAAGATGACTGGAGGAAGAAAAAACAGAATGAGCAAAAACAGACATGTCATCGCTTCCGTGGAGCCGGACAGCATCGCCTTTGAGATGGAAATGGAACCTGGTGATGAGATCCTGAAGGTAAACGGCAAGGAGATCGAGGACATTTTCGACTACCAGTATCTGATAGAAGATGAGTATATCGAGGTTCTTCTCCGCAAGCATGACTCTGAGGAGGAGTGGCTGCTCGAGATCGAGAAGGATCAGCATGAGGATCTCGGCGTTACATTCGAGAACAGTCTCATGGACAACTACAAGTCCTGCAGAAACAAGTGTGTGTTCTGTTTTATCGATCAGATGCCGAAGGGAATGCGGGAAACGCTGTATTTCAAGGATGATGATTCCAGGCTTTCCTTCTTACAGGGAAATTATGTAACACTTACGAATATGGATGACCATGATATTGACCGGATCATTCGCTATCGAATGGAGCCGATCAATATTTCTGTGCAGGCGACGAATCCGGAGCTTCGAAAGAAGATGCTCAACAACCGCCACGCGGGAGAGATCTTTCCTAAATTAAGGAGGCTTGCCGACGCGGGGATCGAGATGAACGGACAGATCGTTCTCTGCAAGGGACTCAACGACGGGGAGGAGCTGGAGAGATCCATCCGGGATCTGTACAGCTACATGCCGGCGATGCGGAGTGTATCGATCGTGCCGGTTGGACTGTCAAAGTACCGGGAGGGACTCTACCCGCTGGAACCCTTCGGGGCAGAGGATGCCGGAGCCGTGATTGACTGCATTGAGAAATGGCAGAAGAAGATCTATGAGGAGTACGGCACGCATTTCGTGCAGGCCTCCGATGAATGGTATCTGCTTGCCGGGCGTGATCTGCCCGAACCGGAGCGCTATGACGGCTATCTTCAGCTGGAGAACGGCGTGGGAATGCTCCGTCTTCTGGACGAGGAAGTCCGGGAGGAGATGGAGCACTACGCAGGAGACGACAGGAAGCGCCATGTGACGATTGCCACCGGAAGACTGGCGGCGGACTGGATGAGGCAGATGTGCCGGATCATTACAGAGAAATTTCCTAATGTAACAGCTGACGTGATTCCGATCCGGAATGACTTCTTCGGAGAGATGATCACCGTTTCGGGTCTTATCACGGGAACAGACCTGATTGCCCAGTTGAAGGGGAGGGATCTGGGAGATGCCGTGCTGATTCCCTGCAACATGCTTCGCTCGGGCGAAAATGTTTTTCTCGACGACATCACTGTGGAGCAGGTGATTCTGGAACTGAAGACTTCTGTGGAAGTCGTTGACAGAGAAGGCAAAGATCTGTGCCTTGCCGTACTTGGCGAGAAGCGCAGTGTATCACATAAAAGGAGACAGATGTATGAGCAAACCGATAGTAGCAATTGTGGGCCGTCCTAATGTGGGAAAGTCCACATTGTTTAATGCCCTGGCCGGAGAGAGAATCTCCATCGTAAAAGATACGCCCGGTGTAACCCGCGACCGTATCTACGCCGATGTTACCTGGCTGAACCATGAGTTTACCATGATCGATACCGGCGGAATCGAGCCGGACAGCAGCGACATTATTCTCAAGCAGATGCGTGAACAGGCGGTCATCGCCATGGAGACGGCGGACGTGATTATTTTTATCACGGATGTGCGGCAGGGGCTTGTAGACGCCGACCTTCAGGTGGCGACCATGCTTCGAAAGAGCAAAAAGCCGGTAGTTCTCGCAGTCAATAAGGTGGATGATTTCAAGACGCAGGAAATCGGTATTTACGAGTTTTATAATCTGGGAATCGGAGAACCCCACGCGATTTCCGCGGAGGGCAAGATGGGACTGGGTGATCTGCTCGATGTTGTTATCAGCCATTTCCCGGAGGGCGCCGGCGAGAACGTAGAGGATGAGAATCCGAAGATTGCGATTGTCGGAAAGCCGAACGTCGGAAAATCTTCCATTATTAATAAGCTTCTCGGAACCAATCGTGTGATCGTCTCGGACATCGCCGGAACGACCCGCGACGCCATTGATACGGTGATCAAGCGGAACGGAAAGGATTATACCTTCATCGACACTGCCGGTCTTCGGAGAAAAAGCAAGATCAAGGAGGAACTGGAGCGATACAGTATCGTCCGTACGGTTGCGGCTGTTGAGCGCTGCGATATCGCTGTGGTTGTGATTGACGCCGTGGAGGGAATTACCGAGCAGGATGCGAAGATTGCCGGTATCGCCCATGACCGTGGCAAAGGTCTGATCATTGCCGTAAATAAATGGGATGCCATCGAAAAGGATGACAAGACTCAGAAGAAATTCTCGGAGAAGGTGAAGAGTACGCTTTCGTTCGCGGACTACGCTGAGATCATCTATATCTCCGCGGCCACCGGACAGAGACTTCCGAAGCTGTTCGACACCATCGAGCAGGTTCTTGAGTCCCAGAACCTCCGGGTACAGACGGGCGTCCTCAACGAGATTCTCACAGAGGCCGTTGCGATGCAGCAGCCGCCGTCGGACAAGGGACGCAGACTGAAGGTCTTTTACATGACACAGGTAGCGGTAAAACCGCCGACTTTTGTTATTTTTGTAAACGACAAGAAGCTGATGCATTTTTCGTATCAGAGATATATTGAGAACAGGATCCGGGATTCTTTCGGATTTATCGGAACGGCAATTCATTTCATTATTAGAGAGAAGCAGGATAAAGAGACAGTATGAGCGAACGAATAATCTGTCTGATTATTGGCTATGCCTTCGGCCTGATCCAGACATCCTATATTTACAGTAAGGCAAACGGTGTAGATATTCGAAAAATGGGAAGCGGTAACGCCGGAACCACCAATGCGCTCCGGACAATGGGAGCCAAGGCCGGCGTGATCACACTTCTGGGCGACGTCTTCAAGTGCGTCCTTGCGGTGCTGGTGACCTGGCTTTTATTCAGGAATTCACACCCGTCGCTTTTTCCTTTGTTAAAGGTCTGGACGGCAGCAGGCGTCATTCTCGGACATGATTTTCCGTTTTACATGAAATTTAAGGGGGGAAAAGGCATTGCCGCCACTGCCGGCATGGTGCTTTCCTTCGGTGACTGGCGCCTTCTGGTACTGGCCATCATCTGCTTTTTCGGTTTTTTCCTTGTTACACACTATGTGTCTCTGGGATCGATTTTCCTGAGCATTGGCTTTTTCGCCGGAATGCTTGTGTTCTGTATCCTGGGACATTATTCCATGACACAGCCGCATCTGACCGAGATGTGTGTGCTCACGGCCGTCCTTGCAGCGCTGAACATCTGGCAGCACCGTGCGAACATTCAGAGACTTGTGGCAGGAAATGAGAGAAAGACATATCTCACAAAGAAATCAGATCAGTAACCGGATCAGAAATCAGATCTGTAAGGATCCGGGAATTTGGCATCAGGGTAGTATGTAACTCGACATTCCTTAGATTTGGAGGTAATTGATATGGCAAAAATCAGCGTGATCGGTTCAGGAAGCTGGGGTACGGCTCTGGCATGGCTGCTCTGCAACAACGGACATCAGATTACACTCTGGTCCTTCCTTCCGGAAGAGACAGAGATGTACAGGAAATATCATCAGAACACGGACAAACTTCCGGGAGTTATTCTTCCGGATAATGTTGTGTACACCGGGGACCTTGCTGAGGCCTGCAAAGACAAAGAGATGCTTGTTCTTGCGGTTCCTTCACCGGCGGTAAGAAGTACTGCGAAAAATATGAAAGACTTCGTTTCCGACGGACAGCTGATCGTCAGCGTCGCTAAGGGGATCGAGGAGTCAACCCTCTTTACCATGAGCGACATTGTGGAGCAGGAGATTCCGCAGGCAAACGTCGGCGTTCTCTCCGGACCGAGCCACGCCGAAGAGGTCGGACGCGGACTTCCGACAGCCATTGTAGCGGGCGCTCACGACAGAGAGTCCGCGGAAAAAATCCGTGACTATTTCATGTCACCGGTTTTTCGTGTGTATACCAGCCCGGATATGAGCGGTATTCAGCTGGGAGCTGCACTGAAGAATGTCATGGCGCTGGCAGCAGGTATCGCGGACGGACTCGGTTACGGTGACAATACAAAGGCGGCACTGATCACACGAGGAAGCGCCGAGCTTTCCAGACTGGGTGAGGCGATGGGAATTCATCAGAGAACCATCTTCGGACTCTCCGGTATCGGCGATCTGATCGTTACCTGCGCAAGTATCCACAGCCGAAACCGCAAGGCCGGTTTCCTGATGGGGCAGGGCAAGACGATGGATGAGGCCATGACAGCGGTTCACCAGGTGGTGGAGGGTGTATTCTCCGCGAAAGCCGCTATGGAACTCTCCAATAAATATCATGTGGAAATGCCGATCGTTGAAGAGATCAACAAAGTCCTCTTCGAGGACAAACCGGCGCGCGACGCGGTCAATGACCTGATGCAGCGCGACGGAAAAGATGAGATTTCCGAGTGGGATTGATAAGTACTTGCGCAATGAGCAGATGACCTGCATCTGAGCTCGGCGTGAGAATGTCGCGGGTGACATGCAATAAAAGGGGGAACAAATGAAAAAACTGGCTGCGATTATGCAAGAGAAAACAACCGTATCTTTTGAGGTTTTTCCGCCGAAGACGGAAAAGGGAATGGCTAAGCTGCCGGACACGTTGGAGCATCTCTACCAGTTTCATCCGGAGTACATCTCCTGTACCTACGGTGCTGGCGGAAATAATGTCGGAAGAAATCTGGAAGTTGTGCAGATGATCCGTGAGGCGGATCAGAACACCGTTCCGGTCACCCATCTGACCTGTATCGGACAGACAAAGGATTCGATCCGGGCACAGCTGCAGGCCTATCTCGACAACGGTGTAGAACATGTTCTTGCGCTTCGCGGCGATATTCCCTTTGGCTGGGACGGAACGAACAGCGCGTTCCGTTACGCGACGGATCTGGTCAGCTTTATAAGAAGAGAGTTTGGCGACAAGTTTGAGATCGCGGTCAGCGGATCTCCGGAGGGACATGTGGAATGTACATCTCTGGCTTCGGATATCGCTCATCTGAAGCAGAAGCAGGATGAGGGCGCGGACTACATCATCACCCAGCTGACCTATGACATGGAGCAGTTCAAACGCTGGTACGACGCAATCCGCAAAGCCGGCGTCACCATGCCGGTCGATGTCGGCATCATGCCTGTATTGAAGAAGGAGCCGGTTATCAATCAGTGCCTCTCCAGAAATGCCTGCGCGATTCCGAGAAAACTCGCGGAGATTTTCTCTCATCACTGGTTTGACACGGATCCGGAGGGCAATGAGCTTCCCGAGGTACGCGCCGCTTTCCGCGAGGAAGGTATGCAGTACACCGTTGAGCAGATTCTTGAATTTATCTCTCTGGGAGTCAACGGCATCCACCTCTATGCGATGAACAAGTGGCAGGATGTAACCGAGATTCTGAACCGGGCGGGCATCCGCACAGTTCTCTGATTTCGATTGCATCGAAAGTATCATATACGGATGAACAGAGCGGCAGTCCCTTCTGTTCTCTGACAGAACACGCCTGCGGGCGGCGGATAGGAATAGGTAGAAGATGAAAAAGAGCCGTAGTCGGTCTGTTGAACCGGCGAAGGATTTTTTTCATCTTCTTTTTTGTTCTACCGCTATTTTTAGACATAATGCTTACAGTATTCTTTGAATTTGCTGAAAAAAGTGGAATCGCCGAGGAGCCTGTGTTACAATTCATGGGAGTATGACCAAAAAGTCATGATTGCTATTTGTTTATAACAGGAGGGATATGTAGATGGGCTACAAGTCAGACATTGAGATTGCACAGGAATGTGTCATGAAGCCGATTACCGAGATTGCACAGGAAGCCGGAATTGCCGAGGAGTACCTTGAGTGCTACGGAAAATACAAGGCAAAGATTTCTGACAAACTCATGGATCACATGGACAGGCCGAACGGAAAGCTTGTTCTTGTAACTGCCATCAACCCGACGCCGGCCGGCGAGGGAAAGACGACGACATCCATCGGTCTGATCGACGCACTTTCCAGACTCGGAAAACACCCGGTTGGAGCGCTTCGTGAGCCGTCCATGGGACCGGTTTTCGGTGTAAAGGGCGGAGCAGCAGGCGGCGGCTACGCACAGGTTGTTCCGATGGAGGATATCAACCTTCACTTTACGGGTGATATGCACGCGATCGGCGCGGCAAACAACCTCCTTGCAGCCATGTTGGACAATTCGATCCAGCAGGGCAACCCTCTGAATATTGATCCGAGAAAAGTTGTGTGGAAACGATGCGTCGACATGAACGACCGCCAGCTTCGCAACGTCATCGACGGTCTCGGAACAAAGCTCGACGGAACACCGCGTGAGGATGGCTTCGACATTACCGTTGCCTCCGAGGTTATGGCGGCATTCTGTCTGGCAAAGGATCTGAAGGATCTCAAAGAGAGACTTTCCAAAATCATCGTAGGTTACACCTACGGAAAACTTGTGGACGAGAAGCCGGTAACAGCCGGAGATCTCGGCGCGGCAGGCGCGATGACCGCGATCCTCAAGGACGCGATCAAACCGAACCTTGTGCAGACACTGGAGCACACACCGGTGATCATCCACGGCGGTCCTTTCGCGAATATCGCTCACGGCTGTAACTCTGTGATCGCCACAAGAACAGCACTGAAGCTCGGTGATTACGCTGTCACGGAGGCGGGCTTCGGCTGCGACCTCGGGGCTGAAAAGTTCCTCGACATCAAGTGTCGTATGTCTGGCCTGAAACCGAATGCCGTAGTCATCGTGGCAACGGTACGTGCCCTCAAATACAACGGCGGCGTTGCGAAAGCAGATCTCAACAACGAGAATCTTGAGGCACTGGAGAAAGGACTTCCGAACCTTCTGAAACACGTAAGCAACATCAAAGATGTCTACCATCTGCCCTGCGTAGTTGCCATCAACGCATTCCCGACCGATACAAAGGCAGAGCTGGATCTCGTAGAAGCAAAATGCAAAGAGATCGGCGTCAACGTATGTCTGTCCGAGGTATGGGCAAAGGGCGGTGAAGGCGGTCTTGCCCTGGCTGAGGAGGTTGTAAAACTCTGCGAGGAAGATAACTCCGCGTTCGAGTATTCCTACGGTCTTGAGGGAACCATTGAGGAGAAGCTCAATGCCATTGTTCAGAAAGTGTACGGAGGAGCGAGAGCAGAGCTCACCTCCAACGCGAAGAAACAGGCGAAGAAACTGGCTTCCATGGGTTATGAGAATGTGCCGATCTGTATGGCGAAGACCCAGTATTCCCTCACCGATGATCCGACAAAGCTCGGCGCGCCGAAGGATTTCGTTGTCACTGTCCGCAACCTGAAGATCTCCGCGGGAGCGGGCTTCATCGTAGCCCTCACCGGTGACATCATGACCATGCCGGGACTTCCGAAACATCCTGCCGCTATGGATATCGACGTAGATGAGAACGGAAAGATTACAGGTCTGTTCTAAGAAATCGAACGGAAATCACGGTTCTTCCATCGGGGCATGCAGACCCGGACGGATCTGTGTGCCGGGAAGGAAAGATAAAGAATAAGATAAGTAACGGCTGTCGCTCGACGCATAGCATCATGCAAATGACGTCGGGCGGCAGTTTTTATGGGGAGATGGGAATGACAGAAAATACGACAAAGTTGATGGATCTGAGCTGCAGTGGTTTCACAGAACTGCTTGCCTCCAAGGCACCCGTGCCGGGAGGCGGAGGAGCTTCCGCGCTGGTGGCGTCCCTGGGAGCGGCTCTCTGTAATATGGTGGGCAATCTCACCATCGGTAAGAAAAAATACGCAAACGTTGAGGAGGAAATCAAGGGACTGATGGAGCGGATTACCCGCGTACAGAAGGATCTTGAGGAGCTGGTTCAGGAAGACGCGGACTCCTTCGCGCCGCTCTCCGCGGCCTACCGGATGCCGACCGGCACAGAAGAGGAGCGGGCGGAAAAAGACCGGGTGATGGAGGAGTGCCTCAAACAGGCGAGTGACGCCCCGATCCGCATCATGCACAGAATTTGTGATATAATATCCATGATCGGAGTTTTTGAAAACAAAGGATCCTATATAGCGGTCAGCGACGCAGGCGTGGCGGCCGCTATCTGCAGCGCGGCTCTTCGCGGCGCGGCACTCAACGTTTTTATCAATACGAAATACATGAAAGACAGAGAATATGCGGCGAAGCTGAACCGCGACGCAGAGGAGATGCTGGATATTTACGGTCCTCTCGGTGATCATATCTACAGCGACGTTCACGCAAAGCTGATGGAAGGTCAGGAGGGCGGTATCAATGGCTGAACTTTTACTGGGCAAAGATGTAAACGCGGATCTGAACGGGCAGATTGTCTCCCGGATTGAAAAACTCGCGGAGAAACAGGTGGTTCCGCAGCTCGCGATCATTCGTGTCGGAGGGCGGGAGGATGATCTCGCCTACGAGCACAGCGTAGAGGTGCGCTTTGGAAAACTCGGCGTAAAGGTTCGAAAAGACGTCCTTCCTGTGGACTGCGCTGCGGAGGATGTGATCAAGGCCATTCACAGAGCCAACGACGACAAAGAGGTACACGGTGTCCTTCTGTTCCGTCCGCTCCCGAAGGGGATCGACGAGGAGGCGGTCATCCGCGAGCTCGATCCGGCCAAAGATATGGACGGAATTACAACGGCGTCCATCGCAGGCGTTTTTTCCGGAAACGATACGGGCTATCCGCCCTGCACCGCTCAGGCGGTGATGGAAATTCTCCGCCACTATGAAATCGAACTTTGCGGAAAGAAGGCGGTTGTGATCGGCAGAAGCATGGTGATCGGAAAACCGGTGGCTATGATGCTCCTTCGTGAGAACGCTACGGTTACGATCTGTCATACAAAGACCGTCGATATGCCATCCGTTGTCCGCGAGGCGGATATCGTTGTCGTGGCGGCGGGACACGCCGGTGTAGTAAACGCGGACTTTGTCCGTGAGGGACAGATCGTCATCGATGTAGGCATCAACGTGAACGAGGAGGGAAAACTCTGCGGAGACGTTGACTTCACCTCTGTAGAACCTGTTGTGGCGAAGATCACCCCGGTGCCGCGCGGCGTCGGCAGTGTGACAACCTCCGTACTCGCGGAGCATGTTGTTTCGGCTGCGGAGAAGACGGTATAATTAAAGTCCATACCGGGGCGCGCTCGATCGCAAAGGCTCCATAAGCCAGGATAGGAGCGCGGAAGGAACAGTGTTTTTGAGTATTTGAAGAGTAATAGAAATGATGTTATGTTTCACCAAATGAGAAAGGAGCAACAGGACATGTTTGAGGATTTTTCAAAGAAAGCACGTGAGATTGGAGAGATGATCGGTGACGGTGCCGTAAATCTCGGAGGAGCAGCATCGGCAAAAGCGAAACTTGAGATGAAGAAGAAAGAACTTCGCGACGCCTACGCAGAGCTTGGAAGAATCTATTACAACGAGAACAAAGAGAACGTCCCGGTGGAGTGCACCGATCTCTTCGACAAGATCGAAGCTGCGCTCGCTGCCTGTGATGATCTCAAGACGCACATTGATGAGAATATGAATAACCTTAAGAAATGAGACCATTAAAAGCTGCGTAAACGTGCGGAAGAGACCCTTTGGTAGCATCTGTCAAACAAAAACGTTTGCGAGGAAATATGAATACAATAGAAAGTATATAAAACTGCGTATTGGTCACATTTTGGTCACATATCACAAATAGACGTCATTTTCTTATGACATTTCATAATTGAAATAATTGTGTGTTTCGATTATAATAAGGCTATCAAAAGAATTCCTGGGGTGGTCGATCCCCTGTTTATATTGAACCTACATTTACTTTAAAACGGGATTCCAATATACTTGTATGGCTGTCAGGCCGTCGTTTGCAGCGGAAGGCAAAAGTACAATTGAGGTAACCCACCTAGATTCTTTCTAGGAGTCAAAATGCAGGAACGACATTCTGGGCCGGAGGCAAGTTTTACTTGCCTCCGATTTTTGTGCTGTAGAAAATCCTAAAACGAAAGGTGATTCGGCTGAAAAGCTTGCAATAAAGGAAGAACGCCGCCTTTGGGCAGCGTTCTGTTGATGTGATTATGAAGAAAAAAATTGCTGTACTTTTCCTGGCACTGATTGCAATTGCATTGATATTTAAATTGCTGGATCAGGCTAACACATACCTCTTTATATATTTAGTCTGCGAAGCATTGTTTATACTATCTTCGCCGCTGGTGTTTCTGCAGGGGTGGAAAAATTATATCAAGAAAGAATATTTACTGCATTGCACGATCGGTCTTGAGAAAAGGAAGTTACCGGTCTTTATGATTTGGGCCGACAAATTGTCTATCTCGATTCTATGGTTGATCGGTTGTTTCGGAGCTCTGGCATGGATGGAGCAATTGGCGCTGGTTCTCATGTTGAATGCCTCATATGTGATTATGATGATTTTTGTGGCAGAATATTCATATTACAACAGAAAAGTCCAAATCTGTATTTGGGGATTCTGGTTGTTCCAGATCGGCGTGTTATTGAAAGTTGTTGGTCGGTATGTTCACCGTTCGCAGACACGGAGTGTAAATTTGAAACAGCTAGTGATTGAGGTGTCTCAAAACAGCTTGATCGAGAGTTTGCCTGTTCGATTTTTGTTTTATGGAATTGCAGGTACGATTGTCATAAGCAGCTTATGCCTTTGGGGAATCTATCGAACCTCAGATCTTATGGAGGCGAGAATAGGAGCAAATGCTGGATTCCTCTCCCGGTGGAGGCAGATCCTTAAGAACAGTAGAATGCTGGAAGAAGCGGTGAATCATAAGATGGATCTGATTGCTCTGATTCTTTTGTATCTCTTATCTGTTCTTTATGGCATTTCAAGTTTTGAAAATTTCGAATCAGAAATTCTGCCGGGCCTGTTCCTGGTGGCTGTAAGCATGTCAGGGATTTCCATGCTGTATCACTGGGATCGAAAGATATTGGTGTGTTTAAAGCTTTGGGGTGTTTCCGCGAAACAGTTTTTTTGCAGAAAAATCTGTCATTCATTCGTCCTGGTGACCTTTCCTACCGTTGTTGTGCTGGGCAAGCTGTTTTTGGAAAAAGAAAATGCAGGCGGACTGATGCTCCTTCTTTTTGTGATACAAAGCGTGATGTTCTGGAATGCAGTGTACTTTTTAGTATTTTTTCTTATTTCCGAGGAATACTGTATATGGGACTATCTGCTAATGGTTTTGTGCATGGTGTTTTCTCTTGTACCGTTTGTTCCGTTGGCGCTGTCACTGTTTATAATAAAAAAAGGATTCAATAAATGGTATAGATATGTTGAGGGTGTGTGATCTTAGGAAATCTTATAAAAAACAGTCCGTCATTAATGGAATCGACTATACATTCAAGGACGGAGAGGTTTATTCAATCATCGGACCGAACGGATCCGGAAAAACAACGTTTTTGCATTGCCTGGCAGGTGTAATCAATATGTCATCCGGACGTGTGGAACTGAATGGTGTGGAAACAAAGAAAAGAGAGTGCAAAATCAGTATTGGTTATGCGCCGGACATTGACGCCATTTATCCCAATATTTCCGTGGAGGCGCTTTTGCATTTCGCTGACGCTGTGAAAAATCAGGGGAAGAATGATATTCAGATCGAAACAATGTTAAAGAAGTACGATCTATATGGCTTCAAAAATAAAAAGTTTCTGGAATGTTCCTGCGGAATGAAAAAGAAGATAGAAATGATTATGTCCTTCGCCGGTTTTCCTGAGTTGATTCTGTTGGATGAGCCGACAAACGGCATGGACACTTCCGGAATCATCTACACGAAAAAGCTGATCGATGAGGCAAAAAAGAGGGGCTGCACGCTAATAGTGACAAGTCATATTCTGGATTTTGTTCAGGATATCAGTGATCACAATCTGTTTCTGTCTGAGGGAAAAATCAGATGTGAGGTGGATTCTGCTGAGTCGTTGGAAAAAATGTACGAGGAGTTGTATCTGAAAAAAGAGTGCTTTTAACGCACCTGCAGAACAAATCCCGGGTTTCATCTTGACACTTTAGAGAATTAAAGCTAAAATGTAACCCGTTAATGCATGATGTGGTTGTTCAAAAAAAGTAAAGGATAATCGGCATGTATTTACAATTGAAAAAGAAGAAATGCTTTGAAGACGTTAGTATGGATCTGTTTTCCACAAGAGAGGGAGAATCACTGGCTGAAAGTTTTCCCGGGTTCAGACATATCCAGAGGTTCGCGTCGGAGCTTTTTCTCTGAACCTTCACAGTAGGAGAAAACGTGTCTGCACGTTACAGCAGCAATGAGAGTCCGTGGGAAAATCGGCAGGTGATCCGATTGTTCGCGCGGGAATCAGGGTGGTACCGCGATGATAACTCGTCCCTGTCGTTTCGACAGGGGCGTTTTTTTGTGCGGCAACTTTGGCGAATCTAAAGGCGAAAACTAGGAATGTGTGTATTGAGATTCCTAGAAATTTCGCATCGCACGTAGCCCGCGTCAGAGGACAGAGTCACACAGCGCGAACGATAGGAAGCGAAGGAAGTCAGCGCGAGCATAGCGCTGGTGCGACGAGCATGTTTGAAATCGCTTTGGACTTATGTCCGAAGGACATGAAACAAAGCGATTGAGTTTGCGAGGAGCACCTGCAATAGGCGGCGGAGCGCTGACAAACTTCGCGACGTGTGAGCGTGTGTGCTCTGGTTTCTGACGCATATTCGTTTGTAACGTCTCTGCTTCCGAATGCCGCTGCTGACATTCTATTTAACACTTTAAAAGGAGAACAGAAATGAGCGATAGTATCAAAGAAAAACTCGAAGGCATTGTCTCAAAAGCATTGAGCAGCCTCGAGACCGTATCGACACCGGATGCTTTAAATGAGATCCGTGTCAATGTCCTTGGAAAAAAAGGTGAACTGAAAGAGCTGATGAAGAGCATGAAGGATGTGGCTCCGGAAGATCGTCCGAAGGTAGGACAGCTCGTCAATGAGGCGAGAGACCAGATCACAGAGAAGCTGGAGGCGGCAAAACAAAAGATCGAGATGCAGCAGATGGAACTGAAGATGGCTGCAGAGACCATCGACGTCACTCTTCCTGCAAAGAAGAACGTGATCGGCCACAGACATCCGAATACCATCGCTCTGGAAGAGTTGGAGAGAATCTTCGTAGGTATGGGCTATGAAGTAATCGAGGGACCGGAAGTTGAGTGGGATGAGTACAACTTCACAAAACTCAACATTCCGCCGAACCATCCTGCGAAGGATGAGCAGGATACCTTCTACATCAACAAGGACATCGTCCTTCGTACCCAGACTTCCCCGGTACAGGCCAGAAGAATGGAAGAGGGCAATCTGCCGATCCGTATGATTTCTCCTGGACGCGTATTCCGTTCCGATGAAGTGGACGCCACACATTCTCCGTCCTTCCACCAGGTAGAGGGACTTGTAATTGACAAAAACATCACCTTCGCGGATCTCAAAGGTACGCTGGAGATGTTCGCGAAAGAGATTTTCGGTGAAGAGACAAAGACGAAATTCCGTCCGCATCACTTCCCGTTCACAGAGCCGAGTGCCGAGATGGATGTCAGCTGCTTCAAGTGTGGCGGAAAAGGTTGCCGCTTCTGTAAGGGCGAGGGCTGGATCGAGATCCTCGGCTGCGGTATGGTTCATCCCCACGTTCTCGAGATGTGCGGCATCGATCCGGAAGAGTACAACGGCTTCGCTTTCGGTGTAGGTCTTGAGCGAATTGCCCTTCTGAAATACGAGATCGATGACATGCGTCTGCTCTATGAAAACGACGAAAGATTCCTGAAGCAGTTCTGATCCGCTGACGGTTTTGATGAGATAAGAAAGGAAACGAGGATAAGAAAATGAATACATCCTATTCATGGTTAAAAATGTATGTTCCGGATCTCGACGTGAGTGCGCAGGAATACTTCGACGGTATGACACTCTCCGGAACAAAATGCGAGACATATGACATTCTGGACAAGAACCTCAAGGACATCGTAGTCGGTAAGATCGAGTCCATGGAGAAACATCCGGACGCGGATCATCTGATGATCTGCCAGGTAAATATCGGCAGCGAGACGACACAGATCGTCACAGGAGCTCCGAACGTTCGCGTTGGCATGCTCACCCCGGTCGTTCTTCCGGGCGGAAAAGTAGCCGGCGGACATGACGGAAGCGCTATGCCGGAGGACGGAATTGAGATCAAAGACGGAAACCTTCGCGGCGTTCCTTCCCACGGTATGATGTGCTCCATTGAGGAGCTCGGAAGCACAAGAGAGTTCTATCCGGAGGCCCCGGAGAACGGTCTCTATGAGTTCTCTGAGGAAGACGGCGTGAAGCCGGGTGATGACGCGATCGAAGCTCTCGGACTTCATGACATCAACTTCGAATATGAGATCACATCCAACCGTGTAGACTGCTACAGCGTCATCGGTATTGCCCGTGAGGCTGCGGCAACTTTCCGCAAAAAATTCATCCCGCCGGTGATCAAAGAGACAGGAAACGGTGAGGATGTCAACGACTATGTGAAAGTAGACGTGCAGGATCCGGAGCTCTGCCCGAGATACGTGGCCAGAGTGGTAAAGAACATCAAGCTTGCTCCGTCACCGAAGTGGATGCAGAGATGTCTCGCTTCCAACGGAATCCGTCCGATCAACAATGTTGTCGATATCACAAACTACGTAATGGAAGAGTTCGGCCAGCCGATGCACGCCTTTGATCTGGACACTATCGCCGGAAATCAGATCATCGTAAGAAGAGCCGATGAGGGCGAGAAATTCGTGACGCTGGACGGCAAAGAGCATGTACTCGACAACAGCATCCTGACCATCCGTGACGCTGAGAAGGCAGTCGGCCTTGCCGGAATCATGGGCGGTGAGAACTCCATGATCACAGACAATGTAAAGACAATCCTCTTCGAGGCAGCCTGCTTCGACGGAACAAACATCCG
Source organism: [Eubacterium] cellulosolvens LD2006 (assembly GCF_000621585.1). Taxonomy (GTDB): domain Bacteria; phylum Bacillota; class Clostridia; order Lachnospirales; family Lachnospiraceae; genus Bilifractor; species Bilifractor cellulosolvens. Next base: position 52,260 of record NZ_KK211310.1, on the reverse strand, counting down.
TCTCTCCGCAAAGAAGATCGGAAACCAGACAGATGCTTCCAGAAAGTTCGACAAGGGTCTTGATCCGAATACAGCCTTGGACGCGATCAACCGTGCTTGCCAGCTCATCGAGGAGTTCGGCGCAGGTGAAGTTGTCGGCGGTGCAGTCGATGTCTATCCGGTTAAGAGAGAGCCTTCCAGAGTGAAGTTCGAGCCGGAGAAGATTAACGCAATGCTCGGTACAAATATCAGCAGAGAAGATCAGCTCAAATACCTTGAGGCAGTAGAGCTGAAGCTCGACGAGGCAACAGGAGAGATCGTTGCTCCTACTTTCCGTCAGGATATTCACAGAAACTGCGACGTGGCCGAGGAGGTTGCGCGTTTCTATGGATACGACAACATTCCGACAACCCTTCCTCGCGGAGAGGCAACAGCCGGAAAACTTTCCTTCAAGAACATCGTCGAGGGCAAGGCAAGAGACGTCGCTGAGTACTGTGGTTTCTCCCAGGGTATGTGCTATTCCTTCGAGAGTCCGAAAGTCTTCGATAAGCTTCTGGTTCCGGCAGATGATCCGGCAAGAAAGGCCATCGAGATCTCCAATCCGCTTGGAGAGGATTTTTCCATCATGAGAACACTTTCTCTGAACGGAATGCTCAACTCGCTTTCTACAAACTACAACAGACGAAACAAAAATGTTCGTCTCTACGAGCTTGGAAATATATACATTCCGAAACAGCTTCCGGTAATAGAGCTTCCGGATGAGAGAATGCAGTTCACGCTCGGTTTCTACGGAGACGGAGATTTCTACACGATGAAGGGCGTTGTGGAGGAATTCCTCACACAGCTCGGTATGCATGAGGTGATCGAGTACAATTCGAAAGCCGGAAAATCCTTCCTGCATCCGGGACGTCAGGCACTCGTAACATACGAGGGCAAAGTGATCGGTTACCTCGGTGAGGTTCACCCGCTCGTACAGAAGAACTACGGCATCGGCGACCGCGTATATGTAGCGGTTCTCGATCTCCCGGAGATCCTTCCGTTCGTATCCTTCGATCACAAGTTTACCGGAATTGCGAAATTCCCGGCAGTGACACGAGACCTCTCCATGCTGATCCCGAAGGAGCTCGAGGCAGCTGCCATCGAGAAAGTCATCCGTCAGAGAGGCGGCAAGATCCTTGAGAGCCTGAAACTCTTCGATATCTACGAGGGCGAGCAGGTTGAAGCCGGATTCAAATCCATGGCATACTCCCTGTCCTTCCGCTCCAAAGAGAAGACACTCGAAGAGGGCGATATCACAGCTGCCATGAAGAAAATCCTCAACGGTCTTGGAGACCTTGGAATTGATCTGAGACAGTGATTTTTCCCTGACACGCGTAAGCGGCTACGTTATAGAGCGGCTTGTGTAAAGTGAATAGACAAAAACTCCTTGGAGTAGCTCCGGGAATGTGTAAGATAGGCACCTCGTTACTGATAGAAATATTGGTAACGCGGTGCTTTTTGTGTTATAGATTCCTCCGGAATTTTTATAACACAAAACGATCCGCGGGATGCGCAGCTCGCGGATACGAAGATCGCTAACGCGATTCTGCTTGCGCCTCTCGTCCTTCATCTTTACTTTTATGACGCTGTTTTGTGCTAATCTTTACATTATCCCTTTGTTCTGCCATAATAAGTAAAGATCCAGACGGAGGTGAGAATGTGATTTCGTATGAGATTCTTGAAAAAGCTCTTAAAGATAGGGGAATTGGAAAGACCGAGCTTTCTGTGCAACTTGGACTTTCTACCAGAACCATAGCAAAGATAGGAAAAGGCGAAAAACTTTCACATCGGAGTTTGCAAAAGATTGCAGATTATCTTGGTATGGATGCGAAGCTTCTGATGAAGGAAGTATCTGGAAATAAGATATTACAATTACTCAGAGAAGAAAAAGAAATGAGACTATCGGGAGGACTATACCACGAGCTGCAGGTCAGGATGACATATAATTCCAACCATATTGAGGGAAGTAGGCTGTCTGAGTATCAGACGAGGCTGATTTTTGAGACCAATACCCTTGATGTGGGTGACGGCATCCCTGTAGATGATGTGTTGGAAACGGTACATCATTTTCGGGCAATCGATTATGTAATAGATCATGCTGAGAATGAACTGACAGAGGATATTATCAAGCATCTGCATTATATCCTGAAGCATGATACGAAGGATTCAACGCTGGGATGGTTTGCAGTTGGGGATTATAAAAAGCGTGCGAATATGGTAGGAGGCCACAAAACATCGAAACCATCGGATGTTCATATGCACATGATGGCGTTACTTAAGGAATACAACGCTAACGCAAATGTCACAGTAGAGGATATCATAGCTTTGCATGCCGAGTTTGAGTATATACATCCGTTTCAGGATGGAAACGGCAGAGTTGGACGCCTTGTAGCATTAAAGGAGTGCCTGCGACATGGTGCGATTCCTTTTATCATTGAAGATTCGAAAAAGAATTACTATTACAGAGGTCTCGCTGAATGGACAAATGAAAGAGGCTGGCTTACTGATACCTGCCTGGACGGGCAGGATACATTCAAAAGACTTATGGATATGCTGGAAATACAATATTAACAGGCGCCTCTGTCTGCGCCGTCCGTTATCATGTACAGAATTTGTAATGATGTATTTGAATAAAACGAAAAAAGGTGTTATTCTATGGTCTGTTGCACTATTTGATTTTTATCTGTATATATACGAAATCTAAAATCGGATAATCGAAATGGATTATTGTAGAAGTTGCGGGTACAGGAGATGACTATGAAAATTTACGCGATCCGACACGGAGAGACGATTTGGAATAAAGATAGAAGGCTGCAGGGACAGACCGGCAGCGATCTGGATGAAGAGGGAGTACTTCTCGCTCAGATGACGGCGGAAGCCTTAGCGGATGTCGACTTCGATATCTGCTTCACCAGCCCGCTGATTCGGGCAAGACATACCGCCGAGATCATGCTAGGTGACAGACAGATTCCCATCATCGAGGACGACAGAATTCAGGAAATCTGCTTTGGCGTCTGGGAGGGAAAGAGCTGTGCGCCCGGAAATATGGAGATACCGGAAGACGTCTACCGCAGCTTCCACAAAGATCCCCTCAACTATATGCCGCCGGAGGGAGGAGAGTCGATCGCCCAGGTACTCGCCCGCACCGGCGATTTTTACCGGGACATCATCGCAAGACCGGATCTTCAGGACAAGACGATCCTGGTTGCCACCCACGGCTGCGCGATTCGCGGAATCCTGAACAGCGTCTATGAGGACAAACAGGATTTCTGGCACGGCGGCGTTCCTATGAACTGCGCCGTCAGCATGGTTGAGGTCAAGGACGGCGTTGCGACACTGGTTCTTGACGATCAGGTATATTATCCGGAGAAATATTATCATTCCTTCTATGTGAAAAAGTAAGCTGTGCGGGATGAGCAGTGAACAGAGGAAAAGCGGCAGAGGAGATTTCGTCCGCGGTACCCTTTGTTCGCAGGCTGTCCCGGCACGAAAGGACATAGATCGAGTTGTGCAGATCGTAAAAGGAGAATGCATCATGCCGATGAAAACAAGTGATTTCAATTATGACCTTCCGGTGGAGCTGATTGCGCAGGATCCCCTGGAAGACAGAAGTGCGTCAAGGATGATGTACATGGATAAAGAGACCGGCGAACTGAGAGATGAGATTTTTACAGATGTCATCGATCACCTGCAGGAGGGAGACTGCCTTGTTCTGAACGACACCAGGGTTATCCCTGCCAGACTTTACGGAACAAAAAAAGATACGGGAGCGCTCATCGAGGTTCTGCTTCTGACCAGAAAACAGAACGACGTCTGGGAGACACTGGTCAGACCCGGCAAGAAGTGCAAGATCGGCACAGAAATTGTCTTCGGTGAGGAGGGGCTTTTGACAGGAAAGGTCATTGATGTCACCGAGGATGGTAACCGTTTCATCCAGTTCAGCTATGAGGGAATCTTCGAGGAGATTCTTGATCGCCTGGGAGAGATGCCCCTGCCGCCATACATCAAACATAAACTTCAGGACAAAACGATGTACAATACGGTCTATGCCAAAAATGACGGCTCCGCGGCAGCGCCTACAGCAGGTCTTCATTTCACAAAGGAACTCCTGGAAAAAATCAGTGCCAAAGGTGTGAAGATCGCCCATGTGACCCTTCATGTGGGACTGGGAACCTTCCGCCCGGTAAAGGTGGAGGACGTGACGCAGCACAAGATGCACTCGGAGCTCTATATCGTGGAGGAGGATCAGGCGAAGATCATCAACGACACAAAGGCTGCCGGAGGAAGAGTTATCTGTGTGGGCACTACCAGCTGCCGTACCCTGGAGTCGGCCACAGACGAGAATGGCATCCTTCAGCCCGGAAGCGCATGGACGAATATCTTTATCTATCCGGGCTACACCTTCAAGATCATGGACGGACTGATCACCAACTTCCATCTGCCGGAGTCCACGCTCATCATGCTCGTGTCCGCTTTTGCCGGAAAAGAGAAGGTGATGCACGCCTACGAGACGGCCGTCGAGAAGCAGTACCGGTTCTTCAGCTTTGGCGACGCAATGATGATCGTGTAAACAAACAGATCACCCGTATTTGTCCGGAAACGATAGACGGGGCAATGAACTGCGTGTCGTTTCCAGAAGGAATGCGCGGAAATACCGATAATTCTTACAGATATGAAAGAAGCGATACATCAACCCTTAATCAAAGGGGATGTGTCGCTTCTTTGTTTTTGGAAAAAACGTGTAAAAAAATTTACAAGCCCGCGGGATTGTTATACAATAATACAAGATTGTGAAAAATTATCATAAAAATAATGATAATCAGCAGGAGGAAATATGGACTATTCACAGAAATACAATGAAAAACTCGTAAGCGCAGAGAAAGCAGCTTCCGTCATCAAAAGCGGAGACTGGGTAGACTACGGCTGGTGCGTAGGAACGAACGTAGCTGTAGATAAAGCTCTCGCCAAGAGAATGCCGGAACTTCACGACGTAAAGATCAGAGGCGGAATCCTCTGCCATGAGCCGGAGATCTTCAAGATCGAGAATCCGGCGGAGCACTTCACATGGAACAGCTGGCACATGAATCCGGTAGAGCGTCACAATGTGAATAACGGTTTCGTTTTCATGACACCTCTGCGTTATTCCGAGCTTCCGCGTCTGTACAGAGATATGAAAGATCCGCTCAATGTTGCGATCTGCCAGGTATCTCCGATGGATGCTCACGGTTATTTCAACTTCGGACCGTGTACCAGTCATATGCAGGCAGTCGTTGACAAAGCTGACGTTGTCATCGTCGAGGTCAACAAGAACATGCCGGTATGTCTCGGAGGAACAGGGGCATATATTCACATCGATCAGGTAGACATGGTCGTTGAGGGAGAGAACCCGGCGATCGATGAGATTCCCGCAGGCGGTCCTGCATCCGAGATCGACAAGGCAGTTGCGAAACTCGTCGTTCCGGAGATTCCGAACGGTGCGTGTCTGCAGCTCGGAATCGGCGGTATGCCGAATGCCATCGGCCAGATGATCGCGGAGTCTGATCTGAAGGATCTCGGTATCCATACAGAGATGTATGTCGATGCCTTCGTCGACATGGCAAACGCAGGCAAGATCACAGGACGCAACAAGAACATCGACAAGGGAAGACAGACCTACGCGTTCGGTGCAGGAACCAAGAAATTATACGACTATCTCGACAACAATCCGGAGTGTATGGCTGCGCCGGTGGAGTATGTCAACGATGTGAGAACCATCGCATCCCTCGACAACTTCATCTCGATCAACAATGCGGTCGACATTGATCTCTTCGGTCAGGTAAACGCGGAGAGTGCCGGAATCAAGAATATCTCCGGTGCCGGCGGACAGCAGGACTTCGTCCTCGGCGCGTATCTCTCCAACGGAGGAAAGAGCTTCATCTGTCTGTCCTCCACCTTCATGAACAAAAAGACAGGAAAGCTGGAGAGCAGAATCAGACCGACCCTTCAGCAGGGAAGTATCGCCACAGACACCCGTACAAACACCATGTACATCGTCACTGAGTTCGGTATGGTAAATCTCAAGGGACTTACCATGTGGCAGAGAGCAGAGTCTCTGATCAACATCGCTCATCCGGAGTGCCGAGACGAGCTGATCGCCGAGGCTGAGAAGATGAACATCTGGAGACGGTCAAATAAACGCTGATTATGATATTCTTCAAATAATTTTGTCTCTAATCGGTTAATTTTGCCGTCAATTTCCACAATTTTTAAATTGTAATATTGTTAATTATTTGGCGATGCGGGATTGACAATTATTTGACAAAACGTAGCCTGAGGGGTATGATAAACACAGTGTTAAAAAATCCACAAAGAAACACAAACACAAAGAAACACAAAATCAAATAAATAACACATGGATTTTAAGGAGGAAAAAAATGGCAAAGAAAATCGTAATTGCAGGCGCATGTCGTACAGCGATCGGCAAAATGGGTGGAGCTCTTTCTACAGTTCCGGTAGCAGATCTCGGTACAATCGTAATCAAAGAGGCTCTGAAGAGATCCGGCGTTCCGGCTGACAAAGTAGATATGGTTTACATGGGTTGCGTACTTCAGGCAGGACAGGGCCAGAACGTAGCTCGTCAGGCTGCTGTAAACGCAGGAATCCCGGTAGAGACACCTGCTATGACTCTGAACATTCTCTGCGGATCCGGTCTTGCAGCTGTCAACATGGCAGCAAACATGATCGAGGCAGGAGAGTATGATATCGTTGTTGCCGGAGGTATGGAGTCCATGTCCAAAGCTCCTTACGTTATTCCGGAAGCTCGTTACGGATATCGTATGGGACACGCTCAGATCCAGGATACAATGATCAAAGATGCTCTTACAGATGCATTCAATGACTACCACATGGGAATCACAGCTGAGAACGTTGCTGAGAAGTGGGGTCTCACACGTGAGGAGCTCGATGAGTTTGCAGCTGCATCCCAGCAGAAGGCTTGCAAGGCTATCGCTGACGGCAAGTTCAAAGATGAGATCGTTCCGGTAGAGATCAAAGGACGCAAAGGCGCTGTTACTGTAGTAGATACAGACGAAGGTCCTCGTGAGGGAACAACAGCTGAAGGTCTTTCCAAGCTGAAACCCTGCTTCAAGAAAGACGGTATTGTTACAGCAGGTAACGCTTCCGGTATCAACGACGGTGCTGCAGCAGTTATTGTTATGTCCGAGGAGAAAGCGAAAGAGCTCGGTGTTAAACCTCTTGCAGTATGGGAGGCAGGCGCTCTCGGCGGTGTAGATCCGTCCATCATGGGTGTAGGACCGATCGCCGCTACTCGCAACCTTATGAAGAAAGCAAACCTCACAATCGATGACTTCGATCTCTACGAGGCAAACGAGGCTTTCGCTGCACAGTCTCTCGCAGTTGGTAAGGATCTTAACTTTGATCCGGCTAAGCTGAACGTAAACGGTGGCGCAATCGCTCTTGGACATCCGGTAGGATGCTCCGGCTGCCGTATCCTCGTATCTCTGATCTACGAGATGAACAGAAGAAACGCAAACAGAGGTCTTGCTACACTTTGTATCGGTGGTGGTATGGGTGCTGCAACATCTGTACTTCGTTACGAGGATTGATTTCTGAACTCTATATTCAGAAGCGAATTGTAATGTAGACGCAATTCATTCCGCGCAGATCCGGCATTCACAGTCCGGAACCTGCGCGGTACCAAATAAAGATCTAAAGGATCTCATGAAAGGAAACTAAGATCATGGCATTTGTTACATATGAAGTAGAGGGTGCAGTTGCAATCGCAACTATCGATCGTCCGAAAGCACTCAATGCTCTGAACAGTGAAGTACTGGATGATCTTGAGAAAGTGATCGACGGCATTGACCTCGACGCTGTACGCTGTCTGATTCTCACAGGCGCAGGCGAGAAGTCCTTCGTTGCCGGCGCTGACATCGGTCAGATGAGCACACTTACAAAAGCTGAGGCTGAGGCCTTCGGCAAAAAAGGAAATGATATTTTCCGCAAACTCGAGACTCTTCCGATCCCGGTAATCGCAGCAATCAACGGCTTCGCACTGGGCGGCGGATGTGAGATCTCCATGAGCTGTGATTTCCGTATCTGTTCCGACAACGCAATCTTCGGTCAGCCGGAGGTTGGTCTCGGTATCACACCGGGATTCGGCGGTACACAGAGACTTGCCCGTCTCATCGGACCGGGAATGGCAAAGCAGCTCATCTACACAGCTAGAAACATCAACGCTGAGGAGGCTTACAGAATCGGCCTCGTAAATCAGGTTACAACACTTGAGGAACTTCTTCCTACAGCAAAGAAGCTTGCTTCTGTAATCGCAGGCAATGCTCCGATCGCTGTAAGAGCCTGCAAAAAGGCCATCAACGAGGGTCTTGAGCAGGGAATGGACGATGCAATCGTCACTGAGGAGAAGCTCTTCGGCTCCTGCTTTGAGTCTTACGATCAGACAGAGGGAATGGCTAACTTCCTTCGTAAAAAAGATGATCCTAAGAAAGTTAAGCATGTAGCATTCCAGAATAAGTAATAGCTTACAAGTGTCTGGCATATGCATACGGGTGTCGGACACTGTTCGTGTTCGGTGACAGGATGTCATCCGGGTTGGCCGGTGCTTTGGTTTTATCCGGGAACTGATTTGTCGCTGTAACAACAAATTTAGCAAACACATTTTTCCAGAATAAAAAACAGGAGGAATCAAAATGAAGGTAGGAGTTATTGGTGCCGGTACAATGGGATCCGGAATCGCTCAGGCATTCGCACAGTGTGCAGAAGTAGAGACAGTTTATCTCTGCGATATCAAAGAGGAGTTCGCCGAGGGCGGCTTCAACAAGATCAAAAAAGGTCTCGACAAGAGAGTAGCAAAGGGCAAAATGGAGCAGGCTGCTGCAGATGCCATCACAAACAAAATCAAAACAGGTCTCAACACAATCTGTGTAGATGCTGACCTCATCGTAGAGGCTGCTCTTGAGAACATGGAAATCAAAAAGAACTGCTTCAAAGAGCTTCAGGACAACATCGTAAAGAACCCTGACTGCATCTTTGCTTCCAATACATCTTCTCTGTCTATCACAGAGATCGGCTCCGGTCTTTCCAAACCGGTTATCGGTATGCACTTCTTCAACCCGGCTCCGGTTATGAAGCTGGTTGAGGTTATCGCAGGAATCAACACACCGGTTGAGGTTGTTGACAAAGTTAAAGAGATCTCCGTAGCACTCGGAAAAACTCCGGTACAGGTTAACGAGGCAGCAGGTTTCGTTGTAAACCGTATCCTTGTTCCGATGATCAACGAGGGTATCTGCGTATACGCAGCAGGCGTTTCCGATATCGAGGGTATCGACAACGCTATGAAACTCGGATGCAACCATCCGATGGGACCGCTTGAGCTCGGTGACTTCATCGGTCTTGATATCGTACTTGCAATCATGGATGTTATCTATGCTGAGACAGGCGATTCCAAATACCGTGCATGCCCGCTCCTTCGTAAGATGGTTCGTGGTAAGAGACTTGGATGCAAGACAGGAATTGGTTTCTACAACTACGCTGACGGCAAGAAAGTTCCGACAGACAAGCAGTAAAATCATGCGGGCGTCATGCCCGCAATAACCATTATGGAGGTTTAAACATGGATTTCACGTTAAGCAAAAAACATGAAATGGCAAGATCTCTTTTCAGAGACTTCGCTCAGACTGAAGTGAAACCTCTTGCTCAGGAAATTGATGAGGAAGAGAGATTCCCGCAGGAGACAATCGACAAACTCGCTAAGAACGGCTTCATGGGTATCACTGTACCGGTTGAGTACGGCGGACAGGGCTGCGACGAGCTTACATATGTACTCTGCATGGAGGAGATCGCAAAGGTTTGCGGTACAACAGCTGTTGCACTTTCCGCACACACTTCCCTTTGTATCGACCCGATCATGACATTCGGTACAGAAGAGCAGAAACAGAAATACATCCCGAAACTCGCAAAAGGTGAGTGGCTGGGTGCTTTCGGTCTGACAGAGCCGGGCGCTGGTACAGATGCTCAGGGTCAGCAGACAAAGGCTGTTCTTGATGAGAACACAAACGAGTGGGTTCTGAACGGATCCAAGTGCTTCATCACAAACGGTAAAGTTGCTGATGTTTACATCATCATCGCTGTAACCGGTATCGTTGAGAAGAGAGGCAAAAAGTTCAAAGAGATCTCTGCATTCATCGTAGAGAAGAACACACCCGGATTCACTTTCGGAGCAAAAGAGAAGAAGATGGGTATCCGCGGATCCTCCACATACGAGCTGATCTTCCAGGATTGCCGTATCCCGAAGGAGAACATCCTCGGCGCTAAGGGTAAAGGTTTCGGAATCGCTATGCATACTCTGGATGGCGGACGTATCGGAATCGCTACTCAGGCTCTTGGTATCGCAGAGGGAGCTCTTGAGCTCACTGTTGCATACACAAAGGAGAGAAAACAGTTCGGACGTTCCATCTCCGCATTCCAGAATACACAGTTCCAGCTCGCAAACATGAAAGCTCATGTTGATGCAGCTCAGCTCATGGTATACAAAGCTGCCTGTGCAAAGGATGCTGTTGGATTCGCACCGGCTTCCACATACGGTCTTGAGGCTGCAGAGGCTAAGCTTTACGCTGCTGAGACAGCTATGGACGTTACGACAAAGTGCGTACAGCTCTTCGGTGGATATGGATACATCAGAGAGTATGACGTTGAGCGTATGATGCGCGATGCCAAGATCACAGAGATCTATGAGGGTACCGCTGAGGTTATGCGTATGGTCATCTCTGCTAACTTACTGAAATAACAGGAGGAATTTACCGTGAAGATTATTGTTTGTATCAAACAGGTTCCGGATACAGCTGGCGGTGTTAAATTTAAACCGGATGGTACCCTGGATCGTGCAGCAATGCTTGCTATCATGAACCCGGATGACAAAGCCGGACTTGAGGCTGCACTGAGACTGAAAGATCAGTATGGTGCAGAGGTTACCGTTATGACCATGGGACTTCCGAAGGCTGACGCAGTTCTTCGTGAGGCTCTCGCTATGGGTGCTGACAAAGCAATCCTTATGACAGACAGAAAACTCGGTGGAGCTGATACATGGGCTACATCTTCTACAATCGCAGCCGGAATCAGAAAACTTGACTATGATCTTGTAATCACAGGACGTCAGGCGATCGATGGAGATACTGCACAGGTTGGACCGCAGATTGCAGAGCACCTCGGCCTTCCGGTTATCTCCTATGCACAGGATATCAAAGTAGATGAGGCAGCAAAGACAATCACTGTACAGCGTCAGTATGATGATCGTTATCACGTACTGAAAGCACAGCTTCCCTGCCTGGTTACCGCTCTTTCCGAGCTGAACACACCTCGTTACATGACTCCGAAGGGAATCTGGGACGCTTGTGATGCTGAGATCACTGTATGGGGACGCGATGACCTCGACACTCTGAAAGATGAGGATATGGGTCTTAACGGTTCTCCGACAAAGATCGCAAAAGCATCTGACAAAGTTCGTAAAGGTGCCGGAACAATCTACAAAGATCTTGACCCGGATGCAGGCGCAAAGACAATCTGCGACGCATTAGTTGAGAAACATTACATTTAATGAAGGCGGTGAATAGAATGAGTTTAGAAGAATACAAAGGTGTATTTATCTTTGCACAGCAGGTAGATAACCACATTGACAACATTGCCTTCGAGCTTCTCGGCAAGGCAAAAGATCTCGCAGCACCTCTTAACACACAGGTTACAGCAGTCCTGATCGGATACCAGGTAAAAGATCTGGCTGACCAGCTTGCTGAGTACGGCGCTGACAGAGTTATCGTAGTTGACGATCCGGAGCTGAAAGAGTACCGCACAGAGCCTTACGCTCATGCACTTTCCTCCGTTATCAACGAGTACAAACCGGACATCATGCTTGTAGGCGCTACAGCCATCGGCCGTGACCTCGGACCTACAGTATCTGCCCGTGTTAAGACAGGTCTTACAGCTGACTGTACAAGTCTTGAGATCGGTGATTTCCCGATCCAGCCCAGAGAGGGCGTAGAGCAGAAGCACAACCAGCTTCTTATGACTCGTCCTGCATTCGGTGGAAACACAATCGCTACCATCGCTTGTCCGGATAACAGACCGCAGATGTCTACAGTACGTCCCGGCGTTATGCAGAAGATTAAGCCGATCAAGGGCGCTAAGGCTGAGGTTGTTGAGTACAACCCTGGCTTCACACCGAACAACAAGTATGTCACTATCGAGGAAGTAGTTAAGAAAGTTTCCGAGACTGTTGATATCCAGAAGGCAAAAATCCTTGTTTCCGGTGGTCGTGGAGTTGGTTCTCCTGAGAACTTCGAGATCCTCAAAGACCTTGCAAAAGCAATCGGCGGTGAGGTTTCCTGTTCCCGTGCCGTAGTAGATAACGGCTGGCTTCCGAAGGATCTTCAGGTTGGTCAGACAGGTAAGACTGTTCGTCCGCAGATCTACTTCGCAATCGGTATCTCCGGAGCCATCCAGCACACAGCCGGTATGGAGGATTCTGACCTCATCATCGCAATCAACAAAGATGAGACAGCTCCGATCTTCGATGTAGCTGATATCGGTATCGTAGGCGATCTCAACAAGATCGTTCCGAAGCTGACAGCAGACATCCTGGCTGCACAGCAGAACAAAGACTGATTCTGTTTCGCGCAGAATTGATCTGACGTATACAAATCTATATTGAGTCCAAACGCGTAATATGTGGGGGTGTCGCAATAGATAGTTGCGGCAGCCCCCTTCTAATCGGAAAAATCCGGCCGTCGTGGCCGGATTTTCTCTTTTCCAAACATGTTTTCTAGTGCATTTTTAAATTTGGCGGCTCTTCAACTAAGCCACTCACCAAATGAGTAACCTCCGCAAATGATGGTTTTAACTTGTCTAAATTTATGACACTTTCAGCTCGGTCAGGAACTGTCCTGTCCGACCTCTCTGGATCTTGAAATGAAGCTTATTGATGTCATAAGCAATGGCCAGAAGTACACTCTGCGCTAGTACATTCTTTCTTCCGCGATAAAGATATCGACGGAAATTCATGTCCTCTTTTATGACAGCAAAGCTTCCTTCGACTTGAATGCTCCGGTTCATTCGAAGCTGCGCCCCGTACTCCGTTGTAATCCTATCCAGTGTTTCCTGCCTCTTTTGTTTCATCACCTTCGAAACATTCAGACGCTTGTTCCGCTCCTCCATTGGAGTCTTACAGTTGTTTCCGTGAATACATTTTTCTTTATACGGACAACCTTGACAACTTTCACATTCGTATACAGTGACTGTACTGACATAACCATTTCGGTTCTTGCTGTGTCTGTCATAGATCGCCTTGAGTTTCCTTCCATTTACACACGAATATTCATCGTGATCAGGATCATATGTCATGTTTTCTCTACGGCTAATATCCTGGCGGTATTTACGCGTTTTTGATATTTCATAATTCTGTGGTTTCAGGTATGATATCTGTCCATTCTGTTCCAGAAAAACATAAGCTTCTTCACTTTCATATCCGGCATCTGCAACGATCTCCTTGTATTGGAATGGAAGGTGATTCTCCATGTCTTTCAAAAACGGAACAAGTGTCAGTGTATCTGTCGGATGACAACTCAGATCAAGCCATGTGATGTATTGCGCATCAACTCCATGCTGAAGATTATAGGCCGGCTTTAACTGCCCGTTTAACATGGCATCCTCTTTTAAACGCATGAAGGTTGTATCCGGATCAGTCTTGGAATAACTATTTCTCTTTCCGCAAATGTGCAAGTGTTTTGTGTATTCTTTCAGCTTGTTAATATATCCTTCCAGCATTTCGATAGATTTCTGCAGCTGAGTTTTCCGATGACCGATTCCATAAACGAAGGTGATTTGTTCTTCTTCCTTGATCCGATAAAGCTTTTTGCGTAACCGCTTCATAGTATGTAGCGTCGCTTTGTCATTGTGAACAACTTTGATTCCATACAAAGTTTCGCATTCTTCGATGAAAGATACGATCTTTTCAAACAGGCGAGCCTGGTGTCTAGTGACAGATTTTTTCCATACAAACGTATATTTGTTTGCGCAGGATTCTATTTTTGTTCCATCGATAAATATCGTCTTTCCAGAGATTTCTCCGAGATCATGGAGAATAGAAGTCACATTCGAAAGGATTTCTTTGGAACATGCAGACAGGTGAATGGAAATGAATCTCGCAATCGTAGAATGATCCGGCGCCGGCATTCCTTCGAGAAGAAACATAAAGTTGATATCCCTCTTGCAGGCGGTTTCAATGTCACGGCTGGAAAACAAGCGATTCATGGAAGCATAGAGCATGATCTTGAGCATCTGACGCGGAGTCGCCTGATTTTTTCGGATCCTGTCATAGGTTTTATACAGTTCCGAAAGATCCATCCCCTCCACAAATGCACTCAGAAGGCGAACCGGATCATCAGCTGGGATCATGCGTTCCATTTCCAACGGAAGTTTAATTTGATAAAAACCTCGATATGCCGTATAATCGGGCTGTAAACGTAATGGGGTTTGCATACCATTATTTTACAATAAAGCCCGGTCTTTTCGAAGCCCGGGTCTTTGTTATTATAAGAGAAATCCGGACAACTGGCCGGATTTCATTCGTTTAAAAAGGCTGCCACACTAGTTGTTAGTGCGACAGCCCCATTCGTTTAAAAAGGCTGCCACACTAGTTGTTAGTGCGACAGCCCCTTTTTTTAAGGAAGCTGCTCCTGCAGGAGCAGCTTTGAATTAATAAAACCTTCATACTACCATAACACGAAGATAATGGTAAACTTTAAAAATAAAATGATTTAATAATGTCTTAAAAATTAGAGAATTATTATCTCTTAAAACACGACGATATTAGATACAGGGATGCTATGCATGCTCCTATAATTAACGTTTTAGTATTGGACTGTGTCCATAGGAAGGAGAAAAGCCATGGAAAAAGGAATTAAAAGAAGTAAATATTCGGATGTGTATTTGTTTAAGTTTTTGCTGATTGGAATAACAATGATTGCTATGCTGTGGCTTTTATAAATGAATGTATGCGCAGAGACGGTAAGTGAAGAAGAGCCGAATGATATCACAAGTCAGGCACAGCTTATTTTTGCAAACAGCGAGAGTGCCTCTGGATGTGTAAATGGAACATATTCTGGACAATATGTCGTAAATGGAACGATTTCTTCATATGATACGGATTGGTATATGGTTTGGTTGTCTGCTGGAACCAAGTATGTAACAAGTAGTGGAGCTTCCTTTAATTACGAGATATATGAAGAAAACGATCTCATATACCCGATGTATACAAACTCTTACTACAACAATGGTTCTGGCGTTTCTGCACAAAGTTTTACAGTAACCACATCAGGAACATATTATGTAAAACTGACTGGTATACTTACGAGTTCATCTTCCTATACGTTGGCGGTTGGAGGACCGACATATTTGGTAGATGATTATTATTATTATTTCGGAAGTATTTATATGAATGGATCAAACTATGTGACTCCTTTGTATACTGTGAACGAAACGTCTATTCCAAACGGAGCAATTGTTTATCGTATTATCATGGGAGGAATCACATCTACAAATGTAAATGGTGTAGATATACTTAATATAACAGGTGTTTATAGCTGCTCATTATCGGGATATAATCCTTCTACGAATGTATCAATATATTCAAATGTTCCTGCAAAAGCAGATTGGAGATTTACTTTCAAATATAAAAAAAACATTACGATATACCCTAGCGTCACGATTAAATATGTATATCCTGTAACATCATGAATTAGTATTTCTACTGAAGTTTTGTTTTAACAGAATGGATTCGAATGAACGAATAATTAACATCGGTAATATGTATTACATAAAGGGGAATAAGAATGTCCTTATCTGTTAATAATAGAAACTTTTCTTCTCCTGGAAGATATGATAAAAAAATGACACAGGCGTTGAAAAGTGCATTCAAAGATAAAAGGAAAAGAAGTGACAGTGTGGATGCCTCGAAATCCTGTAAAGAATGGACTTCTTTGAGCTATAAGAAGGTAACAGCTATAGATAATGCTGTTAGATTAAATGATCCATTCGTAGATTTTTGCAATGAAGTCGGAAGGATTGTTAAGGTGACTCCAACAGGTACGATTCAGTGGGAAATACCGGAAGATGCTGCTGAAGATATGGAGTCTACGTTATTCGAGGATTTGAATTTTGATGATTATGTGTTTTGGAGCAGATTAACTGATGACCCGACGTTTTTGGGGCTTAGTTATTCTGATAAGGAAATACGAAATCGATTGTCAAATGCCGGAATCAAACCAGGATTTTTTACTGTAACTGTAGATAGTAAATCTTATAACCAGTTTTATTCGCAAGCGAAAGGTGCGTCTGCCGTTTATAGCAAACAACAATATGATCAAAGATATAATCATATGCTAAGCGAAAACTTCTTAAAGGATTATAAAGCTGGGCAGAAGTTCTTGATCGGCGGTAAGGAATACACGCTTAGCGAAGATCGTAAGCTGGATATACCTTATGGAGCAGATATTTACGATTTTAAAAGACTGATCGACTGAGAGGGATTCTCATAAGCATTGCGAAAATGAATTGGGTTTAGATGAAGGTGGTCATGAGAGTTTATGTGCTCTCGTGGCCGCTTTTTATGTCCGCTTGCGTACTCGCGCGATGAGTATCCCATGCTCGGAACGTGAATGACGCGAGCAACATTATATTTAATGTTCTAAGAAAACCCTCCGAAATCTAATATGTAGGAGATTACATATTCTTTTGTTTTTTCAGAAAATCTCTTGACTTTATGTAGGAAACTACATATTATATACAGGCACAGACATGTAGGGAACTACATCTGCATAGGCAGTGGTACGTAGTTGTCTGCTTTTTTTGAGAGGAGGCGAACCGATATCTGTACATTTGACGGATGTGATTCGAAGGACAAACCGAAGCTGAAACACAATTTCGGCCTTTTGTTTAAGAAGATCAATAACCGGTTTACGCAGATTCAGAATCAGAATCTGAAGAAAAACGATGTATCGTATCAGCAGGGAGCGCTGTTGATGTATCTGTCCCATGTGACGGATCATGAGGTTTCCCAGAAGGAGATCAGTGAGGTGCTGAATATCAAGCATACTTCTGTGATCGGGCTTCTGGAGCGTCTGGAAGAGAAGGGATTGATCGAGCGGTCGGTCAAGCCGGAGAATAAACGCTATCGAGTCATCACCCTTACAGAAAAGGGAAAGAAGACGGTATCGGATATCCGGGTTTGTATCTGTCAGACGGAACAGAAGATTGTAGGTTCGATGACGGAGGAGGAACAGGATCTGCTGGAGATGCTTCTCAATAAGATCTATGCGAATATAGAAACTGTCATTCAGACTACAGAACAGGAAGAAAGGAAGAAAGAATGCTGAGAAAAATACTTTCACAGGTTAAAGAATTCAAGCTGGTGGCTCTTATGACACCGCTGATGATGGTTGGCGAAGTCATCTGTGAAATGATCGTTCCCATTCTGATGGGACGGATCGTGGATCTGGGTGTCGGACACAGTGACATGAGATACATTATTCAGACCGGCATACTGATGCTGGTGGTTGCCCTGATCGGTCTGGCCTTCGGTATTGCCGGCGGATTTTTTGCGGCAAAGGCGGGAGCGGGACTTGCAAAGAATCTGCGAAAAGCCATGTTTGACAACATCCAGACGTTTTCGTTTTCAAACATCGACAGGTTTTCACCCTCCAGTCTGGTAACAAGATTGACGACGGATATCACCAACGTGCAGATGGCTTTTATGATGACTCTTCGTATGGCCATGCGCGCGCCGCTCTCCATGATCACTGCGATGATTCTTTCCTTTATCATTAACTGGAAGCTTGCGAGTATCTACCTCGTTGCGGTTATTTTTCTCGGAACCTTCATGATGATTGTCATGAGGACGGCGACCGCTTACTTCAAACAGGTATTCCCGAAATATGACGAACTCAATGAGAGCGTGCAGGAGAATATCAACGCGATCCGCGTGGTAAAAGCCTATGTGCGGGAGGATCATGAAATCACCAAGTTCCAGAAGGCTTCTGCCAATATCTATCTGCTGTTCCTGAAAGCGGAGCTGAATCTCACCGGAATTATGCCGGTCATGATGACGGTCGTTTACTGCAGTATTCTTGCGGTCGGCTGGTTTGGCGCGCACCTGGTTATCGGCGGTGAGCTGCTCACCGGTGAGCTCATGAGTCTCCAGGCCTACAGTATGAATATCCTGATGAGTCTGATGTTCCTCTCTATGGTCTTTGTAATGATTACGATGTCCGAGGCATCCGGAAAGCGAATTGTGGAAGTTCTCGACGAGAAGAGCGATCTGACCAATCCGGAGAAGCCGGTCTATGAGGTGCCGGACGGCAGCATCGACTTCGAAAACGTTGTGTTCACCTACAGTGAGAAGGCGGAGGTTCCGGTTCTCCGGGATATCAACCTACATATCAAATCCGGAGAGAGCATCGGTATCCTCGGAGGAACCGGCTCGGCGAAGTCTACGCTGGTCAACCTGATCAGCCGCCTGTATGATGTTACGGAAGGTTCCGTAAAGGTCGGAGGCATCGATGTCCGTCAGTATGACATGGATTCACTCCGCAATCAGGTGTCGGTCGTACTTCAGAAAAATGTCCTCTTTACGGGATCCATCTACGACAACCTCCGCTGGGGTGATCCGAATGCCTCCGACGAAGAATGTAAGAGAGCCTGTGATCTGGCCTGCGCTTCGGAATTCATCGAGCGGATGCCGGAGGGTTACAACACCCATATTGAGCAGGGTGGAAACAATGTGTCCGGAGGTCAGAAACAGCGTCTCTGTATCGCGAGAGCCCTTCTGAAAAAGCCGAAAGTTCTGATTCTCGACGACAGTACCAGCGCGGTTGATACGGCGACGGACGCGAAGATCCGCAAAGCCTTCGCGGAAGAAATTCCGGATACGACAAAGATCATCATTGCGCAGCGAATCTCCAGTATTCAGCACTGCGACCGGATCATTGTTATGGATGACGGCGTGATCACAGATATCGGATCCCACGACGAGCTTGTGGCTTCCAGTGAGATCTATCGCGAAGTCTATGAATCGCAGACAGGAAACAGCGGAAACGCTGATTTCGACGAGAATAACTGAAAGGAGGCGTGCGAAAATGGTTGAAGAAAAGATGGAAATAAAAGAAAAAGAAGTAAGAGTCGGCGGACCCGGCCGAAGACCCAGGGGAGCACCGAGACCAAAAGTACAGAATCCCGGAAAGTTATTCAACAGACTGATGAATTTCCTGTTACGCTACTACAAGGTTCAGCTTTGTTTCGTAATTCTGTTCATCTTCCTGCAGGTTTTTTCCAATGTGCAGGGAACGATGTTCATGAGACAGCTCATCGATAAATATATCACCCCGATGATCGGAGATCCGAATCCGGATTACAGCCCGCTCCTCGAAGCGATGGCAAGAGTAGCCGTATTCTATCTGATCGGTATCGGCGCAGCTTTCGGGCAGGCAAGAATTATGGCCTATGTCACACAGGGTATGATGGAGAGGATGCGTAACAGCCTCTTCGAGCACATGGAGACGCTGCCAATCAAGTACTTCGATACCCATGCCCACGGTGATATCATGTCGGTGTACACCAACGATATCGATACCATGCGTCAGATGGTGAGCCAGTCTCTGCCGCAGATTTTCAGCAGTGGAATCACCATCATCTCGATCATCGCGATGATGTTTGTCCTCAGTATACCGCTGACGATTGTTTCCCTTGCCATGGTAGGCGTTATGTTCTTCGCCACAGGTAAGGTAACCAAGAACTCCGGAAAGGGCTTCATCGCCCAGCAGACAAATCTCGGAAAACTGAACGGACACATCGAGGAGACCATGACCGGCCAGAAGGTTGTCAAAGTCTTCAGTCACGAGAAGCAGATGATCGAGGAGTTCGACCGGCTTAACGAAGAGCTATATCAGAGTTCCTTCCGCGCCAATGCTTTTTCCAATATCATCGGACCGATCAACGCACAGCTCGGAAATACAAGTTACGTACTCTGTGCCATGATCGGAGGACTCCTTGCGCTGAACAGTTTCGCCGGCTTTACGGTAGGAGCGCTCGCGAGTTTCCTGACCTTCAACAAGAGCTTCACGATGCCGATCAACCAGGTATCCATGCAGCTCAACTCCGTGATCATGGCACTCGCAGGAGCGGAGCGTATCTTTAAGCTCATGGATGAGAAGCCGGAGCAGGACGACGGCTACGTTATGCTGGTGGATTCCGAGATGAAGGACGGAGCAATTACAGAGGCGGATCATCACACCGGACACTGGGCATGGAAACATGTACATCAGGCCACCGGTGAGGTGGAGTACAAACCTCTGGAAGGCGACGTCACCTTCAATGGCGTGGACTTCGGCTACGATGATTCCAAGATGGTACTTCACGACATCGTGCTTCACGCTAAGCCCGGTATGAAGATCGCCCTGGTTGGCTCCACCGGCGCAGGCAAGACCACCATCACGAACCTGATCAACCGTTTCTATGACATTCAGGACGGAAAGATCCGCTACGATAACATCAATATCAACAAAATCAAGAAGGCAGACCTCCGAAGATCTCTGGGAGTTGTCCTTCAGGATACACATCTCTTCACAGGAACAGTTGAAGAAAATATCCGCTACGGCAACCTGAACGCGACGGACGAAGAAGTAATTGCTGCGGCAAAACTTGCCAACGCGGATTCCTTCATTCGACATCTGCCGAACGGATATAAGACAAAGCTCACCGGAGACGGCGCAAACCTCTCCCAGGGACAGCGTCAGCTTCTGGCCATCGCCAGAGCGGCGATTCAGGATCCGCCGGCACTGATTCTGGATGAGGCCACATCCTCCATCGATACCCGTACAGAGCGTATCGTACAGGACGGTATGGACAAGCTGATGGAGGGAAGAACCTCCTTCGTCATTGCCCACCGTCTCTCCACCGTCAAGAATGCCGACTGTATCCTGGTTATGGAGCAGGGACGCATCATTGAGCGCGGCACCCACGACGAGCTGATCGCGCAGCACGGCAGATACTATCAGTTGTATACCGGAGGGGCTGTAACGGAGTAAAACAGCGCATTACGTGCGTGGTGAAACGCTTCGGGGCACAGAGCATACACGCGAACACGTCGCTCCAGTCCTCAGCGCTCCGCCGCCTATTTGCAGCTGCTTCCGGCAAAATCGAGCACTCGTGCTCTCATGCCTCCAGCAGCTGCGCTATGCTCGCGCTTCGGTCTACGCTTCCAAGTGTTCGCTTAGCATGCTCTGTACCCCGAGCGCGTGCGATATTTCTCGACCAACGGATATGCGAACGAATGCTTGTAGACCTGTAGAGGCACCTGTTTTTGATGGTGTAAGATAATAAATGAAAAAGTCCTCTAAGTGGAAACATATGATGTATGATTCCGCTTGGAGGACTTCGTTGTATTTTAAGACATGATATAGTTTTTTATTTTGCTAATGAAAGGATATACAACATGTTGTAGGTTGTATCCGTAACCGTAAACTGAACTAAACGGCGTGGACAGAGTCATACAGCGCGAACGATAGGAAGCGAAGTGGCTCAGCGCGAGCATAGCGCGGGTGCGTGAGCAATGTCTGAAAGCGCTTTGAACATCGCCCGAAGGGCATATGAACAAAGCGCTTGAGCTTTTTGCGGGAGCTACCCGCAATAGGCGGCGGAGCGCTGGGCACTTTCGCGACGTGTGAGCGTGTATGCTCTGCGCCACGCCGCGACGTCACATTGTGTTAGCTTTTTATTTCACAAAAGCGACTCCAGATCCTCGTAGAAATTCGGATAGGAGATATCCACGCAGTCCGCGTCCAGAATCTCGGTCTCGCCCTCGGCCACCAGAGAGGCGATGGCGAAGGACATGGCGATGCGGTGATCTTTGTGGCTGTCGATGACTGCGCCGTGCAGCTTCTTGCCGCCGTGGATGATCATTCCGTCATCCGTTGCCTCGACGTCGACACCCATCTTCGAGAGGCCGTCGACCATGATGTCGAGACGGTTGGATTCTTTTACTTTGAGCTCCCGGGCATCGCGGATGATCGTGTCGCCCTCGGCAGTCGCTGCAAGAACGGCGATGATCGGAATCTCATCGATGAGCGTCGGGATCAGGGCTCCCTCAATCGTTGTTCCGTGAAGCGGAGCATACTGGATTTTCAGATCCGCGAAGGGTTCGCCGCCTGAGGTACTCATATGACGATAGGCTACGAATCCACCCATACTCTGAAGAACGCGGAGAATGCCGTCGCGGGTCGGGTTGGTGCCGACTCTGCGGAGCGTCACGGAGGAGTCCGGAATCATCGCGGCGGCAGCGATAAAGTAGGCCGCGGAGGAAATATCTCCGGGAACTTCCACCTTACAGCCCCGGAGCACAGGATTCGGCTGAATCTGTGTGCTGTAGGCCTCACAGCGGATGTCCGCACCGAAATTGCGGAGCATCAGCTCGGTGTGGTTTCTCGAAAGCGCCGGCTCGGTGACGCTCGTCACGCTGCTGGCGTAGAGTCCCGCGAGAAGAACGCAGGATTTGACCTGCGCGGAGGCAACAGGGGAGTTGTAGTGGATGCCCTGAAGCTTCGTTCCGTTGATCAGAAGCGGCGCGCAGTTGTTCTCGCGCACGCTCTCGATGTCGCCGCCCATCAGGGTCAGCGGTGTGATGACACGACCCATTGGTCGTTTCTGAATGGATTCGTCACCGGTGAGCACACAGACGAAATCCTGTCCGGCGAGGATGCCGGCAAGAAGTCTGGTTGTTGTACCGGAGTTTCCGCAGTCCAGCACATCCTCCGGACGTTTCAGTCCGTGAAGCCCGTTGCCGTGAACGATGACGTGGCTGGTGTCTTCTTCATCAATATCGATGGTCACGCCCATCTGACGGAAGCAATTGATCGTGGA
Organism: [Eubacterium] cellulosolvens LD2006; assembly: GCF_000621585.1. Lineage (GTDB taxonomy): Bacteria > Bacillota > Clostridia > Lachnospirales > Lachnospiraceae > Bilifractor > Bilifractor cellulosolvens. Next base: position 29,268 of record NZ_KK211310.1, on the reverse strand, counting down.
AATACAGTCTGCTCCGGGAAGAAAGTTCGTGATTTCCGTATCGCCCTCGGCGAGACTTCCGAACATGACCGCGCGGTGGGAAATCGATTTGTCTCCGGGAATATTCAGTCTTCCGCGGAGTGGTTTGTTGCAGGCGTTAAATTTCATAGCTCTATCCCTCTAACTGGATCGTGATGATCAGATTTTCTTTCTCACTGTGTAGTTTCTGCGGTGCAGGATGCTTTCCGCCTGATCGCGGGCGCCTTCGTCGTAGAACTCGATGCGGAGCGCGCCTTCCTCATACTCGCGGGTGTGAAGAATGCCGATGTTTTTGATGCTGATCTGATTCATCGCGAGCATGGTCGTAATCGTGGCGATCGCGCCGGTCTCATCGATAATATCGATGTAGAGAACATACTGACGCGGAACAGATCCCTTCTTCACGTCGTCGATGGAGTCCCTGTAATTCTTGGAGGACTCAAACATCGTCAAAAGACGATCGGCGTCGCTCTCCCGGACAAGATCTGAGGATTTTTTCAGGAGGTCCGTAAAGGTGTCGAGAACCTCGAGGATGGCCTCTTTGTTTGCCATACAGATCTGCTGCCACATGGCGGGAGAAGAGGAGGCGATTCTCGTAATATCGCGGAAACCTCCGGCCGCGACGAGCTTCATGCGCTCGTCCTCGGTGTCGATTTCTTTCACCGTGTTGACGAGTACGGAAGCGACGATGTGCGGCAGATGGCTGACGCCCGCGACGATAAAATCGTGTTTTTCCGGCGGGACAACCAGCGGAAGCGCGCGGATGGAACTGATCAGCTCCTCGTAGCGGCGGATGTCCTCATCTGCGGCGTCTTTGGAGGGCGTGATGAAGTAATAGGCGTTTTCCAGAAGGTAATCCGTGGAATTTGCGAAGCCCGTTTTTTCGGTTCCGGCCATCGGATGTCCGCCGATAAAATTCGCGGAGAGCCCCTCGGCGGCCGCTGCGTTCATGGTCTCACCCTTGACGCTTCCGACGTCCGTCAGAATGCAGTTTTTTCGGATGACTTTGCGAAGAAAAGGGAGATAGGCGATGTTGGTGCGGACCGGGGCGCAGAGAAAGATGAAATCACATTCTCCGAAGCGTTCGTCGTCCTGTGAGAGAGCTTCGTCGATGACGCCCGCCTCAATGGCTGCGTCTGTCGTTGCTTTTGTGTGAGAGTAGGCAATCTGCCTGTACTCCGGATGATATTTTCTGATAGAACGGGCAAGGGATCCTCCGATCAGTCCAAGTCCGATGTAACCGATACATGTCATAATATTCCTCGAGCTTCTTTTGCTGTTTCTTCTATTTCTTATTGATTCATTTTCCGGAACATAATCCCATCCGGGATGTGTTTGAAGGAAAATAGAATCTTTAGCACTTCAAAGCGCTAAACTAAACTTTATTGTACTGAAAACGTTTCTCTTTGTCAACAAAAGAACCCGGCAGATTCTACTCCTTCAATGGAAAGTACTGCCGGGTTTGTAATTGATTAAGTATCGTTTTTATTTATGGTAGAGCTTTGTGGTCTCGTATTTCGGCTCACAGGTCAGATTGATGCCGAGTTTCTTGAAGACGTCCTCGTCGATCTGTGAGAGGATGACGGTGGAGTGCGCCTCAAGTCCATTCAGTTTGCTGAGTTGTGCCATTGCCCTGGAGGCGTTCTCGTCGGTCGTGGACGCGATGGAGAGCGCGATCAGGATCTCGTTTAAGTGAAGCAGAGAAGTCTCGTCTGCACCAAGGTAGCTGATCTTCATCTTCATGATCGGGTCAATGATGTCCGGGCTCAACAGCTCAGCCTTGTCGTCGATGCCGGCGAGGTGCTTAAGGGCGTTCAGCAGAAGAGCGGAAGAAGCGCCGAGAAGCTTGGATGTCTTTCCGGTGAGGACGGTTCCGTCCTGCATCTCCATGGCAGCGGCCGGAGAGCCTGTCTGCTCTGCCTTGACATTGGCCGCAGCGACGCAGGGACGGTCGGACTGACGGATGCCGGCTTTATTCATAAGAAGTTCGATCTTGTTGACCGGAGCGTCGCCGCAGTTTCCTTTGCGCCTCTCACAGAGAGCCTTGTAATAGCGGCGGATGATTTCCTGCTCAGACGCCTTGCAGCAGGCCTCGTCATCGGAGATGCAGAGTCCGACCATGTTTACGCCCATGTCGGTCGGTGACTTGTACGGCGAGGATCCCTGGATTTTCTCGAACATTGCGTTGAGTACCGGGAAAACTTCGACATCGCGGTTGTAGTTGATGCAGGTCTTTCCGTAAGCCTCGAGATGGAACGGGTCGATCATATTTACGTCGTCGAGATCTGCGGTTGCGGCCTCGTAGGCGAGGTTGACCGGATGGTTCAGCTGCAGGTTCCATACCGGGAAGGTCTCGAATTTTGCGTAGCCGGCTTTGATGCCGCGCTTATTCTCATGGTAGAGCTGGGAGAGGCAGGTCGCCATTTTTCCGGAACCCGGTCCCGGTGCAGTGATGACTACCAGCGGTCTCGTCGTCTCGATGTAGTCGTTCTTTCCGAAGCCCTCATCGCTGACGATGTAGGGGATGTCGGACGGATAGCCGGAAATCGGGAAGTGACGGTACACCTTGAGACCGAGAGCTTTGAGCTTCTTCTCGTAGGCGATGGCAGAGGGCTGCTCGGCAAAGCGTGTGAGGACAACACTTCCTACAAACAGTCCATTGCTTGTGAAAGCGTCCACGAGACGGAGAAGATCCATATCGTAGGTGATTCCGAGGTCTCCGCGCACTTTATTTTTTTCAATATCGCCGGCGTTGATGACGACGACAATCTCCACCTGATCCTTGAGCTCTTTGAGCATCGTGATCTTGGAGTCCGGATGGAAGCCAGGGAGAACACGCGACGCGTGGAAATCGTCGAAGAGTTTTCCGCCGAACTCGAGGTACAGCTTACCGCCGAACTGGGAAATTCTCTCGCGGATATGCTGTGACTGCGTCTTTAAATATTTGTCATTATCAAAACCGATCTGCATATTTTTGCTCCTTTACATTAGATACTTCCGATTAAGTACATGATCGCGCACTTTCCTCATTTGTACCTTATTATTGCGTACTCATAACTGATATACAATACCACAAATGTGTTAGGAATGGCAAAGGAAAAATATGTTCAGAATCCGGAAAAGTTTTGTTGATTGTGTTGTTCGTCCTTCACAATGAGGCCTGCGCACAGAATTGAAGGAATTGGATATATTACACAATTGTATTGAAAAAAATAAGAAATATTAGTATAATATACACATGAACAAAAACCTGCGGGAGAAGATCTTTCGTCAGGCGCGGAAAAACGTACAAGGAGGTACACAATATGGAGGTTTATAGAACGGACAGGGTGAGAAACGTCGTTGTGCTCGGACACGGCGGGGCAGGTAAGACTTCACTGGTAGAAGGAATGGCCTATCTGTCAGGAATTACCAGCCGCCTCGGAAGCGTCAACGACGGCAACACGGTGAGCGATTACGACAAAGAAGAAATCAAAAGAAAATTCTCAATTAACACATCCGTTGTCCCGGTTGAGTGGGAAAAGTGCAAAGTAAACATTCTGGATACTCCTGGTTTTTTTGATTTTGTAGGTGAGGCGGAGGAAGCGGCAGCCGCTGCGGACGCGGCCATCATCGTGATCTCCGGAAAGTCCGGGGTTCAGGTCGGAACACAGAAGGCATGGGATCTCTGTGAGAGATACAACCTGCCGCGTATGATCTTCGTTACAGAGATGGATATCGACGACGTGTCCTACCGTGATGTTGTACTGAAACTGCAGGATCTTTACGGAAAGAGAATCGCGCCGCTGCACATGCCGATTCGTGAGAACGGAAAGTTCATCGGATACGTGAATATCGTAAAGAACAAATCCCGCAGATACATTAATAAGAATGAGAAAGAGGAGATTCCGACACCGGATTACGTGAAGGATCACCTCTCTGAATATAGAGACGCTCTGCTGGAGTCTGTTGCGGAGACCAGCGAGGAGTTTATGGACCGCTACTTCAACGGTGACGAGTTCTCGCCGGCCGAGATCGGAGCAGCCCTTGCGACGAACGTGGCGAGCGGAGATATGGTTCCGGTCTGCATGGGTTCCCCGATCAATCTGCAGGGAATCAAGATTCTTCTGGACGATATCGTCGGATATTTCCCGAATCCGTCCCAGAGGGAGCGCGCGGGACTCGACCGCAACAGCAACGATATTTTCGAGGCAAACTACGACTTCACGCTCTCGAAATCTGCAACGATCTGGAAAACCATCGCAGATCCTTTCCTCGGAAAGTATTCGATCATCAAAGTCTGCTCCGGCGTCATCAAAGCCAATGACGTCCTCTACAACGTGACGCAGGACACCGAGGAGAAGATCGGAAAACTCTACATTCTCTGCGGAAACAAGCCGTCCGAGATTGCGGAGCTTCACGCGGGCGATATCGGAGCGATTCCGAAACTCGCCTCGGCAAAAACCGGCGACTCTCTCGCAGTCAAGACAAAACCGGTCGACTACGGACCGATTTCCGTATCGAAGCCGTACACCGCGAAGAGATACAAACCGGTGAACAAGCAGGAGGTAGACAAGGTTGCCCAGGGTCTGGCCAGACTTCAGCTGGAGGATACGACCCTTCGCATCGTCACAGACTCCGCAAATCACCAGTCCCTGATCTACGGTATCGGAGATATGCAGATCGAGGTGGTTGCCGCAAAACTGAAAGAGCGCTACAACGTAGACATCGAGCTCTCGAAGCCGAAGGTAGCTTTCCGCGAGACAATCAAAAAGAACTCCGACGTAGATTCCAAATATAAGAAACAGTCCGGAGGACACGGTCAGTACGGTCACGTAAAGATGCGCTTCGAGCCTTCGGGTGATCTGGACACGCCGTTCGTCTTCGAGGAGGAAGTGGTCGGAGGAGCTGTGCCGAAACAGTACTTCCCGGCTGTCGAGAAGGGACTCGCAGAGTCGGTTCTCTCCGGACCGCTCGCTGCTTACCCGGTCGTCGGCGTAAAGGCAGTTCTCTACGACGGCTCCTACCATCCGGTAGATTCCTCGGAGATGGCCTTCAAGACCGCGACGAGGATGGCGTTTAAAGACGGCTTTATGAAAGCTTCGCCGATCCTTCTCGAGCCGATCGTTAACCTGAAAGTGACGGCACCGGATGGTTACACCGGCGATATCATGGGCGACCTCAACAAGAGAAGAGGCCGCGTGCTCGGCATGACGCCGGCGAAGGATGGAACCACCATCATTGAGGCGGATATTCCGGAGCTTGAGCTCTACGGATATTCAAACACCCTTCGATCCATGACCCAGGGATCTGGCGTCTTCGAGTATGAGTTCGTCAGATACGAGCAGGCTCCTTCCGATATTCAGGAGAAGGAGATCGAAGAGAGAGCGGGAAAAATCACATCGATCGAGGAATGACAACGGTAATATCCCTCCATGTATAAACATATCAACCCAATTGCCGCCGGCAGCTCTTTTGAGCTGCCGGCCTTTTGTTATTGCGCGTATCTTTCTGCCTTTCTATAATAGGTTTCATGAATACGAATATACAAACAGGAAAACTTGATAATCACAATCACGAATTATACAATCACCGGGCGCTCGAGCGGAAATGGGAAGAGGTTGTCCGGAAGGAGATGCAGAAGGAGAAGGCGATCTTTCCTTCGGATCTGATGACAGATTTCGGCTTTGACGCCCTGCATCTTTACTGTATCTACAACCCGGTGCCTAAGACCAACGATGACTGGGACGAAGAAGTGGTGGCAGCGGCCTACCGCTTTCTGAAACGATTCTGGGCGCTCGCTGTTCTCTCCCTTCGCCAGAATTGCGATGCAACAACCGGGATCAGAAGCATCCGGAACCGCCTCGTCCGGGAAATGACGGTCTGCCGCGAGAAGGGAAGATGGAGAAGCGCACCGGCCTTTTTCATGAAAGCGTGCAGGGAACTGCGGAGCTGCGGACAGTCGTTGGAGAGTCTTTGCCGGAAAAGTGGTGAGAAGACGGATGGAGTCGGGATCGGAGAGGTTCTGCCCACCGGCACCTGGACGCATACAAAGGAGTGTGCGGTTGATGCGGGCACGATCCGGGATCTGGTCATTCTTCTTCGTGATCTGGCACCGGTGATGGCATCGGAACTGTGGAGCCGGATTTCCGAACTTCCCCTTGCGGACGCGCCCTGGCCGACCGCCGGATCTCTGACGGAAGAGGGAGATCTTTTCCGCCTTCCTGTATCGGTGGACGGAAAGCTGCGGACGGAACTTTGCCTTTCGGCTTCACTCTCCGAAGAAGAAATCATCCGGAAGGGAAGAGAGGCACTTGTGGAAAAAGAGAAACGGAAGAGCGGTGTCAACAAAAACGGGGAGATGCCGGATGTTTTCGAAAAGGCGGTCTATATCCCGCTTAAGATCCTGAATTTTGTCTCTGTTAAGGGAAAAAGGAAGAAAACATAATCCTGATTTCAGTCTCCGTTAAGGGAAAAAATGAGAAACACGAGGTTCATCCGTTGATTTTTCTGCAAAAGCAAGGATGAACGAAATATTTACGCCTTCTGATTTTTTCTCCCGATTATTTCATTTTTTTTGCGCATTTCTGAAAATAGGGTGTATAATAACGTTCAAGATTAAATTTAGGAGGACAAACCAATGGCATTAAAAGACATCGACTGGGGAAGCCTGGGATTTTCATATTTAGAGACCGACTACAGTTACGTGTCCATGTATAAGGACGGAAAGTGGGACGAGGGAACACTCACAAAGGATCACAACATCAGCATGAATGAGTGTGCCTGCGTTCTTCAGTACGCGCAGACATGTTTCGAGGGTCTCAAGGCTTACAGAACCGAGGATGGAAAGATTGTCACCTTCCGCCCGGATCTGAACGCGGATCGTATGATCGATTCCTGCAAACGTCTGGAGATGCCTGAATTTCCGAAGGAGCGTTTCATCGAGGCCGTTGAGCAGGTAGTAAAGGCAAACGCGGACTGGGTACCGCCGTACGGATCCGGCGCTACGCTTTACATCCGCCCGTACATGTTCGGTTACAATTCTGTAATCGGTGTTAAGCCGGCAGAGGAATATATGTTCCGTATCCTTGTAACTCCGGTAGGCCCTTACTTCAAGGGCGGCGCAAAGCCGGTTGTTGTAAGAATCCCGGATTTCGACAGAGCAGCGCCACACGGAACAGGCGGAATCAAGGCAGGACTTAACTACGCGATGAGCCTTCATCCGATTATGGAAGCGCACAGAGAGGGATACAGCGAGAACATGTATCTCGATCCTGCCACAAGAACCAAGGTGGAAGAGACAGGCGGAGCCAACATCATCTTCATCAAAGACGGTGGAAAAACACTTGTCACACCGAAGTCCGATTCCATTCTTCCTTCGATCACACGCCGCTCGATCTGCTACATCGCCGAGCACATCCTCGGCATGAATGTAGAGCACAGACCGGTGCTCTTCGATGAGGTAAAAGAGGCTGAGGAGATGGGACTCTGCGGAACAGCGGCAGTTATCTCCCCGGTAGGAGAGATTCACGATCACGGAAATGTGATCAAAATCCCAAGCGGTATGGAAGGGATGGGACCGACAATCAAGAAACTGTATGACACACTGACAGGTATTCAGATGGGTCATCTGGAGGCTCCGGAAGGTTGGATTCACGAGATCAAGGTTGACTGATTTTATTGAATTAGCCAATGATAAATGTTATTATTGGGGGTGTTCCTTTCGGAATACCCTCAATTTTTCGTATCATAGGAAAATATTTCGAATTTTCCATTGCGAATAACGGGCTTATTGGAGGCAAATCGTGGATCAGAAACAGACACCGCTTTTGGACGCAATCGAAAGTTTTATCAAAGAAGAGCCTGCTTTTTTCAGGATACCGGGACACCGATTTGAGCGCGGCGTAGACAGAAAGGCGCTGGAGCTTTTCGGGGATCGCGCGTACCGGGCGGATCTGACCGAGGCGGAGGGACTGGATGATCTTCACCAGCCGACCGGACCGATTCTTGAGGCGGAAAAACTGGCCGCGGATCTGTTCGGCTCCGACCGATGCTGGTTTCTGGTCAACGGAACGACCTGCGGAAACCAGGCGATGATCCTTGCAACTGTGGGCGAGGGAGAGAAAATTCTTGTTCCGAGGAACGCGCATAAATCTGTCATGATGGGACTGATCCTGTCCGGCGCAAAACCGGTGTGGATCAACCCTGAATATATTGAAGACTTCGGGATCAGCGGACCGGTAGATCCGCTGGCAGTAGAGGAAGCCCTCGAGGAGGATCCGGAGATCAAAGCTGTTTTTCTGGTCAGCCCGACCTACTACGGCATCTGCTCCGATCTTAAGGAGATAGCGGACATCTGTCACAAGAGACAAATTCCGCTTCTGGTGGACGAGGCGCACGGCTCACATCTGTGCTTCTCGGAGGATCTGCCGAAGAGCGCCCTGCAGGCGGGAGCCGATCTCGTGGCGCAGAGCACCCACAAGACGCTCGGGAGCATGACACAGAGCTCGATGCTTCACATCCGGAGCTCGCTGGTGGACGAAGTAAAAGTCGACAAGGCGTTAAAACTTGTCATGAGCACGAGCCCCAATTATCTTCTGATGGGCTCCCTCGATGCTGCCAGACATCTGATGGCGGAGCACGGGGAAGAACATATGGAGCGAACCGTCGCCATGGCAGAAGTGATCCGCAAGGAACTCGAAGAGCTGACCGATGTGCGGATTCTGCACCGGCCGGATATGGATCCGACCAGAATTGTGCTCTCCGCGATCGACGCCGGCATCACCGGTTACGAATTTCAGAAGCGCCTCTACGAGACCGGACGGGTCAGCACAGAGCTGTCCGATTCCCAGAACGTCGTCTGTGTACTCACCTGGGGAAATACCGGCGAGGATGTCCGCCGTCTGATCCAGACGATCAAGCGCGTCATGCAGAGGCACTGCGCGGAGTGTCTGCAGTTCGGGTCCACAGATGTCGAGCCCGTGGAAGATGTCGAGCAGCTGAATCTTCCGCAGGTGGCCGTCACGCCGAGAGAAGCGTACTTCAGTGAGACAGAAGTGGTTCCGCTCGCCTATTCCATCGGAAGAGTCGCTGCGGAGAGCATTACGCCGTATCCGCCGGGTGTGCCGATCCTGTATCCGGGCGAGACGGTCACAAGAGAAGTCTATGAAAAGGCGATGTTCTGCCTTTCACATAAACTGGAAATTCACGGTCCCGCCGACAAGACGCTGAACACCCTGCGGGTCATCATGAATAGGGAGTTGAAACTATGAAGTTTATTTCCTGGAATGTAAACGGCCTGAGAGCCTGTATGAAAAAAGATTTTGATCAGACCTTTCGTGATCTGGACGCGGATTTTTTCTGTATTCAGGAGTCCAAGCTCTCGGAGGGGCAGATTGAATACTGTCCCGAAGGCTGGACCGAGTACTGGAACTACGCCGAGAAGAAGGGGTATTCGGGAACGGCGATCTGGGCGAAAGAGCCGGCGTTTTCGGTCACCTACGGCATCGGTGTGGAGGAGCACGACCACGAGGGTCGCGTCATCACTCTCGAATATGAGAATTTTTATCTTGTCACGGTTTACACGCCGAATTCCCAGGACGGTCTGAAGCGACTGGACTACCGCATGACCTGGGAGGACGCGTTCCGCGCGTATCTACTGAAGCTGGACGCTTCGAAACCGGTCATCGTCTGCGGGGATCTGAATGTCGCCCATGCGGAGATCGATCTGAAAAATCCAAAGACCAACCGGAAAAACGCCGGGTTTACGGATGAGGAGAGAGCGAAGTTCACCGAACTTCTTGCCGCCGGATTCACGGATACCTTCCGCTATCTGCATCCGGACACGGTGGAGTACAGCTGGTGGTCCTACCGTTTTCATGCAAGAGAAAAAAACGCAGGATGGAGAATTGATTACTTCCTTACATCCGAGAGGATAAAAGAGAAGATCGGGCAGGCGGTGATTCATCAGGAGATCTTTGGTAGCGATCATTGTCCGGTGGAACTGGAGATCAGCATATAAAGGGTATTTGTATTGGCAATGCCGGCAGGCTGTAAGGCTGCCGGAGGGGGGAGCAGTTAATGGTTGAGAAGACAGCGTTCAGGGCGTATGCCGCAAGCCCTGAAAAACAGGGGGTTCACGAAAACAAGAGAGAACATCTCTTCTCAGTGACCGTGCCGGACGGGCAGGAAGCCTCACTTCTTTTGTACAGGAGCGGGGAGACGGAGCCGTGTCAGGAAATCATTCTTGACGAGAAAGACCGGATCGGTAGCTGCAGCGCCGTCTGCGTTGAGATGGACGACAAGACGGACTTTGAATACTGTTACCGGATCGGCGGCAGGATGACTGCCGATCCGTACGCGCGCTCGGTACGTTCAGTGAGAGATCCGGAGTCGGGAAAAGAAGAACCGCGGTGTTCTCTCAACGCGAACTTCACGGCAGAGACGCAGCCGCTGGAGATTCCGTACGAGGATACTGTCTTCTACAAACTCCACGTTCGTGGTTTTACAATGGACAAGAGCTCCGGCGTGAAGCACCCGGGAACCTTCGAGGGAGTCCGGGAGAAGATCCCGTATCTGAAAGATCTCGGGGTCAACGCGCTGATTCTGATGCCCTGCTATGAGTTCCGGGATTTCAGCGCGGAAGAGCGCTGCTACGAACTCGACGGCGGCATTCTGGTCAAGGAGCCGGACAAAAATATCCGGAAAAACTACTGGGGATATGACGCCGGACTGTACTTTGCACCGAAGGCGAAATACGCGGCCTTCGGAAATCCGAACCGGGAGTTCGCGCAGCTCGTCGACGCCCTTCACGCGGCGGGCATCGAGTGCATACCGGAGTTCTATTTCCGACCGGAGGCGGACAGCCGGCTTGTGGCCGATGTCCTTCGCCACTGGAGAATCCGCTTCCACGTGGACGGATTTCATCTCGTGGGAGCCGGAAACTGGATCCATGCGCTTGAGACAGACCCCCTTCTGTCCAAAACCAAACTGCTCTATACAGATTTTGACACGACGACAATCTACGGAGGAAATTCCCCGTCTCTTCGCAATCTCGGCGTGATGAACTGCTATTATCAGCACATGATGCGCAAGTTCCTGAAAGGCGATCTCGACGTCAACGCCGAGGATATCGCCCTCCTTCAGAGGAGGAATGAGAGAGACAGCGCGTTTGTCAATTACTTCGCAGATCAGGACGGCTTCACCATGGCCGACATGGTCTCCTACGAGGAGAAGCACAACGACGCCAACGGCGAGATGAGCCGGGATGGAAGCAATGACAACTACACCTGGAACTGCGGAGAAGAGGGACCGACCAGAAAGACGACGATCCGCAATCTCAGAGCGCAGCTTGTCCGCAATGCCTTTCTGCTTCTCGCGACCGCCCAGGGATCCCCGATGATCTACGCGGGAGATGAGTGTGAGAACAGTCAGCAGGGAAATAACAACGCCTGGTGTCAGGACAACAAGACCGGATGGGTCAACTGGAAAAAGACCAGGTCGGCAGCGGCTCTTACGGACTATGTGAAAGCGGTGCTCGCCTTCCGGAAAAAACATCCGGTTCTTCATCAGCGCACGCCGCTCCGCATGACGGATTACCGCGGCTGCGGACTTCCGGATCTCTCGTATCACAGCTACGCGGCCTGGGTCAACGGCAGCACGGTGACAAAAGCAGGACTGGGCGTTCTCTACTGCGGAGACTACGCGCAGAGGGAAGACGGCAGCAAAGACGACACCCTGTATTTTGTCTACAACATGTACTGGCAGGAGCAGAGCTTCGCACTTCCGACACCGCCGGAGGGATATACGTGGAAACTTGTTGCCGACACAAGCACGCAGAAAGTTTTTATCAGCGAGTCAAAGAAGAAAGAAAAAGAAATGCCCGGATCCGACGACCGGCTGGTGAGTGTTTCACCGAGAAGTATCAAGATCCTGCAGGCGGTTCCGAATAACCGGGAGTAATACATGGGAAAATATGCTTTACAGCATTTCAGGACAATAACAAAACACAAGCTCATCGTGATGAAGTACTGTTTCCGCATGGGGCTTATATGGCAGGGACTTGCCCATGACCTCTCCAAGTATTCGCCCACCGAGTTCCGGCAGGGCGCCAGATACTGGCAGGGAAACAGAAGCCCGAACAACGCAGAGAGAGAGGCCACAGGGCTTTCGCTCTCCTGGCTTCACCACAAAGGAAGAAACAAACATCACTTCGAGTACTGGACGGATTACGACATCCAGAGCAAGACGGTCATCAAGGGCGTGCCCATGCCGAGAAAGTATGTCGCCGAGATGATTGCGGACAGGATCAGTGCTTCCAGAGTTTATCTGGGAGATAAATATACTGACAGCGCCCCGCTGGAATACTACAATAAGGGGAAAGAGAAACTGTGGTTCGTTCACGACCAGGTCAAGGATCAGCTGGAATTCCTGCTCGGAATGCTGGCCGAGAAGGGTGAGGATGAGACCATAAAATACATCAGAGAAGTATTTCTCAAGGAAGGAATCAAGAAATGAAAAAGGTAGTTAAATTTGGTGGCAGTTCCCTTGCAAACGCAGAGCAGTTCAAGAAAGTCGGCAACATCATCCGAAGCGAAGAAAGCAGACGTTACGTCATTCCTTCGGCGCCGGGCCGCAGATTCAGCAGTGATACCAAAGTTACCGATATGCTTTACGACTGCTATCATCAGGCCGAGAACGGCAAAGATTTCAGCGGTACTCTGAGCAACATCCGCGAGAGATATGACGAGATTATCCGTGGTCTTGATCTTGATCTCAACCTTGACGACGAATTCAAGACTATCGCCGGGAACTTCAAGAACAAAGCCGGCATCGATTATGCGGCTTCCCGCGGAGAGTACCTCAACGGAAGAGTGATGGCTGCCTACCTCGGCTATGAGTTCGTAGACGCCGCAGAGGTTGTCGCTTTCGATGAGAACGGAAACTTCGACGACAGACGCACCGACAAGATCATGGGCGCGAAACTCGAACAGATCGAGAGAGCGGTCATCCCGGGCTTCTACGGAGCAAAACCGGACGGCTCCATCAAGACTTTCTCCAGAGGCGGTTCCGATATCACAGGATCTCTCGTGGCAAAAGCTGTTCACGCAGATCTCTATGAGAACTGGACAGATGTATCCGGCTTCCTGATGGCAGATCCGAGAATTATCAACGATCCGGTTACGATCAGCACGATCACCTATCGCGAGATGCGCGAGCTCTCCTACATGGGCGCTACCGTACTTCACGAGGACGCTGTCTTCCCGCTTCGCAAAGAGGGAATCCCGATCAACGTCCGCAATACAAACAAACCGGAAGATCCGGGAACAATGGTTGTTGAGAGCACCTGCAACAAACCGAAATTCACGATCACAGGTATCGGCGGTAAGAAGGGCTTCGCGTCCATCACCATTGAGAAAGCCATGATGAACGCGGAAGTAGGTTTCGGCCGCAAGGTTCTCGAGGTCTTCGAGGACTCCGGCATGACCTTCGAGCACACACCTTCCGGTATCGATACATTCTCTGTATTCGTAAACCAGCATGAGTTCGAGCCGCACGAGCAGCAGATCATCGCAGGACTTCACAGAAACGTACATCCGGATATGATCGAGCTTGAGTCCGATCTCGCACTCATCGCGGTTGTTGGGAGAGGTATGAGAAGAACCCGCGGCACAGCCGGCAGAATCTTCTCCGCACTCGCTCACGCGCATATCAACGTAAAAATGATTGACCAGGGATCCTCCGAGCTCAACATCATTATCGGTGTAGAGAACAGAGACTTCGAGAAAGCCATTCAGGCGATCTACGATATCTTTGTAGTATCCCAGCTCTGATAAATGGGGGCTTCGCACTAAGTAAGTATTTGGTGCGAAGCTCATTTTCTATATTTCGGACGACATGGGCAGGGAAAACATCATACGTATTGATTTTACTGAAAAAAGCTTGATTATATGGAGATGGAATGCGGGGCAATTTCTATCAGACTATAAAAAGCGAATACAAAAGGGGCTGTCGCATTTTGTCGGAATATGTGATATAATACGGATAATTATGAGCAATACCAAGAAGGAGAGAGACGATGAAGAGATTATTGCTGAAACTGAGTGGTGAGGCGCTTGCAGGAGACAAGAAGACTGGTTTCGATGAAGAGGTCGTGATCGGCGTTGCGAAACAGGTGAAAAAGCTTGTTGACGAGGGCTTCCAGATCGGCATTGTCATCGGCGGAGGAAACTTCTGGCGCGGCAGATCAAGCAAGAACATTGACCGCACAAAGGCGGACCAGATCGGTATGCTGGCCACGATTATGAACTGTGTGTATGTATCCGAGATCTTCCGTTCCCAGGGAATGCTGACATCGGTACTTACCCCATTCGAGGTCGGCGGCATCACTAAGCTGTACTCCAAAGACCGTGTGACAAAATATTTTGACCACAACATGGTTGTATTCTTCGGAGGCGGCACGGGTCATCCGTATTTCTCCACAGATACAGGAGCCATTCTTCGCGCGATCGAGATCGAGGCAGATGCTCTGCTTCTTGCAAAAGCGATTGACGGCGTATACGACAGCGATCCGAAATCCAATCCGGACGCAAAGAAATACGACAAGGTATCTATTCAGGAAGTCATCGACAAGAAACTGCAGGTTGTCGATATGACAGCTTCCATCATGGCGATGGAAAACAAGGTGCCGATGATCGTCTTTGCTCTTGACGAAGAGGACAGCATTATCAACGCCGCAAACGGAAAGATTACAGGCACGGAAGTTACCGTGGACTAAGCCTGCGACATGCATGCGCCGGGTGCGGATGGGAAGTACCTGATTTCCGGGCAACCGCGTATTCTGCTCCGAAGGAATCTCGACGAGTCTGTCGTGAAAATTAGAGCGCTTTAAAGAGATGAATATAAGAAATCTGAGGAGGATTTACTACACATGGACGAGAGAGTAAAAGTATATGATGAGAAGATGACTAAGACCATCGCGAACCTGGACAGCGAGCTTGCGACGATCCGCGCCGGCCGTGCGAATCCGCACGTTCTCGACCGCATCACCGTTGAGTATTACGGAGCACCGACCCCGCTCCAGCAGGTAGCGAACATCACTGTTCCGGAGGCTAGAATCATTCAGATCCAGCCGTGGGAGGCATCCATGGTCAAAGAGATCGTGAAATCCATCCAGATGTCTGAGCTCGGCATCAACCCGAGCACAGACGGAAAAGTTGTACGCCTGATTTTCCCGGAGCTGACTGAGGACAGACGTAAAGAACTCACAAAGGACGTTAAGAAAAAAGGTGAGGCTGCGAAGGTTGCGATCCGTAACATCCGCCGTGACGCCAATGACTCCTTCAAGAAACTCGAGAAGGCTGAGGATCTCTCCGAGGATATCATCGCGGGTCTTGAAGAGGACGTTCAGAAGCTCACTGACAAATACATCAAAGACATTGACAAAGCTGTAGAAGTAAAATCCAAAGAGCTTATGACCGTCTGATTTTCGAGAGCGCTGCCTGTGGCAGCGGGCTTCGAATCCATGCGATCGAAAAGCATGACAATTACAGACTCCGGACAGTACGCTTGCTGCCCGGGGTCTGTTGCGTGACAGGAAATTGTTTTTGAAGACTGTGGATGAGGATGCTGATTCCGTGCTTCTTCGATGCCTGGATCAAAGTCCTGTCTGCTTGTCCGATCGCAAATTTTCGGGATACCCGCTGCAGCTGGTATTATGGTTATTCACTATATTTGACAGGAGATAAAAATGAACGAAGATATTCAGGGACTGAAACTTCCGCAGCACATAGCGATTATCCTCGACGGCAACGGCCGCTGGGCGAAGCGCAAGGGCATGCCGAGAAGTTACGGACATATCGTAGGCTGCGACAATCTCGAAAAGATGTGCGACACGATGTGCGAGATGGGCATCAAGTATCTGACAGTCTACGCTTTTTCCACGGAGAACTGGAAGCGCTCGCCCGATGAAGTCCGCACGCTGATGAATCTCTTCCGCAAATATCTGAAGAGATGTATGCGCAAGGCGAAGAAGAACCAGATGCGCGTCAAGATCATCGGAGATCCGTCCGCCCTCGACGAGGATATTCAGGAGAGTATCAAAGAGCTAGAGGGAATGTCGAAGGACTATGACCAGATGTTTTTCCAGATCGCTCTCAACTACGGAGGACGCGACGAGATCGAGAGAGCGGTGACGAAGCTGGCGGATGACGTCCGCGAGGGAAAGATTCCGGAGGGAAGAATTACCGGAGATGTGTTCGAGAATTATCTCGACACCGCCGGAATGCCGGATCCGGATCTCATGATCCGTACGAGCGGCGAGCTCCGCATCTCCAACTTCCTGCTCTGGCAGCTGGCCTACACAGAGTTTTATTTCACGGATGTGGCCTGGCCGGATTTTAACCGCAAGGAGCTGATCAAAGCCATCGAGAAATACAACGGCAGAGACCGCCGTTTCGGTGATGCTAAATAAAAAATGAATGAAATGATGAGGAGATAGAACAGTGTACTTTTATATTCTTTGTCTGGCAGTAATCCTGATCACGATGGTGGTTCAGTTCCTGACCAGAAAAAACGAGAGTTCTTTTTTGAAGAGGCTGCTCAGCGGAATCATTCTGGTGGCCGATGCGCTTGTGATTATCATGGTCGGCGGATGGCTGCTCTACGGCGCCTCGCTGGTATTGTCGCTGGTCGGTGTTTTTGAACTGTACCGCGCCGTCGGCATCCATCAGAAGGGAAAGTTCACGGAGCCGCTCGAGATCGCGGGTTATGTGGCCGTGATCCTTTACTACCTGAGTCTGGTCACTGTCTGGAGAAACATTCAACTCGCCGCAGTGATCCTCGGACTGGTCGTGCTGATGTTTGTATATGTCTTTACCTATCCGGAGTATGAATACAGCAAGATCATGCAGGGCTTCTTCGGCATCGTCTACGTCGGCGTGATGCTTTCCTACGTGTACCAGACCAGAATGCTTGAGTCCGGACAGTACATCGTCTGGCTGATTTTCCTGTGCTCCTGGGGCTGCGATACCTGCGCGTACTGCGCCGGACGCCTCTTCGGAAAACACAAGATGTCACCGATTCTCAGTCCGAACAAGACCATTGAGGGCGGCATCGGCGGCGTGCTCGGCGCGATTCTTCTGGGCATGGTTTACGCCTTGATCACAGACGGACCTGCGCTTGAGTACATGATTATCTGCTTTGTCGGAGCGCTCATCTCCATGGTGGGAGATCTTGCCGCTTCCGCCATCAAGAGAAATGCCGGAATCAAGGACTACAGTCAGCTGATTCCGGGACACGGCGGCGTGCTCGACCGATTCGACAGTGTGATCTTTACATCGCCGGTAATCTTTTTCCTGGCGACGATCCTGATTTGACGCGGGAGCAATCATACCGCCTGATCTGAAATGCGAGGGGAACAATTCTGATCTGATACGGAGATCGTTCCGCAGGATCCGATAAACGGGTTTATCGGATCGAGCCTGCTCTGAAGAGGCAATGATCTTCAGAAGATGCAAACCTGACCGGGAGCGGTCTGATGTCATTGGGATTGCGGAAACATTTCCTGTGACAGAATAAAATGAAACATGGAGAATATCGACATGAAAACAATCGCAATTCTGGGTTCCACCGGTTCCATCGGTACCCAGACACTGGATATCGTAAGAAACAACGATGATTTGAAGGTCTGCGCCCTGTCGGCGGCGTCCAATGTCACCCTGCTGGAGGAGCAGATCCGGGAATTTCACCCGAAGCTTGCCGTTGTCTACAACGAAGAGGCGGCAGAAATTCTGAAGAAGAAAATCGCGGACACCGATACGATTGTGAAGACGGGCATGGACGGACTTCTCGAACTGGCGGCGATGCCGGAATCGGAGATCCTCGTGACGGCCATCGTCGGCATGATCGGCATCCGTCCGACCATCACCGCGATCGAGGCGGGAAAAGATATCGCCCTCGCGAACAAGGAGACCCTGGTGACCGCCGGCCACCTGATCATGCCCCTCGCCAAAGAGAAGGGCGTGCAGATCCTTCCGGTGGACAGCGAGCACAGCGCGATTTTTCAGTGCCTGCACGGAGAGCGTGCAAACAAGATCAGCCGTCTGCTCATCACAGCCTCCGGCGGCCCCTTCCGCGGGAAGAAGACCGAGGAGCTTGCGGACATGACCGCCGCGGACGCGCTGAAGCACCCGACCTGGTCCATGGGGAAAAAGATCACGATCGATTCCTCCACCCTGGTCAACAAGGGACTCGAGGTTTTGGAGGCTCATTGGCTCTTCGACGTCGATCTCGATCAGATTGAGGTGGTCGTACAGCCCCAGAGCATCATCCACTCCATGGTTGAGTTTGAGGACGGCGCGGTGATCGCGCAGCTCGGCACGCCGGATATGAGGCTGCCGATTCAGTACGCCCTCTATTATCCGGACAGAAGAGATCTTCCCGGTGACCGTCTCGACTTCACGAAGCTCTCCGGCATCACCATCGACACACCGGATATGGAGACCTTCCGCGGATTGAAGCTCGCAATCGAGGCCGGAAAAACCGGCGGCTCGATGCCGACCGTCTTCAACGCGGCAAACGAGGAGGCCGTAGCTGCTTTTCTCGCGGACAAGATCCACTTCCTCGACATCTACCGAATCATTGAGGAATCGATGCGAAGACACAGTGTCATCGAGAACCCGGATCTGGAGCAGATCCTCGAGACGGAGAGGGAGACGAGAGCGTACATCCGGGCGACGTATGTATAGAGCGCAAGGATATTCGTCGGTTAAATGAGTTTCTGCTTCGTACATCAGTGATTGTCTGAATGGCAACTTCGAACATATTTATTTGAAAAATTTAATCCCACATTAGGAGAAAAGATTGAAATACATTCTTGGAATCATCGTACTGGGACTGGTTGTCCTGTTTCATGAATTTGGCCACTTCCTTCTGGCAAGGCTGAATCATATCGTAGTTGAAGAGTTTGCGATCGGCATGGGGCCGATCCTGTTGAAGCACAAGAGCAAAAAGAGCGGAACAGTATACGCGCTGAAGCTTCTTCCTTTCGGAGGTTCCTGCGCGATGCTCAACGAAGACGAGGGAGAGAAGATCGAAGGAAGTTTCATCGGCGCGGCACTCTGGCGGAGAATGCTTGTGGTCGCTGCGGGACCGGTGTTTAATTTCATTCTCGCGTTTTTGCTATCGGTTCTCGTTATCGGTCTGACGGGAGCGGAACCGGCCACGGTAATGGAAGTTGGCAAGGGATCTCCCGAGGAGGCCGCCGGCCTGAGGCGGGGTGACGTGATCACCTCATTTGAGGGGCGCGGCATTGCGAACAGCCGTGAGCTGTATTTCGACCAGCTGATCAAAGAGAGCCCGACGGATCATATTGACCTGACTGTGGAGCGCAACGGAAAGCGCATTTCGATCGGCTATCAGCCGGAGACCGTCACGAGATATATGCTCGGTTTCAACTATGATTCGAACACCGAGGGTGACGGCGTCCTGATTACCATGGTATCCAAGGGAAGCGCCATGAAGAAGGCCGGAATCCGCATCGGAGATATCATCACCGCGGTGAACGGAACGGAAGTGAAGAGTCAGGAAGAACTCTACAATTATTTTCAGAAGCATCCGCTCGACGGATCCAAGGTGAACATTACCTATGAAAGAAACGGGCACGAGAAAACGGCGAAAGGGCTGGTTCCGGCGAAAGTCACCAGACCGGTCAGCAATTTCACCTACAACGCCGCCCGTCAGAAAGTCGGCTGGATCGGCGTTCTGCAGTACAGTGCCGGAGAGGTTCTGTTCTGGATCCGTGTCACCATCAAGACCATCGGGGGAATGTTCTCGGGAACGTTCAGCATCAACGACATGTCCGGCCCGGTCGGCATCGTCAAGACGGTTGGCGACGCCTACGGCACAGTGGCGAAGACGGTGGATGTCTTCAGCGCGATTCTGACGCTGATCGGTATCATGACAATGATTTCCGCGAACCTCGGTTTTATGAACCTGATTCCGCTTCCGGCGCTGGACGGTGGACGACTGCTTCTCATGGTCATCGAGGCGATCCGCAGAAAACCGGGCAATCAGGAACTCGAGGCAAATATCAATTTTTACGGACTGCTGGCGCTTCTGGCATTCATGGTCTATGTGACGATCCATGATCTGTTCCGGCTGTTTTAACTGCCGCAGGGATCTTTGAATTCGTATCTTTCCGTCTAACGGCGGGTGATGAACGAACGGTTATTCCGAAATGAGCTCGCAAGAGCTTGCTTCGGTTGATAATTGTATATTGTACAAGAGATTGTGGGATAGATTTACGAAAGAAACACGGAATATAGCAACTCTGCGATTTTAGAATTCGATTTGGAGGTGTAAATACGATGGAACAGTTTCTTTTGGGTGTAACAAATATTGATCACGCGATTCTTGTTTTTATCCAGAATTATCTTCGCTTTCCGTTTCTGGATCCGGTCATGAAATTCCTGAGTTTTCTCGGGGAGTTGGGATGGTTCTGGATCGCGCTGGTTCTTGTGCTTATGCTATTCAAGAAGACAAGGAAGGCTGGGATTGTCGCGGCGATTTCATTGGCGATCGTGTTCTGCCTGAGCTGGTTTGGGATCAAACCGCTGGTCGGAAGAGTGCGGCCGTACAATGATTACGCGGATCTGATTCCATTGGGGTATATACCGACGGATCTTTCTTTTCCCTCCGGACACACGGCGACGGCTTTTGCGGTTGTGCTTGTCCTTCAGCGAATGATTCCGAACAAGTTCAGTGTGCCGCTGATCATTCTCGCGACGCTGATCTCGCTGTCGAGGCTGTATAACTGCGTGCATTATCCGACGGACGTGCTCTGCGGATTCCTGCTCGCGTATGTCATCAGTCAGCTCGTGTGTTTTGTGGCGCTGAGGGTGCTGAAGAGGAAGAAGAAGGAGAAGAAGCCGGGGAAGCAGAAGAGTAAGGAGAAGGAGGCCAGGGCGTAAAGGCGGCGGCCGCAGGACTGCGGTCGCTTGTCGGTTCTTCGAATTTATATTCAAGAGTGCGATGGATAAACTATAGAGAACAGATTATGTGAATGATAGCACAGTAATGCAAGAACCGCGATTGTAAACAGAGCAGGATTCAGTGTCTTCAGGACATTGAGTCCCGCACGTCATTTTATATCTGCAGAAAATTAAAATTTGTGCTTGACGCCTTAAGAATACTATGCTAAGGTATTACATGTTGTCGGACACAATGAGAAGGGCAACGAATAATTGCATATGCGGAAGTGTCGGAATTGGTAGACGAGCAAGACTAAGGATCTTGTGGCAGCAATGTCGTGCGGGTTCAAGTCCCGCCTTCCGCAGCTTTTTTTGGAAAGCCGGAATCGTTAATGATTTTGGCTTTCTTTTTGTTTTGATGTAGTAAACGAAGGGGAGAGCCTGAAAGAAGTTAAAAAAGGATGAAAAAATTGAAAATTGTGCTTGACGCATCAAACATACTATGTTATTGTATTACCTGTTGTCGGGTACAGAAGTGCGCGGCGACAGGTAAAGTGCATATGCGGAAGTGTCGGAATTGGTAGACGAGCAAGACTAAGGATCTTGTGGCAGCAATGTCGTGCGGGTTCAAGTCCCGCCTTCCGCATCCTTTTTTACATAAGGATGCACAATAATTACATATCGTGCGGAAGTGTCGGAATTGGTAGACGAGCAAGACTAAGGATCTTGTGGCAGCAATGTCGTGCGGGTTCAAGTCCCGCCTTCCGCAGCTGATAGAAGAGCAACTACGGTGTCGTGGTTGCTCTTTTTGTCTCATAGGAAATTCCTCCGAATTTCCCATGAGACAAAACGCTCCGCAGGATGCGCACTCGCGCGATATGTAGATGCGTTGCATCCGCGTTCGGCGCGAGAATGTCGCTAGCGACATTCTTTTTTAAATAATAGAAAGGTATTACAATCGCTATGATCAAAAAGATGAGGGGAAAATGGATGACAATTCTATGGGCTGTTTTTGCAATCGTGTGTATCGTATCCGGCGGTATTGTCATGTCGATGCGGACCGGTTCGAGCTTTTACCTTTTCTGGTTTGCGTCCGGCCTGTTTTTTCTGATGCTTTCGATAGCGGCTCATTTTCACTACTGGGCTCTGCTACCGAAAAAAATACGCGCGGGAGTTCTTGTTCTGGTTGCGCTCGGCGCGATCATTTTTGCAGTCATCGAGGGATACATCCTCAGCGGTTTTCATCAGAAAGGAAAACCGGGGCTGAAATACATCGTCGTTCTCGGCGCTCAGGTCTTCGAGACGCGACCAAGTCGTGTTCTGCGCTATCGGCTGGATACAGCCGTCGACTATCTGAAAGAGAATCCGGAGACAATCTGCATTGTATCCGGCGGACAGGGCGCCAATGAACCGCGTCCGGAGGCCGATGTGATGGCCGAGTATCTGGAAAAGGCGGGGATCTCTTCCGAGAGGATTCTTAAGGAAAGAAAATCGGAAACAACAACGCAGAACATCTCCTTTAGCAGGAAGCTCATGAAAGAAGAGGGATCGGTCGCTGTCGTCACCAACAATTTTCATGTGTTCCGGGCTTTGCAGATTGCAAGAAAGAACGGACTAAAGGATGTTTGCGGAATAGCTGCGCCGACCTCATTCAAGCACCTCCCCAACAATATGATGCGTGAGTTTTTCGCGGAGATAAAGTTTTGGTTCGATCGCTGAAGAAGGAAATCGCATTAATCAATACTTTTTTGAGCCCTCATAACGAATGCAGCTATGAGAGAAAAAATAACCCCCCCAGGGGCTTAAAATTCATATCTTCCTTTCGTATAATCTATCTTCGGGAAAGGTTGTGTCATATGTTTTGATCATGGAAATCGCCTCTCTTGACCAAAACATCAGACGCAACCTTTAAGTTTGTAAACATTTATGCAACAGACAGGAGATTAACGAGATGAAAAAGATGAGAATACTGGCTTTGGCCACAGCTGTTATGGCAACACTGACAGGCTGCGGATCTGCAGCTTCCACAGGCAGCAGTTCGGAAGTAGCTTCCACATCTACTGCGGCTATGACGAATGCAGATGACGACAACGAGAGCATTAACATTTATGTTGGTGGTTCCATTTTTGACAACAGCATGGATCCGGTGAAGGGGTTCATGACATACGGATATGCTTTCGTAAATGAGCCGCTGATCCAGGTCAACAAGGACTCTGAATATGTACCGGATCTCGCTACGGGCTGGACAGTAAGTGACGATGCCCTGACCTATACCTTCGATCTTCGTAAGGGAGTGAAGTTCAGCGACGGCAGTGATTTTACTGCGGAGGACGTTGTTTTCACCTATCAGCAGGTAAAAGACAACCAGGCAGACAATGAGAATGTAGATCTCACAAAGCTGGCATCAGTGAAAGCTGACGGAGACTATAAGGTAGAGTTCACTCTGACAGAGCCCTATTCTCCGTTCCTTGATATCACGGCTATGCAGCAGATTGTTCCCAGCGACGCTTACGACGGTGAGGCTTTCAATGAAGCTCCGATCGGAACAGGCGCGTACAAGGTTGCTCAGTACGACGCAAACCAGCAGATCATTCTTCAGGTAAATGATCAGTACTGGGATAACACACCGGACATTGAGCAGGTCAACATCATCAAGATGGATCAGGATACTGCCTATTCCAACGCTGTATCCGGTCAGCTGGATGTAGTAATGGTAAGCTCCACATACATCAATGAAAACATCAAGGGCATGAGCCTCCACAAACTGGAGACCATGGATGTCCGCAACATCAGCCTTCCGACTCTTCCGGAACAGAAGATGAAAGACAGCAAGGGCAACGAGTATGAAGTCGGAAACAAGGTTACCAGTGATCTGGCAGTCCGCAAAGCACTTGCGATTGGAATCGACCGTGAGACCATCATTAAAAACGCCTTCAACGGAGAGGGAAAACCTTCTGTAAACTTCACAGACAATCTTCCCTGGGCATCCACTGAAACCTATGATGACAATCAGGTGGATGAGGCAAAGAAACTCCTGGACGAAGCTGGCTGGAAAGAGGGCAGCGACGGAATCCGTGAGAAAGACGGCGTGAGATGTTCCTTCGATGTCATTGCTCCCGGAAACGACGAAGACAGATACAAACTGGCTACAGCAGTGGCAGAGAGCGCAAAGAATCTCGGCATCGAAATCAAGGTTCGCAACGAATCCTGGGATGTTGCAGTAGAAGAGGAAAACAAGACACCCATTGTATGGGGATGGGGACAGTACAGCCCGATGGTTATCCAGAATCTCTATGATTCATCCATGTTCCTTGAGGCACAGTACGCAAACGTATCCGGTTTCAACAATGCAGACTGCGACAAGGCCATCGAGAACGCCTTCAACGCAACAAATCAGGCGGACGCTAACAAGTACTGGAAAGAGGCACAGAAGATCGGTGACGCTGAGTATCCGTATCTCTTCATTGTAAACATCGAGCATTCCTACTTCATCAATGATAAGCTTGACATCTCCGAGGATACACAGATCCCGCATCCTCACGGACACGGAAGCCCGATTGTCTGCAACCTGAAGGACTGGACACTCAACTAACGCAAGAATATTGGTTCTGCTTCACTCCCGAATCCGGGGAGCGAAGCAGAATTTTGGCGTATATGATGCGATGCGGAAGTGGCAAAGTTATACAACCCGAACGAAGCGACGTGTGAGGGTGTATGATTTTGCCCTTCCGCCGGAATGCATCTATTTTATGAGGTTTTAACATGACGAAACGAAAAAACATCATCTACGAGACGGCGAGAATGATCATCCTTCTTTTCCTGGTGAGCTTTCTCGCCTTCGCGTTGATCGCCAAATCTCCCATCGATCCGCTGACGGCCTACGTCGGCACGGAGTCGACGCTCTCCGACGAGGCAAAGCAGCAGATCGCGGAGCACTGGGGACTCAACGATCCGTTGCCGCAGCGCTATGTGAAGTGGCTCGGCAATGTCATGCACGGCGACATGGGTGATTCCATCACCTACAAGAAGCCTGTTGCAAAAATCATCAGCGAGCGTTTTTCTTATTCCATCGTACTCATGCTTCTGGCATGGGCGCTTTCCGGAATTCTCGGATTCCTGACAGGCCTGGTCTGCGGTGTCCGTCAGAACGGTATTTTTGACCGCATCATGAAGACGTTCTGTCTGATCGTCAAGTCCGCACCGACCTTCTGGCTCGGACTGATGTTTCTGGTGGTTTTTGCGGTTCAGCTTCGATGGTTTCCGATCGGAATGGCTGCGCCCATGGGAAAACTGGAAAGTGAGATTACTCTCGGAGACAGAATCTATCATCTGATCCTTCCGGTGATTACCCTGACCATTGCGAATATCAGTGAGGTTGTCCTTTATACAAGACAGAAAGTCGTCGAAATCATCGGAAGTGACTTCATTCTCTACGCGAGAGCGAGGGGAGAGAATCCAAGGCAGATTATGTTCCGCCACATCCTACGGAACGTTATGCTTCCGGCCATCACGCTGCAGTTCGCGTCCTTCAGCGAGCTCTTCGGCGGCATGGCACTGGCAGAGAATGTCTTCGCCTATCCCGGGATCGGTACTGCCACAACGGCAGCAGCTCTGAACGGAGACGCGCCGTTGCTTCTGGGCATCGCGCTGCTCAGCGCCCTGTTCGTTTTTGCCGGAAACCTGATCGCGAATATCCTCTATGGCATCTGCGATCCGAGAATCAGGGAGGGAGAGAAATGATGAAAGAGAAAAGATTCCTCCCGAACCGGAAAGTACTGGTTCTTATTTTTACTTCCGTGGCGGTCGTATACCTTCTTGGGATTTTCCTCTGGGGACTGTTCCTGAATCCCGAGCTCTACGGTGTTCACTATGACAACAAGCTGCTCGCTCCATCCGGCGAACATCTCTTCGGAACGGATGCCATGGGACGGGATATGTTTTACCGTTGTATCAAGGGGCTGTCCAATTCTCTGGTGATCGGCCTTGTGGCTTCGATTTTCAGTTCTTTTGTTGCGCTGATTCTTGGTATCGCCTCGGCGATCTGGGGCGGCTGGGTAGACCGCTTCGTAAAACTGGCTGTCGATCTTTGCATGGGTCTGCCGCACCTGGTACTGTTGATTTTAATTTCCTGTATGCTCGGAAAGGGAGCGCTGGGTGTCACCGTGTCGGTTGCCCTGACACACTGGCCCAGCCTGACGCGTATTGTAAGACAGGAAGTGCTGGTGCAGAGATCTTCCCAGTACGTGGCCGCCAGCCGCAGAATGGGAAAGTCATCCTTTGAGATCGCTTTGCGCCACATGGTTCCCCATGTGCTTCCGGCCTTCCTCATCGGATTGATTCTGCTGTTCCCGCACGCCATCATGCACGAGGCATCCGTAACCTTCCTGGGCTTCGGTCTCTCGAAGGAGACACCGGCCATCGGCGTGATCCTCTCGGAATCCATGAACTACATCACTACAGGAAAGTGGTGGATGGCTCTGTTCCCGGGAATCATGCTTCTCATTGCAGTCATTCTCTTCGATATCATCGGTGAGACGTTAAAGAAACTCTGGAATCCGAACAGTGGTAATGAATAAGGAGGCAACATGGAAAAAACAAGCAAAAAAGATCCGGTTTTGAAAATCGAGGATCTCGTCGTCGCCTTCAGCATGTACCGCAAAGGCAGCTTCCGCAAGGAAAGGCTGGAAGTTATCCATGCTCTTTCTCTTGATGTTCACGCGGGAGAGATTGTAGCGGTTGTGGGATCCAGCGGTTCCGGAAAAAGTATTCTGGCAAACGCTGTCCTGGGACTCCTTCCGGGAAACGCCAGCGTGGAAGGAAAGATCGAATACAAGTCTGCCCCATTCACGAAGGCAAGACAGAAAGCACTCTGCGGGCGTGAAATTGCCTTCATTCCACAGTCGGTGGATTACCTGGATCCGGTAATGAGAGTCGGCCGCCAGGTGCAGGGCGTTTTTGGCACAAAAGCAAAACAGGAAGAACTCTTCCGCAAATATCAGCTGGCGAAAGATACCGAGCAGAAGTATCCTTTCCAGCTTTCCGGAGGAATGGCAAGGCGTGTGCTGATTGCCGGAGCCATGATGGGACAGCCGGATCTGATTATCGCCGATGAGCCCACGCCGGGTCTGAATCTGGAAATGGCTATGGAAACCCTGCAGCATTTCCGAAAGATGGCGGATCAGGGAGCTGCTGTTCTCATGATCACCCACGACATCGATCTGGCTCTGAATGTGGCGGACCGGGTGGCTGTGTTCTACGCGGGAACCGTCGTGGAAGTGGCCTCCACAGCGGATTTTCTCGCAGGCAAGGAAGCACTGCGTCATCCCTACAGCAAGGCATTTATCGATGCCCTCCCGCAGAACGGGTTCCATCCGATTCCGGGATCACAGCCCTACGCAGGAAGCCTGCCGTCAGGCTGTCTCTTTGCGGATCGTTGCCCGAACCGGGACGATGCCTGCGCTGGCAAACAGCCGGAACGTGAAGTTCGCGGCGGAAAGGTAAGGTGTGTCCATGCGTCTTGAAGCAAAAAACGTACATTTCCGATACACAGATAAATCACCGTGGATCCTCAAGGATGTATCCCTGACCGTGGAAGAGGGAGAGAGCGTCGGCATCATCGGACCCTCCGGTTATGGCAAGAGTACCCTCGCCAGAATCCTGGCAGGTTACGAGAAACCGTCTTCCGGACAGGTGCTGATTGACGGAAAGCCGATGAATGATGCCGGTTACTGTCCGATCCAGATGATCTACCAGCACCCGGAGCTCGCCGTAAATCCCAGATGGAAGATGGCAAAGACCTTGAACGAGGCCTGGACTCCGGACGACGAGCTTCTCGCGAAGATGGGAATCGAAAAGGAGTGGCTGAACCGCTGGCCCTCCGAGCTGTCCGGCGGAGAGCTGCAGAGATTCTGCATCGCCCGTGTCCTCGGACCCCAGACCCGTATGCTCCTCTGTGACGAGATCACAACCATGCTGGACGTGATCACACAGGCTCAGGTCTGGAACATCCTCACAGACATTGCGAAAGAGCGCAAGATGGGCATGATCGTCATCACCCACAATATGGCACTCGCCAAGAGAGTCTGCACGAGAATCATCGAACTTCCGGAGATCAACCATATCAACGTACCGGAGAGAAACGAGGAAGAAAAACGCGTGGCTGAAGGTGCGGAAGCGGTTGTGGAAAGCGGCGCGGTGTAAAAACAGAATAGAAATATGAAGGGTTGTCTTACTCGAAAAACATCGGGTGAGACAGCCTTTTCCTTTCATGTTACCATTGTTTTTATTCGTTTTTGGGCATAAAATATTTTTATGTTTGCGCATGATACGGATATCATTTTGCTCAATTAGGAATGCGCATGATACAGCACATTTAAGTAAGATAGAGGAGTCAACTACCCCGACCAAGGACTCGGTGACAGGCACGCTTAAGAGGGCGTGAACACGCAGGAGAGGATCGAGGCCATTGATGCTGCGTTCGGATGGGATTACAGCATCAGTGATGTGCTGGAGAAGAGTGACAGTATTTATAAAAGCTGGAATAGTTTGTCCAACGATAATAAGGATATCTACAACGCAGTTCTTCAGAACTAAGGATGGATGATGAAAAGAAGAAAATTAGTACTTGGCATTTTGATAGTGATACTGTTTGTATCAGGCGTGTTTTTGGCAACAAGGGGAATGGAAATGGTTGATGAGAAGAAAAAAGAAGAGCCGTTTTTTACTGAGGCGCATCTTGATGAGACGGAATTCGGAATTATGATCCACAGGTTTTACTGTATACCCTCACCGAAGTACGACGCCCACACGATCGATCGATCAACGGGACCGGATTTCAGCTTTTATACGCTGAGTCCGACGGACGATACGAAAAAAGCGGTGGCACTGATGAATACAATGATCTATAAGTCCGACGAAAGCCTGACGGAAAAAGCGAGAAAGGTTGCGAAGAAAAATGGAATTACGAAAGAGACTCCGTTGAAAGTCGAATGGGTGATGAAGCATCCGAAAGAAACTGTAGAAATCATGCGTGCACTTACCGGAGAGGGTGATTTCCTTGATAGTAAAAGTGCTTTGGAGAGAGGATATGATTTACTGACGGAGGAGGAAAAAGAGAATGCCTAATACACCTGGTTCGGGTATTGCGATAAACGATGAAGATATAAAAGAACAGACGAAGAAAGTCTGGGTGACAGGTACCATGAAGCGGAGAAAAGCCAAAGGTATCCGTAACACTCGAAAGTCAACTACCCATCACCTAAAGGTAATGGGCTTGTAACTGCCCAGTCGTAGTAACGGCTTA
>NZ_JHXY01000007.1 GCF_000621585.1 [Eubacterium] cellulosolvens LD2006 | reverse complement strand
TTCGAATGACCGATTCTGTAAAGAGAATCATCAAAAAAAGTGCGAAGCACTTTTGAATGACTGATTCTGTAAAATAAATGCAGACTTTGGTAGTTCGTGTGTTCAGTTTTGAAGGTATGTAGGTACCTTCAGAAGTATTCCTCGATAGCTCAGTCGGTAGAGCGCATGACTGTTAATCATGATGTCCCTGGTTCGAGTCCTGGTCGGGGAGCTTCGAGTGACTGCAGGATCTTCCTGCAGTCACATTTTGAAACAAAGTTCTGATTATTGAGAAAATTGTTTCAAAATCGTCTTGATTTATCAGCAAAGTTTGATATAATCATATATGTTATGGCGTGATAGCCAAGTGGTAAGGCAATGGTCTGCAACACCAGTATCCGCCGGTTCAAATCCGGCTCACGCCTCTTCTTAAAAGAATGGTTTCGAGTACACAGTACTTGAAACCGTTTTTTATGTTATAAGAACTTCCTCCGAAATTTCTATAACACAAAAAATGGAATAGTAAATAGGATCAAACAATAAGTAAGTCCGCGGCCTTTGCCGCGGACTTACTTATTGTTCGTTATTCTGGCTCTGGTATTCCTAAATTTGGATGACAATTGCGCACTAGATCAATCGTGATTGTTTTGATGTCTGCCATGCCTGATCAAAAAACAACAGATCTGTAACCATGAGCGCAATACAGAAGAGAAAACAATCTGAGTCACAGCGATCTGTGTGACAGTTATGACTCATGGATTTCGAAGCATAGCAGATACGATGGAATATCAATCATAATAAGATGAAAACTATTCAATATGTATCACATTGCATATAAAAAGATATTTATATTTGTGATATTTGCGGATAAAAATATATTTTCAGCTATTATATAATGATTATGAACAAATTAAATAATGCATGGCAAAACAGACGAAAGTCTGCGACGCAAAGCTATAGGGACTGTCAAATGTCAGCCAGCTGCAACTCCTCTGCGTCACAGACATCAGTGTTTGTGGCGTCTTTTTTTCATGCAAGTGGTATCTATTTACTGGTCAATACACAATAAAGGAGCGTACAGAATGAAAAACAAAATGGTAAAGGCACTTGTTTTGGCTTCAGTGGTATCAGTAACCGCTACAGGATTGGCAGGAGTAGCATATGCTGGTGACACAACGGCGCTGGCAGCCGGCAGTGAGAAAAAGACAGAAGACAAGAAGACTGTCGACGAGCTTGCGAAAAAAGTAAAAGACGCAGATAAAGCTGTAACAGATACAAAAGCGGCATATACAGAGAAGAAAACTGCGTATAAAACAGCAGAAGACAAGCAGAAAGCTGCAGAAGATAAGCTTAAAGCAGATGAGACTGAATTGAAAGAGCTTAATGATACAAAAATTGCTGAGGCTTATGAGGCGCTTAGAGAGGCTGAGAATGATGCTGACGAGAGACGTAGCCGAGTAATTGATAAACTGCTTGATCCAACGACGCATGAACCAAAAGCATCAGAAGTAAATGCGTTTAATGCAATAAATGCGGTTTTTTCATCAATGGAAAATTATATAAATACCAGAGATGAAGGTTTGCGTGATTTAGGTATTCTGAAAGAAGGTCAGCTTATGCCTTTCCATCAGGAACCGTCACCTGAACCGTCAACTGAACCGGAAGCTGAGCCGTCACCGGAACCGTCAACTGAACCGGAAGCTGAGCCGTCACCGGAACCGTCACCTGAACCGTCAACTGAACCGGAAGCTGAGCCGTCACCGGAACCGTCAACTGAACCGGAAGCTGAGCCGTCACCGGAACCGTCAACTGAACCGGAAGCTGAGCCGTCACCGGAACCGTCAACTGAACCGGAAGCTGAGCCGTCACCGGAACCGTCACCTGAACCGTCAACTGAACCGGAAGCTGAGCCGGAAGCTAGTCCGGAACAAGGTGGTGCGCCTGCGACTACTGAAGATCCGGTTGCGGAAGCTAAGGCTGTATATGAAGAGGCTCTTGAAAACGCCGCTAAATATGAGACGGATGAAATGTTGAAGGCTGCAATCAGCAAAGAGAATACTAAACGTGAGGCTTTTGAGGCTCTTCTCGAAAAACGTGAAGAACTGATAGCGGCTATTGGGACAGAAGAGAAGCCTGGACCAGATGCAAAGGCAGTTGATGATGCAAAGAATGCGGTAGCAACTGCTAAGACAGCCTATGATGATGCCAAAACTGCCTATGAGAAAGTTCTTGATGATTTAACGGCAGCCAAAGCAGCTTACGATAAAGCTGTAAAGAACACCACGGTTGTTTACAGACTTTACAATAAGGTGACACGTGAGCATCTGTATTCTACAAGCGCTCTTGAGAAGAAGATCCTCGTGGAGGGCGGATGGATCGATGAGAATTATGCATGGATCGCACCGAAGAAGAGCGATGATACAATTCCTGTATACCGTCTGTACAACAAGAATACGACCGATCATCACTACACCACAGATGAAAATGAGGTGAAGGAGCTTGTAAAGAGAGGAGATTGGACGAATGACGGACCGGTATTCTACGCAGTGAAAGAGGGACCGGTTGATGTACTCAGAATCTGCAATCCGAATCTTCCGATTGGTATGCATCTCTTCACGACAGATAAGAACGAGTACGAGACCCTCTACATCAAAGGATGGGGCGTAAAAGAGGGTAATGCGTTTGATGTGATTGCGACTCATGACGCTTACATCGAAAAGACCACAAACGACCCGGAGAAACTGGATAAGGAATTAAAAGCAGCAGATAAGGAAGTAAATGCAACTGAAAACACCGAAGGCAAAGGATAAGCATCCGTCGTTACTGACGTTTAAGTAGCGCAGTTACCTCCCTGTCATCCGGATTCGGATGGCAGGGAGGTTATTTATAGCTTACGGTGTCTTTGGGAGCTGTTGGATGGTTCGTGACAGAATTGCAAAGAGTAGACATAATGCAAACCGCCAAAGTGAATAGTATACATGTATTGAGCGCGGATGCTGCTTTGAAACGCTTTTTGAAACTGTATATAAATATGAATAATAAAACAGCAAATTCGACATTGAAAATATATATCAGAAATCGAAAGCGGATGTAATTTTTCTGGTTTTCTCGTGCATGTGCGTAGATGTTGCGTTGGGACGCAGATAATACCGCGAAATTATAAAAGGTTTTAGGCTTGACGCAGGGCGAACAAATGGACTGTTCAAACCATTCTGCCGTAAATATTTTGGCGAGTACGCGGAAAACGACTGTTTGCAAATAAAAATAACTGTATAAATATGCATAATCCGCATATCTTTTGCTTTCGGACAAGGGTGAAATTTGACGAGTATGCCACATTTTTTTATAATATCTTTCGAATTGCTTTATAAAAAATAAAGACGTAGAGAATGGATAGGAAGCTTTTTTCTGATGACCAGGATGCTGATGTATTTTTTATCGGGCAAAAATTGCATATTTGCAGGAGGAGTTTGTTATGAGTAACAAAGAGGAGTTTAAGCCTTACGTTGCTGCTGATCAGATCCTTCCGGAAATTACACCGGTCTCTGTCATCGTTGGTGTAATTCTGGCGATCGTGTTCGGCGCAGCGAACGCTTATCTCGGATTGAGAGTCGGACTTACCATTTCCGCTTCAATCCCGGCAGCTGTTATCTCCAAGGGTGTGATCCGCGTGATTCTTCGCAGAGATTCCATCCTTGAGAATAACATGGTGCAGACCATCGGTTCGGCCGGTGAGTCCCTGGCGGCGGGAGCTATTTTCACACTTCCGGCGCTTTTTATGTGGGCAGAAGAAGGAGCTACGGAGCTTCCGTCGATCCTTACGATCGCTCTGATCGCTCTGCTCGGCGGCGTACTCGGAATTCTTTTCATGATTCCGCTGAGAAACGCCCTGATCGTTGAGGAGCACGGTACCCTTCCTTATCCGGAAGGCCAGGCTTGTTCCGAAGTTCTTCTCGCCGGAGAAGAGGGTGGAGCGAAAGCAGGAACTGTCTTCGCGGGTCTTGGTATCGCGGCTGTCTACAAATTTATCGCGGACGGACTGAAACTGTTCCCGTCAGAAGTTACCTATGATTTCAAGAACTATCCGGGCGCCGGTATCGGAATGGATGTCCTTCCTTCCCTTCTCGGCGTGGGTTACATCTGCGGACCGAAGATTTCGTCCTACATGATGGCCGGCGGTACGATCGCGTGGTTCGTTCTGATGCCGCTTCTGTACATCTTCGGAAGTCTGAACCCGGATGCTCTTTTCCCGGCGAAGGCCGCTGTTGCTGAGCTTGGAACCGGCGGAATCTGGGCGTCCTACATCAAGTACATCGGTGCCGGCGCCGTTGCCTGCGGTGGTGTGATCTCTCTGATCAAATCCCTTCCGCTCATCGTCCGCACCTTTGCCGGCGCAATGAAGGGCATCTCGAAGAAGCAGAGCGTTGTCACAAGAACAACAAAGGATCTTCCGATGAACCTCGTTCTGATCGGCATCGGCGCCATCGCCATCGCGCTCTGGCTTGCTCCGGACATCCCGGTCAACCTTCTCGGCGCCATCATGATCATCGTCTTCGGTTTCTTCTTTGTTACCGTATCTGCCCGAATGGTAGGTATCGTAGGAAGTTCCAACAACCCGGTTTCCGGTATGACAATCGCGACCATGCTTGTTGCGACCATCGTGCTCAAGGCTACCGGAAATATCGGAACGAAGGGTATGATCGCAGCGATCTCCATCGGTTCTGTCATCTGTATCTCCGCGGCGATTGCCGGCGATACTTCACAGGATCTGAAGACCGGCTATGTTGTCGGCGCCACGCCGTGGAAACAGCAGCTCGGTGAGATCTTCGGCGTTGCTGTATCTGCCGTTGCCATCGGTTTTGTTCTCTACCTGCTCAACGCGGCGTGGGGCTACGGATCCGCAGAGCTCCCGGCTCCGCAGGCTGGTATGATGAAGATGATCGTAGAGGGAGTTATGGACGGAAACCTTCCATGGCCGCTCGTATTCGTAGGCGTCTTCCTCGGCATTGTTGTTGAGATCCTTCAGATTCCGGTTCTTCCGTTCGCGGTTGGTCTCTACCTTCCG
Source organism: [Eubacterium] cellulosolvens LD2006 (assembly GCF_000621585.1). Classification (GTDB taxonomy): domain Bacteria; phylum Bacillota; class Clostridia; order Lachnospirales; family Lachnospiraceae; genus Bilifractor; species Bilifractor cellulosolvens. The sequence continues at coordinate 230,830 of NZ_JHXY01000007.1, read as the reverse complement.
ATCTACCTGTCCACACCGATGATGGTCGGCGGACTTGTTCGTCTCTGGGTAGACAGGAATAAGAAGATCTCCGAGGAGGAGCGCAAGGGAAGAGTTGAGAACGGTACGCTGTTCTGCTCCGGTCTGATCGCCGGAGAGGGACTTGTCGGAGTTCTTCTCGCAATCTTTGCCGTAGTCGAACTTGATCTTGATATCTCCAAGACGATTGATCTCGGACAGATCGGCGGCTGCGTATGCTTCGCGGTACTGGTTGCCCTTCTCTGTGTCTTCATGAACAAAAAGAGCAAAAAGACTGCATAAGAGGTCCGGGCGCGTCCCGTTTTGAGGCGCGCCGGATTTGTGTGAGGCTGTCGCACGGAAAGCATAGGAATGAAATGCTGTGCGGCGGCCTCATCCTGGTTTTGGGATGTATACCCGCGTGATGAGTAGATGTTTCGCATCCGCTCTTGGAGGAAGGAGGTTGCGCGAGCATTATTTGTTATGGAAACTCCTTTGGGGTTCCCCTACACGTATATTTATCGAATGTGTGCTGTTTCGAATTTGCGGCAGAAAACTTTTCTCTGTTTTTGCCGTGGGTTGGAAAGAACAGATATCCGGAATTTGAAATTCTGAACACGCAGAGCTATAATCGGTGCACAGGGGATATGGGCCTGTGTGCGGGCGGCTTCGTTGTGTACAGGCAGAGCCGGCGTGTGCATAAGGAGTGTGCGCGGCAGCCGGTATGTGGATCCGTAGATCAATATCGTAAGTCAAGCTAAGAGACAGGAGAGAAATGTATGTCCCGAAAGAAAGAGAATTTTCTCGATTATATCCCGAGAGCGAACCGGCTGTATCCGTCCGTAAAGAACAGCGCCGGCCATGTGGAGATTCAGGTGGAGCACAGAGGCTTCGCCAACTTCCTTGCGCAGAAATTGTTCAGGAAGCCGAGGGTCAGCCGGATTGAGCTGGATGACTTCGGCAGCTTTGTTTATCTGCAGATCGACGGCAGGAAAAGCGTCTACGAGATCGCCCAGGCGGTCAAAGAGAAGTTCGGAGAGAAGGCGGAGCCGCTCTACGCGAGACTGTCCCGCTTCATCAAAATTCTGCACGACGAGCACTACATTGTCTACGAGAACAAGATTGAAAAGAAGTGACGAGTGACCGGTCGCCGGATCGGGAAGCATAAAGATTTAGAAAGAACAGAAAGAATAGAAAGAGAGTATAGAACGATGGGTAGAGTATTGGAAAATCTGGAACCGAAGGAAGTTTTCCGCTTTTTTGAGGAGCTGTCGGAGATCCCGCGGCCGTCTTACCACGAGAAAGCAGTCAGCGACTATCTGGTTGCCTTCGCGAAGGAGAGGGGACTGGAGTATTATCAGGATGAGCTCTGGAATGTGATCATGATCAAAGAGGCCTCCGAGGGCTATGAGGATCAGGAGCCGGTGATTCTGCAGGGGCATATGGATATGGTCTGCGAGAAGCTTCCGGGCGTGGAAAAAGATATGGAGAAAGAGGGGCTGGATCTCGAGGTTGACGGTGATTTCGTCCGCGCGAAGGGAACGACCCTCGGCGGGGATGACGGCATCGCGGTTGCCTACGCCCTTGCCCTTCTGGATTCCGACACGCTGAAGCACCCGAGACTCGAGTTCGTCTGCACCGTCTCGGAGGAGGTCGGCATGGAGGGTGCGCAGGTGATCGACTGCTCCATGCTGAAGGGCCGCCGTCTTCTGAACATGGACTCCGAGGAGGAGGGAACGGTCCTTGCCAGCTGCGCGGGCGGCGGCTGTGCCGAGGTGAAACTCGCCGTTGAGCGTAAGGCCTGCTCCTGGGAGAAAGTTCAGGTGCATGTGCACGGTCTTGTGGGTGGACACTCCGGCGTCGAGATCAACAAGGGGCGCGCGGCTTCCCAGGAGCTGATGGGAAGAATCCTCCGCGGCGCAAAAAAGGCGACGGATCTGCGTCTCGTTGCCTTTGAGAACGGAACCAAGGACAACGCGATTTCCAGAGAGGGAAGACTTGTCCTTGCTGTCGAGGATAAGGCGGCCTTCCTCGCCGCGCTGGAGCGGATCGAGACGGAGGTTCGCGCGGAGTACATTGTTGTGGACGGCGATATTCACTTTGACACGGAGGAGATCGCTCTTCCGGCAGGCGTTCCGGATACTGCTGCTCCGCTTTCCGAGGCGTCGACGAAGACCGTGATTACTCTTCTCACCTCCCTTCCGCAGGGCGTGCAGAGAATGAGCGACAACGTGGAGGGGCTGGTGGAGACGTCCCTGAACTGGGGCGTTGCGACCCTGTCCGAAAAAGAACTTGTGATGCGGGCGGCGGTTCGCAGTTCCGTGAAGACTGCAAAGGCAAGCCTCTGCGAAAAGATTTCCTGGATCGCGGCGGAGAACGGTGCGTCCTACAGGATCTCCGGCGAGTACCCGGCCTGGGAGTGGGTGAGAGAATCGAAGCTCCGCGAGAAGATGTCCGCGATCTACAGAGAGATGTTCGGCAAAGAGCTTCAGATTGAGGCGATCCACGCCGGCGTCGAGTGCGGTCTTCTGGCAGAGAAGATCGAGCACATGGACGCCATCTCCATGGGACCGGATATCTTCGATATCCACACGCCGGGCGAGAGGCTTTCCATCTCCTCCACAAAGCGCATGTACGATCTGATTGTGAAGATCATTGAGACGAAGGACTGATGTAGGGACAAAACATCAGAACTTCGTGGCAACAGGTGATCATTCTGAAGAAAAACGAATGTGAGACGGGCAAAAAACGCTGGGAATAAGCGAAAAAATGCTTGTCTCACATTTTTATCTGTGGTACAATAATCAAGCTGTTTAAATAAACACGCATGGAAATTTTCAGGGTGGTGCCCGTTTTTTCAGGTTCCCTGCGAAGTTGAACCATGCGGAAGTTAAAAACCAAAGGAGAAAAGAACATGAGCGTAATTTCAATGAAGCAGTTACTCGAAGCCGGTGTACATTTCGGTCACCTCACAAGAAGATGGAACCCTAAGATGGCTCCTTACATCTACACAGAGCGTAACGGAATCTACATCATCGACCTTCAGAAATCGGTAGGAATGGTTGACGACGCTTACCGTGCAATTGCTGATATCGTAGCTGACGGAGGAAGAATCCTCTTCGTTGGTACAAAGAAACAGGCACAGGATACAATCAAAGCTGAGGCTGAGCGTTGCGGAGAGTTCTTCGTAAACGAGAGATGGCTCGGCGGTATGCTTACAAACTTCAAGACTGTTCAGACTCGTATCGCCCGTCTCAAAGAGATCGAGAAGATGCAGGAGAACGGAACCTTCGACGTTCTTCCTAAGAAAGAGGTTGCGGGCCTTCTCAAAGAGCTTGAGAAACTTCAGAAGAACATCGGCGGTATCAAAGATATGAAGAAGATCCCGGATGCAATCTTCGTTGTAGATCCGAAGAAAGAGAAGATCTGCGTACAGGAGGCTCACAACCTTGGAATCACTCTGATCGGTATCTGCGATACAAACTGCGATCCGGAGGACCTTGACTACGTAATCCCGGGTAACGATGACGCAATCCGCGCCGTAAAACTTCTTGTTTCCAAGATGGCAGACGCTGTTATCGAGGCAAAACAGGGACAGGCTCTGGATGCCGGCGATGAGGAGGCTGCAGAGGCAGCAGCTGCTGACGCTGAGTAATTCACCGGACGGTTAATAGATTTATAATCGAATAGATTCCTTAAGACGCGAGATTTTCGCTGCTCCACTGATGTGCTTCGCACGTAAAGTCGCTGCGCGTAAACTCGCGTCTTTTCTTCTGCGACAGGAAGTCCGTGCTTTCTGTGCAGAGACAGATTCTGCGGGAAAAACAACCGTCCGGGACGAAAAAGCGTGTCCGGGCACGGCGTAAATTGCCGCAGGGAAACATTTTTTTTAGAGATCAAATATATTCAGGAGGATAGAGAAATGGCAATTACAGCTTCTCAGGTAAAAGAGTTAAGAGAGATGACCGGCGCCGGAATGATGGACTGCAAGAAAGCCCTTACAAATACAGACGGTGATATGGACAAGGCAGTAGAGTGGCTCCGTGAGAACGGTATGGCTAAGGCTCAGAAGAAAGCAAGCCGTATCGCTGCAGAGGGTATCGTAATGTTCACATCCACAGAGGATGGAAAGAAAGCTTCTATCGTAGAGGTTAACTCTGAGACAGACTTCGCTGCAAAGAACGAGAAGTTCCGCGCATACGTTCAGCAGGTTGCTGATCAGGCTCTTGAGACATCCGCAGCTGATATTGAGGCTTTCCTTGCTGAGACATGGAAATATGACAACGCACAGACAGTTAAGGCTGCACTTGATGCTCAGATCGCTGTTATCGGTGAGAACATGAACATCCGTCGTTTCGCTCAGGTTGAGGAGGCAGCAGGCTTCGTTGCTACTTACAACCATGCAGATGGTAAGATCGGTGTTCTTGTAGACGTTGTTACAGATGTAGTAAACGACAACGTTAAAGAGATGGCCAGAAATGTAGCTATGCAGATCGCAGCTATGAGACCTCAGTACACAAGCAACAAGGAGATCCCGGCTGATTACATCGAGAAAGAGAAAGAGATTCTCAGGGCAGCTATCATGAACGACCCGAAAGAGTCCCAGAAACCGGAGAAGGTTATCGAGGGAATGGTTAACGGCCGTGTAAACAAAGAGCTCAAAGAGATCGTTCTTCTTGACCAGGTATACGTAAAAGCTGAGGACGGAAAACAGTCCGTTGCCAAGTACGTAGAGCAGGTTGCAAAAGAGAACGGCGCTAACATCGAGATCAAGGGCTTCACACGTTTCGAGACAGGTGAGGGTCTTGAGAAGAAGAACGAGGACTTCGCTGCTGAGGTTGCTGCTCAGGTTGCAAGCGTATAATCGACTTGTACATTCGCAGAGAATGATCATTATATAAACAATAAAAGGCACGGTCATTGTGATCGTGTCTTTTTTTCTCCACAGAAAAATTCTCGCATTCCCTAAGAGATAAAATGTTTCGCTTGCGGACTTTGTCCTCTCATAGGAAATTCCTCCGAATTTCCCATGAGACAAATAAGACGAAGCGAAATATCGTAGTGCAGTCACAAATATTGTGATATTATTTAGATATGAGTTACAAAAATGACAAGACTAGATTTAGAGGAAATCCGGAAATGAATGAGAAGATGCGGAAGATCGAGCTCACGCTTACGTTCCTGTTTTCGGCGTCTTTTCTTGTGCTTGCGCTGGCAATCACATTTGTATTGACGGACAGTTCCAACAAGGTACTTCAGAAGAATACTGCGTATCTGATGGCTGCGGAGAGCAGACAGCTCGAACTGAACATCAACAGATATTTTGAGGATGTCGAAGAGACAGCGGCACTGCTGTTTTCAGATCCGGACTACTACGCGTATGACGCCACGGATCCGGATCTGGATGAATACACGAAGATCAAACAGAAGGAGATGATCTCATCAAGGATCTTTGACATCGGCCTGATGCAGAATTTTTCTGATTTCGGTATTATTTATTCCAACGATGAGACGATCGGGTGGATTTCACAGGTTACGAATGCCATGTTCCCGGAAGGTGGAATGTATGAGGAATTCTCTGCGACCATCGGGGATGAAAAGGTCGGGGGCGGCTGGTCTTTCGGCCACAGGGGAAATTACGACCGGTTGTACTATGCGAAGCGTCTGAATGACAATGCCATCGTCGTCGTCTCCTTTTACAACCGGGAGCTGGAGACGGTCTTTGCGTATCCGGAGCAGCTTCAGTCGATGACCATCTGCCTTGTTGACGAGGATGACAAGATTCTTTATTCCACGGATACGTCAAAGATCGGAAACAGGATATCGGCGTCGGTATCGCAGGCGCAGAGCGGGGAGGAGAACTCGGCGGTCATCACCGACAGTGATCTCATCACATCAAATTCCTGCAGAAACGGATGGCGAGTTGTCTGTACGATTCCGGTGCGGGAGATTGTGCGGGAGAATCTGGTTAACCGGCATCGCACCATTGCCATGATTCTGGTGATTGTCCTTGTGATCCTTGTGATCGGACTCGCTCTCAATTATCTGATCTCACGGTCTGTGAAGAGCATCGTGAACAATCTGAGCCAGCGGGCAGAGCATGATCAGATGACGGGGCTTTTGAATAAAGCAGACTTCCAGAAGACGGTGTCGGACGTCCTTGACAGGAACAATCAGGAGATGGCCTACAGTTTCGTGATGCTGGATTTGGACAACTTCAAGAAAGTCAATGACACACTGGGACACGCAGCGGGAGACCGTGTGATCATAGAAGCGGCCCGGATTATCCGTGTCTGCTTTGGCGATCAGTATATCATCGGCCGGATCGGCGGTGATGAGTTTGCTGTCTTCTGCGCATCAGCTGTTTTTTCTGCAGATGACCTCGAGAGGAATGTCTGCAGGGTGATGGAGGGCTTGTTCACGGAATTTGACAAGACTTTCGAAGAGGAGCGGGAACGATGTATGATCTCTGTCAGCGCCGGCTGTGTAAATACGGAGAAAGGCAACTATCGTTTCGACGTTCTGTATAAACGCGCGGATCAGATGCTGTACAAATCAAAGAAATCCGGAAAAGGAAAGCTTATTACCTGCAGGATGTCTGCGGACGCGGCATCTGGTGAGGGGAAGGGCTGAGGGATCGGATATCCTCGTATCTGCGCAGTGCATATTGGCACAGAAGGGATGCGGGAGATTCTCTTCTGAGATGTAAACTGCCGGGAGAGCCTGCGTGGGCTGGCGGAACAGACATCGTACGGTATAAGAAATGACAGAAATAAGGAGAGCGTACATGGGACACAGATTGCGGGTTTTCGCGGTTTGGGGACTGGCGCTGCTGTTGGCGGCGGCCGGAATCATGAGTATTGTGTCTTGCGGGGGACCTGCAGGGATTGAGAGTGACAATAATTCCTCGTCTCTGCGTTCGGGAAGTGGAACGACAGCCGGGGCGAACGGGAAGGACAGCCCGGATATGGCTGTCTTTCAATATCGTGAAAAAGAGGTGCCCCTGGATTTTTCCTGGTGGGGCAATGATGTCCGCCATATTTATACGCTGAAGGGGATCGATCTGTTCCAGAAGCAAAATCCTGAAATTCTGGTCAATTACAAATTCGGCGTGTGGGACGGCTATGAGCTGAAAAACCGGGTGCGTATGAACTCCGGGACCGACGCCGATGTGATGCAGATTAACTTCAACTGGCTGGAGGAGTATTCTGCGGATGGCACGGGGTACTATGATCTGAACAAACTCAAAGACCAGATTGATCTCTCGGGTTACACGTCGGAGGATCTTAAGGTCGGTCAGCGTCAGGATAAGCTGAATGCCATTCCCATTGCCTACAACTCCACTGTCTTTTTCTATAACAAGACCATCTATGATAAATACGATCTTCCTATACCGGAGACCTGGGATGATCTCTTTGCGGCAGCGGCTCGTATGAGGGATGACGGGATCTATCCGTTGGGGGTTGTGAAGAAACATCTCTTCCAGTGTCTGATGGCTTATTATGAGCAGACCACGGGCAGGGTCATGTTCAATGATACCGGATTCCGGATGTACAAGGAGGATGTGGAGTACGTTCTGGAGTTTATCAAAAAACTTGTGGATGAAAAAGTGATTCCTCTCACAGATGATTTTAGCGCCGAGGACTTTACCACCGGCAAGGTGGCCGGGGTCGGTTGCTGGAACAGCGACGCCAGCAGATATTGCGAGGGATTGAGCAACCGGGGAGAGGATATCGTGATCGGCGTCAATATCGGTTCGGAAAACGGCTCGAAGCGATATGGCTGGTACATCAAACCTGCCACCATGTATGCCATCAGCGCAGGGACGGAGCATCCGAAAGAAGCTGCGGCGCTACTGAATTTTCTGGTCAATGACAAGGAGATGATTCTCCTTCAGGGAACCGAGAAGGGCGTTCCTGTAAACCGGAATGCCCGGACAATCCTGAAGGAGGCGAATAAGCTGAGGGGCTTTGAGTACAAAGCGAATGTCAGCATGATGAGCAACCGGGAGCGGATGGGCGTCATGATTCCGCTGATGGAAAATGCGACGGTGGTCGACACCTTCAAGAAGATGGGCGACGAGTACATCTTCGGCCGCATGAGCCTGTCTGACTGCGCGGATCAGATCCTCGAGACCGTGCATGAGGTTGTGGCAGAAGGGTGAAAGAGGGAGTGTGCTTTGTGCTTTGACCGTAAATAACTACGCATAAAGACGGACGGGTCGAATGGCCCGTCCGTCTTCATGTGTTTCGAAAGTTTCGATGTTCTGTGTCGAAAGAATTGTAATAATGCCGAATAATTGTGCACAGATTTGTGTAGAAAAAAACTGAATTGTGTGAAAAAATAATACACAGAACTCATATTTTTACTATTATTCATACAATCAGGGGGATTGCTTATGAGAAAGAGAAACGGGTTTTTCAGGAAGGCCGCAGCCTGTCTCGTTGCCGCAGTGTGCGCGTGCAGTGTGCTGGCTTCCGGCGCCATGACACAGACGGCAGAAGCGGCAGAGGATACATGGCGCAACACGTATGGAGTGACCTTTGAGAAATCGGGTACCGCGGTGACTCTGGCGCAGATGAAGGATGCGAATGAGCTGAAGATGATCTGCGATCAGTACACCAGTGTGACGCTCGGAAACGAGATGAAGCCGGATTACATGCTCGGCGGACGGGCGAGACTTCAGACAACCTCCGAGGCAAAGGAGGCCGGCTACCATATTCCGTCCGGCTATTCCGAGGATACAGTTCCGAAGATTTCGTTCAGCGTCATGGACGCGACGATGAAGATCTGCTACCAGAACAATCTGGGGCTTCGCGGACACACCTTTGTGTGGCATTCGCAGACGCCGGACTGGTTTTTCCGTGAGGGGTACACCGCAAACGGTGCCTATGTCAAACCGGCGGTGATGGACAGACGTATGGAGATGTACATCAAGACGATCATGGAACACGCCTACGACAGCCCTTACGGAAGCGTGCTGTACGCGTGGGATGTTGTCAATGAGTATCTGCACGCAGAGAACTCCAGCTGGGAGAGAGTATACGGAAACTGTGGCCACACGCCGGAGTTTTGTAAAAAAGCCTTCCGGTATGCGCACGAGGTACTGGAGGAGTACGGACTGACCGACGAGGTTGAACTCTATTTCAATGACTACAATACCTACATGGAAGTGCAGGATATTCTGGACGTTGTGAAATACATCAACTCTGACGGAAAAGTCTGCGACGGTATCGGCATGCAGTCTCATCTGGATACAAACTTCCCGTCTCCGGACTACTACATTGAGGCACTTACTGCCTTTCTGAAGGCCGGATACAAGGTGCAGATCACAGAGCTTGATATCACCTGTACCGATGAGACTTCTCAGACGAACTACACCTATGAGCTCCTCAAGAAGATCTGTCAGACACAGAAAAAATACGGAAACATCACTGCCTTCGTATGGTGGGGAACCGGCGATGACACTTCCTGGAGAAGCAGTCAGAAACCGCTGATGTTCAGCAAGCCGGGACAGCCGAAATCCGGTTATGCGAAGACACTTCAGGCTTATCACGAGGTGTTCGGCGCAGGAGCGGATCTTCCGGATCCGGTCGTTGTTCCCGCAGAGGATGGCTTCTTCTATGATACCTTTGAGGAAGACTGCGATGACTGGGGCCCGTTTGGCTCGCCGGTCGTAGACAACTCGAAGAAAGATTCCTACAAAGGTGACTACGCCCTTCTGACCAGCAACCGTGATCAGGACTGGCAGGGTTGCGCAAAAACAATCAGTACCAATACGTATAAGGGCGGAACGGCCTACAGTTTCGGCGCCTGGGTAAAGGCAGTGAACGGATATGATCCGCAGGAGTTCTCCATGACGCTGAAATACGTAAATGCCCAGGGAAATACGGACTATGCGGGAATCGGAAGCGTGAAAGTTGCTGCCGGAGAGTGGGGACAGATCAAGAACGAGTCCTTCACCATTCCGGAGGGCGCTTCGGACATGATGATTTACATTGAGACACCGAAAAATACGTGTGATTTCTACGTGGACGAGGCCTTCAGTGCACCGGAGGGAGAAGATCCTACAACCGGTTCCGTGGTTGAGCCGACGAAGAAACCGACCGTGACTCCTACAAAGAAACCCACCGTCACACCGACGAAGAAACCCACGGTGAAACCTACGCAGAAACCGCAGAAAAAACGTGTTCGCTACGCAGATCTTGATCTCGATGGAAATGCTCACCTCTTTCCGTAAATATCGTGAGAGGGCACTGGTGTAACAGAGTCTGCATTATACGTGCATGATGCGGTGTAATGCCGGCTATAACCGGACCGGAACACCTAGTATAGCCGTTCTTAAATAACTCGACCAAATACTTGCCTGCCTGCCCGAATAGCACGCATCAAAAAGCCTCGGCGCTAGAAAGTTCCCGGACATCGTTGAAAACTGAAGAAAAAAATAGTATGATTTGAAAGGTTGGGATTTTTTCCAACCTTTCTTTGCGTGGTATGGAAATTGCTTCACAATCCCCATACCACAACGCTCCGCTTAGATGCGCAGCTCGCAGATGGGAAGATCGCTTCGCGATTCTCCCGCCGCACAAAAAGCTTGCAAATGAAAATTACCTGAGAAATATGCCGAGAAGGAGGTACCACTATGGACGGAGACAGTCACGGTCGAAGTTGTAATTTCATACGAACAGGATCCGGAAGACGAATCCGGAGCTCTTCGCCCGGCATAGGGGGCACCTCCGGCATTTATTTTTAGTATATTTCCTGTCGAAAAATACATAGCTTAACCACGTCTGTCTTCTTCAATGAAACTACTGCGACTGCAGCTGAAAACACATTTTGAAGGAGAAATATCATGGAGAAATTTAAGAATAAGGATCTGAAAGAGCTCCGTGCCCTGATCGAAGAGGGGGATCACGAGAAGCTTTCCGCATTTATCGGGCTATTTCAACCCATCGACTTTGCGGAGATGGTCGGCGAACTCGATGATACGGAAACGGCCGGTCTTTGCGCACTGCTGGAAGAGGATGAACTTGCTTCCCTCATGGAGCAGGCGGAGGATAAGGAACGCATTCGCATCGCGAAGACGCTGAATGATGAGCGACTGCTCTCCGCGATGGAGTACATGCAGAAGGATGATATCGTCGATATGCTCGGGGATTTCCCGATCGGAAGACGGAAACAGGTCATCCGGCTGATGAAGAATTCGGACCGGCAGATTATCACGAAACTGCTGCAGTATCCGGAGGATTCGGCGGGTGGTCTGATGACCACGGATTATATCGCGCTTCGGGAAGACTTCACCGTCTACGACGGTTTGAAAAAGATCCGGGAGATCAGCCCGAAGACGGAGATGATCGAAACGATTTATGTAATCAACGCCTCCAGACAGCTGATTGGCTGCATCGATCTGCGCAAGCTGCTGACGGCGAGGAAAGATACCGTCATCGGAACCATTATGGACGATCAGGTGATCTCCGTGCTGCCGGAGACGGATCAGGAAGAGGCGGCGCACCTGGTATCGCGTTACGATCTGAACGCGATTCCGGTTGTCAGCAATTCGAAACAGATTCTCGGAATCATCACTGTCGACGATGTGATCGATGTCATCGTCGAGGAGTATGATGAAGATATGCTCCAGATGGCCGGTGTAAATGCGGAAGAGAATCTGGAATCCACCTGGAAGGAATCTCTTCGGATGCGTCTTCCCTGGCTTCTGGTAAATCTGGCGACAGCGTTTCTCGCTTCGTTTACCGTCAGCCTGTTTCAGGGCACGATCTCGAAGGTTGTCGCGCTCTCCGCGGTCATGACAATCATCAGCGGCATGGGTGGAAATGCCGGCACGCAGACGATGTCGATTCTGGTTCGGGCGCTTTCGCAGCAGGATATCAGCTGGCAGGACGCCCTCCGGCCTCTGGGCAAGGAATTGACAGTCGGCGTACTGAACGGAGCCGCCTGCGGCGTCGTGACCAGCGTGGTCGTCTACTTTATGTATCGCAATGCTTTTCTCAGCCTGATTGTCATCATGGCAATGGTGGGAAATCTGATCGTGTCCGCTTTTTTCGGATTCCTTGTGCCTGTGGTTCTGAAAAAAATGCACGCGGATCCGGCGGTCGCATCCTCGATTTTTGTCACGACGGCGACGGACGTGCTTGGCTTCTTTATTTTCCTGGGGCTGGCACAGCTGTTTCTCCCTTTTATTGCGGGAGTTTGAATATAAATCCTATATAAAATCACAGAATATAGCATACGAGAGTGCCTAAAAAAATAATCTGGCACTCTCGTATTGTATTTCCGTATCAAATTATTCACATTCATATTGAGAAAAACAAAATATAATGTCATACAATCAAAAATAGTGCAATATATACAGCCATTCATGGCAAAAGTAGTAATGAATTTACGAAAAAACGTGCGTAATGGATTAGCGGAGCGAAAAGCGTCCGAAAGGATGAACAGAAGGTGTGCAAAATTAACGAAATAATTACTTAATTTCGCTCGATTACGCGCAAATGGTAACGCGAAAACGTTTTATTGGATAAATTGCGCGCGGAATGTGACTGCAAATACTTTGATATTTGGGTGATATACCAATATATTTGCAATTTTGCCACATGGTAAAATTTGGATAACAGAGGGCATGAAATAATACGGGAAATTATTTTAGGAGGCCATATGTTACCAAAACTGAATCATGCAAGCAGAAAAATCGTGGGAATCGTTCTTGCGGTGCTGTTGGTATGCAGTATTGTTCTTGTTCAGAGAATTTTTGCTGCAAATGTCAGCGTCAGCGAGGACAGGGATGTAACAACGTCGACACAGGACCAACCGCATCGGATCACATTTAATATGCAGGGCGGCGGTCACATACTGGATAGTTCTGACAAAGCGTATACGGTTTACGAGTATGAACTGCCGGCAGGCGCGAAGCTCGAAAGTCCGTACACGCCTGTCTCCGACGATGCGAACCTTATGTTTGCCGGATGGGCGCAGAGGCCGGGCGGAGAGACGCTGGACCGGGAATATGTACCGCAGTCGGACATGACGGTTTACGCCGTGTTCAACAGGAAGTGCACGGTCTGTTTCAATTTTAACGGCGGATATCTGAAGGATGCCGAGGGAAGACGGCTGACATCTATGACGGCAGAGTATCCGGAGAATGGCGATTTTACCTGGAATTACGCGGAGATTCCGAATCATGAGAGCGGAACCTTTTCCTGCTGGACGCTGGACGCGTCGGGTACGCAGCCGTTGGCCGCAGAACCTCGTGTCGCGTCGGACATGACGGTTTACGCGCAGTATAAGCGGTTTATCACGGCGGATCCTCCGTCGGAGATGAACGCGTCAGTTGCGGCGGCCGACGACATGGAGGTCGTCGGAGCGTCAGAGTCACAGACTTTTTCAGAGAAGGCAACGAAGGCCGGTTCTTCGGAAGCGAGCGGACAGACCGGAGGAGACGGAACGATCGAAGCTTCGTCAGAAAATGATCCGGAAAATATTTCTGTCGGGGCAGCAGCTTCGTCGACGGACGCAGCTCTCGCCGGCTCTGCGGAACAGAAAAGTTCACCTGCGGCAGAACCGGCATCTGAAGCGGATCTGAAGCTCGACGGAGACGCGGCCGCCGGCAGTGATTTCTCCGGAAGCGTGAATGTCGACCAGTTTGCGTCTTCCGCCTCGGATTGTGATCTCTACACGATGTGTACGAAAGCTGTGGACTATTGCGAGAAGAACAAAGTGGCGACCATCGAACTCACAGCTGGCAAGAATTATGTCGTATATGATCTGATCTATCTTCCGGCGGGGATCAGCGTGGAAGGGAACGGCGCAAAAGTATATGTCGCATATGACGGATATGCTTTCGGTATGAACGCGAAAAGCGTGGATACCTGGGTGAAGGCGTATGCGTTTCTTCCGAAGTCCGGAATTTCGGGAATCAAATTTGAAAACGCGAATCCGAGTCAGTACCCGAATGCCTGCGGTATTCTGATGCAGCTGACCGGATCTTATATTCGCAACTGTACGTTCCGCCAGCTGTCCATGAGTATTCGAAGCGCCGGGCAGTACATCGACAACAGAGAAATTGCGAACGTATATATCAACAAGGGACTCGGAAGTGTAGATTTATATCTGGGTCTTGGGGACGGAGCGATCCTTTCGAATCTCACGGAAGTGAAGTGTAAGCTTGTGAACGTTGCCGGAGCGACCATCACGAGTGGTATTCAGAATACCTATACGCTCAAGGAGTGTAAGGCAGTCAGCATTTCCGGAGAACATGATGAACAGATCTCCGGAACGCATCAGTTTATCAACTCCGTTGTTACGGTGTCGGACTCTTTTTTCTATCTGATGGGGAAAACCACGATGGAGATCAAGAAGAACGACAACAACCACGGCTCTTCGGTGACGCTTCGAAACGTAACCTTTGAGGATGTTGACGGACAGAATGGAAATGCGGTTCTTGCAAACGATGCCATTACCGTCGGCCCGCAGTGTTCTCTTCGTCTGGAGAACGTCACAGAGACGGTAAAGGTTAAGGGTGGACATACTGCCGCCGGAACCGGGTTGAAGATCAATGGAAACTTTATTCATCCGCTGTATCAGAGGGAGATGGACTTCTCTGTGAGCGGCAATGGAAATATGTTTATTAAGAACTCTGTAGAAGCTTCGACGAATCATGTTGACACGACAACGGTGACGGTTCCGACGAAACAGGATACCGGCAAGACGGTTGTCGGAGGCTATTCGGCAGGAACCTATCATTTCAGCTCGAAATTCATGATTGATCCGGAGCGTGCTCTGGTTATGACGAGGGCGAAGAACACGGACTACTCGGATCAGGTGATTACAATCTCCGACGCAAAGACGAGACTTCGCTTCAGGGCTTATACAGAGACTTTTGCGCAGACCGGTTATCTCAGAATTTATCGGGGAACGGCGGCGCACAAATATGATAAGTATGTAGATGTGCCGATCAGCGGTCTGCTGGTCGACGACTACCTGACCTGTGATGACGGAGAATACATAGGTCTTCGCTACAAGTGGCAGAGCAGAGTAAGTTCGGACGTGGAGGCGGAGAATGCCTGCGACCGGTATGTGCTTCTGTCCAACGGACTGGTAGAGGCCTATATGAAATCTGTTCCGGTTACCGGCACATGGAAGACGGGTGACCGTGTCATCAATACGGATCTTTCGGCAAATCCGAGTGGATGGGTTTGTACGGAGGGCGGATCCCCCGGCAAGTGGAAGACGATTGCCGGAGAAACCGTGAATCAGAATGCAGTGACAAAAGATCAGTTTAACGATACCGTCAACTCCGTCACGGATACGATGACGACGCTTTCCGGAAGATCGGATGTTGTATTCGAGGTTCAGAATTTCAAATCCGCCGGCGCCACGACCATTTCCTTCAAGCTTGCGCACAGGGTTCAGGTGGTGAATTCCTGTCACGCGGTTATCACCGGCGGAAATTCATCAAACGTAAGTATAACGTCCGTGACCGTGGACAGAAACGGAAACGGAAAGCTTGCGTTTTCGGGCAATCCGGGCAGCGGAAACACGCTGCAGATCTGCTTTATGTATCCGAATGGAGACGGCAGTTCGTAGAGAACCGGGTCCCTTTGGAAAAGGTGAGGGAGAAGCTTTCCCAAAGGCCGGTAACATCCATGAGCAGGCTTACTGACTTGTAACATATGGCCCTGTCCCCGGCAGGTTTCCCGTTCCTGTCGGGGACGTACGCCAACAGGTCAGAGGCGGCTGCACAGGGAGGTGCGGAGGCGAAGCCGCAGGGGAATTGACGGAACGGTTCCGATCCTGGATGTGACGGCACAAATGAATAGGAGGCTGAACGCGCAGGAAGGCGCTTAAGCGGTGAGCAGGATCCCGGATCCTGTGAACAGGGCAGAGATGTGGAACGCATGAATAGGTGCGCCGTATCTCTGCCTTTTGTATTAGAAAAACAGACATGACAATACTCCTTCCCATGTCGTAAGGTGTATCCTTTGACAGATTTCGCTTGCGGCCGGGTTTATATGGAATTATGTACGAAAATATGAAAAAGACTTGATTTCGCACATAAATTTCAGACAACAAAACAAAAAGATGGTATAATCAATACAAAAAAAGCTGATAAAACAGCGCCAATTATGGATTGGGAGAGAGGAGAAGAGGCAGTGAGTTTGATTAAGAAAGGCATGGCACTTGCGCTGGTGGCAGGCATGATGATGGGAATGGCGCCGACATCCGCGTTTGCGGCGGACGATACTTCCTATACGAAGTTCCCGTACACCATCGAGGCGGAGGATATGGACAACACGAAAGGAGAACTGATCACCAAGGTGTATCAGGATGAGTTCCCGGGATATTCCGGCAAAGGTTTTGTGTATCTCACAAACAAGAACTTTTCCTTTACGGTTAATGTAAAAGAAGACGGTATGTATGAGCTGACGACAAGAGCGCTTCAGTTCATTACAGATGACGGAAGAATGCAGACGGTTTCGGTCAATGGCACGGATTACACAAAGGTTATCCCGATGACAAGAGACTGGATCGATTTCGACTTTGGAATGATTCGTCTCCACAAAGGAAAGAACACACTGACCTTCAAGCCGGTTTACGGTTACATGGTCATGGATACTGTCACCCTCGAGAAGGCGAAATTTCCGAGTCTGAAAACAGCGACGGACAAGCCCTGTGACAAAAAGGCAGATGCTTCCGCGAAAGAGCTTCTGAAGTATCTGAAGAAAGTATACGGAAAAGGTATTCTCGCCGGACAGCAGGAGATCTACGGCGGCGGACACAAGAATCAGACGACGATCCGCTATGACGCAGCGACAAATACCTGCAAGGACAGCACGGGAAAGACGTATACGTTCAAAGAAGAGGACAAGGCGGTGGCCGATGACGGATCAAAGTTCGTGTGGCACTGCTACGACGAGGACGGACAGGTTTACGATTACGATTCACAGAACAGAGGCTACTCCTACTGCGATTATGATTACGAGATGAAGTATCTCGAGAAGACGACCGGAAAGCTTCCGGCAATCCGCGGCTTTGACTTCGGTTCCTACTGTCCTTGCTACAAATGGGACGACGGCGTCGCGAACCGCATGATCGACTGGGGGAAGAACAAAGGCGGAATCTGCACCGCTTCCTGGCATGTCAACGTACCGAAGGTTATGTCCAGCTATACTTACAACGAGCCGCTGGATTTCTCCGCGACAACCTACACGCCGCAGACCGATTTTGTGACGGCAAACTGCCTGAAGAAGGGAACGGCGGAGTATGACTACTACAATCTCTGTGTGAAGAATCTCGCGGAAGAGCTGAAAAAAGTGCAGAAGGCCGGCGTTCCGATTATCTTCCGTCCGTTCCATGAGGCGGAAGGAAACGGCGGACTGGACGGATCCGGCGCATGGTTCTGGTGGAGCAAAGAGGGAGCGGATGTATTCAAAGCTCTCTGGAAAAACCTGTACAAGCAGCTCACCGAGGATTACGGCATTCACAATCTGATCTGGGAGGAGAACCTCTACACCTGGTCGAACACATCGAAAGAGTGGTATGTCGGCGACGAGTACACCGATCTGGTTGCCTACGACAAGTACAACACACAGTATCACAGACATGACGGAAAAACATCCGGCCCGAACCTGGATGCGGAGTCCGGTTATTTCTGGGAGCTGAGCGACTATGTAAAAGGCGGAAAAATGGTAGCCATGGCGGAGAACGACAGTATCCCGTCCCTTGAGAACCTCAAGGTTGAGCACGCCGCATGGCTGTACTTCTGCCCGTGGTACGATGACGCGCAGTCTCCGTTTGTATCGGGAACACAGTATCAGGATAAGAAAGAACTGAAAAAGCTTTACAACAGTAACTATTGTATTACGCTGGATGAACTTCCGAAGTGGAAGAGCACGAAGTAAGTAAAAAGATATCATTCGCAGGAAGATAATCATGGGCTGTCCGCAGGAACCGCAACCGGCGTCTCCAAAAAGGAGGCGCTCCAGGGGGGCGGTTATGTGCGGACAGCCGTTTGTGTGAAAGAACGGACGGTGGATACGGCCGGATTCACAGCAGAGTGGATGGCTGTCGAATGGATTGACGCGAAAACAGCATTCGCGGAAACGGAGTTTCCGGACGAATGTTTGCAGAAGAAAAGAAAGGGGATGGAAATGAGAATCAGGCATTTCATAGGGGGAATTGTTGCCGTACTGATCGCGTTTATTTTTACCGGAGTCCTTGTGTACCGTACGATCCGGTCGGATCAGGTGATCGAGGCGAGCAATATGGCCCGTTCACAGAATGTCGCAAATGAGAAGGATCTCACCGGCGGAGCAGGAACGGCGATGGTGTCGATGGTGCAGTCGTATTTCCACGATTATATCAACATGGATTTGGAGGAGGGAGGAATTCTCTGGTCAAGCGGCGAGGAACAGAAGACCTACAAGTCGCTTCGCTCGGCGAAACCGTTGAAACTGGACGAGAATATCGTAGTTCTCAACAGCAAACCCGAATATTTCCTTGTTCGTCTTATGATCTATGATGAGAGCGGGAACTTTCTGACCTTCCGCGAGTTCAGTAAACCGCTCACGAAGTCATCGGTGAATTCGGAGGCGAACTATCGTTTCGTGATTCTTCCGAAGGAAGGCGCGGAGAAAAACTGGAATGCGAAGGCTGCTTCCGGAAGCGTAAAGGTGGGATATTATTCCAGCTTCAATAAGCAGATCCTGGAACCGCAGGAGGGGGAACTTACGCTTGCCCATATGGGCTACGGGCAGTACGATGCTTTCCATGCGAATACACTGGAGGCGTTTCACTGGGCCTGGGTGCTCGGGTACGCCGGTTCGGAACTTGACGTCAATCGCGCGTCGGACGGAACGCCGATCATCACGCATGATGCGAAAGTGAAGTCGTATGACGGAAAAGAATATGATCTCTCGAAGATGACCTACGAGGAGATCAAAAAGATCCGGCTCTGGAAAGACGACACGATCATTCCGACGCTCTGGGACGTGCTCG
The DNA here is from genome assembly GCF_000621585.1 of [Eubacterium] cellulosolvens LD2006. Classification (GTDB taxonomy): domain Bacteria; phylum Bacillota; class Clostridia; order Lachnospirales; family Lachnospiraceae; genus Bilifractor; species Bilifractor cellulosolvens. Next base: position 211,822 of record NZ_JHXY01000007.1, on the reverse strand, counting down.
ATGATGCGGAGAAGACCGGCTATGCGGTTCTTCTGGACATCAAGGCGTATCTGACGGACGAAAACATGAAAAAATTTGCGGATCGAGTGAATAAGTCGGAGTTCCTGACAAAAAACGTGACGGTCGGCAGTGTGCATGGTGGCATTCTGCAGTCGTTCCGGAATGAGGTTCCGAAGTGCAATGTACTCTTCATCGGATCGGATGCTCCTTCGCTGGAGGATCTGAAGAAGAAAGAAGACGACAACTACAAGGCGCTTCGTAAACTGGTGAAGGAGAAAGACGCGGCGACGATGCTCTGTATTTCGCCGGAAAAAGCGGAAAATCTGGAGTATGTGAAACAGGTGAAAAAACTTGGTTACAAGATTGTGATGGATCATGTGAAATCACCGGCTCTGATCAAAGAGTATATGCCGGAATGCGCATATTTTTGCAGTGAAAATGTGGGAACCTATGCGATGATCAAACGCAAATTCTAAACAACCATATAATCTAAACAACCATATAATAGGAAAAAGATATGATTGATAAAAGGCACTGGATGCCCTGACGAGAAGCAGGGGATTCAGTGCCTTTTTGTCTCGCGGTCACAATTCTTTTTGTTCAGTATGATTGCTTTATCAAAATATTTAGAATACAATAAATGTGATATAAATCGAAAAAGTATGCGCAATTCCATGCAACATTTCAAATCCACCAGTGATCCATTGAAATTGGAGGCATTTTTGTGAAAAGAAAAAAGGTTCATGTAATGCTTACCGTGGGGGCGCTGATTTGTTTCCTTGCGCTTTCGGTAGAAGCCGCGGTCCCGAAGAAGGAGCTTATGCGGACGGCAGCGGAGAGTGGTGTGGATGTAAATGTGGGGGAAGGTACAAAAGAAGTACTACAAGAAGAGATGAAGGTAAAACCCATGTATCGCTTGTTCAGCAAGGTGACCATGGAGCATTTTTACACAGATTCTGAGCATGAGAGAGACGTACTGAAAACCAGAGGCTGGATCGATGAGGGTATCGGCTGGTATGCGCCGGAGAAATCGAAAACTCCGGTTTACAGACTATACAATACATCGCTGATGGATCATCATTATACCACCAGCGTGTACGAGAGAGATACCCTTGTAAAAAACTATGGCTGGATCAGTGAGGGAATCGGCTGGTATTCGGATGACGGGAAGGAGGTGCCCCTCTACCGGAGATACTGTTCCCTTCTTGTGTCCGGTGCTCATCATTATACGACAGCGCGCCGGGAAGCCGATTATCTCGTGAGCGTCGGCTGGATGGATGAGGGAATCGCCTGGTACGGTGTGAATCCGGAGGATAATCAGAAGGAACAGGCAGCCACAGCGACTCCGGGGCAGAGTGCATCGAACCCGAGTCAGAGTACAACGAACCCGAGTCAGAGTACAACGAACCCGAGTCAGAGTGCGACGACTTTGGATCAGAGTGCAACAACACCGGCGCCGGGCGAAGCAACTGCGGAGACTGGCGTCGATACACCGGAGACCGGTGTGACAGTAACCCCGGGATTTGCCTTCAACAGAGGCATAGATCTGTCACTGATCAGCGCCGGGGATTATGCGCAGATGGTGCTCAATACACATAAGGACTTTCTTGATCTGAAGCTTGAGGCAGGCGCGATCAACAGCAGTAATGGAACAAAGAAAAAGTCAGCCGCAGCGCTTCGCTCTGCAGAACTCCTGGAATTGAACGGACTTGTGGTTCTCTTGAACGCCCTTCCCTCGAAATACAAGACGGAAATCTACAGCTACACATCGGATGGCGCTTATATTACGAATATGGGCAAAACGAAAGCGATGGCAAGTTTCCGCGGGGAAACCGGATACAAGTACCGTCTGGCCATTTATCCTGCGGATGCGGGTGTTGCGTGGAATGAGAAAGAAGCGGCGGCATCTGTGAAGGCGGCTTATCTCGATAGCTTCCGGGGACAGCTTCGGGAACCGGAGGGAATCATCAGTCTGGCTCATATGGGATACTACGCGAATGACGCCATGCATATGAACACGCTCGAGGCCTTCCGCTGGGCCTGGATCCTTGGCTATGACGGCTCGGAGATAGATGTCAATGTGTCAAAAGACGGGGTTCCCTACATCTGTCACGATCCGTCGAAAACAGGTGTGGATAAGGTTAAATATAACTTCAAAGAGATGACCTGGGAGGAAATCCGGAATACCAAATTCTGGAAAGACGGCACGGTTGTTCCTTCTCTGGATGAGGTGCTGGCGCAGGCGGAGAAGTACGGATACATGTTGCTTCTAGATTTGAAGGGGACGGTGACAACGGAAAAGGCAGTTGAGATCGCCCGTAAAGTAAATGAATCCGGCACCCTGAAGGCGCATACAATTTTTGCTTCCACCAATCTGGCACATCTCGCGGCCATCCGGAAGGAAGCACCGGATATGCCTGTTATGATACAGACCAAGGACTCCCTCGATCTGGAGGCGTTGCGCGCGGGCAGTAACGATAATATGAAGAAAATAAAAAAACTGCTTGAATATCAGGCAGAGACTATAGTTGCCTTAAGGCCTGATAAAAATGCAGATGACGCGTATTATGAAGCATTGAGAGAAATGGGTTTTACCCTCATGATTACGGACACAAAAATGAGTGGAGACCTGAAACATTTCGCGAAATACTGTAATTACTACTGTAGCCCGCAGACAGGGACAGCTGCCTATGGAATGGAGGGTGAGTAGATGAAACGAATGTCAGAGAAAACAAAAAAACTGGGTACCTACGCGATGATCAAGCGTAAATTGTAAGAATTCAACAAGGTGGAAATCGGGCTGGAGCGGCAATTTGCTGTTTCCGCCCGATTTTTTTGAAAAAACGGACGTACAGCGGTCGTTGTGACTTTTTGAAGATTGCAATGATGTAAGATTTTAAAGTATGTATTTTCCCTGCGACGTATAAGGCGTTGCGGGAAAAGGGGAAGCGTAACAAAGAATAATGATGTTTATGGAGGTTTTTTGTGAAGAGGAAAAAGGTTCATGCAATACTTATCGCAGGCGCACTGATTTGTTCGCAGGCGCTTTCGGTAGAGGCGGCGGTCCCGAAGATGGAACTTGCGCGGACGGCAGCGGAGAGTGATGTGGATGTAGAGGTAGAAGAAGTACAGGGAGAAGCAAAAGAAGAAGTTAAAGTGAAACCCATGTACCGCTTGTTCAACAAGTCGACTATGGAGCATTTTTACACAGATTCCGAGCATGAGAGAGATGTGCTGAAGACCAGGGGATGGATTGATGAGGGCGTCGGCTGGTATGCACCGGAGAAATCTTCAACGCCGGTATACAGACTCTACAATGTTTCGCTGATGGATCACCATTACACTACCAGCGAGTATGAGAGAGACGTTCTGGTGAAACAATACGGCTGGATCAGCGAGGGCATCGGCTGGTACTCCGATGACGGGAAGGGAGTTCCTCTTTACCGCAGATCCTGCCCGCTTCTTGTGTCCGGAGCTCATCATTATACTCCTTCGCGTCAGGAGGCAGATTATCTCGTGAGCGTCGGCTGGCAAGATGAGGGAATTGCCTGGTACGGCGTAGATCCGGATCGCAGCCAGAAAGAGCCTGCAACCACAGAGACACCGGAGCCGAGTGCAGTAACGCCGGAGCCGAGTGCAGAGACACCGGAGCCGAGTGCAGTAACGCCGGAGCCGAGTGCAGAGACACCGGAGCCGAGTGCAGCGACACCGGAGCCGAGTGCAGAGACACCGGAGCCGAGCAAGGATCCCTCGGTTTCTCCGAATCCCACAGCGACAATTAGACCCAGATATACCTATGACAGGGGGAGAAATCTGGCGAAGAGCAGCCCTGCGGATTATGCGCAGATGGTGATTGAAACTCACAAGGATTTTCTGAATCCGGTATGGACGGCCGGATCTATTTCCTATACGAACGGGAAAAGAATAAGTTCGGCCACAGCGATCCGAACCTCATATCAGAAGCTGAAGGGCAAAGTGATCGTGTTAAATTCGGCGCCGGACAAGTACAAGGTGCGTGTCTGCCGTTACAGGGTGGACGCAGATGGCAAGATGAGCTTTGACAGATTCTCAGATTTGCAGATTGCTACAGCGGCTATAAAGCCGGAAAACGATTGCTGGTATCGTTTTTCCATTATTCCCCTGGGGACTGATGACACATGGAGTGAGGCGGATGCAAAAAAGACAGTAAAGATGGCTTATGTCGATAGCTTCACAAACCCTCTTCAAGTGCCTCAGGACGGGGTGAAGAGTCTCGCACACATGGGTTATTATACAAATGATACTTTTCATGTTAATACCCTGGAGGCTTTTCGTTGGGCGTGGATCCTCGGGTATGACGGCTCGGAGATGGATGTCAATGTATCCAGGGACGGAGTGCCTTTCATCTGTCATGATACGAAGCTGGAGGGAACAGATAAAAAGGAATACGCGCTTACCAAAATGGATTGGGCGGATATCCGCAACACCACATTCTGGAATGACGGGACAGTGATCCCCTCTCTGGACGAGGCTCTGGAGCAGGCGGAAGAGTGCGGATACATGGTGTTACTTGACCTGAAGGACTCAGTGTCAACGGAACAGGCGGTAGAGATCGCGCGTAGGGTAGCCGCTTCCGAGAAGCTGAAAAATCATGTTATATTTGCCTCCACCAATCTATCTCATCTTGTTGCTATCAGGAAGGAAGATCCGAATTCTCCGGTGATGATACAGTTACAGGAGCCGCTTGATCTTGTGTCGTTCCGTACAGGTACGACCGGTGATACAAAAACGATTAAAAAACTGCTTGCCTCTACGGGTGAAACACTGATAGCTCTCAGACCGAATAAAAATGCGGATGAAACCTATTATGAAGCTCTGAAGGAAATGGGTTTCACTCTCATCATGACCGATACAAGCAGGAGTGGAGATCTGGCGCATTTTATAAAATACTGTGATTACTACTGTAGTCCAAAAGCCGGAACGGTAGCTTACGGACTGGAAGTAGAAAGAAAACGGAAAGGCGAGACAGAACTTACCCCTGGTTTTTCCTATAACAGAGGAGATGACGTCAGGGATGCAGCCGGCGCAAACATTGCAAAAATGATTGAGGAGAAACACAAGGATTTCCTGAATCCGGACTGGAATGAAGGATCCATCTCGTTTGAAACAGGAAAAAAGACGGCTTCGGCTACAGCGATGCGAACTGCTAATCTGGTTCTGGAGAAAGCAGCGGTTGTGGTGAACTCGTCACCGGACAAGTATAAGGTTCGTGTCTGCCGCTACAGGGTCAACAAAGAAGGAAAGGCGTCTTATGACGGCTTTATCGATTATGATACGGCGACAGTGTCCATCTGTCCGGGAGACAACGGTTATTACCGTATTGCGGTTCTTCCGATCAGTGCAGATGTCACCTGGAACTTGGAGGAAGCGAAGAAGGCAGTGAAATTTGCTTACGTGGACAGCTTCACGGAGCCATTGCAGAAACCGCTGGATGGTATGAAGAGTCTGGCTCACATGGGCTATTATGCGAATGATACCTTCCATATGAATACCCTGGAGGCCTACCGTTGGGCGTGGATTCTGGGCTATGACGGCTCGGAGATGGATGTCTGCGTTTCCAAAGACGGAGTTCCTTTCATGAGTCACAGCGAGCAGAAAACAGATGTGAACAAGGAAGTGCACAACCTCAGTGAAATGACCTGGGAAGAGATTCAGAACACGAAATTCTGGAAAGACGGCACAAAGATTCCTTCTCTGGATGAGGCACTGGCGCAGGCGGAAGATTGTGGTTACACTGCGTTCGTGGATCTGAAGAACACCGTAAGTTCAGAGAATGCGACGGCCATAGCACAAAAAGTGATGGCATCGGATTACCTGAAGGATCATGTGATTCTTGCCAGTGATGATATCAATACAATCAAGGCGATTCGCGAGGTGTCGAAAGATATCCCGGTTCTTTTCCAGTCCATAAGCCCGATTGCGCTGAAGAATCTTCGGGAAGGAAGCGGAAAGTATGAGATACTTCGTCAGCAGGCAAAAGAGACACCTATGCTCCTTGCCGTTAATCCGGAAAAGAAATCGGATGACGCCTATTTTGAAGGACTGAAGGATCTTGGCTTTGATATCATTCTGACCGAGACAACAAAGAAGGGCGATGTTGAGCACTTCCGGAAATACTGCGATTACTTCTGTAGTTTCAATGCAGGGACGGTGAGAGATATTCTCTCGTACTAAAATAGGAAATGGTGAAGAAAAACAGATAGAATACAGGAACCGATGACGCCCTTGCGGTGTTTGCTTTCAGGGCTTCGAGAAAACGGAAACGCAGTGGGATCAGACAGTTTGTGAAATGTGACGGAAAATAATCTGCACAGTAAATTGTCTGCAATCAAACGAAAATTTACGAAATTATACAGTGTTTACACGGGTTGCCGCGTCTGAAGGGAAATTCAGCCACGGCAGCCCTTTTTTATTTCTTTCGTTTTGTATAGATTCGACGAACAATTCGGCACTAAAAGTGTATGGAAAATCGTGACAATTACGAAAAGAAAATAGACAATTTCGCGTCGAAAACGATTGCGTCAGTCAAAAACCGTTGATATAATTGTAAATATTCTAGGGCAATGGGTGAAGTATGCGCATCTGAGCGTTGGGAAATATGATGTTTGCAGGCTTTGTTTCAGTGCTCTAAAAAATACAAATGGGGGATTTTTTATGAAAGGAAACTGGTTGAAAGATGTGCTGCGTAGATTCGCAGTCATCGCAATGATGCTGGTCATGGTATTTACCTTGTTGCCGGCAACCGCTCAGGGCACTGAGGCTGCATCCGGGGATATTGTTCTTTTCTCCGGCAGCAAACATGTGGAATTTACAGACTGGGGCGGTACGGACTGGCCGAGCGCTTACGAGCTTCAGCCGCCGTATCAGGCAATGCCCTTTGATCTCAACAAGAATTTCGAGATCAAGGTGGACTACAGCGGCGCTGATATTGTTCTGATCTTTGCGCGTTGGGAGCATGGCTCTAAACCGCAGATCTGGGCACAGATCTCTCCGTACTATGTAGTTGACGGAACTGCAGTATTCACAAAAGAACAGATCGCAAAAGCGTACGGAAGCGATGACTTCAGCGATCTGGATTACATCGGCGTAAAACCCTTACCCTCCGCAGATGGTATGACAGTGACAAAAATTGTTGCATCCTACACAAGCGGAAGCTCTGATGATGTAGACATCAATCTCAAGGGAATTGCCGGTGAGTGGGCAGACGGCGTAAAAATCGGATGGAACCTCGGTAACACCCTGGATGCATACGATACAAACCGCTTCACAAAGACAAAAGGACACAACAATCCTGCAGATATCGAGACCTGCTGGGGTAACCCGGTGACCACAAAGGCCATGATCGATGACATCAAGGCACAGGGCTTCAACGCAGTCCGTGTACCGGTTACCTGGGATTTCGAGATCGATGACAACGACGGCTACAAAGTGAACGAGGCGTGGATGGCTCGTGTCAAAGAAGTAGTAGACTACGTTATGGACAACGATCTGTACTGTATCCTGAACGTTCATCATGACACCGGTGAGCAGGGATGGCTCAAAGCTTCCACTGCAAACTACAACAAGAACGTGAAAAAGTTCAAAGCTCTCTGGAAACAGATCGCAGCCGAGTTCAAAAACTATGACAACAAGCTGGCTTTCGAGGGCTTCAATGAGATGCTCGACGAGAAGAACAGCTGGAACTATCCGGGAACTGACGCAGGTGATGCCATCAACCTCTACAACCAGGCATTTGTAGACGTTGTACGTGCCAGCGGCGGAAAGAACGGCAAACGTCCTCTGATCTGCAACACTTACGCAGGATGCACAGAGGCCGGAGCACTTAATTCTTTCAAGATTCCGAATGATACGGTTGATAACGCGATCATCGCTCAGGTACATTTCTATCAGCCCACAGGCTACTGCTTCGACATGAATCCGAATCAGGGGCAGAACATGGATGTGGACTACAAGACCTGCGGCGGAGAGAGCGCAGCTGATACACTCGCCATGATGCTCTACAAGAGATTCACAGAGAAGGGAATTCCCTGTATCGTCGGTGAGTTCGCTGCCAGCAACAAGAAGAACGATGATAACCGTGCAGAGTGGGTTGACTACGTAGTAAGAAAAACCGGTACATACGGCGTGAAATGCTTCTGGTGGGACAACGGCGGTACCTTCACACCGAACTACTCCACAGGACTGGACTACTACAACAGCATGGGTATCTACAACAGAAACACCATGAAGTTCGAGTATCCGAAGGTAGCTGACGCCCTTGTAAACGCTGCAAACGGCGGAGCAAAACCCACAACTGCACCGACAAAGAAACCGACTTCCACACCGAAGCCGACAGCAACACTGAAACCCACAACCAAACCTACAACAAAACCTACAACGAAGCCGAATCCGACTTCAGGAGCTGATTCCGGCGAAATCATTTTGTTCTCCGGAAGCAACCATGCGGATTTCAAAGCCTGGGGCGGCGACGACTGGCCCAGCGCATTCGAAATTTCGCCGAAGTATGAGCCGATGAAGCTTGATCTGAACAAGAATTTTGAGATCAAAGTGGATTACAGCGGTGCGGATATTGTTCTGATTTTCGCACGCTGGGATAAGGACATCTGGGCACAGATCTCTCCGTACTATGTTGTAGACGGAACAGCAGTATTCACAAAAGAGCAGATCGCCAAGGCCTATGGAAGCGATGACTTCAGTGGTCTTGATTATATCGCGGTTAAACCGCTGCCTTCCGAAGAAGGTGTGACAGTGACAAAAGTTTCCGGAATCTACACAAACGGAGGTTCGGAAGACGTAGACATCAACCTCAAGGGAATTGCCGGCGAGTGGGCAAACGGCGTAAAGATCGGATGGAACCTTGGTAATACCCTGGATGCCTACGATACAAACCGTTTCACAAGGACAAAAGGACACAACAATCCTGCAGACATCGAGACCTGCTGGGGCAATCCGGTGACCACAAAGGCCATGATCGATGATATCAAGGCACAGGGCTTCAACGCAGTCCGTGTACCGGTAACCTGGGATTATGAGATCGACGACAACGACGGCTACAAAGTAAACGAGGCGTGGATGGCTCGTGTCAAAGAAGTTGTTGATTACGTAATGGACAATGATATGTACTGTATCGTAAACGTTCATCACGACACCGGTGAGCAGGGATGGCTTAAGGCTTCCACTGCAAACTACGCAAAGAACGAGAAGAAGTTCAAAGCACTCTGGAAACAGATTGCCGCTACTTTCAAGAACTACGATCACAAGCTGGCCTTCGAGGGCTTCAACGAGATGCTCGATGAGAAGAACAGCTGGAACTATCCGGGCGCTGACGCAGGTGAGGCTATCAACCTCTACAACCAGGCCTTTGTTGATGTTGTACGCGCCAGCGGCGGAAAGAACAGCGACCGTCCTCTGATCTGCAACACCTACGCAGGATGTACAGAGGCAGGAGCACTTAACTCCTTCGAGATTCCGAACGATACCGTAGAGAATGCGATCATCGCTCAGGTTCACTTCTATCAGCCTACAGGCTACTGCTTCGACATGAACCCGAATCAGGGGCAGAACATGGATGTGGACTATACAACCTGCGGCGGAGAGAGCGCTGCAGATACACTCGCCATGATGCTCTACAAGAGATTCACAGAGAAGGGAATTCCCTGTATCGTCGGTGAGTTCGCTGCCAGCAACAAGAAGAACGATGACAACCGTGCGGCATGGGTAGACTACGTAGTAAGCAAGACCGGCAAATACGGCGTGAAATGCTTCTGGTGGGACAACGGTGGAACATTCACACCGAACTACTCCACAGGACTGGACTACTACAACAGCATGGGTATCTACAACAGAAACACCATGAAGTTCGAGTATCCGAAGGTAGCTGACGCTCTCGTAAAAGCTGCAAACGGCGGTGTAAAACCGACAGTTGCTCCTACAAAGAAACCGACAGCAACACCTACACCTACAAAGAAGCCGACTTCCACACCGAAGCCTACGGTGAAACCTACACAGACACCGAAGCCTACAAGAAAACCGGGCAAACGCGTGAAATACTCCGCACTTGACCTCGATGGAAACGTAAGCTCCGGCAACCTGATCCCGTAATATAAAAATTACAGGAACCATCTCTGTAGAACCATAGGATGGTAGGATAAAGACAAACAAAAACGAGACGGCCACGTCGCAAACGGGGATTCCTTAGTGAATACCCGACGGCGCGGCCGTCTTTTATGTGATAGTTGATCATTCCGGGATTTCTACAAGACAAAAACGTGACACGGGATACGCAGTGAAACTTATAATTGTGATATACTATGTATCGTAGAAAATAATTTCCTATGTTCCAGATTTTACACAACAAGACATGGGAATCGAAGTACGCGGAAGATGACAGGGTTATACAAAGCGAACGATAGGAGCGGAGGTGCTGAACGTCCGGTGGACGTTCGTTTAGCACCGACCGGAGCGGAGCGTAGACCGAAGCGCGAGTATAGCGCTGGTGTGATGAGCATGTTTGAGGCGCTGAACGTCCGGGGGACGTTCGCTTAGCGCGGACCGAAGCGGAGCGTAGACCCGCTTTGTACATCGCCCAAAGGGCATAAGACAAAGCGGGCGAGTTTGCGAAGAGCACCTGCATTAGGCGGCGGAGCGCTGAGGACGAGAGCGACGTGTTCGCGTGTATACACTGTCGTCGACGCGATGTTGTACATTAAGAATCAAGGTATGAGGAACTGAAGTGAGTCGTGTAACAGAATTCGTAAAAAAAGAAACCATCCTTGTAGTGTCCGGCCTTCTGGCACTGCTTTCATGCATCCTGGTGCCTCCGTCGGCTGCATATGCATCCTATGTGAACGGCAGGGTGCTGATCCTTCTGTTTTCGCTGATGACGGTCGTGGCCGGTATGCAGGAAGCAGGTTTTTTTCATGCCTTAAGCGGCTGGATGATCCGCAGGGTATCCGGCGTTCGGGGAATCGCGGTTTCTCTTGTGACCTTGAGTTTTTTTCTCAGTATGTTTCTGACCAATGACGTGACGCTGGTGACGGTTGTTCCCTTCACGATCCTGGTGTTCAGAGACATGGGTGAGGAGCGCGGAAACGCTCTGATGATGACACTGATTATGGAGACGGTGGGTGCGAATCTTGGCAGTATGTTGACGCCCTTCGGAAACCCGCAGAATCTCTATCTCTATTCCCGATATCAGTTTTCCGTGAAGGCTTTCCTTCTTCTTATGCTTCCCTATACGCTGATTTCGCTGGCACTGGTGCTTTTGGGAACCCTGTTTACCTGTGGCGCCGGGACGAAGAAAAAAAGAAGCAACCGGCAATCGGCAAAGAATAACGGGGAGAATTCACCGCTTATGGCGAATAAGATTGATACGGGAAAGTTTATCTACTTCCTGATCCTCTTTCTGCTCTGTCTTTTGTCAGTGGCGAGGATACTGGATCACCGGATTTTATTTGTCCTTGTGCTGGCGGCTGTGTGGATCAAAGAGAAAAAACTGCTGACCAGGGTGGATTATTCCCTGCTCGTTACCTTTGTTTTTTTCTTTGTCTTCATCGGAAATCTGGGAAATGTCACCGCTGTCCGTTCTTTTCTTAAGGAAATTGTGGACGGCCGGGAAGTGCTGACCTCCGTTCTTGCGTCCCAGGTGGTCAGCAATGTTCCTGCGGCCATTCTCCTGTCCGGTTTTACGGAGAACGGAAAGGCGCTGGTGATCGGAACAAATCTGGGAGGACTTGGCACACTGATCGCGTCGATGGCCAGCCTCATTACGTATAAGTTTTTTGCGGAGGAGTACGGAGACAGACGCCTGGCTTATATCCTAAGGTTCAGCCTGGTAAATGTGGTCCTGCTGTTGATTCTGGGGCTCTGGATTCTGGTTGCTTAAGGCCGGGCTGCGCGTCAGGCTTGAAGTGATTTGCGATTTATTATTTGTTTGGGATACGCCGCGCAGGTACAAAAGGCGTCCTGTGTCGATTTCGGAGTGTTGGTTTATGGGAAAAATCAGACGGAATTTCAGAATTTTTCTTTTCAATCTGGCGGCGCTGGCGGGCTTTGAGTTTTTGTTCAAAGTTCTCACAACCGTAGTTCTTTTTCCTGCGTTCATCAGAGGGATGAATGCGATGATCCGTTTCTTCGGTTATTCCTATCTTACGGCGGAGAATATCAGGGGCTTTTTCCGGACACCTGCGGTGATTCTGCTGATGCTCGTCGCACTTCTCTGTGTGGCTGCGGTGACAGCGGTTGATATCTGTGCGGTGATTTACATTCTGGATCAGGCAGGAAAGGGAAGTCGCGTGACGGTTCTCCGGGCATTTCGCTTTGCAATCTCGAAGCTTCTGTCCTTTTTTAAAGCAGAAAACCTCAGGATTCTTCCGGTAGTTCTTCTTTTCCTCCCGTTTCTTTACTTTGGGGTCGTCTCTTCTTTTCTGAGCACGATCCGTGTGCCGGGAATTCTGACGAAATATGTGGAATCCGATCCGGTACATATTCTGGGCATTCTGCTGGTCTACCTTGCCTTTTCTTTCTGTATGATGCACTGGATCTATGTCTTTCATTTCCTCTGCCTTCGTGATACGAACTACAGGAAAGCGATGAAGTATGCGAAGAAACTCGGCAGGAGACACAAGGTTTCAGATTACGGTAAGCTTCTCGGCCTTCAGTTGCTGCTGTATCTTGTCTTCCTTGCGCTGGTTATGCTGGGAAGCGTCCTGATCATCCTGGTCCGCCGGTCTTTCTGGTCCATTGCCAGGATCACGCTTCCGGGCAGCACCAACATGATACTGGTTTATTACTATCGCCTTGTGCTTCAGGTCATGGCCGCAATTTCGATTCCGGTGGGCTTTTCCGGAGTCAGTGTCCTGTTTTATGAGCACCTGCCTGTGTCGGAGACGAAGGGGACTGAGGAGACCGAAAGGAAGAGGGATCGGGAAAAAGAGGTGAATCAGGAGCAGACCGGAGTGAAGGGGCGCATATCGAAGTATCTTGCAAGAACAATGGTGTTCCTCTTGACGGCTGTGCTCTTTGTGGTCTACAACCTGCGTCTGGTTCACGGTCAGTACAACGTCAGTGCCGATGACATCCATGTGCTGGAGGTCAGTGCCCACCGGGGAGCCAGCGCTCTTTATCCGGAAAATACCATGGCCGCCTTTGAGGGAGCCATTGAGCAGGGGGCGGACTGGATCGAGCTGGATATACAGCAGAGCAGAGACGGTCGGATTTTTGTCATGCATGACTCAAGCTTTCGCAGGACCTGCGGGATAAACGCCTATTCCTGGCAGAAGGACTATGACGAAATCAGCAGGATGGACGCGGGCAGCTGGTTTGACAGGAAATTCAGCGACCAGCATCCGCCGTTGCTGTCGGAGGTGATCGCTCTGGCAAGACTGGCCAATGTCCGTTTGAACATAGAGCTGAAGCCAAACGGCCATGAGACGAACTTTGAAGAAGGCGTTCTCGAGGTCGTCCGGGAGGCGCACTTTGAGAAATACTGCGTGATCACGTCGCAGCGCTATCATGTGCTTGAGAGGATCAAAGAACTGGATCCGGAGATTCGAACCGTCTACGTCATGAAGCTGGCGTACGGGAATATTGACCGTCTTGCGGCGGCCGATGACTTCAGTATAGAGGAGACCTTTGCCAGTGCGAGACTGATCCGAAGGATGCACAGCCGCGGGCATAAGGTCTATGTGTGGACGGTGAACAACAGAAGAAGCATCGAGACGGTGATTCAGAATCAGGGGGACAACATCATCACGAACAACGTGCCGCTGGCGAAGGACTGCGTCAACGCAGCTTCGCTGACGAACCGCATGTTCCGGCTGGTGGTGAGCGTCGAAGATCTCCTTTATTGATCACAGGAAATGATTATATGAAATAAAGAAACAAAGAAGGTGTGCAAAATGTCGTTTATGTCGAGAATGATCAGAAGAAGTTTCAGGAAAAACGATGTGATCCGGGACAGAGGGCTCTCCACGCCCGCGGACGTGCAGCGGTTCGACGATATCCTCTACGGGACGGATCCGAAGTGGCAGGTGCTGGACGTCTACCGGCCGAAGACAGAGCAGGGAGTGTTGCCGGTCATCGTGAGCTTTCACGGGGGAGCCTTCGTGTACGGCGACAAGGAACTCTATCAGTTCTACTGTATGTCGCTGGCGCAGCTGGGATTTGCCGTTGTCAACTTCACCTACCGTCTGGCGCCGGAGTTCAAGTTCCCGGCGCCGATGGAGGACGCCAATCTGGTTTTTGGCTGGTTGCTGGAGCACGCCGGTGAGTACGGATTTGATACGGACAGGATTTTTGCGGTCGGCGATTCGGCCGGAGCGCACGGCCTTGCGACGTATCTGAATGTGGTCACAAATCCGGCCTATGCGGCGAATTTTTCCTTCCGTGTGCCGGAGAAGCTGGTGATCCGGGCGGCAGCGCTGAACTGCGGGATCTACGGGCTGAAGGGAACGGATCCGAGGGACCGTCTCACAAGGGCGATCATGAAGGATTATCTTCCGGGAAGAGGAACGAAGAGAGAACTGGAGCTGACCGAGGTTGCGCTGAATCTGACAACGAACTTCCCTCCGGTCTTTCTGATGACCTGCTCGGGTGATTTTTTGCAGGATCAGGCGCCGCCCCTTGCAAAAGCATTCGAGGAGAAAGGGATTCTTTACGAATATCATTTTTATTCGGCGGGGGAGCAGGAACTCGGACACGTCTTTCATCTGGATCTTCGCACGAAATATTCCGGCATCTGCAACCGCGAAGAGTGTGAATTTTTTGTAAAATGTGTCTCATAATCAAAAAAATATAACATTGGAATCTCTGTTTGTGGTATTATTTACATAATGTGTTACAAAGGAGGTACCTATGGGAAAAGAGAACAGCAGACATCATTTTTATGATCCGGAAGAAATCAGAAGGTATACGGATAGGGAAATCAAGGCCTGCGCGCAAACCTATTATATTGATCCTTCATATTATGATACACACAACGTCAAGAGAGGTCTCAGAGATAACGATGGAAACGGCGTTGTAACCGGACTCACAAAAATCTCGATGATCAACGCGAAAAAACGCGTGGATGGAAAGCTTGTGCCGATTGACGGACAGCTTTACTACCGCGGATACAATATATATGACCTGATTGCACGTGTAGAGGACGGCGCCGGCTTTGGATATGAGAGAGTGGCGTATCTTCTTCTCTACGGGGAACTTCCGAATGAGGGGGAGCTCGAGGAATTCCGGAGAATCCTCAACGAGAGCCGATCTCTGCCGGTAAATTTTGTCAGAGACGTCATCATGAAGGCGTCCACGAACGATATCATGAATTCTATGATGCGCAGTATTCTCACGCTTCAGGCCTACGACTCGAACGCACGGGACATTTCGCTGGAGAACGTGCTCCGTCAGTCGCTGATGCTGATCAGCGTTTTTCCGATGCTGGCGGTCTACGGCTATCATGCGTACAACCACTATGAGAATGACGAGAGTATGTACATCCACCGTCCGGATGACAGCATCTCCTTCGCCGGCAATCTGCTCCGTCTGCTTCGGCCGGACAAGAGCTTCACGCCGGGAGAGGAGCAGGCGCTTGACGCGGCGCTCATCCTCCATATGGAGCACGGCGGCGGTAACAACTCCACCTTCACGACCAGAACGGTTACTTCTTCGGGTGCGGATACTTACTCGGTCATTGCGGCTGCGATGGCTTCCTTGAGCGGCCCGAGACACGGCGGCGCCAACATTAAGGTGCGCCAGATGATGGAAGATATTGAGCGGAATGTCCACGACCACAGGGACAGAGAGGAACTGAACGCCTACCTGCTGAAGCTTTTGAACGGAGAGGCATTCGACCGCTCCGGACTCATCTACGGAATCGGTCATGCGATCTACTCGGTTTCCGATCCGAGGGCGGGCGCGCTGAAGACGTTCACCGAGCAGCTGGCAAGAGAGAAGGGCAGATACGACGAGTTTGAGTTCTACACTTCCGTGGCAGAGGCTGCGCCGCAGATCATCTCCGGCAAGAGAAAGATGTACAAGGGCGTCAGCGCCAATGTGGATTTCTACAGCGGCTTTTTGTACAACATGCTCGGCATTCCGGAGGAGCTCTTCACGCCAATGTTCGCGATCGCGAGAATCGTCGGCTGGAGCGCACACCGGATCGAGGAACTCGCCGGCCGCGGCAAGATCATCCGTCCGGCTTACGAGAGCCTGATGCTGATCCGCGATCTGGACCGGTAAACCGATATTGTTGAAAAAATAAGAATATGGTATGGTACATAGTTATTGCGGAGTCTGTTGTGCGGGCTCCGTTTTTGTGTGCGACAGGAAACGGATGCCGGGCTCGCTGATTCCGATTCTGATCCTTCTGTCCAGCCTGATCCCTTCGACGAACGTGGATCAGGAGAGAATAATTCATCTGGTTATAATTGTGACGCCGGACGTCGTCGACAGTTTTGTCGCAAGGCTCATCCGGGAGGCCAATTCCAAATCGCACGACCTCCTGCCGATCTCCGTTGTGACTCTGATCTGGGCGGCCTCACAGGGAACCCGATGAGAAAAAAACACATAAATATTGATAAAAAGACAGATATTTCATATAATATTGTCATAGTTTTGCGTTTTATACAATAAATTTACACAATTGGAGGGGGAAATGAAAAGAAGGAAAGTGCTGGCAGTTCTTCTGGCAGCGGCAGTTTGTTGTACGGCAGCGCCTGTCTGGGCGGAAGGAACGGTCCGGAGCAGTGTGGCAGATGCGGAACAGGTGAATGGTGCGCCGGCAACCGGCAAGGGAGAGATCAGCCCTCTGATCGGTTACGAGATGGAAGCGGAGGTCGTTCTGACCGGAGACGCCACGATCGGATCGGAGATCAACGCCTGGTACGGAAGGAAAATTAAAATTGACATTGCAGGTTATAAACTCGAGATCAAGACAGATGTCCTGATCGGCGACAATGCTTCTGTGGAGATCGTCGATTCCAAAGGCGGCGGAATGGTGACGGGAACCGAGCATGTCAGCCTCAACGGACAGGTGAAATCCGGAAAATTCATCTGCTCGGCGGACTCGGATTGCAAGGGACCGGGACAGGCAAAGCCGACACCCACAACTCCTGCAGAGCCGACCGGAGGCGCTGTGCCGACAGCGACGCCCGGACCGACAGCAGCGCCTGTGCTCAGCGACAAGGTGACGAGGGTAAAGAATCTTGAAAATCTTCTGAAGGCGATCGCTGATGCCGAGTGGGGCGAGACGATCCGTCTGGATGCGGATATCGACGCGACAGAAGTGGAAGTCGATATTCCGAAGGATAAGAAGATCGTTCTGAATACAAACGGACATATCCTCACGACGACGAACACACGAGAGGATTCCTACAGCACCGTCACGAGAAATATCGTGGTCTACGGAGATCTCACGATCTGCGACGATGCGAAACTTGCAGGTGGAATCGTCAGCCATACGGCGTATGCGCCGCCGCTCTCGGTCAATGACGAGAATATGATCGATGTGGATGGAGGAAAACTGACGCTTGAGGCCGGTGCTCTGATCAAAAATGAAACGGAACCGTATGAAAAATCGGGCGGTATCCTGTACGGAAACTTCGGAATCGGTCTGGCCGGCGATGCGGAGATCGTTATGAATGGCGGAACAATTTCTGTCGGCAATAAGGCGATCCGGCCGGACTATTATCGTGATAACAAGCGTTCCCCGGGCAAAGCGCTGAAGGTTACGATCAACGGTGGCGTGATTGAAAGTACCTATGGAACAGCGATCGAGCTGTACAGCGGCGGAAATAATATCACCTACGATCTCACGGTCAACGGTGGAACCATTCGCGGTTTTGATTACGGAATTCTGGCTTCCGTGGGCACACTGATTGTCAATGACGGAACGGTGGAGGCCACCGGACACGGCGCGCAGAAATTTAACAAGGACGGTTCCTACACATACTATCCGTGCGTAGCGGTGGCTCTTAATAACCCGTCGAAAGATAAGTGTCATCTGAAACTGAAGGGCGGAAGCTTTATTTCGGATCCGGCCGGCATCTGCGTCGGAAAAATGTATTATGACGGCACATCAAAAGAACAGGACACCTGCACGGAGATCACAGGTGGAACCTACACAACAGAGGTTCCCGACTGGCATATGCCGGAGGGATATACCTGCGTAGACAACGGTGACGGAACATGGACCGTTGTGGCACAGGGAACGACACCTGCACCGGCCACACCTACGCCCGTACCTGCGACACCTACACCTGTACCGGCTACACCTACGCCTGTGTCCGCGACGCCGACACCAAAGCCTGCGACCCCAACCCCTGTACCGGCAACACCGACAGCCGTTCCTGCAACGCCGACGCCGGTACCTGCAACTCCAACGGCAGTACCTGCGACGCCGACACCTAAGCCTGCGACGCCGACCCCTGTACCGGTTACGCCAACAAAAGTTCCAGCAACGCCGACGCCGGCCGCAGCAGGGATTACCGGTCAGGTATATGGAACCGGTCTCTCGCTGAAGGGAAAGATCGGCGCGGAGATCATGCTGCGCTTTACGGATCCGGCCGCGGTGGAAAAAGCGGATCCGAGTGTTGTCTTTACGGTCGATGGAAAAGAAACGGTACAGAAACTCTCGGAGCTTGAACACTACGCGTCCGGAAAAAATGAGATCTACGAGACGCAGATCTTTGTTCCGGCAAAACAGATCAACGATACCATCGAGCTGAAACTGATTGATAAGGATGGCAAAGAGATCGGCCTTATCTCCGGGAAAAAGACGATTTCCTCTTATGCGTTCAGCATCGGTGCCATCACAGATACCTATCTTGCAAAGCCCGGGCTTTACGGAGAAAAGACGATTGATCTGGTAAAAGCGATTCGCAATTACTGCGGTTATACACAGCTGATGACCGGATACAGGACGGAGACGGCAAAGATTACGGACAAGCTGTCGGATATAACGGCAAAAGACCTTCAGCCATATGCGGTGGTAGCGGATAAGAAAGGCATTGCGAAGTATGTCGGTCTCGGACTTGCGCTCCAGTCGGATACCTCGATGCAGGTATACTTCAGTCTGACAGATGAGCCGGAGGCATATACATTCACCGTTGACGGAAAAGAAGTTGTGCCGGAGGACTGCGGTTCCGGTCAGTACTGCATCGAGCTGAAGTCGATTGCAGCAGGTAAACTGAGCACAGCGTCGGAGATCGTGATCAGCAAAGGAAAACAGACATTTACGATCAGGGCCGGAGCACTCTCCTGGGCGGAATATGTGCTTTCCCACGCGAAAGGGCAGAATCAGACAGCTATTCATATGGCAAAAATGATTTATCGCTATTCACAGAAAGCAGATGCCTATTTCGGGTCGTAAGATTCCTCCGGATTTTTTTGACACAAAATGCTTCGCTTACATGCGCGCGCATTCTTTTGTGATATAAGAACGCTTCATCGGGCTGCTCTGGAAACAGAGCGGCCCGAAGTGGTAATATAGACTGGAAAGATGAAAAAAGAACGGATGGAGGTAGAAAATGCCCGGCTATATCATGCATCTGGCACATGCGGGTCTCGTTCTGGAAGAACTGGAGCGAAGCGGTTTTTGTCCCGGCGTCCGCTGGAAAAACAGATATCTGCTCGGAAGTCTTCTTCCGGATACAAAGGCGAGAAACGACAAGAAAGAGTCGCATTTCCGGAATAGAAGAGATGAGCTCAAACTTGCCATACCGCCGGATCTGAAACTTTTTTACAGGAAATACGGGCGCGTGTCCACGGAGCCGGCAATGCTCGGCTATCGGATGCATCTGCAGCTGGACGCGGACTGGGTGAATTGCTTCTGGGATCAAATTCTTGAACTTCTCGGGGAGAGTGGACAAAAGGAGGAACTGGCAGAGAAAATCACAAAGGTGCGGATTCTCCGCACGGGGAACATTGTGCCGGTCGAAAGCTTTTTCTCCGACGCGTATTATTACGGAGACTTCTCGAAGATGAATGCGTATTTTATGGAGAACTATCCGGTCTGTATCCCGGAATTCGAAGCGGGGGACTGCGAGGTTCGCGAGGCTGAGTGGAAGGATCTGACGGGCGTGCTGTCCGAGCTCCGGCGGTTGACGCTGCATGTACTCCCGGAAGACGCGGAAGATCTGCGGGTGTTTGAGCTTCCGTCTCTCGCAGCTTTTTTGAAGGAAAACGCGTCCGCGTGCGCGGCACAGATTTTGGGACTGACAGGATCACAAAATTTGGAAAATTGACGAATAGAATAGGTATTGACCATATATGTCCAAAGAATCTATAATGAAATATAAGACTATATTTATAAATCAGGGATAGCATACATGGACAAAGTCATAAATCTGAACAAGACAGTTACCGAACTGATCAATGAAGAACCGGAGCTTCAGGAGCCTCTTGCGCGCATGGGAATCAAGGGGGCGAAGGGGCTGAAGCTGATCGGAAGATCCAGATCACTGAAGGAGGAAGCAGATCGCAGGAATATTCTTCCGGAGGAACTGATCAAGAAGTTAAGGGAGTACGGATTTGAGGCGGTCGACAGAGATGTCGACGAGGACGTATACGACGAAGAGGAATCGGAAGACGAGAGCGCAAGTTACGAGAAGTCGCTGGAAGAAGAACGGGTGGCCATGGCGCAGAAGCAGGCAGCCCTCGTTGCGTCGGAGCTTGCGCTGATGGCGGGAGGCGAGATTCAGGAGCTTCCGGAGGAACGGATCGAAATGCTCTCCAGATATGTACGCCACGCGTGTGCGGGACAGAATGTGCGCAAGATCCGAAAGGAAATCGCCAGGGAGCTCGGGAACGTAACGCCGCAGGAGATCGAGCAGACCGCGCATCTTCTGCTCAGTGACGGCGTTGATTACAAGAAGGTGGAATCCTTCTGTGATGTTGATTCGCCGCTTTTCCGTGGCAATATCGACAAGGATGCGCCGAAATCCGTGAAACAGGCTCTGGAGGCAGAGAAACTGCTGATGCGGGAGGAGACGGATGAGTCGCTGGCACGTTTGACGGCCGGGAAATCCATCAATGACCTTCTCGAGGAGGCGGTTGCCGGTGATCTGGCGGAGTCCGGAAAGGACGTTCCGGCGGGCGTTCTGCACTTCGAGAACGGAGATATTACCTTCGGTCAGCTGCAGGCAATGATCCGGATTCTTCCGATGGACATCACCTTTATCGATGAGAATGACATCTGCTGTTTTTCCGTGCAGGGAACGAATGTGCTCGGAAGAGATGACGCGAAGATCGGGCAGTCGGTCTATGAGCGCCATGCGAAGAATGTCCGTCCGATCATCCGGGCGCTTCTCAATGACTTCAGAGAGGGGAAACAGGAGAGCGCCGAGACCTGGACGCCGGACAGGGAACATCCGGCCTGCGTGCGGTTCTACGCGGTTCGTGACAAAAACGGAAGATATCTCGGAGCCTGTGAAATTGCGGAAGATATGTCCGGGGCGAAGGAGCATTTTCTGAAATAAAAATCCTCTGAGATTTAAGCAGAATAAACAACAGACAAGCGGAGAGACCGTTCGGTTTCTCCGCTTGTCTGTTGTTGAACGAATGCAAATCATGCCGATAATTCAGTGAAAAAAATTCATGATATTTATGAAGGAAAATCAACATTTTTCATTTACAAAGTTGTTTGAATTGATATAATGGTTAATGTTGACGGAAAGTCAACATTAAGATGAACGAAATATAACGAGGAGAACGACAGATGGATAACACACTGGAAATCAGATGGCATGGAAGAGGCGGTCAGGGTGCGAAGACTGCAGCGCTTCTGCTTGCGGATGTTGCATTCAAAACCGGACAGTATGTTCAGGGCTTTCCGGAGTATGGTCCGGAGAGAATGGGAGCGCCGATTACCGCGTTCAATCGAATCAGTAAGGATCCGATTCGCGTTCATTCCAATATTTACGATCCGGACTACGTTGTGGTTGTCGACGAGACACTGCTGCACGGTGTACATGTGACGGACGGCCTGAAGGATAACGGTGCGATTATTGTAAATACATCAAAGACCGAGGAGGAGATCCGCCCACTGCTCAAGGGATACACAGGGAGAGTAGTGGTGGTTGACGCGAGAGACATCTCCGAGAAGGCTCTCGGAAAAAACTTCCCGAACACGCCGATGCTCGCGGCAGCGGTTGCTGTCAGCGGCGTCATGCCGAAGGAGGAGTTTATCTCGAATATGCGCGAGTCCTTCGGACACAAGTTTGCGAAGAAACCGGAAGTCATTGATGGAAATATGAAGGCGCTGGAAGACGCGTTCAAAGCGGTAGGTGCCTGAGGGAGAAGAAATGAGAACAGATATAGATAAGATTAACGAACAGTCTCCGTACACGGATCTCACGGAGGGAATGCAGATTTTTGCTGCGGGAACATCGAAGAAGTTCAACACCGGTGAGTGGAGAACAAATACGCCTGTTTTTCTGGCTGATAAATGTAAACAGTGTCTGCTCTGCTGTCCGGTCTGCCCGGATGTGGCAATCCCGTTCAAGGACGGAAAGAGACTGGAGTTTGATTATGATCATTGTAAGGGCTGCGGAATCTGCGCGAAAGTATGTCCTTTTGATGCAATTGTCATGAAGGAGGGCATTGAACCATGAGTAATCTCGAGATTGTAAAAAGTAAAGCGCTTCCGGAGAGAATGTCCGGAAACGAGGCGGTGGCAAACGCGATCCGACAGGTAGAGCCGGACGTTATGCCGGCCTTCCCGATCACGCCGTCCACAGAGATTCCGCAGATGGTGAGCAATTTTATCGCCAACGGTCAGATGGATACCGATTTCATTCCGGTGGAGAGTGAGCACTCCGCGATGTCCGCCGCAATCGGCGCAGAGGCAGCAGGCGCCCGTACCATGACGGCAACCTCTTCCGCAGGCCTTGCGCTCATGTGGGAGGAGCTCCTCCTCGCCGCGTCGAACCGCCTTCCGCTGGTACTCACGCTGGTGAACCGTACGCTTTCCGGCCCGATCAACATCAACTGCGACCACTCCGACGGAATGGGCGCGAGAGATACCGGCTGGATCCAGATTTACGCAGAGGACAACCAGGAAGTCTATGACAATTATATCCAGGCGTTCCCGATTGCCGAGGATCCGCGCGTGCACCTGCCGGTGATGATCTGCCAGGACGGTTTCATCACCAGCCACGCAGTTATGAACATCAATCTTCTCGAGGATGAATCCGTCAAGAAGTTTGTCGGAACCTATGAGCCGGAGGAGTTCCTTCTGAATCCGGGCAAGCCGGTATCCGTCGGACCCTACTCCGTGTCCAACTACGCAATGGAGGCGAAGAAGGCGCAGGAAGTAGCGATGGAGGCATCCACGGAAGTTATTCTCGAGGTTGCGGAGAAATTCGCGGAGATGTCCGGAAGAAGCTACGGACTTTTCGAGGAGTACAGAACAGAGGATGCGGATTACATCATGGTGATCATGGGATCTGCCGCAGGAACGGCAAAACAGGCTGTGGATGAGCTGAGAGAAGAGGGCTGGAAAGTCGGCGTTCTCAAAATCAGAGTCTTCCGCCCGTTCCCGGAAAAACAGATTGCTGAGGCACTGAAAAAATGCAGGGCCGCTGCGATCATGGACAGATGTGAGAGTTATAACGGAAACAGCGGACCTCTCGGAAGTGAGATTCCGGCCGGACTCTTTAGAAATAAGGTGAACATCGAGGCGGTGAATTACATCTATGGTCTCGGAGGAAGAGACTTTACAACAGAGGATGTAAAGGATGTATTTGCAGAGCTGAAAGATGTCGCAGAGAATGGCAAGCCGGCGCCGGATCATAAGTACGTCGGACTCAGAGGATAATAAAGGAGACCGCAAAAAATGAGTGATTACAGTTTAAAAACAATGCTTGGCAAACCGGAGCGCCTTGCGCCGGGACACAGAATGTGTGCGGGATGCGGAGCGCCGATCGCAGTTCGCGCGGTTCTTCGTGCTGTTCACGAGGAAGATCAGGCGGTAGTGGGAAACGCGACCGGTTGTCTGGAGGTCTCCACCTTTATGTATCCTTACACTTCTTATGAGGACAGCTACATTCACAACGCGTTTGAGAATGCCGGCGCGACCATGGCCGGCGTAGAGACTGCCTACAAAGTTCTGAAGAGAAAAGGCAAACTCGGCGAAAAAGATAATTTCAAATTCATCACCTTCGGTGGTGACGGCGGTACCTATGATATCGGTTTCCAGTCCCTGTCCGGAGCGATGGAGCGCGGTCATGATATGCTCTATGTCTGCTACGACAACGGAGCGTACATGAATACGGGAATTCAGAGATCTTCCGCGACACCGATGTACGCGGATACGACGACAACACCTGCCGGAAAATGTTCCGACGGTAAGATTCAGTACAGAAAGGATCTGGCTGCGATCATCGCGGAGCACTATGTTCCGTACGTCGCCCAGACGACCTTCACCAGAGATTTCCGCGATCTCCACAAGAAGTCGGAGAAAGCGATCTACACAGAGGGATCCTCGTTCCTGAACGTGATGGCTCCGTGCCCGCGTGGATGGAGATACGCGACAGAGGATATCATGGAGATCTGCCGCCTGGCTGTGGAGACCTGCTACTGGCCGCTCTTTGAAGTGGATCACGGCGAGTGGAAACTCTCCTATGAGCCGAAGCACAAGCTTCCGATCGAGGATTTCCTGAAGCCTCAGGGCAGATTCAAACATCTGTTCAAGCCGGGCAATGAGCATCTCATTGAGCTCTTCCAGCAGGAAGTGGATAAGCGCTGGGAAGATCTTCAGTACAGATGCGCGCGCAACTGATTCATAATACATGGAAGGCCGGGGAAACTCGGCCTTGTTGTGATGTCACGCGAAAGTCCTGTGATCTCACACGTTCCGCTTAGATACAGGCTCGCAGAATAAAACGATAGAAACGGATCATAGACTCGACTCTGTTCGAGCGCTTAAGTCGTCCTTTTGCGGATGAAATTGTGTAATGGGAAAGGAGCAGATATGACTTTACTCACCTACCAGGTATTCAAAACAGTAGCCGAGATGGGTAGCTTTCATAAGGCGGCGGATGTTCTCGGTCTCACACCATCGGCGATCAGTCATGCCATCTCTGCGATGGAGAAGGAACTGGGGTTTGCCGTGCTCACCAGAAACAAGTCCGGCGTTGCGCTGACAAACTATGGCGAACATATTCTCCCGTATGTCAATGCGGTTCTGAACAGCGATGAGAGCCTGCAGCAGGTTGTGGCCGAGTACAAGGGGCTGAAGACCGGAACTGTCAAAGTCGGCTGTTTTTCCAGTGCGTGTACGACCTGGATTCCGGGCATGATCAAGTCGTTTGAGGAGATGTACCCCGCAATCAAGATTGAGGTTTTCGAGGGGACCTATGACGATGTCCGATACTGGATCAAGAATGGAATTGTTGATTTCGGCTTCCTCTCTGTCTCAAGTGCCGGTGACCTTCCGATCGAGACCTTCTATCGGGATCCGCTTCTCTGCATCACGCCGACGGATTTTGAGAAGGACGAGTCGAAGGAAAAAATAACGATCGAGGAGATGAAGGATCAGCATTTTGTGGTACAGCGTGAGTCCACCGACGCGGATATTCAGAATTATCTGAGAAGCAATTCGCTGGACATTCAGACAAGTTATCATGTTGTGGACGATCTCTCCACGATCATCATGGTGGCCAGCGGTTTCGGAATCTGTATCATGCCGGAGCTGGTCATGCGGGACATCCCCTACGATGTCAAACAGTACCATATGGATCCGCCGGCCTATCGCGAGATCGGTCTTGCCTGTCTGAACCCTGCGTTCATGGCGCCGGCCGTGCGAACCCTCTACCAGCATGTCATCAAAGAGTATTCAAATATTTTCAACACATAAGTGCAAAAGAAACAGCGAAAAAGGTCTTGTCTGAATCGTATCCGGTTCGACAGGATCTTTTTTATATGATATAATTTATGCATAAAAATAGTTCCGCAAATGCGCGGGTTATGGTCGGTTTACACATATTTCCTGCTTTCTGCCTGTCCTGGGCGGAGAAAACTCACAAGGGGGATGAGCGACATGAGCGAAGAATCGTTGTTTAATAATGAAAGCATTATTTCCTGGCTGCAGTACTTTGCGAAGAGTGCACCGTTTGATCTGGAGAGAGTGAAGCTGCTGGATATTACACGCAAGGGCAAGAGCGTTATTCCGACGGTCGAGACCCATCGGGCGACTCTGGTATTTACGGCGGCGGGCGACGAAGATATTTTTTACCGCATGTGGAACGCCGGTCTCGGCGAGTGCGAGGTCTGGTACAATGATGGTTCCGAGCCGGTTGGAGAGGTGAAACACGACCTTCTCTCCAACATGATTGACAGGGGGATCAATGCGTCCGCCGGCATGCTTGTTCTCAACAAAAACGCGCGGAATACCTATAAAATCGGCATGGACAATGATCTGTTCCGCAGAGGTTCTGTTCACTATGTCGGCAGCGAGATCCGCTCTGTCATCCTGAATAAGATGCAGGTGGAGGCGCACGATGCTGTCCTGGTAATCAGCGGCGAGAGTATAGCGGTGGAATCGGCAATGATTGCGACGGCGGGCTCCGTCACGGCTGTCGAGTACAGTGCGGATGACCGCAGTACCATGGAGGATAATATTGATCACTTCGGTCTTCACAACATTCAGGTGATCGATCAGGTGAACGAGGAAGCGATGAAGAACGTTCCGGTTCCGGACAAAGTCATGCTGGTGGCGTCCGCCAGCATGGAACAGGAGCTGGATCTTCTGACCAGACTGAACCCGAATCTCAGCGTTGTCATCTATACGCTGGATATCGGTGTGGCCGCAAATATCGACAAGGTCTTCGAACCGCTCGGAATCCGTGACAAAGAGGTGATCCAGATCTCCGTCTCGAAGCTGGGGCACAAGAATCTTTTCACGCAGGAGCCGGCTCCCTGGATCATAACCGGAAGAGCCGGGCGGAAAAGATGAGATAAAAGAATGTCGCTCGCGACATTCTCGCGCCCATCCCCTCACTTTAGCCATGTCGAAGACTGCTTTTGCACCGATGCTGCTCGGAACTGTGCATTTTTGAGAGTACACTGCAAAATATTCTGAAAATTAGGGACAAGACGACAAATATACAAATAACAATTGACAGAAACCAAAAGATATGATATAAATGAAATAACAACAAGAAATCCTTTTCGTACTTCAGAAATCATAGGACGCGCTTCTTTAAGAAGAGAAAACTTTCTGAAGCTCAAAACTTTCGAAAGAGAATGAATTCAAAAAAGGAGAGGAAAGAACAGAAGTACACACTTCTAAGAGAACCAGAAGTAGAAGAAGGATCTTGTTTATATAAAAAGAAAAGAGAAGGAGGTTATAAAGTGAAACTAACAGAATATACCTGAAGGGCTGTTTCGTGACGAGAAAGCGAAACAGCCCGTTTTTTTTGCCGTGAAGGTTATTTCTATGAGATTCCAATGAACCTGCATGTTTACGAAACTCAAACGAAAGTTACCCTTTGTTTCACAGGCTTTACTGTGAAAATGACGAAAATGAAGACCGATTCTGTGGAACAATTGATTCCTTGGCGAAATTTTACTTGTTTTCGAGAACAGTTTTATGTAAACAAACATTGGATTCGTTGTATAATTGTTGGATTTGTGTATAAAATATAACATAATATTTGCAAACACTGGGAGAAGCCAGTACAAATAATTTTCGAAAAATGTTTCGTCAGACATAACGAACGACAAGTTTTGAGAAGTTTGACATTTATATTCTGTGATAGTATATTGAATATAGCCGAAATCGATTTAGGGAGGGGTAATTAGGCATCTTTTCCAATTATTCTTCGCTAAAACGGTGGTAGATGAGAATATTGCATTAATCGCAACGAATATTCGAAGGCTTTTTGTGCAGAGTGGTGCAAAGAGCCGGCCGGAGCTTTCCGGGGTGTAAAAGGAAAAAACGCAGATTGGGGACGTTTTTTCCGATTTTTATTTATTTTGTCATGAACGTTGATCTTGGAACCCGGGTGACAGGTCAGGATCGGGAGGGCAACCTTGACAGGCCTGAATTGCTAAAGGACGGATCGAAAGAGACGGACGCGATCCGGATTCGGGATGAACGTTAATGAAATACACATGTTTTATCATTAAAGTATGAGGAGGAATTTCGAGAAATGAAAAGGAAAGCGTTTCTTGCTTGCCTGCTTTCGATGGCGATGATCGCTACAACAGCAGCACCTGCTATGGCAGCTGATGCTAAGACTAGCGGTCCGAAGGCATCTGTAGCAGACGAGGATGTCGTTGGAGCAGAGACTCTGATCGTTGCTAACGGCAAAAACATCACAGACAACGGCGCAGTCTGGAAGCCATTCTGTGGAGACCAGTCTGGCACAGCTAAGAACAAAGTAAAACTTATGGCCAACATTTCGATCGATTCGATCAATATGTGGTACGGCACAAGCGTTGAGGTTGACCTGAACGGATACAGCATCCAGATCAACAAGGACATCACAATCCAGGATCATGCATCTGTTAAGATCTACGACAGCAGTGATGACGCAGCCGGTGCAATCGAGCTGAAGAGCGGAGATCCGAATGTATCTGGAGATTTCGTGATCCAGGCAGGTACATTCAACTTCGATCCGTCTGACTGGGCTACAGGAAAAGTTCAGGACAACGGCGATGACACATGGTCTGTTGGCAAATCCATCACAACAAATCCGGATGCTACACCTACACCGGCTGCATCCGAGAAGGATCAGACATCCCGTGCAAACGTAAAGGATTTCACAAAGAACCCGAATTCCAAGTATGCAAAGAGATTCAAACAGCTGTACAACGATATGCACAACGGTGATCTCACATACTTCGACAAACACGGAGTTCCTTACCACTCTGTAGAGACACTTATGGCAGAGGCTCCGGATCAGGGACATGAGTCCACATCTGAGGCAGCTTCCTACTATGTATGGCTCGAGGCTATGAACGGATACTACACCGGCAACTACAAAGGTGTAGATACAGCATGGAAGATCATTGACAAATACTTCATCCCGGATGAGACACATCAGTCCACAGAGGGAAATGCTAAGTACAACCCGAACAGCCCGGCTACTCCGGCAAACGAGTACGATACACCGGATCAGTATCCGGCAGAACTTTCCGGAACAGCCGGAAAAGACCCGATCTACAAAGAGCTCGTAAAAGAGTACGGTGATTCCAATGTTTACGGTATGCACTGGCTCATCGACTGCGATAACTTCTACGGCTTCGGCGATGGAAGTGAGCCGGTATTCATCAACACTTATCAGCGTGGATGTATGGAGGGATGTTTCAATACTATCCCGCAGCCTTCTGAGGAGGACTTCACAAAGGGTGGACTTCCGAACGCTGGTTACCTTAGCTACTTCACAAAAGAGGCCAACAAACCTTCCAAACAGTGGAAGTACACAGTAGCATCCGATGCTGATGCCCGTGTAGTACAGGCTGTTTACGATGCTGTTAAGTGGTCTCAGGCTGACGGAAAGGGCAAAGTAAGCTCCTCTGCAATTTCTAAGACAACAAAACTCGGTGACTTCCTCCGTTACTCCATGTACGATAAGTACTTCAGAAAGATCGGAAACGGAAAAGTTAACGGAACAAAGAAAGACTCCTGCGATTACCTGCTTAACTGGTACTACGCATGGGGCGGCGGAATGGATGATGGCTGGAGCTGGAGAATCGGTTCTTCCCACGCTCATTTCGGATACCAGAACCCGCTGGCTGCTTGGATTCTTTCCCGTGACAACACAGGATTCACAAGCTTCGTACCGGGATCCGCAACAGCTCAGGAAGACTGGGATAAGTCCTACGATACACAGCTTGACTTCTACACATGGCTGCAGTCCGAAGAGGGTGGTGTAGCCGGTGGTGCTTCCAACAACTACAACGGTGACTACTCACCGGCTCCGAAGAATGTATCCACATTCAACGGACTTGCATACACAGAGGCTCCTGTTTACCACAACCCGGATTCCAACCAGTGGTTCGGTATGCAGACATGGTCTATGCAGCGTATTGCCGAACTCTACTACGAGACAGGCAATGAGCAGGCTAAGGCTCTTATGGACAAGTGGGCTAACTGGGCTACATCTCAGCTTCAGAGAGATAAGAAGGGCAACCTCACAGATACATGGATGCCTGGAACACTTGACTGGTCCGGACAGCCTGGAACATGGAACAGCAAGACTCATTCTTCCGATAACAGCGACCTTCATGTAGATGTTGTTGCTTGGAACCATGACGCCGGTGTTACAGGTTCTATGGCAAACACACTTGCTTACTACGCAGCAGGTCTGAAACTTGATGATGCTACAGACGGTGACGGACATGATTACGAATACTACAGAGCAATCGCTGATGAGCTTCTCGACAAAGTTTGGGAGATGCACACAGACGGCGAGGGTATCGGTGATCCTACCGTAATCGACAAAGAGACAGCAGATAAGTGGTTCAAGTCCAGAATTGATATTCCGGAGGAGCTTGACGGCGGAGAGACAGCCCTTGGCGATCCGATCAACCACGACTCTACATTCCTTTCCATCCGTTCCCAGTACAAGGATGATCCGGACTACCAGAAGCTGGTAGATGCTGAGAATGGCAAAGAGTCCACAATCGTTTACCATCGTTTCTGGGCTAACTGCGATGTAGCTATCGCTATGGGTGTTTACGATCAGCTCTTCGGAGATGTTGAGGACGCTACACCTACACCTACAAAGAAACCTACACCTACAGTAAAACCGGAACCGACAGACGAGCCGGCTCCGACATTCATCCCTGAGGTTGTTAAAGTCGTTGGACGTAACCTCGAGCTCAAAGGTAAGATCGGTACAGTAGTATACGTTGATCTTCCGGAGGCAGTAAAAGAGGATGGAAACGCATACGGTATCTTCACACTTAACGGTGTTGAGACAAAAGTAATGTTCTCTGATTGCGAGACGATGCCTTGGAGCAAGGGCAGAACAGTCTATGTAGTTCCGATTAACTGCAAAGCAAAAGAGACAAACAGCAAGATTGACTTCAAGGTATACCTTTCTGACGGACGTCGTGCAAAACTGTACGATGATGACGGCGTAGCACTTCCGACATACCAGTACACAGTTGCAAAGGTTTGTGATACTTATTCAAGCAACAAGGCATACTCTGCTGAGCTGAAACTTCTTGCATCCCAGATCAAGGATTACGGTATCTATGCTCAGAGACTTCTTCGTTACAAAGAGTGGGATCTCGTTCCGAAGGATAAGCTTACTGACGTTGATTACTCCGACGTTGAGGAGTATGCAGCTACATCGATCGGAACAATGGATGTTTCCTATTCAGTAAGTCTTAGCATCGTTTCCGATACAACACTTACTGTTGCATTCAGGGTTGATCCGGATGAGGCAGCTGGTTACACATACTACATCGACAACAAGAAAGTAAAAGCAACAATTGAAGGCAGCTATGCTTACCTTGATCTTGTAGGCGTAAAAGCTCAGGATCTTGGAAAGAACCATACATTCAAGGTTGCAGACGGAACAGCTTACTGCCAGGTAACTGCATCCGGACTTTCCTGGAGCAGCTCTGTACTTAAAGCTAACAAAGGTGATAGGCAGACGAAGGATATGGCTAAATCCGTATTCAAATACAATCAGGCAGCTGTTGCTTACTTCGACAGCATCAAAAAATAATGCTTGTTGATCCGGCGAAAGCTGAATGACAATCCCGAACGGGCACCGTAGAAATACGGTGCCCGTTTTTGTGTGGCAGCGAGCCGGGAATGCGGCATCAAGCTTGCTTGAAACGACGCATTTTTTGGCTTGTTGTCACACAAAAAACGCTCCGCTTCATGCGCAACTCGCAGATGAGAAGATCGCTGGCGCGATTCTTCTCCTGCGCCTTCGGTCAGGTATTTTAAAAGTTTATTTTTTCGGGTAATTTTGACGATAAATATAAAATGCAGAACAAATACCTACGGCCAAATGCATAACAAAATTGAAAGGATCGCGAAACCACTTGTGTATAATGCACATATAATTTACTAAAAACATTGTAACTTTGAGCATAAGTGTGTATAATTAATCTATATAGTCTGACCGGGAATATACCAGTAAACCCAGGGGAAAGGCTGAAGGTTTTTGTTTTTTCTGAAGATGCATACGAATCATCCGGTTGGATTACTCAGCAGCAAAAAATCCATTACAGGAGGGTGGTGAATTCATGATCGAAGAAACAGTGAAAGCGGTAATAGAAGCAGAAGCCGGCGCAGAGAACATTATCGCCGAGGCAAAGCTGAAGGCCGCTGATTTGCAGAAGCGGGCAGAGACGGATGTTTCCGCGATTCGTTCCGATGCCGCGAAGGCGGCGCAGGAAGCGTACGACGCGCGGATGGCGGAAGCCAGAAGTATCGGAGAAAAGAAGCTTGCGGAAGCGGATTCTGAGACACAGAAGCAGGTCGATGCTCTGAAGGCTGCTGCGGCAGAGCGCGAAGGATCGGCTGTTGACAAGGTTATTCAGACGCTGTTGTAAGCGCAGGAGGAGCTATGGCAATTGTAAAGATGCAGAAACTCAGCATCTGCGCGAATAAGCGGCACAGGAAGGCGATTCTTGAGACAATGCAGACCATGGGCATCATGGAGATGGCCATGACGGATCTTCGGGATGACGAAGAACTGCAGACAATGGATACGCAGATGGCCAGATCGAAATATGAGAAGCGTGCGGCATCCTTTGACCAGGCAATCAAACTCCTGAAAACCTACGCGCCAGAGAAGGGCGGCGGAGCCGGTCTTTTCTCCGAGAAGAGAGAAGTGGACAGGAAACGCATGGCTGATGCTGAAGCGAACAGACATCACTTTAATGTCGAGGCGGCAGATATTCAGCAGGCTGAGAAGAAAATCAATGAATGTATGGGAATTATCCTGAAAGACGAGAATATGAAGCAGTCGCTTGCTCCATGGATCAATCTGGATATCCCGATGAGTACCACCGATACGAAGAAGACAGCAGTGCTGATCGGCACGATGCCGCCGGCAGTCAGCTCGCAGGCGGAACTGTATGCGATCGCTTCGAAAGGAATCCCGGAGAGTGCGGCTGTCACAGCGGATGTTATTTCGACCGGAAGTGAGCAGACCTGTGTGAGTGTGATCTGCCTGAAGAGGGATCTGGAAAAGGTCGAAGAGAATCTGAGGTCGGCGGGCTTCGCGAGACCCTCGCAGCCGGTGGTCGGAATACCGGCAGACGAGATTCGGAAGCTGGACGATGATATACGGGCACAGAAGGAAGCTGTGAAGGAGGCTGAGAAGCGAATCGCCGGCTATGCTTCCGATCTGGAGAATTTCGAGATCATGTCGGATTACTACCGGATCCGCGCGGATAAGTACGCGATGCTCGGAAAGCTCCCGCAGAGTAAGAATGCTTTCTTTATGGAAGGATGGGTTCCGGAGGCGCAGGCGGATCGGGTTGCGACACTTCTTTCCACGAAGTTTGGCGCCTTTGTCGAGCGGGAAGAGAAGAGACAGGATGAGATGGAGCCGACCATCCTGAAGAACAACGGCTTCGCGGATGCGGCAGAGGGAGTTCTTGCTTCCTACGGACTGCCCCAGCACGGGCGGTTTGATCCCACGTTCATCATGTCAATCTTCTATGTGATCTTTTTTGGTATGATGCTCTCCGACGCCGGCTACGGCATCATCATGGCTCTGGCCACCGGCATCATCATGATCAAGCACAAGAACCTGGAGGACGGAATGAAGCGCTTTATGAAGCTCTTCTTCTTCTGCGGACTCTCCACAGCCTTCTGGGGCTTTATGTACGGAGGATTTTTCGGCGACGTGATCGATGTTGTCGCCCACACCTGGTTCAATGTCCCCTCCGATCAGGTGGTACTGCAGCCGTTGTGGTTCGCACCTTTGAATGATCCCATGAGACTTTTGATCTGGTGTCTCCTCTTCGGAGTGATTCACCTCTTTGTGGGACTTGGCATCAAGGGATATGAGGCCTTAAAGAACAAGGATTTCGTCGCTTTTATCTCGGATATCGTATCCTGGTATCTGTTCCTCGCCGGTCTGATCTTCATGCTTCTTCCGTCGGATCTGTTCCGTGGAATCTCCGGTATGGATTTTCAGTTCCCGGATTGGGTCGGTGCCGCGGCGAAAGGGTGCGCCATCGCCGGAGCTGTGATTATTCTTCTGATGAGCGGACGGAGCAACAAGAATTTCATTATCAGAATTGCGCTCGGAGCCTACGACATCTACGGCGTCACATCCTGGCTCTCCGATGTTCTTTCTTATTCGCGACTGTTGGCTCTCGGCCTTGCGACGGGAGTTATTGCCAGCGTTATCAACATGATGGGATCGATGTTCGGAAGCGGCCCGCTGAAGGTGATCATCTTTGCGGTGATTTTCGTGCTCGGACATACACTGAATATCGCCATCAACGCGCTGGGAGCCTACGTTCATACGAACCGTCTTCAGTATGTCGAGTTTTTCGGTAAGTTTTATGATGCGGGTGGAAAGCCATTCGTACCATTTAGATCTTCAACCAAATACATCCATGTTAAGGAGGAAAAATAACTATGAGTTTAGGTATGGTTTTCGCACTTATGGGAGCGGCTTTTGCAACAGCATTTGCTGGATGTGGTTCAGCCTGGGGCGTAGGTATTGCCGGACAGGCAGCGGCCGGAGTGGTTTCCGAAGATCCTGAGCAGTTTGCCAAAGTTCTTCTGCTTCAGCTTCTTCCAGGTACGCAGGGTATTTACGGACTTCTCGTTACATTCATTACACTTTCCAGAATCGGTATTCTCGGCGGAACAGCGATCACCGATACATGGACCGGTATGCTTTATTTCTTCTCATGCCTGCCGATCGCCATTGTAGGTCTCGTGTCCGCGTATCATCAGGGCAGAACATCTGTATCCTGTATCGGTCTTGTGGCTAAGAAACCGGATCAGTTCGGTAAAGCGATGCTGTTCCCGGCCATGGTAGAGACATACGCCATCCTGGCCCTCCTGATTTCCATCCTTGCTGTAACAGGAATCAAATAATCGGAGCTGACCTAAGCATTCAGAAAAAAGGAGAGCGTAAATGGCAGGAGTAGACAGTATTACAAAAGAGATCCTGCAGGAAGCCAGAGACAAGGCGGATTCTATTCTGGCAGAAGCGACGAATGCCGTCGACGCGCTGAAGAAAGCGGCAAAGGCTGACAGTCAGAAATCCGCAGATAAACTCGCCGACAAGGCGGATGCGGACGCAAAAGCCTATGCATCCAGGATTGAATCCCAGATCGGGTTGCGGCGCAGACAGGCGCTTCTGGAAGCGAGGCAGGAGATCATATCGGATGTGATCGAGAAGGCGTACAGGAAACTGGACACCCAGGATGACGCATCTTATTTTGAAATGATCATCAAACTGTTGAAGGCGAATGTTCGTCCGGATGACGGTGAGATTTTGATGACAGAGAAAGATCTGAAGAGACTTCCGGCAAACTTCGAGACGAAGATCAAGGAGATCGCCGAAGAGAAGAAGGGTAAGCTGACACTCTCCAGAGATGCTGCGGAGATCGAGAACGGATTTATCCTTCGCTACGGCGGAATTGACGAGAACTGCTCTCTTCGAGCGATCTTTGACGATCGCATGAACGATCTGCAGGACGCAGTACATCACACGCTGTGGTGATCACAGAGTGATTTAGGAGAACAAACGCATGAGTGATCTGGATTATGTATATGCGGTTGCAAGGATCCGCGTCAAAGAGAAAACTCTTCTGAATGATGCGGATATCCGGCAGATGACCGGCATGAAGGATGAGCGAGAGGTTCTGAACTTCCTGTCGGACCGCGGCTGGGGAGACGGAAGTACTCCGCCGGACGCAGACCGGATGCTTGCGACTGAGGAGGAGAAGACCTGGAAGCTGATGCACGAATTGAAGATCAGCCCGCAGGTATTCGAAGTCCTGTCCTATCCGAAGCTGTACCATAATCTGAAAGCAGGCATCAAAGAAATCTGCACTTCCGACAAGCACGGAACGATTTTCTATGAGATGGAGAAATTCGGCGGAGCCGAGATGGTTAAGATTCTCGAGGAGAAGAATTTCGCCGCGCTTCCGGTGCATATGAGAGCTGCTGCCGAGCGCGCGTACGACGTAATGCTTACGACGAACGACGGGCAGATGTGTGATGTCATTGTGGACCGGGCGTGTATGAACGCGTGTCTGGAGGCCGGCAGAAAGTCGAAGAATAAGCTGCTGAAGGATTATGAGGAGTCAACGGTTGCGGTGACGAATATCAAGATTGCGGTCCGCTGCATGATTACCGGAAAGAGTATGGCATTCCTGAAGGAGGCGCTCGCTCCGTGCGGTGCCTTTGACGTGA
Organism: [Eubacterium] cellulosolvens LD2006; assembly: GCF_000621585.1. Classification (GTDB taxonomy): domain Bacteria; phylum Bacillota; class Clostridia; order Lachnospirales; family Lachnospiraceae; genus Bilifractor; species Bilifractor cellulosolvens. Next base: position 175,431 of record NZ_JHXY01000007.1, on the reverse strand, counting down.
ACGCGCTGGCGCTTGCGGCGACAAAGGGAAGAGAGGCTCTTTACGAGTATCTGGAGGGACACGGTTTCAGCGAGGCTTCCGAGGCACTGAAGGAGTCGCCATCCGCCTTTGAGCGCTGGTGCGACAACCGTGTGATCGACACCATTCTTCCGCAGAAGATGAACAGTGTATCTGCGGGACCGGTGATTGCCTACTATCTCGCGAGGGAGAACGAGCTGAAAAATGTGCGAATCATCGTCACAGCCAAGGCGAACGGCTTTTCAGAGGACAGTACCCGGGAAAGGGTAAGGAAGACATATGGTTAAGATAGCGGTAATGGGGGATTACGACAGCATCTACGGCTTTGCCGCACTCGGGCTGACGATCTTCCCTGTTGATACTGATAAGACGGAAGAGGCAGCGAAGACGCTCCGTAATCTGGCCGAGAACGACTTCGGCGTTATTTACATCACGGAGAGCCTTGCCGCTGACCTCGAGAAGGAAATTAGCAGATACGAGGGCAGAATCACTCCGGCGATCATTCTGATTCCGGGTGTAAGAGGTAACACCGGCGCCGGTGTCCTCCAAGTGAAGAAGTCCGTCGAGCAGGCGGTCGGCAGTGACATCCTGTTCGGTAACGATGAGTAACCAATGGCAAAAGAGAGGAGATCCGTTTAAGAAATGAGTACAGGTACGATTAAAAAAGTAGCGGGACCTCTGGTCATTGCCGAGGGAATGCGCGATGCGAATATGTTCGACGTTGTACGTGTAAGCAGCGAGCGTCTGATCGGCGAGATCATTGAGATGCACGGAGACCAGGCATCCATTCAGGTATATGAGGAGACACAGGGTCTTGGACCCGGCGAACCGGTGGAATCTACCGGCGCTCCTCTTTCCGTTGAGTTGGGACCTGGCCTGATCAGTTCTATATACGATGGTATTCAGCGACCGCTGAATAAGATTATGGATGCGACACAGAGCACTCGTCTGAACCGCGGTGTCGAAGTCTCTGCTCTCGATCATGAGAAGAAATGGGACTTCCGGGCGACTGCCTCCGTGGGCGACGAAGTCGAGTCCGGCGATGTCATCGGTACGGTCGAGGAGACTCCGGTTGTTACACAGAAGATCATGGTTCCCTACGGTGTGAAAGGAAAGATCAAATCCATCACCTCCGGCTCCTTCAATATTGATGAGACGGTTGCTGTTGTGACAACAGACAAGGGGGATGTGGATCTCACCATGCTCCAGAAATGGCCGGTTCGAAAAGGCCGTCCGTACGCGGAGAAACTTCCGCCGGATGAGCCGCTCGTTACAGGTCAGCGTGTCGTTGACGCCTTCTTCCCGATTGCAAAGGGAGGTGTTGCGGCGATTCCGGGACCTTTCGGTTCGGGAAAGACCGTTACCCAGCATCAGCTCGCGAAGTGGGCAGACGCGGATATCGTCGTATATATCGGTTGCGGTGAGCGTGGAAACGAGATGACCGACGTACTGAACGAGTTCCCTGAGCTGAAGGATCCGCGCACGGGCGAGTCCCTGATGAAGCGAACTGTTCTGATTGCGAACACATCGGATATGCCTGTTGCAGCCCGTGAGGCTTCCATTTATACAGGTATTACCATCGCCGAGTACTTCCGCGACATGGGGTATTCCGTAGCGCTTATGGCAGACTCCACATCCCGTTGGGCCGAGGCTCTTCGAGAGATGTCGGGACGTCTGGAGGAGATGCCCGGTGAGGAAGGTTACCCGGCATACCTCGGTTCCCGTCTGGCTCAGTTCTATGAGCGTGCCGGCCGTGTCATTTCTCTCGGACATGAGAGAAGAGAGGGTGCCCTTTCCGCGATCGGTGCCGTATCGCCTCCCGGAGGTGATATCTCCGAGCCGGTATCACAGGCGACCCTTCGAATTGTAAAAGTATTCTGGGCTCTCGATGCATCGCTTGCATATCAGAGACACTTCCCGGCGATCAACTGGCTGACCAGTTACAGTCTGTATCTCGATACACTGAAACAGTGGTTTGACAGCAATGTCGAGAATGACTGGATGTCCACCAGACAGAGCCTGATGAGCCTTCTTCAGGATGAGTCATCGCTGAACGAGATCGTTAAGATGGTAGGTATGGATGCCCTGTCACCGGCCGACCGTCTGAAGATGGAAGCGGCAAGATCCATTCGAGAGGACTTCCTCCATCAGAACTCCTTCGATGAGATCGATACCTATACTTCTCTGAAGAAGCAGTACTATATGATGAAGCTCGTATTCGAGTTCTACGAGCAGGGTACGAAGGCACTCGAGCACGGCGCTTCGATCAATGACCTCGTCAAGATGGAAGTCCGTGAGAAGATCGGTCGATTCAAATACACACTGGAAGCGGATATCGATGATCAGTATGACAAGATCAAAGAAGAGATTGCCGCAGAAACCGAAAGCCTGACGGGAAAGGAGGACTGATCTTATGGCAAAAGAATATCGTACGATAAAAGAAGTTGCCGGTCCTCTGATGCTGGTTCAGGGCGTAGAGGATGTAAAATACAACGAGCTCGGTGAGATCGAGCTCTCCAACGGGGAAGTGAGACGATGCAAGGTTCTTGAGATCGACGGAGGGAACGCGCTCGTTCAGCTCTTCGAGGATTCCACCGGAATCAACCTCTCGGACAGCAAAGTCAGATTCCTTGGCCACGCGCAGCAGCTCGGCGTATCCGAGGATATGCTGGGACGTGTCTTCGACGGAATGGGACGTACAATCGACGGCGGACCGGATATTCTTCCGGATGCCCGTCTCGACATCAACGGTCTCCCGATGAATCCGGCAGCCCGTGCCTATCCGTCTGAGTTCATTCAGACCGGTGTTTCGGCCATCGACGGTCTGAACACACTGGTTCGTGGACAGAAACTTCCGATCTTCTCCGCCTCCGGTCTTCCGCATGCGCAGCTGGCGGCGCAGATCGCGAGACAGGCGAAGGTAGTCGGAACAGACGAGCCGTTCGCGGTAGTTTTTGCAGCCATGGGTATTACCTACGAGGAGGCGAACTACTTCCAGGAGTCCTTCAAGGAGACCGGCGCGATTGACCGAACGGTTCTGTTTATCAACCTTGCCAACGATCCGGCGGTAGAGCGTATCTCCACCCCTCGTATGGCGCTGACAGCTGCCGAGTATCTCGCCTTTGAGAAAGACATGCACGTACTGGTTATCCTTACGGATATCACAAACTACGCGGATGCTCTCCGTGAGGTATCCGCAGCCCGTAAGGAAGTTCCCGGACGTCGTGGATATCCGGGATATATGTACACCGACCTTGCAACCCTCTACGAGCGTGCTGGACGTCTGAAAGGAAAGAAAGGATCCATCACCATGGTGCCGATCCTGACCATGCCTGAGGACGACAAGACGCACCCGATCCCTGACCTTACCGGATATATCACCGAGGGTCAGATCATCCTGAGCCGAGAACTCTACAGAAAGGGAATTACACCGCCGATCGATGTTCTTCCGTCTCTGTCCCGACTCAAAGATAAGGGAATCGGTGAAGGAAAGACCAGAAAGGATCACGCGGCGACGATGAACCAGCTCTTTGCAGCCTATGCCAGAGGTAAGGACGCGAAGGAGCTTATGGTCATCCTCGGTGAAGCTGCTCTTACGGATATTGACCTTGTCTACGCGAAATTCGCCGATGAGTTCGAGAAGACATACGTATCTCAGGGATATTCGACAGACCGCAGTATCACGGAGACGCTGGAGACCGGCTGGGATCTGCTGAGAATCCTTCCGAGATCCGAGCTGAAACGTATCTCGGATGCAATGCTCGACGAGCACTACGAAAAAGACTGATCCGCAAGGGTTCATGCATCGTCCCTGAATAACCGGACCAAACGCTTTGCGAATCCGGCCGGTTGTTTCGTGGACGATGTACCGGAGCGGAGTTTATGAAGGAGGTTATGCAATGGCTGCTACACAGGTCAATCCTACCCGAATGGAACTGACCAGGCTGAAACGTAAACTTGCGACAGCGATCAAGGGCCATCGACTTCTGAAGGATAAACGTGATGAGCTGATGAGAGAATTTCTCGATCTTGTCCGTGAGAACATGGAGCTCCGGAAAAAAGTAGAGAGAGAGATTCAGGATGCGAACAGAAACTTCGTGCTCGCGAAAGCAGGTATGTCTGAGGAAATTCTTCAGGCTGCGATGATGGCGCCGAAACAGGAGGTATATCTGAAAAAGGATACAAAGAATGTTATGAGTGTCGATATTCCGGTCTTCGATTACACGACGAGAACGGCCGACAAGAACGACATCTTTGCATACGGTTTCGCCTACACGTCCAGTGATCTGGACGGGGCGGTTCAGTCCCTCTCCGATACGCTGCCGGATATGCTGAAGCTTGCCGAAGTGGAGAAATCCTGTCAGCTGATGGCGTCTGAGATCGAGAAGACCAGACGAAGAGTAAACGCACTCGAGCATGTCATCATTCCTGAGACACAGCAGGGCATCCGATATATCACGATGAAGCTGGATGAAAATGAGAGAAGTACGCAGGTACGACTGATGAAGGTTAAGGACATGATGTTGAACGAAGCACATCACTATGATGAAAAATAAGTTTGGATTCATAAGCTGCGAACATTCATGATTTTGACGAATGACCGGTACGTTTAGACTACGGAAATTGTGTAATTGAGGAGGCGGCGATTTGCGGAATGCCGAGGCATCGGCATCCCTAAGGGATCCGCTTATTTGGTTATGGAAAGGGAAACGTATCGGTGTATCTGCGCGACGAATATGTTACATAGGAGGCAGATTTCTTTGCGGCAAAGCGGGGAAAACTGCCTCTTTTTTGTTTGATGACAGATTATTGCCGTTATTATTATGTTTAATAACAAAAAAACAACAGTTTATGCGATTGTTTATATTTAAAAAGATATGAAACTGTCGTATAATGTTGGATGATTTGCATACATTTAAGGAAGGAGGATAGGAGATGGGATTATTAACCTTTAAAGGCGGAGTTCATCCCTTCGAGGGCAAGGAACTTTCTGCGGAGAAACCTGTGGAGAGCCTCACCCCCGGAAAAGAACTGGTCTATCTGCTATCACAGCACATTGGTGCACCGGCGAAAGCCCTTGTGAAAAAGGGGGATCGCGTACTTGCTGGTCAGAAAATTGCTGAGGCGGGCGGTTTTGTTTCCGCGCCGATTCACGCTTCTGTATCAGGAACAGTAACGAAACTTGAAAAGCGTAAAAACGCAACCGGGGCTTACGTTGATGCGATTATCGTGGAGAACGATGAGCAGTATGAAAGTGTAGAATTCACTTCCGCAGATCCGGCATCTCTCTCGAAAGAGCAGATTCTGGAGCGCATTCGCGAGGCCGGAGTTGTTGGTATGGGTGGAGCTGGATTCCCGACCGCAGTGAAACTTGCGCCGAAGGATCCGTCCAAGGTGGATTATATTCTCGTGAATGGATCCGAGTGCGAGCCGTACCTTACATCCGATTACAGATGCATGATCGAAAAACCGGAGAAAATCGTAGCCGGTCTGGAGATCATTCTCAGCCTCTTCGGCGCAAACTGTCAGGGTGTGATTTGTATCGAGAACAACAAGCCGAAGGCGGTCAAGGTAATGGAAGAGGCCATCCGCGGCAAAAAGAACATGTCCGTGAAGGTTGTGAAGACGAAGTACCCGGAGGGCGCGGAGCGCTGCCTGATCAATGCCATTACCGGAAGATACGTCACTTCGAAGATGCTTCCTGCGGATGCGGGCTGTATCGTCGATAACGTAGGCACCGTTATGGCTGTCTATGATGCCGTTGTAAACGGAAAACCGCTCACGAAGAGAGTGTTCACTCTGACCGGTGACGCCCCTTCCGATCCGAAGAATTATCTGGTTCCGGTCGGCATGAGCTACAGCGAGATCGTTGAACTCGGCGGCGGTTTCAAGGCCGAGCCGGAGAAGCTTATTTCCGGCGGACCGATGATGGGCTTTGCCCTTGCGGACACAGAGATTCCGGTGACAAAAACTTCCGGAGCGCTGACATGTTTTTTGAAGGACGAAGTTGCCGCAAACAAAACAGGAAAATGTATCAACTGCGGACGTTGTATGAAGGGATGTCCGGCGCGTCTGATGCCGAACAAGCTTGCCGATTTTGCGAAGTTCGGCGATGCGGAATCCTTTGAAGCGTACGACGGTCTGGAGTGCGTGAACTGCGGTTCCTGCAGCTTCTCCTGTCCTGCCAAGCGGTCTCTGGCCGGTGAAATCAATGCGATGCGTCAGCAGGTTCTGGCAGCAAAGAAGAAAAAGTGAGGGAGGTAGAAGATGAGTAAAAAGTATCAGGTTTCTGTCTCTCCTCATGTCAGAGACAGCATTACAACGACGAAAATTATGCTCTGTGTGATTCTGGCGCTCATGCCGGCATGTATCTACGGAGTGTTTAACTTTGGATTCCATGCGCTTCTGATCCTGTGCCTGTCAACGGCATCTGCAGTGATCTCCGAGGCACTTTACAATCTGATTTTCGGCAAGAAGTCATCGATTAACGATCTGTCCGCAGTAGTAACCGGACTTTTGATCGGTATGAACATGCCGCCGGAAATCATCTGGTGGATTCCTGTACTCGGATCTGTATTTGCCATTGTCGTCATCAAGATGATTTACGGCGGTCTGGGTGAGAACTTCATGAATCCCGCGCTCGGAGCGAGATGTTTCCTTCTGATCGCGTTTTCCAGCCAGATGACAACCTATGCCGCGCCGAGCGGATTCACTTCTCTTGTGAATACCATGCCGGGTACACCGGATGCTCTTTCCGGCGCGACACCTCTTGCTTACCTGAAGCTGGGGTATCATTTTGATCTTCACGCGCTTTTCTTCGGAAACGTTGCGGGAGTCATCGGAGAGACATCCGCGATTGCGCTTCTTGCAGGCGGACTCTTCCTTCTTCTTCTCAAGATCATTGACTGGAAGATCCCGGTATTCTACCTGGGAAGCTTTGCTGTCCTGGTTTGCATCACGGCAGCGGTCAAGGGTTTTGACGATCCGATTATTTTTACCGCGGAGGAACTCTGTGCAGGCGGTATCCTGCTCGGCGCGCTGTTCATGGCTACGGATTATGTGACTTCGCCGGTTACTCCGGCCGGTCAGGTGATCTTCGGACTCTTCCTCGGCGTAATGACATGGCTCTTCCGTATGATCGGAAGCGGTTCGGAGGGCGTATCCTATGCGATCATCCTCGGCAATTGCATTACACCGATGATTGAGGCCTATACGCGTCCGAGAGCCTTCGGCATGAAGAAAGAAGGGAAGGAGGCGAAGCAGGCATGAGCAAGAAAGATAAAGGCGTAGTTCATGACACGATTATTCTGACGATTATTACACTTGCCGCCGGTCTTGTTCTTGGCGGTGTACATCACATTACTGCGGCGCCGATTGAGAGGCAGCAGAAAGCGACACAGGAAGCAGCGCAGAAACAGGTATTTCCGGATGCGAAATCATTCAGCGCGGTAGACTGGAATGCTTCGGATGCCGGTTTCGCGAAAGCGCTCGAGGAGGCTGGCATCGATCAGACAACCGTGAGTGCTGTATCGGAGGCACAGGATGCATCCGGCGCGAAAATCGGTTACGTTGTCACTGCCGCAAACAAAGAGGGATACGGCGGCGACGTGGAACTGATGGTCGGCATCGGAACAGCTGAGGGTGCGAAGAACGTATACGGCATTTCCTTCCTGAATCTTCCGGAGACTGCCGGAATGGGAATGAAGGCGGATGAGGACACGTTCAAGGATCAGTTCAAGACGATCACACTCAGTGGTGAGGAACTTGTCAAATATACAAAGAACGGCAAACAGAGCGCAAACGAGATCGACGCGATCTCCGGCTGTACGGTGACAACAAATGCGGTTACCAAGGCGGTAAACGGTGCGATCACTGCCGTATCATTTCTAGAGGAGGCTGAATAAATGAGTTTGAAAAAAGATACTCCGATAGAGAGATTATGGAATGGATTGTTTGTTGAAAACCCGGTTTTCGTTCTGGTACTCGGTACCTGTCCGACACTGGCCACTTCGACATCTGCGACAAATGCGATCGGTATGGGACTTTCCACGACGGCGGTTCTGATGATGTCCAACCTCATCATCTCTCTGCTTCGCAAGATTATTCCGGACAGAATGAGAATGCCGGCCTACATTGTCGTAATTGCATCGTTCGTTACGATGGTTGACTTCCTTATGGAGGGCTTCACACCGGGACTTTACAAGACGCTCGGAATTTATATTCCGCTGATTGTTGTTAACTGTATCATCATGGGACGTGCGGAAGCATACGCGGGAAAGAAACCGATCATCTCTTCGTTCTTCGACGGAATCGGAATGGGTGTCGGCTTTACGGTGGCGCTCACCCTGATCGCTTCCTTCCGTGAGCTTCTCGGAGCCGGAACAATTTTCGGAGCGCAGGTGATGCCGTCCGGCTATGTGCCGATCAGCACATTCATCCTTGCGCCGGGAGCTTTCCTTGTCTATGGATTCCTGATCGCGGCCATGAACGCGCTCAAGATCGGTGCGGGAAGACGTCCGAAGAAAGAGTGGGATCCGACAGAGAAAATCTGCGGTGAGTGCTTCAAATGTATGAAGGTCGGCATGTGCGGACAGAAACCGGAGAATTGCGGCGAAACTGCGGCACAGACGATCGCAAAGAATAAAGGAACTGTAGATGAGGCAATTGCATCCGGCAAGAAAGGAGGAGATCAGTAATGAGTGTGACAGCGATTCTTTTGCTTGCAATCAATGCATGTCTTATCAATAACGTAGTATTGAGTCAGTTCCTCGGAATCTGTGCGTTCCTCGGCGTTTCTCAGAAGAGCAGTGCGTCAAAGGGAATGGGTGCGGCTGTAACCTTCGTTCTTACGCTGGCATCCCTTGTCTGTGGAATTATCTACAAGTTCCTGTTGGTTCCGACAGGACTTCAGTACATGAAAACGATCGTGTTTATCGTGATCGTTGCTGCTCTTGTTCAGTTCGTTGAGATGTTCCTGAAAAAATTCGTAAAGAGTCTGTACGATGCTCTCGGAATTTATCTTCCGCTGATCACTACAAACTGTGCAGTTCTCGGCGTTGCTCTTCTGAATGTTCAGAAAGAGTACGATATTCTTACAGGTACAATCTACGGACTTGCAACAGCGATCGGATTCTGGATCGCAATCGTCATTCTCTCCTATATCCGAGAGAAGATTGTATTCAACGAAATTCCGAAGCCGTTCCGCGGTTTCCCGATCGTTATGATTACAGCGGCGCTGATGTCAATTGCTTTCTTCGGATTCTCAGCTCTGAAGTAAGCGGAACAGGAGGGAACTATGAACGGAATTTTAATAGCGACACTGGTAGTCGGTGGTGTCGGACTGGTAGTCGGAATCTTCCTTTCCGTGGCGAGCAAGGTATTTGCGGTGCCGGTGGATGAGAAAGAGGCGGCGATCAACGAGGCACTTCCGGGTGCGAACTGCGGCGGTTGCGGATATTCGGGCTGTGCAGCCTGCGCCGCAGCTATGGCAAGAGGAGAGGCTGCGGTAAATGCCTGCGTGGTAGGACAGAAACCGGTGGCCGATGAAATCGCGAAGATCCTCGGAACAACAGCTGCCGAGGGCGAGCGGAAAGTGGCCTTTGTGCGCTGCGTCGGTGACTGCGAGAAGACGACGGAGATTTATGAGTACAGCGGTCCGATGACCTGTACAAACGTACACATGGCACCGGCCGGCGGTCCGAAATCCTGCCGCTACGGCTGTCTCGGTCTTGGCGAGTGCGTCTCTGCCTGCGAATTTGATGCGATTCACATTGTGCAGGGCGTTGCGAAGGTGGACGAAGAGAAATGTGTCAACTGCGGTAAGTGCCGCAAGGCCTGCCCGAAGGGACTCATCTCCGAGGTGCCTTACAAGTATGTATCACACATCGGCTGTGTAAACCCGGACAAAGGTAAACCGGTTATGGAGAACTGTAAAGTCGGCTGTATCTCCTGTCAGAAGTGTGTGAGAAACTGTCCGGAGAACGCGATCTCCATCGACAGCGGTTATCCGGTGATCGACTACGAGAAATGTACCAACTGCGGAACATGTAAGGTCGACTGTCCGAGAAAGTGTATTGTATAAGGGTGCGTTTTCGTGTTATGGAAATTCATTCGGAATTTCCATAACACAAAGGTTTCTGTAAAGGTTTTCAGTTTAGGGTGTAGCCGGAAGGAGTATGAGTATGAAAGCATTAAAAGCAATTCCATACCTGCTGCTGGCAGCAGGAACTGCAATTCCTATGGTGTTTTCACCGATGAAACCGCCGAGCAAGGCTCCGTCGGGAGGACCTTCGGCAGAAGCACAGACACTGACCGGTGCTGCGCAGGGAATGGATGGAGATGTCTCTGTACAGATTGTGGCAGATCAGGATTATATTTATTCTGTTGAGGTCACAGACCATCATGAGACGGAGGGGATCGGAACGATTGCCGTAGCCCAGATTCCGTCTCAGATCTACAATTATCAGAGTTACGAAGTGGACTCCATTTCCGGAGCCACGATCACATCCGACGCGATCAAAAACGCGGTCAGGGCAGCACTGGAATCCGGCGGAATTTCAACAGAGAAGTTCGGAACAGCGCCGGTGATGACCACTACAAAAGCGAGGGACGCTGTCTACAAGGCAGATATTGTTATTGTCGGAGCCGGAGGCGCAGGAATGACAGCTGCCATCGAGGCGGCCGACAAGGGACACAAAGTCATCATTCTCGAGAGCCAGACGATGGTCGGCGGAAATTCCATTCGCGCGACGGGCGGAATGAACGCCGCCAATACAAAATGGCAGGATCAGAATGAATTTAACGAGGGCGACGGTGTTGAAAAATCACTGAAGTCCGCCGCTGAGGAATTCGCGGACAATGAGACGGTCACAGAACTTGCGGCAACCGTGAGGAAACAGTACGACGAGTATCTGAAAAATCCGGAAGGATATTTTGATACGGCAGAGCTCATGGAGCTGAACACCATCATGGGCGGACACGGAATCAATGATCCCGCTCTTGTAAAAGAAATGTGTGAGCGAAGCGCGGAGAGTATCGACTGGCTCGATTCCGTCGGCGCAAAGCTTCACAGAGTGGGAGCTGCCGGAGGCGCTTCCGTAAAGCGAATCCACAGTCCGGTCAATGCAGAGGGCAAGACCGAGGCGGTCGGCGCCTACACGGTTCCGATCCTTCAGGAGAACATTGAGACGAGAAGCGGAAAGATCCGCCTCTTTTATTCCACAACAGCGGACAAGGTTCTCATGGAAGACGGAAAAGCGGTCGGTGTTCACGCGATCGGTTCGACCGGTGAGAATGTTACGGTGAAGGCAAAGGCTGTCATCATCGCATCCGGCGGTTTCGGAGCAAATTCCGAGATGGTTGAGAAGTACAGACCGGAGCTCAAGGGCTTCATGACAACCAACGCCTCGGGCGCGCAGGGAATCGGAATCCAGATGGGTGAAGAAGTCGGAGCGGCCACCGTGGATATGGAGCAGATCCAGATTCATCCGACGGTAGAGTACAACTCCGGACATCTGATTACCGAGGGACTCCGCGGAGACGGAGCGATCCTTGTCAATGTCAACGGAAAGCGCTTCTATGATGAGGTACAGACCAGAGACCGTGTATCCGCGGCAGAGATCGAGCAGCCGGAGAGTTTTGCATGGCTGATCATCGATCAGAAGATGGTCGATGAGTCTGCGGTTATCGAGGGCTACATCAATGCGGGTTACACACTGACCGGAAAAGATGCGAAAGAACTTGCAGAGCAGATCGGCGTCGATCCGGATACGCTGGATCAGACGATCAAAGACTGGAACCAGTGTGTCGCAAATAAGAGCGATCCGGAGTTCGGACGTACCAGCTTTGCGAATGCTCTGGACACAGCTCCATACTACGCACTGAAAGTTACGCCTGGCGTTCATCACACCATGGGCGGGCTGAAGATCAATCCGAAGACAGAAGTTCTCAAAGAGAACGGGGAAGCCATTCCGGGACTCTTCGCGTCCGGTGAGGTTACCGGAGGCGTACACGGCGGAAACCGTCTCGGCGGTACTGCTGTCACCGATTTCGTAGTATACGGAAGAATCTCCGGTATCAACGCGGCGGAGTATGTGGAAGATCTGAAGTAAGAGGGATTCAGCATTCCTTTACAAGAAACGAATATCTTAGAATGTAAACTGGCAGCCCCGCTGTCCGGCAGTGTCCGGACGGCGGGGCTGTGTTTTTTATGTTATAGAAATTTCTCCGAAATTTCTATAACATAAAACGCTCCGCTTACATGCGCACTCGCGCGATATGTAGATGCGTTGCATCCGCGCTCGGCGCGAGAATGTCGCTAGCGACATTCTTTTTTACAGACATTCCGATGGTGTGTGAACCGAGCGGCAAAATCTTGTGACTGGGAACAGGATCATGTATAATCAGAAGAAGTGGGAAAATGAACGTATCAGGCGGTGTCCGCGGAAATGGAACGGCATCGACCCTGTGAAATATGCTTCACATGGAAAACAGAGGGGAGTGATCTTGTGAAGAAGACAAGACGCGGGTGGAGAGCACCCTTAGTTGCGCTCATGCTCAGCCTCGGGCTGGCGGCATCCGGATGTGCAGGAAACGTGGCAAATACGCAGAGCACTTCCGGGCCGGACGTGCAGGGGAGAGACGGCACAGACGTGCAGGCGGCGGGAGCGGAGCGAAGCGGCACGTTTTTTGATACGGTGATCGGGATTCGCATCAATGATGAGCGGGCGGAAGAACTTCTGGACGGCTGTTTTGAGCTCTGCGAGGAAATGGAAAGTACACTCTCGGCACAGAAGGAAGGCAGCGAACTGTACCGTCTCAATCACAGAAGTGAGCAGGCGGTGGAAGTTTCGGAACCTCTGGCGGACTGTATCCGGAGAGGGCTGGAGTTCTGTGAGCTGTCGGAAGGCGCCTTCGACATCACGATTCTTCCGGTCAGAGAACTCTGGGATTTTGAGACAGAAGATCACGTGTCGGCTGTGCCGAAGGAAGAGGAGATTAAACGGGAACTGGAACGCGTGGATTACCGGAAGGTGCACATCGACGGGCAGACGGTCACCTTCGATGCAGCGGATACCATGATTGATCTCGGAGGAATCGCCAAGGGTTATATTTCCGAACGATTGAGGAAGTATCTGAAAGGTGAAGGCTGTACTTCCGCCATGATCAATCTCGGCGGCAATGTCAGCGCTCTCGGAACAAAACCGGGCGGAAAGTCCTGGGTTGTCGGGATTCAGAAGCCGTTTTCGGATCGCGGTGAGATTCTTACGACGGTGGAGGCAGAGGATCAGGCGGTGATTTCTTCTGGGATCTACGAGCGGTATTTCCGGGCGAACGGACAGTTCTATCATCACATTCTGGATCCGAAGACCGGATATCCGGCAGAGACGGATCTGAATCAGGTGACGATCATCGGAGGAGATGACACGGCCTGTGACGCGCTGGCAACGATCGGAATTGTTCTCGGACGGGAAAAAATGAAGGAACTGACAGACAGGCTGGAGATGCCGGTTGAAATTCTTTTCACCGGTCAGAATAATGAACTGGAGTGGTATCCGACAAAATGAAAAAGACGGCGGGAAGAAATGACATCATACTGATCGCCTCGATTCTTCTTGTGGCAGGACTGATCCTGCTGGTGAGATCTCTTGTGGTGGATCTGAAAAGGCCGCAGTTGGAAATCCTCGTCAACAATGAGCAGTATGGCGTCTATGATCTGGACCGGGATCAGGAGATCCGGATCGGACACACAAACGTGTGCGAAATCAAGGACGGAAAGGTCCGGATGAAGGAAGCGACCTGTCCGGATCACCTCTGTATGCAGTTTCTCCCGATTGATGAGAGAGGCGGAAGTATCATCTGCCTACCGAATCAGGTGATTCTTCACGTTATCAACGCGAAGGAGACGGACGACGGGGAGGACAACTGGTGGGATGCCTCGTCGGAAGAAGCGAAGCCTTCGCCGGACGGCAGCAGGAGCCATGCGGATTCGGAGAGAGGGTCGGACGGCGAAAGCACGAAGCGCGCAAAGACCGGTGACGGCGGGAATAATACGGGGTCGGAGAGCGAAACAAACAGCAGGGTCAACAGCCGTTCAAAGAATCAGTCCGGCAGCAGGGGCGATACAGGTGATACAAGTTCAACAAGTGAAAACGGAAGCGGGGCGGATCATCGCCGCCCGGACACAATAGCGGGATGAGATGATGGAGCGAGTGGCAAAGAGAAGTATCGGCAGGAAAACCGCATATATGGGAATGCTCACGGCACTGGCTATACTGGTGGGTTATGTGGAGACACTGATTCCGGTGAACTTTGGCGTTCCGGGGATGAAAATCGGCCTCTCCAATATCGTCATACTGATTTCGATTTATCTCTACAGCTGGCGGGAGGCGATTGTGATCTCGGCGGCGAGGGTTGTCGTGATCGGTTTTATGTTTGGAAATCTGTTCAGTATACAGTACGGAATGGCGGGGGCGGTGTTTAGCATGGTTGTCATGTCCGTGTTAATACGTACCGGAAAATTCGGCGCAGTCGGAATTTCCGCAGCAGGAGGCGCGGCACACAACGTCGGTCAGATTCTTGTGGCCTGTATATATATGCCTTCGATCCCGTTTTTCTGGTATCTTCCCATACTTCTGATCGCGGGAACGCTGACCGGTATAGTCAATGGCTTTGTGGTTTATGCGGTCTACATACGACTGCCTGAGAAAGGACGGGATACCCGGTGAAAATAATACATTGCGCGGATCTTCATCTGGATTCGAAGATGACAACACATCTGAGCGGGGAGCAACTTCGCCGCAGGCGGGCGGAGCTGCTGCACACATTTACACGTATGGCGGACTATGCGGCGGAACAGGATGTGAGGGCTATCCTTATCTGCGGAGATCTGTTTGATTCAAAGAATATTTCGGCACAGGCCGTGAATACAGTCTATGAGACGATCCGCAGACATCCGGGGATCGTATTCTTTTATCTTACGGGCAACCATGAGGAGGGGGCTTTTGTCGATGCTCTCCCGTCTGTTCCGGAGAACCTGAAGATTTTCGGATCGGAGTGGACAGCCTACCGGTTGGGAACAGTGCTGATCGAAGGAACAAATCATTTCACGGAAGTGCCGCAGGCTTCAAATGTCAAGGAAGTTCCGGTTCCCTTGAAGGAAGAGGCAACGGATAAAAAGGCGGCTTCGGCAGAAGCACCGGTATTCGCGGCGAAGTGCTTTGGAAACCAGGAGCATTTAAAGGAGGCTTCGACAGAAGCTCCGGCATTCGTGAATTTCCGCGATCCGGACGAAAGCGCTGAGGAGAGAGGAAACGATGATTCGGAAAGTGCGGGAGCGGAGAAGACTATACGTGTCGACACGTTTCGAATTGTTGCCCTTCATGGCCAGCTCACGGAATACGGCGGGGCTGACCCGGAGACGCTGAATTTACAGCTGCTTCGAAACAGGGGGATTGATTATCTTGCCCTCGGACATATTCACGCATACAAAAAGGGCGCGCTTGAGCCGAGGGGAATCTGGTGTTATCCGGGCGCCCTCGAGGGAAGAGGTTTTGATGAATGCGGGGAGCACGGTTTTGTGCTTCTGGATATCGACGAGGCGAGCGGAAACTGTTCGGACACCTTTATTCCGTTTGCGTCGAGAAATCTGTGGGAACTTTCGGTAGAGATCGGCGGAGCGGCCTCGACGATTGAAATAATTGAAAAGATGGAAGCTGTGATTGCGGCAGCTGAGAAGATTCGAGCGGAAGACATGGTGAGAGTTGTTCTGACCGGCAGGATTGATGTCTGTGCCGAGAAGAACATGACCCAGATCCTCACACATTTCAGGGACCGATTTGAACTTTTTCAGCTGCGGGATGAGACGTCGCTTGACGTCAATTATCTGAGTTTTGAGCACGATGCGTCGCTGAAGGGAGAGCTTGTGCGCCTTCTGCAGAAGGATCCGGTTCTCTCGGAGGATGAGAAAGCGGAGATTGTGCGGTGTGGTTTGCAGGCGTTGTCCGGGGAGGAATTTGAGTTTTGAGACTTGTGGAGTGTTATATCAGTAACTTCGGCTGTCTTCATGAAAACCGGATCCGTTTTGTCCGGGGATTGAATACGGTGCTGAAGGAGAATGGCTGGGGGAAGAGTACATTCGCTCATTTTTTGCTTGCGATGTTCTACGGCTTTGACAATGACAAGAAAAAGAACCCCGCGGAGAGACCGAGGACGCGTTTTGCTCCCTGGCAGGGAGGAATTTACGGCGGAACGTTGACATTTGAATATGAGGGAAAGCTGTGGCGGATCGAGAGATGTTTCGGCGCGGAGAGTCCACGAGAAGATAAGCTTCTGGTCTATGAGGCCGGGTCAAATCTGCAGACGGACAGATTCGGAGATGTTCCCGGCGAGGAGATCTTTTCTGTGGACGCGGAATCCTTCCGACGGACGGTTTTCCTGGCCCAGCATGACTGCAGAACGTATGTGACGGCAGGGATCAGCGCGAAAATCGGTGATGTGAGTTCCGAGAACGCGGATATGGGCGGTTATACGGACGCGCAGGACAGAATCCGAAAGGAGATGCTGAGCCTTACGCCGGACCGCAAGACCGGAAAACTCGCAAAACTCCGTGACGAGATTGCCGCCGTGGAGGCGGAACTGTCCCGGAAGACGGCAGAAGAAGAGCGTGCGGAGAACCTTCGCGCAGAGCTTGAACAGACACGGGGGCGCATCAGGGACTGCCGTGCGGAAATTGAAGAATTACAGGGACATATCCACGAGGCGGGGCTCTTGAAGGACAGGCAGACGGAACTCGAAAAGTTCCGCTCACTGAAGATGGAAATGCAGCGGGCCGGTGAGGAAGTGGAACGGCTGCGCGCGTTTTTTCCAGGAGAGATTCCGCCCGCAGATGTCGCGGAAAACTGGGCGTCGAGAGCATCGACGCTTGACCGAAATGCGATGGCGTCGGCCGGCTACACGCTCCGTCCGGAAGAGGAAAAAGAATACGAAAGGCTCCGCGGAATTTTTCACAGTGTGACGCCCTCTGACGAGACGCTTGAGGAGTACCGGAACAAGGCGGAGCAGATCCGGGATCTCAGCGAGAGGATCGGCGAGATGGAACTCTCCGCATCCGAGCGGAAGGCGTATGAGATGGAGCGGGAACTGTTTCTCTGGAACGCGCCGGAGGAACGTCAGATGGATCAGCTGATTCGCGAATGGGAGGAGAGATGTACCATCCGGAGAGGCATGTCGGACCGCAAGAAGAATCTGCGGGCGCTGAAGACCATGATCAAAATGAGCGAGGAGGCCGGAATTCCCGATGAACCGCCGGCAGAGGAGCCTGCGGAAGAGGAGGAGAAGAAACCGAGGGTCGGTATGAAACGGATCAAGGCGGGCGGCGTGCTTCTGACCGCGGCGCTGATTTATCTGTTGATCGACCATGACGGACTGCCCGGCATTGGACTTGTTGTCAGCGGCTTTCTTCTGCTTGCCTGGGGACTTTCGGCGATGGTGGCCGAAGGACGTGAGAAGAAGGCGGAAAAGAAGGAAGAGAAAAAGCCGGAGGAGAATGCGAATACCACCGCGAGGGAACAGTACAAGGCGATTCTGAAGGGGATGCGGGCGGATGACGCCTACGCTGCGGAGATTGAACAGAAGATCTCCGATTTTATAGGAAGCCTGAATCTCGAAGTCGAAGAGGGTGAGGTCGCTGGTCTTTTACACCGCATCCGGGGCGACGCATCCGAGTATCGGCGACTGGGAAAGAGAGTTCAGTCGCTCAGGAATACGCATTATGTAGAGCAGAAAGAAGAACTCGAGCGGGAGATGCGGGATTTTCTGGGGAGATACTATCCGGAGGCGGCCGAAGGACAGATGGTGGCAGAGGCCGGTATGCAGAAACTCCGGTATGACACTGAGAAATTCCGGACGTACAGCAACATGCTGCTCAGGGCAAAGAGTGCGGAAAATGCAGGCGACGGGGATGCGGCCGCCCTGCTGGAAGAATTGAGAAGTTTTTCGTTCGTGCCGAGGGCGGATCTGCGGATGCAGATTGCGGAGATCAGTGAGAAGAGGAGCGCGCTCGAGCGGGCTGAGGCGGAGTATGGACGGAGAAAGGCGGAGAGGGATGCCTGTGAGCAGTCCCTGAAGCTTGGAAACCTCCGTGGAAAAATCGACGCCTCATCAAAGTTCCCGACCAAATCTCTGGAGGAACTGACGGCGGCGTATCGCTTTGCGCAGAGCCGGTCGGAAGAACTGACGGAACAGCTCAAGGAGCTTAAGAATACGCTTGCGGCTTCGGAGGAAAAGCTGTCGCGCCTTGCGGAGGCACAGGCCGGGCTTGAGCGGCTGCAGGAGGAACAGCAGGAAGCTCTTCACAGGTATGAAGTCCTTCGGCGGACGAGCGGATATCTCCGAAGGGCAAAAGTCAAATTTTCCGGGAAATACATGGCGCCGATGCAGGAGTCCCTTGAAAAGTATGAGGAAATGCTGACGGGATCCGTGTCCGGCGATTTCCGGATGGATGCCGATCTGAACGTGACGGTGCGAAGAGCCGGCCTTCAGAGGGAGACGGAGCTCCTGAGCGAGGGATGGCAGGATCTGATCGGGCTGTGCAGGAGGATGTCCATGATTGAGGCGATGTATACGGACGAGAAACCGTTCATTGTTCTGGACGATCCGTTTGTGAATCTGGACGACGCGAAACTGGAAAAAGCGCTGGCATTTTTGCGAGGCGCCTCATCGGAGTATCAGATCCTTTATTTTGCCTGTCATGAGAGCAGAGCGGTCTATTCGTCGCAGAGGAAACGGGCGTAAATCTGCAAAAAAAATGAAAAGTTATAATATTGCCTCGTTTGGAAAAATGTTATAAAATTTGTATAATGTTATGCGCTATTGGGAGGTAGACTTTATGCAAAAATACATTTTGGCACTGGATTCCGGCACGACAAGCAACCGTGCGATCCTTTTTAACGAGAGGGGAGAGATCTGCAGCGTTTCGCAGAGGGAATTCAGACAGTATTTTCCGAAACCGGGCTGGGTTGAGCATGACGCGAACCGGATCTGGGCGACACAGCTTGGGGTGGCTGTGGAGGCGATGCAGAAGATCAATATCACGGCGAAGCAGATCGCCGCGATCGGCATTACAAATCAGAGAGAGACGACCATTGTCTGGGATAAAAACACGGGAGAGCCCATCTGCCATGCGATTGTCTGGCAGTGCAGAAGAACTGCGGAGTTTTGCGACCGGCTTGCCGAAGAAGGCTATTCGGATATGATCCGGGAGAAGACCGGACTTGTTCTCGATCCGTATTTTTCCGCGACAAAACTGAAATGGATTCTGGATCATGTCCAGGGAGCAAGAGAGCGCGCCGAAAAAGGCGAGCTTCTGTTCGGAACGGTGGATACCTGGTTGATCTGGAAGCTCACCAAGGGACGGGTTCATGTCACGGACTATTCCAATGCGTCGCGAACGATGATGTACAACATCCGCTCCCTCGACTGGGACGATGATATTCTGAAACTGCTCAATATCCCGAGGTGTATGCTTCCGGAGGTCGTGCCTTCGAGTCAGGTGTACGGCGTCGCAGACGCTTCGTTTTTCGGTGGCGAAATCCCGATCGCCGGAGCGGCGGGCGACCAGCAGGCGGCTCTTTTCGGCCAGACGGGCTTCGGAGCCGGAGAAGTAAAGAATACCTACGGCACCGGAGGATTCCTTCTCATGAATACCGGCGTAGATCCGGTGTTCTCAAGGAACGGTCTGGTGACGACGATTGCCTGGGGAATGGACGGAACCGTCAATTATGCACTGGAGGGATCGATCTTTGTGGCTGGCGCCGCGATTCAGTGGCTGCGGGATGAACTTCGGTTGATCGATTCTGCGATGGACTCTGAGTATATGGCAAAGAAAGTTCCGGATACGAACGGCTGTTATGTTGTGCCGGCCTTTACCGGTCTCGGCGCGCCGTACTGGGACCCGTACGCGAGGGGCACGATCGTCGGCATTACGCGCGGAGTCAATAAGTACCACATTATCCGCGCAACACTGGAGTCGCTTGCCTTCCAGGTGAACGATGTTCTTCAGGCGATGGCGGCGGACTGCGGGATTTCTCTTCGGCAGCTGAAGGTGGACGGAGGCGCGAGCGCGAACGACTTCCTTCTCCAGACGCAGGCGGATCTCTGCGGCATCCCGGTGCAGAGGCCGAAGTGTGTGGAGACAACCGCTCTCGGAGCGGCGTACCTGGCGGGACTTGCGGTCGGCTATTGGAAAAACACTGACGAGATCAAGGCGAACTGGCAGGTGGATAATGTATTCAAGCCGACGATCCGGGAGGACGAACGAAGAAGAAGGATTTCGGGCTGGGACAAGGCCGTCAGTTACTCCAGAGGATGGGCAAAAGACGAGGAACTCACTTGATATTCCGGCGGTTTTGCTACATACTTCATAGGGGAATGGTCTGGTCTGCTTTTTGAAAAATGTGAACCGGCGTCGAGACGTTTTGATACGTGCTATTCGGGCGAGCGTTCTTCGAAGTCAGCTGGTTTTTTTTTCGAACAGTGTACCGGATTTGCCTGCGGATTTGAAGCAAAGGGAAAGTGCGACGCGGCTGGCGTCCGGGAGTTTAGATTTAGAAAGGTTTTTCGGTTATGTTTCTGGCGTTGGATGTAGGAAATACGCATACGGTTCTTGGGGTGCTGGACGAGGAGAGGCTGTTTTTTTCATGCAGGTTCTCTACGGACAGAAACAAAACAAGCGACGAATACTCGGTTATGATCCGGGAACTTCTGATCATGCATCATACTCCGCCGGAGCAGATCTCCGGAGGAATCATCTCGTCGGTAGTTCCTTCGATGAAGGCGGTGCTCCGCGACGCGGTTTACTCCGTCACGGGAAGAACCTGTATGATTGTCGGGCCGGGAGTGAAGAACGGATTGAAGATACGGATCGACAATCCGGCACAGCTCGGAAGTGATCAGGTGGCGGATGCGGTCGCGGCGATCGCAGAGTATCCGAAGCCGCTGCTCGTTTTTGACATGGGAACAGCGACGACCGTCTCTGTGATCAATGAAAATACGGAATACATTGGAGGCATGATCATGCCGGGAGCGCTTCTTGGACTTGACGCGCTCAGCAACCGGACGAGTCAGCTGCCGGAGATCAGTTTTGCGGACAAAGTGGACCGACTGATCGGAAGCAATACCGTTGACTGTATGCGCAGCGGCTTTGCGTTCGGGACAGCGGCGATGATCGACGGGGTTATCGACCGGATGCAGAAGGAGTTTGAACAGAAACTAACGGTTGTCCTGACGGGAAAGACCGCGGAGATGATCACGCCGTATTGCGGCAGGGAGGTTATTCTTGACAGGAACCTTCTGCTGAAGGGGCTGAGAATTATCTATTTAAAGAACTTACATCACAAGGGGAGCAGGTAAGTTATGCCGGATAAAAAGCTGGAAGAACAACGGAAGGAAAAAACCGGAAAGGCAGAGAGCCCGAAGCAGGCGGGAGGAGCGGAGAAAACAAAAATGAGCGAGGCAGACCGCCAGCGAGAACTCCGGAAACAGAAGAGAAAGAGAACTGCCAATCTGCTCACGGTCGCGATCGTGATCTGTCTGATCATCATGGCCTATGCGGGTTTTCGTCTGATCAGCACACTGATTGACTACAAGAAGGGGACGGACGAGTACAACAAGATCCGTCAGTATACCGAGGAGACGGAGGCTACTTCGCTGGAAGCCGTGAACGCACTCTCTGCCGAGGGCGTTCCGCTGACTCCGCCGATTCATGTTGACTGGGAGTCCCTTCAGAAGATCAACCCGGATATCGTCGGCTGGCTTTATATCGGAGCGCTGGAGCTGAGCTATCCGGTCGTGCAGACGAAGGACAATGATTTTTATCTTCACAGAACGTTTGAGAAACAGTACAACTTTGCGGGAACGATCTTTGTCGAGTGCAAGAACAAGGGTGATTTCAAAGACCCGAACACCATTGTCTACGGACACAATATGCTGAATGGCTCCATGTTCGGTAAGCTCTCGCATCTGTCGACCGAAAAAAGGTATATGGTCGACCCGTATTTCTGGATTCTGACGCCGGGCGGAAATTACCGCTATCAGATGTTCGGTATGAAAACGGCGGCCGTCGAGGATGATACCTACACGATTTTTAACGGAACGGATGAAGTCTTTTCCGAGTGGTGCGACAAAATGTATCAGGGATCGGAAGTACCGCTGAAGCAGCCGGACTTTCAGCTCGACAGCAAGATCGTCACGCTGTCCACCTGTACGAATGATCCGGGACACCGTTTTGTCGTGCAAGGCATCGCGGATCCCGGTATTCCGGACAGACCGGCGGAGTCCGCGGGGGAATCCGGCGGAGAACAGACGGCGGGAGATGCACAGACGCCGGACGCCGGCGCGGAAAACGGCTGACAGGAGGGGAATATGGATTTATACGTGGGAGATATCATTACCATGAAAAAAAAACACCCCTGTGGAAGTCAGGAGTGGGAAATCCTGCGCACAGGCGCGGATTTCAAACTGAAGTGCTGCGGCTGCGGCCATCTGATCATGGTGCCGAGAAAACTTGTCGAGAAGAGTATCCGTGAGATCAGGCGCGCATGAGCATAGCTGCGCACGGCTTGAATTTGATCAGGCACTATGATAAAATTCTCAGAGTATAAGTGTTGATACAGACTGAGTGGTTAATAAAGAAAAGAGGATCAATCATGAATAAAGTTATTCTTGTAGGAAGACTGACAAGAGACCCGGACATCCGTTACAGCCAGAGCGGGGATAATCCACAGGCGATTGCCAGATATACATTAGCTGTTGACCGCAGATTCCGCAGACAGGACGGAGAGCAGAGCGCTGATTTCATCGGCTGTGTTGCGTTCGGAAAGTCCGCAGAGTTTGCCGAGAAGTACCTCCATCAGGGAACGAAGATCGCCATCGACGGAAGAATCCAGACCGGCAGCTACACAAAGCAGGACGGCACAAAGGTCTACACAACGGATGTCGTTGTGGAGAATCAGGAATTTGTCGAGAGCAAAGCCGCAAGCCAGCAGAATGCAGCTGCATTTGCACAGTCTGCTCCTGCAGCTGGAATGGCTCCGGCAGAGCCGGCTTCCGGAAGCACGGACGGCTTCATGAATATTCCGGACGGACTCGATGAGGAGCTTCCGTTTCAATAATTGATTAACAGGATCCGTACAGGAGGGGTTGTCGCATATAGAATTGCGCAGCCCCTCTCTTTGTGTTATAGGAAATTCCTCCGAAATTTCTATAACACAAAACGCTCCGCGGGATGCGCAACTCGCGCGATGGGTAGATGTTTCGCATCCCGGGCTCGGTGCGAGAACGTCTGTTACTCACGGAACAGAAACTGTACGCGGAATCCGGGCAGGTGGTATAATAAATGGTGCAGATTTTGTGAAGGAAGGGCGGTGGAAAAATTGTTTATTGATAAATACGAACAGAGAAGCGAGCGGCTGGAATACCTGCACAGCCTTTTGGGTGAGGAGAAGTATGCCGCGCTCAATGAAATGGTGGATGCCTCCGCGCACATCGTCTTCTTCGGAGGAGCCGGCGTGTCCACGGAGAGCGGAATCCCGGATTTTCGAAGCAAGGACGGACTTTACAATCAGCATGATGTGCAGTTCGACCGGTATTCTCCGGAGTATCTTCTGAGTGACGACTGTCTGTACCGGCAGCCAAAAGTGTTCTATGAGTTCTACCGTCAGAAGCTGAATGTCGACGGGATTGAGCCGAACACCGCGCACAGGAAGCTGGCGGAACTGGAGCAGAGAGGGAAACTGGACTGTGTGATCACGCAGAACATCGACGGGCTTCACCAGAAGGCTGGCAGCCGGCGCGTGTACGAAATCCACGGTTCGACGCTCCGGAACTACTGCTCGGACTGCGGAAAAACCTATCCGGAGGACTATATTTTTTCCTGCAAGGATCCGATTCCGAGATGCCCGGAGTGCGGGGGGCAGATCCGGCCGGATGTCACGCTGTATGGAGAGTCCCTGCCCGGCGCAGCCTGGAGAGAGTCGGAACAGGCAGTTTCCCGGGCGGATATGCTGATCATCGGCGGAACCTCGCTCTCGGTCTATCCGGCGGCTTCGCTGATTGATTATTTTCGCGGCAAATACCTTGTTGTCATTAACAGGGACGCGACAAGCCGCGATAAATCAGCGGACCTTGTGTTCCATGAGAGCATCGGACAGGTTCTGGGAAGAGTACAGTAAACGCTGTCCGTATTTCCCGCAGTTGACGGTATCTCTGAAAATGAGTACAATATCGTAAGGTATTTTTCCAAATTTGAAGCGCCTGTACACCGAATAATCAAAATCCGGTATACAAAAACTGGTGCCGGGGAATGTTAAGAGGGAAAGTGTTTATGAGCAGAGTAAAGACGGCAGGACCATTGAACAAGTATCTCCATCTGCCTTTGGTTTTGACGGTGGTTTTTGTACTGATCAACGCGGGAGTCTACCTGCTGAATACGCGCGCCGGCATTCTGGTGAGCGGCGGACTTGTGATCTATATTATACTGATCATCGTTATCTACGGGCGTCAGAAAGAGGCGATGCTGAACGATCTTGTGACGTTCGCGACCCAGTACGGACAGGTGCAGCGCAAACTGATGATGGATCTCGCGCTTCCGTATGCGATTACAGATGAGCGTGGAAGACTTCTCTGGTTTAACGACGCGTTTGCGGAACTGACCGGAAAAGACAGAAAGAGCTTCCGGAAATCTATCGCGAGCATCTTCAACGGAATGTCACCGGACAAATTTCCGGCGAGGGATCAGGAGATCGAGTACGAGACGGTCTACAACCGGAGGGACTACCGGATTCAGATCAAAAGCGTCGTTCTGGACGATCTGATCGATAACTCTCAGATTCTCGAGAGGGAGGATGAGGATGAGAGCAGTATGCTCTACGCTTTTCTTCTCTTTGATGAGACAGAACTGAACAACTACATCCAGAAATACGAAGACGAGACCATGGTCTGCGGAATGATCTATATGGACAATTACGACGAGGCGATGGAGAGCGTCGACGAGGTCAGACGCTCCCTGCTCACCGCGCTGGTGGACCGGAAGATCAACAAGTATTTTCAGGATCTGGACGGAATTGTCAAGAAGTTCGACAAGGACAAGTATCTGATTGCGATGCGGACAAGAACGCTGAACGAGCTCAAGACGCTCCGCTTCAATATTCTGGACGATGTAAAAACAGTCAATATCGGAAACGACATGGCGGTCACGCTGAGTATCGGAATCGGAGCGAACAACGGTTCCTACAACCGGAACTATGAGTGCGCCAGAATGGCGATCGATCTCGCCCTGGGACGCGGCGGTGATCAGGTCGTACTGCGGGACGGCGACAGCATTACCTACTTCGGCGGAAAATCGCAGGCTGTTGAGAAGAGCACCCGTGTAAAGGCGAGAGTCAAGGCACATGCTCTTCAGGAGTTTATCGAGTCCAGTGAGAAAGTTGTGATCATGGGACACAAGATGATGGACATCGATGCGTTCGGATCGGCCATCGGAATCTACAGGGCATCCCGGACACTGAACAAGAGAGCCTATATCGTGGTGGACAGCCCGACAATCACCACGAAGCCGTTCATCGATGAATTTGAAAACAATCCGGACTATGATTCCAAGATGCTTCTGGATGTCCATGAGGCAAAAGAGATGGTAGACGACAGGACGCTTCTTGTCGTTGTGGATACGAACAAACCGGACTACACAGAATGCGAAGAACTGCTTCACCGCACCGGAACGATCGTCGTGCTCGATCACCACAGACAGGGGAACAATTACATCCGTAATGCGGTTCTTTCCTATATTGAGCCGTATGCTTCCTCGGCCTGTGAGATGGTTGCGGAGATCCTGCAGTATTTTGCGGAGGGCGTAAAACTCAAGAGCATTGAGGCGGACGCGCTCTACGCGGGAATTATGATCGATACGGACAATTTTATGTCCAAGACCGGCGTCCGCACCTTTGAGGCCTGCGCCTATCTGAGAAGAGGCGGGGCGGATGTCACCCGCGTGCGGAAGATGTTCCGCGAGAATGTGGACGATTACCGGGCAAAAGGAGAGGCGCTCAGCAATGCGGAATTGTACCGCGAGCACTTCATCATCTCCGTATGTCCGAGTGAGAATCTGGAGAGCCCTACCATTGTGGGTTCCCAGGCTGCAAACCAGCTGCTGAATATCAAGGGAGTCAAGGCGTCGTTTGTGCTGACAGAGTACAAGAATGTCATCTACATCAGCGCGCGCGCCATCGACGAGATAAATGTACAGATTATTATGGAACGAATGGGTGGAGGCGGCCATCTGAATATGGCCGGCGCGCAGTTGCCGAAGGTCTCTGTGGATGAGGCCATCCGGAGACTGAAGAGAGTGCTCGACGCCACCATTGAGGGAGGAGAATTTGAATGAAAGTAATTTTGCTTGAAGATGTAAAGGCGCATGGAAAAAAAGGCGACATTGTCAATGTGAGCGACGGCTACGCCCGCAACATGCTTCTTCCGAAGAAGCTCGGCGTTGAGGCGACACCGGCCAATCTGAACGCGCTCAAACTCGAGAACAAACACAACGAGAAGCTCGCGAAAGAGGCGCTGGAGGCGGCGCGGGAATTTGGAAAAAAAGTGAGCGAGAGCCATGTGGATCTGACGATCAAGACCGGCGAAAACGGAAAAGTCTTCGGATCCATCTCCGCGAAAGAAATCGCTGACGCCGCAAAGAAACAGCTCGGCTTTGAGCTCGACAAGAAAAAGATCCAGCTCGGTTCCGCGATCAAAGAACTTGGCACACATAAAGTGACCGTGAAACTTCACCCGCAGGTGAGCGCGGATCTCACGGTGAATGTTACGGAAGAGAAGTAAAAATGGCAAACGATGATGCTGTAATCAAAAGAATACTGCCGCACAGCGAAGCTGCGGAACAATCGGTCATCGGATCGATGATGATGGATAAGCAGGCGATCCTGACCGCTTCGGAGATCGTGACCCGGGAGGACTTCTATCAGCAGCAGTACGGAATCCTGTTTGAAGCAATGGTGGAGCTCTACAATGCGGGCAAGGAAGTCGATCCGGTAACGCTGCAGAACCACCTCAGGGAGAAAAAGGTTCCGAAGGAGATCTCGGACATGGAATATGTCCGGGATCTCCTTAAGGTTGTCCCGACTTCCGCCAATATCAAACATTACGCGGAGATAGTCGCCGAGAAGGCGGCGCTGCGGCGTCTGATTCACGCTGCGGAAGAGGTGACGAACAACTGCTATATGGACGATCAGCCCCTCGAACAGCTGATGGAGGAATCGGAAAAAAAGATGTTTCAGGTCTTCCAGCAGAAGAACGCCACGGATTTTGAATCGATCCGGAGCATAGTCATGAAGACGCTCGATACGATTGAAAAGGCTTCGCACACGAGCGGAAATGTCACCGGTCTCGCCACCGGTTTCACAGACCTTGATTTTAAGACCTCCGGGATGCAGCCCTCCGATCTGATTCTGATCGCGGCCCGTCCGTCTATGGGAAAGACGGCCTTCGTGCTCAACATCGCGCAGTACATGGCGTTTCATCACGGAAAACATGTCGCGATCTTCAGTCTCGAGATGTCCAAGCAGCAGCTTGTTACTCGTATGATGTCCATGGAGTCCCATGTCGGTTCACAGTCTCTGCGGAACGGAAACCTGAAGGATGATGAGTGGAAACAGCTCATCGAGACGGCCGGAGTGATCGGAGAGTCGAATCTGATTATCGACGATACGCCGGGAATTACGATTCGCGAGATGCGGTCGAAGTGCAGAAAGTACAAACTGGAACATGGTCTCGACATCATTATGATCGACTACCTCCAGCTGATGAGCGGAAGCGGCGGAAAGAGCTCCGAGTCCAGACAGCAGGAGATTTCTGAAATCTCCAGATCTCTCAAGGGACTGGCGCGTGAACTTAACGTGCCGGTGATTGCGCTTTCCCAGCTCAGCCGAGCAGTGGAGAGCCGTCCGGATCACCGCCCGATGCTCTCGGATCTTCGAGAATCCGGAGCGATCGAGCAGGACGCCGACGTCGTGATGTTCCTGTACAGAGACGACTATTACCACAAGGATTCCGAGAACAAGGGAATCTGTGAGCTGATTATCGCGAAGCAGAGAAACGGCCCGATCGGAACCGTCAACCTGGCGTGGCTGCCGGAATACACAAAGTTCGCGAATGTAGAAATGCGTGATCATCCGGCTGGATAATTCTCTGAAAAATGCACAGAAATATCGGATGAAAAAGGTAGGATTTGTAAGAACTTTCTAACTTTTTGTATTTCATTTTGTACTTGTGTTTGCAATCTACATAGTATAGAATACACTTAGATGCGAATGGGTGATGGGCTTATTCGCTGGATCTATTCAGTTAATTCAAAGGAGGAATTTGAAATGGCACGTGTTATTTCTGATGATTGTGTATCTTGTGGAACATGCGAGGGTGAGTGCCCGGTTGGCGCTATCTCCCAGGGAGATGGAAAATTTGTGATCGATGCAGATTCTTGCGTAGATTGTGGAGCATGTGAGGCTGCCTGCCCGACAGGAGCTATCGCTGAGGCATAATCAGAATACGATCCGTATGAATACACGCCGGCGCCTTCGGGTGCCGGTTTTTTGCGTCATGGAAATTCTTTCAGAATTTCCATGACGCAACGCTCCGCGGGATGCCTGGCTCGCAGATGTGTAGATCGCTGACGCGATCCTGCTCGATCTCAGGAAATGCGAAGCGTTTCCAGAAGCAAAAAGCCGGGACGTAATAATTTATCAGGGGGAAGGGGAAGCGAAATGAAGAGAATAGACAAACACATGACGGTGACCGAGATTCTCGGCGTGGATCCGATGATTGCCAATATCCTGAGCGGGCAGGGGATGAACTGTCTGTTCTGCGGCGCTGCAGTGAACGAGACGCTGGAAGAAGCCTGCCTGGTTCACGGAATCGAAGGTGAGCGCATCGATCTGCTTGTCGCGCAGATCAACGATTTCCTTGGAGTGCCTGAAGAGGCGTCGGTAAAAGCAGAGTAAAAAAGAAGACGACGGAAACACTGCATTGTCGGCGATTCCGTCGTCTGTGTGTTTTTCAGGTGGAAATGGCTCCTCAGAAGAGCCGTCGTACCCGGAAGAAGTCGCGATAGACGTAGCGGAAACCGAGAGATCGGTAAAGCGCAATCGCAGCGGCGTTTCCTTCCACGACCTGGAGGTAGGCGTGTTTTGCTCCGCTGGCACGCCCCTCGTTCAGAATGGCGCTGACGATGCTCCTGGCATAATGGCGGCCACGGCGGGATGGGTGGACATGGATGGCGTATACGCCGACGTAATCCCTGTCCAGGATGCCGAGTCCGGTGCCGACGGTTTTTCCGTCCTCCCGGATGGAGACGCAGATGGTCTCTTTCGGGATTGCCCGATACATGGACGGGACAATCTGGCGGTGCATCACATTGGTGGTTCCCTTCAGGCTGAAGAGGTCATCGATCCACGACGAAGGGATGTACCGGCTGACGTCGACGGGCGCGGTCACCGGAAAAAGATTGTCGGTGTCGAAGTTGAGTACCATGTTGTGAGTGATGTGCTCCACGACATAGTTGTTCTCGTCCAGCATCCGGTCAAAAGCCGGATCCACAAGCGGTGAGATTTTGAAGATGCACGGCGTTCCCCACTGCCGGTAAATGTCCTCTGTGTATAGAAGTTTTTCCGGAACAGGCAGAGTAGATGCACCGATCTGCTCGACGCAGTTTGTTCTGTGTGTATAAAAATAAGAAAAGCGCAGGAGCCACCCGTCATAGATCTGAATCTGGTGGGAGGGCCATGCGTTCAGGGAAAGGTCTTCGATTGTTTTGATCAGGCTGTTCATAAAACTACTTCCTTAACTTCTCGATATCATTTCACCATTGTATCACTTTTGACCTAATTTTGTCCTATTCTTGCAATGGAAAATAACATGGGGTATAATCAGTCCTGTATGAATGGTGATATGAACAGGGGAGAACTCGTATGTCTAAGATATTAAAGCTATTCGATGCATTGATCCTGGCGATTTTTATCGCCGCAGGAGCCGCGCTGGTTATTCCGCAGCAATTCATGGGAATTGACGCGACGGTTGCGGAACAGGAAACAAAGGGTGACGTGCCGGTCGGTACGGTTGTTTATTCAAAGAAAGTCAGCTCTTCGGAGATCACCGAAGGTGAGAAGATTTTTGTGCAGGACGGGGACAGAATGAATGTCTATACCGTTGTGGCATATGATGAGAAGAATGAGACGATAACCGTTGACGGTGAGGAGAATGCATCCTTTTCACTGTCGGACAATTATCAGCGTATGGTGGGCATGGTTCCGTTGATCGGATATCTGATGATCGCGACGCAGTCGTCCGGCGGGCTTCTCCTTCTCGGAATACTTCTTGTATTTGTTATCTTTATCTATATAGTGTCCGAGCTGATTCGCTCCGGTGATGACGGAGAGGAAGAGGACGACGACAAAGATGATAACGTCTACAAAGAACTTCTTGAAAAGAAGAAGAAAAAAGAAAAAGAGGCCGCAAAAGCAGAGCGGGAAGCTCTGAGGGCAAAGAAATCCAAAAAGAAAGCGGAGCGCGGTCATGATGAAGAAGGCGAAGAGGATGCGGAGAATGTCGTTGATGCACTGCCTTCCGGAGAGCCGGATCCGGCCGTAGATGATATGACGGAGATTTCCGCAGAGATCGAAGAGGAAGATGAGCCGGCTGCTTTGGTTGAGGAAGAATCCAGAGAAGGACTCACGGGAGAGGCTCTGCCGGATGTTCAGGCTGCGCTGGAAGCCGCGCTGGAGAGTCAGCCTCTTGGAAGAACGGGAGAGACGGCGCAGTTTTCCGCGGTGCTTCCGGAGGAGGACACAGAGCCGCAGGTGAATGAGGATGGCGAGATCGAACTGGCCATACCGGTTCGCACGGCGGACGAACTTCTGGAAAAAGCCTATGCGCAGGGACTTGATCCTGTTGTGGAGGATGATGTCATCACGGGAATCAAGCTTGTGGATTACAGCGACTGCATCTGATCCTTTTCGCGAAGGTCGGGCAGGAGAATCGATCTGTTAATATAATAAGAAAGAAGAGGCGATCCGGTAGAAATACCGGATCGTTTTTTGTCTCATAGGAAATTGCTTCGCATTCCCTATGAGACAAAACGCTCCGCGGGATGCGCAGCTCGCATTCCGGTTTATACATTTTTCTGTATAAAAAACCTTTACAAAAAAGTTTTACAAAGTTCTTGCATTTTCTACAATGCGTGACTATAATGTAACTGTTGTGACATGAAAGCTATGAAGCGAGAGATTGCAGCGAAGAGCTGGTAACTCCGTGGAGCGAATGTCTAGTCAAGATACAGGCGAAACGTCACTGTACAACTGAATGGTCCACCACTGTGTGGAAACAACGTGTGCGTTTTCAGGACACACACGGAAATGTGTACAGTCACCACTCGTCGTGCTATCAAAAGTACGAAAAGGAGGCGACTTTTTTTATGGCAAGTCAGGTAATGAGAATCACTTTGAAGGCGTATGATCATCAGTTGGTTGATGCATCTGCGGCAAAAATCATCGACACTGTTAAGAAGACAGGTGCGGTTGTCAGCGGACCGGTTCCGCTTCCTACAAAGAAGGAAGTTGTAACTATTCTGCGAGCAGTACATAAGTACAAAGACTCCCGCGAGCAGTTCGAGCAGAGAACACACAAGAGACTGATCGACATCATGACTCCAACACAGAAGACAGTCGATGCACTGTCCCGTCTGGAGATGCCGGCTGGTGTCTACATTGACATCAAGATGAAGACAAAGTAATTCTGCTTCATGACACGCTGTAAGTCAGTCAGACAGAACAGCACAACAAAAGGCAACACCAACGTAACACTAGTATGAGCTTCCTATATGACAGGTTGCTCCGCTGTAGGCTAACATGAGCATCAATCAGGTGCTCCGCTGTAGAAAAGAGGTTAAACATGAAGAAAGCTATTTTAGCTACAAAAGTTGGAATGACTCAGATCTTCGATGAGACTGGTGCTTCCATCCCGGTAACCGTTCTTCAGGCCGGACCTTGTGTAGTAACACAGGTTAAAACTGAGGAGAATGACGGCTACGCAGCCGTACAGGTAGGATTTGGTGAGATTCGTGAGAAACTCGTCAACAAACCGAAAAAAGGACAGTTTGACAAAGCAGAGGTTCCGGTAAAGAGATATCTTCAGGAGTTCCGCTTTGATAACGCTGCTGAATATGAAGTAAAACAGGAGATCAAGGCCGATATCTTCGCTGACGGTGATCACATCGACGCAACAGCAATCAGCAAAGGTAAAGGATTCCAGGGTGCCATCAAGAGACATGGTCAGTCCAGAGGACCTATGGCTCACGGTTCCAAGTATCATCGTCACGCAGGTTCCAACGGTTCCTGTTCCGATCCTTCCAAGGTATTCAAGGGTAAACGCATGCCTGGACATATGGGACATGTAAAGGTTACTGTACAGAACCTTGAGATCGTAAAAGTTGACGCTGAAAACAATCTGTTACTTGTTAAAGGCTCTGTTCCGGGACCGAAGAAATCTCTGATCACGATCAAAGAGTCCGTCAAGGCAGTTCGGTAATCTTTAACAGGAAAGGAGGAACTTACAGATGGCAAACGTATCTGTTTACAATATGGAAGGCGCAGAAGTCGGCAAGATGGAGCTTTCTGATGCCGTATTCGGCGTTGAGATAAAAGAGAATCTTGTACATCAGGCAGTTGTACTGCAGCTCGCAAACAACCGTCAGGGTACACAGAAAGCCAAAACCCGTGCTGAGGTCAGAGGCGGTGGAAGAAAACCTTGGAGACAGAAAGGAACCGGTCATGCAAGACAGGGTTCAACAAGAGCTCCGCAGTGGACAGGCGGCGGCGTAGTATTCGCACCGACACCACGTGATTATTCTTTCAAGATGAACAGAAAAGAGAAACAGGCTGCACTGAAGTCCGTTCTTACAAGCAAGGTTCAGGAGAACAAATTCCTGGTTCTTGATGAGCTGAAGTTCGATGCACCGAAGACAAAAGAGATGAAGAAGGTTATCGATGCACTCAAGGTTGAGAACGCACTTGTAATCGTTGGAAAAGACAGCGACAACGCAGTTCTTTCCGCACGTAACCTTGCAGGCGTTGCAACAGCATCCGCTGAGACAATCAACGTATACGACCTTCTGAAATACAACACCGTAATCGCTACAAAGAGTTCTGTAGCAGCAATTGAGGAGGTGTACGCATAATGGCAGCAGTTCAGTATTATGACGTAATCATTCGTCCTGTAATTACAGAGAAATCCATGGGCGCTATGGCAGAGAAGAAATATACATTCCTTGTTCATACAGAGGCAAACAAGTCCATGATCAAAGAGGCTGTAGAGAAGATGTTCGAGGGTGTTAAGGTTGCCAAAGTCAACACAATGAACAGCGATGGCAAACTGAAACGCCGCGGAATGAAATACGGACGCACAGCCGAGACAAAGAAGGCGATCGTTACTCTTACAGAGGACAGCAAAGAGATCGAGATCTTCGAGGGTCTGTAATTAACAAATTATGTGCGGCGACGCACGATACCAAACATCGAAAGGAGAAATAACTGTAATGGGAATTAAAACATATAACCCATATACACCGTCCAGAAGAAACATGTCTGGTTCTGATTTCGCTGAGATCACAAAGACAACTCCTGAGAAATCTCTTGTAGTTTCTCTTAAGAAGACAGCTGGACGTAATAACCAGGGAAAAATCACTGTAAGACATCACGGCGGCGGAAACCGCAGAAAATATAGAATCATCGACTTCAGAAGATTCAAAGACGATGTTCCGGCAGTAGTAAAGAGCATCGAGTACGATCCGAACCGTACAGCGAACATCGCACTGATCTGCTACGCAGACGGCGAGAAAGCATATATCCTTGCTCCGGAAGGTCTTAAAGTAGGTATGAAGATCATGAACGGATCCAACGCAGAGGTTCGTCCCGGAAACTGCCTGCCGCTCAAAGACATCCCGGTTGGTACAATGGTACATAACGTTGAGCTTCACAAGGGCAAAGGCGGACAGCTCGTTCGTTCCGCCGGTGTAAGCGCTCAGTTAATGGCTAAGGAGGGAGCTTACGCAACACTTCGTCTTCCTTCTGGCGAGATGCGTATGGTATCTCTGGAGTGCCGTGCTTCCATCGGAGTCATCGGTAACGGAGATCACAATCTGGTAAACATTGGTAAAGCTGGTAGAAAACGTCACATGGGCATCCGTCCTACAGTACGTGGTTCTGTCATGAACCCGAACGACCATCCGCACGGTGGTGGTGAAGGTAAAGCTCCGGTTGGACGTCCTGGTCCTTGCACACCTTGGGGCAAACCTGCGATGGGTCTTAAGACCAGAAAGAAAAACAAAGCATCTAATAAACTGATCGTTCGTAGAAGAAACGGTAAGACGTTATAATTAAGGAGGATAAACGATGGCTCGTTCATTGAAAAAAGGCCCGTTTGCTGATGCCAGCTTACTGAAAAAAGTCGATGCAGCCGTTAAGTCTGGTGACAAGACTGTTATCAAGACCTGGTCTCGTCGTTCTACAATATTTCCTGAGTTCGTTGGACTGACAATTGCAGTTCACGACGGAAGAAAACATGTCCCGGTATACGTAACAGAGGATATGGTTGGACACAAACTCGGAGAGTTCGTAGCAACCAGAACCTACAGAGGACATGACAAGACAGAGAAGAAGTCATCTGTACGATAATTGTAGAGCGAAAGGAGGTAATTCGTAATGGCAAAAGGACATAGAAGCCAGATTAAACGTGAGAGAAACGAGAATAAAGATAACAGACCGTCTGCAAAGCTGTCTTATGCAAGAGTATCAGTTCAGAAGGCCTGCTATGTACTGGATGCAATCCGTGGAAAAGATGTAGAGACTGCTCTTGGTATTCTTACATACAGCCCAAGATATGCTTCCTCTATTGTTAAGAAACTTCTGGAGTCTGCAATCGCTAACGCTGAGAACAACAACGGACTTTCCAGAAACAACCTTTATGTAGCTGAGTGCTACGCAAACAAGGCACCGACAATGAAGAGAATTCACCCTAGAGCTCAGGGACGTGCGTACAGAATCGAGCATCTGACAAGTCACATCTCTGTAGTCCTGGATGAGCGGTAAGGAGGTCAATCATGGGACAGAAAGTAAATCCACACGGCTTAAGAGTCGGTATTATTAAGGATTGGGATTCCAAGTGGTATGCCGAGGCTGATTTCGCAGACAACCTCGTTGAGGATTACAAGATCCGTACATATCTGAAAAAGAGACTTTACACATCTGGTGTTTCCCAGATTGAGATCGAGAGAGCATCTGATCGCGTGAAGATCACAATCTTCACTTCCAAGCCGGGCGTAGTTATCGGTAAGGGCGGATCCGAGATCGAGAAAGTAAAGAAAGAGCTGAAACAGTTCACAGAGAAGAAGCTTGTTGTTGACATCAAAGAGGTTAAGAGACCTGACCGTGATGCTCAGCTTGTTGCAGAGAACATCGCACTTCAGCTTGAGAACCGTATGTCTTACCGTCGTGCAATGAAATCTGCTATGCAGAGAACAATGCGCGCAGGTGCTAAGGGAATCAAGACAAGCGTATCCGGACGTATCGGCGGTGCCGATATGGCTCGTAGAGAGTTCTACAGCGAGGGCAACATCCCGCTTCAGACTCTTCGTGCTGACATTGATTACGGTTTTGCTGAGGCTGACACAACTTATGGTAAAGTCGGCGTTAAGACATGGATCTACAATGGTGAAGTACTTCCAACCAAAGCAAATAAGGAAGGGAGCGATAAATAATTATGTTAATGCCTAAGAGAGTTAAACATAGAAAACAGTTCCGTGGTTCTATGAGAGGTAAAGCCCTCAGAGGAAATACAATTTCCAACGGACAGTATGGACTTGTGGCACTCGAGCCGTGCTGGATCAGATCCAACCAGATCGAGGCTGCCCGTATCGCGCTTACACGTTACATCAAACGTGGTGGTAAGGTATGGATCAAGATTTTCCCTGACAAGCCGATCACAGCAAAACCTGCTGAGACTCGAATGGGTTCCGGAAAAGGATCTGTAGAGTACTGGGTATCTGTTGTTAAGCCGGGCCGCGTTCTCTTCGAGATCGACGGCGTTCCGGAGGAGACTGCACGTGAGGCTCTTCGTCTTGCAATGCACAAACTGCCTTGCAAGTGTAAGATCGTTGCCCGTGAAGATTTAGAAGGCGGTGAAGCATAATGAAAAGTAAAAAATTCGTTGAAGATATGAAGGCTAAATCTGCAGCAGAGCTTAACGACGAGCTCGTTGCTGCAAAGAAAGAGCTTTTCAACCTGAGATTCCAGAATGCAACAAATCAGCTGGATAACACAGCACGTATCAACGAGGTACGTAAGAACATTGCTAGAATTTCTACTATCATCGCGCAGAGTGCTAAGTCTGCTGACTGATTCACGCGCAGGATATATCCGTAACGATTGAAAGGAGACAGATCGTGGAAGAACGTAATTTAAGAAAAACACGTGTCGGCAAGGTTGTCAGCGAC
Organism: [Eubacterium] cellulosolvens LD2006; assembly: GCF_000621585.1. Lineage (GTDB taxonomy): Bacteria > Bacillota > Clostridia > Lachnospirales > Lachnospiraceae > Bilifractor > Bilifractor cellulosolvens. Next base: position 138,818 of record NZ_JHXY01000007.1, on the reverse strand, counting down.
AAGATGGACAAGACTGTTGTTGTTGCAATCGAAGATCACGTTGAGCATCCTCTTTACCACAAGATCGTAAAGAAAACATATAAACTGAAAGCTCACGACGAGAACAATGAGTGCAAAATCGGTGATAAGGTTCGTGTAATGGAGACCAGACCGCTGTCCAAGGACAAGAGATGGAGACTGGTTGAGATCATCGAGAGAGCGAAATAATCAGGGCTGTAAAGGAGGTATACCAGAATGGTTCAGCAGGAAACCAGACTTAAAGTTGCTGATAACACCGGTGCCAAAGAGATCCTTTGCATCCGCGTTATGGGTGGCTCTACAAGAAGATATGCGAATATCGGCGACGTTATCGTTGCGTCTGTTAAAGATGCAACACCAGGCGGCGTTGTTAAGAAAGGCGACGTAGTTAAGGCTGTAGTTGTTCGTTCCGTAAAGGGCGCACATCGTAAAGATGGTTCTTACATCAAGTTCGATGAGAATGCTGCAGTAATCATCAAAGATGATAACACTCCAAAAGGAACTCGTATTTTTGGACCGGTTGCCAGAGAGCTTCGTGATAAAAAATTCATGAAGATCGTATCCTTAGCTCCGGAAGTATTATAAGGAGGATATCGATGTCAGTTAAGATTAGAAAAGGCGATACCGTCCGTGTAATCGCCGGTAAGGATAAAGACAAAGAGGGTAAAGTACTTTCCGTTGATGTGCAGAAGAGAAAAGTTCTCGTTGAAGGCGTAAACATGATCACAAAGTCTGTTAAGCCGAACGCTGCAAATCAGCAGGGTGGTATTGTAAACAAAGAGGCTCCGATCGATGTATCCAACGTAATGTATGTAGAGGACGGAAAAGTTACCCGCCTCGGATACACATTCGACGGAGACAAGAAAGTCCGCGTTTCTAAGAAATCCGGAAAGACAATCGATTGAGAGAGGAGGCATAACAAATGAGCAGATATAGAGAATTATATAACGATACTATTGTTGATGCTCTGACAAAGAAGTTCGGTTACAAGAACGTCATGGAAGTGCCGAAACTCGCTAAGATCGTTATCAACATGGGTGTAGGTGAGGCAAAAGAGAACGCTAAGGTTCTCGACTCAGCTATTGCAGATCTCGAGAAGATCTGTGGACAGAAGCCTGTTATTACAAAAGCAAAGAAATCTGTTGCTAACTTCAAGATCCGTGAGGGTCAGGCAATCGGATGCAAAGTTACACTTCGCGGAGAGCGTATGTATGAGTTCGCAGATCGTCTCATCAACCTTTCACTTCCTCGAGTACGTGACTTCCGCGGTGTAAACCCGAACGCATTTGACGGCCGTGGTAACTATGCACTTGGAATCAAAGAGCAGCTCATCTTCCCTGAGATCGAGTACGACAAGATCGACAAGGTAAGAGGTATGGATATCATCTTTGTTACAACTGCTAAGACAGATGAAGAGGCACGTGAGTTACTGGCACAGTTCAACATGCCTTTCGCTAAGTAATATAGGAGGAAGAAAATTCAATGGCTAAAACGTCAATGAAAATCAAACAGGCTCGTAAGCCGAAATTCTCTACCAGAGCTTATACACGCTGCAGAATCTGTGGACGTCCGCATTCTGTACTGAAAAAATACGGTATCTGCCGTATCTGTTTCCGTGAGTTGGCATACAAGGGTGAAATCCCGGGCGTAAAGAAAGCAAGCTGGTAAAGAAAGGAGGAATTTTACTATGTCTATGAGCGATCCGATTGCAGATATGCTTACAAGAATTCGTAACGCTAATACAGCAAAGCATGACACTGTAGATGTTTCCGCATCCAAGATGAAAATTGCTATCGCTGATATTCTCGTTAACGAAGGATACATTGAGAAATACGATCTTGTAGACGCAGGCGCTTTCAAGAACCTGCACATCGTACTGAAATACGGTGCTGACAAGAACGAGAAAATCATCACAGGTCTTAAGAGAATCTCTAAACCTGGTCTTCGTGTATACGTAAACAAAGATGAGCTTCCTAAGGTTCTCGGAGGACTGGGTATCGCTATCCTTTCCACAAACCAGGGTGTAATCACTGACAAAGAGGCAAGAAAGCTTCAGGTCGGCGGCGAAGTTCTCGCATTCGTATGGTAAATCCGTCAGCAGTTTTGCTGACATAGCGTTCAAACAGATAAATTTGGCTCGAAAGAGCCGCATCATATAACTGAAAACAGGGGGCTGTAAAAAATGCTTCCCGAAAATCTAAGTTAACAGGAGGACATAATAATGTCACGAATTGGTAGAATGCCAGTTACAGTACCGGCTGGTGTAACTGTAACTATTGCTGATGGCAACGTTGTTACTGTCAAGGGACCGAAAGGTACCCTTGAGAGAGCACTTGCTCCGGAACTTACAATCAAGCTTGAGGGAACAGAAGTAATCGTAACAAGACCGAACGACATCAAGCGCATCAAGGCTCTTCACGGCCTTACCCGTTCACTGATCCAGAACATGGTAACAGGTGTATCCGACGGATACGCAAAAGAGCTTGAGGTTAACGGTGTTGGTTACCGTGCTGCAAAGCAGGGTAAGAAGCTTGTTCTGAACCTTGGCTACTCTCACCCGGTTGAGATGGAGGACCCGGAAGGTCTTGAGACTGTTGTAGAAGGTAACAAGATCACTGTTAAAGGTATCTCCAAAGAGAAAGTCGGACAGTACGCAGCAGAGATCAGAGGAAAGAGAGCACCGGAACCGTACAAGGGCAAGGGTATCAAGTATGCTGATGAAGTAATCAGACGTAAAGTCGGCAAGACCGGTAAGAAATAATTAAAAGGAGAGTGTGATTATGATTAGTAAAGTATCTAGAGCACAGGTTCGCCAGAAAAAACATAGAAGAATGCGCAATCATATTGCAGGTACCTCCGAGAGACCGCGTCTTTCCGTATTCCGCAGCAACAATCATATGTACGCGCAGATCATTGATGACTCTACAGCAAAAACTCTTGTAGCTGCTTCTACTCTTGAGAAAGACGTAAAAGCAAACCTTGAGAAGACAAACGACGTTGAGGCTGCTAAGTATCTTGGTTCCGTTATCGGCAAGAAGGCAGTTGAGGCAGGAATCAAAGCTGTAGTTTTCGATCGCGGCGGTTACATCTATCACGGTAAAGTTCAGGCACTGGCAGACGCAGCCCGCGAAGCCGGCCTGGAATTCTAATGGAAGGAGAAATAGTACATGAGACACGTAATCATTGATGCCAGCCAGCTGGAGCTGGAAGATAATGTAGTAGCCATCAAGAGAGTCTCCAAGACTGTAAAAGGTGGTCGTACCTCCCGTTTTACCGCGCTCGTAATCGTTGGAGACCGCAATGGTCATGTTGGTGCCGGCCTTGGAAAAGCAGTTGAGATTCCGGAAGCTATCCGCAAGGGAAAAGAGGACGCTGTAAAGCATCTGATCTCCGTTGCAAGAGATGAGAACAACTCGATTACTCATGATTTCATCGGCAAATACGGAAGCGCATCTGTTCTTCTTAAGAGAGCTCCTGAAGGAACCGGTATCATCGCCGGCGGTACAGCTCGTGCAGTTGTAGAGCTCGCAGGTATCCAGAATATCCGTACAAAATGCCTTGGATCAAACAATAAGCAGAACGTAGTTCTTGCTACACTTGAGGGACTCAAAGCACTGAAGACACCGGAAGAGGTTGCAAGACTTCGCGGCAAATCAGTAGATGAGATCCTGGCATAAGGAGGGTTTGAGAAATGGCTGATAAGAAGTTAAAAGTTACATTGGTTCATTCCACAATCGGCTGCGTACCGAAACACAGAAAAATTGTTGAGGGAATCGGACTTAGAAAATTAAACCGTACCGTAGAGCTTCCTGACAACGCTTCCACAAGAAGCATCATCCGTCAGGTAGGTTATCTGCTTAAGGTTGAAGAGTAATTTTTAGAGGAGGTACCAAATGGATTTATCAAATCTTAGCCCTGCAGAGGGATCCAAGCACAGTGATAACTTCCGCAGAGGCCGTGGACACGGTTCCGGAAATGGTAAAACAGCCGGTTTTGGTCACAAGGGACAGAAAGCCCGTTCCGGAGCACCGAGACCTGGTTTCGAGGGTGGTCAGATGCCACTTTACAGACGTATCCCGAAGAGAGGTTTCAAATGCAGAAACTCCAAAGAGATCGTTGCAATCAATGTTGACGAGCTCAACAGATTCGAGGATGGCGCTGAGGTAACAATCGCAGCACTCGTTGAGAGCGGAATCATCTCCAATCCGAGAGACGGCGTAAAGATTCTCGGCAACGGCGAGCTTACAAAGAAACTCAATGTCAAAGTAACTGCAGCAAGTGCTAGTGCTAAAGAAAAGATTGAAGCAGCTGGTGGAACGATCGAGGTGATCTGATGATTAAAACAATGCGTGATGCTTTCCGAATCAAGGAAATAAGACGGAGACTTTTTTATCTCTTAATCATGCTCGTCATCATCCGATTAGCTTCACAGATCCCGGTTCCAGGAGTAGACACTGACTTCTTTAAGGAATTCTTTCAGAAAAATAACTCATCGGACGCATTCAGTTTCCTGAATGCGTTCACTGGCGGCGGTTTTACAAACTTTTCGATCCTGGCGCTGAGCATTACTCCGTACATCACAGGATCCATTATCGTTCAGCTTCTGACCATTGCGTTCCCGAAGCTGGAGGAGATGTCCCGTGATGGAGAAGAGGGACGCAAAAAGCTCAATAATATTACCAGATGGCTTAACGTAGGTCTGTCGATCTTCGAGGCCAGTGCAATGTGCATCGGTTTCAAGAACCAGTTGATTATCAACCTGACAGTCGTTAATGTCATTGTTGTTGTAGCGAGCCTTACAGCAGGTTCCTGTCTGCTTATGTGGATGGGTGACCAGATCAATGAGAAAGGTATCGGAAACGGTATCTCCATCATCCTTCTGATCAACATCCTTTCCCGTATTCCGCAGGACATGCTTACTCTTTATGAGAACCTTGTAAAGGGCAAGACTATTGCAAAGGCTACTTTGGCCTGGGTTGTGATCGCGGCCGTGATACTGGCAGTCGTAGTTCTTACTCTGATCCTCAACGGAGCAGAGAGAAGAATCCCGGTTCAGTATTCACAGAAGATGGTTGGACGTCGTCTGATCGGCGGACAGTCATCCAATATCCCGCTGAAGGTCAACACCGGTGGTGTAATCCCGATTATCTTTGCTTCTTCGCTTATGTCCTTCCCGGGCATTATCGTTGCCTTCACAGGCAAACAGCCTGGAGGATGGGGTGGCAAGATCATCAGTATGCTGAGCTCCAGCAACTGGTTTAAGCCGGCTGACTGGTTCTCAACATTAGGTCTGCTTATTTACATTCTTCTCGTTGTATTCTTCGCTTATTTCTACACATCCATCACATTCAATCCGATGGAAGTAGCAGATAACCTGAAGAAACAGGGAGGATTTATACCGGGTATCAGACCTGGTAAATCTACTGAAGATTACCTCAACGCCGTTCTGAAGTACGTGATCTTCATCGGTGCTGCAGGACTGATCATTGTTTGTGTAATTCCTTACATTTTCAATGGTCTCTTCAGTGCAAATGTTTCCTTCGGCGGAACATCCCTTATCATTATCGTATCCGTCATCCTCGAGACGCTTAAGCAGATCGAGTCCATGATGCTCGTGCGTAATTATAAAGGATTCCTTTCCGCATAAGGAACAATATACGAAGAAAAGAGAACGCGTGTTTCGACATGCGTTCTTTTTCGTGTCATGAAATTTCTTTGATATTTCATATCCCTGCTCAGCGGGATGCACAGCTCGCAGATGAGAGAATTGTCCACGGAGCAGAAATATGCCCGCGAACGCGTCACCTCGTCGTCAGCGCTGCGCCGCCTATTGACGCCGTTTCCGGAAAACTCGCGCACGCTGATCGGATGACAACAATGGCTTCATGCGTTACGTGCGCTCAGACAGTCCTCCAACGGCGCCGCTATGCTCGCGCTTCTGTCCTCGGTTTCCTATCGTTCGAGGTCATATCCCTGCTCCGCGGGATTCCTCACCGGGAGGAGTGAGGGGATGGGGGGAGATGAAGTCCGCTTGCGGACTTTGTTCTTGACTGTAAATTCAAGAATGTATAAAATTAAAAAGTCGGATTGGGACACAAGCATGTCTCCGGACCGAAGGGTATGGCATATTTGAAATGACATATAATGATTAAGGAGGAACGATAATGAAAATTATCATGTTAGGTGCACCGGGTGCAGGAAAAGGAACACAGGCAAAGAGAATTGCCGAGAAGTACAACATTCCGCATATTTCAACAGGTGATATTTTCCGTGCAAATATTAAGAACGGAACAGACCTCGGAAAGAAAGCAAAAGAGTATATGGATCAGGGACTTCTTGTTCCGGATGAGCTTACCTGCGATCTGGTCGTAGATCGTATTTCACAGCCTGACGCTGCGAACGGTTATGTACTTGACGGATTCCCGAGAACAATTCCTCAGGCAGAGGCACTTACAAATGCACTGAAGGCAAGAGGTGAGTCCATCGACTATGCAATCGATGTAACAGTTCCGGATGATAATATCATCAATCGTATGTCCGGCAGACGCGCATGTCTGAAATGCGGCGCTACGTATCATCTTGTATACAATGCTCCGGCAAAAGAGGGCGTATGCGATGCCTGCGGATCCGAGCTGGTTCTTCGCGAGGATGACAAGCCGGAGACAGTAAAGAAACGTCTCGACGTTTATCACGCACAGACTCAGCCGCTGATCGATTACTATACAGCTGCCGGCGTTCTCTTCGCTGTGGACGGAACGCAGGATATCGACAAAGTGTTCACGGATATCACAGAGAAGCTTGGCTGATCAGCTTTGAATGGAGTTCATACATGTCAGTAACAATAAAGAGCGCAAGTGAAATTGAAAAGATGAGAACGTCTAACCGGCTTCTTCAGGAGGTTTTTGCCGCGCTTCGCGACATGATCCGTCCGGGTATCTCCACGATGGAGATTAACGAGGAGGCGGAGCGGGTGGTGCGGTCTCTCGGAGGAGTGCCAAACTTCCTTCACTACGGCGGATATCCGGCCACGGTCTGTACCTCTGTGAATGAGGAGGTCGTGCACGGGATCCCGAGTGAGAAGCGGATCCTGAAAGAGGGTGATATCATCTCTCTCGACATGGGACTGATTTACGACGGTTATCACTCCGACGCCGCGAGAACCTTTGCGGTGGGTCAGATCAGCGCCAGGGCGCAGAAACTGATCGACGTCACAAGACAGAGCTTTTTCGAGGGAATGAAGTACGCGAAGGCGGGCTGTCATCTCCATGAGATCTCAGCCGCCATCGGGAACTACTGCGAGAGTTTCGGCTACGGCGTGGTGCGGGATCTCGTCGGACACGGAATCGGCACGAAACTTCACGAGGATCCCCAGATCCCGAATTATGCCCAGAAGAGCAAGGGAATCTGCCTGCAGCCGGGCATGACGCTTGCTGTCGAGCCGATGATCACGGCCGGCACGTACAAAGTCAGATGGCTGGACGACAACTGGACAGTCGTGACGGCGGACGGTTCGCTTGCCGCTCACTATGAGAATACGATCCTCATTACAGAAGGAGAACCGGAAATCCTGACACTGTCTGCGCAGGAAGCAGGAGAGGGCGTATGAGACGGCTCGAAAAAGGCATGTATGCGACAAGCCTTGCGGGTCACGATAAGGGCAGGCTGTATATTATTATAGAAGAAAACGAAAAGTATGTTATACTGTCAGATGGCAGAAGTCATCCGCTGGAACGTCCGAAGAAGAAAAAGAGGATTCATATACAGCCGGAGTACAAAACAGCCGACTGTCTGGCAGATAAAATCATGGGACAGCAGGCCCTGAATAATCAAGACATAGCAGATGCTATTCATGCAAGGAGGAAATAATACATGTCAAAGTCTGATGTAATCGAAGTAGAAGGAATCGTACTGGAGAAGCTTCCGAACGCGATGTTCCGTGTAGAGCTTGAGAACAAGCACGTGGTGCTGGCGCATATCAGCGGAAAGCTCAGAATGAATTTCATTCGTATTCTCCCGGGAGACAAAGTTACTCTTGAACTTTCCCCGTACGATCTTGAAAAAGGACGTATCATCTGGAGAGATAAATAAAAACAGCGCAGGAGCCGAAAGGCTCCTGCTTTTATGTGTTACAGGAATTTCCTCCGGCAGTCGTATAACACAAACGCTTCGCCGGGATGGGCAACTCGCAGATGTTCAATGCTCATATATGACAAAATTCACGTATAAATTTTGTAAATAACGCTTGCGTTATAGGAATCACAGTGTTAGAATGATAGCTGTATCTTTGCGTGTCTTCTGAGGATCAACCCACCCGGAAGCGTTGCAGACGCAGGATACATTGCAATCTACTTATGCTTTTCATTACAGGAAAGGAGGATACTCATGAAGGTAAGATCTTCTGTAAAACCGATGTGCGAGAAGTGCAAGGTTATCAAGAGAAAAGGCAGTATTCGTATCATTTGTGAGAATCCAAAGCATAAACAGAGACAGGGTTGATAATCAGACAACTCATCACTGCTTATGCGAACTAATATTATAAAGTGAGACCTGACATGCTGCGTCAGGTAACCTCCGGCGGAGATCCGCGCAAACGGAGATCCCTTATAATATTACTTAAAACCTTCCCGGGATTCGAAAAAAAGAGGGGAGGAAAGGCCGACACAGATGTTGGCGGCTGGATGCATATACCTGCATCCCATTTAAGATGGTATTAAATTGATCGGCGAAAAAAGCAGCACTTTCAGACCGATCGCAACAAAAGGAGGAAAACGCACATGGCTCGTATAGCTGGTGTAGATTTACCAAGAGACAAACGTGTAGAGATAGGTCTTACCTATATCTACGGAATCGGAAGAACAACTTCCACAAAGCTTCTTGCACAGGCTGGAGTAAATCCGGATACACGTGTTAGAGACCTCACAGATGACGAAGTAAAGAGCCTCACAAACGCAATCGAGGAGCTTCAGGTTACTGTAGAGGGTGATCTCAGACGTGAGATTGCTATGAACATCAAACGTCTTCAGGAGATCGGCTGCTACCGTGGCAAACGTCACAGAGTAGGACTTCCTGTTCGTGGACAGAAGACAAAGACAAACGCCAGAACTCGTAAGGGTCCTAGAAGAACAGTTGCTAACAAGAAGAAATAATGACAAAGCACATTTAAAGGAAAAGGTAGGTTAGTTTTTATTATGCCAAAAGCTACTAAGAAAACGACAAAACGTCGTGTAAAGAAAAACGTTGAACGTGGACAGGCACATATTCAGGCATCTTTCAACAACACAATCGTTACTCTGACTGATACAGAGGGTAACGCACTGTCTTGGGCAAGTGCCGGTGGCCTTGGATTCAAAGGTTCAAGAAAATCTACTCCTTACGCTGCACAGATGGCAGCAGAGACTGCAACAAAGGCAGCTCTGGTTCATGGTTTAAAGAGCGTTGAGGTATTTGTAAAAGGACCTGGTTCAGGTCGTGAGGCTGCGATCCGTGCACTGGCTGCAGCCGGACTTGAAGTAACTAGCATCTGCGATGTGACACCGGTACCGCACAACGGCTGCCGTCCGCCAAAACGCAGAAGAGTCTGATTTTACAAATATTAAACAGGAGGTCATAGATAATGGCAGTAGATAGAGTACCGGTACTTAAGAGATGCAGAAGCCTTGGACTGGATCCTACATATCTGGGTATTGACAAGAAATCCAGACGTCAGCTTAGAAACAATCGCCGCAAAATTTCCGAGTACGGAATGCAGCTTCGCGAGAAACAGAAAGCGAAATTCATTTACGGAGTTCTGGAGAAACCTTTCCGTAACTATTACGCAAAGGCAGACCGCATGAAAGGACAGACAGGTGACAACCTGATGGCACTCCTTGAGATGCGTCTGGACAATGTAATTTTCCGTCTTGCATTCGCAAGAACAAGAAAAGAGGCAAGACAGATCGTTGACCACAAGTTCGTTACAGTCAACGGCAAAGTTGTAAACATTCCGTCCTATCAGGTAAAACCTGGTGACGTAATCGAGATCAAAGAGAGCAAGAAGACTACACAGAGAATGAAAGATGTTGCTGACGCAACAGCAGGACGTGTAGTTCCGGCATGGCTGGATGTAAACGCAGACGCACTGCAGGGAACAGTTAAGCAGGTTCCTGCACGTGATATGATCGACGTTCCGGTTGATGACATGTCTATCGTCGAGTTGTACTCCAAATAATTATAGTTTGAATTTTTTGACTGCATGGTTCACCGCTGGGTGGCCCATGCGGCTTTGCAACTTGATGAGCATCCTAAAAGGAGGGACTTGCAGGTGTTTGATTTTAACAAACCCAAAATTGAGATTACCGAGATTTCAGAAGATAAGAAGTTCGGCAGATTTGTTGTTGAGCCTCTGGAACGTGGTTATGGTACCACGCTCGGAAATTCTCTCAGAAGAATCATGCTTTCTTCACTTCCGGGTTCAGCAGTCAGCCAGGTAAAGATTGAGGGCGTTCTTCATGAGTTCAGTTCCATCCCTGGAGTAAAAGAGGATGTAACTGAGATCATCATGAATCTCAAAAACCTTTCCATTAAGAACAGCAGCAGCTCTGACGAACCGAAAGTGGCATACATTGAGTATGATGGAGAGGGTATCGTTCGCGCTTCTGATATTCAGGTTGATCAGGATATCGAAATCATGAATCCGGATCAGATCATTGCGCATCTGAATGGTGGTCCTGACTGTAAGCTTTATATGGAGCTGACAATTACCAACGGACGCGGCTATGTAGGCGCTGACAAGGGAAAACCGGAAGACCTGCCGATCGGCGTAATTGCGGTTGATGCAATCTACACACCGGTTGAGCGCGTAAATATGACTGTAGAGAATACTCGTGTCGGCCAGATCACAGATTTCGACAAGCTGACACTTGATGTATATACCAACAGAACACTTGGCCCGGATGAGGCAGTCAGCCTTGCGGCAAAGGTTCTGAGCGAGCACCTGAAGCTGTTCATCGATCTCTCTGAGAACGCGAAGACAGCAGAAGTTATGATCGAGCATCAGGATGACGAGAAAGAGAAAGTTCTTGAGATGAACATCGATGAGCTTGAGCTTTCCGTTCGTTCCTATAACTGCCTGAAACGCGCAGGTATCAATACAGTCGAAGAGCTCTGCAACAAGACTTCCGAGGATATGATGAAGGTTAGGAACCTTGGTCGCAAATCCCTCGAAGAGGTACTTGCAAAACTCAACGAGCTTGGACTTTCCTTAAGCCCGAGCGAGGAGCAGTAATTTTTGCTGCTGCTTGTGATAAGCCCGAACAGATCAAGATTTATTCTGCGGACAGCCGCAGATTACAAACGCCGCGGTCGTAAGACCTACGAGCGGACCGCAGCATAACAGATTATGGACAAACAGCGAACAGTCAGTAAGTCCGAAGATGCGTGACTGTCCGTTCCACAATTGGAGGATAAAGAAATGGCAAAATACAGAAAGCTTGGAAGAACAGCTTCCCAGAGAAAAGCATTACTTAGAAACCAGGTTACAAACCTTCTCTATCACGGATCCATCCGTACAACAGAGACAAAGGCGAAAGAGATCAAGAAGATCGCTGAGGGCCTGATCGCACTCGCTGTACGTGAGGCTGACAACTTCGAGACGGAGACTGTTAAAGTTAAAGTTCCGGAGAAGGATGCAAACGGCAAACGTGTAAAAGAGGTTGTAGACGGTAAGAAAGTTACCAAGTACACAGAGCAGGACAGAGAGATCAAGAAGGACAAACCGTCCAGACTGCACGCTCGTCGTCAGATGCTCAAGGTTTTCTACCCGGTAACTGAGGTTCCGGCTGAGAACAAGGGAAGAAAAGCAAACACAAAGAAAGTTGACATGGTTGCCAAGATGTTCGACGAGATCGCACCGAAGTACGCGAACCGTAACGGTGGTTATACACGTATCGTTAAGATCGGACAGAGAAAAGGTGACGCAGCTATGGAAGTTCTTATCGAGCTTGTATAATTTCTGCTTGATCACACATATAGAGAAGACTGCTTCGGCAGTCTTCTTTTTTTCTCTGTTTGCAAGTTGCAGGAAAAAGCTGTATCATTACATATGCTTTGGTTGCGCTTTTTTCGAAAGTGAATGCCGGAGCGAATGGGAACTCACAAGGAGTAAAGATTATATATGGGAAAGAAGCTTTTATTTGTTTACAATCCGCGCTCGGGGCGTGGTCTGATCAAACAGAATCTTGCCGAGATCGTCGATGTGCTGACGAAGGGAGGATATGATGTCCTGATTCATCCGACCCAGGCGGCGGGAGACGCGCGGGAGACGATTGCGCGGATGGCCGGAGAGGTGGACACGGTGGTCTGCAGCGGAGGCGACGGCACCATGGATGAGGTTGTCGATGCTGTCATGAAATATTCTCCGAATATGGCTGTCGGCTATATCCCTGCCGGAAGCACGAACGACTTCGCAAACAGCCTTGCCATCTCGAAGAACATGGTCGAGGCGGCGGAGGATATTGTCGTGGGAGACATCTATCAGTGCGACGTCGGCTCCTTTAACGATAAACACTTTATATATGTAGCTGCCTTCGGTATGTTCACCAATGTGTCCTACGAGACGGATCAGACCCTGAAGAATAACCTCGGTCATCTGGCATACGTGCTTGAGGCCGGCAAGCAGCTCTTCAATATACCGAGCTACCACATCATGGTAAACGCAGACGGAAGAAAGGTCGAGGGCAATTACGCCTACGGCATGATCACCAACAGCCGTCTGGTGGGCGGTATGAAAAACATCACCGGAAGGGCGGTGGATATGAACGACGGTCTCTTTGAAGTGACGCTGGTTCACACGCCGACCAATCCGATCGAGGTGAACGAAATCATTCAGGCACTTCTGAACGGCGCACCGACAGCACTTGTCGAGAAGTTCAAGGCGAAGAAGGTGACGATCGAGTCCGCGGAGGAGATCGCCTGGACGCTGGACGGCGAGTACGGCGACGCGCACACCTATGTCGAGATTGAGAACCGGCATAAAGAATTACAGCTTTTCCTCAACAGAAGAAAACCCGTAAAACTCGTGTCTCCGAACAACTGATATCTGACACTTGCCAATCTACGAGCATATAGTATATAATGAGAACTGATTTCGTAGACTTTTTAACAGTTTACGGGTCGGCTTTTATGTATATATTTAGCTGTATCATTTCAGTTCCAAACAGGAGGAAAATCAAATGTTAGTTAACGCAGCAGAAATGCTTCAGAAAGCACAGGCTGGACATTACGCAGTTGGACAGTTCAACATCAACAACCTTGAGTGGACAAAAGCTGTTCTTCTTACAGCACAGGAGCTTAACTCTCCGGTTATTCTCGGTGTCTCCATGGGTGCCGGAAAGTATATGACAGGCTACAAGACAGTTGCAGCAATGGTTAAAGCAATGGATGAGAGCCTTGGAATCACGGTTCCGGTTGCTCTTCACCTGGATCACGGCGAGTACGACGCATGCTATGACTGCATCAAAGCAGGTTTCACATCCATCATGTTCGACGGTTCCCACCTTCCGTTCGAGGAGAACTTCGCGAAGACAACAGAGCTCGTAGCTGTTGCTCATAAGCTTGGTCTTTCCATCGAGGCTGAGGTTGGTTCCATCGGTGGTGAGGAAGACGGTGTTGTAGGTGCCGGCGAGTGCGCAGATCCGGAAGAGTGCAAGAAGATTGCTGATCTCGGCGTTGACTTCCTCGCAGCAGGAATCGGTAACATCCACGGTGTTTATCCGGCTAACTGGGCAGGACTTTCCTTCGATACACTTGCAGCTATCAAAGATAAAACAGGCGATATGCCGCTCGTTCTTCACGGCGGTACAGGTATCCCGGATGATCAGATCGCAAAGGCAATCTCCCTTGGCGTATCCAAGATCAACGTAAACACAGAGTGCCAGCTCGTATTCGCTGAGGCTACTCGTGAGTACATCGAGGCAGGAAAGGATCAGCAGGGCAAGGGCTTCGATCCGAGAAAACTTCTTGCTCCTGGTACAGAGGCAATCAAGGCGAAAGTGAAAGAGAAAATGGAGCTTTTCGGTTCTGTTAACAAAGCCTGAGCCGAAGAGAGCTTGTTTTTGCTCCGGAGAAACGTCTGGTCTTTCCGGAAATAAAAGAGCGATTTACAGTCAGGGCGTCCAAAAGGGGCGCCCTTTGTTTATGTCACAGGAAAATCCTGTGACATAAACCCGCGACGCGGGATGCGCACTTGCGCAATGCATAAATGCTTCGCATACGCGTGGCGCCGAATGTCGCAAGCGGCATTCGATATATAACAGAAACCTCTTCCAAATATTTACAAAGGAGGCACCGGTTGATCCCGGTAAAGAAGAATGGCAGAATACATTAATCCAGCGGATATCTTTGGCGAACTTGTATTTAATGACGAGACCATGCAGGAGCGTCTCCCAAAGAAAGTTTATGCGACACTGAAGAAGATCATCAACGAGGGCGGAGATCTGGATCTCGCCACAGCGGATGTCATTGCACATGAGATGAAGGAGTGGGCCATCGAGAAGGGCGCGACCCATTACACCCACTGGTTCCAGCCTTTGAACGGCCTGACGGCAGAGAAGCATGATTCCTTTATTTCGGCTCCTCTCTCTTCTGGAAAAACGCTGATGAGCTTTTCCGGAAAAGAGCTGATCAAGGGTGAGCCGGATGCTTCATCCTTCCCTTCCGGAGGACTTCGCGCGACTTTCGAGGCCAGAGGCTACACGGCCTGGGACTGCACGTCACCGGCCTTTGTACGTCAGGATGAGGGCGGAGCTACCCTCTGTATTCCGACGGCCTTCTGCTCCTACACCGGTGAGGCTCTCGATCAGAAGACTCCGCTCCTCCGTTCTATGGAAGTGATCAACCGCGAGGCTCTCCGGCTGATCCGTCTTTTCGGCAACGACACCTCCTCGAAGGTCATCCCGTCCGTCGGCGCAGAGCAGGAATACTTCATTGTCGACGAGGAGAAGTACCTTCAGAGAAAGGATCTGATCTACACCGGACGAACGTTGTTCGGAACCATGCCGGCCAAGGGACAGGAGATGGACGATCATTACTTCGGAACCATCCGTCCGAGAATCGCGGCCTTCATGAAGGATGTCGACATCGCGCTCTGGAAGATGGGTGTCACGGCCAAGACTGAGCACAACGAGGTGGCTCCGGGACAGCATGAGCTTGCCGTTATCTATTCCGAGGCAAATGTTGCCACGGATGAGAACCAGCTGATTATGCAGACCCTCAAGAGAGTCGCGAGAAGACATGGCCTGAAATGTCTTCTCCATGAGAAACCGTTTGACGGTGTCAACGGCTCCGGTAAGCATGACAACTGGTCCCTCACCACGGATGACGGAATCAATCTTCTTGATCCGGGAAAAACTCCACATGAGAACATTCAGTTCCTGATGATCCTCTCCTGTATCGTCAAGGCTGTCGATGTTCACGCCGGACTGCTCCGTGAGTCCGCGGCAGATCCGGGAAACGATCACAGACTCGGTGCCAACGAGGCGCCGCCGGCGATTCTCTCCATCTTCCTCGGTGAGCAGCTGGATGACGTGGTCAATCAGCTTGTGAGCACGGGAAGCGCCAACCGCTCGCTGGAGGGTGAGACACTGAACACAGGTGTTGCAAGTCTTCCGGAACTCTACAAGGACGCGACGGACAGAAACCGCACCTCACCGTTTGCTTTTACCGGTAACAAGTTTGAGTTCCGCATGGTAGGATCCCAGGATTCCATCGCCGAGCCGAACGTTGTTCTCAATACGATTGTCGCAGAGGCTTTCGCAGAAGCAAGCGAGATCATCGAGCAGTCCCCGGACTTCAACGAGGCTGTGCACGACATCATTAAGAAGAATTTTACGGAGCATCAGAGAATTATCTTCAACGGAAACGGCTATTCCGATGCCTGGGTGAAAGAGGCTGAGAGAAGAGGACTTCCGAACATCTCCAATATGGTGGATGCGATTCCGCAGCTTGTCACGGACGAGACTGTGGCGATGTTTGAGAAATTCAAGGTTTTCACCCGCGCAGAGCTTGAGTCCAGAGCGGAGATCAAGTACGAGTATTACGCAAAGACGATCAACATCGAGGCGAAAGCCATGATCAACATCGCTTCCAAGAGAATTATTCCGGCGATCATCAACTACACCAGAGATCTCGCCGAGACCATTATCGCCGTGCAGGCTGCCGGCGTCAATGAGGTCAGCGTGCAGAAAGAACTCCTCGAGCAGACAAGCGCTCTTCTCAAAGAGACAAAGACGGCGCTTCAGAAACTCATGGAGGTGGACAGCAAAGCAGGAGCGATGGAGGTCGGACGCGACCAGGCGAAATACTACTACGCAGAAGTAACTCCGGCCATGGCAGCGCTCCGCAAGCCCGTCGACGAGCTCGAGCAGATCGTGGACAAGTCCATGTGGCCGATGCCTTCCTACGGAGATCTTCTCTTCGAGGTCTGATCCGGGAGGAGCGCGGATATGATTCCTTTCATATTCTCATGCCATGGAAATTTCTCCGCAACAGATATAAACAAACCGCGGCGCTGCAATTGCAGCAGCCGCGGTTTGTGCATTATTCCGTACATGATTCTGTGCGGCAGGTCAAAGCCCTTATGTCAGAAAAAACGGTTGCAGATCGGGCTTTTATGCGTTTTTTTGTCCGGAAAGATGCTCTTATTCCCCGGATTTCCTCCGAAAATAGGCCTGAAAAAGAAATGAGTTGCAATAATGTTACAGAAGTGTTAAAATTGGAACGTTGAGTTTCAAGCGACAAATTCGAGAGAGATAGTTTTCTATAAAAAAATACTGAAAAATACTTTCCATTTTGTGCATTTTATATTAAAATGTAGTTGCTATGCTATTGGGCATTTTGCCATGAATCCGGGGGATTCACCGGCACCTGCTACTGTAGCTGGTTATATGCAGCTTAAAAATGAAAGAAGGGTAGAACTATGATTTCGAATCAGATTCTGCAGAGCACTATCGACGGCCTGAAGAATATCACGAAAATGGACTTTGGCGTCTTTGACGTTGAGGGAAAGATGCTCGTCTCAACTGTTCCGGATATGGACGCCAGCAAAAACGACCTGTTGAATTTTGCACAGTCACAGGCTGACTCCCAGACCATCCGCGGTGTTCAGTTCTTTAAGGTATATGATGAACATCAGCTGGAGTACGTGCTTCTTGCGCAGGGTGAGGGAGATGACAACCTCCTTGTCGGCAAGATGGCGACGTTCCAGTTACAGAGCCTTCTCACGGCGTATAAGGAGAGATTTGACAAGGACAACTTTATCAAGAACCTGCTTCTCGATAATCTTCTTCTTGTGGATATCTACAACCGTGCGAAGAAACTTCATATCGTTCCGGATGCGCACCGCGTGGTGTACATTCTTGAGACTTCTCCGGAGAGAGACCATCAGGGATACCTGGAGAATATCAAGAATATGATCGCGGGAAAAACGGGCGATTTCATCACGGCCATCGATGAGAAGAGTATCATTATCGTGAAAGAACTTGCTCCGGACGACACTTATGAGGCGGCTGAGAAATTCGCGAACTATGTGCTTGATATCATCGGCAGAGATCCGGAGGGCAAAACACACATTGCCTACGGAACGATTGTCAAGGAACTCAAAGAAGTTTCCAGATCCTACAAAGAAGCGAGAATGGCCCTGGATGTCGGCAAGATCTTTTTTGACGGAAGAGACGTGATTGCCTACAGTTCTCTTGGAATCGGACGTCTGATCTATCAGCTGCCCATTCCGCTCTGTAAAATGTTTATCAAGGAGATTTTCTCAAACAAATCTCCGGATGACTTTGACGAGGAGACGCTCACGACGATCAACAAGTTCTTCGAGAACAACCTGAATGTATCCGAGACATCCCGTCAGCTTTATATTCATAGAAATACCCTTGTATACCGGCTTGACAAACTCCAGAAGAGCACAGGACTGGATTTGCGTGTGTTTGAAGACGCGATCACGTTCAAGATCGCCCTTATGGTCGTCAAGTATATGAAGTACATGGAGACACTGGATTACTGATCCGGTAGGATCTCTTCTGTCTCCATTGGATTCACAGGAGGAAAAAAATGATAACATTTGAAAATGTTACAAAGATATACGAGAAGGGCACGCAGCCCGCTGTCGACAATATATCTTTGAACATTGAAAAAGGTGAATTTGTGTTCATCGTCGGAAACAGTGGTTCCGGTAAGACCACGATGATTGAAATGATGCTCAAAGAGCTCAGTCCTACGTCCGGGGAGATCACGATCAACGGCAAGCAGCTGAACAAACTGAAGGGCGGCAAGATCGCAAAGTATCGACGCGGCATCGGCTGTGTGTTCCAGGATTTCCGTCTTCTCAAAGACAGAAACGTATATGAGAACGTGGCGTTTGCACAGCGTGTCATCGAAAAGCCGAACCGTCTGATCAAGAAGAGAGTACCGGAAGTTCTCACACTGGTGGGACTGGCAGACAAGTACCGTTCCTATCCGCGAGAGCTGTCGGGAGGTGAGCAGCAGAGAGTTGCTCTTGCGAGAGCTCTGGTCAACCGCCCGGACATTCTGCTGGCCGACGAGCCGACCGGAAACCTTGATCCGAAGAATTCAGAGGAAATCATGGAGCTCCTGGATGAGATCAATATGCGCGGCACAACCGTCGTTGTAGTTACCCACAACCGTGAGATCGTCGACAAGATGCAGAAACGAGTGATCCGGTTGAAGAAAGGCGTCATCATCGGTGACGAAAAGGGTGGCTATATTGAAGATTAGAAGTATTGTTTATAATGCGGGTCAGGGTATGAAGAACATCGTCCGAAACAAGATGTTCTCCCTTGCGTCCATCGCAACCATGTCGGCCTGCATTTTTATTTTCGGCGTATTTTTTTCGATCGTACTGAACTTCTCCTACATTCTGAGAAACGTAGAGACGAATGTCGGAATTACTGTATTTTTTGACAACGGCATTGATCAGGCGTCCATCGAGATGATCGGCGCGGACATCAGCAGCCAGACGGATATGGTCAAGAAAATCCGATACGTTTCCGCCGATCAGGCGTGGGAGAGTTTTTCCGAGAGATACTTCAAGGGAAATGAGCAGGCGGCAGAGGGATGGAAGAACAACAACGACAACCCTCTCGCGAACTCCGCGCACTTTGAGGTATATCCGAACAGCATTGAACAGCAGGATCAGCTGGTATCCTACATCGAGGGTCTGGACGGAGTCCGTCAGGTCAACCAGTCCCGTCAGGCGTCCAGCACACTTTCGTCCATGAACAAGCTGATTGCGACGATCTCGGTAATCATCATTCTGATTCTTCTTGTCGTATCGGCCTTCCTGATCAACACGACGGTAACGACAGGTATCAATGTCCGCCGGGAAGAGATCGGAATCATGAAGCTGATCGGAGCGACCAACTCCTTTGTCAGACTTCCGTTCATTCTGGAAGGTATTCTGATCGGTCTGATCGGAGCTGCGATCCCGCTGATCATCATTTACTTTGTATACAACAGTGCAGTCAACTACATTCTTCAGCGGTTTGACGTACTGAACAATTTCCTGAACGGTCTGCTTCCGGTGAACTCCGTGTACAGCCTTCTTCTTCCGATCGGACTTGCGCTCGGAATAGGAATCGCACTGATCGGTTCAGTGATTGCCATTCGCAAACATCTCAATGTATAATGTCTATGACGTCCGTCTCTTCGAAGGAAGTGGCGGGCGTTTTGCGTACCGGCAGAACGTTTTGTGTGTTGTACGTAATCTTTGTTGGATAGGAAATTCCACCGGAATATCTATGACACAAAATGATCAGTTGAAGATGCGCACTTGCGGGATCAGAGACTTTGCATCTGCGCGCGGCGCGAAAAATGAAAATGGAGGGGCAACAAATTGGAAGATAGCAAAAGAAACCCGGAGAACTGCGGGGAGACGGATATTCGGCAGAAGGATGCCGTGGAGTGTGCGGACAAAAAGAGGAACTCACTGCGGGAGGAAATGAAGAATCACAGCGTCCTCTGTTTTGCCGCCGGTGTGCTGTTCGCTGTCGTTGTGATGGCGGCCGCCTGGACCGTTTATCTGTATCTGCCGTTTACTTTTTCACCGTCAAAACCGGACAGTCTGTCCGCTTTTCGAAAAACGAAGCAGATTCAGAGGATCATCGAGAGGAACTACCTGAATGAGATCGACGAGCAGCGGCAGACCGATACGATGTACCTCGGTCAGGTCGCGGGACTCGGAGACAAGTACGCGAACTACTACACGAAAGAAGAGTATGAGAAGATCCGTATGTCGAACAACGGCCAGATGGAAGGCATCGGTATTGTGATCAGCCAGGAGGAGTCAACCGGCAGGATTCTCATCACGGACGTCTACGAGGGTTCGCCCGCGGATAAGGCCGGCGTGAAAAAAGGCGACGAGATCTCGGAGATTAACGGCACGAAGGTTAAGGGAAAAACGACGACAGAGGTCGTCGCCCTGATCCAGAATGACGAGCCGCAGGCGGTGAAACTGAAACTGTCCCGGAAGGGAAAGGAGCTTTCCTTCGAGATGAAAAAAGAAAAGATCGACAAGAGCGTGGTGACCTCTTCCATGCTGGAGGACAAGATCGGCTACATACAGATTTCCTCTTTCAACAAGCTCACGCCTGTCCAGTTCAGGGAAGGCTATGACAAGCTGAACGGGGATGGCATGAAGGCGCTGATTCTCGATCTTAGAGGAAATCCGGGCGGGCTGGTTTCCGCCTGCTGCGACACCCTCCGCCTTTTCATGCCGAAGGGCGCGCTGGTCTATGAGCAGGACCGCAACGGAAAGGAAAAACACAGGGACTGCAAGGGAAAAACGCCGATCGAGATCCCTGTGGCTGTCTTAGTCAACGAGAAATCGGCGAGCGCGGCGGAGATGTTCACCGGAGCGGTGCAGGACTACAAGGTCGGTTACGTCATCGGAACGAACACTTACGGCAAGGGGATTGAGCAGGATTCGTATCTGCTTTCGGACGGAAGCGTGGTTAAATTTACTGTCACCCGTTATTACACCCCGAATCACAACGACGTCAACGGAACCGGCATTGTGCCGGATAAGAAAGTGAAGGCGTCCGGGAACGGAGACGAAGACAAACAGCTGGATGCCGGAATTGCATATCTGAAAAAACAGATGTAACGTTTGGATCTCCGGGCGGCAGGACACAGCTTTTGTCCGATCGCTCGCGCAATCCAAAATGGCTTTTCGTAGATAGATGACAAAATATTATAAAAATGCTATGCTGATTAGTAGTATATAACCCGTCGGAGCGATTTTTTCCTGACGCATCAGGAGAAGCGCGGATTCGCAGAGTGAGGATTGTCGGTGGATCATGGAATTTAAGTTGCATTCGGAATACAAACCAACAGGAGATCAGCCGCAGGCGATCCGTGAACTTGCGGAGGGCTTCCGTCAGGGAAATCAGTGCGAGACGCTGCTCGGCGTAACCGGCTCGGGAAAAACGTTCACGATGGCGAACGTCATTCAGGAACTGCAGAAGCCGACGCTGATTATCGCGCACAACAAGACGCTCGCGGCGCAGCTCTACGGCGAGATGAAGGAGTTTTTTCCGGAGAACGCCGTGGAATATTTCGTGTCCTACTACGATTACTATCAGCCGGAGGCCTACGTGCCCTCGTCCGACACGTACATCGCGAAGGACTCCTCGAGAAACGAGGAGATCGACAAGCTGAGACTTTCGGCCACGTCCTCGCTGATCGAGAGAAAGGACGTAATCGTCGTCTCCTCCGTGTCCTGTATCTACGGACTCGGAAGCCCGAAGGATTATGAGAAGATGGTCATTCCCCTGCGGCCGGGGATGCAGAAGGACAGGGACGAGGTGATCCGGGCGCTGATCGACATCCAGTATGAGCGAAACGAGATTGATTTTCACCGCGGCACCTTCCGGGTGCACGGCGACGTGATCGAGATTGTTCCCGCGAACGAGAGCGAGACGGCGGTGCGCGTGGAGTTTTTCGGCGATGAGATCGACAGGATCACCTGTGTGGATCTGCTCACCGGAGCGGTGAAACAGGAGCTGAACTTTGTCTCGATCGCGCCGGCGTCTCACTATGTTGTTCCGCAGGAGACCATTAACCGCGCGACGCAGGCGATTGAGAACGAACTGGATCTCCGTGTCCGCGAGTTTAAGGGGGAGGGAAAACTTCTGGAGGCGCAGCGGATCGAGGAGAGGACGAATTATGATATCGAGATGCTCCGCGAGACGGGCGTGTGCTCCGGAATCGAGAATTATTCCAGACATATGTCCGGTCTGAAACCGGGCGAGCCGCCCTACACACTGATGGATTTCTTCCCGGACGACTTTCTGATCATCGTCGATGAGTCACATCGCACGATCCCGCAGATCGGCGCGATGTATGCGGGAGACCGCTCGAGGAAATCGACGCTCGTGGATTACGGCTTCCGCCTGCCGTCGGCGCTCGACAACCGGCCGCTTAGCTTTGGAGAGTTTGAGGAACGGATCGATCAGATCCTGTTCGTCTCCGCGACGCCGGGTGAGTACGAGGCGGATCATGAGATGCTCCGGGCCGAGCAGATCATACGGCCGACCGGACTTTTGGATCCGAAGGTGGATGTGCGGCCGGTTGAGGGACAGATCGATGATCTGATCGGCGAAATCCGGCATGAAGTGGCGGGACATCACAAGGTTCTGGTTACCACGCTGACGAAGCGGATGGCCGAGGATCTCACGGATTATATGAAAGAGGCCGGAATCCGCGTCAACTATCTGCACTCGGATATCGATGCGCTGGAGAGAGCGAAGATTATCCGTGACATGAGACTGGACGCCTTCGACGTACTTGTCGGAATCAACCTTCTCCGCGAGGGACTGGACATTCCGGAGATCACGCTGGTGGCGATTCTGGATGCGGACAAGGAAGGCTTTCTCCGATCGGAGACATCGCTGATTCAGACCATCGGACGCGCGGCCAGAAACTCCGAGGGACATGTCATCATGTACGCCGACAACATGACGGATTCCATGCGTAACGCGATCAGTGAGACTGAGCGGCGACGCGCGGTGCAGGAAAAGTACAATGAGGAACACCATATCACTCCGCAGACGATTCAGAAGCGGGTCGGCGAACTGATCTCCATTTCCAGAGACGTGGCAGCGGGTGAGAAAAAGCTGGAGAAAGACCCGGAGTCGATGACAAAGACGGAGCTGACGAAGCTGATCGCCAATGTGGAGAAACAGATGAAGGCTGCCGCCGCGGAGTTGAACTTCGAGATGGCCGCGCAGCTGCGTGACAGAATGACGGAACTGCGGGAGACCCTCCGGGAGATGGAGCATTGAGAGATACGTTCCCGAACCGGACGGGCAGTCCGTATTTGAAAAAGTAAAGAGGTGAGGCAGTACATGACGATCAACGAAATCGCGTCGATGGCCGGCGTATCCAGGACGACGGTGTCCCGATATCTGAATAACGGCTATGTCAGTGAGGAAAAGGCGGAGAAGATCCGGAGCGTCATAGAGAAGACGGGATATCAGCCGTCCAGACAGGCGCAGATGCTCCGCACCAAGCAGACAAAAGTCATCGGCGTTATTCTTCCGAAGTTGAACTCGGATTCGATTAGCAGGATGGTGGACGGTATTTCCGCTGTTCTGACGAAGGCCGGTTATCAGACCGTCCTCGCGAATACGAGCAACGATGAAAAAGAGGAGCTGAAATTCCTCCGTCTCTTTGCCGCGAACGGCAGTGTCGACGGAGTGATCCTGATCGGAACGATTCTGTCTGAAGCCCATAAGAAGATTATTGAGAATTACAGCCTGCCGCTGGTGATTCTGGGACAGCAGACAGATCTCTGCTCCTGTGTCTATTATGACGACTACAACGCCGCATACCGGCTGATGAAACGGATTCTGCAGACCGGAAGAAAGGTTGCCTACATCGGCGTCACGGACAGGGATCAGGCGGCCGGTCACGCCAGAAGAAGAGCGTACTGCAACGCCCTTGCGGAGAGCGGAGCGAAGCCGGAGGAAGAGGATGCTGTGTTCACCGGATTTAAGGTGGAGTCCGGGTATGAAGCCGCGAAGGAACTTTGGGCAAGAGGACGAGAGTATGATTCCATTTTCTGCGCGACGGACAGTATTGCCGTCGGCGTCATGCTCTATCTCCGGGAACAGAATGTGAGGATTCCGGAAGATGTGCAGATCGTCGGCACCGGCGATACCGAGAAGGGGCACGTGGTCACGCCGGCACTGACCACGGCGCACTATTACTACCGCACCAGCGGAAAAGAAACCGCCAGGCTGATGCTCGGTATGCTCTCGGGCAGAGAACCGGATCGGAAATCCATCAAGATGGGATATAAAATCATCGAGAGAGGTTCGCTCCGAAAGCCGGAGGACGAACCTGAGGATGACGGAAAACAGCAATAAAAGCCGGGCTGCGCGCGGAGCACGGCGAAAAGGCGGGATTAATATACGGATCTTATGAGCAATTGCAGGGGACTGTCACACATAGGAAGTGTGTGACAGTCCCCTGTGACTCTTTGGGAAGAGGACTGGGTATCCATGAAATGTATGAATTGTATGTTTTGAATATATAATGAGAACGATTCCACATTTCGTTCGGGATAGTTTACAAAAATGAGATTTTAATTTTGGGAAATCTACCGTTGAAGCTAATATTTACAAAAAATTTGTAAGATTTTATAATATAAGTATCATATGAGAACGATTCCACGTTTATGCGGAAGCAGTAACAGAATCGAGCGGGAATCGAAGATTAGAAGGAGGTTTACGACATGGCACTTGATTACAGAAAAGCGGCACAGGGCGTGCTGGACAACATCGGAGGAGCTTCGAATGTTGCTTCCGCAGCACATTGCGCGACAAGACTTCGTCTTGTTATCAATGACAATTCCAAGGTGAATAAGGAGGCGATCGAGAACGTCGACGGCGTCAAGGGATGCTTTGAGGCGGCCGGTCAGCTTCAGGTCATTTTCGGAACCGGAACGGTAAACAAGGTTTTTGAGGAATTTATCAGTATTTCCGGCGTGGAGGCGGGAACGAAGGAGTCCGCGAAAGAGGCGGCTGCGCAGAAACAGAATCCGTTCTTCCGCGCAATCAAGACACTGGGCGATGTATTCGTTCCGATCATTCCCGCAATCGTTGCGTCCGGACTTCTGACCGGTATTCTCGGAGGTCTCTCCAATGCGATCCCGGGTCTTTCCGGAACGCCGGCTTACACGATCATCAATATGTTCGCGAGCGCGGCTCTCGGAATGCTTCCGATCCTCATCGCGATCAGCGCGGCGAAGAAATTCGGCGGCAATCCGTTCCTTGCAGCGGTTATCGGTTATATCATGGTCAACCCGTCTCTCGTAAACGGCTGGAGCAAGCTCGTGGCCGATGAGAGCGGACTGATGGTTCCGAACCCGGACATCGTCACCTGGCTGGAGGTCGGACCGCTCAAAGTTCAGAATGTCGGTTATCAGGGACACGTTATTCCGGTCATCATCGCGATTCTGTTTATGAGCGTTCTTGAGAAATGGCTTCATAAGCACGTGCCGGAGATCATTGATCTCTTTGTTACACCTCTTGTCACTGTACTTTGCACAGGTCTTCTTACTATCTTCATCATCGGACCTGTTTTCTCCGGAATTGAGGAGGTTATTCTTTCCGCAGCGAATGCTCTGATCCAGCTTCCGTTCGGTATCGGAGGACTGCTCATCGGTTTCTTCTATGCATTTACAGTCGTTGCCGGCTTCCATCATATGTACAATATGATCGAGGCGCAGATGGTCAGCCAGAATCCTCCGGCGAACATCTGGATGCCGGTGGCTACAGCAGCAAACGTTGCTCAGGGTGCGGCTGCGATGGCGGTAGCATTCAAGACAAAGAACGAGAAGACAAAATCCGTTGCACTTCCGGCTTCTCTCTCCGCATTCCTCGGAATTACCGAGCCGGCGATCTTCGGTGTGAACGTTCGATACAGAAAACCGTTCATTGCCGGATGTATCGGAGGTGCGATCGGCGGTATGGTTGCATCCTGGTTTGGAATTAAAGCAACGGCATACGGAATCACCGGTCTGTTCGGATATCTGATTACGACAGGCTTCTGGGTACAGTACACCATCGCCATGCTCGTGGCCTTCGCGGTAGCGTTTGCGGTTTCCTTTATTACATTCAAGGATCCCGAAACGGCTGTACAGCCGGCAGCACCTGCACAGCCGGTGGCTCCTGCGGAGAAGGCAGCGGTAAAGAAAGTATTCGCTCCGGCGAAAGGAACAGCAATCAAATCGGCAGAGATCGCAGATCCTACATTTGCTGCAGAAGCGCTCGGCAAGGGACTTGCAATCATTCCTACGGAGGGAAGAATCGTGGCGCCGTTCGACGGAACGGTTGAGATGGTATTTGATACGAAACACGCGATAGCGCTTACCTCCGACGACGGAGTGGAACTGCTGATTCATGTGGGCATCGATACCGTGAATCTGAAGGGCTCCGGTTACACCGCGCACTGCGCGAACGGAGATAAGGTAAAGAAGGGACAGCTCCTTCTGGAGTTTAATATCGCAACAATCAAAGAGGCTGGTTATGAGACGACGACTCCGATCGTTGTCACCAACACCGATGACTTTGGCGATATCAAAGTACTGAAAACAGGCGCTGTCGAAGAAGGACAGGAAGTCCTTGAAATATGCTGAAAGGCAAAGACGGATGGCGGCAGAGGTTTCACCTCATGCCGCCTGAAGGCTGGTTGAACGACCCGAACGGCCTGTGTCAGTTTCAGGGTATCTACCACGTGTTTTTTCAGTATTCACCAAATGAGCCGGGACCGGACGGAAGGAAGGCGAGAACCTGGGGACATTACGCCGGACCGGATCTTTTGCATCTGGAGTTTTGCGGCGTGCCGTTCTGGCCGGTAGATCCGGTCGATCACGACGGCTGTTACTCCGGCTCCGCCCTGGTGCAGGACGACGAAGTCCTTCTCTATTACACCGGCAATGTAAAGCAGCCGGGCGATCATGATTACACGTATTCCGGAAGAGAAGCCAATGAGATTCTAGTGAAGACAGACGGGAAGACGTTCGGAGCCAAGCAGACGGTGCTGGTGAACAGCGATTATCCGGCAGACTGTACCTGCCATGTCAGAGATCCGAAAGTCTGGAAAGAGGGCGATGCCTTCTATATGGTACTCGGTGCCCGTGTTGAGGGATCGGGCAGAGACGTACAGACGGATTATGGCGAGGCTCTGTTTTACCGGAGCGGGGACGGCGTCAGCTGGAAGCTGATGAAGACGCTCACGACGCCGGAACGGTTCGGCTATATGTGGGAGTGTCCGGATTACTTTGAAATCGACGGGCACAAAATTCTCGGCATCTGTCCGCAGGGACTCGAGCCGGAGAAATATCGTTATCAGAACATTTATCAGTCCGGTTACTGGCTGGTGGACGGAGAACTCGAGGGTGAACAGAGTCTTCATGATTTTACTGAGTGGGATTACGGCTTCGACTTCTACGCGCCGCAGACCTTCGTCGATGAGGCGGGGAGACGGCTGCTGATCGGATGGGTCGGCATGCCGGATGAACCGTACAAAAACCCTACGGCGAAGCTTCCGGAGAAGAGCTGGGAGAACTGCCTCACGGTTCCGCGCGAGCTGACCTGGGAGGACGGACGGATTCTTCAGAATCCTGTTCCTGAGTTGGAGGCTCTCCGTTACGATGAGACGCAGATTTATCCGGATCAGGAGATGATCCTTCCGGACGGCGCCGGAGATTTTGAGATCTCCTTCATGGAGGAGTCCGAGGAAGAGAAATGGGAGATTTCGATCGGGGACGGGCTTACACTCATCTATGACGAGGGTGAGTTCCGGATGGAACTGACGGAAGCTGCCGGCTGTGGAAGAACTGTTCGAAGACGGCAGATTCCGTCCATTGACTTTCTGAGAATCCTGGTGGACTGTTCTGTCGCGGAGATTTACCTGAATGACGGAGAAACCGTTTTCACGACAAGGTTTTATCCGGACTACGAAGGCGAACGTCAGGATCTCTGCGTATCTTTCCGCTGCGGAAGCGCCGCGATCACCGGCTGGAAGATGAAGTGTACGGAGACAAATACAGAACTGATATGACGGAAACGGGCTGCGGTGAGCCTTTCGAAATGCGCAGGCAGGAAAGCGGACAGGATGAAAAAAGTTCGCGCGGCCGGGAATTGCCGCTGCAGCTGTATTCCGGAATATACTCCCGTGCACACTGTGGTCATATAAAAGCATAGTTCTGCGTGCTTGTTCAAACATGTGTTACTTGATATAATGAACTGAAAACAATTTATAACAGAATCCAAAGGAGGATATAAGCGAATGAAATCTTTTAAATATGTTATTACTGATCCGGTAGGAATTCACGCAAGACCTGCACAGACTCTGGTGGCAGACGCGAAGAAATATGCTTCCAAGATCACGATTGAGTCCAACGGAAAGAGTGCGGCCGCTACCAGTCTGATTAAGCTTATGAGCCTCGGAATCAAGAAGGACGATGAGATCACCGTTACGATTGAGGGTGAAGACGAAGAGGCTGCAGCAGCAAGTTTTGAGGCGTTCCTGAAAGCAAATCTTTAATTCATAGGAGCTTTTTACATGGAAAAATATGCTGGCAAGGCCATTTTTAAGGGAGTTGCGATCGGTAGGATTCTGTTCTACGGCAAACAGGAAAATACGGTCAAGAGAAGCAAGATCGAAGATACGGATGCCGAGATTCAGAGATACGAGGATGCACGCAAAAAGTCGATCGAGCAGCTCAACGATCTTTATTCAGACGCTGTCAAGAAGGTCGGTGAAGAGAATGCGGCTATTTTTGAAGTGCATGCCATGCTTCTTGACGATGACGATTTTAACGATTCCGTTCACAACATGATCGAGACACAGAAGGTCAACGCGGAATATGCGGCTGCGGTTACCGGAGAGAATTTCTCGCGCATGTTTGCGGAAATGGACGATGAATATTTCAAGGCGCGTTCCGCGGATATGAAGGATATTTCCGAGCGCGTGATTTCCGTCCTGACAGGAAAAGAGACTTCCTATACGTTTGATGAGCCGGTGATTATCGCTGCAGACGATCTGATGCCGAGTGAGACCGTTCAGCTCGACAAGGACAAGGTTCTTGCCTTTGTCACAAAATTCGGATCGGCGAATTCGCACACGGCAATTCTTGCCAGAACCATGAATATTCCGGCACTGATCAATGTACCCGTCACGCCGGAATGGGACGGTAAGATGGCGGTCGTAGACGGACATGACGGAACACTCTACATCGATCCGGACGAGGAAACTCTGAAAGCGATGGAGGAAAAGCGCGAGAAGGATCTCGAGGCCAGAAGACTGCTTCAGGAACTGAAGGGAAAAGAGAATGTTTCCCTCGACGGTCAGAAGATCAATCTCTTTGCAAATATCGGTTCTCTGGCGGATGTCGGTTCGGTTCTTCAGAACGACGGCGGCGGCATCGGTCTTTTCCGCAGTGAGTTCATCTACATCGGCCGCGATACGATGCCGAGCGAAGAGGAACAGTTTTCTGTTTACAAAACCGTGGCGGAGACGATGGCCGGCAAGAAGGTCATCATCCGTACACTGGACATCGGAGCGGACAAACAGGTGGATTATCTCGGACTCGAGAAAGAGGACAATCCGGCACTCGGATTCCGCGCGATCCGGATCTGTCTGACGGAGCCGGAGATTTTCAAGACGCAGCTGCGCGCGATTTACCGCGCAAGTGTTTTCGGACGGATTTCCGTTATGTATCCGATGATCACTTCGGTGGAAGAGGTTGAGGATATTCAGAAGATTGTCGAAGAAGTAAAGGCTGAGCTCGATGCGGACAGCATCCCGTACGGCGAAGTCGAGCAGGGTATCATGATCGAGACGCCCGCAGCAGCCGTGATCAGCGACGAGCTTGCGAAGATGGTCGACTTCTTCAGTATCGGAACGAACGATCTGACCCAGTACACGCTGGCGATGGATCGCCAGAATGACAAACTGGACAGATTCTATAATGCTCACCACAAGGCGATTCTCCGACTGATTCAGAAAGTTGTGGAGAACGGTCACGCCGGCGGCGCATGGGTCGGCATCTGTGGAGAGCTTGGGGCAGATACCTCTCTGACGGAGACCTTCCTGCAGATGGGCGTTGACGAACTCTCTGTATCTCCGTCCATGATTCTTCCGGTGAGAGATGCAATCCGAAAGAGCCATGCGAAGAAGGCATAAGGATGTTCAATTTTGCAAATAATATAACCTTCGTTAGATTATTTCACATGATGGGCCGGTTATTCTGAATAGAATAGCCGGCTCGATTCTTTTTTGGGACAACATCCCCTTTGATATTGTTATTTCCTAACGCCGATAGTATAATAACGGAGTAATTTCATGTTCGAAAATACCTTAATCGATTTGCTAAGGTTTCAGGAGGAAGTCATGAAGAAAATTTTATTTGCAGCGTCAGAGTGTGTTCCTTTCATCAAGACAGGTGGACTTGCGGATGTTGTCGGTTCGCTGCCCAAGTGTTTCGATAAGAGATACTTTGACTGTAGAGTTATTCTCCCGAAGTACAGAGCAATTGGGGAGAAATACTCCAGTCAGATGCAGTATATTACAAACTTTTATATGGATCTGAACTGGAGACAGCAGTATGTCGGCATTTTTAAGATGGAGTACGAGGGTGTGACTTTCTATTTCATCGACAACGAAGAGCATTTTTCCGGAGACCAGATCTACGACGGTATGCCGTGGGATCTTGAGAAATATGCGTATTTTTCAAAGGCGGCGCTGTCCGTTCTTCCCGCACTCGATTTCCGTCCGGACGTCATTCACTGCCACGACTGGCAGACCGGTCTGATTCCGGTATATCTCCACGAGAGATTTCAGAACAACCCGTTCTATCAGGGAATCAAGAGTGTCATGACGATCCACAACCTGAAGTTCCAGGGTGTCTGGGATGTCGACAGTATGAAGAGTATTACAGGACTTTCTGATTATTATTTTACGCCGGATAAACTGGAGTATCAGAAGGACGGCAATTACCTGAAGGGCGGTCTTGTCTACGCGGATGCGATTACCACAGTAAGTAAGACCTATGCGGAGGAGATCAAGACTCCGTTCTATGGCGACGGCCTCGACGGCCTGATGCGCGCGCGAGCAAACGATCTGCGCGGTATCGTAAACGGTATCGACTACGACGATTACAATCCGGAGACAGATCCGTGCATCGTTCAGCACTACAACCCGAAGAACTTCCGCAAGGAGAAGATCAAGAACAAAACTGCGCTGCAGGAGGAACTCGGCCTGGAAGTTGATCCGAAGAGAATGATGATCGGCGTTGTGTCCCGACTGACCGATCAGAAGGGCTTCGATCTGATTGCCTATATGATGGATGAGCTTTGTCAGGATGCGGTTCAGCTTGTCATTCTCGGAACCGGTGATCCGAAGTACGAGAACATGTTCCGTCATTTCGCGTGGAAATATGACAAGAAGGTTTCCGCGAATATCTATTATTCCAACGAGCTCTCTCACAAGATCTACGCGGCGAGCGACGCCTTCCTTATGCCGTCCCTGTTCGAGCCGTGCGGTCTCAGCCAGTTGATGAGCCTTCGTTACGGAACAGTACCGATTGTCCGTGAGACGGGTGGACTTCGCGACACCGTCGAGCCTTACAACGAATATGAGGGAACCGGTACCGGATTCTCGTTTGCAAACTACAATGCGCACGAGATGCTCGGAACCATCCGCTATGCAGAGCGGATCTATTATGACAAAAAGCGCGAGTGGAACAAGATTGTCGACCGCGCGATGGCTGCGGATTTCTCATGGCAGCAGTCCGCGCTCCAGTATCAGGAGCTGTACGACTGGCTGGTGGGCTGATTCAAAAAACAGAATACGAAATATAAAGAATGAAAGAGCAAAGGTGCCTGATGTGTCGGGTGTCTTTGCTCTTTTTGTGTCATAAGGAGATGATAAGAAATGGTAACCTGTATGGACGTCAACAATCTGAAACTGGACGGTATGGAGCTTGTGGCGGGGGAGGAAGGACTGGCACTGCCCCTTTTTTTCGTGCGCTGGAAGGGGGCCTCGTTTGTCGATATCTCGCAGAGCATCGGAAAACTTATTCTGGAGACCGGAATTGTCAACAAGCGAACCGGCGATTATCTCTACAACCTTCTCTTCGGGTACGACGTGAACGACCGCTATGTCAAGAAGATCTCGAGCCATTTCGGCATCAATTTCAGCAGACCGTACCGGGCGGGAATCATTGCCGTCGACCGGACCTACGGGATCAATCTGGAACAGGACGAGCACATCTACGAGTACTACGCGAACTGCCTGAACAGGGAAGTCATCCGGATGAAAGGCCGTCCCATGTTTATGCGCTTCCTGAATAAATTTGTTCTTCTCTTTGAGGCAAAGGAGAACCGGGAGACCGAGCGGGAGATTGAGAATATGCTCCAGAAACTCGACAATTCGCCGAAGTTCAAAGGCATCATCCGTAGTACCTGCATTCTCGGAGCAGCCTACACCGATCCGAGAAAATACGGCCAGAGCTATCAGGAGGCGAAGCGGCTGATTCCGAAGAAGGATCTGCTCCCGAACCCCTCGCACAAGAAGGTGCTGAGCACAAGCTCCATGGGGATCTATCAGTTCATGTTTCGCGGAAACGACCAGAGGGAAATAAAAAAGATGAACGGCACCCGGGCATTCATCATCTCCGGCCCGCATCTGAAAAAAACAGGCCTGGTCGACATGGCGGCGGAGAAGCTTAAAGATGCCGGAATCGGCTGCGGTACCTTCACAGAGACGGAGGGGAACCCATCCACGGACACGCTGGCGGCTGTCGGCGCCAGGGCGGATAAGATCGAAGACATGGCGCGGGACGCCATGAAGAGCGGAAACATCGCCGTAAATCCCAGAACGACCACCATCGGGGATGTGATCGGATTATATAAGAAACTGCTGTGAGGAGCCTTCGGGCTCCTCTTTTAGATTTCATGATACACAAAGCGCCCGCGGAGCAGAAATGTGCCCGCGAACACGTCGCCTCGTCGTCAGCGCTGCGCCGCCTGTTGTCGCCGTTTCCGGAAAGCTCGCGCACGTTGAGCGGATGACAACAATGGTTTTATGCGTTACGTGCGCTCAGACAGTCCTCCAACGGCGACACTATGCTCGCGCTTCTGTTCTCGGCTTCCTATCGTTCGTGGTCATATCCCAGCCCCGCGGGCGCTCGCTCTAAGCCGTTGTTCGGAATGAGGGCGTGTTCGGTCTCGGATATTGACATATACAAAGAGGAAAGTATACTATGGATATATAGATGGATAAACACAATATCAAAAAATCTGAGAAACCTTCGTTGACAAGAATGGACAAGTAGTGTACGATATGTCTATCAAATACGAACAAACGTTCGCAAAAGAGGATGAGGAGATAATAGCAATGCCAGTTGATGAGAATAAGATGAAAGCATTAGATGTTGCACTTTCCCAGATTGAGAAGCAGTTTGGAAAGGGAACGGTCATGAAACTCGGCGATCAGGGGACCGGCATGAACGTGGAGGCGATTCCGACCGGATCCTTAAGTCTCGATATCGCGCTGGGCGTCGGAGGTATTCCGCGCGGAAGAATCGTAGAGATCTACGGACCGGAATCTTCCGGTAAGACGACGGTTGCTCTTCACATGGTATCCGAGGTGCAGAAGCGGGGCGGCATCGCCGGTTTCATCGACGCAGAGCATGCGCTGGATCCGGTGTACGCGAAGAATATCGGTGTTGACATCGACAATCTATACATTTCACAGCCGGATTCCGGTGAGCAGGCGTTGGAAATCACGGAGACGATGGTCCGCTCCGGAGCGGTTGATATCATCATCGTCGATTCTGTAGCGGCTCTGGTTCCCAAGGCGGAGATTGACGGTGAGATGGGAGATTCCCATGTGGGTCTTCAGGCGCGTATGATGTCCCAGGCCTGTCGAAAGCTTACGGCTGCCATCAGTAAGACAAACTGTGTGGTTGTCTTCATCAACCAGCTTCGTGAGAAGGTCGGCGTGATGTTCGGAAATCCTGAGACGACGACCGGCGGACGCGCACTGAAATTCTACGCGTCGGTCAGACTCGATGTCAGAAGAGTGGAGGCATTAAAGCAGGGCGGAGATATCGTCGGAAACCATACCCGTGTGAAGATTGTGAAGAACAAGGTTGCTCCGCCGTTCAAGCAGGCAGAATTCGACATCATGTTCGGCAAAGGAATCTCCAGAGAGGGAGACATTCTGGATCTCGCTGCCAACCTCGGCGTTGTTCAGAAGAGCGGCGCGTGGTACGCATACCTCGGTGAGAAGATCGGTCAGGGCCGTGAGAATGCGAAGCAGTACCTCTCGGAGAATGTCGATACCATGAATGAGATTGAGACAAAGGTTCGCGAGGCCTATGGCCTGATTCCGGCGTCGGAGACTGCGGAGAGTGCAGAAGACAAGGCCGAGTAATCATTGCAGATAGCGGATCGGCACAGAGGCTGTCGCACATAAGCAGGAATAGATATGCAGATTCTGTTTATTTATACATGCTTGGTGTGGCAGCCTCTTTTTGTGTCATGGAAATCTTTCCGGAAATCCCGGCACACAAAAACGTTCCGTGGAATGCGCATTCGCAGATAAGTAATTCGCGGACGCGATTCTGCTCGCACGCTAAAGTCCGGCTATGCTGCCCGCGAGAGGTGAGGAGCCGGGGAGATGAAGTCTGCTTGCGTACTTTTTAAACCCAATACCTTATAAGAAAATATACCGAATGTGGATAGATGGAGAAGGTGAAGATGAAAGAGTGGAAAATCGAGGGAAGAACGGGGACGCAGATGGAGACGCCGGAAGGAGAGGGCGGAAAGGCCGCTGTCCGGGCGATGAAACTTCTTTTGTACAAACAGCGCTCGGAGCAGGAACTCCGGAAGAAACTGCTGGAGGAGTTCGGGGAAGACGCGATTGAGGAGGCGGTGAAATACTGTGCTTCCTTTGGCTATGTCAACGACCGGAAGTATGCGGAGAACTATCTCTTGAGCTACAGGAACAAGAAGAGCGCTAATGTCATCCGCAGGGAGCTGGAGCAGAGGGGTGTCGCCACCGCGGTGATCGACGAGGCCTTCGGAGAACATCCCTATGAAGAACGGGAGATTGTCGATGAGCTGGTGAGAAAAAAAGCCGGAGCACCACGCAAACTGGACGATAGAGAACTGCGAAGAACTTATGCGTATCTGGCGAGAAAAGGATTTTCGTCTTCTGTGATCTGGGGGGCGATCCACAGATTTCAGGATGAAGCACCGTATGAAGACTGAACGGGGATGCTTTTGGGCAGACATAGATTTTGAAAATGCTTCAGAAAAATTTTCAGAATACATGAAATAATATTATTATGATAAAAAAGATTATGATATAATGGAACCATGTGAAAGCCATAAATGCGGAAAATACATAACAATGTGACCAGATGCATGGATGATGACGCCCGGATGGCGTTCCGGGTTTACGTGAATTCGTATAATCAGAAAGGGTGGTGGACTTTGCATGTCAAGATATGTGTATCCGGCAGTATTTAAGCAGAATGGCCCGAAAGGGTATACGGTTACTTTCCCTGACGTTCCGGAGTGTACCGCGACGGGGATCAGTCTGAACAACGGAATTGTCCGCGCGGAAGACGCGCTCTCGCTGGCACTGTATGATTTTGAAGTTCTCGGACAGGCTATACCTTCGCCGACACCGATCCGCCAGGTATCACTGGCGCAGGACGAGTTTGTTACCTACATCCGGTGTGATACGCTCGACTATCAGAAGAAATTCAACAGCAAAGCTGTGAAAAAGACGCTCACAATCCCCCAGTGGATGAACGATCTTGCGACAAAGGCGGGAGTCAATTTTTCAAAGCTTCTGCAGGATGCAATTATCGAAGAGTTAAAACTCAGATGACAGACGACGCATTTTTAATGGCAGAATGACCAATGTGTCGTTGACAAATATATAAAATATGTATAAAATAAATATGTTGTGAGCTTTGAAAATTAAATAAGGAGGTACACCTGTAATGAACTCGACGATAATCACTGTAATCGTTGCGCTCATTGCTGTGGTGGTCACTGTACTTATTGCAGCTCCGCTCGCTGCTAAAATGGCGGTTGCCAAAAAAGTCCGTGAAGACAAGGAGAAGCTTGGAAGCGCGGATGAGAAGGCACGAAGCATTATAGATGAGGCGATTAAAACTGCTGAGACGAAGAAGAGAGAATCTCTTCTGGAGGCCAAAGAGGAAGCTCTGAAGCTGAAGAATGAGCAGGAGAAAGAGAATCGTGAGCGTCGCGCAGAACTGCAGAAGTATGAGAAACGTGTGCTGTCGAAAGAGGAATCCGTAGACAGAAAGGCGAACCAGCTGGAACGCCGTGAGAGTGATCTTGCAGCAAAAGAGACGGAATTACACAAGAAAGAGAAAGTAGTCGAAGAATTACAGACACAGCGTGTACAAGAGCTGGAGAAAATCTCCGGCATGACCTCCGAAGAAGCAAAAGATTTCCTTTTAAAATCTGTTGAAGAAGAAGTAAAGGCAGACGCAGCCAAACTCTACAAAGAGGCTGTAGCCAGGGCGAAGGACGACGCGGATAAGAGAGCACAGGAGTTTGTTGTAACGGCAATTCAGAAATGTGCGGTGGATCATGTATCTGAATCCACGATTTCCGTTGTGGAACTTCCCGGAGATGAGATGAAGGGCCGAATCATCGGACGTGAGGGTAGAAATATCCGTGCGCTCGAGCAGGCTACCGGCGTAGATCTGATTATCGATGATACGCCGGAGGCAGTTGTTCTCTCATCCTTCGATCCGGTCAGAAGAGAGGTGGCGAGAATCGCCCTTGAGAAACTGATCGTGGACGGACGTATTCATCCGGCCAGAATCGAAGAGACTGTGGAGAAGGCAAAGAAAGAAGTTGAGAACAGAATGCGCGAAGAGGGTGAGAGCGCTCTTCAGGAAGCCGGTGTTCACGGAATCCATCCGGAACTTATCAAGCTCCTTGGTCGCATGACCTTCCGTACAAGTTACGGACAGAATGCACTGAAGCATTCCATTGAGGTCGCTCAGCTCTGCGGACTGCTGGCCGGCGAAATCGGTCTTGATATCCGCATGGCCAAGAGAGCAGGACTCCTTCATGATATCGGTAAGTCCATCGATCATGAAGTGGAAGGTTCTCATATTCAGATCGGTGCCGACCTTTGCAGAAAGTACAAAGAGCCGGCGATTGTTATCAATGCGGTTGAGTCACATCATGGGGATGTAGAGCCTCAGTCACTGATCGCATGTATCGTACAGGCAGCTGACGCAATTTCAGCTGCGAGACCGGGTGCCCGTCGTGAGACACTCGAGACGTACACAAACAGATTAAAGGATTTGGAAGACATCTCGGATTCCTTCAAGGGAGTTGAGAAGTCCTTTGCTATTCAGGCAGGAAGAGAAGTACGCGTGATGGTCATCCCTGATCAGGTGAGCGATGCGGATATGGTATTGCTTGCGCGTGATATTGCGAAGAAGATTGAAGATCAGATGCAGTATCCGGGACAGATCAAGGTTAATGTAATTCGCGAAAGCCGTGTCACAGATTACGCAAAGTAATGAAGTTGTACAGGTAATATGAAGCTGTAGTATTCAAATGGGTACTGCAGCTTTTTTTGTTATAGCCTTCCCACACCGATTTGTTGTTCGGCAAAGATTGTGATAATATTATATTTATTATCATGAGTAATGTTGCAAAAAGTATTATTCACAAATTGGTGTACGGTCATCGTTCTTATCATTCAGTGGAAAAAGCATTTTTTGTTCCTTTAGGGACAATGATCGGGAGAGGGGCATGCATGAGAAAAAGAATCAGGAAAATAACAGTGGGTTTCGTGGTATGTGGTCTTCTTGCATTTGGTGTCACGGGGCCGGTCGCTATGCCGGTTTGCGCAGAGGAGACTGCCACCATCAAACCGAATGTGGAATATCACTCCATGGAGGATATTAAAGCTTACTTTGAGGATCATGAACTGTCTTCACAAGCCGTGCAATATGCGGTGAAACCTAAAGTTACGGCTCCGTATTCTCTCGGGAGTCTGACCGAATCGACAAAAAATACGTATCTATCATATTTGAATGCTGTTCGGTATGTGGCAGGGTTAAATGATGATGTCACATGGAATGATTACTATGGAGAACGGGCACAGGCCGGCGCACTTGCAGATGCGGCCAATCGGACATTAAGCCATTTCCCTGGAAAGCCTTCGGGCATGGACGATGCGCTGTACGCGAAGTGCAGCGAGGGCGCCGGACACAGTAATATATGGTGCGGCTGGTCGTCTTCTTCCTATCGGTTTTCTGTAGGATCTATGGTGGTGAATTCATGGATGGCAGATGACGACAGCTCGAATATAAGCCGTGTTGGACACCGCCGCTGGTTTCTGAGTCCCACGATGCAGGAGACCGGTTTCGGTGCTGCGGTAGATTCGACGGGAAATGCCGAGTATTCGGCTGCCTGGGTGATGGATCTCGGGAGAAGCGGATCCGAATCGTACATTACCTGGCCTGCGCAGGAAATGCCGGTTGAGATGTTTGATGCGAATTATCCGTGGAGCATATCTGCCGGAGAATCTATAGACGGGAGCGCGGTAGCGGTAAGGCTGACGAGAAAATCGGACGGCAGGGTGTGGAAGTTTGGAAAAACAGGAAGTAATGGCAACTTCTATGTAGATGGAGGCGGTTATGGACAATCCGGCGACTGTATTATTTTTCGTCCGTCCGGCTTAAGCATTGCAAAGGGAGATGCCTTCTCTGTTCAGGTGACGGGACTTCCCGACGGAAAAGAACTTGATTATGATGTCAATTTCTTTTCCATGTATCCGGATCCGCCTGCAGTAGAGATGTATCGCTTATACCACGCACTTACCAAAGAACATTTCTATACCAGTTCTACACATGAGAGAGATGTTCTGGTGACCAGAGGCTGGAAGTATGAAGGCATCGGCTGGTATGCACCGGAGAAATCAAAGACACCGGTTTACCGTCTCTATAATCCGGTTTTAAAAGATCATCACTACACAACCAGTACACAAGAACGCGATGTTTTGTCATCAAAATACGGCTGGAAATATGAGGGGATTGGCTGGTATTCCGATGACGCGAAAACCGTCCCGCTGTACCGGCGGTACTATCCGTATATCACCAGTGGATCCCATCACTATACGACAAGTCAGGTCGAGGCAAGACATCTTGTAAAAGTGGGATGGAGAGATGAGGGAATCGCCTGGTACGGAGTAGAGAAGAAGTGATCTGGCTGCATGATGTGCCTGTCTTGTAATGCCTTCTGACTGCTTATGTAGACACGCCGTAAAAGTTAGGCTATTCACAGGACAAAGCTCGTGGAAAAACACCCGAAAAGTTTAAAGTATTGTAAAACCCCTTTTGCATATAATCTGCTATGATATATTACATAACAGTTATGTTCGGCGAGAAGCGCACCCGCGAAGCGGGCCTGTGAGGAGGTCATAGGCGTCGGCGGGTTACAAAAAACAAAAGGAAACACAGAAGAATCACGGCGGTGTGATTTGTTTTTTGCTGCAATTTGTGCAGATTGACGAATATCTTTATGAATGTTTGTAAACTATTTTGAAATTACTGAATTGTTTTTCATTGAAAGAAAATTCTGTTTAGGATAGAATGAAACCATATAAAATCGAGAATTCAGAATCCTGATACAGTGTATAGAGGGGTGCACGATGACAATTAAGACAACGGAAGAGAAAACTTACAGCATGCAGGTGCGACTGTTCGGAAAATTCGAGATTACAGACGGAGAGACGGTACTGACCAAAGACAGTATCCGTTCCGACATGGTCACAAAGCTGTTTGCTTATCTGCTCAGCCACAATCGGATGGGATGTACGATCCAGGAACTGACAGATGTGTTCTGGCCGGAAGAGAAGAGCGAGAATCCTGCCGGAGCGCTGAAGAACCTGATGTACCGTCTGAGAAAGATTCTTGGCGAATCCTGGCCGGGCGTAAATATGCTTATTACAGGAAGAGGAAGTTATCACTGGAATACGGATATTCCGGTGACGATCGATGTACATGAAATGGAGGAGCTGATTCAGCAGTCGCGGGACACGGATGACGAATCCGACAAGGTGATGTATCTTCGCCAGGCTGTCGATCTCTACAGGGGAAAGGTTCTTTCCGATTATTCAAACGAGTACTGGGTAATGTCCATGCAGGCGTACAGCCACAGCCAGTATCTGCAGGCAGTGAAGGTGCTCTGTTCGCTTCTGGAGAAGCGCAGCATGTTCAGTATTATGGAGGAGATCTGCCTGAAGGCGATCGATCAGGATCAGCTCGATGAGGATCTTCACGGATGGCTGATGCGCGCGTACATCGGTCAGAACAAACAGGGTCTGGCACAGCAGCATTACCAGGACACAGTAAAAATTATTTATGACAATCTCGGTGTAGAACCTTCGGAAGATCTCCGAAAAATCTATGACGATGCAATGCGTCAGATGCACAGCCAGGAGGCGGATCTTGACGTGGTACAGTCCAGACTCAAAGAGAGCAACGATGAGCATGTCGGAGCGTTCATGTGTGAGTACGGCGTGTTCAAGAAAATCTATGAGCTCGAGGCGAGACGTGTCGACCGAATGGGGCTTTCGATTTTCCTCTCGCTGATCACGATGGATGTCGACCAGAAACCGAAACTTCATCAGACAGAACTGGAGGTACAGAGCGCCGCCATGGATCAGATGCAGGGGGTTCTTCTCAACTGCCTCAGATCCGGCGACCTTGTCACGAGATACAGCTCCAACCAGTTCCTTGTCATGCTTCAGGGTTGTAACTATGAGAATGCGAAAAGAGTAATGGGCCGAGTAGATGAGCATTACTCCAGTATGCACCGACACGTGCACGCCGGCATTGAATATAGTTTCAAAGAAATGGAGCTTTAAATGACGGGCGCTGTAATTTATCCGGGTCCCAATATGCTGCATCTGTGTATTGACAGTTATACGCAGGACAGAAGGGAGATCGGGGGGACAATTACCGGAGTTGCGATTCCGGACATCTGTGAGTTTGTTTCGACGCAGGATATGCTGGTGAAGATCGACCAGTTGCTGGATATGGCCGGACGGCCGCAGGCGACGACGCTCATGCGGTCGAATTTCAAAAGCCTGAAAGCGACAGAGGAAGAACCGCAAAGTGCGCCGGGCATTTATCATTCAATCAATGATATTATTAAGCGCAAAGGTCAGCTTGCGACATACAATATTATTTTCCACACGCGGTATCACAGTTCTCTTCAGGGAAGTGTCTACACGAATGACGGAACAAAAAAAGGTGAGTTTGCAAGTGAGCTGGAGCTTTTGCACATCCTTGAGATTATCTGATGGAAGGTTATCGAGTCTGTTGCGCTGAGCGGCAGACTCGTTTTGTGTGTGGTAAAACTGCAGCGGATACACCTTTCGTGTGTGCGTGAAGAAGTGTATATCTGACTCGCCGCCATACACAAAGAGATTCATAGAGAAAATGAACGGGGGAAAACTATGAACAGAAAGAAATGGATTGTTTTTGCGGAAGTGATAACCCTTGGAGCAGCGCTTGTTCTCGGGGGTTGCGGAGGAGAAAGGAAACAGACAGAGTCTGTGGTTCCGGCCGGATCGGTGGTATCCGAAGTGTCCGCCGGATCGGAAGAACTGTATACGGATACTTCCTCGGAGGAACTGGTTTCATCCTCCTCGGAACAGGAAGGACAGATGGTCATTCTCCGGGTGACGAAGACGAATTCCTGGGCGGAGCAGAATCAGACGGCCTTTCAGTATGAACTCTTGTTCAGCAATCAATCGGAGGCGACCTTCGGCACCTGGAAGGTGATTCTCGATACCGGAAAAGAGGTAAAAGTACAGAACAGCTGGAACTGTTCTCTGGAAGCGGATGGAAATCTGCTTACATTTACGCCTGCGGACTATAACGCGAAGCTCGGAAAAGGAGCGGAGATGGCCGATGTCGGCATGATTCTTGTGGCCGACAGTGAACCGGACATCGAGGGATCTTACGTTCTCAATCCGAATACGGGAGAACTGGCACCGGCAGACGGAAGATCGTCTGCGTCGGATGAGAAAAAGGAGAATGACAAGGAGGAAGGCGACAAGAAGGGGGAAGAAAAGAAGGAGGCTGCTGCGGAAGTGGCCGAACCGGATACTTCCGGTACTCCCTTCGGGAATCACGGAAAGCTTTCCGTCAAGGGAACGGATCTGGTGGACGAGAGCGGAAAGAAGTATCAGCTGAAAGGTGTCAGCACCCACGGCCTGGCCTGGTTCCCGCAGTATGTGAATGCTGACGCTTTCCGGACACTTCGCAATGACTGGGGGGCAAACCTCGTGCGTCTTGCCATGTACACCGACGAGAACGGCGGCTATTGTTCCGGAGGCAATCAGGGAGAACTCAAGGATCTGATCGACAGGGGCGTGAATTATGCGTCGGATCTTGGTATGTATGTGATCATTGACTGGCACATCCTCTATGACAATGATCCGAATCAGCACAAAGAGGAGGCGAAGGCCTTCTTTGATGAGATGACAAAGAAATATGCCGACAGAGGGAATGTGCTCTATGAAATCTGTAATGAGCCAAACGGAGCCACCACCTGGGCGGACGTAAAGAAGTACGCGGAAGAAGTGATTCCGGTAATTCGAAAAAATGCGCCGGACGCCGTGGTTATCTGTGGAACGCCGACCTGGTCCCAGGATGTTGATCAGGTGGCTGCCGATCCGATCAAAGACGGTGGCAATCTGATGTACACTCTTCATTTCTACGCGGCGACACACAAGGACGATCTCCGCAAAAAAGCCGAGACGGCAATCGCGTCGGGCACGCCGGTGTTCATCTCGGAGTTCAGTATCTGCGACGCTTCCGGTAACGGAACGCTGGATTACACCTCGGCAGAGGAGTGGAAAAATCTGATCAGGGAATACAATCTGAGCTTTGCGGGATGGAACCTTTCCAATAAAGATGAGGCATCCGCTATTGTGAGATCGGGCTGCGGAAAGCTCAGCGATTGGACGGAGGGAGAGATTTCGGACAGCGGAAACTGGCTGAAGAAACTGATTTCCGGACAGTGAAAATCCGCGTCAGCGGACGTAGTGTCCGAATCGTGCATGTAAGCAAATGTTCTGTGTCATGGGAAGCCTTTTGGGGACTTTCCGTGACGCGAAGAAAAAACGAATGTCTCTCGCGACATTCTCACGCCGAGTGCGGATGCGAAGCATCTACTCATCGCGCGAGTGCGCATCCCGCGGAGCGTTTTGTGTTATAGAAATTCCGGAGGAATTTCTTATAACACGAAAAAGACTGCCGTACCGGAGGTTTCAAAACAGAAATCTCATGGATACGGCAGTCTCTTTTTGTAAACAAGATAAAACATCCACAAAGGAGTACTTCGACAGAAATTCCGGTGGAATTTCCATCAAAAGCAAGTGACGGGAATCGAACCCGCCTCCCCAGCTTGGGAAGCTGGTGTTCTACCGATGAACTACACCTGCATATCGAAATGATCATTTATATTATAAGAGTTCATAAGACAAAAATCAACCCTTTGATTGACAGAAATAGCTGCTGTTCGTTACAATAAGTGGATGTTGAGGGCGTCATAGGATGACGCATCCGCGTGCAGGTGAAGGAACAGAAGCGGCATGCGTTGGCGCTGCAGGCGCATTCGGCGGTACATCTGCAAAAAAGAAGACGGAACAGAACCTCACATCAGAGAACCGATACAGAGAACAGATACAGATAAGGTGAATACAATATGTGGATCGCAGATCAGTGGAAAGATTATGAAATACTGGATACGTCGGAAGGGGAAAAGCTTGAGCGCTGGGGGGAATACCGGCTTGTGCGCCCGGACCCGCAGGTAATCTGGAATACGCCGAAGACGGAAAAGGGCTGGAGACGGATGAACGGCCATTATCACAGAAGCACCCGCGGAGGCGGAGAGTGGGAATTCTTTGACCTTCCGGAACAGTGGTCGATTGGTTACAGGGATTTGACCTTTAACCTGAAACCCTTCAGCTTCAAGCATACGGGACTGTTTCCGGAGCAGGCGGTCAACTGGGACTGGTGCCGGGAGCAGATTCAGGGAGAACTTGCCAGAAGAAAGGCGGAGAATGATCTGGATCCGGAGACCGGAAAAGTGCGTCCTGTGAAAGTATTGAATCTCTTTGCCTATACCGGCGGGGCAACTCTCTCGGCGGCAGCAGCGGGAGCACAGGTAACTCACGTGGATGCTTCCAAAGGGATGGTAACCTGGGCGAAAGAGAACGCAGTGTCCTCTGGACTTGAGAATCATCCGATCCGCTGGCTGGTGGATGACTGCGGCAAGTTCGTGGAGAGAGAGGCCAGAAGGGGGCATTTCTACGACGGAATCATCATGGATCCACCGTCCTACGGAAGAGGTCCGAAGGGCGAAATCTGGAAGATCGAGGAGAATATTTATCCGTTCATTGAATCCTGTACGAAGATTTTTGCGGATAAGCCGCTGTTTTTCCTCGTGAACTCTTACACAACGGGTCTTGCGCCTTCCGTACTCACCTATATGCTGAGCACGGCGTTGAAGAAGTGGAACGGCAAGGTCGAGGCCTCCGAGATCGGACTTCCTGTCCGCTCCACCGGACTGGTGCTTCCCTGCGGAGCGACCGGCCGCTGGTACAGAGGCTGAGGAATGGTGTGGCCTCGCACGGATTCGGATTGCCC
Organism: [Eubacterium] cellulosolvens LD2006; assembly: GCF_000621585.1. Classification (GTDB taxonomy): domain Bacteria; phylum Bacillota; class Clostridia; order Lachnospirales; family Lachnospiraceae; genus Bilifractor; species Bilifractor cellulosolvens. Next base: position 93,991 of record NZ_JHXY01000007.1, on the reverse strand, counting down.
GGGGTTTCTTGACACCTTCCGGCCATGCGTTTAAAATAGCAGTTGAATTTGCGGAAAATAAGACTTCCGCGGATATTGAAGAACAAGGAGTTTAAGACATGAAAAAATTGTCTAAAAAACTGGTCAGTATGCTGATGCTGCTGATTCTTCTGATCCTGATTCTTGCGGGTGTCTATGCCTTCGGCATTTATCACTTCAAGACACATTTTTTCACGGGATCGATGATCAACGGCGTAAGTATCGGCGAGATGACGGCGGACGACGCCCGGTATGCAATTCAGAATCAGATCAGACGATATACCATTACATGTGAAGAGAGAAATAACGTGACCGAGAAGCTCACGGGAGATCAGTTCTACATGCAGTACAAAGACGACGGCATGATCGAGATGCTTTTAAAGAAACAGAACCCGTATCTCTGGGTGTTCTATCTCGGACACGGCAAGAACTATAAGATCGACATCGGCTATACGTATGAACAGGAGGCTGTCGACAAGGTGCTCGACGAGATGAAGGCCTTTTCGTCGGAGAACGCGGTTGCGCCGGCGAGCGCGAGAATTGTCGATGACGGTACACAGTTCGTGGTTGCGGACTGCGATCAGGGCTCGCTTCCGAACAGGGAAAAGGTTCGACGCGCGCTGATCAAGGCGATCGAGAACGGAGACCGGAAGATCAATTTCGACAAGGAGGATCTCTACGAGCATCCGACGAAGTCGGGAGACAATTCCAAGCTTCAGGAGGAAGCGGCAAATATCAACAAGGTGCTTCAGAGTAATATCACCTACGACATGGTGGACAGAAGTTTCTCCATCAACGGTGACAATATCCGGAGCTTTATCGAGCAGACCGACAACGGCGGATACAAACTCAGCCGTGACAAGATTGCCGGCTTCGTCAAGGATATGGCTTTCCAGACGGATACCTACGGATTGAAACACAAGTTTATCACGCACAGCGGAAGAGAGATTGTTCTTCAGGCCGGCGGTGATTACGGCTGGTGTATCAATCAGGAGGAGACGACAACGGATCTCTATAACGCGATCCTCAACGGCGAGACCGGTAACAGAGAGCCGATCTATCTCTTCAAGGCACTGAACCGTTCGACCGATGATATCGGAAATACCTACGTGGAGATCTGTATCGAAGATCAGAGGATGTGGTGTTACAAAGACGGCGTCTGCGTTGTCGATACGCCGGTCGTTACCGGTAACCACTCCAAGGGTGAGGATACGCCTTCCGGCTGCGTATGGGCGGTCGATGCGAAGGAGAGCCCGGCGACCTTCGAGGACAACGGCGGCGTTAAGGTTAAGTACTGGCTGCCGTTCGTTGATTCCTGCGGTATCCACGATGCGAGCTGGAGATCGGCGGGAGAATACGGCGGAACGACATGGAAGATGCGCGGATCAAACGGATGTATCAACACGCCTCTCGAGGCTGCCGGACAGATCTACGACATTATTTCCATCGGATATCCGGTCATCGTGTATTATTCGGAAGATCAGGTAGTCGGTACACAGCCGACGCATCAGGTAGTACCGGGATAATCTGTTGTCAGATGAAATAAGTGAATCAGATGCTGCGATGGAGCGGACCGTGAGGTGCCGCTCCATTTGACAGTAAGATAAAATAAGTAAGGGGAAAACAATATGAAGATTGTGGTTCTTGCAGCGGGAACAAGTACAGAGAGAACGGTATCGATTGTATCGGGAACGGGTATCTGCAAAGCGCTCCGGACGCTTGGACATCAGGCCATTCTGGTCGATGTTTTTGCCGGATGGAAAGAGGCGGACGTCGACACGGCCTTCGACGGCGCGTACGACGTTTACAAGGCGTCTTCCTATATCAGCGGTTTTAACGACAGGATCAAAGAAATGCAGAAGGAGAGAAGATCTTTCTTCGGACCGAATGTCCTGGAACTCTGTCAGGCGGCGGACATCGTTTTTCTCGCCCTTCACGGCTCCAACGGTGAGGACGGCCGTGTACAGGCAGCCTTCGATCTCATGGGAATCCGCTACACGGGAACCGATTACATCAGCAGTGCCATCTCGATGGACAAATCCAGAACGAAGCAGATCTTTGACGCCAGCGGTGTTTCGACCCCTCACGGCTGCACGGTTTTCAGAGGGGAGACCAGAAAGACGGCGGAGGAATTCGGACTGGAGCTTCCGGTGATCATCAAACCCTGTTGCGGAGGATCCAGCGTGGGCGTGACGATCTGTCATACGGAGGAGGACGTGGCAGCCGGTCTGGAGCTTGCTTTTTCTCTGGAGGAGTCCGCAGTGATCGAGGAGTTCATTAAGGGGCGCGAGTTCACCTGCGCGGTGATTGACGGTAAAGCGTACCCGATCGTGGAGATTCACCCGAAGGAGGGTTACTACGATTTCACAAACAAATACAAGGCCGGCGCGACGATCGAGACCTGTCCGGCACAGATTTCCGAGGAAAAAACTGCCGAGATGCAGGCGCTTGCCGTAAAAGGAGCGGAAGCAGTCGGAATGAAGGCGTATGGAAGGCTGGATTTCCTCATGCGGGACGGCGATGAAAAACTGTACTGCCTCGAGGTAAACACGCTTCCGGGAATGACCCCGACCAGTCTTGTTCCGCAGGAGGCGGCGGCTGTCGGCATCGACTATGCGCATCTGTGTCAGATGATGATCGAGGTTTCTCTGAAGAAGTACAATGACTGAAGAGAACGGGCACGCTCGGGCAAGCACTCTTCGAATTTGGCTGGTTATTTTGCAAATGATATACCGGACGGAATTCTTGCCCGCTCACGAAAAATACAATTCAAAAACCTCGGCGCAGGTGGAAATAACACAAAATAGATTTGAGGGATGACAACAATGAAGAACCTTACTCTGAGAAATATCACGGAAGCATGCGGTGGAACCTATACGGGTCCGGAGGCGTGCCTGGATACAGAAATCACCGGGATTACGACGGACAGCAGAACTGTTTCGGAGGGCGGTCTGTTTGTCGCGATCAGAGGTGAAAAGACGGACGGACACAGATATGTTGCCGGGACTTTTGCGGCCGGCGCGCTGGCTGCACTTGTGGAGGAAAGACCGGAGGACGCGGCAGGGGCGCTGATTCAGGTACCGTCCACACTGCAGGCGCTCAAGGATCTCGCGGAATTTTATCTTGCGCAGCTTCCGGCGGATATCGTCGGAGTGATCGGAAGCGTCGGAAAGACCAGCACGAAGGAGATGCTTGCCGCCGTGCTCGGGCAGAAATTCCGTACGCTCAAGACCGAGGGAAATTTCAACAACGAGATTGGCGTGCCGCTGACCGCGTTCCGCATGCGCGAAGAGGATGAGATTGGCGTTCTCGAGATGGGAATCAATCACTTCGGGGAGATGCACAGACTCGCGAAGATCACGCGGCCGAAGACCGTTGTCTTCACGAATGTGGGAACGGCGCACCTGGAATTCCTGGGAAGCCGTGACGGTATTCTGAAGGCGAAGTCGGAGGTTTTTGACTACATGGATGAGAACGGGCAGATTATTGTCAACGGAGACGACGACAAGCTGTCCACCATTGAGCAGGTGAAAGGGATCAATCCGATCCGCTTCGGCATCGGAGAACAGGGCTTCTCTCACAAAAACGATGTCTGGGCGGACGGAATTGTGTCACGCGGACTGGATGGAATCTCCTGCAGAATACACACGGCAGAGGGGGGCTTCGATGTGACGATTCCTTCTCCGGGAAAACACATGGTCTACAATGCGCTGGCCGGAACGGCGGCGGGCCTTGTATACGGTCTCTCTCTGGAGGAGATCCGAAAGGGAATCGAGAGCTACATGCCTCTTGGCGGCCGTTTTCACATCATAAAGGGTGATGCGTACACGGTCATTGATGACTGCTACAACGCGAATCCCGGTTCAATGAAAGCGTCGATCTCCATTCTCAAAGAGGCGCTCGGGCGTAGAGTTGCGATCCTCGGCGATATGGGCGAGCTGGGAGAGAATGAGAAAGCCTACCACGAGGAAGTCGGAGTATATGCGGCGAAGACGGGCATTGATCTGATCTGCTGCGTCGGAAAGCGCAGTGAGGCGATGGCGGAAGCCGCCGGAAAATATGCGAAGGAACACCCGGAAACCGACTGTGCGGTACGCCATTATCCGACGGTTGCTGACCTTCTTTCCTCTGCGGAGAAGATCCTGGAAAAGAATGATACTATTCTTGTGAAAGCATCCCATTCCATGGAATTTGGACGTATTGTAACCGCACTTTGCGGCTGATCTCCGAAAACCGTTGTGTGGCAAGGGATTTCGGCAAACAGGGGCGGAATTTTTCTGGTTGCTTTTTATACGCACGTGTTATATAATTGCTCTGTAAAAAGAATTTACCCTTCAAAAAATTTTTTTTACAAATTAATAACCCCTTATTAATTATTTATACTCCCCTCGAAATGCTCTGGCAGCTCCCCTGCCGGAGCATTTCCTTTTGTGGGAGAGCCCGGGGTGATACGGGGGGATGGGAATGAAGTTCGCGGAATTCGCAACGTGCAGATCAGAAGATTGCAAATGCGATTCTGCTCGCGTACCCTTCGACCTGTTGCGCTTCCCGGGAGGCGTGAAGGGGAAGTGGGGAGTCGGGGCCGCTTGTTTAAAATATAGTGCAGGGCTGACCGCCCTGTGTTATGATGCATAAAGCAATAGACGAAAGACGAGAAACAAAATAACACATGCATACACGACAGGAGTCAGATAACACGTATGGATTTATTTGAACTGATCACGCCGTGCCACTTTGGCCTTGAGGCGATGATGAAACGCGAGATCACGGATCTCGGATATGACATAACAGCTGTGGAGGACGGAAAGGTGACCTTTGCAGGCGACGCCGAGGCGATTGCCTACGCCAACATTTTTCTCCGGACGACGGAGAGGGTCCTCCTGAAAGTCGGCGAGTTCAAGGCGACCACCTTTGACGAGCTTTTCGAAAAGACGAAAGCGCTTCCGTGGGAGCGTTTTATCCCGCAGCACGGAAAGTTCTGGGTGGCAAAGGCCAACTCCGTGAAGAGTAAGCTGTTCAGTCCCTCCGACATACAGTCGATTATGAAGAAGGCGATGGTCGAGCGGCTGAAGGAGAAGTACAACGTGGACTGGTTCCCGGAGGACGGAGAGAGTTATCCGGTGCGTGTGTCCATTCTGAAGGACCGCGTGACGGTCTGCCTCGATACCACCGGTGTATCTCTGCACAAGCGCGGATACCGTCAGAACACAACGAAGGCGCCGATCACGGAGACGCTGGCGGCGGCTCTACTGATGCTGACGCCCTGGAAGGGAGACCGGATTCTCGTGGATCCTTTCTGCGGAAGCGGTACCTTCTGCATCGAGGCAGCCATGATGGCAGCGAATATGGCGCCCGGTATGCGCCGCAGTTTTCTTGCGGAATCCTGGACACATCTGATTCCGGAAAAGTGCTGGAAGGACGCGAGAGAGGACGCCGAGGATCGCGTGGATCTGTCGGTGAAGACAAATATTCAGGGATACGACCTCGATGAGGAAGCGGTGCGCTTCGCGAGAGAAAACGCGAAGCTTGCGGGGGTGGATCATCTCATCCATTTTCAGCAGAGGTCCGTGGCGGAGCTGTCTCATCCGGGCAAGTACGGATTTATCGTGACCAACCCGCCCTATGGTGAGCGGTTGGAGGAGAAGAAAGACCTGCCGGCGCTCTACGAGACACTCGGAGGCAGGACCTTCGGTAAGCTCGGAACCTGGTCGCTCTATGTGATCACAGCCTATGAGGATGCCGAGCGCTATATGGGACGAAAGGCCGCGAAAAACCGGAAGATATACAACGGAATGATGAAGACCTACTTTTATCAGTATCCGGGTCCGAAACCGCCGAAGAAAAAGAAAGAAGACGCAGAGGGGGAAGCGAGAGAATGAAACGGATTATTTTTGCCACAGGAAATGAAAATAAAATGAGGGAGGTTCGCGAGATTCTTGCGGAGCTTCCCGTGGAGATTCTGTCGATGAAGCAGGCCGGGATCAGTTCCGATCCGGATGAAAACGGAGAGACCTTTGAGGAGAACGCCCTGATCAAGGCGAAGGCTGTTGCCGCTGCGCTCCCGGAGCAGCTGAAGGCTTCCGTTGTTCTCGCGGACGATTCCGGACTTGAGGTGGACGCGATGGACAAGATGCCGGGCGTACAGTCCGCCAGATGGATGGGACATGACACATCCTATCGCATCAAGAACGCGAAAATCATCGAGAATCTGGAGGGCGTTCCGGTCGAGAAGAGAACGGCCAGATTCGTGGACGCTATTGCGGCCGTACTTCCGGACGGAAGAGAGCTGGTTGTGCGCGGCGTGATCGAGGGCAGGATCGGCTACGAGGAAAAGGGAGAGAACGGCTTCGGCTACGATCCGATCTTTATGTTGCCGGATATGAGCCGCAGCACGGCCGAGCTCTCACCGGAAGAGAAGAATGAGATCAGCCACAGAGGAAAAGCGCTTCGCGAGATCGCGAAGAAACTCAGAGAGGTTCTTGCATAATGAAAATTCTGGTCGTCAGCGACACGCACGGTTACGGCGGGATTCTGGAAACGATTGTGAAAAGAGAACAGCCTTTGGACTTTGTGATTCACTGCGGAGATATTGAGGGCGAGGAAGATGAGATCCTGGCGTGGGCGGGCTGTCGCACATTCATGGTCTCCGGCAACAACGACTGGGGATCCGATCTTCCTGCGGAGTTCTTTACCGAGGTCGGCGGCTGCAGAATTTTTGCGACCCACGGTCACCGCTACCAGGTGTACATGGGAACCGACCGCCTTGCTGCGGAGGCGTTCCGGAGAGGGGCGGATATCTGCCTGTTCGGGCACACGCACAAGCCTTTGATCGAGAAGAAGAACAGCGTGACGATTATGAATCCGGGTTCACTGACATATCCGAGACAGGAGGGCAGAAAACCTTCCTACGGGATCATCACAGGCGACGCGGAAAACGGCTTCTACTGCAAGATTCGCTATGTCGAGAAAAAAATATAAAAAAATGAAAATCATTGTTGACATCACAGGATCGTTATAATATAATATCCCTTGCGTCAGGCAAAAAGCCGATGACGGTGATCGTCGATTCGGGGTGTGGCTCAGTTTGGCTAGAGCGCCTGGTTTGGGACCAGGAGGCCGCAAGTTCGAATCTTGTCACCCCGACGCAGGTGTAGTTCAATGGTAGAACACCAGCCTTCCAAGCTGGATACGTGGGTTCGATTCCCATCACCTGCTTTATGTGTCTGTAGCTCAGTTGGATAGAGCAACGGCCTTCTAAGCCGTGGGTCAGGGGTTCGAATCCCTTCAGGCACGCGGAAACAGATATCTGTTTCAGGTCTAATTGAATAGACATGGTGGATATAGCGTAGTTGGTTAACGCGCCAGATTGTGGCTCTGGAGACCAAGGGTTCGAATCCCTTTATCCACCCTGGCCGAATGGCGAACGATGGGCTATCGCCAAGCGGTAAGGCACAGCACTTTGACTGCTGCATGCGCCGGTTCGAATCCGGCTGGCCCAGATTCCTTTGGAGCATTAGCTCAGGTGGTAGAGCACTTGACTTTTAATCAAGTTGTCCGGGGTTCGAGTCCCCGATGCTTCACGAGTTGGTGAATGTCGATCTGACATTCACCAATTTTTGTGTTATATAAAAGAGTTATTACATTCCCAATACGGTTGATCGGCTATTTTTAAGGTATATTTTGCCGATATTACCAGTAGGCGGCTATGGCGGAATTGGCAGACGCGATGGGTTTAGGTCCCATTGGGATGACCGTGCAGGTTCGAGTCCTGTTAGCCGCATATCTTACATGTAGATTACATCTCAGAAATGACCCCCTTTTTTATTTGACATTTTCATATTTCATTTTTGTATAGGATAGCCGGGGCACAGGAACCGGCGGATGATCAACTTTTATTAGATTTCCATTTTATATGATTTGAGTTTTTCGATTATCAGTTTGTAAGTTTTGTTTTACTCATTTTATTCGGGGGATCGACCGTTTTATCCGTTTTGTTTGAGTACAACAATCGTCAGGAGGAATTTATGGGCGAGGGAAATATTGATATTGACGTGCTGAGGGCCAGATACGAGACTCTTCAGATGAAAGAACTGCGGATGATGGCCAGGGATTTCGGCATCAAGGCGGTCAGCGGTCTTCGGAAAGACGCCCTCATCGAGGGACTGCTTGCACATGTTTCGGGCATGCAGGAGGAGAAGAACCGCGCAGAGCTGGAGGAAGCACCGGAAGATATTCTTCCGGCGGAGGAGGAATCCGCTGAAGACGGCGAGGAGAGTCTTCCGGAAGAGGAGGCTTCGCGCCGCAGACCTGCGGACGGAGATCGCGAGAACCGGAAAAACTTCCGCAGAAAGAACAACGGACGTCCGGATCAGGAACAGAAGTCAGGCGATGAGGAAGCGATCCGGAATGAACTCAGTGAGCTGGACAGCGGCTCGATGACCAGCGGTATCCTTGAGGTTACGAAAGACGGATACGGCTTTATCCGTTCGGACAATTACCTCTCGGGAAGCGACGATGTCTACGTGTCTCCGACGCAGATCCGGAGACTGAGACTCCGCACAGGAGATATTCTGACCGGCAATACCCGTATGAAGACACAGAACGAGAAATTTTCGGCTCTTCTGTATGTGAACAGCGTCAACGGCATGCGGCCGTCAGAGATGGGGCGACGCATTCGATTCGAGGATATGACGCCGATTTTCCCGAATGAAAGAATCCACCTCGAGAGACCGGGCGGCAGTCTGGCGATGAGAATCACCGATCTGGTCAGCCCGATCGGAAAGGGTCAGCGAGGAATGATCGTGTCGCCGCCGAAGGCAGGTAAGACAACGCTGCTCAAGGACGCGGCCAAATCCATTCTGAGAAACAATCCGGAGATGCACATTATTATCCTTCTGATCGATGAGCGACCGGAGGAGGTGACGGACATTCGGGAGACTGTTGTCGGTCCGAATGTCGAGGTAGTCTATTCCACGTTCGATGAACTTCCGGAGCATCACCGCAAGGTATCGGAGATGACGATCGAGAGAGCGAAGCGTCTGGTGGAGATGCATCAGGACGTCACAATTTTTATTGACAGTATCACCCGTTTGGCGAGAGCTTACAACCAGGTTGTTCCGGCGAGCGGACGAACCCTCTCCGGAGGTCTTGATCCGGCGGCTCTGCACATGCCGAAGAAATTCTTCGGAGCGGCCAGAAATATGCGTGAGGGCGGAAGCCTCACCATTCTTGCGACCGCGCTTGTGGATACCGGAAGCAAGATGGACGACGTTGTGTACGAGGAGTTCAAGGGAACCGGAAATATGGAGCTCGTCCTCGACCGCAAACTGCAGGAGAGGCGTGTCTTCCCGGCCATCGACCTCATCAAATCCGGAACGAGAAGAGAAGATCTTCTTCTGGATCAGGAAGAACTGGACGCAGTCACCAATATGCGAAAAGCGCTGAACGGACTCAAGGCCGAAGAGGCTGCGGAGAATGTCCTCAATATGTTCACAAAGACGAAGACCAACCGGGAACTGGTTCAGGTGCTCAAAAAGACAAAGATCATATAAGAATCACGAAATCAGGGAATTTCCTTGCAATTCGTTTACCGGTATGGTACAATTTTCACGCTGTCAATCAGATACTGACCGCAAGTTCGCCTTTTGAACGGAAGCGGAGAGTTGAGACACAGTTCACAGAGAAATCGAGTATTCCAGAAAGAGGTGAAAATCAATGAGAGAGGGAATCCATCCGGAGTATTATCAGGCAACAGTTACTTGCAACTGCGGTAATACTTTCACAGTAGGATCTACAAAGCAGGATATCCACGTTGAGATTTGTTCCAAATGCCATCCGTTCTACACAGGACAGCAGAAGGCAAGCACAGCACGTGGTCGTATCGAGCAGTTCAATAAGAAATACGGACGTAAGTAATTTGAATTATATTCGGGAGTCGGAGAAATCCGACTCCTTTTTTGTGTGCTAACGAGCCAGGAATGCATCATCATGCTGGCATGAAATGATGCATATTTGGCGAGTGGGGTACATCGAAAGGCTAAGCCTTGAGATGTACGTCAGGAAATACGATAGGATTTCCTGGCACAAAACGCTCCGCGGGATGCGCACCTCAGATCCGCGCTTTATTATTTACATACAGCGGTCTTTTAGTATATAATGGGTTGATTAATTATGTTTGGAGTGTGATCTATGACAAATTCCGGAATCGGCGGCCAGGCTGTCATCGAGGGGATTATGATGCGCAACCGGGACAACTACTCGGTCGGCGTACGTAAACCGGATGGCGAGATTGCCGTCGAAATTTATCCTTATAAAAACTTTATCAACGCGCCGAAGCTGGCAAAGATTCCGCTGGTCCGCGGCGTGGTCGCCTTTGTCGACTCCCTGGTCATCGGCCTCAAATGTCTGATGATCTCCGCGGAGTACTTCGCGGACGAAGAAGACGACGAGGAGACAAAAAAGAAAAAAGCGGCGATGTCGGAAGAGGAACTGGCCGCAAAGAAGCAGAAGGAAAAAAAGCAGGAAGATCTGCTGATGACAGGAACGCTGATCGTATCCATAATTGCGGCGATCGCGATTTTTATGATGCTTCCGTATTTTGTATCCGATTTCGCGTCGAAGTACATTCACTCGAAGTGGGCAGTGTCTCTGTTTGAGGCAGTTTTCCGCGTGTTTATTTTTCTGATCTATCTGATTCTAATTTCGAGGATGAAAGATATTCAGAGAACCTTTATGTATCACGGCGCGGAACACAAGTGCATCAACTGTATTGAGAACGGACTGGAGCTCAATGTGGAGAACGTTATGAAGAGCTCCCGCTTTCATAAGAGGTGCGGCACGAGCTTTCTGGTGTATGTCATCCTGATCAGCGCGGTTCTTCTGATGTTCGTGCAGGCCGAGTCTCATATCATGCGGATTGTGATCCGTCTTCTGCTGGTACCGGTGATCGCCGGAATCGCGTATGAGTTTATCCGCCTCGCGGGAAGTTCGGAGAACAAATTTGTGAACGTGCTCTCTAAACCTGGAATCGCGATGCAGAAGCTGACGACGAAGGAGCCGGACGAGAGCATGGCTGAGGTGGCAATCGCCGCTGTGGAGGCTGTCTTCGACTGGCAGACATTTATCGGGGAGAATTTCGCAAATGCGTGAGGACAGTTGTTCTTATCGGTACTGGTATCACTACGGGGAGGAACTGCTGGCGGAAGCTGGCAATGCGGACGCAAAGTCCGACGCCTGGCTGCTCCTTGAATATGCGGCCGGGATCACGCGCAGTTACTACACCCTGCATATGAGCGATCCGATGGACGATGCGGCAGCAGAGTCCTTTCAGCTGTATCTGAAGAAACGCCTGGAACACATTCCTGTGCAGCAGATCACGGGAGAGGCGTGGTTCTGCGGATACAGCTTTTATGTGACGGAGGATGTGCTGATCCCGCGGCAGGATACGGAAGTGCTGATCGAAGAAGCTCTGCGTGTTTTGCGCCCCGGAATGAAAATCCTGGATATGTGCACGGGAAGCGGCTGCATTCTTCTGAGTCTTCTGAAAGGCAGGGCGGTCACCGGCTGTGCCGTGGATCTCTCGGAGGCTGCACTCTCGGTGGCAAGAGAGAACAGCAGGCGACTGGAGATCGGAGAAGATCAGGTGACCTTCATCCACAGCGATCTCTTCTCCGGGGTCGACGGCGAATATGATATGATCGTCACCAATCCGCCCTATATCCCGACGGATGTCTGTATGGAACTCGATCCGGAAGTGAAGGATCACGAGCCGATGATGGCACTCGACGGCCGGGAAGACGGCCTCTATTTTGAGAGAAAAATCGCGGAGGACGCGAGAGCATATTTGAAAAAAGATGCCATGATCTTTATGGAGATCGGTTACGATCAGGGAGAGGCGATGAGGGAGATCCTTCAAAGCCTTGGATATGAGGACGTCCGGATCGTGCGCGATCTCGGTGGAAATGATCGGGTAGCGATCGGACGAAAGTAGGAAATGAAGTGCCGGCGGCGAACGCCGCTTTCAGAAATAGTTTGGAGGAAGAGTTATGTTTGAGCAGCTGGAGGATGTACAGATCCGGCTTGATGAAATCCTGTGTCAGCTCAGTGATCCGGCGACCGCCGGAGATTCCGCAAGGATGCAGAAACTGATGAAAGAACAGGCAGAGCTGTCTCCCGTGGCAGAAATGTACGCGGCCTATCGGAAAAATGAAGAGACGATCGCGGACAGCCTGGAACTTCTGGAATCCGAGAGTGATCCCGATATGAAGGAAATGCTCAAGGAGGAGCTGTCGGAGGCAAAGTCCAACCGGACGAAATACGAGAAGCAACTTCAGCTTCTGCTCCTGCCCAAAGACCCGAACGATGACAAGAGCGTGATCGTGGAGATCCGCGCGGGCGCGGGTGGCGAAGAAGCTGCTCTTTTTGCGTATGAGATCTACCGCATGTATGTGCGCTATGCGGAGAAACAGCGCTGGCAGACAGAGCTGATGAGTATCGATGAGACAGGACTCGGAGGACTCAAGGAGTGTTCGTTTGAAATCAGCGGATCCGGCGCCTACTCCAGACTGAAATACGAGAGCGGCGTCCACCGCGTACAGAGAGTTCCGGCTACAGAGTCGGGCGGAAGGATCCACACTTCGACCATCACGGTGGCCGTGATGCCGAAAGTGGACGAAGACATCGAGATTGATATTCCGGACAAGGATGTGCGAATCGATGTCATGCGGGCTTCCGGAAACGGAGGTCAGTGTGTCAACACGACGGATTCCGCCGTGCGTCTGACGCATTATCCGACCGGTATCGTGATCTACTCCCAGACGGAGAAATCACAGATTCAGAACAAAGCGAAGGCGTGGGAACTTCTCCGGTCAAAACTCTATGTGCTGGAGATGGAGAAACGACATGACGCGGAGGCAGATCTTCGGAGAAGCCAGATCGGAACCGGAGACCGGTCCGAGAAGATCCGCACATACAACTTCCCGCAGGGACGTGTGACGGATCACAGAATCAAACTGACCCTTCATCAGATCGACGGCATTTTAAACGGTGATCTGGACGAACTGATTCAGACGCTCACGGCGGCAGATCAGGCTGCGAAGCTCACGAAGATGCAGGATCAGGACAGCTGAGGACAGGCAAGTAACGGGTGTCAATGAAAAGACGCCTGATCAACTATAAAATGAGGCAACGGAGGATGGGAAGAATGGGAAAGTATTTTGGCACAGACGGTTTCAGAGGTGAAGCAAACGTTGGACTTACCGTAGAGCACGCCTACAAGGTGGGCAGATTTCTCGGCTGGTATTTCGGACGTGAGCACAAGGCTCAGGTCGTAATCGGAAAAGACACCAGAAGATCCAGTTATATGTTCGAGTACTCGCTTGCCGCAGGACTCACCGCGTCCGGAGCGGACGCCTATCTGCTTCACGTGACGACGACGCCAAGCGTCTCATATGTTGTCCGGACAGAAAAATTCGACTGCGGAATCATGATTTCCGCAAGCCACAATCCGTACTACGACAATGGCATCAAGATCATCGACGGCTGCGGAAAGAAGATGGACGAGAGCGTCGAGCAGCTGATCGAGGATTACATCGACGGAATCGGTGAAGAAATCCCGCTGGCCACCAGAGAGAACATCGGCCGCACCGTTGATTTTTCCGCCGGAAGGAACCGCTATATCGGCCATCTGATTTCCATTCCGGTCCGCTCCTTCAAGGGATACAGAGTCGGACTTGACTGCGCGAACGGAAGCGCCTCCGCAATCGCGAAGAGCGTCTTTGACGCGCTGGGCGCCGAGACCTGTGTCATCAACAACAGTCCGGACGGAATGAACATCAATACCGACTGCGGCTCCACGCACATCGAGAAACTCCAGGAATACGTGCGTGAGAATCATCTCGACTGCGGTTTTGCCTACGACGGAGATGCGGACCGCTGTCTGGCCGTCGATGAGAACGGCGAGCTGGTAGACGGAGACAAGATCATGTTCATCTGCGGAAAATACCGCGACCAGCAGGGAAAACTTTCCGATCACACCATCGTCAGCACAGTCATGTCGAATCTCGGTTTCAGGAAAGCCTGCGAGAGAGACGGATTAAAAACCGTGGCCACGGCTGTCGGTGACAGAAACGTCTTCGAGGAGATGGTGAAGAACGGCTATGATCTCGGCGGCGAGCAGTCCGGACACATCATCTTCATGAAACACGCGACGACGGGAGACGGCATTCTCACGTCCCTGATGCTGATGGGAACGATGATTGAGACAAAGCGATCTCTCGGAAGTCTCTCGGATGAGATGGAGGTTTATCCGCAGGTTCTCAAAAATGTCCGCGTAAAGGACAAAGCGGAGGCACAGGAGAATCCGAAGGTGCAGGAAGCTGTGAGCGCGGCTGAGGATGCTCTCGGCAGCGACGGAAGAATCCTTGTCCGTCCGAGCGGTACGGAACCGCTGATCCGCGTAATGGTGGAAGCCGCTACGACGGAGATCTGCGAGAAATATGTAAAGAACGTTGTGGATGTCATTGTCAGCGAGGGACTGGCTGCCGAATGAGCGGCGGTCACCTGTGAGATGGAGAGATGAGAGAAAATACAATCTGGTCAAAATCAAGAACAAACGCGCGGAGACTGATTCCGGCCTGTCTTCTGGCCGGAGCGCTTATTTTTTCCGGCTGCGGAGAGGGTGAGACGGATGCGTATCATCAGGGGATTCGTGCGCTCCAAAACAGGGATTACGCCGGTGCGCTCGGGAAATTTCAGAACTCTGTGGATGACGGAAGAGAAGCTGAGGGTTACAGAGGCATCGGAATCGCCGATATGTATCTTGGGAAGTACGAGGAGGCGTCGGAGGCTTTCTCGCGTTCGCTTGGCGCGGTGAAATATCAGAAGCAGAACAAGGCGTTTCTGGAGGATGTGCTCTATTACCAGGCGCAAGCCTATCTGGAGCTGGAGAAGTACGACGATGCTGCGACCATTTACAATCAGCTTCTCGAGGGAAAGAATCCGGGGCAGGCGTATCTGCTTCGCGGAAAAATCTACGCGATCCAGAACAAATTCGGGCAGGCCGGACAGGATTTTCAGAAGGCGGTGAGCCGGAATCCTTCCTATGAGTTTTATCTTGAGATCTATGAGATCTATGTCAAAAGCAACCGGCAGGCGGACGGAGCTGTTTTTCTCCAGGAGGCGCAGAGGATCAAACCGTCGACCGGAGAGGACAATTTCCAGCTCGGACGAATCAGCTATGAGCTCAAGGAGTACGACAAGGCGGAGGAGTATCTGAAGAAGGCCGTAAACTCCGGAAGCAGCGGTGCCGTTCAGCTTCTCGGAAAAGTATACATGGACGCCGGCAAGAAGGATAAGGCGAAGAAACTCTACCAGCAGTGTATCACGGACCAGACGGCTCCCGGAGCCGGGTACAACGGTCTCGCGCTGTGCGCCATGGAGGAGGGCGACTATGCGGCCGCTCTGAAGTATGTGACAAAGGGGCTTTCGGAAAAGGACTCCCGCGAAGAACTTCTTTTCAATGAAATCGTCATTTATGAGCATCAGTATGATTTCATCACGGCTGCGGAGAAGATGCAGCGTTTCCTCGCGTCGTATCCGACCAACGAGTCTGCCATCCGTGAAAACAAATTCCTTGAGAGCCGCGTGAAGGAGACGCAGGGAACCGCGAAAGCGGTGATCGGCAGCGGCCGGAGCGCCGACGGATCGGATTCTGCCGCGGAGGATGGCACATACAGCCCGGAGGATGCGGGAAGCTTCAATGACGGGCAGGACTTCACGGATAACGACGGAGACGGCATTGCCGACGACACGGATGGATCTGTGGACGGCACGTATTATAATGGTGATACACAGGAAGAATACAGCAACGGGTATGATTCCTCAGATTGGTAAGGCGGGTAAGAAACAGGAATGTACGAAAATGAACAGAGAGTAGAGCGCATGATTCTGGCGGCGGTCTGCTGCGGTGACGAGAGTGATACCAGAGCTTCCCTTCGGGAGCTTGCGGCTCTGGCGGAGACGGCCGGTGCCTGTGTGGTCGGCACGGCCATTCAGAACAGGGATTATCCGGATCCCGGCACCTATATGGGAAGCGGAAAAATCGAAGAGATCCGCGAGATGGTTATCATGCTGGACGCCGACGGCGTGATCTGCGATGACGAGCTGAGCCCGGCACAGATGAACAATCTGGAGAACGCTCTGGACTGCAGGGTTGCCGACCGGACGCTTCTGATTCTCGACATCTTTGCGGGGCGCGCGCAGACCAGTGAAGGAAAGATCCAGGTCGAACTTGCGCAGCTGAAATACCGGCAGGCGCATCTGGTCGGTATGCGAAATTATCTGTCCAGGCTGGGCGGAGGAATCGGCACGAGAGGACCGGGCGAGAAGAAGCTCGAGATCGACCGCCGTCTGATCGCAGACCGGATCGGGGCGCTCGGGCGGGAGCTGAAAGAAGTCCGGAAACACAGGGAAGTCCTCCGGGCCGCGAGAAAGAAAGGAAACATCCGCTCCGTTGCGATTGTCGGCTACACAAACGCGGGAAAATCCACCTTGCTGAATACGATGACGGACGCCGGTGTCCTCGAGGAGGATGCGCTGTTCGCGACGCTGGATCCGACGACGAGGATTCTTGATCTTCCGGGAGGAAGTCAGATTCTTATGACGGATACGGTCGGCTTTATCGATAAACTGCCCCACGCTCTCATTGACGCCTTCCGAAGCACACTGGAGGAGGCTGCTTACGCGGACTATATCATCCATGTGGCAGATGCCTCGAATCCGAGGGTGGAACAGCAGATGGAAGTTGTCTACGCGACACTTCATGAGCTGGGAGCTGACGACAAAAAGATCGTGACACTGTTCAACAAGCAGGACAAGACAGACGGAAGCGTGCGTCTGCACGACCACAGGGCTGACTATGTCCTTCCGGTTTCCGCGAAGGAGGGAACCGGACTGGAGGATCTTCGAAAGGTTCTTGAGAAGATCATTCTGGAGGAACAGATTCTTGTAGAGAGAGTTTTTCCATACACAGAGGCCGGAAAGGTGGCGCTGATCCGTCAGAACGGAACGCTGCTGGAAGAGGAGTACCGCGAGGACGGAATCGCGGTAAAAGCCTATGTACCTCAGGATATCTACGGAAAGATCTAGCACACTGTTTCTATTTCTTGGACGATGTACTGGATTTGAAAGGAGCAAACAGGGAAATGATCACAGATTCGATTCGGCAGATGTTCGCAAGGACAGGCGCTCAGGCTTTATTCATCACGGATCCGCATAATATGTGGTATCTGTCCGGTTTCCGCGGGGGGCAGGGAATGGTTTATATCTCCGCGAAACACAGTGCGCTGATTACGGATTCGCGTTTCACGGAGGCGGCAAAGAAAGAAAGCCGTTTCGAGGTCATTGAAGAAGATCACGCGCACAAGAGAACGAAAATTCTCCGCAATCTTCTCGCCGAAGACGGGGCGGAGATTGTCGGATATGAAGATAAATTCATGCACTGCTACGAGTTCAGCAGATTGCAGAACGCCCTGCCGGAGATTCAGCAGTGGCTTCCGCTGGAGGAGCAGATCGACGGACTCCGCCGGATCAAGACAGAGAAGGAATTGGAACTCATCAGCCATGCGACAAAAATCGGCGACGAGGCCTTCCGTGCTCTTCTTGATCAGATTCAACCGGGGATGACGGAGCGAGAAGCGGCCGCACGAATGGATTTCGAGTTAAAAATCCGCGGGGCGGGAAGTCTTTCCTTCGATACGATCATGGCTTCCGGAGCAAACGGATCCATGCCGCACGCGATTCCGACGGACAAGCCGTTTGAAAACGGCGATTTCGTCATCATGGACTTCGGCTGTATCTATGAGGGATACTGTTCGGATATATCCAGAACGGTTGCAATCGGCGAGGCGAGTCCGAGACAGAAGGAACTCTATCAGATTGTCTATGACGCGCAGCAGAGAGCTCTGGACGGCATTCGCCCGGGCATGACCGCGCACGACTGCGACGCCCTCGGAAGAACAGTGATTGAAGAGGCCGGTTACGGCAAGAACTTCGGCCACATGCTCGGCCATGGCGTGGGGCTCTACTATCACGAGTCGCCGATGCTCTGTCCGTCAGACAGCACGGTGATCGAGGAGGGAATGGTTATCACCGTCGAGCCGGGAATCTATATCCCGGGCTTCGGAGGAGTACGAATTAAGGATCTCGTCGCTGTTGAAAAAGACGGCGTGCGGATTCTCTCCGGACTTCCGAGAGAACTGATTGAACTGGCATAGAGAATACAGCTGTTCGAAATAACGCGGTCGAATCCGTTCCTGACCGAAAACGTACACCCTGGAAAGGTTTATCCGGATTCGATTTTTTTCTCCGACAGGTAATTCCTGCGGATTTCCTGTCTTGACTTTTGTATATGTCATCCGTAAGATGATATTGGAACGGGCCCGAAGATCTCGTCTTCGGGTCCGTTTTTTCTCATAGGAAACTGCTTTGCATTCCTTATGAGAAAAATCGCTCCGCGGAAATGCCGCGAGCGACATTCTTTTTTAACGGTTAGTGAAAACAGAGAATTAAGAGAGGGAAACAGGATGCAGAAAATTGATCTTGCAGAAGAGCTGAGCAACAACATTTACCCGGGCCGTGGCATTGTAATCGGACGTTCAAAGAACGGACGCTATGCAGTGACGGCTTATTTTATTATGGGCAGAAGTGAAAACAGCCGAAACAGGGTATTCGTGGAGGAAGAAGACGGTATCCGCACAGAGGCTTTTGACCCGGCGAAGCTCGAGGATCCGAGTCTGATCATTTACGCACCGGTTCGTGTACTGGATGAGGGACATACCATCGTTTCAAACGGAGATCAGACAGATACGATCTACGAGGGAATGAAGAAAGGTCTTACGTTTGAGCAGAGTCTGCGCTCCCGTGAATTTGAGCCGGACGGTCCGAACTACACACCCCGGATTTCCGGTCTTCTGGAGATCGAGAACGGACAGTTCAGCTACACCATGTCCATTCTCAAGAGTAACAACAACGATCCTTCCCAGTGCAATCGTTATACCTTCGATTACCGTCCTGCGACAGCCGGAGAGGGACATTTTATTTCCACCTATGTGACAGACGGAAATCCTCTGCCGAGTTTTGAGGGAGAGCCGAAACTCGTTGAGATCCCGGATGACATTGATTCCTGGACAGATATGCTCTGGACTTCTCTGAATCCGGAGAATAAGGTTTCTCTGTTCGTGAGATACATCGACATCGAGACAGGCGACTACGAGACACAGATCGTAAATAAGAACTACTAATATGGAATGTGTGTAATGCAGGAGGATGATATCAATGAATGAATTGCAGTTAAAATACGGATGTAACCCGAACCAGAAGCCGTCCAGAATCTACATGGCAGACGGCTCCGAGATGCCGATCAAGGTGCTCTCCGGAAACCCGGGCTACATCAACTTTATGGACGCTTTCAACGGCTACCAGCTCGTTCGTGATCTTAAGAAAGCAACCGGCCTTCCGGCGGCAGCTTCCTTCAAACATGTTTCTCCGGCAGGCGCAGCCGTAGGCCTTCCGCTGACAGATACACTGAAGAAGATCTACTTTGTCGATGATATGCCGGAGCTCTCTCCGCTTGCCTGCGCGTATGTGCGCGCAAGGGGCGCAGACCGTATGTCTTCCTTCGGTGATTTCATTTCCCTCTCGGATGTCTGCGATGCAAGCACCGCTTCTGTCATCAAGAGAGAGGTATCCGACGGCGTGATCGCGCCGGGATTCACAGAGGAGGCTCTCGCAATCCTCGGTGAGAAGAAAAAGGGAAACTACGTTGTGATCGAGATCGACCCGGAGTACGTTCCGGAACCGCTTGAGAAGAGACAGATTTTCGGCATCACCTTTGAGCAGGGCCGTCAGGAGCTGAAGATCGACGATGAGCTTCTCTCCAACATCGTGACAGAGAACAAGGACCTTCCGGAGGAAGCGCTCCGCGATCTGAAGATCTCCCTGATCACACTGAAATATACACAGTCCAACTCTGTGTGCTTCGTAAAAGACGGACAGGCCATCGGTGTCGGAGCCGGACAGCAGTCCCGCGTGCACTGTGTGCGCCTTGCCGGACAGAAAGCAGATAACTGGTGGAAACGTCAGAGCCCGCAGGTGCTGAACCTTCCGTTCAAAGAGGGTATCCGCAGAGCGGACCGTGACAACGCCATCGATGTCTACATCGGTGATGAGTACATGGACGTTCTTCGTGACGGCGAGTGGGAGAGAGTCTTCACAGAGAAACCTCCGGTATTCACCGAGGAGGAAAAGCGCGCATGGCTCGATCAGATGACAGGCGTCACCCTCGGATCCGACGCGTTCTTCCCGTTCTCCGACAACATTGAAAGAGCACACAAATCCGGTGTTCAGTACATCGCAGAGCCGGGTGGATCTCTCAGAGACGACGCAGTCATCGAGTGCTGCAATAAATACGGAATGACCATGGCGTTCACAGGCATCCGTCTGTTCCACCATTGATGGTCTGAGCGATCATTGTCCGTGTTTGCGCCTGATGTGAGTAAGCGGCAAATGTTATATGAGATAAGATAGAAAGAACAGGGCTGTTGCAGAAGCGATCTTCACGGGGATTCCCCTTGTGGAAGGCGTCTCTACGACAGCCCTTTTGGACGAGTAAATGTTCCTCCGGGATGGCGGGCACGCAGACGGGCAGAGCGCTGACGCGATTCTGTTCTGTTATAGAAAATTCCTCCGGAATTCCCGTGACACAAAACGCTCCGCGGGATGCGCACCTCGTGATTGAGGGAACGGGGTGAGTTAAAGTCCGCTTGCGAACTTTAAGCGGAGGATTTCAATGAATGCAAGCCGAAGGAAAGGAGAATGTGATTATGCGATACTCGGAATTTAAGATGGAGAGAGAAGGACTGGTGAGCGTTGGTCAGGAGGTCACGTTCACGGAGAGCCAGCTGCCGACTTCGTACTACTACACGATTGTTCCGGCGGTGGCGATGAGCAGGAACTATGCGCCCTATGAGCGGATTACATCCAGAACAGGAGTTATCAAGGTGATCCGCGATACGCCGCAGGGGTTCTACATCGTATTGGAGCTTGATGAGAAAGAAGTGGAGGGCGAGACCGAAGCGGATTTCCGCAAGATGATGAAGGCTGATACAGAAGGCGGAGAGCCGGAAGGTACGGATCCGGCAGAGGCAGATTCGAAAGAAAATGTGGATTGAAATTATTTTTTGCGCAGATGTTTTGCTCAAATCCGCACGGCGATGGATCGAAAGGTATGATATAATAATGGGCATGTGTATGTTAATGAGGAGGTCACTATGTCAGAAGAACAGATGAATGAGAAACCGGACTTTCATATAGAAGAAAATGCTTTTTCCAATATCGGTCACTGTATCGGAATTGTCAGCGGAAAAGGCGGCGTGGGCAAGTCGATGGTGACGGCATCTCTGGCGAACGCGATGGCTGTGCAGGGATATTCCGTCGGCATCCTTGACGCGGACATCACGGGGCCATCGATTCCAAAGATGTACGGTCTGAAGGGACCGGCCGCTTCGGACGGAAACGGCATCTACCCGCCGGTGGCAGAGAATGGACTGGAGATCATGTCCACGAACCTGCTGCTTCCGAACGAGGATGATCCGGTTATCTGGAGAGGTCCCGTCATTGCGAATATGGTCAAGCAGTTCTATACGGATGTGGTATGGGGACAGATCGACTATCTCTTTGTGGATATGCCGCCGGGAACCGGCGATGTGCCGCTGACGGTATTCCAGTCGCTTC
Source organism: [Eubacterium] cellulosolvens LD2006 (assembly GCF_000621585.1). GTDB lineage: Bacteria > Bacillota > Clostridia > Lachnospirales > Lachnospiraceae > Bilifractor > Bilifractor cellulosolvens. The sequence continues at coordinate 72,184 of NZ_JHXY01000007.1, read as the reverse complement.
CGGTGGAGGGAATCGTGATCGTCACCTCTCCGCAGGATCTGGTTCGCATGATCGTCGGAAAGGCATACAAGATGGCTGAGATGATGAATATCCCGGTACTCGGAATCGTCGAGAACTACAGCTATCTGGAGTGCCCGCACTGCGGGGAAAAGATTCAGGCATTCGGCGAGAGCCACATCGACGAGATCGCCGAGGAACTGAACATTCCGGTGCTTGGAAAAGTACCGGTGAACACCGAATTTGCCAAAGCGGCCGACGAGGGAAGATTTGCCGAAGTTCTCAACCACTACGTCGACGACGCGGCGGCAGCTCTCCGGAAATAAACTTTCGAAGGACGGCTGCACGACGCGGACAGGCAGTATATTGTTTCAAAAATAACCCTGCCAAATACGTGCCTGCTGCAGGAATCGCTCGTATTACAGAGGAATGCGGAAACGAAAACCGACAATTCAGTTTCTTCGCGAAAAATTGATTGCGCAAAATATAAGCCGAAAATACCACAGGGATTTTTATGTGTCTGGCGATATTTTGGCGAAAATCACAATGATATTGGCAGTATTGTGCGAATGGCACGAATTGCAAACGGTTCCAGCTGACAAAAACGTCAAAATGTTCGTTGACAACTTCCCTTTGGACTCCTAGAATACACGCTAAGATGAATGAAAGTCGCTGACTTTATTCACCGGAAACAAATGGTGTTTTTTTGGAAATAAAGGGTGATAGTTATGCACGAAATGAATGCAGAAATCAAATTGCAGAGCCCGGAAGAGGTGAAGGAATTTGTAAATGCCGCAAGTGAATGTGATTTCGATATTGATGTATGGTACAACCGGATCATTGTCGATGCGAAATCCATGCTCGGAGTTCTCAGCATGGATCTGAGAAATGCGATCCACGTGAGATGCTACGGATTCAGTCAGGAATTCGGAAAAGTCCTTGAGAGATTTGCGGTACATGCATAAGAATAAGAAGATTAGAAAGGGAGCCGGACAGGAAGTCGCGGCTCTCTTCTTATCTCATAGGAAATTGCTCCGCATTCCCTATGAGACAAAACGCTCCGCGGGATGCGCAACTCGCAGATGGGTAAATCGCTGACGCAATTCTGCTCGTGCGCCTTTCGTCCACTACGCTCCCCTCAGGAGTGAGGGGATGGGGGAGTCGAAGTCCGCTTGCGGACTTTGTTCTGTTATAGGAAATTGCTCCGCAATCCCTATACCAGAACGCTCCGCAGGATGCGCACTCGCGCGATATGTAGATGCGTTGCATCCGCGCTCGGCGCTAGAATGTCGCTAGCGACATTCTTTTTTATGTCAGGACATAAGAAGAGAGCCGCTGGATGCCGGGCTCGCGTAGAAAGGAGGTTGCGGAAAATGGACAAAGAGAATCAACATGAGCATCTTCCGGAGGTGAAAGTCTCCGTGCGTTCCCTTGTGGAGTTCATTCTCCGCAGCGGTGACCTGAACCAGAGCAGGGGCGGCTGGGCGGACCGGGAGGCGATGCAGGCCGGAAGCCGGATTCACCGGAAGATTCAGAAGGGAAGGGGCGCCGGCTACCGGGCCGAGGTGGCCCTGAAATATACAGCCTGCTATGCGGATTTCCGGCTCACGGTCGAGGGAAGAGCCGACGGTGTGTACGAGGACGGCCGTTACAAAGAGAAGCAGGGAACCGTCGTGGAGGAGATCAAGGGTGTCTACGCCGACCCGGAGAAATTCGAGGAGCCGGTGCCCGTTCATCTGGCGCAGGCGAAGTGTTACGCCTGTATTCTCGGAATGCAGCAGAAGCTGGAGGAAATTCACGTCTGCATGACCTATGTGAATCTGGAGACGGAGAGGGAACACCGTTTTTTCTCGGATCACACAATTTCTGAGTTGAAGGAGTGGTTTGAAAAACTTCTGGATGAATACAGCAGATGGGTGAAATTCCGCGTCGACTGGGAGCAGATGAGAAATCAGTCGATGCAGGGACTGGAATTTCCTTTTCCCTACCGGAAAGGGCAGCGGGAGCTCGTCGTGGATGTGTACCGCACGATCCTCCGGGAGAAGCAGCTCTTTGTGCAGGCGCCCACCGGCATCGGAAAGACGATGTCCACGGTCTTTCCGTCGGTGCGGGCGCTGGGTGAGAAAAAAGCGGACAAAATCTTTTATCTGACGGCAAAAACGATCACGAGAAGTGTGGCGCAGGAGGCGTTCCGGACATTGGCGGGACACGGTCTCAGGATCAAGGCACTCACGATCACTGCAAAAGAGAAAATCTGTGCCTGTGAGGAGACAGAATGTGTTCCGGACCGGTGCCCGCGGGCGAAGGGGCATTTCGACAGAGTCAACGACGCCCTCTATGAGATGATTACGACACAGGAGGATTTCGGCAGAGAGGCGGTGGAACGGCAGGCGGAAAAATGGAACGTCTGTCCTTATGAAATGCAGATCGATCTTGCGGATTTTGCGGACGCGGTGATCTGTGATTACAATTACGTCTTCGATCCGAATGCCAGACTAAAGAGGTTTTTCGGAGAGACCGCACCGAAGGGCAACTATGTATTTCTCATTGACGAGGCGCACAATCTCGTCGAGAGAGGAAGAGAGATGTTCAGCGCCGGTCTCTATGAGAGTGATTTCCTTCGAACGGGAAAAATGATCCGGGCGTTCCGGAGAGAACTGGACCGGAAAAAAGACGCGGATCTTTACCGGCTGACGGGACGGCTCGACCGCGCGCTGAAGAATTGCGTCAAGACGATGGAAAACTGGCGGGAGAGCTGCAGCGGCTGCAGTGAGCTTTCGAATCTCGGGGATTTTTCCGGGCAGCTTCTCTCGCTCACGGCTATTCTGGAAGATGTGATGGGCGAGATGGACGAGAGGGAGGAGAGAAAACTTCTCCTGGATTTCTATTTTTCGGTCTCGGCTTTCGGGTACGTGGAAGAGCTTTACGACGAGAACTATCTGATCTACAACCGGCTTGCGCGCGACGGGGATTTTTTTGTCAAACTTTTCTGCGTAAATCCCGCGTCGAATCTTCAGGACTGTCTGAACAAGGGGCGCACAGCGGTCTTCTTTTCCGCAACGATGCTTCCGGTGAGGTACTATGAAAAACTGCTGACGTCGAAGGAGGACAGCTATGCGGTGTATATCGACTCGCCCTTTGACGTCTCCCGGAGATTTCTAGCCATCGGAACGGACGTCAGCAGCCGCTATACCAGGCGGACGCACGATGAGTTTGTCAGGATCGCCTCCTACATTCAGTTGGTAACAGAAAAAAAGCGGGGCAATTATCTCGTGTTCTTTCCGTCCTATCAGATGATGGAAGAAGTGGCAGATATCTATCTGAACGACTTTGCGGATCCGGAAAATCCCTTTGAGGAGGACGGCGGTCCGGGTACGAAGGTAGAGTGTTTACTTCAGACTCCGGCGATGGACGAGAGGGACAGAGAAGAGTTTCTGGAGCGTTTTCAGAGAGAAAGAGAGGGGACGCTGATCGGGTTCTGTGTCCTCGGAGGGATTTTTTCCGAGGGAATAGATCTCAAAGGCGATTATCTGATCGGCGTTCTCGTGGTCGGAACCGGCCTTCCGCAGATTGGAGATGAACGGGAACTTCTTCGCAGTTACTATGACAGAAAAGGCATGAACGGCTTCGATTACGCCTACCGCTTTCCGGGGATGAACAAGGTGCTGCAGGCCGCGGGAAGGGTGATCCGGACGACCGGCGACAGGGGAGTGATTGCCCTTCTGGATGAGCGCTTTGCCTACCGGGAATACAGAGAACAGTTCCCCAGAGAGTGGGCGGACGCGCGGAAGATGACGCTTCGGAATGCGGGAGAACAGATTCAATCTTTCTGGAACGGGGAAAATGTGATATCATAAAGCTGTCGTATTGCGCGAACATGCGGCGAATAGAGAAAAATGAGTAAGGGAGGACATAAAGATGAGCAGTAAAGTGAAAACAGTCCTTTTCGCGATCTGTCTGCTTATGATGGGTGGAGCTATCGGTTTTATCGGTTTGAAGATTTACAGTAGTCAGAAAGAAAATGCGAAATACAGAGCGGAAGCTGAGGCTGAAACAGAGAGCGTGGATGCATACAGTACAACATCAGTGGAAGTACCTGTTGCAACACCGACGCCGACCGTTGCGCCGACGCCGGGGCCGACCGTGATCCCAGCGGCGTTCAGCTTCAGAGGAGATACGCTTGATGAGGACGGATCGGATCCTGCACAGGGATATCCGGCTCTGTTCCAGAAGCTTGTTCAGGACAGCGGAAAGACCGACGTCAAAGTAGAGGATTATACATGGGAAAATTCCGGCTCACTCTCACAGATGATGCTGGCAGGCGTGGATCCGAACGTGGTCGGAGAGTATATCACTAACCATCAGAACATCGCTGCATCCGCAGGCGTGGAGGCAGAGGCTGTGGAGACAGTCACCAGAGATGATCTGGCAGATGTCATGAAGGACAGAACAGACAAGGATTCTATTCCGGTTCTCTGTATGGGTTTCTATGGTGGATGGAACAATTCGCCGGCTGAACTTGCCGAGCAGTATCAGCAGATTCTGAATACCTACAACAGACAGGACCGTTACATCATCCTCGGTGTCTATCCGTTTAACGAGGATGTAGACAGAGCGGCATATGATGAGGCGATGAGCAGCCGCTTCGGGGAGCATTACCTTTCCATGGCGTCGGCTGGTATGGATCAGCCGGCCTTTGATGATGCCGGACATCAGCAGATTGCGCAGGCTCTGTTTAATAAGTGCAATGAACTCGGATACTTCGAGTCGATCACTGTGACACCGACGCCTTCACCGGCACCGGAGGTACAGCAGCCGGCTGCAGATGCGGCAGCGGATCCGGCGGCAAATGCTGCACCGGGCATGTCGGACGGCTCTGAACTGATCACGCTGACGGACGTATCCGGCAATCTGATCCAGATCTCCCAGAACGCCAGCGGTCAGTATGTGGATGTGAGCGGAAACATCTACACCCAGGATGGCAGCGGCTGGAAGGATTCCAAGGGAAATATCTGGAAAGAAAACAGCTGATGAAAAGAAAACATATGCGGAAATACCGGGGAGAGATATCGGTCCCGGTATTTTTGTGTTATAAGAAACTCCTCCGGAATTTCCCAACACAAAACGCTCCGTGGGATGCGCACTCGCGCGACGAGTAGATGCTTCGCATCCTAAGCTCGGCGCGAGAATGTCTCGAACGACATTCTTTTTTTTGAAAAACAGTTGACTTATGTAGCGGCTTCATGGTAGTATAACAAATGTTGAAAAGAAAGAAGAGTGTCCACTCTCACCTGACCACGGAGGCGTGCATCGGGTTAATACAGTGAGAAAAAGCAGTGAGCTTTCTCTTGAGGTATGGAGTGGATGATCTATGGTCATTCACTTTTTTCTTTCTTAAATCAGTACTCGCTCATTTCAAGGAGGGCAAAGAGATTAGTAACGAAGCACAGATCAATGAACAGATTCGGGATCGCGAGATCCGTCTGATCGGCGAGAACGGGGAACAGTTAGGTGTCATGTCTTCAAAGGAGGCTTTCCAGAGAGCTCAGGACGCAGGACTTGATCTTGTTAAAGTGGCCCCGATGGCGAAACCGCCGGTTTGCAAGATTGTCGATTATGGTAAATACCGTTATGAGCAGGCTCGCCGTGAAAAGGAAGCCCGCAAGAAACAGCACACCGTTGACATCAAAGAAATTCGTATGTCACCGAATATCGATACAAACGATCTTAACACCAAGGTGGGTGCGGCAAGAAAATTCCTTACAAAGGGAGACAAAGTCAAGGTTACTATTCGTTTCAGAGGACGTGAGATGGCGCACATGACAGCCAGCCGTCCGATCCTGCTTGACTTCGCAAAGGCCCTTGAGGATATCTGCATCGTTGAGAAGCAGCCGAAGATCGAGGGACGTAATATGAGTATCGTGCTGGGACAGAAAAGGAAGTAAAGCACAAGGAGGATATCACAATGCCAAAGATGAAAACACGCAGCGCAGCTGCAAAACGTTTTAAAACAACAGGTACCGGAAAAATTGTAAGACATAAAGCTTACAAGAGCCACATCCTGACCAAGAAGACAACAAAGCGTAAGAGAAATCTGAGAAAGGCAACTGTACTGGATCAGACAAACAATCGTCAGATGAAGAGATGCCTGCCGTACGCATAATCGGCAGACCGAATTGGTTAAGGAGGATAAATAACAATGGCAAGAATTAAAGGCGGCTTAAACGCTAAGAAAAAACATAACAGAGTATTAAAACTTGCAAAAGGTTACAGAGGAGCCAGAAGCAAACAGTATCGTGTAGCTAAGCAGTCCGTAATGCGTGCCCTGACATCTTCTTACGCTGGTCGTAAGCAGAGAAAACGTCAGTTCCGTCAGCTCTGGATCGCTCGTATCAACGCTGCTGCAAGACTGAACGGTCTTTCCTACAGCAAGTTCATGTACGGTCTTAAGAAGGCCGGCGTAGATCTGAACCGTAAGGTTCTCGCTGATATGGCTGTAACAGATAAAGAGGGCTTCACACAGCTCGCTGAGGTTGCAAAGAACAATCAGTAATCTGAGATAGATAAAAAAACACTGGACGTAATGTCCGGTGTTTTTTTGTGGGAAAAACTTCATGTGCGGATGTGGCCAGAGTATACACGCGAACACGTCGCGACCTTTGCCAGCGCTCCGCCGCCTATTGCCGGTGCTCCTCACAAACTCGACCGCAATGTATATTATACTCTTCGGGTATTGTGCAAAGCGGGTCTACGCTCCGCTTCGGTCCGCGCTAAGCGAACGTCCCCCGGACGTTCAGCGCCTCAGACATGCTCGTCTACGCTCCGCTCCGGTCCGCGCTAAACGAACGTCCCCCGGACGTTCAGCGCCGCACCGGCGCTATGCTCGCGTTGACTTTGCTCGCTTTCTATCGTTCGCGTTGTATAACTCTGTCCCCATCCGCAGGCTGGCTAGTACAGCCTCAGTAATCTGGGTTGAGAAAAGAGCCTGAAAATGTACCTCGATTCCTCCCATTCTCTCGCTCTCTCGTGGTACGTAGCGGACGAAAGATGCGCTCGGACATGAAAAAACACCGGACAAACATCCGGTGTTTTTCTTCGGTTGGGAATTAGTCATACGCACTCACTCGTCGCGGCCTACCGTCCCCACACGTTGCGGACGGAGTCCATCCGCGCGCACATTCCGGTCAGAAGAGCGTCGGCGAGTACGATGGCTGTCATGGTCTCGACGACAACAACGGCGCGAGGTACGATGATCGGATCGTGGCGTCCCTTGATGACCATCTCGACAGGTTCCCCGGCGCGGTTGACTGTCTGCTGGGGACGGGAGATGGACGGCGTCGGCTTGCAGGCACAGCGAAGGATGATGTCCGAGCCGTCGCTGATTCCGCCGAGAATACCGCCTGCGTGGTTCGTGAGCTTTGTGATTTTTCCGTTTTCATCGATCGAGAAGGAATCGTTGTTCTCACTGCCGACAGATTCTGCGACAGAGAAGCCGTCGCCGATCTCAAAACCTTTGACGGAGCCGATGGACATGATCGCCTTCGCGAGGTTCGCGTCGAGTTTGTCAAAGACGGGATCGCCCGCGCCGGCCGGCATGCCGGATACGACGCACTCGATCGTTCCGCCGGAGGAATTCTGCTCTGCAATGCAGGAGTCAAGGTAGGCGGAGGCTTTCTCACAGGCTGCGGCGTCCGGCATGTAGAGTTTGTTCCGGCGCATCTCCTCCGCGTCGAAGGTCTCGATGCTGACCGGTCCGATGGATCTGGTGTAGGCTGTGACCGTGATGCCGAGCTCCCGGAGAAGAACAGCGGCTACGGCGCCGGCTGCCACGCGGCCGATGGTCTCGCGGCCGGAAGAGCGGCCGCCTCCACGGTAGTCGCGGAAGCCGTATTTGCTGTCAAAACAGAAGTCTGCATGGCCGGGGCGATACTTGTCCATGATATTGCTGTAGTCTCCGGAGTGCTGATCGGCATTCCGGATCAGAATGGAGATGGGAGTTCCCGTCGTCTTTCCCTCGAAGACGCCGGAGAGGATTTCGGCGGTATCCGATTCATTTCTCTTCGTTGTGAACCGGCTCTGGCCGGGCTTGCGACGGTCGAGATAAGGCTGAATGTCGGCCTCGGACAGAGGAAGACCCGCAGGGCAGCCGTCGATGACGACACCGATGCCTTTTCCGTGGGATTCGCCCCAGGTAGTGATTCGAAAAATAGTTCCAAATGTAGATCCGGCCATGATGGCTCCTTTCGTGTCGGACATAAAAAATCCGAACATTTTATTTCCAAAAACTGTGATGACTATAAATTTATCATAAAGAATACACGGTTGCAATCACGGGCATTTCCACTCACGTTGACAAAGAAGGAAGCGTGCATTTATAATGAATGCAACTTTTGAAAGAAAGGATCCTGGAGAAATGAATTTTTTGAGTAAGATGGAACGGAAATTCGGCAGATATGCGCTCTCGCATCTGACGGCATATATCATCCTTACCTATGTGGCCGGCTACCTGCTCTATATGATCGGGGCCGCGAATAAGATCGATGTGAGAGACTGGCTTGCGCTGAGCCCTTCGCTGATCCTGCAGGGACAGGTCTGGAGACTGGTCTCCTGGTGGCTGATTCCACCGACGGGAATTGATATTTTTACACTGATCATGCTGTTCGTGTACTACCAGCTCGGAACAGTGCTGGAGCGCACCTGGGGAGACTTCCTGTACAATGTCTACATCTTTATGGGACTGTTCTTCACTGTTGTGGGAGCCTTTGTTCTGTATTTTGTCTCAGGGATCGACGTGGGAGCGTCCAGAATCTTTTTCTCGACATACTATGTCAGTCTGTCGATTTTCCTCGGATTCGCGATGACCTTCCCGGAACAGCAGATGCTGTTCATGTTTCTGATTCCGATCCGGATCAAGTGGTTTGCGGTACTCGATGTGTTCTATCTCTTCTATGAGGTGTTCACCTACTGGAGATACAGCACCATCCTCGGTCTTTGTGTTCTGACGATGGTTGTCAGCTCGCTGGCAAGCACTATTCTCTTTTTCTTTATCAGCAAGAGAAGCTTCCGCCTGTCAAGGTCGCAGAGGCGAGTGAGGGATCATTACAGAAGGCAGACGGGTACCGGACGCGGGCCCTGGAAGAGCGCGAACCCGGCGCAGGCGAGAGGCCCGAAGGTGGACCGCACGACATTTGCGGGCGGAAATCCGGGTGCGAGGATTGCGATTCACCGCTGTGCGGTCTGCGGACGCACAGAGCTCGATGACCCGAACCTGGAGTTCCGCTTCTGTACAAAGTGCAACGGAAACTACGAGTACTGTCAGGATCATCTTTATACACACAAACATATTGAATAAGTAAGCAAAAAGAAAGCCGGAAAGAAAAAATACAAAAATCGCGAGAATTTGTATTTTTTTTCCGGCTTTCGTGTGTTAAATTAGTAAAGGTATCGGTTTGGTACCTGCATAAACATACGCAATATTTTATTACTATGCATGATTTATACGGAACAATCCTTTAAATCGGGCTGAAAGGAACAGATATGGAAAAGAAACCGTTTGTAACCAAAGAGAAAATTGAAGAGATTATCAAGACGATACCGACCCCGTTTCATATTTATGATGAGAAGGGGATTCGTGAGAACGCCCGCGCAGTAAAAGAAGCTTTTGCCTGGAATCCCGGCTTTCGCGAGTACTTCGCCGTAAAGGCGACGCCTACTCCGGGTCTGATCAAAATCCTCGGTGAATATGACTGCGGCTGCGACTGTTCTTCCATGACGGAGCTGATGCTCTCGGAGGCCATGGGCTTTGACGGAAACCATATCATGTTTTCTTCCAATGATACGCCGCCGGAAGAGTACAAGAAGGCTGCGGAGATGGGTGCCATCATCAACCTTGATGATTTCACGGCCATTGACATCGTTGAGAAGACGCTCGGAAAACTTCCGAAGCGCATGAGCTGCAGATATAATCCGGGCGGATTGTTCGCCCTCTCCAACGGAATCATGGATAACCCGGGAGATTCCAAATACGGAATGACCACAGACCAGCTCTTTGAGGCCTTCCGCGTGATGAAAGCGAAAGGCGTAGAGGAGTTCGGTATTCACGCATTCCTTGCCAGTAACACCGTAACCAATGAGTATTATCCGAAGCTTGCGGAGGTTCTCTTCAAACTGGCGGTTCAGCTCCAGAACGTGACCGGAGCGCATGTGACCTTCATCAACCTCTCCGGCGGTGTCGGCATCCCCTACGAGCCATGGCAGGAGCCAAACGACATCCGCGCCATCGGTGCCGGTGTCGAGAAGGTGTACAACAAAGTTCTCGTTCCGGCGGGCATGGATGATGTCAGTATTTTTGCCGAGATGGGCAGATTCATGATGGGACCTTACGGCGCCCTTGTCACAAAGGCCATCAATGAGAAACACATCTACAAGGAGTACATCGGTGTTGACGCCTGCGCCGTAAACCTGATGAGACCGGCGATGTACGGATCCTACCATCACATCACCGTCCTCGGAAAAGAGAACGCGGAGTGTGATCACAAGTACGATGTCACAGGCTCCCTGTGCGAGAACAACGATAAGTTTGCGATCGACCGTATGCTTCCGGAAATCGAGATCGGGGATATCCTCTATATTCATGATACCGGTGCGCACGGCTTCTCCATGGGATACAACTACAATGGAAAGCTCTGGTCCGCGGAGGTTCTGCTCAAAGAAGACGGAAGTTTCGAGATGATTCGTCGTCCGGAGACGCCGAAGGACTACTTCTCGACCCTGGACATCACGCCGGAGTACAGAAAAATGTTTCCGGAGGAGCAGTAACAGGCTTCTTGATTTTCATAAGTTGATATGATAAACTTACATGGTGCCCGAGGGGCACCGTGTGTTTCGCCGGCGTGTCGGAACTGGTAGACGAGGCAGACTCAAAATCTGTTGGTGGCAACATCGTGCGGGTTCGATTCCCGCCGCCGGCATAATTGAAGGAATGAAGGATCCGCAGCGGAGTGATGGCAGAAGACTGTCAGCCGCTGCGGATTTTTTGCAGGAGAATACAGGAATGAAATGTAAATTGATCACATTGGATCTCGACCGCACGACCCTGTGCGACGCGAACCATATCAGCGAAGCAAACCGCAGAGCCATCGAGGATGCGATCGCGGACGGCATTCATGTCGCGATCGCCAGCGGACGCGTATTCACATCGCTTCCGGACTGTATGCTGGAGATTCCCGGCATTCGCTACGCCGTCACCTCGAACGGGGCGGAGATCTACAAGCTGCCGGAGAAGGCGGAGTCGGGACGGGAGAGAATCAAGGGGGCAGTCTGTGTCCGGAAACTCCGTCTTCAGCCGGAAGTGATCGACGGGATTCTCCGGGTGATGGACCGCTATCCGGCGAGCGATTATCCGATCGCCTACGAAGTCTTTATTGACGGTCAGGCCTATGCCCCCTCCTACAGCATCCAGGATCCGGCGCGTTACGGCGTGTCCGAGAAATACATCGATTACGTGATGACAACCAGAATCTTCAAGGACGATATACGCTCCTTCATTCAGGAGCACAGACATGAGATCGACGCACTGGATCTTCAGATCGGAGACGAGTCCCTTCTTGCGCAGGTTCGGGATGAAATCCGTCAGGCGCTTCCGGAGATCTACATGACCTCATCCGTGCCCCACAGGCTGGAGACCGCCCACCCCGATGCGGGAAAAGCCTCCGGGCTGCAGTATCTCATGAACATCCTCGGTGTAAAACGGGAGGCCACAGCAGCCTTCGGTGATGCTGACAACGATATCGATATGATTAAAGCCGCCGGCACCGGCGTAGCCATGAAAAACGCATCAAAAGGCTGCAAAGCCGCGGCTGACGCAGTTACCGATTCCTATGACCGGGACGGCGTGGCCAAAGCCTTCTACAAAGTACTTGGAGTGACGAACCGGAAAGCCATGAAGGAGAAGTACATGCGGCAGGCGATGCGTGAGGCAAAAAGAGCCGCTTCCATCGGGGAGGTTCCGATCGGCGCGGTGATCGTCCGCGACGGTGAAATCATCGCCAGGGGCTACAACCGGAGAAACACAGATCACAACACCCTATCCCACGCAGAGCTAAATGCCCTGCGCAAAGCGTCGAAGAAACTGGGTGACTGGAGACTGGAAGGCTGCACCATGTACGTCACTCTGGAACCCTGTCAGATGTGCGCCGGAGCTCTGGTGCAGGCGAGGATCGATAAGGTGGTCATCGGTTGTATGAGCCCGAAAACCGGCTGTGCAGGCTCCGTCATGAACCTCATGCAGGTTCCCGTCTTCAATCACAGCGTAGAACTCGAGAAAGGAATCCTCGAGGAAGAATGCAGCAGGATCCTCACGGACTTTTTTGAAAATCTTCGTTTTTCTAAGAAAACTGATAACTAAAATGCACAGATAATCCAAACCGTGTTTTGGAAGGAACTGAGCGTCAGGGGCAGAGCCATGCAAAGCGAACACTTGGAAGCGGAGGTGCTGAACGTCCGGGGGACGTTCGATTAGCGCGGACCGTAGCGGAGCGTAGACGTCCATGTTTGAGCGCACTTTGTACATCGCCCGAAGGGCATTTGAACAAAGTGCGTGAGTTTTGGCGGAGCACCCGCAATAAGCGGCGGAGCGCTGAGGACGAGAGCGACGTGTTCGCGTGTATGCTCCGCCCCTGACGCGTACTGTTGCAAAGCCGTGTTCGCGTGTATGCTCTGCCCCTGACGCGTATCCATCACGTAAATGGGAAACAGTTGCCATTTACGATTACCTGTGTTATAGTTGTTGGGTATGAGTGAACCCTGATTCAGATTCCGGAGGACTCCGACCGAATCTTAATCAGTGGTGTTTTTCAAATTTAAGGAGGAAGTAACAATGATTACAAAAGAGCTCAAACAGCAGATTATCAACGAGTATGCCAGAACAGAGGGCGATACAGGTTCACCTGAGGTACAGGTAGCTGTCCTTACAGAGAGAATCAAAGAGCTTACAGAGCATCTCAAGACAAACCACAAGGATCATCACTCCAGACGTGGTCTTCTTAAGATGGTTGGTAAGAGAAGAGGCCTTCTGGATTACCTCAAGAAGACAGATATCGAGAGATATCGTACTCTGATTGAGAAGCTGGGTATCCGTAAGTAATTTGTACGTGCTCAGGGCGGGTAGATTTTCTATCCGCCCTGTTTGCGTGTTATCGGGTGCTGTTTTTTCACGTTCCGGGAGATTTCCCCGGATGGAAAAGCGCTGCAGCCAGGGAAAAACCGGGCTCAAAACAAAGGCATTCGCCGAGAAGCAAAAAGGAGAAAAGATGGAAGACATGAAGACATTCTCAACACCGCTTGAGAATAATTACAAGACGTATTCTATGGAGCTTGCTGGAAGAACACTTTCCGTTGACATCGGAAGAGTAGGCAAGCAGGCCAACGGATGTGCATTCATGCACTACGGAGACACAACACTTCTCTGTACTGCAACCGCATCCAAACAGCCGAGAGAGGGAGTAGACTTCTTCCCGCTTTCTGTTGAGTTTGAAGAAAAAATGTACGCAGTAGGAAAGTTCCCGGGTGGATTCAACAAGAGAGAGGGAAAGGCGTCCGAGCATGCCGTTCTCACATCCCGTGTCATCGACCGTCCGATGCGTCCGCTTTTTCCGAAGGATTACAGAAACGACGTTACACTGAACAACATGGTTATGGCAGTAGATCCGGCCTGTGATCCGGAGGTTGTTGCCATGCTTGGTTCTTCCCTTGCAACCGCTATTTCCGATATTCCGTTTGACGGCCCTTGCGCTGCCACACAGATCGGTATGATCGACGGTGAGTTCGTGATCAACCCGGGATATGAGCAGAAAGCAGTGTCCACACTTGCGCTTACGGTTGCGTCTACAAGAGAGAAAGTCATCATGATCGAGGCCGGCGCCGAGGAGATCCCGGAGGCAAAAATGATCGAGGCCATCTACCTTGCAGATGAGACAAATAAGAAAGTCATCGCTTTCTTCGATCAGATCGTTGCCGAGTGCGGAAAAGAGAAACACTCCTATGAGTCCTGCGCGATTCCGGAGGAGCTCTTCGCTGCTATCAAGGAGATCGTTCCGCCGGCAGAGATGGAGGTTGCTGTATTTACAGACGAGAAGCAGGTTCGTGAGGCAAACATCGCTGCAGTGACAGAAAAACTGCAGGAGGCTTTTGCCGACAACGAAGAGTGGCTGGCAATCCTTCCGGAGGCTGTATACCAGTACCAGAAGAAGACTGTCCGCAAGATGATCCTCAAGGATCAGAAGAGACCGGACGGCCGTGCCGTTCGTCAGATCCGTCCGCTGGCAGCTGAGGTAGATGTCATCCCTCACGTTCACGGTTCTGCAATGTTCACCCGTGGACAGACACAGATCTGCGACGTGATCACTCTGGCTCCTCTTTCCGAGGCACAGAAAGTAGAGGGACTTGATCCCTTCATCACAAAGAAGAGATATATGCATCAGTACAACTTCCCGAGCTACTCTGTAGGAGAGACAAAACCTTCCAGAGGACCGGGTCGTCGTGAGATCGGTCACGGAGCCCTGGCTGAGAGAGCCCTTCTTCCGGTACTTCCGACAGAAGAGGAGTTCCCTTACGCAATCCGTGCTGTATCCGAGACTTTTGAGTCCAACGGATCCACATCCCAGGCTTCTGTATGTGCATCCTCCATGGCTCTTATGGCTGCCGGTGTTCCGATCAAGAAACCGGTTGCAGGTATTTCCTGCGGTCTCGTGACCGGCGATACAGATGATGATTATCTGGTACTCACTGATATCCAGGGTCTCGAGGACTTCTTCGGAGACATGGACTTCAAGGTAGCAGGTACCCACGACGGTATCACAGCGATCCAGATGGATATCAAGATTCACGGACTGACCCGTCAGATCGTTGAGGAGGCTATCTCCAGATGTAAGGATGCCCGCGAGTACATCCTCACAGAGGTTATGGAGAAAGCGATTGCAGCTCCTCGTGAGAGCGTCAACGAGTACGCTCCGAAGATTGAGTCCATGAAGATTGATCCGGACAAGATCGGAGAGGTTGTCGGCAAGCAGGGTAAGACCATCAACGAGATCATCGCCCGCACAGGCGTGAAGATCGACATCGATGACGACGGAACTGTATCCGTTTGCGGAACAGACCGCGCAAAGATGGATGAGGCTGAGAAGTACATTGAGATTATTACCATGAACTTCGAGGAAGGTCAGGTACTCAAGGGTACTGTTGTCAGCATCAAAGAGTTCGGTGCCTTCGTTGAGTTCGCACCTGGCAAAGAGGGAATGGTTCACATTTCCAAGATTGCCAAGGAGCGCATCAACCACGTTGAGGACATTCTGACACTTGGCGACGTTGTTAAGGTTGTATGTCTCGGAAAAGACCGCATGGGAAGACTGAGCTTCTCCATCAAGGACTGCCCGAAAGACAAAGCAGCTCTGAACGAGTAATTGCCATGAAGATCAACGTAAAAAAACTGATTCCCACCGCAAAGCTGCCCACCAGAGGCAGCGAATACGCGGCCGGATATGATCTGTACGCCGCCCTTGAGGAAACAGTTGTCATCGCGCCTCATCAGACAGTAATGGTGAGCACGGGACTGGCAATGGAAATCCCGGAGGGATACTTCGGAGCGATTTTCGCCCGCAGCGGCCTTGCCTCCAAAGAGGGGCTCCGCCCGGCAAACTGTGTCGGCGTCGTGGACGCGGACTACAGAGGACCCTTCATGATCGCTGTTCACAATGACAGTGAGACCGAGCGGAAGGTAGAGCCGGAAGAGCGCATCGCGCAGCTGGTTGTCATGCCGTTCCTCCCGGTGGAATTCAACACCGTTGATGAACTCGCGGAGACCGTTCGCGGAGAGGGCGGATTCGGATCTACAGGAAAAAAATAAAAAATATGAATTGAATATATAACATGTCCGTGATATACTACGGATATGCAAGGCGTCTGCGCTTCGCAGGCGCCTTATTTTGTCTCATAGGAAATTGCTCCGCATTCCCTATGAGACAAAACGCTCCGCGGGATGCGCAACTCGCAGATGGGTAAATCGCTGACGCAATTCTGCTCGTGCGCCTTTCGTCCACTACGCTCCCCTCAGGAGTGAGGGGATGGGGGAGTCGAAGTCCGCTTGCGGACTTTGTTCTGGTATAGGAAATTGCTCCGCAATCCCTATACCAGAACGCTCCGCAGGATGCGCACTCGCGCGATATGTAGATGCGTTGCATCCGCGCTCGGCGCGAGAATGTCGCTAGCGACATTCTTTTTTATGTTATAAGAAATTCCTTCGGGATTTCCAAACTTCTTATTATTTACACGGATCTCCATACGGAGTCCTCTAATCAAACTCGGGGATACTGATCGGTTCCATTCTTACGGAACGAATCCCTTCGAGACAAATTCCCAATTTTAGAAACTTCATTGTAAAGAAAAAGAGAGTTGATTGCTATTTCCAAAGCCGGGCGCGCATGCGAAGCTTCCGCGTTTTGTTTGCGTGTGCATTTTCAGGCGCCGCGTGCCCTTCTGTGTTCAGCCATGCTGTAACCGGCCTGTTTTTAAGGACCGTTACAAATAAAACCAAATGGAAAGGAGCAGTTTGTTTATGAAATCTCGAAAACTGAAAACGGGGATCGCCGTTCTTGCGGCGTCATTCCTGCTTCCCGTCTGGGGGAGCGGTCTGTCTGCGGAGGCGGGGGCGTCCGCATCGACGATTGATCCCGGAAGAGAAGTGTCGCTGACTGTTGTCTGTGTCAGAGGAGCGATGGATGCGTCCGGAGAGGGAATGTACGGTGCAAAGACGTCGGGAGCAGGGATCCGGGGGAGCATTTTTTCTGCGCTGAAAGTCGCGGATCTGAAACTTCTCGGCAATGAGAGTGGATACGGCATGTATTATGTGCCGACTGCAAGCGGTGAGGAACTGATCCGGATGTCCCGGGAGGCCGGCGTGGAGGAAAAGCCGGCGCTGATCGGTGACGTGACGGCCTATTCGGGCGCTCAGATGGAGGATCTCATCGACCGTTTCTGCCGCGACGAAGCAGGCGGAAAAGAAGGGGATGACGGGCTGAAAGGCGAGGCGAGGCTGACGGATTTTGTGAGAAAACAGCGTCAGTCGGTTCAGTTTCAGCCGACAGACACAGACGGAAAGAGCGCCAAAGACGGGCTGAGTCAGGGACTCTATCTTGTCGCAAAAACCGGCGATCAGGAAGAGACCGGCGGATCCGGTGCGGAGGCAGGCGGTGATTCTGCGGTCGTCGGAACGGCACATCCGGCAGAGGTTTCCCTCTCAGGCATTCGGCCGTTTCTCGTATCTCTTCCGATGACCGGAGACGATTCGGGAGATGGAAGGCCGGAGGGGGACGGCTGGAGGTACGACGTCACGGTCTATCCGAAACAGCAGAGTATATCCATCCCGAAATACATTGTATCCTGCGAGGACGGGAATACGCTTCTCACCAGAGAGGACGTGGAGATCGGCGAAGTCTTCGAGCAGATCATGGTTCCGGCGATACCGGCGACAGAGAGCTGGCATTCCTATGAGAAGTATGTGGTGACGGACGAGATGGACGAGGGAATGGTTTTGAAGAAGATCAAGGCCGTCCGTTTCGGAAGAAAAGTGGAGGGTGTCGGGAAACTCAGCGATTTTCAGTCATTTACCGACCTCGCGGAGGATGTCGATTTCGCGGTGAGTGATCTTTCGGGGGGAAAGAATCCTGAGGGAAAAAACGGTTTCTCCGTCACACTTCTGCCGGAAGGGTTGAAAAAAGTCAACGCCTCGGGAACCGACTGCCAGCTGGAGATTTTGTACGAGACCGTGCTGGATGGAAAAGCGTCCGACGGCAGCGGCGCTGTCCTGGAGAACCGTCCGTCTCTTGACTGGAAGGTGTCCGGCGAGCAGGGAAAGCATCTTGACGGAAACCGGCCGGGCGTATGCTCCTATCGGCTGAAGGTGACTAAGACGGGGCTTACGGATCCGACAAAGGTATCCTTTTCGATCCGGAGAAAACAGGACGGAAGTATCTGTCGTTTTCAGAAGGAAAGCGAAGGAAGCTGGCTGATGCTGGGAGCCGACACGCCGGAGAGTGAGGGCGAACGAACGGTGTCTCCTGCTTCGGACGGAACGATGACGATCCGCGGACTTGACGATGACAACTACCAGATGACCGAGTGTTCGACCGAGAGCGGATATGAGCTTCTGTCCGATCCCCTCGAGGTGAAATTTCAGGCGGAGGAGCCGGCAGACGGCTGTCTTTCGGGCGCGTCCGTCAGCCTGGGAGAGGGAGAGGAAATTCCGGTCACGGTTGAAAAAGGAACGGCTTCCTTCGCGATCCGGAACCGGCGCTCGGTATTCCCGAAACTCGGAGGAACGGGAAGAACCACATTTTATCTGAGCGCTGCAGGAGGGGTTCTACTGTCTGTCCTGTTGCTCGGGAAGAGAAGGAAACGCTATGGAAGCTGAGGAGCGAAGAAAAAAGAGAGACCGGTTTCTGTTGTTTTTTCTCTTGATCTCCGTGCTCTGCCTGGTGCTTCCGGCAGTCACAGACTGCGTCACGGAACTGCTGTATCTGAAGGAAGTGCAGAGGGATGTGGAGAGAGTGGAAAAAAGAGCGGCTGGTACAGAGCAGATTCGGAACACGGAAAAAGCGATCCGCGGATACAATGCACGGATTGCAAAAGAGCAGGAGACGCGTCCCTTTCGCTACCGGGGCGAGCTTGCTACGGACGGGGAATACGAGGCGCTTCCGGTAAAGGGAAACAGACAGATCTGTTATCTGATGATACCGGAGATTGATCTCTGTCTTCCGGTGATGCACGGAACCGATGCGTCGGTGCTCAATGAGGCGGCCGGACACATGTACGGCACGTCGCTGCCCTTCGGGGGTGTCTCGACGCATGCGGTTCTGGCGGCGCATTCGGGGCTTGTGAGAGCAAAACTGTTCACGGATCTCGATCACCTGAAAAAAGGAGACAGCTTTTATATCCGCGCGCTCGGAAAGACCCGCGTATACCGGATCTGCGGAAAAAAAACGGTGAGACCGGAGGAGGCGGACGCCTGCCTGCAGGTGAAAAAAGGAGAAGATCTGGTGACTCTCTACACTTGCACTCCGCTCGGGATCAACAGTCACAGGCTGCTCGTCACCGGCAGGTTTGAGAGAGAACTAAACGGGCAGAGCGGGGTGTCGAAGGGAAATCTGCTTCGGGATATGGAGAGGCGTTCGATGCTGAAACTGTGCGCCCTTCTTCTGATCCCGGCCGGAGTTTTTGCGTGTGCGGGGAAATACTTCCGGGATTTCCGGAATAAAAAAGAATGTCGGAACAGACAGAAGACCTGTGGTAACAGGAATGCAGAAATATGCATAAGGAGGGAGGATACATGAAGAACAGAAAGAAAAAATGGATCAGAGCGCTGTCAGCGGGACTCTTTGCGATTTGTCTGACCGGTACGGTTGCCGTCGCGGCGGAAGTACAGCAGGATATTCCGGGGAATGTGATTGACAGAAACCGTACGGGGAGCATCATGATCCGTTATCAGGATAAGGAAGATGACAGTTCTCCGGTGACGGGCGCGGTTTTTTCCTATTACAGGATTGGAGGGATCACGGATCAGAGCGGTGACGGAATCGAAGAGAAGATCGAGGCGCTGATTCCGGGACTGACCGTAGACGCGAAGACGAACGCCTCGGACATTCAGAAAACGGTGATTTCTTATTACACGAAAAAGGATCGGGAACAGAAGGCAGGCTCATCCGCATCCGGCGGAAAAGACTCGAAAGAACCGCTTTACCGGGGGGAAGATATTCCGGTGGAGGATGCGGAAAAAACGGTGGGGGATTCGGCGTCCACAGAACCGCTCGCGCATTATCGCGCGGTGACCGGAAGCGACGGAGAATGCAGAACCGCCGGTATGAAGCAGGGGCTGTATCTGGCGGTGGAGGAAAAAGCGGCAGACGGACATCTGTGTTCGGCGCCCTTCCTTTTTTCCCTTCCCTACAGCGGAGCAGCTTCCGGTGAAGAGACCGGCGTTTCGAACAGCCGCTGGTACTACGATGTGATCGCCGAGCCGAAGCCGAGGCTGGAGGGAAAACCTGAGATTTCGAAGACGGTGACGCCGACGGTGCGTCCGAAACAGGAAATGGCCGGGACACCAAAGACCGGCGACCGCGCGCAGGCGCTGCTGTATTTTTCGCTTCTTGTGTCTTCGTTTGCGGCCTGCGTCATGATTCAGAATTATCGTAGAAAGGGAGGAGAGAAAATATGAAGAGACGATGGGCGGTAATGGCGCTCTGTGCGATGGTGTCGTTCAGCGGTTTTGCGCAAGGGGCGGTGAGCGCATCCGCGGGCTGCGTGAGATATATGGCAGGGGCAGACAAAATGGACGAATTTGCTGTGCATAAGGAGGAGACGGATGAAGGAGATGCAAACAGTACTTCCGAGAAACGCGGGGAATGCAGCCGTGATCCGGAGGCTGAGGCTGCAGCGAAGACAGAGAAACAGGATGTCGAAGCGGGCAGGGCGGAAGAGAGCCTGACCGGAGGGGGCAAAGCATCCGGTCAGGAAAAAGCGAATGCCAAAGAGAATTTAAAGGGGCAGAAGGCGCCGGCCGGAAATGAGGTACAGACCGAAAAAGAGGAACTGTCCGGTCAGGAGGAAAATGCGGACGGGGCATCCTTCCGGACGCCGGAGGAAATCGGCTTCCTGCCGCTTGCGGAGATGGAGGATTGCTGGACGGATGGAGAAAGTGCACCTGTAAAAAGAAGACTCCTTCTGCAGGGGAGCGCTCCGCGAAAGGCCGCAGGCTTCGGTGGATCGGCGGGGGTTTCCGTGGGAAGCGAGCTTTCCTACCCGTACACGGATAATATCACCCATTATTTCAATATTGAATACGGATCGCTGAAAACGACCGGATTTTGCGGAAACTCGTCGAAATTCGGACAGAGCGGAAACTATCCGGTCCAGTATCTGAACGAGGGGGCTGCCGGCAGCATGTCTGCGCAGACCGCGGCGATGATCAAGATGGTCATGCTGATGTATCCGCTGTTCTCCCAGAATATCTACAACGAGGCGATGCAGCAGGAGGCGGGCCGTCTGCCGCTGCTCAGGACCGAAGCCTACAGGGCAAGCCTTGCGAGACGTTTCGTGGGAATCCACGCGATTGTTTCGTATCTGAACAGCGGAGATGTCTACGGACTGACGGATGATGAGAAAAAAGAAATCTCACTGGCGGTTGGGACACTGAAAGGCTATGCGGCGAACCGCCCCGATCTGGTGGAGAAAGTTTCACATTTTCGCCTGTACCGCTCGGCACCCGCGGACGCAAATCTGCAGTCGGTCCTCTGGCTTGTGCCGGACGCGCATGTTCAGATCATGAAGACCGGCGTGAATCCGAAATTTGAGGCAGACAGCAGTCTCTGTACCTACGCCGGAGCGAAGTACGGCGTGTACCGGTCCCTCACCGATGACGGAAAGCCGGATCCGGACGCGAAGATGGACACCATCACCCTCGACGAGAACGGCTTCGGAAAGACAGAAGACAGTTTCCGATATACATACGGTCAGGTCTACTATGTCCAGGAGGAAAAAGCGCCGGCGGGCTATCTTCTCAACCCTTCCGTCACGACCTGCCGAGCGGACGACCGCAAGGCGGATCAGAACGGAGACGGAAGACCGGATGTATCCGGAAGAGGAAATTACATCGGTGCGGTGACAGACAAGGAGAGATGCGCGACCGGCGTCCGCTTCGTGAAAGTCGGAGAAAACAAAAATCTTCCGGTTGTCGGCGCCAGATTCCGGATTCGTTTCACGGGAAAAGATCAGCATGAGCGAACCTGGATCTTTCGGACAGGAAAAAACGGAGAACTTGATCTCGCGAAGGCAGAGGAGTATCTGGAGCCGGATTCGCCGAATCAGCTGTATACCGACGATGTCGGAACGAAAGAGCAGGCGGCAAGCGGCAAGTCAGTTTTTCTCCCGGGTGTCTATGTGATGCGCGAAATCAGCGCGCCGGAAGGCTACGAGATTCTGGACCGGGATTTTACCGCGGAGGTAGTCGAAGATGACAGCGCGCCAGGAGGGGCGCTCTGGAAATGGACGGGAAAAGCGGCCGGAGAATTTCAGGAGATCGTCATCGACGGCAAGAGCGCCGGAATGGGACTGAAGGATCCGGAGGAGGTTGAGATCAAGGTAAAAAAAGCAGTGAACCGCGTGTCCAATCATATCGGACAGATCCAGACCTGGACCATTCGCTCGGAGATAAAGGGAAGAATGTACGGAAGCGATCAGGAAGTGTTCGAGATCAGGGACAGTTTTGACGCGCAGAAGAAACGACTGGATTATATGGGCAATGTCCGCGTGGAGGCGGAGGGAATCGAAGAGAACCTTACCAGTGACGACTACACGGTCAAAGAATCACCCGTCGGAACGCCGGGCGGAAGCGTCACAATATCCTTCAGGGCATCCGGAAGAAAGAAGCTTGGGAAAGCGAAGAATTGTGTTGTGACAGTCAGAATAGATACCGCAATCAACGCAAACACAGGCTATGGCGAGGAGAAAGCGTCCATTCCCAACCAGGCGGAAATCTACTATAACAACGGGCGAACAAAACAGGAGCTTGTGACAAACAAAGTGAGCGTGTACACGGGAAAAATCGGCATCCTCAAGAAAGACAGCAACGGGCAGCCGCTCTCCGGCGTGGAGTTTGCCCTTTACACGAAAAAAGACGGGGCGTATTGTCCGGTGATCCGCAAAGCCGGAAAAATCCTCACAGATCACGAAGAAGGATACGACCCGAACGGGGAGGTGCTGACCGTCACCACAAACGCGAACGGCGAAGCGGAATTTCAGGGACTCGGCGAAGACGACGCCACCAAAAGCAGAACCTATTATCTGAAAGAGACAAAGACCGCGTCGTCCTATTCGCTGATCGGAGACTACATCTCCGTGGAAATGAAGAGAGGACTTGCGAACGGCGGAAAAGCGGTGGCAATCATCAACGATCCGCTGCTGACCCTGTATGCCGGCGGAACGGGAAGACTGCTTCCCGGATTCGGGGTACTGACGTCCGCGCTGATTTTTGCATACATGCTGAGACGCAGAAGAGAAAAACAACAGATCAGCTGTTGAGGAGTGCCTGAGCCGGCAGATCGGATAGAAGAAGTACTGATTCATCAGGTTTAAAGCACAAATATCAAACTTCCTATAGAAGCCTTGAATGCCAGGCCGCAGAGTTTTTTGCGGACAGGCACAAAAGAGAAGCCTTGTACAAAAGCGTACATGGCTTCTTTTTGCGTGACAACGATTTGCGAGAGTTTTACTCCTCGATGCTGATCCTTCCGGTCAGAGCGAGAAAGATCTTTGATGCCTTTTCATATTCCGCGTCATCTTCGATGACTGTGAGATCCGGCATACCGTCACCGGTCAGAGCGAAGCGCATCAGATATCCTTTTCCCTTCGTGCTTCCGTCCTCCGGGATCAGAACGATGTAGGACCGCTCCGGCGTGCGGAAGATTCCGACGATGGAGCAGAGGAGATCTCGGCCGTCCTCAGTGGTCAGTGTGAGATGATCTTTGTCAGTCTCGATCAGTGCGCATCCTTCGGTGTTGATTTCGTTCATTTCATAAACTCCTTACGACTGTGTGTTTGATGCGGTGCTTCGTCCGCAAACGCTGTACAACTATCTCGATTGTAGCATTGTCCGGCCCGGCGTGCAAAGTGCGCCGGTGGAAAAGAATCCTCAAAGAATCTGAAAAGATCCTGTCACGGCCCGGAATATTATAGAGAAACTCCGGAAAAGTGTGATATCATGAACGGGAATACAGCGTACGGTGGCTTTGCCACAGAGTAATTGGAACAAAGAAAACATGAATGCAATCGATCTTTCCTGTTGCAGACAGGGGAATGAAACGGAGAAATTACTATGACGGTGAAACACCTCACAACCGGAATCCTCGCCCATGTGGACGCGGGAAAAACAACGCTTTCCGAATGCCTTCTGTATGAGTCGGGAAAAATCCGGAAGCTCGGCCGCGTCGATCACGGCGACGCTTATCTCGACACAGATGTCATGGAGAAGGAGAGAGGAATCACGATTTTTTCCAAGCAGGCGGAGCTTGCGTTTGAAGATTTCTCGCTCACGCTGCTGGACACGCCGGGGCATGCGGATTTTTCGCCGGAGATGGAGCGGGTTCTTCAGGTGCTGGATTACGCGGTTCTGGTGATCAGCGCGCCGGACCGCGTGACCGGGCAGGTGCGGACGCTCTGGAAACTTCTGAATCATTACGCCGTTCCCGTGATCATCTTCGTAAACAAGATGGATCAGCCGGGGATGGACGCCGGTGAAATACTCGCCGAACTGCGGGAACAGCTCGACGCCCACTGTGTGGATTTTTCCGGAGAGGCGGAGGATCTTCTGTCGGAGGACTACCGGGAGAGTCTGGCTGTCTGTGACGACGATGTGCTCGAGCGGTATCTCGAGGGGATCGATGTCACGGACGAGGACATCGCGCGGATGATTCTGGAGAGGAAGCTGTATCCGGTCTGTTTCGGTTCCGCACTGAAAAATCAGGGAATCGACAGACTGGTGAAGGTGCTCGGAACCTACGCCTGTCCGCCCGCGGTGACAGAAGACTTCGGGGCAAAAATCTTCAAGATCTCCCACGATGAGAGTGGGGCGAGACTGACCTGGATGAAGATCACCGGAGGCGTACTGAAGGTGAGAACCGTGTTCCCGTCAAAGGAAGAGAGGGAGCCGGAGAAAATCAACCAGATCCGCATATATTCCGGCACATCCTTTGAACAGATCCCGGAGCTTCGTGCCGGAAGGATCTGCGCGGTCACAGGACTTACCGGAACCTATGCGGGAGAGGCGGTCGGAGCGGAAAAAGAGAGTGCCAGGGCGTTGCTGCAGCCGGTCTTCACAAGTGAAGTGATCATTCCGGAGGGTATGGATCGCTCTGCCGTGATCCGGAATCTCCGGATTCTGGAAGAGGAAGAACCGATGCTTCATATCCGCGTCGATGAGAGAACCGGCGAAGTAAACGCCCAGATCATGGGGCAGGTGCAGACAGAAATTCTGCGGAGAATCTGCAGCGAGAGATTCGGGATGCATCTGGACTTCGGTCCGTCGCGTATCGTGTACAAGGAGACGATCCGCTCCGCCGTGGAGGGCGTCGGGCATTACGAGCCGCTTCGTCACTATGCGGAAGTGCATCTGCTGATGGAACCCGGCGAGCCCGGCAGCGGTCTGGAATTCGGTTCGGCCTGCAGCACGGATCATCTGGCTTTGAACTGGCAGCGGCTGGTGCTCACCCATCTGGAGGAGAGAATCCACCGGGGCGTTCTCACAGGAGCCGAGATCACGGATATGAAGATCACATTGATCGGCGGACGGGCGCATGAAAAACACACCGAGGGAGGTGACTTCCGGCAGGCGACCTACCGGGCGGTCCGGCAGGGACTGATGTCCGCGGCAAACGTACTTCTGGAGCCCATCTACGATTTTCGCGCGGAAATACCGGCGGAAAACATCGGGCGACTCATCACGGACATCCAGCGGATGGACGGCCGCACAGACGCGCCGGGCGGCGACGGAAAGACGGCAGTGATCACAGGAAGCGTGCCGGCGGCGACGCTGGGAGATTATCCGGCGACCGTCGTGTCCTACACCCACGGACAGGGGCATATGTTCTGCACACTGAAGGGATACGAACCGGCAAGAGACGCGGAGGAGATCATCAAAGCCTCTGCCTACGATCCGGACGCAGACACCGAGCAGCCCTCGGCCTCCGTCTTCTGTTCCCACGGAGCTGGAATGCTCGTGCCCTGGGACAAAGTGCGGGAGTACATGCATGTGGACACCGGCTGGACGGAGGCTTCGGAGGAGAAGGAAGATGACAGTGACAACGCGGTACAGGCCTTCGACGGCGCGTGGAAGAAACGGAAACCCGAGCTGAGCTGGGAAGAAAAAGAGAGGGCACGGGGGAAAGAAGAGGAAGAACTGCAGAAGATCTTCGAGAAAACCTACACGGGATCGAACTGGAGAACCCCGGTGCGCAGCAGAGTGAATGACTACTCCAATGAACCAGGCTTCTGGAGCAGAGACGGATCCCTGGAGGCCGCCGAAAAGGCAAAAACAGGAGCCGGAACGTCCGGAGGAAAAGGCGGAAGCGAACCGTCTGCAAAAACGGTCAAACCGGTAAAAAAACGGGAGAAATACCTGCTTGTCGACGGCTACAACGTGATCTTTTCCTGGGAAGAACTCCGCAGCCTTGCGGCAGCAAACATCGACGCCGCCAGAGACCGCCTGATCGAGATCCTCTCCAACTATCACGGAACCCGGGAAGGGACTTTAATTCTTGTTTTCGATGCCTACAAAGTACACGGCGGACGAGGACAGGTGTATCCGTACAACAACATCTTCGTTGTCTTTACGAAGGAAAAGGAAACTGCGGACGCCTACATCGAGAAAACTGTTCACAAACTGGCATCCAACGCGGATATCACAGTCGCGACCTCCGACGGACTCGAGCAGATGATCATCTTCGGGGAAGGCGCGAGGAGAATGTCGGCCAGAGAGCTTGCGGCGGAAGTTGAGGCCGCCGGCAAAGCCTTGCGGGATCAGTATCTTACTTGAATATGTCTGAGCGCACGACAGTCACGGTTCGGTGAGAAAAAAGACAACGTGCGCGAGTTATCCGGAACCGGCTCCAATAGGCGGCGGAGCGCTGACGACGAGGCGACGTGTTTGCGGGTATATCGCAGTCCCTGCGTGTCCGCTTCTGTGTTTGCGGGTATATCTCTTCGTGAATTAACGTCATAAACTTCGTGAAATACACAGGGAAAATACAAAATATATGATATAATGTATCCAGAATCCAAAAAGTGTTAAGAAGGGAGAAACAGATGTATAATACACGGAAAATTACAGATGATCTCTATTGGGTCGGAGCATCCGACCGCAGACTGGCGCTTTTCGAAAATGTATACCCGATCCCGGACGGCATCTCATACAACAGCTACCTGCTGATGGATGAGAAAACAGTACTGATCGACACCGTGGACAATGCGATCGGGGAGAGGTTCTTTGAGAATGTCGGGCACGTGCTCGGCGGAAGAAAACTGGATTATATCATAGTCAACCACGTGGAACCGGATCACAGCGCGACACTGCAGCACACTCTGACGCTCTATCCGGAGGCAGAAGTCGTCTGCAGCGCAAAAGCCAAACTGATGCTCAGTCAGTTCTTTACCTGCGCGTCCAACCTCTGCTTTCACGAAATGGCGGAGGGCGATGTCCTCTCCACCGGCAGACACGAACTCACATTTTTCGGGGCGCCGATGGTGCACTGGCCGGAAGTTATGTTCACCTTCGACACGACAGACGGAACACTCTTTTCGGCGGACGCCTTCGGAACCTTCGGAGCACTGAGCGGAAATATCTTTGCCGATGAAGTGGACTTTGAGAATAAGTGGATGGACAGCGCGCGAAGATATTACGCGAATATCGTCGGAAAGTACGGCCCGCAGGTGACGAAAGTACTCCGCACCGCTGCAGATCTTGCGATCCGGCGGATCTGCCCGCTCCACGGTCCCGTCTGGAGAGAAAACATAGACCTGTACATCGACAAATACACGAAGTGGGCGTCCTACACACCGGAGGAGCCGTCCGTGCTGATTATTTACGGTTCGATCTACGGGCATACGCAGAACGCGGCGGATATTGTGGCGGCCGAACTTGCTGAGAGGGGCGTGCGGGACATCGCGGAATACGATGTCTCCGTGACAGACGCTTCCTATATTGTGGCGGAGGCATTCCGGAGAAGCCACATTGTGATCGCCTCGGCAACATACAACAATGAAATCTTCACAAAGATGGAGCAGGCGCTTCTGGAACTTTCCGAGCACGCCCTGCAGAACCGGACGGTCGCCGTCATCGAAAACGGCAGCTGGGCGCCGCAGGCGGGCAAGAAGATCCGTGCGATGCTGGAGGGCATGAAGAACATTACCGTCCTTGATGAGACTGTGACCATCAAGTCGGCCTTAAAAGATGAACAGAGGGCGCAGCTGACGGCAGTCGCAGATGCGGTAGCCGCCTCCGTCTCCGCCATGATGAAGGAATAAAGTCCGCAAGCGGACTTCATCTCCCCCATCCCCTCAATCCCCCCCCGGTGAGCGCAGCATGCGAAAAGTATGCGAGCAGAATCGCGTTAGCGATCTACCCATCTGCGAGCGGCGCATCCCGGCGGAGCGTTCTGTGTCACAGAAATTCCGGAGGAATTTCCTATGACATAAAAAGAAAAACTTGCCAGCTTCACTTCCGTGTGATACAATGTATCTCCGTGAGGCATGAGCCCACATCCTTGTTTTCCGGCACGAGCCGGAAAGCCAGAAGACCAGAAGGAGGATAATAGAATGCATAAGTATGAACTCGCACTTGTATTAAGTGCAAAGATGGATGATGAATCCAGAGCAGCAAAGCTTGAGAAAGCCAAAGGTTATATCACTCGCTACAACGGCACAATCGGCAATGTAGATGACTGGGGCAAGAAGAAACTTGCTTACGAGATCGCTCATGAGCGTGAGGGATTCTACTACTTCATCCCGTTCGAGGCTGATCCGACAGCACCGGCAGAGATCGAGAGACATTTACGTATCATGGATGACGTACTTCGTTACCTCATCATTCGTACAGACGTAGAATAATTGTAGAAGGAGGATATAGAAATGGCAGAAGTTGAGAACACAACAGCAGCAACAGCTGAGAACAATGAGAGACCGGCCAAAGCAGAGAGACCTGCAGCTCCGGCAAGAAGAAGAGTAACTCGCAGAAGAAGAAAAGTTTGCGTATTCTGCGGAAAAGACAACGAGATCGATTACAAGGATGCAGCAAAGCTCAGAAGATACATCTCTGAGAGAGGCAAAATCCTTCCGAGAAGAGTAACAGGCAACTGTGCAAAGCATCAGAGAGCGATTACTCTTGCTGTTAAGAGAGCAAGACATCTTGCAATCCTTCCTTACGTAGAGGACTAATCAGCAGAGGTCTGAACGCAAATGACAAAGGCTGTCCCACGAAATGTAATTCATAGATAGACGGATTTATTTATGAATGGCATGGTGTGACAGCCTTTTTTCTGTTATACTTCCATTGATCCTGCAGGTATTTTATACGGAGGGGCGTCGATGTCAGCTCTTGAGCAAACAAATACAAAGAAAAAAATGCACAGGAAAAAACAGAAAAAGCGCAGATCCGCGTCGCGCATTGGGGAACACTACGACTTTCAGCTCTGGGCAATCATCATCATACTGATCGCGCTGGGTCTGATCATGCTGTACAGCGCAAGTTCCTATGAAGCGATCCTGGATCAGCCGGACGGCGGCGATATGTTTTATTTCATGCGTCAGCTGAAAAACAGTCTCGTCGCGATAGCAGTTGCGATCGTCGTTTCCGTCATTGACTATCACAGGTGGCAGAAGTTTTCCTTTGCTGCCTATATCGGATCGATTGTTCTGATGGGACTGGTAAAATTTACGCCGCTCGGTATAGAAGTATACGGAGCGAAGAGATGGCTTCGCCTCGGACCGCTCAGCTTCCAGCCGTCTGAGACGGCAAAATTAGCGATGATTCTCTTTGTTCCTTATCTGATCCTTCGTTATGGAAAAAACCTAATCTCGAAAAAGGGAAGGAGAATCGTGCTTGGACTCATTGTCTTTCAGTCTTTCTGCGCGTATTGGATGACAGAAAACCTGAGTACGGCGCTGATTATCCTTGCGATCGGAGTCGCTATGTTGGGAGTGGCTTATCCGAAGAAAAGCTATGTTGTGCTGTTGAGCTCATTATCACTGGGTATACCTGTGTTATCGGTGTTCTTTGCCAGAGTTTTCAAAGATCAATTGGCGACAATAGACGATTTCCGCATCGCCCGTGTGCTTGTCTGGCTGGAACCTGAAAAATACATGAACAAAGAGTCCTTTCAGGTACTTCAGGGTTTATATGCGATTGGCTCCGGCGGGATCTTTGGAAAGGGTCTCGGCAACAGTGCGCAGAAGCTTGCAACGATTCCGGAGGCGCAGAATGATATGATCTTCAGTATCATCTGCGAGGAATTCGGCCTCTTCGGCGCGGTCTGCCTTCTCATGATGTTCGGGTATCTGCTCTACCGGCTGTTCTGGATTTCGACACACGCACCGGACTTCTACGGCTCAATGATTGCGGCGGGCGTCTTTGTCCACGTTGCGGTTCAGGTGGTTCTGAACATCTGCGTCGTCCTGGCTGTGATTCCGACGACCGGCGTATCCCTTCCTTTTGTGAGTTACGGGGGAACGTCCGTCATATTCCTGATGATGGAGATCGGCCTCGTGCTCAGTGTCTCGGGGCGCATACGGATCAGGGATCGCAAAAGTGAAAATACCGGTGATATAGAGGAAAGACCTGCGCGCGAATGATTGACAAAAAGCGCAAGAATAATTAAAATTTTGTAATAAGAAGTACTGCGTAAAAAATAAAAAAAGGGAGGTTAAAGAATGCTGGAAAAGATGAAAAAGATCATCAGCGAACAGTTGGATATCGACGAGAACGAGATCACGCTCGACGCCAACTTCAAAGATGATCTGGATGCAGATTCTCTGGATCTTTTTGAGCTGCTCACAACTCTGGAAGAGCAGTATGATATTGAGATCCCGGCAGAGGATATGGAGCATCTGACAACGGTTGGCAGTGTAATCGATTACTTGAAAACAAAAGGTATTGAAGCATAAGAAATTCCATAGGGCAATCAGGCAAAAGGGGGTTTTGCCGGGTTGCCGTTCGTTTTTTATCTGAAGGTATACAATCACACTTATTCTTACAAAGAGAGGTACATTTATGAGTATCAGTTACCTGAAAGAGATTTTGACGAATGGCAATAATATTGTGTGTTTGTTGGGAAAAGCAACTGCTGCTGAACAGGGGTGCGATCTGTACAGGGAAGATTTCAGTTATGATGTCGAGTCTCGTTACGGACGTTCTCCGAGCGAGATCGTGAGCAGTACCTTTTACAACAACAGACCGGAAGTTTTTTACGAGTTTTACAGAGAAGATATCCTGAAGAGAAGCGGCGAGCCGGATGATCTGAATTATTCGCTCAGACAGATGGAAATCGACGGGAAACTGAAGGGTATCGTGACGAGAAGCTTTTTTGATCTCTCCGGAAGAGCAGGCTGCCAGAATGTGGTTTCGCTCTACGGGAATATTGAGAAAAACAGCTGCCCGCACTGCAACAAGGAATTTTCTTCGGATTATATCCTGACGCACAAGCCGCTTCCGAAGTGTGACGAATGCGGAACGCTGATTCATCCGGGCATTGCCCTGAGCGGCGAGATGCTCGACAGTCAGGTGATGACGAGGGCCATTGAGCAGATTACGGCGGCAGATATCCTTCTGGTGCTCGGAACCGATCTTCAGTCGAGGCTCGGATCCATGGCGAAGTATTTCAACGGAGACAGAATCTGTCTTGTGAATTCCTACTCGCACTACTCGGATCAGGCCGCAGACTGCGTCTGCATCGGAAACATCAGTGCCATCATGCACGAGGCATATCCGGCCGAGAAGAACTGCAGGGAGGACCGGAGATTCCGTCCGGCGCAGCGCAGGAGAAAGTTTCTCGGCAGCCTTTCCCGCAGCGACAGCGACGATAAAGGCGACAAGCCGCGGAGATCGCTCATCGTCAGGGATAAATTCAGCGCAAGAAGAAGATTAAGTATATTTGATGTAGATTAATTGACAGGAGATATTGGAAATGACATTAGTAAAGACCAGATTCGCACCGAGTCCGACAGGACGTATGCATGTCGGAAACCTCAGAACAGCACTGTATTCTTATCTTATCGCAAAGCATGAGGGCGGTAAGTTCATGCTTCGTATCGAGGATACGGATCAGGAGCGTTTCGTGCCGGAAGCTCTGGATATTATTTATCAGACGATGAAGGATACCGGACTGGTTCACGATGAGGGACCGGATAAAGACGGCGGTGTGGGTCCTTATGTACAGAGTGAGAGATGTCAGTCGGGACTCTATCTGAAATACGCGAAGCAGCTCGTGGAACAGGGTGACGCGTACTATTGCTTCTGTACAAAAGAGCGTCTTGAGGGACTGAAGAGAACAGTGGCCGGCAAGGAGATCTCCGCCTATGACAAGCATTGTCTCCATCTCTCGAAAGAGGAAGTTCAGGCGAAGCTTGACGCGGGAGAACCCTATGTCATCCGCTTTAATATGCCGATGGAGGGAACGACATCCTTCCACGACGAGATTTACGGGGATATCACGGTGAACAATGAGGAACTGGACGACCTGATCCTCATCAAATCCGACGGGTATCCGACCTACAACTTCGCGAATGTTATTGACGACCATCTCATGGGAATTACACACGTGGTCAGAGGAAATGAGTATCTCTCTTCCACGCCGAAGTACAATCGCATCTATGAGGCCTTCGGCTGGGAGATTCCGGTGTACATTCACTGTCCGCTGATCACCAACGAAGAAGGACAGAAGCTCAGCAAAAGATCCGGCCATTCCTCCTTTGAGGATCTTCTGGATCAGGGTTTTGTCAAAGAGGCGATCGTGAACTTTGTTGCCTTCCTCGGATGGAGCCCGGCCGGCGACAGAGAGATCTACTCTCTCGATGAGCTGGTGGAGGTATTCGACTACCGCCACATCAACAAATCTCCGGCGGTCTTCGATATGACAAAGCTCAAATGGATGAACGGCGAGTACCTCAAAGCTATGGATGACGCGCTCTTCTACGAGATGGCGGCGCCGTATCTGAAGAAGTATCTCACGGCAGATCTTGATCTCGCAAAGATTGCAGCAATGGTAAAGACCCGTATTCAGATTCTTCCGGACATCGAGGAACAGGTGGATTTCTTCAATGCCGTTCCGGACTACGATGTCGAGATGTATGTTCACAAGAAATCCAAGAGTACGAAGGAGTCGTCCCTTGCGATCCTCGGCGAGGTGGTACCGCTTCTCGAGGGAATGCAGGAATTCGATGGAGATACGCTGTTTGAGACATTGAAGACATTTGCGGCAGAGCACGAATACAAGGTCAACACGGTTATGTGGCCGATTCGTACGGCGGTTTCGGGAAAAGCTGCCACACCTGCCGGAGCGACGGGACTTCTTGAAGTGCTCGGTAAGGAAGAAAGCCTCGCCCGCATCCATGCCGCGATTGAGAAGCTGAGTAATGCAGTATAACGACATACAGAAAAAAGCAGTTGCGCACGGCGACGGACCGATGCTGGTGCTTGCCGGACCCGGGTCCGGCAAGACTGCCGTGATCACGGGACGCACGGCGCAGCTGATCCAAAACGGAATCTCTCCTTCATCCATTCTTGTGGTGACGTTCACACGGGCGGCCGCAGCGCAGATGAAGGGGAGATTTTTGAAAATGACAGGAAGAGAGAGCACGCCTGTCACCTTCGGTACCTTTCACGGCGTTT
This sequence comes from [Eubacterium] cellulosolvens LD2006, assembly GCF_000621585.1. Taxonomy (GTDB): domain Bacteria; phylum Bacillota; class Clostridia; order Lachnospirales; family Lachnospiraceae; genus Bilifractor; species Bilifractor cellulosolvens. Next base: position 38,712 of record NZ_JHXY01000007.1, on the reverse strand, counting down.
TTTACGGGATACTGAAGCACGCGTACCGGATCGGCGGAAGCAATATCCTCGCGGACAACACAAAGCTCTCGCTGCTTCGGGAAATTCTGGATCACAATTATCCGGATGCAGGTCAGGAGGCGGATCTTCCCTCTCAGGTGGCCAGAGAAATCAGCCAGGTGAAGGGCGGAAGGATGGATGTCTCTCATTTCTACTCCGGCGTCCTGCCGCAGGAAGTCTTCCGGAAGGTCTTTGAACTCTACGACCGGTGGAAGCAGGAGAACCGGATGCTGGATTTCGACGACATCATCACGAAATGCCACGAGCTCTTCGTGAAGCGGCCGGACTATCTGGCGAAGTGGCAGAACAAATTCCGGTATCTGCTCGTCGATGAGTTTCAGGACATCAGTCCGCTGCAGTATGAGATTGTACGCATGCTTGCGGCTCCGCAGAACAACCTTTTCATCGTCGGAGACGACGATCAGTCGATTTACCGTTTCCGCGGGGCGAGCCCCGGGATCATGCTCAAATTTCCGGAGGACTATCCGGGGGCGGAAGTGATCGCGCTGGAGGAAAACTACCGGAGTACGCCGGAGATCCTTGCGGCGGCAGGAGCTCTGGTGTCGCATAACAAAAAGAGATACAGAAAGAACATCCGGCCGGTGAACGCGTCCGGGGCTCCGGTGGTGCAGCAGCGCTTTGAGGATTCCAGAAAAGAATGTATCCACCTCGCGCAGTCGCTCCGCAAAGAACACGAGAAGGGAACTCCTTTTGAAGAAATGGCCGTTCTCTTCCGGACGAATGTAGGCTGCCGGGAGGCCGTGGAGCAGCTGATGGCTTATCAGATTCCATTTACCGTGGGAGATGTCCTTCCGTGTATTTTCGATCACTGGATCGCGAGAGATATTTTTGCCTATATGGATCTGGGAGCGGGAAGCAGGAAGCGGGCGGACTTCCTCCGGATCTATAACCGGCCGAACCGGTATATCTCCAGAGATGCCTTCTATGATCCGCAGATCAGTTTTGAGAATCTGTATATCTACTATGAGGATAAGGAGTGGATGTGCAGACGGGTCGAGCAGTTGGAGGCGGATCTCGATATGGTCGGGCGTCTGGCACCTTACGGGGCGATGAACTACATCCGGCGCGAGATCGGCTATGATGAGTACGTGCGGGAGTACGCCGGGGCGAGAAACATTCCGGTGGAAGATCTCATGCAGGTCCTCGACGAGCTCATGGAGAGCGCGCGGAATTACACTTCGTATGACGAATGGAAACAGGCGATCGCGGAGTACAGAGACAAGCTGGAAGAGCAGAAGAAGAGGCGCAACCGCGAGATCGAGGGAGTGACGGTCGGAACGCTTCACGCCTCCAAGGGCATGGAGTACGACCACGTCTACATTCTGGATGTCAACGACGGGATCATCCCTTACCACAAGGCGGTTCTTGAGGCGGACCTGGAGGAGGAGAGGCGAATGCTCTATGTCGGCATGACCAGAGCGCGTCACCTTCTCCATCTGTACTCGGTGAAGGAGCGGTACGAGAAAAAAACAGATCCGTCCCCGTTTCTGGGAGAGATCTTCGGAGAGGAAGGAACGAAACGTGGAAGATTTTATCAACAAAAGCAGAAATCTGACGTGCAGAGAAGCGGAGGCGCTGATCGGTGCCTATCTGAACAACACGATCTCCGACAGGGACAAGGCCGCTTTTCTCAAACACATTGACAACTGCGACAAGTGTTACGAGGAACTCGAGACGGATTTTATGGTCAACACGACGGTCCGTTATCTGAATGAAGATTCTCTTGACCGCCCGTATAACCTGCAGCCGCTTCTGAAGACTCACCTGAAGAAGAGCAGAGAGGAACTTGTCGGACAGAGGCGGCTCCGGATCTTCCGGATCGCGGTTTCCGCCGTCACGGGACTGCTGTTTCTGTTCCTGATTCTGGATCTGACCGGGGCATACCGGATTTTCACGGCCATCCGGTCATTTCTTGGCTTTTGAGGCGGCTTTGACCGGATTGACGGGATGGGGAATTGAGGTCCGGTATCGGACGCTGTTTGGGTTTTGAGAGTATATGAAAAATGACAGGAGACTGAAGTGAGCGAGAAAATTCTAATCATCGATGGACACAGTATGCTGAACCGGGCGTTTTACGGCCTGCCGGATCTGACAAACGCGCAGGGACGGCACACGGGAGCGGTGCTCGGTTTTTTGAATATCCTTTTCCGGGTGCTGGAGGAGGAAAAACCGGGGTATCTGGTCGTGGCGTTCGATCTCTCGGCGCCGACTTTCCGCCACAAGATGTTCGCGGAATACAAGGGAACCCGTCATCCGATGCCGGATGAACTACGGGAACAGGTTCCGCTGATCAAGGAGGTCCTCACGGCCATGGGCGTGACGATCATCACAAAGGAAGGTTACGAGGCCGATGACCTGATCGGAACCGTCGCGAAGCGGGGCGAGAGGGACGGCATGGATGTGACGATTCTCTCCGGAGATCGGGATCTTCTGCAGCTGGCGACAGATAAAATTCTGGTGCGGATTCCGAAGACAAAGGGCGGTCAGACGACGGTTCTGGATTATCACACACAGGAGGTCATCGACGAGTTTCAGGTGACGCCGGCGCAGATCATCGAGCTGAAAGCGCTGATGGGAGATTCGTCTGACAATATTCCGGGACTCCCGGGCGTCGGACCGAAGACGGCGACAAAGATTCTTCTGGACTACGGAACGATCGAGAACGCCCACGAGCACGTGGAGGAAATCAAGCCGAAGAAGGCGATGGAGTCCATGCGGGATCACTGGGATCTCGCGGTTCTTTCCAAAAAGCTCGCGACGATCAATACGGACAGTCCGGTGGAGCTTTCCTACGAGAAGGCGAGACTCGGCGATTTACACACCCCCGAGGCCTACGAGATTTTCCGCCGGCTCGGGTTCAGGAAACTGATGTCTCAGTTTGACGGACAGGTGACGGAAGACCGGAAAAAGCTGGAGGTACGGATCTATCGCGACTTCTCGGAGGTTGACGAGCTGTTCCATCGAACAAAAAAAGAGGAGCAGGCCGGCATCTACGTACTCACGAGTTTTGACGCCGGGAAGCAGGAGCCTTATATCCACGGCGTCGCCATTTCTTTTTCCGCCAAAGACACGGCCTATGTGCCGATGAGCGGTTTTGTCTCCGGAAGATATATCAAGGTCTCGCTTCTCGAGATGGCGGAGGCCGGGCTGAAGATCTGGACCTACGATCTCAAGAAGCAGCTGCGGGCAGTTCCTTATCCGCGCGCATCGAAGATCTCCGATATCGAAGTGGCGGCCTACCTTCTGGATCCGCTTGCCTCCGAGTATCCCTTTGATACGATCGCGGCTCTCTTCGAGAAGGAGCTTCTGATTCTCTCGAGGGAGGAGATTCTCGGCACAAAGAAGGCGGTATCGTTCTTCGATACCGGGGAGGAGACGGCTGCTCTTCTGGCCGGCGAAATTGCCTACACGGCCCTTTCTTGCGGGCCGGGACTTGTAGAAAAACTGGAGGCGCAGGGCATGCGCAAACTCTATGACGAGGTGGAGATGCCGCTGGTGTACACCCTCTGTCATATGGAAGAAGCCGGTATTCGGGTGCTTCCGGATGAACTGGAGACCTACGGTGAGAATCTGAAGGAAGGTATTGCGAGACTGGAGACTTCCATCTACGAGGCGGCAGGGGAGAAGTTCAATATCAACTCTCCGAAACAGCTGGGTGTGATCCTCTTTGAAAAGATGCAGCTCCCCGGAGGAAAAAAGACGAAGACCGGTTATTCCACGGCTGCGGATGTGCTGGAAAAACTGGCGGTGGATGTGCCCTTTGTGGCGGACATCCTTGAGTACAGGCAGCTGACGAAGTTGAAATCCACCTATGCCGACGGACTTGCGGCCTGCATCGCGGCGGATGGAAGAATTCACACGACCTTCAAACAGACGATCACCGCAACAGGAAGAATCAGCAGCACGGAGCCGAATCTTCAGAACATACCGACCCGTATTGAACTCGGAAGGCAGATCCGGAAATGTTTTGTGCCGCAGGACGGCTTTGTCTTCGTGGATGCCGATTATTCACAGATCGAGCTCCGCGTTCTTGCCTCCCTCTCCGGCGATGAGAAGCTGATCGAGGCCTATCGTGATGCCGAGGACATCCATGCCATTACCGCTTCTCAGGTATTCCATGTGCCGCTTGCCGAGGTGACGCCTCTGATGAGAAGGAACGCGAAGGCTGTCAACTTCGGGATCGTCTATGGTATCAGTGCCCACGGCCTTTCCGAGGATCTGAATATTTCCCGCAAGGAGGCACAGGAATACATCGACAGTTACTACGAGGCCTATCCGGGAATCCGCGGCTATCTCGAGGGACTCGTGGAAACGGCGAAGCAGAAGGAGTACTCCGAGACCTACTATGGAAGAAGGCGTCCGATGCCGGAGCTCTCCTCGGGCAATTTCATGCAGAGACAGTTCGGAGAGCGCGTGGCAAAGAACGCTCCGATTCAGGGAACGGCCGCCGACATCATCAAGATTGCGATGAACCGCGTCGATCAGAGACTGCAGGAGGAGAACCTGAAATCCAGACTTCTTCTTCAGGTGCACGATGAGTTGCTGATCGAGACGGCAGAAGACGAACTGGAGAAGGTCCGGGAGATACTGAAGGAAGAGATGGTCGGAGCGACGGATCTCGCGGTTCGCATGGAGATCGATATGCACGACGGAAAGAGCTGGTACGAGGCAAAATAAATGAAGTATATCGGAGTGACCGGAGGCGTGGGCTGCGGCAAGAGCGAAGTCCTGCGCTTTCTGGAAGAAGAATATGACTGTGAAGTTCTGCGCTCGGACGAGCTGGCCAGAGAGCTGATGCTCCGGGGCGGCAGCTGCTTTGAACCGGTGCTTGCTCTCTTTGGAGAGGAAGTCCTGGGCGAAGACGGTGAGTTCGACCGGCAGGCGATCGCGCAGAAAGTTTTTGCGGATCCGTTGCTTCTGGAGAGGCTCAATCAGATCACGCACCCTGCCGTCTGCGAGGAGATCGAACGGCGCGTGGAAGCGGCAAGGAAGAGGGGGAGAAAATTTTTCTTTCTGGAGGCCGCGTTGCTGATTGAAGAAAAATATGATGAAATATGCAATGAATTGTGGTATGTTTATGCAGAAGAGTCGGTCAGACGAAAAAGACTCGCCCGGAGCAGAGGCTACTCGGAAGAGAAGATCTCACAGGTCATGGCGAATCAGCTGTCTGAGGATGTGTTCCGGAAACACTGCAGCTTTGTTGTGGATAACAGCGGAACCATGGAGCATACCAGAGAACAGATCCGATCCTATATGCGATCGGCGTTTGAAAAGGGGATTATCACAGAATGAAACTCTGCAGTCTGTCCAGCGGAAGCAGCGGAAACTGTATTTTTGCGGGCAGTGAACAGGTGAGCCTGCTTTTTGATGCCGGAATTTCCGGCAAGAAAACAGAAGAGGGGCTCAACGCGATCGGGTACACAGGAAGTGACCTGGACGGAATTTTTGTCACCCATGAACATTCCGATCACATCAAAGGACTCGGGGTACTTGCCCGCAGACACGGAATACCGATCTATGCGACAAAGGGAACCCTGGAATATATTGAATCACACAAGTCCTGCGGGAAAATTCCCGAGGGACTTTATCATGAGATCAAAGCCGACTGCCCGGTGACCATCGGGGATATGACCATCGAACCGTTCCGGATTTCGCACGACGCGGCGGAACCGGTGGGCTATCATCTCTCCAGCGAGGGAAGAACGGCTGCGATCGCGACCGATATGGGGACGTACACGGATTACACGATCCGTCATCTTCAGAATCTGGACGCGCTGCTGCTCGAGGCAAATCACGATGTGAATATGCTCGAGGCCGGCAGTTATCCATATTATCTGAAGCTGAGAATCCTCAGCGACAAAGGTCACCTTTCCAACGAGGCGAGCGGAAGGCTTCTCTCGGAGATCCTTCACGACAATATGCGGCATATTATCCTCGGACATTTGAGCGACGAGAACAATTATCCGAATCTCGCTTATCAGACGGTATGTACCGAAGTGACGGAAGGCGACAATCCTTATCACGCCAATGATTTCCCGATCCATGTGGCCCTGCGCGATACGGTCGGCGAACTTTTGGAAATATAATGAAATACGGCTGATCCTGTATTTCGCAGAACACTATACGATGTATGTCGGTTGAAAACCGGCGGAAGGAGTTATTCATGAAGAAAACAATCATTACCGTTACCGGAAAGGATACAGTAGGAATCATCGCAAAGATCTGTAACTATCTTGCAGAGAACAGCGTGAATATCGAGGATATTTCTCAGACAATCCTTCAGGGATACTTTCATATGATGATGATCACTGATGCTTCCAAGGCTTCGAAAAATACCGCAACTCTTGCAGAGGAACTTAAGAAAGTGGGCGAGGAGATCGGCGTAATGGTTCACTGCCAGCGTGAAGACATCTTCGACATGATGCACAGAGTCTGATCATCGAACAAACGACAAATGTCAGCTCGGATATAAAGAAAGAATCGATGAAAGGATAAGCACATGATTAACATTTTTGAGGCAAATGAAACAAACAACATGATCGAGAACGAGAATCTCGATGTGCGTACCATCACCATGGGTATCAGCCTTCTGGACTGTATTGATTCGGATCTGGACAAGCTGAATCAGAAGATCTATGACAAGATCACAACCTGCGCGAGAAATCTTGTGCAAACAGGAAAAGACATCGAGGCAGAGTTCGGTATTCCGATCGTCAACAAGAGAGTTTCCGTAACTCCGATCGCTCTTGTCGGCGGTGCTGCCTGCAAAACGCCGGAGGATTTCGTGACCATCGCGAAGACGCTTGACCGTGCGGCAGAGGCTGTCGGCATCAACTTCCTCGGCGGTTATTCCGCGCTTGTGTCCAAGGGAATGACAAAAGCGGACGAGCTCCTGATCCGTTCCATCCCGCAGGCGCTCGCACAGACAAACATCGTATGTTCTTCCATCAATGTAGGATCCACAAAAACCGGTATCAATATGGACGCCGTGAAACTTATGGGTGAGATCATCAACAGCACAGCCGAGGCGACAAAAGAGAACGACTGTCTCGGATGCGCAAAGCTTGTGGTCTTCTGCAACGCTCCGGACGACAACCCGTTCATGGCCGGCGCCTTCCACGGTGTGACAGAGGCGGACACCATCATCAACGTTGGCGTATCCGGACCGGGAGTTGTAAAGCACGCCCTTCAGAAAGTGCGCGGCGCAAACTTCGAGGTACTCTGCGAGACCATCAAGAAGACAGCGTTCAAGATCACCAGAGTCGGCCAGCTCGTAGCGCAGGAGGCATCCAGAAGACTCGGCGTTCCGTTCGGTATCATCGACCTCTCCCTTGCGCCGACACCGGCCATCGGAGATTCCGTTGCCGATATTCTTGAAGAAATCGGACTTGAGAGATGCGGAGCTCCGGGAACAACGGCAGCTCTTGCACTTCTGAACGATCAGGTAAAGAAGGGCGGCGTTATGGCCTCTTCTTATGTCGGAGGACTTTCCGGAGCCTTCATTCCGGTCAGCGAGGATCAGGGAATGATCAACGCTGTAAACTGCGGAGCGCTTCACCTTGAGAAACTTGAGGCGATGACCTGCGTATGTTCCGTAGGACTGGATATGATCGCAATTCCCGGAGATACAAAGAGCACAACGATCTCAGGAATCATCGCCGATGAGATGGCGATCGGTATGATCAACCAGAAGACAACGGCCGTTCGTCTGATCCCCGCCATCGGCAAGAAAGAGGGAGACGTTCTCGAATTCGGCGGCCTTCTCGGAAGCGCGCCGATTATGCCGGTAAGCAAATTCAGCTGTGACGCTCTGATCAACCGCACAGGCAGAATCCCTGCGCCGATTCACAGCTTCAAAAACTGATAGAATGCAGATTAATATCGGACGGACGACCTGCCGCCTTCGGGCAGCAGGTCGTCCGTCCTTTTCGGAGGTCATATGCAAAAGAAGATCGCATCCATCATAGCCGAATACAATCCCCTTCACCGGGGACATATCTACCAGCTGCAGGAGGTGCGGCGCCTCTCGGGGGCGGATCAGATTCTGGTTCTCATGAGCGGCGACTTTGTGCAGCGGGGCGAGCCGGCGGTGCTGGACAAGTATGTCCGGACAAGGATGGCTCTGGAGGCCGGGGCGGATCTGGTGCTGGAACTTCCCCTGGCGGCGGCCACCGGAAGCGCGGGTGAGTTTGCGGCCGGCGCTGTCGCGATCCTCGACGCGCTGGGGGCGGTCGATGAACTCTGGTTCGGAAGCGAAGCGGGTGAAGTCGAGCCGCTGCGGGAGATTGCTGAGATCCTGGCCGCCGAACCCGATCCCTTCCGGGAAATGCTCCGAAGAAAACTGGCAGAGGGCGCGTCCTTTCCGGCCGCGCAGGAAGCGGCTCTTTTTGCTGCCCTTGCGGAAAGAGGCGAACGAGCAGAGAGAACCGTAAGCGGCGAACGGGAAGATAGAGAAGAGGAGCAGGCGAAAGAAGCACTTCACACGCTGCTCGAGGGCTCAAACAACATGCTGGCGATTGCCTACATGAAGGAACTGATTCTTCAGAACAGCAGGATTGTCCCGAAAACGATCCGGAGGAAGGGGGAGGACTACAACAGTCTCTCTACGGAGAGTGGCTTTGCGTCCGCCTCGGGCATTCGTCATGCGCTCTTTGACAAGGGAGCGCCAAACCCTCTCGAGTCCCTTCCGGAGTACGTCTCGAAATATCTGAAGGATCCGCGAGCGCTGATCCGGGCGGACGATTTTTCCGATATGCTTTTTGCGAGACTGGTATACGAAGAGCACCCGGAAGACTACGCCTCGGTGACGGAGGATCTGGCAAACCGTCTTCAGCACACGTGGCGGGAATGCCGCAGTTTCACGGAGCTGGCCGATGCGTTAAAGGCGAGAAATATGACAAGAAGCAGGATCAACCGTGCGCTGCTGCACCTTCTTCTCGAGATACGCGAGGAGGACGTGAGGCGCTGTGAACATCCGGAAGTCGTGCGGATTCTCGGCATGGGGAACGCAGCTGCTGCTTTTTCCAGAATCCGGGCCGGAAGCGTTCTCCGCCTTTCGGCGAGTGTCTCCGACCTTCCCGAGGAGGTTTACGGAAAGGACCGGCGGGCGTCCGATCTCTACGCGTGGGTTCTTTCGCGGAAGACAGGAGGGAAAATGAGAATGGAATATCAGCAAATGCCTGTAAAAATTTGATACTTTTTTGTCAATATCGGGAAAATTGTATTTCATGAAATGCAATCTTTCGTGCAACTTGTATGATCCGGAAAATCGTATTATAATGGGTACGGATTTTTTGCGAAAAGCATTTTTTCATTTTTATAAATATAAGGAGAGATACAATTATGGCATACGGATTTGGATCAATGATCGAGAAACTTAAAAAGTCCCCGAAGAAAATTGTTTTTACAGAGGGTACTGACGGCAGAATTCTTGAGGCAAGCTCACGACTTCTGGCTTCCAACTATCTCAAGCCGGTTCTTGTGGGAAATGTGGATGAGATTGAGAAGGCAGCAGAAGAGGCAGGATTCAACATCCGTGGCGCTGAGATTATCGACCCTGAGAACTGGGATCGTTTTGACGAGATGGTAGATCTTTTCTGCGAGCTCAGAAAGAGCAAAGGCGTTACACCGGAGCAGGCAAGAAAAACTCTGAAGGCTTCCAACTACTTCGGAACCATGCTGGTTAAGATGGGCGTTGCAGATGCCCTTCTTGGAGGAGCTACCTACTCTACAGCAGATACCGTTCGTCCGGCTCTTCAGCTGATCAAGACAAAACCGGGCAACAAAATTGTATCCTCCTGCTTCATTCTTGTTCGTCCTTCCGCAAGTGGTGAGGACGAGGTAATCGCCATGGGTGACTGCGCGATCAATATTCATCCGTCCGAGGATGATCTTGTGGAGATCGCCGGCGAGACAGCCAAATGTGCAAGACATTTCGGTATCGATCCGAAGGTTGCTTTCCTTTCCTATTCTACAGCAGGCTCCGGAAAGGGCGAGGATGTAGATAAAGTACGCAATGCCACTGCAAAGGCAAAAGAGAAATATCCGGATGTTCCTATGGTAGGAGAGATCCAGTTCGACGCTGCCGTATCTCCCCGTGTCGCAGCTACAAAGCATCTGGATACAAATGTTGCCGGACACTGCAATACCTTCATCTTCCCGGACATCAACGCAGGAAACGTGGGATACAAGATCGCACAGCGTCTTGGCAATTTCGATGCCTACGGCCCGATCCTTCTCGGACTGAACGCTCCGATCAACGATCTTTCCCGCGGTTGTAACGGTCTGGAGGTTTACTCCATGTCCATCATCACAGCTGCACTTGCCTGCGACAACGACTGATCATAATTAAATTGAACTTGTCTCAAAAGCACCCACGGATCTGCGTGTAAAAAACGCGTCTGTGCCTGCTTTGAGACCGGACTTATGCAAATACATAAACGGATAGGAGATCATCATGAAAGTATTAGTTATCAACTGCGGCAGTTCTTCATTAAAGTATCAGCTGATTGATTCTGACTCCGAGGACGTTCTTGCAAAAGGACTTTGCGAGAGAATCGGTATCGACGGACGTCTCGTTTATGAGAAGGCCGGCATGGACAAAGAGATCACAGAAGCTCCGATGCCGACTCACAAAGAGGCCATTCAGATGGTTCTTGACGCCCTTGTCAATGAGAAATCCGGCGCTGTAAAATCTCTCAAAGAGATCGATGCAGTCGGACATCGTGTCGTACACGGCGGAGAGAAGTTTGCCGCTTCTGCAAAAGTAGACGATGCCATGATTCAGGCACTCGAAGAGTGCTCCGAGCTTGCGCCTCTTCACAACCCGGCGAACCTGATCGGAATCCGCGTGTGCCAGGAGCTGATGCCGGGGGTTCCGATGGTCGGATGTTTTGATACTGCCTTCCATCAGACGATGCCGGAGAAGGCATACCTCTACGCAATTCCGGTAGAGTACTATGAGGATTATCACATCCGTAAATACGGCTTCCACGGAACTTCCCACAGCTTTGTATCCAAAGAGGCAATCTCGTTCCTCGGACTCGATCCGGAGAACAGCAAAGTGATCGTCTGCCACCTTGGAAACGGTGCTTCCGTGAGCGCGGTAAAGAACGGCAAGTGCGTGGACACATCCATGGGACTCACACCTCTTGCAGGTCTTGCCATGGGTACAAGATCCGGTGATCTGGATCCGGCGGTCGTTGAATTCCTCGGAAAGAAGCTGAACCTCGACGCGGAGGGCGTTCTTCAGATCCTCAACAAAAAATCCGGTGTATACGGCCTCTCCAGAGGTGTATCCTCCGATTTCCGCGATCTCACAGCGGCGGCAGAGAGCGGAAACCACGACGCGAAGGTTGCTCTCGAAGTATTCGAGTACCGCGTAGCTACAACCGTCGGAGCATATGTTGCAGCCATGAACGGCGTGGATGCGATCGCCTTCACCGCAGGAATCGGTGAGCACGACGGAAGAATCCGCACAGCAGTCTGCGAGTATCTCGGATACCTTGGCGTGAAACTCGATGAGGAGAAGAACGCGAAGAGCGGAGATAACGAAGTAATCTCCACACCGGAATCCGGCGTAAAAGTATGCGTCATCCCGACCAACGAGGAGCTGGCGATCTGCCGTGATACCGTGGCGATCGTCAACGCATAGAATAAAGAAAGAGTACAATTGACTGCGGTAACATGCATAAATAGACTTGTGTGAAATTTACGGATTTTTCGTCTTGACAAAGACTTTTACTATGTGTATAATCTTAAAAGTGTGATTGAGAAAAATAAGGTTTATTTTGAATAAACGCAGTCTGAGGAGGTGTTAGTATGTCCATCTGTCCAAAAAATAAATCATCCAAATCCCATAGAGACATGAGAAGAGCAAACTGGAAAATGTCTGCTCCGAATCTTGTAAAATGCAGCAAATGCGGAGCACTTATGATGCCTCACAGAGTCTGCAAAAACTGTGGAACTTACAACAAGAAACAGATTCTTGATGTAGAGGAAGCATAATTTAGGATATTTGGGAGGACCGTCGCGAAAGCGGCGGTCCTTTTTCGTCTCATAGGAAATTGCTTCGCATTCCCTATGAGACAAAACGCTCCGCGGGATGCGCAGCTCGCAGATAAGAAGATCGCTTACGCGATTCTGCTCGCGCGCCAAAGTCCTGCTGCGCTCCCCTCAGGAATGAGGGGGATGGGAGAGTCGATGTCCGCTTGCGGACTTTGTTCTGTGCAATGAGCCATGTATCTCTGCGTGTTATGTCATGTGCAAGCTTGTTTGCAGACATGACATGGCACGCAGATTTATGCGGCATGGCTCATTTTACACGTGAAGATATAGCAGTTACGCGAAGCGACGAGTGAGAGAAGATCGCCGTCGCCGGTTCGCGTCCACCTCACGTGGTTTGACAGCTTGTCGACAGCCATGCTATAATCAGCTTTATTGTGGAACAATATGTTAACAATTGTGTAATAAAAATCTGAAAAGGGGATTTAGATATGAAGGGTAACAGATTAGCAGGAATCCTTGCCATCGGCATGACTTCCTCACTGCTCTTGACCGGATGTTCATTTTCCGGTGTGATGGAGAATGTTGTCGGAAAGGCCACAAACTCCAAAGAGAAAGTTGTCGCAACCGTATCTTCTTCGGAAGAGGGAACGCCGGTAAAAGCGCTGAAGATCGACAAGTCACTCGACAAGCCGGAGTTCGTCGCTGATCTGTCCGGTTCAACGAATATATCCGAGGGGAATACGTTTTCCATGCTTGCAGAGGCCAAGGTCAGTGACGGCGGAAAAGTCACCTACCAGTGGTTCAGCAACAACGTGAAATCCAACGGAGGCGGTACGCCGATCAAGGGCGCAACGTCCAGTTCCTATTCGCCGAAAACAGACAAGGGAGGCACTACCTATTACTACGTGGTTGCCTATAACAATAAGAACGGAAAGGTCAACATGGTGACCAGCAACGTGCGCGAGGTAATCGTGTGGTCGAATATGTACTGGCAGCAGAATGCCGACAACGGCGGTTTCCAGTATCTCAATCATGACGACGGTTCGTTCCCTTCCAATACGACGATGGAAATCGAAGGTACCATCTACACCTTCAACGAGAACGGTTATGCGATCGATCCGGGAAGCGGTGCGTTTATCAATGTTGCAAACGTTCAGGCGCAGCCGGTGGAGGCAGAAACGGAGCAGGCGGCACAGCCTGCGGACGATGCAGCTGCAAAAGAGGCACAGCATGCAGCAGAAGATGCCGCACAGGATCCTGCAGCAGAGCAGAAGGATGAGGCGGCGGACGGCCAGTAAATGAACGGTCTATGAGGATGAGGTGAGAAGATATGAGTGAGAGCATCAGAGTAGTTGTTGACGCAATGGGTGGTGACAATGCTCCTGAGGAAATCGTCAGGGGAGCGATCGAGGCACTGGCGGAAAATGAGAACATCGAGATCATTTTTACCGGTCCCGAGGACGTAGTAAATGCCGAACTCGGCAAGTATCAGTATCCGACGTCCCGTGTGCGCGTGGTACACGCCAGTCAGATCATTGAGACAGGAGAACCGCCGGTGAAGGCGATCCAGTCCAAGAAAGACTCTTCCCTCGTTGTCGGTCTGAACCTCGTGCACAAAGGGGAGGCGGATGCCTTCGTGTCCTCCGGAAGTACAGGAGCCGTTCTCGTCGGCGGACAGGCGATCGTCAAGAAAATCCGCGGCGTTCACCGCGCGCCCCTGGCACCGCTCATCCCGACGGCAAAGGGAGCAAGCCTTCTGATTGACTGCGGCGCGAGTGTCGACGCGAGACCGAACCATCTGGTTCAGTTCGCGGTGATCGGTTCGATCTACATGAAGAATGTCATGGGCATCAGCAAACCGCGTGTCGGTCTGGTGAACATCGGCGCAGAGGAAGAGAAGGGAAATGCGCTCTGCAAAGAGACCTATCCGCTTCTGAAAGCCTGCCCGGATATCAACTTCATCGGCAATGTCGAGGCAAGGGATATTCCGAAGGGAGCCGCTGACGTCTATGTCACAGAGGCGTTTGTCGGAAACGTCATACTCAAGATGTACGAAGGCGTCGGAAGCGTTCTCCTGCATCAGATCAAGGCCGGACTCACCAGCACACTGCTCTCGACAATCGGAGCTGCTCTTGCGAAGCCTGCACTGAAGAAAACCCTGAAGAAATTTGACTCTTCAAATTACGGTGGGGCTCCGCTTCTGGGGCTGAAAGGGCTTGTTGTAAAAACGCACGGAAGTGCAAAGGCAGGAGAGGTTAAGAACACGATCCTGCAGTGCATCCAGTTCAAAGAGCAGGATGTAAATGGCAAGATTCAGGAGTTTCTGGCGAAAGAGTCGGCTGCGAAGGGTTCTGCCGAGTAATGCGGAAAGAGCTTTTTTTCCGTAAGAATGTCACAGGAGACATTCGATATCCTATAAAAAGCGAGGCAGAATAAGAATGCTGGAAATACTGCAGAAGATTGTAGCTGATATTCTTCGTCTGGACTACAGAGAGGTTCTTCCGGAGTCCACATTTTTCTGTGATCTGGGTGCGGATTCTCTGGATTTGTATCAGATCATGATTCGTGTGAGTGAACAATTTTATATAACGATTTCATCTGAAGAATTCGAGAAGGTCACAAAGGTAAGTGATGTGGTCGATTTAATTCAGAAGAAAGTGAATTAAATGAGACAGGCTGCTTTCGGATCTTCCGCTTGCAGCCTTTGAGTTTGTGTAAAGAAGGAAAAAACAGAATGAAGAAACTGAGAGAACTGGAACAGAAGACAGGGCATGTATTCAACGACATCTCCTGGTTGAAGCTTGCGATGAGCCACAGCTCCTACGCGAACGAGCAGCATCTGGGACACAGGGGCTGCAACGAGAGACTGGAGTTTCTCGGGGACGCCGTGCTGGAACTTGTATCCAGCGAGTATCTCTACGACACCTATCCGGAGATGCCGGAGGGAAAACTGACAAGACTTCGTGCAAGTCTCGTCTGCGAGCCGACCCTTGCCTATGACGCGAGATGTATCGGACTGCAGGAGTACCTGCTTCTTGGAAAAGGCGAGGACGCGACCGGAGGAAGAAAGAGAGATTCCGTGGTATCGGACGCTCTCGAGGCGACGATCGGCGCGATTTTTAAAGACGGCGGTTTTGAGGAGGCGAAGAAATTTATCCTCCGCTACATTATGAATGATGTGGAGAATAAGCAGCTGTTCCACGACAGCAAGACGCGCCTGCAGGAGATGATTCAGTCGGTGACGGACGAGGATCTGAGCTATGAGATCGTCGGCGAGAGCGGACCGGATCACGAGAAGGTTTTTGAGGCGGAAGTGAGACTCGGAGACAAACTGCTCGGAAGAGGTACCGGCCATTCCAAGAAGGCCGCTGAGCAGCAGGCTGCATACAAGGCAATTCTTGCGGCTACCAAAATAGACGGACAGGGTTGAGTATATGTATCTTAAATCGATTGAAATGCAGGGCTTCAAGTCCTTTGCAATGAAAACAAAACTGGAGTTTGACAACGGTGTCACGGGCATCGTTGGACCGAACGGTTCCGGAAAGAGTAACGTCGGCGACGCCGTGCGCTGGGTGCTCGGAGAGCAGAGCGCCAAGCAGCTTCGAGGCGGCAACATGCAGGACGTTATTTTTGCCGGAACCCAGAACAGGAAACCTCTGGGCTTTGCTTCTGTTGCAATTACACTTGACAATGCGGACAGAAAACTTGGCTTTGACGCGGACGAAGTGACCGTCACCCGTAAGCTCTACCGCTCCGGGGAGAGCGAGTACCTGCTGAACGGCAGGAACTGCCGTCTGCGCGATATCAATGAGCTCTTTTACGACACAGGTATCGGTAAAGAGGGCTATTCGATCATCGGACAGGGTCAGATCGAGAAGATCCTCAGCGGAAAACCGGAGGAGAGAAGAGAACTCTTCGATGAGGCTGCGGGAATCGTAAAGTTCAAGCGGCGCAAGGCGACCTCGCTGAAAAAACTCGGCGACGAGCAGTCGAACCTGATCCGTGTCAACGACATCTTAAGCGAGGTCACGAGACAGCTCGGCCCCCTCGAGGGACAGGCGAAGAAGGCGGAGGATTATCTGACCAAGCGTGATTCCCTTCGCACGATGGACATTCAGCTCTTCCAGATCGACGAGAAGGAGACGGAGACACAGCTCTCCACCCTCGGAGAGAAAAAGAAAATCGCCGAGAACCAGCTCACAGATCTCGGAAACCAGCTCGAGAAGACCCGCCGGGAGTACGAGGAGATCGAGGTGAGTCTTGAGAAGCTCGATCAGAAGCTGACGGAAGTCCGCGAGCAGAGCCAGAAGGACGAAGTGCAGAAACAGCAGTACAAAGGTCAGATCGACGTCCTCATGGAGCAGATTCGTGCCGCTGAGACCAACAGCAGGATCTTTGGAGACCGCCTGCAGGCCCTCGAGGCGGACAGGGAACAGAGACAGAAAGGCATCGACGAACAGCTCGCGAAGAAGGAAGAGATCGCCGGAGAACTGGCGAAGGCAAAGGAAGAGAAAGAGGCGAGGGAGGCGGAAGTCGCTTCTCTGACCGCCGAGATCGAGGAGCGCAGCTTTGAGGCGGAAAAGGGAAGAATGGAGACCATCAGCCTGTTGAACAGTCGTTCCTCCATTCGTGAAAAAATCCAGCGTTTCGACACGATGCTTGAGCAGATTGAGATCCGGAAGGCAGAACTCTCCTCCCGTATGCTCTCCCTGAAGGGAAATGCGGACACAGAGAGAGAGAAGCTGGCGGGTCTGGAAGAGGAGTTTCGTCTGGCCACCGCGGAGGCGGACGCGAAGCGCGAGAAGATCGAGGGCATCGAACGGCAGGTCGAGGAGCTGAAGAAATCCCTCTCCGAGGACAACCGGAAGCTCGAAGCCGGGCAGGCGGCGTACCACAGAGACGCGTCCAGACTCGAGTCGCTCAAACACATCACCGAGCGATATGAAGGATACGGCAACAGCATCCGGAAAGTCATGGAGCTCAAAGACAAAAATCCGGGCATCCACGGCGTCATTGCGGATCTGATCAAGACAGACAAGAAGTATGAGATGGCCATCGAGACAGCTCTCGGAGGCGCCCTTCAGAATATCGTCACCGACAACGAGGCGACCGCCAAATACCTGATCGAATATTTGAAGAGAGGACATTTCGGACGAGCGACCTTCCTTCCGCTCACCGCAATGCGGGAGGAGAACGGCTCGGTGAACGCGGCGGTTCTGAAGGAAGCCGGCGTGCTCGGAAAAGCGGATGAACTCGTGAAGTGCGAGGAGATCTACCGGGGCGTGATGCGGAGACTGCTCGGCAGAACAGTCGTTGTGGACACCATCGATCACGCCATCGCTGTCAGCCGGCGCTATCACCAGTCGGTTCGAATGGTCACCCTCGAGGGAGAACTCCTCTCCCCGGGCGGTTCCATGACCGGTGGTTCTTTCAAATTTAACAACAATCTTCTCGGAAGACGAAGAGAGATCGAAGATCTCGAGAAGAGCGCGGCATCTCTCAAGAAAGAGACGGATGAGCTTCAGAAGAAGATCCGCGCCGACCGCGAGGCGAGAAACGAGCTTCGCGACAGCCTGACAGAACTCGGCGATGAGCTGCAGAAACTGGCGCTTCGTCAGAACACGGCGAAAGTAAATTACGAGGCGGGAAAGAATCGAACAAAGTCTCTGGAAGAAGATTACGAGGCTCTGAACAGTGAGCTCACAGAGATCAGGGGCCAGGTGGCCGACATCCGGGAGCAGCGGACGCTGACAGGCGGAGCCCTGGAGACTTCCGAGAAGGAAGAGGAAGAGCTCAAAGAGAAGATCCGGAAGATCGGCGAGGAACAGGCGGAACTTCAGAAGAAATCCCAGAACGCCGTCGACCGCCAGAACGCGGCACGGATCGCCTACTCCGGCATCAGCCAGCAGATGGAATTTATCGAGGAAAAAATCCGCACGGCGGAAGACGAAATCCGGAGACTTGTGGAGGAAGAGGAACAGATTCGCTCCGGCATGGAGGATGAATCCGGCAACGCCGACAAGCGTCAGCAGCTGATCGACGAGATCCGGACGGCGATGGAGGAACTCGACCGAAGGGCGGATGAAAACAGCCGTGAGGCCCGGGAACTTCTCGAAAAGAAAGAGGAGATGTCCAGAAGTCATCATGAGTTCTTCAGCAAGAGAGACGAGCTCTCCTCTCAGAAGAGCGATATGGATCAGGAGCTCTTCCGCCTCGGCGCCCAGATGGAGAAGCTGCAGGACGCCAGAGAAAATCAGATCGCCTACCTCTATGAAGAGTATCAGATGACGCCGGATGAGGCGGAGAACCTGACCTTCGAGGAGGTGCCGGAGAGAGGCGCGCTCAGGAAGCAGATCACTTCTCTTCGCTCCGAGATCAGGGCACTCGGAAATATCAATGTCAACGCAATTGAGGAGTACAAAGAACTCAAGGAACGTCACGACTTCCTGCAGGGACAGCACGACGACCTGATTCAGGCGACGGAGAATCTTCAGGAGATCATCCGTCAGCTGGACGAGGGGATGCGGAACCAGTTCCGTGAGAAGTTCGGACAGATCCGCACCGAGTTCGACAAGGTGTTCAAGCTTCTGTTCGGAGGCGGAAAGGGAACGCTGGAACTTGTCGAGGATGAGGATATTCTGGAGTCCGGAATCCTTATCATCTCCCAGCCGCCGGGAAAGAAACTGCAGAACATGATGCAGCTCTCCGGTGGAGAGAAGGCTCTGACGGCGATCGCCCTTCTGTTCGCGATCCAGAATCTGAAGCCTTCCCCGTTCTGTCTTCTCGACGAGATCGAGGCGGCTCTCGACGACAACAACGTCGGCCGTTTCGCGAGCTACCTGCACAAGTTGACAAAGAATACGCAGTTTATTATCATTACTCACAGACGCGGATCCATGGCGGCAGCGGACCGTCTGTATGGTATCACCATGCAGGAGAAAGGTGTGTCGACCCTTGTTTCCGTCGATCTGGTGGAATCACAGCTTGATAAATAACAGGAGGTTGTATGGGCTTTTTTAAGCGACTCTTCAGTGGTCTGACAAAATCCAGGGACAGTATCCAGGAAAATCTGGACGAGGCGTTCGGCTGTTCCGAGATCAACGACGAATTTTACGAGAATCTGGAGGAGGCTTTGGTGGCCAGCGACATGGGCATCGAGACCACAGAGACCGTTATCGAGAATCTGCAGGAGATCGTCGACGATCTGGATATCAAGAAGCCGGCAGACTGCAAGAAATATATGGTGGATTGTTTCCGTCAGCAGATGAAAGTCGGACAGACGGATTACAGCTTTGAAGACAAAAAATCCGTTGTGCTCATCATTGGTGTCAACGGCGTCGGCAAGACGACCACCGTCGGAAAACTGGCCGCAAAATACAAGGCGACCGGCAAGAAGGTTATGATCGCGGCAGCGGATACCTTCCGCGCAGCTGCCATCCCGCAGCTTGAGACCTGGGCGAAACGCGCCGGCGTCGAGATCATCGAGGGACAGGAGGGCGCTGATCCGGCCTCTGTTGTTTACGACGCGATCTCCGCGGCAAAAGCCCGCGATACGGATATGCTTCTGATCGACACGGCCGGAAGACTTCACAACAAGAAGAACCTCATGGAGGAACTTCGGAAGATTTACCGGATTCTCTCGAAATCCTATCCGGAGGCAAGCCTCGAGACACTTCTGGTGCTCGACGGAACCACCGGACAGAACGCGATTCTTCAGGCGAGAAGCTTTGCCGAGGTTGCGGATATCACGGGTCTTGTCATCACGAAACTGGACGGAACGGCCAAGGGCGGAATCGCTGTCGCCGTACAGTCCGAACTGGACATTCCGGTCAAATACATCGGCGTCGGCGAGCAGCTTGACGATCTTCAGAAATTCGATCCGTCCGCTTATGTGGACGCGCTTTTTGACACAGGACGAAGAGACGACTGAGTTTTTTCTTACAGAGCAGACGGTTGAACCGGCTGCGGCGATGCTTTTCTGTGCGAGCTGTTTGCGAAGGAAGGCGAGGATTTGGTCGGGTTATGAAACCCCTATCCCCCGGCGGATGTGATGAACCCGGGAGGGAACTGGAATGAGAAAGCAGGAACAGGATTATGAGTACGAAAGAGATGCTTACACTGGATGCCTTTGAGGAGGCGTCGGAAATCGTAAAGAATGTCACGGCCAACACAGAGCTGATCTACAGCGAGTATTTCAGCAACCAGACCGGCAACAAGGTTTATCTGAAGCCGGAGAATATGCAGGTGACCGGTGCCTACAAGATCCGTGGCGCCTACTACAAGATCAGCACCATGGGGCCGGAAGACCGTCAGAAGGGTCTGATCACGGCTTCCGCCGGAAACCACGCCCAGGGTGTTGCCTACGCGGCAAAGGCCTACGGCTGCAAAGCTGTCATTGTCATGCCGACGACGACACCGCTGATCAAAGTCGAGAGAACGAGAGGCTACGGCGCGGAGGTTGTCCTCTACGGTGATGTTTTTGACGAGTCTCAGGCAAAAGCGCTGGAGCTTGCCGAGACCGAGGGCTACACCTTTATTCCTCCGTTTGATGACCTGACGGTTGCGACCGGTCAGGGAACCATTGCCATGGAGATCATCAAGGAGCTTCCCCTCGTCGACTACATCCTTGTTCCGGTCGGCGGCGGCGGTCTGGCCACAGGCGTTTCCACCCTTGCAAAGCTCCTTAACCCGAAGATCCAGGTGATCGCGGTAGAGCCGCAGGGGGCGAACTGTCTGCAGGTGTCCATCGAGAGAGGAGAAGTTACGACACTTCCCTCAGTGAATACGATTGCCGACGGAACGGCAGTGAAGACGCCGGGAAGCACGATTTTCCCGTATCTTCAGAAAAACATTGACGAGGTGCTCACGATCCCGGACGACGAGCTGGTTGTCGCCTTCCTGGATATGGTGGAGAACCACAAGATGATCGTCGAGAACTCCGGCCTGCTCACTGTGGCAGCTCTCAAGCATCTGAACGTCAGAAACAAGAGAGTGGTTGCCGTGATGAGCGGAGGAAATATGGACGTCATCACGATGTCGCAGGTTGTACAGAACGGTCTGATCGCCCGCGACCGTATCTTCACCGTATCGGTACTTCTTCCGGACCGTCCGGGTGAGCTCGTCAAGGTTTCGACGGTCATCGCGAACGCGCAGGGAAATGTCATCAAACTCGAGCATAATCAGTTCTACAGCACCAACCGGCACGCTGCGGTTGAACTTCGGATCACGATGGAGGCCTTCGGAACCGAGCACAAGGAGCAGATCATCTCTGCCCTTCAGGACGCCGGTTTCCGCGTGAAGGCCGTTCACACGAATCTCGGTTAAGGTAAGAGCGCCTATATGCATAATAAACCAAAAATGAAAAAGAGCACGAAGTACAGCATCCTCTTTATGGCGGCTGTTCTCGTGCTCACGGTATTCAGTATACTGAAGGGTGAGAGCCCGCAGGATATACTTCGGGAAATACGGGCGGCCGACGGGAGATACCTCCTGTTGGCTGTTTTGTGTGTGTTGATCTATGTGATGCTTCAGGGCGTCATTATCTACCTGATGTGCAGAGCGCTGGACATGAAGGAGTCACTCCGGCGCTGTCTGCTCATGGCGTTTCACGGATATTTCTTCTGCAACATCACGCCGATGCAGAGCGGGGGTCCCGCGATTCAGATTCTGGATATGAAGAGAGAAGGAATCCGGATGCCCATCGCCTGCATGATCATCTTCAACATGACCTTTCTGTTCAAGGCGGTTCTCTTTGCGGTGACCATTCTCCTGGTTCTCTTCGGACGGGGACTGATCCGCACGTACATGTGGGCGATCCTGCCGCTGGTGATTCTCGGAATCGTTCTGACCATCATCTTTACGATCCTGATCGGTCTTCTGATTTTCCATACGAGGTTCACAAAGAACGCGGCGCTCCGTCTGCTTCGCCGGGCAGAAAAACTGCACCTGATCCGCCGCAATGCGGGAAGAGAGGAGCGCTGGATCGGACTTCTCGATCAGTACAAAGACGCGGCAGGATTTTTCCTGACACACAAGCTGCTGATGCTCGGTCTTTTTCTGCTGACGGTGGTGCAGAGATTTACATTTTTCTCGTCCACCTACTTTGTCTACCGGAGCTTCGGCTTCTCGGAGGTATCCTGGCTGACCGTCTGCCTTCTGCAGGCGTCGATCAATATCATCGCGGATCTGCTTCCGATTCCGGGTGGAGCCGGCGTCAGTGAGGCGACATTCCTTGCCGTTTTCCGAAAGGTGTTCGGGAGATATACAAAGTCGGGACTTCTTCTTTCGAGAGGAATTACCTACTATGTGCAGCTGATCATCTGCGGGATGATGACCGTGGTGGCCATGGTCACCTTCAGTCTTGACCGCTCAAGGATGGGCAAATTCAAAAAGACAAACTACGACCCCGAGGATGTCGAAGAGGAACGCTACGGAAGGTAAAGGATGAGGAACATGAATCAGAAACGGAACTATCAGAAAGAGATGGAGGTAAAGCTTGCGGAAATCACCCGGGAGGGGAGAGTGCCAAAGCTTATGCTTCACAGCTGCTGCGCACCCTGCAGCAGTTATGTGCTCGAGTATCTGACGGAGTATTTTAATATCATTGACTTTTATTACAACCCCAATATTACAGACGGCGAGGAGTACGTAAAGAGAGGGGATGAACTCAGCAGGCTGATTCAGGAAATGCCGAAGACGAACAGCATTCGTATGATCTCCGGTGCGTTTGAACCGGAAGTGTTCTGGAAGATGACAAAGGGCATGGAGGATCTTCCCGAGGGAGGAGCGCGCTGTTTTGCCTGCTATGCGTTGCGGTTGGAAAAAACCGCGAAGGCCGCAAAAAATTTCGGCTGTGATTTCTTCACCACGACGCTTTCCATCAGTCCTCTGAAAAACGCGGAGAAGCTCAACGAGATCGGCGAGAAGCTGGGCGAGATCTACGGCGTTCCCTATCTGGTATCCGATTTCAAGAAAAAGAACGGCTTCAAGCGCTCCACGGAGCTCTCCGAGCAGTACGGTTTGTACAGACAGAACTACTGCGGTTGCGTATTTTCAAAGAGAGAGGCCATGGAGAGGGAGAAGCGAAAGGCATAATTTTTCTATCGGATTTAGATGACAGGAGCGGTTTTTCCTGTTACATTAGTTGTGGCACAAGAGATTTTTGTTAAGGATATTTTAGTAACAACAGAATGACCCGGGTGACGCGAGTCTACACGTGTGCCTTTCGACCGACTGTGCTTCCTTCTGGATGGAGGAATTAGGGGTGGGGAAGGCTGCTTGCGGACATAAAACCCGGGGAGGAATTGTTGTGAATGATATATTCCGGAATTTACAGGAAGATGAAAGTGAGGGTTTAACAATGGCACAGCTCTGGGGCGGAAGGTTCACGAAGGAGACTGACAAACTGGTTTACAATTTCAACGCGTCGATCAGCTATGATCAGAAGTTCTACCGTCAGGATATCCGCGGCAGTCTCGCGCATGTGAGAATGCTCGCAAAGCAGGGAATCCTGACAGCGGAAGAAATGGAGAAAATCGTAGAGGGGCTGAACGGCATTCTTCGCGATGTGGAGAACGGAAGTCTGCCGATTACCGATGAGTATGAAGATATCCACAGCTTCGTGGAGGCAAATCTCATCGACCGGATCGGTGACACCGGAAAAAAACTTCACACCGGACGTTCCAGAAACGACCAGGTAGCCCTGGATATGAAGCTCTATGTGCGCGATGAGATCGATGAGATTGACAGCCTCGTATACAAGCTTCTCTCTGTCATCGAGCGCATCATGGAGGAAAATGTGGAGACCTACATGCCGGGCTTCACACACCTTCAGAAGGCTCAGCCTGTCACGGTTGCACATCACTTTGGCGCGTACTTCGAGATGTTCCGCCGCGACAGAAGCCGCCTTGCCGATATCCGCAGCAGAATGAACACCTGTCCGCTCGGCTCCGGCGCCCTTGCCGGAACAACGTATCCGCTGGATCGTGCCTTTGTCGCAGAGCAGCTGGAATTCGATGAGCCGACAGCCAACAGCATGGACTCCGTCTCCGACCGCGATTACATCATCGAGCTTTTGTCTGCACTCGCGACCATTCAGATGCATCTCTCCCGCTTCAGTGAGGAGATCTGTATCTGGAACTCCAATGAGTACCGTTTCGTTGAGATCGACGACGCCTACAGCACCGGAAGTTCCATCATGCCGCAGAAGAAGAACCCGGATATCGCGGAGCTCGTGCGCGGAAAGACCGGACGAGTGTACGGCGCTCTGATGCAGATGCTCACCAGTATGAAGGGAATTCCGCTGGCATACAACAAAGATATGCAGGAGGACAAAGAGCTGACCTTTGACGCGATCGATACCGTAAAGGGATGCCTCGCTCTGTTCACCGGCATGATCGACACGATGAAATTCTGCAAAAACGAGATGGAACAGTCCGCAAAGCACGGATTCACCAACGCGACAGACGTTGCGGACTATCTCGTAGGCAAGGGAATCCCGTTCCGCGACGCCCACGGCATCACCGGCCGCATGGTTCTTGACTGCCTGAAGAAGGGCTGCGCCCTCGATGACCTCCGGATGGACGAGTTCCTTTCCTTCTCACCGGTCTTCGAGAAAGACATCTATGAGGCCATCAGCATGAAGACCTGCGTCGAGAGAAGAAACACCACCGGCGCACCGGGCCCGAAGGCTATGGAAGAAGAGATTGCGAGAAACAAGAAGTATCTTGCTGAGAAATAAATATTGGATTAAGAATGGGTGATTCGCCTCAGAGTCAGAGTATACACTCTCACACGTCGCGAAAGACCTAAGCGCTCCGCCGCCTTTTGCAGGTGCTCCGACAAAACTCGTGCACTTTGTTCTTATGCCCTTCGGGCGATGTACAAAGTGCACTCAGACATGTCTCACGCACCTGCGCTATGCTCGCGCTTACGGCCTTCGCTTCCTATCGTTCGAGTGTATAACTCTGACTCTGAGGCGATTTCTTTTCCACAAAAGTTTAGCTTATTTTTAGCAAGAATGAGCGGATGGTGACGTCAAAGTAAGTGTGCTTTCATTGAATAATTGTGTCGACAGGTCACGGATAAATGGAGACTTATGAGACAAGATGAAAAGATTTCATCTTAAAAGTTAGGAAAATTGAAAATTAAAAGTTGCAATCATCGGAAAAAAGTAATAATATTACATGCAGGCAGTAAAAAACAGTAAATTTTCTAAGGAGAGCAATATCATGGAGAAAAAGTTAAGAGTCGGTATCCTCGGAGCAACAGGTATGGTTGGACAGAGATTCATTACTTTGATGGAAAATCATCCCTGGTTTGAAGTAACTGCAGTTGCAGCCAGCCCGAGAAGCGCCGGACAGACGTATGAAGAAGCTGTCAACGGCCGCTGGAAGATGGAGACACCGCTTCCGGAATTCGCTAAGAAGATGGTTATCATGAACATCAACGAAGTGGAGAAGATTGCCGGACTCGTTGACTTTGTATTCTGTGCATTGAATATGCCGAAAGATGAGATCAAGGAGATCGAGTACGCTTACGCAAAAGCTGAGACACCGGTTGTTTCCAACAACAGTGCTCATCGCTGGACACCGGATGTTCCGATGGTAGTTCCGGAGATCAACGATTCTCACTTTGATGTCATTCCTTTCCAGAGAAAGAGACTCGGCACAACAAGAGGTTTCATCGCTGTAAAGCCGAACTGCTCCATCCAGAGCTATGCACCGGCACTCACAGCATGGAAAGAGTTTGAGCCTACACAGGTAGTAGTTACCACATATCAGGCAATCTCAGGTGCAGGAAAGACTTTTAAAGACTGGCCGGAGATGGAAGGCAATGTTATTCCTTTCATCGGTGGCGAGGAGGAAAAATCCGAGCAGGAGCCGCTTCGTATCTGGGGTACCATTGAGAACGGTGAGATCGTGAAAGCTTCCGGCGTTCAGATCACCAGTCAGTGCATCCGCGTACCGGTACTCAACGGACACACAGCAGCTGCATTCGTAAACTTCGCAAAGAAGCCTACCAAGGAGCAGCTCATCGCAGCACTTGAGAACTTCAAGGGATATCCGCAGGAGCACAAGCTTCCGAGCGCACCGTCCCAGTTCATCCGCTACATGACAGAGGAGAACCGTCCGCAGGTTCGCGAAGATGTAAACTTCGAGAACGGAATGGGAATCAGCATCGGACGTCTTCGTGAGGATTCCATCTTCGACTGGAAGTTCGTAGGTCTCTCTCACAATACATTAAGAGGTGCTGCAGGTGGAGCTGTTCTCTGTGCAGAGACTCTGGTGGATAAAGGATATATCACAGCAAAAGAATAAAGACATTGCGCGGCAGTTTTGCCGCGCTTTTTTTCGGTTTTAAGAAAACTGTTTCGAAGGAGTTTTCTGATATAAGATGAGCCAATAAGTGCTAACTTGAGCTAACTTGAAAATCCCTCCGGTTTGACGGTTCTTTCGATTCGTGCAATAATAACCTGATGGATAAATCCAACAGGTTTTGACGAGAACAGGAGTGAACAATTCGTGTCCAAATCACTTTATATAGCAGAGAAACCCAGTGTCGCGCAGGAATTCGCCAAGGCGCTTCATGAGAATTTCGCGAGGCAGGACGGTTATCTGGAATCGGAACAATCCGTTGTCACCTGGTGCGTCGGTCATCTGGTGACCATGAGTTACCCGGACAAGTACGATGAGAAATTCAAGCGGTGGTCCTTCGACACCCTTCCCTTTCTTCCGGAGACTTTCAAGTACGAGATCATACCTCCGGTGAAGAAGCAGTTCAAGATCGTCAGCGGACTCTTGAACAGGGAGGATGTGGAGACCATCTATGTCTGTACCGATAGCGGACGGGAGGGAGAGTACATCTACCGTCTCGTGGCCATGATGGCGAAGGTGCCGGACAGCAAAAAACAGAAGAGAGTGTGGATCGATTCCCAGACGGAGGAGGAGATCACCAGAGGAATCCGGGAGGCAAAGGACATATCGGAATATGACCACCTCTCGGATGCGGCGTTTCTGAGAGCAAAAGAAGACTATCTGATGGGAATCAATTTTTCCAGAGCCCTTTCCCTTCGGTACGCAAGAGATGTCTCCAGTTATCTCGGGGACGATTATCACGCGGTATCTGTGGGGCGGGTCATGACCTGTGTCCTCGGCATGGTGGTCAAGAGAGAGCGGGAGATCCGTGATTTCGAGAAGACACCGTTCTACCGTGTCCTTGCGCAGATGGACTGGCAGGGACATGGCTTTGACGCGGAATGGAGAGCCGTGGAGGGAAGCCGCTATTTCCAGTCACCGAAGCTCTACAAGGAGAACGGTTTCCGGAAAAAAGAAGACGCCCAGGAACTTGTCCGTTTCCTGCAGGATCTGAATCCCCAGGAAGCAGAGGCAGTAAAGGTGGAAAAGAAGACCACGAAGAAGAATCCGCCTCTTCTTTACAACCTTGCGGAGATTCAGAACGACTGCTCCAGATATTTCAAGATCAGCCCGGATGCCGCTCTGAATATTATTCAGGAACTCTATGAAAAAAAACTGGTGACCTATCCCCGTACCGATGCCAGGGTTCTCTCCACAGCCATCGCCAAGGGGATCAACCGCAACATCACCGGTCTGAAGAACTACGGGCCGACCGCGGCTTTTGCAGAGGAGATTCTCGAAAAGGGATCCTGGAAAAATATCGCGAAGACGAAATACACCAACGACAAACAGATCACGGATCACTACGCCATTATTCCAACCGGACAGGGACTGCAGAATCTGAAGAACGCCAGTCCTCTTGTTCAGAGGGTTTATGATCTCATTGTCCGAAGATTCCTGAGCATCTTCTATCCGCCGGCTGTCTATCAGAAGATCGGCCTGGAGGCGAAGATGGATACGGAGCATTTTTTCGCCAACTTCAGCGTGCTGACGGATGAAGGTTATCTGAAAGTTGCCTATAAAGGAAAAGCAGCTTCCGCGAATGCCACAGGAAAAGAAGCGGAGGGCAGGACTGCCAAGGCGGGAGATAATGCCGGGGAAGAGACCGGCGCCGATGGCGGCGATAAAGAGAGCGAAGAGAACGTGGACGAGAACTTCCTGGAGTCGCTGAAACTTCTGAAGAAGGGTAGCAGACTTCCGGTTCACGGCTATGAGATCAAGGAGGGAGAGACTTCTCCGCCGAAACGTTATACGTCCGGTTCCATGATTCTGGCGATGGAGAACGCGGGACAGCTCATCGAGGACGACGAACTCCGGGAACAGATCCGGGGCAGCGGGATCGGAACCTCAGCTACCAGGGCGGAGATCCTGAAGAAGCTGTTCAATATCAAGTATCTGGATCTGAACAAGAAGACTCAGGTCATCACCCCCACGCAGCTCGGAGAGATGGTTCACGATGTAGTCTTCGTCTCCATCCGGCCGCTGCTGAATCCGGAACTCACCGCCAGCTGGGAGAAAGGCCTGACCTATGTCTCCGAGGGACAGATCAGTTCCGGCGATTACCTGAAGAAACTGGAGGACTTTGTCGCCAGAAGAACCAACGGAGTAAAAGCGGCGAATAATCAGAGCATCCTCCGGGGACGCTACGATTACATCGCTCAGTATTATAAGAAGACGACCAGGAGTAAAAGCCGAAAGAAGACTTCGGCGCCACAGACCCCGAAAGCCTGAAAGAAACCGTGGAATACCGGAATGACGTTTTTTAACGTTTGGATGTACGAATGCCGGCTTATCTCAAAAAGCATATCAGAAAGAAGAGACGCAGCGGCAAATTATAATAGAAAAAAATGAGGAGGGATTACAATGAAACACGCAACAATAGCAGAACTTTACGATTTAAATCAGACCATGGCAAAGGAACTCTTTGAGGGACATACTTATCCCTGGGAAGTGCTTCCCCTGATCCATGAATTTATTCTTAAGGTCGGCCCCACACTTTCGGAGGATGAATACGAGAAGAGAGGCGAGAATGTATGGGTGGCAAAGGATGCCATCGTCTGGCCCACCGTTTCCGTGCTTGGACCCTGCATCATCTGTAAGGGCGCGGAGCTTCGCCAGTGCGCCTTCATCCGCGGCGATGTAATTGTCGGAGAGAATGCCACAGTCGGAAACTCCACGGAACTCAAGAACGTCATTCTCTTCAATGAGGTAGAAGCGCCCCATTACAATTATGTGGGAGATTCCATCCTCGGATACCATGCCCACATGGGAGCCGGCTCCATCACCTCCAACATCAAATCCGACCGGAAGAACATCGTGGTCAAAGGAGAGGATGAGAAGATTGAGACCGGCATGAGAAAAATCGGCGCCATGCTCGGAGACTGGACCGAGATCGGCTGCGGCAGCGTCCTGAATCCCGGCAGCGTCATCGGCGCGCACACAAATGTCTACCCGCTCTCCAGCGTCCGCGGCGTAGTTCCGGCTAATTCCATCTACAAGAGAGAAGGAGAGATTGTGGAGAAACGCGCCGAGTGAGACAATTAATCAATAGATTCAGTTAATATGAATGAAAGCCACCCTGCAGGAGTAAAAACCGCAGGGTGGAATTTTCTTTTAAAAAACCTAAAGGTGAAAAATTTGTCAATGCTACTTTACGAATGGTTTGATTTATGCGAAAATAGAATAGCTTAAAGTGATTTGCACTTATTTGAAAGGAGTCAAACTAATGGTTTATTCACAAGAAGTAGAAGATATGTGCGTTGTACATCAGGGCGTACATCATGGCGCTGCTCCTATTCCTGAAGAAGCAAAATGGGTTCAGGCGAAAGAGGTCAAAGACATTTCCGGATTCACACACGGCGTAGGCTGGTGCGCACCGCAGCAGGGTGCCTGCAAGATGTCTCTGAATGTTAAGGATGGTATCATTCAGGAGGCACTCGTAGAGACAATCGGCTGCTCCGGTATGACACATTCCGCAGCTATGGCTGCTGAGGTTCTTCCGGGTCTTACAGTAATGGAGGCACTGAACACAGACCTTGTTTGCGATGCCATCAATACTGCTATGCGTGAGCTGTTCCTTCAGATCGTTTACGGACGTTCTCAGAGTGCATTCTCCGAGGATGGTCTTCAGATCGGTGCTGGACTTGAGGATCTTGGAAAAGGTCACAGATCTCAGGTTGGTACAATGTACAGCACACTTGCAAAGGGACCTCGTTACCTCGAGATGACAGACGGCTACGTTAAGGAGCTCGCTCTGGACGAGAACGATGAGATCATTGGTTATAAATTTGTAAACTTCGGAAAAATGATGGACTTCATCAAAGCCGGCGACGATGCAAACACAGCATTCGAGAAGGCTTCCGGTCAGTACGGCCGTGTTGCTGATGCAGTTAAATTCATTGACCCGAGAAAAGATTGATAGAGGAGGACGACTAAGATGGCTTTATTTGAATCATATGAAAGAAGAGAAAAACAGATTCTGGCAAAGCTCGCTGAGTACGGTATCAACTCTATCGAGGAAGCTGCTGAAATCACAAAGGCTGCAGGTCTTGATGTATATCATCAGGTAGAGAACATTCAGCCGATCTGTTTCGAGAATGCTAAGTGGGCTTATACAGTAGGTGCCGCTATCGCGATCAAGAAGAACTGCAGAAACGCTGCAGACGCTGCTGCTGCAATCGGTGAGGGACTTCAGTCCTTCTGTATCCCGGGATCCGTTGCTGACCGTCGTAAAGTAGGTCTTGGACACGGAAACCTTGGAAAGATGCTTCTTGAAGAGGATACAGAGTGCTTCGCATTCCTGGCAGGACACGAGTCCTTCGCAGCTGCTGAGGGTGCGATCGGTATCGCTGAGAAAGCAAACAAAGTTCGTAAAAAACCGCTTCGCGTTATCCTGAACGGTCTTGGAAAAGATGCTGCAAAGATCATCTCCCGTATTAACGGCTTCACATTCGTTGAGACAGAGTATGATTACCACACAGGTGAGCTCAAAGAGGTTGAGCGTATCTGCTACTCCAAGGACAAGGATTCCGCTCGTGCAAAAGTTAACTGCTACGGCGCTAACGATGTACAGGAAGGTGTAGCTATCATGTGGAAAGAGAACGTAGACGTTTCCATCACAGGTAACTCCACAAACCCGACACGTTTCCAGCACCCGGTTGCAGGTACATACAAGAAAGAGCGTCTTGAGGCAGGAAAGAAATACTTCTCCGTTGCTTCCGGTGGTGGTACAGGTCGTACACTTCACCCGGACAACATGGCAGCAGGTCCTGCTTCCTACGGTATGACAGATACCCTCGGACGTATGCACTCCGACGCACAGTTCGCAGGATCCTCCTCCGTACCGGCTCATGTAGAGATGATGGGTCTGATCGGTGCAGGAAACAACCCGATGGTTGGTATGACTGTAGCTGTAGCCGTAGCTGTAGAAGAGGCAGCAAAGGCTGGCAAATTCTAATTTCTGATCAGAAATTGAATATAGAATCCTTACAGGGACTCCCGAAATATATCCGTTTCGGGAGTCCCTTTTGTGTAGTAATTACAATACGATTCGGATATTTTTACATTTAGTAGTGTACCCTCCGCGTTTATTTTATGAAAAACTTCACAATCGATTTAATAAAGTCTGTAAATGACAGAATGAATGTGATATAATGCGTCTAACATATATTATACATACCTAACGCAACGCGGTAATATATGTGAGATAGCAGATTCTGAGTTTTCGTTGTCCTTATCATGACGGCATCGTTGCCCGGACTCGCTCATCTCTTCAGTTGCACCGCCGCATAGACAGATGGAAGCGGTGTACATTTTCCAAAGGAGACAGAAAGGAGATTCAACATGTATCTGGAAATTGAAAAAGTAATCGGACGCGAGATTCTTGACTCAAGAGGAAATCCTACCGTGGAGGCAGAGGTTACCCTGATTGACGGTACCGTGGGCAGGGGCTGTGCACCAAGCGGCGCTTCTACCGGCGAATTTGAGGCTCTGGAGCTTCGCGACGGTGATAAGAGCCGTTACCTCGGAAAGGGCGTACAGAAGGCAGTTGAGAACATCAACACCACCATCAACGAGGCGCTTGTAGGCCTTGATGCTTCAGACACCTACGGTGTGGATGCGGCCATGATCAAGGCGGACGGAACAAAGGATAAATCCAATCTCGGTGCCAATGCCATCCTTGCGGTATCCATCGCTGCGGCGCGGGCTGCTGCGACTGCTCTGGATATCCCGCTGTACCGCTTCCTGGGCGGCGTGCAGGGAACGAAACTTCCGGTGCCGATGATGAACATCCTCAACGGCGGAGCTCACGCAGACAGCGCCGTAGATACACAGGAGTTCATGATCATGCCGGTGGGCGCACCTTCCTTCAAAGAGGCTCTTCGCTGGTGCGCGGAGGTCTTCCACAAACTCCGCAGCCTGATCAAGGATATGGGAGATGTAACAGCCGTTGGCGACGAGGGCGGATTTGCGCCGAACCTTCTGAAGAGCGACGAAGAAGCCATTGAGAAGATTCTTGAGGCCATCAAGGTTGCAGGCTTCGAGCCTGGCAAGGACTTCATGATTGCCATGGATGCCGCTTCCTCCGAGTGGAAGAGCGAGAAGGGCATAGGCTTCTACAGACAGCCGAAGTCCGGCAAAGAGTTCACCTCCGACGAGCTTATCGCTCACTGGGAGTCCCTGGTAGACAAATATCCGATCATCTCGATCGAGGACGGTCTGGATGAGGAAGACTGGGAAGGCTGGAAGAAGATGACAGAGAAAATCGGACACAAGGTTCAGCTTGTGGGAGACGATCTCTTTGTCACCAATACGGAGAGACTCTCCAAGGGAATCGGCCTTGGGGCAGGCAATTCCATCCTGATCAAACTCAATCAGATCGGTTCTGTATCCGAGACTCTGGAGGCAATCAAGATGGCTCACAAGGCCGGCTACACAGCGATCTCCTCCCACCGTTCCGGTGAGACCGCAGATACAACGATCGCGGATCTGGCTGTTGCACTCAATACCTGCCAGATTAAGACCGGAGCGCCGAGCCGTTCCGAGCGTGTGGCGAAATACAACCAGCTGCTCCGCATCGAGGAGGAACTGGGGGCATCCGCTGTCTATCCGCAGATGGGCGCGTTTAACGTAAAGAAATAAGGGGAAGCTCCTGCAGGCCGGGTACTTCCAACGACCGGCGGGGAGCAATGCTTCCCGCCGCTTTGCGGAAATCCGGGCGAGAATGACGCATTATTAGGAAAGACAAAAAAAAAACAGCCCTATGTAAACACGCCGGGAGGGGCAGATTACCCTAACCGTGTGCCGGGGGCGGCTGTATAAAAATGAAAGGGGAAGATATGACAGAACAGGAGAGAAATTTCTTGGAGATCTCGGAGCTGAAGAAGGGATTCGGAAGCGGCGACAACAGACAGGAAGTGCTTCGAGGCATGGATTTTTCTGTGAAGAAAGGAGAATTCTGTGTGCTGCTCGGACCTTCCGGTTCCGGTAAATCGACATTGCTGAATATCATCGGAGGCATTGAGACACCGGATGAAGGCTACGTGAAGATCAACGGAGATAAGCTGGAGGATATGAATGAAAAACAGCTGACGATGTACCGCAGGAGACACCTCGGCTACGTCTTTCAGATGTACAACCTGATTCCGAACCTGAACGTGAAGGAGAATATCGAGGTGGGGGCATATCTGTCGGATTCGCCGCTGGACATCGATGAGCTGCTTCACACGCTTGGTCTCTGGGAGCACAGGTACAAGCTTCCGAACCAGCTCTCCGGAGGTCAGCAGCAGAGGGTTTCCATCGGAAGAGCCATTGTCAAGAATCCGGATATTCTGCTCTGCGATGAGCCCACGGGAGCCCTGGATTACAAGACCTCGAAGGAGATTCTGGCGCTCATCGAGGAGGTCAATCAGAAATACGGAAATACGGTGATCATGGTCACGCACAACGAGGCCATCAAACAGATGGCGGATCACGTGGTCAAATTAAGGGATGGTGTGGTAAGACACAACAACATCAATCAGGAAAAAATTGCAGCGACCGAACTTGACTGGTAAAGGGGGAGGAAGATGAAGAAAACAAATCGAATCAGAAATCCGCTCATTCGCAGAGTGCCAAGGGAATTTGTGTGTGACTGGCGCAAATACGCGGTCATCTTTTTGTTTCTCGTCCTCATGATCGGTGCCATCTCCGGCCTGTGTGTGTCGAACGACAGTATGCTGCAGTCGCTGAATGAGAATGTGACGAGATTAAAACTCGAGGACGGCCATTTTGAACTGGCTGCAAAAGCGGACAGCGATCTTTTGAATCGGTTGCAGAAGACAAAAGTCTCTGTAAAGATCAAAGAAAATTTTTACAAAGACGAAAAAGAAGATAACAATCTGGATGGAAAAAAAGACGGTACCATCCGCCTGTATGCACGCGGCGACAAGCTGAACCGGGCGGATCTCTTCGAAGGAAAACTCCCGGAGAAGTCAGATGAGATTGCCATCGATCACAGACATGCCGGTGACGCCGGTGTGGAGATCGGAGATACGATCAGACTCTCCGGTAAAAAATACAAGGTGACAGGTTTTGTCTCCTATGTGAATTATTCCACCATGTATGAAAAGAACACAGACGTGATCTTTGACGCCCTGCATTTCGATGTGGGAATGGTGACAAAGGAAGGCTTTGACCGACTGCCCGGCGAGACCCATTATAATTACGCCTGGAACTACACAAAGCGTCCGAAAGACGCGGAGGAGGAGAAGAAACTCTCGGACAAGTATGTCAAGGAAATCGCGAAGGAGACAATGGCCTCCGGCAATGCCATGACCAATTACCTTCCGGCCTATCTGAACCGGGCGATTCACTTCGCGCCGGACGACATGGAGAACGACAAGACCATGGGAGCTGTCATGCTCTATGTGCTGGTAGCTGTCCTCGCTTTTATTTTTGCCCTGACCATCAGCTCCACCATTGAAAAGGAATCATCCGTCATAGGAACCTTGCGCGCCATGGGCTTTACGAAGGGGGAACTGATCCGCCATTACCTCTCGGTGCCGGTGATCGTAACGCTCATCTCAGGTCTGATCGGAAATCTGCTGGGTTACACCCTCTTCAAAGACCTGATGATGAAGGCCTATTACAACAGCTACAGTCTGCCAAGGCCAAGAATCTATTTCAATATGGACGCGCTGGTGCAGACCACCCTTCTTCCTATCGTCATCATGTTTGTGGTGAACCTTTTTATCATCACCAGATCCATGCAGCACACACCGCTGCAGTTCCTGCGGGGAGACTTGCGGAAAAAGAAAAGAGAAAAGGCAGTGCGGCTGCCGGCCTGGAGTTTTCTCCGGCGCTTCCGCCTGCGCATCATCCTGCAGAACTTCATCGGCTATGTCGTTCTGATGCTGGGCATCTTCAGCGTCTCCGTGATGCTGATCCTTGGAATCGGTATGCCGGCGACCCTGGACTACTACAAGGACAACGCAGGAAATATGATGTTCGCGAACTACCAGTATGTTCTGAAAAGCTGCGTGGACGAGACCGGAAAAGAAATCACCACAGAGAATTCCGACGCGGAGAAATTCGATCTGCGGGAGCTGGAACTTCAGCTGGATATGCACAAGGAGAATGTTTCCGTCTACGGAGTGACAGAGGACAGCAGCTATATCAGCATACCGGATAACCTGACCGGCAAATCCGTCTGGATCTCCGACGATTACGCAGAGAAATTCGGACAGAAGGTGGGAGATACCATCACCCTTCGCGAGAAGTATGAAGATAAAGAGTACTCCTTCAAAGTCAGGGGAATTGTCACGAAGGCCAGCGGAATTTCCGTCTTCATGCCGAGAAAGAACTTCGAGACCCGCTTCGGTCTGGAAGAGGGGCAGTTCACCGGATACTTCAGCGACACGAAGATCAGTGATATCGACGAAGAGAGAATCGCCTCGGTGATCACCGCGAAGGATATCACCAGAATGGCCGGTCAGCTCGATCACAGCATGGGCGCGATTATGAAGATGTTCCAGGTAATCTGTATCATCCTCGCCGTTGTGCTTCTCTACCTTCTCACGAAGATCATCATTGAGAAAAACGAGGGCGCGATCTCCATGACAAAAATACTCGGATACAAGAACAAAGAGATCGCCTCCCTCTACATCACCAGTACGACAATTGTCGTCATCCTCGCGGATTTGATCTCCGTTTTTACGGGAACCGAATTCCTTTCCGTCTACTGGAACAGGATGATGATGGACTACGACGGCTACTTCGCCTTCCATATGGGCACCGATGGACTGATCAAGAGCTTTGTCTTCATCCTGATCAGTTACATCATCGTCATGTTTATCGACTACCATAGAATCTCAAAGGTTCCGATGGGAGACGCACTGAAGGCGATGGAGTGAAAATACAGAAGATATGCGGCTCCGAAGCGGAGCCATAAAGGAAGAACCGTTGCCCTCTGGGGCAGCGGTTTTTTTTAGAAGAACAAAATACCGATGCATCGCGGCTTGGCAGTTTAGCAATGCGTTAAAGCGTGATATAATGGGCATTGCTGGCAAAGTGAGTGATAAATCAAAAAACGTCCGCGTATGCGGTGAAAGATAAAAGGGGAGAAAACGACCATGGCAGAAAAGAAAGACTTGTTAAACGTTTTATGGAGCGGGGCAGATGTGCTTCGTGGAAAGATGGATGCAAACGAATATAAGACCTATTTGCTCGGCCTTGTATTCTTTAAATACTTATCAGATTCATACCTTGCGAAGGTATATGATCTGCTGAATGATACGACACCGGACAGTCTGGATGAAGCCCAGAGTCAGTACGAGGAGATTATGAAATCGGAAGATGCAGAGGATCTTCTCGCAGAGCTTCGGGATTCGATGCACTACACACTTGAGCCGAACATGACCTACCAGAGCATTCTGAATGATGCAAAGAACAATGCGTTCAACCGTGAAAAACTTCAGGCGGCATTCAACCGTATTCAGGAATCCGATGAGATATTCAACGGCCTGTTTTCGGATGTTGATCTGTATTCCAACAGATTGGGAACCGGAGATCAGAAACAGAGTGATACCATCGCGGAAGTAATCAAGGTGCTGGATGGAGCGGATCTGATCCACACGTCCGGAGATGTCCTTGGAAATGCTTACGAGTATCTGATCGGTCAGTTCGCGTCTGAAACCGGAAAGAAGGCGGGAGAATTCTACACCCCGCACGGACCGGCGCAGATTCTCTGTCGTATAGCAATGACGGGACAGGAAAACAAGAAAGGTCTTCAGGTCTATGACCCTTGTATGGGCTCCGGATCACTTATGCTCAGTTGCAAAAACTATTCTACAGAGCCGGACTTCATCAAATATTACGGACAGGAATTGATGCCGTCTACATATAATCTGGCTCGTATGAATATGTTTCTTCACGGTATCCTTCCGGAGAATCAGCATCTTCGCAACGGCGATACCCTTGATGCTGACTGGCCGACCGATGAAGAGACAGAGTTTGACGTAGTAACGATGAATCCGCCTTACTCTGCAAAGTGGTCTGCTGCAGAGGGGTTTAAACAGGATGAGCGTTTCATGGATTACGGTGGAAAACTTGCTCCGAAGTCAAAAGCGGACTATGCATTTTTGCTTCATGGTTTCTATCATTTGAAACAGTCCGGAACGATGGCCATTGTCCTGCCTCACGGAGTTCTTTTCCGCGGAGCAGCGGAAGGAACCATTCGTCAGACGCTCCTCGAGAACGGATCCATCTATGCCGTGATCGGTCTGCCGTCCAACATGTTTTACAACACATCGATTCCGACCTGTATCATTGTTCTGAAAAAGCATAGAGAGGGAAGAGATGTCCTCTTCATCGATGCTTCAAATCTGTATGAGAAAGACAAAAAGCAGAACGTGATGAAGGAAGAGCACATCAGTAAGGTGCTGGAACTCTACAAGAATAGAGCGTCTGTAGACAAGCAGGCATATCTCGCATCCTATGAGGATATTAAAGCGAATGATTTCAATCTGAATATCCCGAGATATGTTGACACCAGTGAGGAAGAAGAAGAGATCGACCTCAAAGCACTCACGGTTGAGATGAACGACACAAATAAGGCGATCAAAGAGAGCAATGCACAGCTTTTACAGATGTTTTCTGAGCTTACATTCGACTCGCCGGAGATGGAACAGGCGATGAAAGAGTTCATGAAAGTGTTCCAGGAGGTGTGAAATGGCCAATACACCGAAGATTAGATTCAAAGGATTTACGGACGATTGGGAACAGCGTAAGCTTGGGGAAGTCTTCGAAGAGTACTCGGAAAAGAACCATGAGGAACTTCCAGCGTTGACTATAATTCAGGGTGGAGGAACTGTTAGAAGAGATGAATCTGACAGGGCAATTCAATATGATAAAGCCAGCCTATCTAATTACAAAATGGTCAAGAAAAATGACTTTATTGTACACCTTAGATCCTTCGAAGGGGGACTAGAAAAGGCAAACTCTGATGGCATCATAAGCCCTGCATATCATACTTTTCACGGGAATAACACCGATAGTAGATTCTACTATCCATTCTTTAGATCAAGACGCTTTATAGATGTTCTGTTGAAACCTCATGTGTATGGAATCAGAGATGGAAAAAGTATAGATATCGAGGGGATGAAAACGATTATGATTCCCGTTCCATCATATGAAGAACAGCAGAAAATCGGTGAGTACATTGAATCACTTGACAACCTTATCACCCTTCATC